>NC_015964.1:827500-2086875 GCF_000210895.1 Haemophilus parainfluenzae T3T1 | reverse complement strand
AGATTTTCACCTTCTATTTTTTTAAGTTAAACAAAATCGTTGCTCTAACGAGTTCTTCTGGATTATAGCACGGGCATTTTGATAAAAAAAAGGGTATATACCACTTTTTTGTGATCTTGATCACTTTTTAACGAGGATGAAAAACAAATGAAATTTTGACCGCACTTTTCATTTTCTTTTTGTATAATAAAAACAAACAACAAGAAGAGGTTTCAATTATGTCTCAAGGTAATTTATATATTCTTTCTGCACCAAGTGGGGCGGGCAAGTCATCATTAATTTCCGCGTTATTAGAGAAGAATCAAGGCACGAAAAAAATGGTGTCTATTTCACACACAACGCGTTCTCCTCGTCCAGGCGAAAGTCATGGTGTGCATTATTATTTTGTTTCCGTAGAAGAATTTGAAACCTTAATTGAAAAAGGCCACTTCTTAGAATATGCAAAAGTGTTTGGTGGTAATTATTACGGCACTTCATTGCCAGCAATTGAAGAAAACTTGGCTAAGGGCATTGATGTGTTTTTAGATATTGACTGGCAAGGTGCACAGCAAATTCGCCAAAAAGTACCTTCTGTAAAAAGTATTTTCATTTTGCCTCCCTCATTACCTGAATTAGAACGTCGCTTGGTTGGACGCGGACAGGATAGCAAAGAGGTTATTGCTGAGCGAATGTCAAAAGCAATCAGCGAAATTTCGCATTATGATGAATATGATTACGTGATTGTGAATGATAATTTTGAACAGGCATTGGCAGATTTACAAAGCATTTTGCAGGCAGAACGCTTGACCAAAGCTTATCAACAGACAGAAAATGCAGACTTAATTCATCAGCTACTAGCAAAATAAGCTTGAATTGAGTACAATATTTTCCCTTTATAGACATTATTTTTAACATCGGAGTAAAACATGGCTCGAGTGACTGTGCAAGATGCAGTAGAAAAAATTGGTAACCGTTTTGATTTAATTTTAACCGCCGCTCGTCGTGCGAGACAATTAGAATTACATCAAAGTGAGCCGTTAGTGCCGGAAGATAACGATAAACCAACTGTAATCGCATTACGTGAAATCGAAAAAGGATTAATCAACCAAGAAATCATGGATGCAAAAGAGTATTTAGATGCGGCAGCTTCTCAACGTAATGAAGAAGTGGCAGTAGCGTTAATCGCAGAATAATCTCATTAAAGTGCGGTCAAAATTAAAGTTATTTTGATCGCCTAGTCTTTCTCTCTACAAAAAGTCAGGTGTCCTTTGGAATTGTTTGCCGATTTAGATCGAATTATTCAGGGGTATTTGCCCGCCGATAAAATTGAATTAATCAAACGTGCATTCGTCATTGCGCGAGATGCTCACGAAGGACAATTTCGCTCAAGCGGCGAACCTTACATTACTCACCCTGTTGCGGTAGCCTCAATCATCGCAGAAATGCATTTAGACCATGAAGCAATCATGGCTGCATTATTGCATGATGTTATCGAAGATACCCCTTATACCGAATCCCAATTAAAAGATGAATTTGGCGCTAGTGTAGCTGAAATTGTTGATGGCGTATCTAAACTAGATAAATTGAAATTCCGTACCCGCCAAGAAGCGCAGGTTGAAAACTTCCGCAAAATGATTTTAGCGATGACTCGAGATATTCGCGTCGTCTTAATCAAATTGGCTGACCGTACCCATAATATGCGAACGTTGGGCTCATTGCGTCCTGATAAACGTCGTCGTATCGCAAAAGAAACTCTAGAGATTTACTGTCCATTAGCCCACCGTTTAGGCATCGAGCATATCAAGAATGAATTAGAAGATTTATCTTTTGAAGCAATGCATCCTCGCCGTTATGAAGTACTTAAAAAGCTCGTCGAACAAGCGCGTGGTTCTCGTCAAGAATTGATTCAACGCATTTCTAATGATATTTCACAACGTCTTGAGAATACGGGCATTCCTAGTCGTATTTGGGGACGTGAAAAACATCTCTATAAAATCTATCAAAAAATGCGCATGAAAGATCAGAAATTCCATTCTATTATGGATATTTATGCTTTCCGCGTTATTGTGAATTCGGTGGATGATTGCTATCGCGGGTTGGGGCAAATGCATAGTTTGTATAAGCCTCGCCCTGGTAAAGTGAAAGATTATATTGCTGTGCCACGTGCAAATGGCTATCAAGCACTACAAACCTCGATGATAGGCCCTCATGGTGTACCCGTAGAAGTTCATCTTCAGACTGAAGAAATGGAACAGGTTGCTGAAATGGGCGTTACCGCTCATTGGGTGTATAAAGAAGGTGGTAAAAACGATAGCACCACTGCTCAAGTACGTGCTCAACGTTGGTTACAAAGCCTGGTAGATATTCAACAAAACGTGGGTAACTCCTTTGAGTTTATTGAAAATGTAAAATCTGAGTTCTTCCCGAAAGAAATCTATGTCTTTACGCCGAAAGGTCGTATCGTTGAATTACCAATGGGCGCAACAGCTGTCGATTTTGCTTATGCCGTGCATTCTGATGTGGGAAATCATTGCGTTGCGGCAGTGGTAGAGCATAAACCTTATCCGTTATCACAAGCTTTAGAGTCTGGTCAAACTGTTGAGATTGTAACCAGTGAAAATACTCATCCAAGTGTCAGTTGGCTAAACTTTGTGGTGACCGCTCGCGCAAGAACTCGTATTCGTCATTTCTTAAAATTATTGCGTGCAGATGATGCCGTTCAAACGGGTAAAAAACAGCTAGAAATGGCCCTGAAACCACATTATCTCTCTGAGGTTTCTGAAGAGAAAATCCAAGCAGTACTGAATGAATTGAATCTCTCAAGTCTTAATGAGCTTTTTATGGAAATTGGTGTGGGCAATCAAATGTCGAGCGTTATTGCTCACCAATTAATGGATGAAGCTATTGAAATTGATGTGGATGGCGTTTCTGAAAATACGCAAAGCACACTAACATTAAGCCGAGATGGTGAAATGAAAGCGTCTTTCGCTCAATGTTGTCATCCAATTCCGGGTGATCCTATCGTGGCCTTAAGCACTGCGAAAAAAGGTGTAGTGGTACATCATCAAGCTTGTTCTAATTTAGCGTCAAGTAATACGAAAGATTTTACTGCCGCAAAATGGGAAGAGGCTGAAAGTGCGGTCAATTTTGATGCTGAATTACACATTGAAATGCTTAATGAGCAAAATGCATTAGGTAGCCTCATGACAGCCGTCACGACTTGCGAAAGTAATATTCAAAGTATTTGGACAGAAGAATTAGAGAATAATGTGCTATTAGTCATTATCCAAGTCGGCGCAAGAGATATCTATCATTTAGAAAACATTATGCGAAAAATCAAACAAATTACCAGTGTGATTCGTTTGAAGCGCAATATTAATGAAGCATAATGAGCACGCAACTTCTCGATGCTGTTCCTCTAACCACTTTATCTGGTGTAGGCGCGGCAATCTCCGATAAATTAAGCCGTCTTGGAATTCATAATCTCCAAGACTTACTTTTTCATTTACCTATCCGTTATGAAGATCGCACGAGAATAACACCCATTGCTGATCTTCGTCCTGAACAATATGCCACCATTGAAGGTGTTGTTCAAACCTGTGAAGTTGCCTTTGGGCGCCGTCCTATTTTAACTGTAAGTCTCTCTGATGGAACAAGCAAAATTATGCTTCGTTTCTTCAATTTTAATGTAGGGATGAAAAATAGTTTTCAGATTGGTACGCGCGTCAAAGCGTTTGGTGAAATTAAACGCGGGCGTTTTATGGCGGAAATTCATCATCCTGAGTATCAAATTATACGGGATAATGCTCCATTGGTTTTAGAGGAAACGCTCACACCAATTTATTCCACAACAGAAGGTTTAAAACAAAATTCATTACGTAAGCTAACCGATCAAGCATTGGCTTTACTCGATAAAATCCAATTAACGGAAATTTTACCTAATGAATTTAATCCACATCCTTTTAGCCTAAAGGATGCTATTCGATTTTTGCATCGTCCACCGCCAGATATCTCATTAGATATTTTGGAGAAAGGACAACATCCCGCACAGCAACGACTTATCTTTGAAGAGCTTCTTGCACATAATCTTGCGATGCAAAAAGTGCGGTTGGGTACGCAGCAGTTTTTAGCGTTGCCATTGCATTATCAAACTAATTTGAAGCAACGTTTTCTTGCATCTTTGCCTTTTCAACCAACCAATGCCCAAAATAGAGTGGTGGCCGATATTGAACAGGATTTAGCAAAAGATTATCCGATGATGCGACTTGTTCAAGGGGATGTAGGCTCAGGGAAAACGTTAGTGGCAGCCTTAGCTGCCTTATTAGCGATTGATAATGGCAAACAAGTGGCTTTAATGGCGCCAACAGAGATTTTAGCGGAACAGCATGCAAATAATTTCCGCCGTTGGTTAGAACCTTTTGGTATTGAAGTAGGCTGGTTAGCGGGTAAGGTGAAAGGGAAAGCTCGCCAAACCGAATTGGAAAAGATTAAATCAGGTGCTGTGCAAATGGTGGTGGGTACACATGCTTTATTCCAAGAAGAAGTGGAATTTGCTGATTTAGCCTTGGTAATTATTGATGAACAGCATCGTTTTGGTGTGCATCAACGTCTAATGTTGCGAGAAAAAGGCGAAAAAGCAGGATTTTATCCACATCAACTGATTATGACAGCAACACCAATCCCGAGAACGTTAGCGATGACGGTTTATGCTGATCTTGATACGTCGATTATTGACGAATTGCCACCAGGTCGAACGCCGATTACGACAGTGGTTATTTCTGAAGAGCGTCGAGATGAAATCGTTGCTCGAGTCAAGAATGCCTGTATTAATGAAAAACGTCAGGCTTATTGGGTTTGTACTTTAATTGATGAGTCTGAAGTATTAGAAGCGCAAGCAGCCGAGGCCATTTGGGAAGATTTAACGAAAGCGTTGCCGATGCTTAAAATTGGTCTTGTACATGGGCGAATGAAACCGCAAGAAAAACAAGATATTATGGCTGCCTTTAAAAGTGCAGAACTCGATTTGCTTGTGGCCACAACCGTAATCGAAGTGGGCGTAGATGTGCCGAATGCCAGTCTTATGATCATTGAAAATGCTGAGCGCTTAGGTTTATCACAACTCCATCAGTTACGTGGGCGAGTAGGACGTGGCAGCACGGCTTCTTTTTGTGTCCTAATGTATAAACCGCCATTGGGTAAAGTGTCGCAAAAACGTTTACAGGTACTACGCGATAGCCAAGATGGCTTTGTGATTTCGGAAAAAGATTTAGAAATTCGCGGCCCGGGTGAGGTATTGGGCACTAAGCAGACAGGGATCGCCGAATTTAAGGTGGCGAATTTAATGCGCGATCGTAAAATGATTCCAACCGTTCAACATTATGCTAAAGCATTAATAGTGAAATACCCGGATGTGGCAGAAAGTTTAATCCGCCGTTGGCTAAATAATCGAGAAATTTATTCGAATGCCTAAAGTGCGGTTATTTTTGAAAGAGTTTTATAAATGAATAAACCAACGGTACTTTTCTTTGATTCAGGAATGGGGGGCTTAAGCGTTTATCGAGAAGCGAAAAAGCTCATGCCTGATAACCATTATTTGTATTGCTTTGACAATGCGGGTTTCCCCTATTCAGAAAAATCAGAAGAAACAATCATTCAGCGAACATTGGATATTTGTAAAAAAATTAATCAGAATTATCCACTTGATGCCATTGTGATTGCTTGTAATACCGCGAGTACAGTAGTGTTACCGCCTTTACGTGAACAATTTTCTATTCCGATTGTAGGAACCGTACCAGCCATCAAGCCTGCAGCAGAAATATCACAAACAAAACATATTGGTCTATTGGCAACAAAGGGCACGGTTAAACGCCCTTATGTTAATGATCTTATTCATCAGTTTGCCTCCCATTGCATAGTAGAACGATTAGGCTCAACTAAATTGGTTGAAATCGCAGAGCATAAAATCCAAGGAAAATCGGTCGATTTGATTGCATTGAAAAATGAATTAAGTCCTTGGGCCTCAATAGAGAATTTAGATACGATTTGTTTAGGCTGTACCCATTTCCCTTTAATTAAAGATGAAATTCAAATTTGCTTACCTCAAGTGAAGAATTTTATGGATCCAGGATTCGCTATTGCCAAGCGGTTGCAGTTCTTACTTGATAAATTAGAAGTGCAGTCAAAATCTGAGGTGAAAAATCAGGTCTTTTGTACGCAAGATGTAGAGAATAAACATCAATTAGAACAGGCATTAGCGCTTTGGGGATTTGATGGCATTACCGTTTTAAAATGATTTTTTCTCGTCATGTTGGTGCGTTTATAAGCAAATAGCAAAAAAATTTACATTTTTTTACAAAAAGATCTTGCAAAGGCATCTGAAATGCCTATAATACGCCCCACACAACGACGCGCTGTTGTGAAGCTTTATAAAACCAGTGCGTCGTTGTTTTTTGCTCTTTAACAATATATCAGACAATCTGTGTGGGCACTTGTTGATTGACTTGTTTTAAAAATATTTTTTAATTTTGAAGTCTTAATAGGTGCTAACTAGAAATTCATAATACTTTTTTAAGTAGTGACATTTTATGTCAGCAGTATTGAGCGATTGAACTTGAATTGAAGAGTTTGATCATGGCTCAGATTGAACGCTGGCGGCAGGCTTAACACATGCAAGTCGAACGGTAACATAAAGAAGCTTGCTTCTTTGATGACGAGTGGCGGACGGGTGAGTAATGCTTGGGAATCTAGCTTATGGAGGGGGATAACTACGGGAAACTGTAGCTAATACCGCGTAATATCGAAAGATTAAAGTGTGGGACCTTCGGGCCACATGCCATAGGATGAGCCCAAGTGGGATTAGGTAGTTGGTGAAGTAAAGGCTCACCAAGCCGACGATCTCTAGCTGGTCTGAGAGGATGACCAGCCACACTGGGACTGAGACACGGCCCAGACTCCTACGGGAGGCAGCAGTGGGGAATATTGCGCAATGGGGGCAACCCTGACGCAGCCATGCCGCGTGAATGAAGAAGGCCTTCGGGTTGTAAAGTTCTTTCGGTAGCGAGGAAGGCATTTAGTTTAATAGACTAGGTGATTGACGTTAACTACAGAAGAAGCACCGGCTAACTCCGTGCCAGCAGCCGCGGTAATACGGAGGGTGCGAGCGTTAATCGGAATAACTGGGCGTAAAGGGCACGCAGGCGGTGACTTAAGTGAGGTGTGAAAGCCCCGGGCTTAACCTGGGAATTGCATTTCATACTGGGTCGCTAGAGTACTTTAGGGAGGGGTAGAATTCCACGTGTAGCGGTGAAATGCGTAGAGATGTGGAGGAATACCGAAGGCGAAGGCAGCCCCTTGGGAATGTACTGACGCTCATGTGCGAAAGCGTGGGGAGCAAACAGGATTAGATACCCTGGTAGTCCACGCTGTAAACGATGTCGATTTGGGGGTTGAACTTTAGGTTTGGCGCCCGTAGCTAACGTGATAAATCGACCGCCTGGGGAGTACGGCCGCAAGGTTAAAACTCAAATGAATTGACGGGGGCCCGCACAAGCGGTGGAGCATGTGGTTTAATTCGATGCAACGCGAAGAACCTTACCTACTCTTGACATCCAGAGAACTTTTCAGAGATGGATTGGTGCCTTCGGGAACTCTGAGACAGGTGCTGCATGGCTGTCGTCAGCTCGTGTTGTGAAATGTTGGGTTAAGTCCCGCAACGAGCGCAACCCTTATCCTTTGTTGCCAGCGATTAGGTCGGGAACTCAAAGGAGACTGCCGGTGATAAACCGGAGGAAGGTGGGGATGACGTCAAGTCATCATGGCCCTTACGAGTAGGGCTACACACGTGCTACAATGGCGTATACAGAGGGAAGCGATAGTGCGAGCTGGAGCGAATCTCACAAAGTACGTCTAAGTCCGGATTGGAGTCTGCAACTCGACTCCATGAAGTCGGAATCGCTAGTAATCGCAAATCAGAATGTTGCGGTGAATACGTTCCCGGGCCTTGTACACACCGCCCGTCACACCATGGGAGTGGGTTGTACCAGAAGTAGATAGCTTAACCTTCGGGAGGGCGTTTACCACGGTATGATTCATGACTGGGGTGAAGTCGTAACAAGGTAACCGTAGGGGAACCTGCGGTTGGATCACCTCCTTACCAAAAACGAGAGGCAATAAGTGTCCACACAGATTGATTGATATATTGTAGAAAATGAATGAAGAGAGAAAAGTGCGTAAGCAAAATGTAAGATAGAGTATCTTTATTTGTTGTCCCCATCGTCTAGAGGCCTAGGACATCGCCCTTTCACGGCGGTAACCGGGGTTCGAATCCCCGTGGGGACGCCAAATAAAGATAACTTTATTATCTTCTGTTCTTTAACAACCAGGAAACAAGCTGAAAAACTGAAGAGACTTTCAAGTCCTTTAAGGATAAGAAAAAGTCTGAGTAAGAATAAAATCTTGATTGAACAAAAGCAATCAAGTGTTTAGTTGAAAACACAACATCAAGAATTTTTGAGGTTGTATAGTTAAGTGACTAAGCGTACAAGGTGGATGCCTTGGCAATCAGAGGCGATGAAGGACGTGCTAATCTGCGAAAAGCTTGGATGAGTCGATAAGAGGCGTTTAATCCAAGATGTCCGAATGGGGAAACCCAGTAGATGAAGAATCTACTATCACTTACTGAATCCATAGGTAAGTGAGGCAAACCGGGAGAACTGAAACATCTAAGTACCCCGAGGAAAAGAAATCAACCGAGATTTCGTTAGTAGCGGCGAGCGAACGCGAAGGAGCCTGTTAGTGATAATGACAGAGACAGAGGAACAAGCTGGGAAGTTTGGCGATACAGGGTGATAGCCCCGTACTCGAAGTCCAGGTCATGGTACTAAGCTAACGATAAGTAGGGCGGGACACGTGATATCCTGTTTGAAGATGGGGGGACCATCCTCCAAGGCTAAATACTCCTGATTGACCGATAGTGAACCAGTACTGTGAAGGAAAGGCGAAAAGAACCCCGGTGAGGGGAGTGAAATAGAACCTGAAACCTTGTACGTACAAGCAGTGGGAGCCCTTTAAGGGTGACTGCGTACCTTTTGTATAATGGGTCAGCGACTTATATTTTGTAGCGAGGTTAACCGAATAGGGGAGCCGAAGGGAAACCGAGTCTTAACTGGGCGTCTAGTTGCAAGGTATAGACCCGAAACCCGGTGATCTAGCCATGGGCAGGTTGAAGGTTGGGTAACACTAACTGGAGGACCGAACCGACTAATGTTGAAAAATTAGCGGATGACTTGTGGCTGGGGGTGAAAGGCCAATCAAACCGGGAGATAGCTGGTTCTCCCCGAAATCTATTTAGGTAGAGCCTTGAGCGGACACCTTCGGGGGTAGAGCACTGTTTCGGCTAGGGGTCCATCCCGGATTACCAACCCGATGCAAACTACGAATACCGAAGAGTGATACTCAGGAGACACACGGCGGGTGCTAACGTCCGTCGTGGAGAGGGAAACAACCCAGACCGCCAGCTAAGGTCCCAAAGTCTATATTAAGTGGGAAACGAAGTGGGAAGGCTTAGACAGCTAGGATGTTGGCTTAGAAGCAGCCATCATTTAAAGAAAGCGTAATAGCTCACTAGTCGAGTCGGCCTGCGCGGAAGATGTAACGGGGCTCAAATATAGCACCGAAGCTGCGGCATCAGACGAAAGTCTGTTGGGTAGGGGAGCGTTCTGTAAGCGGATGAAGGTGGCTCGAGAGGGCTGCTGGACGTATCAGAAGTGCGAATGCTGACATAAGTAACGATAAAACGGGTGAAAAACCCGTTCGCCGGAAGACCAAGGGTTCCTGTCCAACGTTAATCGGGGCAGGGTGAGTCGGCCCCTAAGGCGAGGCTGAAAAGCGTAGTCGATGGGAAACGGGTTAATATTCCCGTACTTGGATAAACTGCGATGTGGGGACGGAGCAGGTTAGGTTATCGCACTGTTGGATATGTGCGTTTAAGTTTGTAGGTGTGAAGTTTAGGCAAATCCGGACTTCTTTAACACTGAGAGATGATGACGAGGCTCTACGGAGCTGAAGTAACCGATACCACACTTCCAGGAAAAGCCACTAAGCTTCAGGTTTATCTAAACCGTACTGAAAACCGACACAGGTGGTCAGGTAGAGAATACTCAGGCGCTTGAGAGAACTCGGGTGAAGGAACTAGGCAAAATAGCACCGTAACTTCGGGAGAAGGTGCGCCGGCGTAGATTGTAGTCCCTTGCGGGCGAAGGTTGAACCGGTCGAAGATACCAGCTGGCTGCAACTGTTTATTAAAAACACAGCACTCTGCAAACACGAAAGTGGACGTATAGGGTGTGATGCCTGCCCGGTGCTGGAAGGTTAATTGATGGTGTAATCGAAAGAGAAGCTCCTGATCGAAGCCCCAGTAAACGGCGGCCGTAACTATAACGGTCCTAAGGTAGCGAAATTCCTTGTCGGGTAAGTTCCGACCTGCACGAATGGCATAATGATGGCCAGGCTGTCTCCACCCGAGACTCAGTGAAATTGAAATCGCCGTGAAGATGCGGTGTACCCGCGGCTAGACGGAAAGACCCCGTGAACCTTTACTATAGCTTGACACTGAACATTGAATTTTGATGTGTAGGATAGGTGGGAGACTATGAAGATGATACGCCAGTATTGTTGGAGTCGTCCTTGAAATACCACCCTTTAACGTTTGATGTTCTAACGAAGATTACGAAACGTGGTCTCGGACAGTGTCTGGTGGGTAGTTTGACTGGGGCGGTCTCCTCCCAAAGAGTAACGGAGGAGCACGAAGGTTTGCTAATGACGGTCGGACATCGTCAGGTTAGTGCAATGGTATAAGCAAGCTTAACTGCGAGACAGACAAGTCGAGCAGGTACGAAAGTAGGTCATAGTGATCCGGTGGTTCTGAATGGAAGGGCCATCGCTCAACGGATAAAAGGTACTCCGGGGATAACAGGCTGATACCGCCCAAGAGTTCATATCGACGGCGGTGTTTGGCACCTCGATGTCGGCTCATCACATCCTGGGGCTGAAGTAGGTCCCAAGGGTATGGCTGTTCGCCATTTAAAGTGGTACGCGAGCTGGGTTTAGAACGTCGTGAGACAGTTCGGTCCCTATCTGCCGTGGGCGTTGGAGAATTGATTGGGGCTGCTCCTAGTACGAGAGGACCGGAGTGGACGCACCACTGGTGTTCCGGTTGTGTCGCCAGACGCATTGCCGGGTAGCTAAGTGCGGAAGAGATAAGTGCTGAAAGCATCTAAGCACGAAACTTGCCAAGAGATGAGTTCTCCCTGTCTTTAAGACAGTAAGGGTTGTTTAAGACTAAGACGTAGATAGGTCTGGTGTGTAAGCGGTGCGAGCCGTTGAGCTAACAGATACTAATTGCCCGAGAGGCTTAACTATACAACGCTCAAGGGTTTTGGGTGTTGAGAAGACGAAACAAACTCAGAGAAGAAAGAGAAAGTTTTGAAGTTAAATCAGCTTGTTTGGTTGTGAGCACTAGAGATAGTGAGAGCAGAAAGAGATAGAAGAAGTTATTAAAGGAATAATCCTGGCGGCGATAGAGCGGTGGTCCCACCTGACCCCATACCGAACTCAGAAGTGAAACGCCGATGCGCCGATGGTAGTGTGGGGCTTCCCCATGTGAGAGTAGGACACCGCCAGGTACTGAATAGAAGAACCCCGAGCTGAATGGCTTGGGGTGTTTTGTTTATGGATTTTTATTATATTTGAATTTGATAAGTTAAAGTACGGTAGAAAGTTAGGCTGTTTTTACTGTAGAGAATATATGAAAAGGAGTTTATCCCAAATATATTGGGATAGACTCCTTTAATCTTTTAAGAAAATAGCTTATTCCAAAAAGAACAAACAAATTCCCTTTCTTCTGCAAATACCGAATCATCAACAATGACAGGCTTTCCTAATAAGTTTAGGTGGTGAATTTTATTACGTAGTGTCACGTAGCAGGATTTGAGTTTTTCACACTCAGCTAGAGAAATAATGTGATATTCTGCCATGGAATCAAAAATGCGGACGTTATCAGACCATTTAGTTAATATTGGATTAGCTGGGGCATTTGCAAGCATCAGATACTGGGCGATAAATTCAATATCGGTAATACCACCACGATCTGTTTTGATATTAAAAAAGCCTTCTTTTGTATGAGATAGATGTTCGTACATTTTTTCACGCATTTCTCTTACTTCAATTTTTAGCTGATTAATATCTCTTTGAGCAGAAAGTACATTACAGCGAATTTTTTCAAATTCTGCTTTTAATTCTATTTCACCAAAAATGGCACGACTGCGGACGAGTGCCTGTTTCTCCCATGTCCATGCTTCATTGAGTTGATAGTTTTCAAATGCTTGAAGCGAACAGCCTAGTAAGCCTGCATCGCCTGAAGGTCGTAATCGCATATCAACATCGTAAAGTACACCTGCACTGGTATTCATGCTAAAAATGCTGACAATTTTTTGAGCCAATCTTAAATAGAATTGATTGCTATCAATGGATTTCTTCCCTCCAACAGTCACTCCTTCAACAGCTTGGTATAAAAAGACTAAATCCAAATCAGATTTATATCCGAGTTCAATTCCGCCTAATTTACCGTAGCCAATAACTAAAAAGCCTTTTTCAGTTTTATCTACAAGATGTTCGGGGACCCCAAATCGTTGACTGACTTGTTGCCAAGCAAAATTGACAACGGCATCAATGATTGCTTCTGCCAGATAAGTGAGATGATCGCTCACTTTCATAACAGGCAATACGCCGAGAATATCAGCGGCTGCAACACGTAATAAAATAGATTGCTTGAATTGGCGTAAACCGTCAATGAATTGTTCTTCATCGTCTTGCGGTAATCGCAGCATATATTGCTTTAATTCGTCAGGGTACTGCGTGAACGGCAATGGATTACGTAGCGCCTCAGTATTTAATAATTCATCGAGTAGAATAGGGTGACGAGCCACTTGTTCAGCAATCATCTGGGATTGCGCACATAGCTCAATTAGCTGCTCAATGGCTTGAGGATTTTCTAAGAGCAATTCCAAATATGTCGTTCTACTCGCAATTTTATCGACAATATTGAGGATACGTGGCAATAAAGTGCGGTAATTTTTTTGTTCAAATATTTGAGTGAAGATATTTGGCAATAAGTGAGCTAAAACTTCTCGACCACGAGAGCCAATAACACGGCGCGCAAGCCCCTCTTTGAATTGAATAAGTTTATCTAAGATATCGGAAATCGCGTCATCATCAATTTGATTATCGACCAACATTTGTTCAATATCGTCGAGATCACTTTCTAAAAAATCAATCCACTGATTACTGTCATCGGTACGTTCATCTTTTTCTTCACCAATTAATGTATCAAAAACTGACCGCACTTTTTGTTGGTGAGCCTGTAATGTTTGATAGAAATCATCCCAGTTTTCAATTGGATAAGATTTTATCGTAGACTGATTGTTCTCATCTAAGTAAGTGTATTCTCGACAAGCGACCATTAATCTAAGGCGATTTTCTTCATCTGTTGGGAGAAGTTGCGTCTGTTGATCATCAATAGCTTGTAGCACGTTTTCAGTGCGACGAAGGAAGATATAAGCTTCTCTTAATTCATGATATTGCTGAGGTGTAATTAAACCGAGATCCCGTATTTCGGGTAGAAGTTTAAGCAATTCATGTTGTTGGAGCTTAATCTCACGTCCACCTCGAATCAGTTGAAAAACTTGCACAATAAATTCGATTTCTCGAATTCCGCCAGCACCTAGTTTAATATTGTCTTTTAAGCCACGGCGGCGTACTTCACGCTCGATTTTACCTTTCATTTCACGTAAAGCTTGAATCACACTAAAATCAATATAGCGTCGATATACAAAAGGACGAAGTAATTGCTGCAAGGTTTTTACATTGGGATCTTGTTCATCGGCTCCTAAAATACGCCCTTTGATCATGGCATAGCGTTCCCAGTCTCGTCCTTGATCTTGGTAATATTGTTCCATCGCAGAAAAACTTAAGGCAAGCGCACCACTGTCGCCAAAAGGGCGAAGGCGCATATCCGTACGATAGACAAAGCCATCAGGCGTAAATTGATCCAATGCATTAATCAGACGTTGTCCTAAACGCGTAAAAAATTTGGCGTTATCAACGGCTCGTCTTGCACCAACGGTTTCTCCCTGTGAAGGATAGGTAAAAATTAAATCAATATCAGAGGAGAAATTTAGCTCAAAACCACCTAATTTTCCCATACCAAGAATATAGAGTTGCTGAGGATTGCTATTTTCATCGCAAGGCGTGCCCATTTCTTCGCAAGCTTGTTTGTACAGCCAATCTCTCGCACCGATGATAAGACTTTCAGCAAGTTGAGAAAGACGAATAAAAATTTCTTCTACGGTAGCAAGATTCAAGCTTTGACAGAAACTTAGTTTCGCCATTTCTTGATTTCGAAAATCTCGTAGCGTTTTGTAAAGCTGTTCTTCGTTTTGGATAGTGGAGAGTTGGTCAGCTAGATGGTTAGCGTAATGTTGACAATCTGAAAATTGAGGAGGTGTTTGCCACCATTGAGCTAAAAAGTGCGGGTGTTTTTTTAAGACTTTTTCCAAGAAATCAGACAGACTGATGGCATAGTTGATTTGTCCGATTGCTGTCGTGAGATCTGTTTCGTCCCGCTCGATTTGTTGGGTTATTTTATCAAGATTCATTTCAGGGAAATGTTGGCAAAGCACTTCGCCAAGTTGAATGAGTTTTTCAGTCGAAAGCGGAAGTGAAAGCGCCATAATTTACCCCTTAAAATGTTCGTCAATCTTGCGTAGTACGATTTCTTTGGCTTGTTGCGGTTGCAGACTATCTAGCCAATTTAATGGTGTTTTCCAGCCGCGCAGCCAGGTGATTTGTCGTTTTGCTAATTGGCGAGTCGCACAAATGCCACGGAAGACCATTTCTTCATGATCATAGTCACCACGTAAATATTCCCACATTTGTCGATAGCCCACACAGCGGATAGAAGGCAAATCAGGATGGAGATCTTCTCGTTGATAGAGTTTTTCAACCTCTTCTTGGAAACCTAATTCGATCATTTTATGGAAACGTTGTTCGATACGTTGATGTAACACCGCACGATCTTCTGGAGCAATAGCAAATTGTAAAAATTGATAAGGCAATTCTTCGCCTTTTTGTTCAGTTAATTCCGTTAATGATTTGCCCGTTAAATAGAATACTTCTAATGCACGATTAATGCGCTGAGAATCATTTGGATTGATACGCTCTGCAGAAATAGGATCAATTTTTTGTAATTCTTGATGAAGAGCAGGCCAGCCAAGTTTTTGCGCTTTTTCTTCAATTTCTAATCGTAACTTTTCATCAGCAGATGGAAGGGGGGAAAGTCCTTCAATCAATGCTTTGTAATACAACATAGTGCCGCCAACCAAAAGCGGAATTTTACCTTGCGCGGTAATATCAGCCATTTCTCTGAGTGCATCATCACGAAAATTCATCGCGGAATAACTTTCAGCGGGATCTAAAATATCGATTAATCGGTGGGGGGCAAGGGCTAGTTCCTCTTTAGAAGGCTTTGCCGTACCAATATCCATCCCTTTATAAATTAATGCAGAATCAACACTGATCACTTCCACGGGCAGGCTTTGACGTAATTGAATAGCAAGATCCGTTTTTCCTGAGGCTGTTGGTCCCATCAGAAAAAGTGCGGTTGGTTTAGAGTCAGTTTTTTGTGTCATATTACAAATCGCTTAAAAAAGGCTGCCAGTTAATCGGTTTCAGTAATGTATTAAATTTTTCTTGATAAGTTTTATTCAGTAAGCGTTCCGTTTCACTTAATAAGCTGACCGCATCCGCTAACACCTCAATCGGTTTCATCTCTAGCGTCTGACAAAGTGCGGTCAGAAAATCAGGCATATTTTCTACATGTTCAGCAAGCAGGCTCACCACACATTTTTGTAAGTTTTGTGTACGTAAAATTGCAGGCACTTTATTTAATGTAAGACGTAGCTGTGCTTCATTTTCAATAAATTCAAAACCACTTTGCTGAAAAAAAGCTTTTTGTTTTTTCCATTGTTCAAATTGTTTTTCATCTAAGCGAAAAATAATCGGAATGAGCAACGGTTGTTGCGAAATTTCACCCTGCTGTAAGGTTAATTCATAATTTAAGGTTTGCAATTTAGCTAATGACATCAAATAAAACTGCTGATTTTGTTGTAAAAGCAATGCTTTATTTTCAATTAATGCCAATGCGCGTAAATAGCCAGTTTCACTTGTCTGTGGGAGTTGTTGTTCAACAATAGAATTTGTAAAAACTTGAGAAGCTTCTGTTGAACGTACTAATTCCCCATATAAGCGTTGTTCAGTCTTTGTAGGCTGCTGTTCACGATAATCATACGACGGAACGTAATCACTACGGTTTGAAAAGTGCGGTCGATTTTCTGATTGTTTTTCACGAGGCTGATGATAATTCGAGGCAAAAATATTTTGCCCCGCCGCCGCACGATTGGGTTTCAGTTCATAGTGGGTTTGATACGAAGCCGAAGGCTCTCTTGTCTCATTTATCGTTGGCGCTAAATCCAATTCAGCTTGAGGAATGGCATTGAGTGCATTTGTTACGCCTTGGCAGATAAAATCATGAATTAAACGCGCTTGATGGAAACGCACCTCGTGTTTTGTTGGGTGCACGTTGACATCGACATCATGTGGATTGAGGTCGATAAATAGCACAAATGCAGGGTATTGCTCAGTATGCAAATGCTCCGCATAAGCTTGACGAATGGCGTGGGTGATCACTTTATCGCGCACCATTCGCCCATTGATATAACAATAGCTTAAATCATTCTGAGAACGGGTAAACTCAGGTGTCGCAACCCAACCAGAAAGATGTAAATCATCATGTTTCCAATCAATACGTAAGGCATGTTGAACAAAATCATCGCCACAAATAGCGGCAACACGTTTTAGTTGTTGTTCTTCATTTGTTGCAGGGCGATATTGTCGAACAATTTTGCCGTTATGTGTGAGCGTAAAAGCGATATTAAATTTCGCTAAAGCAATACGGCGAATGACTTCATCAATATGAGCAAATTCCGTTTTATCGGTGCGTAAGAATTTACGACGAGCAGGTGTATTAAAAAAGAGATTCGCCACTTCAACTGTCGTACCGACTGGATGAGACGCAGGTTTAATTGTGGTTTCCATCTCTCGCCCTTGCGCATAGACTTGCCATGCTTCATTTTGCTCTGCAGTGCGAGAGGTAAGCGTGAGACGAGAAACCGAGCTGATACTGGCAAGGGCTTCACCGCGGAAACCTAAACTTAAAATGGCTTCGAGATCATCAAGAACAGCAATTTTACTGGTTGCATGTCGAGCCAGCGCAAGGCTTAATTCTTCTTTAGGAATGCCACTGCCATTATCTCGAATACGAATCAGACTGGCGCCACCATTTTCAATATCAATATGAATTTTATTGGCACCAGCATCAAGGCTGTTTTCCACTAATTCTTTCACCACAGAGGCAGGGCGTTCGACCACTTCACCTGCGGCAATCTGATTAGCCAGCTGTGGAGAAAGAATTTTGATTGCCATAGGATTCCTTATTTTTCTTTAAGTTTGATTTTTTGCCCAGTCACGACTTTGCCGTTTTTCAATGTTGGGTTCAGTTTTAAAAGACGGTTAACCGGTACATTGTATTCACGAGAGATGGCATAGATAGTTTGATCGGCTTTCACTGTATGGTAAAGCGGGGGTTCTTTCTTGCCATCATCTTTCTTCTCATTTCCTTTTGAAGAAGTCTCTTTTTTATCGTTACCTTTTTTCTCAGGCTCTTTTTTATTCTCAGCTTTTTCTTGTTTTTGATCTTTTTTAGAAACCGCTTTTTCAGCTTCAACAATTTTGCTGTTTTTTCCTTTATTATCGGCTTTGGTTTTATCATCCGATTTAGGTTTTTCTTCTACCTTTTTACCCTTGCCGTTATCTGGAATTTTGATGGTTTCATTCAGCCAAAGTTCTTTACGTTTTAGTTTATTTAATTCAATAATTTCACTGACTTTTACATCATATTTGTTCGCCAGACTACCAATGCTTTCACCTGGTTTCACTTTATGACGGACGCCGCTGTCTTTGACATCGGAAGTGCGGTCTGATTTTTCAGTGTTTTTCTCTTCTTTTTTAGTTGGCTCTTCCGCTTTTTTGCCTTTGCCATTATCAGGAATCTTAATGGTTTCATTTAACCAAAGTTCTTTGCGTTTCAGTTTATTTAACTCAATGATTTCGCTGACTTTGACATCATATTTGTTCGCCAGACTACCAATGCTTTCACCGGGTTTCACTTTATGGCGAATACCGCTGTCTTTGACATCTGAAGTGCGGTCAGATTTTTCATTGTTTTTATCGTTTGATTTTGTAGATTTGCTGTCTTGCTCATCACTAGGTGGGACTGCAATCGCTTTTAAATTACCATTACGATAAGCAACCAAACCTTCGTAAATCATATAAGCAATACGACGACGATAAGCAATGGTATTCAGTTTTTGTTCTTCTTCCATATTGGAAAGGAAACCTGTTTCCACCAGAACAGAAGGAATATCGGGTGAACGCAATACGCCAAGGCTCGCATGTTGTGGCGTGCTGCGACTTAAGGAGGTTACGCGAGCAAAGCGACGTAAAATGCTGTTACCAAGTTCGTAGCCTGTACGTTGGCTGTGACCAAATTGTAGGTCGAGTACAGTTTGATCTAAATATTTGTCATTGTTATTGGAAAGTACTTTTCCTGCGCCACCTAAAAGCTCAGAGCGTTTTTCATCATCTTCTAACCATTGACCCATTTCATCGTTGGCACGGCGATTGGATAGCACCCAAACAGATGCGCCACGTTGGTCTGCATTGAGAGAGGAGTCAGCATGGATAGACACAAGGAAATTTGCTTTATATTTACGTGCGATTTCAGAACGTTCTGGCACGGAAATGTAGTAATCGCTACTGCGTGTTAAAACACCTTTGAAATTAGGATCTTTATCTAATAAGGCTTTTAATTCTCGCGCGATAGAAAGGGTGACATTTTTTTCATAAATGCCTAAATTTTTTCCGATAGCACCGGGATCTTTACCGCCGTGGCCGGGATCAATGGCAATTGTCCATTGTGGTGCGGCAAATACGGTAGTAGAAATTAGAGAAAATATTCCAAAAAGAAACGAAAATTTTGCTTTCATGTAAATCAATTTTATAGTTGTGTCAAAATATGCTCGCCCACTGAGTTTTGAGCAATTAGTGTAATGTTGCGAGCATCGTCGTAATAATCAATATTCACCAATAAATCAGGCTCAGGCAAGATGCCCTCACCTTTTTCTGCCCATTCGATTAAGCAGATACAATTTTGGCTGAAATAATCACGAATGCCCATAAATTCCAATTCTTCAGGATCGGCAAGACGATATAAATCAAAGTGATAAATCATTTTCCCTGCAATGCTATATTCTTCTACTAACGTGTAAGTAGGACTTTTGACATTGCCTTGGTAGCCTAAACCTTGCACCATTCCACGAGTCAGGGTGGTTTTCCCTGCACCAAGATCACCATTAAAATAAAGCACAATGGCGTTATCTTTCGGTTGTTTTACAAGCACTTCTGCGAGTTTTTTACCAAAACGGAGCATCGTGCCTTCATCAGGAATGTATTGGGTTAATTCGGTCATTCTTAGAGTGATTTTTTAGGTTAAAGTTTCTGAGGGATTTTATCGTATTTTGAAGGGAATATGTAGGGAAAATACAATAAAAAAATCCGCTGCTTTTCAGCAACGGATTGAGAATTTGGAGCGGGAAACGAGGCTCGAACTCGCGACCCCGACCTTGGCAAGGTCGTGCTCTACCAACTGAGCTATTCCCGCAGGGCATTCATGTGAAAATTTGGAGCGGGAAACGAGGCTCGAACTCGCGACCCCGACCTTGGCAAGGTCGTGCTCTACCAACTGAGCTATTCCCGCATTTCACATTGGTGAATGAGGCAACATTATACGAAAAAATTTATTCAACGCAAGCGCAGATTTCGCAAATGATTGAGTTTGCCTAAGTTTTCATCAACCCAGATTAATAAAGTGCTCACGGTAGTAAGCTAACTCTTTAATTGATTCTCGAATATCATCAAGGGCTAGATGGGTATTACCTTTT
The DNA here is from genome assembly GCF_000210895.1 of Haemophilus parainfluenzae T3T1. Taxonomy (NCBI): domain Bacteria; kingdom Pseudomonadati; phylum Pseudomonadota; class Gammaproteobacteria; order Pasteurellales; family Pasteurellaceae; genus Parahaemophilus; species Parahaemophilus parainfluenzae. Next base: position 2,066,725 of record NC_015964.1, on the reverse strand, counting down.
TTGAACCCGTCTAAAATCTCTGGTTTCCAGCGAGAAGCCAATTCTTTTAATGTGCTGACATCCACATGACGATAGTGGAAATAATCTGCTAAATCAGGCATGTATTTATAAAGAAAGCGTTTATCTTGGGCGATGCTATTACCACAAATCGGTGAAGCGCCTTTTGGTACCCAACGTTTTAAAAAATCTAATGTTTGTAATTCAGCTGCACGCTCAGTAATTTTGCTCGCTTTAACACGTTCCACTAAGCCATTCGCTGTGTGGGTTTTTACGCACCATTCGGACATTTTGTTTAATAATTCATCACTTTGATGCACCGCAATCACAGGTCCTTCAGCTAAAATATTGAGATCTTTATCGGTCACAATGGTCGCAATTTCAATAATGCGTTCTTTTTCAGGATCTAATCCGGTCATTTCTAAATCGATCCAAATCAGATTTTGTTTATCTAATTGCATAATATAAGGTATCCTATAAACATTTTTAATCCCGTTTATTTTAACGAAAAACATCGGAAAAAACGACCGCACTTTATGAGCAAACGTAAACTAACGCAAAATCAAACTCGTCGAATTCAATCAAATAACGCGAAAGCCTTGCATCGCCACAAGAAGAAAGAAGTGGAATGGCAAGATGATATGCTAGGCGAAAGTCAAGATGGGGTAGTCGTTACGCGTTATTCAGTTCATGCAGATGTAGAAAATGCACAAGGCGAAATTTTCCGCTGTAATTTACGTCGTACACTTTCTAGTCTCGTGGTTGGAGATAAAGTGATTTGGCGGCAAGGTAATGAACAGCTCCAAGGTGTGAGTGGCGTGATTGAAGCTATTCACCCAAGACAAAATGAAATTGCTCGTCCAGATTATTATGATGGGCTGAAACCGATTGCGGCCAATATCGATCGTATTATTATTGTCTCAGCCGTTGTGCCAGTGCTTTCACTCAATATTATCGATCGTTATTTAGTGGTGTGTGAAAATGCGGGGATCGAACCTGTCATTGTGGTGAATAAAGGCGATTTACTGGATGCCGAGCAAGAGCAGGAAGTGGAAAGCCAGTTACAGATTTATCGTGATATTGGTTATCAGACCATCATCATTTCTGCTGAAACCGGAAAAAATATGGAAAAATTGACCGCACTTTTAAGTGACGGAACATCCATTTTTGTGGGACAGTCAGGGGTCGGCAAATCCAGTTTAATTAACCATATTTTACCAACGGTCAATGCGCAAGTCGGTGGCATCAGTGAAACCTCAGGCTTGGGGCAACATACCACAACTTCTTCTCGTTTATATCATTTGCCACAAGGCGGCAATTTGATTGATTCACCAGGTATTCGTGAGTTTGGTTTATGGCATTTGGAGCCAGATCAGATCACCAAAGGCTATCGTGAATTTCAATATGTCCTAGGCACGTGTAAGTTCCGTGATTGTAAACATTTGAATGATCCAGGTTGTGCATTACGTGAGGCTGTTGAAGCAGGTCGGATTTCACCGATACGCTATGAGAATTATCATCGCCTCATTGAAAGCTTGAGTGAGACGAAATCACAACGTCATTTTTCTGCGTAGTATATCTTTTACTCAAATTAGGTATGCAAAGGTTTAAATTTTGTGATGTAGCTCAATTTTTTTTGTGTTTTGCCTTGATTATTGGGCATTTAATAGCGATACTACCAACGATTTATAGATTAAATTGCTTAAATTTTACTATTATTAAATAGAGGTAACATTATGTTCTCAAAAGATGTAGAAATTACAGCCCCTAATGGTTTACACACCCGTCCAGCGGCGCAATTTGTTAAAGAAGCTAAAGCGTTTGCTTCTGATGTAACAGTCACTTCTGGTGGAAAAAGTGCAAGTGCGAAAAGCTTATTTAAGCTACAAACCTTAGGTTTGACGCAAGGAACTGTAATCACCATCTCGGCTGAAGGTGAAGACGAACAACAAGCCGTTGAACATTTAGTAGCATTAATTCCTACTTTAGAATAATTGACGATAGCCACAGGATTCCTATTCTGTGGCTATTGTTTATTTAGCCTTTAATAAATTATTTCGGAATGTAAAATTATGATTACAGGTATCCCAGCATCACCAGGTATCGTTTTTGGTAAAGCTTTAGTATTAAAAGAAGAAAAAATTGTTCTGGATTTCCAAAAAATTTCAGAAGATCAAATTGACGCAGAGGTTGCTCGTTTTTATGCGGGCCGTGAAGCTGCCGTTGAGCAACTTAATTCTATTCATCAACGCGCATTAAAATCTTTAGGTGAAGAAAAAGCAGCGATCTTTGAAGGCCATTTAATGATCCTTGAAGATGAAGAATTAGAAGAAGAAATTCTTGATTACCTTCGTTCACACAAAGTGAATGCAAGTGTGGCTGCAAGTAAAATCATCGATCAACAAGTTGAAATGTTGTCTGAAATTGATGATGAATACTTAAAAGAACGCGCGGGTGATATTCGTGATATCGGTAATCGTTTAATCAAAAATATTTTAGGTATGCACATTGTAGATCTTGGTGATATTGCCGAAGAGTCTATCCTTGTGGCTTACGATTTAACCCCATCAGAAACCGCTCAATTAAACTTAGAAAAAGTATTAGGTTTTATCACTGATATTGGTGGTAGAACATCTCACACTTCAATTATGGCTCGTTCACTTGAATTGCCGGCCATTGTAGGGACGAATGATGTCACAGCTCGAGTGAATACAGGTGATTATCTTATTTTAGATGCCGTGAACAACCGTGTTTACGTGAATCCGACTCAAGCTGAAATCGATGAATTAAAAACACTAGAAGCAAAACTTGCTGAAGAAAAAGCAGAATTAGCGAAATTAAAAGATTTGCCTGCAGTGACCCTTGATGGTCATAAAGTGGAGGTGGTTGCGAATATTGGTACGATTCGTGATTGCGAAGGCGCACATCGTAATGGTGCAGAAGGGGTGGGGTTATACCGTACTGAATTCCTCTTTATGGATCGCGATCAATTGCCAAGCGAAGAAGAGCAGTTCATTGCTTATAAAGAAGTGGTTGAAGCAATGGAAGGTCGTCTAGTGGTATTACGAACCATGGATATCGGTGGTGACAAAGAGCTTCCATATTTAAATTTACCAAAAGAAATGAATCCATTCTTAGGATGGCGTGCGGTACGTATTGCCCTTGATCGTCGTGAAATTTTACACGCACAATTAAGAGCGGTATTACGTGCTTCTGCATTTGGTAAACTTGCCGTGATGTTCCCGATGATTATTTCGGTAGAAGAAATTCGAGAGTTAAAATCTGTGCTTGAAACCTTAAAAGCAGAATTACGCGCAGAGGGTAAAGCCTTTGATGAAAACATCCAAGTGGGTGTCATGGTTGAGACCCCATCTGCAGCAGTGAATGCGAAATTCTTAGCCAAAGAAGTGGATTTCTTCAGTATTGGTACAAACGATTTAACCCAATATACCTTAGCCGTTGACCGTGGTAACGAATTAATTTCTCACTTATACAATCCAATGTCACCTTCAGTACTTGGTTTGATTAAACAAGTGATTGATGCATCCCATGCAGAAGGCAAATGGACGGGGATGTGTGGTGAGTTAGCTGGTGATGAACGTGCAACTTTATTGTTACTTGGTATGGGCTTAGATGAGTTTAGTATGAGTGCGATTTCTGTGCCACATATTAAGAAATTAGTGCGTCATGTGAGTTACCAAGAGGCGAAAGCATTGGCTGATGAAGCATTACAAAAACCAACAGCAGCTGAAATTGAGCAATTAATTCAAGCTTTTTTAGCAGAAAAGTCGTTAAACTAGATACAAAAACAGAGTTTTACGTTAAAATACCAGCCATCTTTAATAGATAGGAGATTAAAATGGGCTTATTTGACAAATTATTTGGTTCAAAAGAAAACAAATCAGTAGAAGTAGAAATTTATGCGCCACTTTCTGGTGAGATTGTAAATATCGAAGATGTACCAGATGTTGTTTTCTCTGAAAAAATCGTGGGTGATGGTATCGCGATTCGCCCAACAGGTAACAAAATTGTGGCACCTGTTGATGGTGTAATTGGTAAAATTTTTGAAACCAACCACGCTTTTTCAATGGAATCAAAAGAGGGTGTTGAATTATTCGTTCACTTCGGTATTGATACCGTTGAATTAAAAGGTGAAGGATTCACTCGCATCGCACACGAAGGTCAAAGTGTAAAACGCGGCGACACAGTAATCGAATTTGATTTAGCAACATTAGAATCAAAAGCAAAATCAGTTTTAACACCAGTGGTTATCTCTAACATGGATGAAATTTCATCTATCGAGAAAAAATCAGGTGAAGTGATTGCTGGGGAATCTGTTGTTTTAAGTTTAACAAAATAAGATTTATAGACTAAAAGATCCGCTTTAAATAAGCGGATTTTTTTATCCTTATTCTTTTTTAAAGAAGGTAAAGATGATTTATCGATTAACTGGCCAAGTACAGCATTATGCATGGGGCGGAAAAAACTATATTGCATCATTGATTGGATTACATTCAGCGAAAGATCAACCTTGTGCAGAGTGGTGGTTAGGGGCTCATCCATCAGCACCTTCTGAAATTGAGAATATAACAGGCAAACAATCCCTTATTGAATTTTTATTGCAAAATCCGACCGCACTTGGACAGGCAAGCCGTCAGCAATTTGGTGATGAACTGCCTTATTTGTTAAAGATTTTAGATGTTGAAAAGCCGTTATCGATTCAATTGCATCCGACTAAAACCCAAGCTGAAAAGGGCTTTGAGGCTGAAAATACAAAAGGCGTGGCATTAACAGACAGCACGCGGACTTATAAAGATAGAAATCATAAACCAGAAATGATGATTGCCTTATCTGATTTCTGGCTTTTACATGGTTTTAAAACAAAAGCTCAAATCCTTGCCACATTAAATGCACGCCCCTCTTTGCAACCTTTGGCTGAAAAACTTGGCACACAAAACCTTGCTGAATTCTATGCGGATGTGATGTTGGCGGATCAGTCCACGCTCGTAAATTGGCTATTACCCATTATTGAAGCCAACCAACAACCTTATAAAAAGGGCGAGTTGGCACTTGATAATCCTGATTATTGGGTGCTTTATACCATGGAAGTCATGGCAATTTCGCCTGAAAAATTAGATGCTGGCTTGGTGTGTTTTTATCTCTTTAATATCGTACATTTGAAAGAAGGGGAAGGTATTTTCCAGGATGCAGGCATTCCTCATGCTTATCTTCGCGGACAAAATGTGGAGCTAATGGCATGTTCTGATAATGTGATTCGTGGTGGCTTAACACCAAAATATGTCGATATTGTTGAATTATTAAAAATTGTGGATTGTCGCGAAGTGATACCACAAATTATATCAGCCGCGCCTCAAAATCAGTCAGAATTTACTTATAAAACACCAGTAAACGATTTTGCTTTAGCTCAAATTCGTGTAGAACCCGAAAAGCATACTAAAGTGAATCTTCAAAGTGCGGGTATTTTGTTGGTGATGCAAGGTGAGTTGAAAATACAAGAAAAATCAACCGCACTTACCTTGAAACAAGGTGAGTCAGCATTCATTACAGCGGATTCTAACGTTGAGATAATGAGTGAAAAAGGCGGTTATGCCTTCTTGGCAAAATTGCCATAAAAATTAATGTGATAAGTATCACGATTTGTGAACTTATCGCTAGATTAGTCGAAGATTTTAGGTATAGTGGGCGTCATTCAGGCGCCCTTTTTTATGTGTCTAAATTGCATTGGGAGTTTTTATGTCGTTGCCTCGTTATTTTGAAGATCCGCAAACCTTGCACGTGAATACCACACCACATCATGCTTATTTTATTCCTTTTTCTTCAACAGAAAGTGCGGTCAAAAAGACACGAGAATTTTCTCCTTACTTTACCTTACTAAATGGTGAATGGGATTTTGCTTATTTTGAAAGCTATACTCACTTGCCTCAAAATTTCCTTCATTTTTCATTTACAGATAAAATCCCCGTTCCTTCCAATTGGCAAAATCATGGTTACGATAATCATCAATATACCAACGTAAATTATCCTTTCCCTTTTGATCCCCCTTATGTGCCTATTGAAAATCCTTGCGGTTTGTATCACCGCGTTTTTAATGTTGAAATCAATCCAGAAAAACGGTATCTCTTAAATTTTGAAGGGGTAGATAGCTGCTTATTTGTCTATGTGAATCAACAATTTGTGGGCTACAGCCAAATTAGTCATTGCACTAGCGAATTTGATATTACTGACTTTTTACAACAAGGGGAAAATCATTTACATGTTTTAGTGCTGAAATGGTGTGATGGCAGTTACTTGGAAGACCAAGACAAATTCCGAATGTCCGGTATTTTTCGAGATGTTTATCTGTTAGCGCGAGAAAGAAATTACTTACAAGATTTCTTTATTCAAATGCGATTGAATCAAGAGCTTAACAAAGCTCAATTACATGTAGCCTGTCAGTTTGCAGAACGCGAACAATCCATTTCTTGGCAATTATTTGATCCTCAAGGCAAATTGATAATTGAACAGAAAGGGCATGCATTTCATGCTGAAATTGAAAATGCGCAATTATGGCATGCAGAGAACCCTCGTTTATACACGTTGATTTTGCAATATGGATCAGAAGTGATTTGCCAAAAGGTCGGCTTGCGTCATATCGAAGTGAAGAATGGCGTAATGTTATTTAATGGGCAAGCGATTAAGTTTAAAGGCGTTAATCGTCACGATAGCGATCCGAAAACCGGTTATGTCATTAGTCGAGAACAAGCGTTGCAAGATTTACGCTTAATGAAACAGCATAATTTTAATGCCATTCGCACAGCGCACTATCCTAATGCACCTTGGTTTACTGAATTATGTGATGAATATGGTTTTTATGTGATTGCAGAAAGTGATATTGAATCGCACGGCACGAATGCAGTTTATGTAGAGTCGCCAGAAACAAGCATTTTGTTAGGGGTAAAAACAGAGATTGATCATGACGCAATTCGTCAAAAAACAATCGACAATTATTGCTATATGGCTCGAAGCCCTGAATTTAATCAAGCCATTTTAGACCGCACTTATGCCAATGTTGAGCGAGATAAAAATCGTCCTTCTGTTGTGATTTGGTCATTGGGAAATGAAAGTGGTTATGGTGAGAATTTTGAGCAAGCCGCCGCTTGGGTGAAACAGCGCGATCAAAGTCGCTTAGTGCATTATGAAAATGCGATCTTTCAACATTCAGCACATCAAAATGACACATCCAATTTAGATTTTCATAGCGAAATGTACACCAGTACGGAAGAATTGGATGCTTATTTTACCGATGCCCAAAATCAAAAGCCGTATCTTTTCTGTGAATATTTGCATGCGATGGGGAATTCTTGCGGGGATACAGAAGATTATTTCCAAGCGATGGAACAACATGCAGGCGCTTGTGGTGGCTTTGTGTGGGAGTGGTGCAATCATTCCCCTTATTTGTCAAACTCAAGCAAGATGGGCTATGGCGGGGATTTTAATGACACGCCGAATGACGGTAATTTTTGTGCTGATGGATTAGTGACGGCAGACCGTCAAATTCAAAGCAATTTGTTGGAATACAAAAATGTGTATCGTCCACTTCGCGCTACCTTAAAAAATGGTCATATTGAACTCAAAAATTATTTGGATTTTACGGATGCGGCAGAGGCTATTTCGATTCATTATCAAATCACCGAAGATTTTGCTGTTATACAAGAAGGCCAAATAGATGATTTAAACATTGCACCAAAATCAACCGCACTTTTACCTTTACCATTGCCAGCAAGTAACGGTTCATTACAAGTTTTAACATTGACCTATCATCAAAAAACAGAAACGGGCTTAATTCCCCAAGGGCATAGTTTGGGATTTGATCAGATCATTTTGTCAGAGCAATCACAATTCTTCACAGATGAGCTCAAGTCAAATCTTCAACCGATTTCTGTTTCAGAATATGCTAATTTAATTTTAGTTAAAGTGGCAGATGTTGAATATCAGTTTGATCAATATAAAGGCACTATTCAACAAATTAGTAAAGATGGTAAGCCGTGGTTGAATCAACCTACTGATTTCAATATTTGGCGAGCGCCTTTAGATAATGATAGTTTAATTAAAGCACATTGGCTTGCTGCAGGTTACGATCGTGCCACGAGTCGTGTTTATGATTACCGCTTAACCGAGCAGAAAAGTGCGGTTGAAATTAGCTTTAAATTGGGGCTAGTCGCCGTATCAAAAGCGCGAATTTTGACATTGAATGTGGTGTATCGTATTGAACAAAATGGGCTGCTTCAGATTAATATTCATGCTGAAAAACAACCGCACTTGCCATTCTTACCACGCTTTGGTTTGCGTTTCTTCCTTAATCAAGGATTTAATCAAGTGGAGTATGTAGGCTATGGTCCAACGGAAAGTTATCTGGATAAACATCAGGCCACGGTTTTCGGTCGTTATAAGACAACGCGAGAAAGTAATCATGTGCCTTATTTAAAACCACAAGAAAATGGCAGTCACTATGGTTGTCGTGAGGTGAAGGTGGTGAATTCGGCTGATTGTTTTACCGTGCAAAGTCATACGCCTTTTAGCATGAATGTTTCCCCTTATTCTCAAGAAGAATTGGGCAGTAAAAAGCACCAATATGATTTGGAGAAAAGTGGCAGTACGATCTTGTGTGTGGATTATAAAATGAGTGGGGTAGGCTCCAATTCTTGTGGACCAGCATTAAAAGCGCAATATCGTTTGAATGAAACAGAATGGGATTGGGCGATTTCATTGCAAATTAACTAAGATGAAATAAAAAAGTGCGGTTGAAATTAACCGCACTTTTATATTTTTAGCAAAAATTAAGCAATAACGTTAAATTGTTCTTTCATTAATGCTTCGAAATCAGTGCAACCGCCGATTGGTTTTTCATCGATAAAGATTTGTGGCACAGTTTCCACTTCTTTACCGACAGATTTTGATAAATCTGCCTTAGAAATGCCTTCAGCGATAATATCTACATAGCGATAATCGAAATCCGCTACTTCACCTTTTAATTTTTCAGCAAGGTTTTTTGCACGTACACAATAAGGGCAGCCTGGACGACCAAAAATAACTACGAACATAAAATTTTCCTTTTATTTAAACAAAATTCCTAATGATTTTACTCTATTTCCACAAAAGCAGAAATCATTTTTCAGGATTATTGTGATTGGTGTAATATATCAACTCCTCTTTTCCTAAGGATATAACTGAATGAAATTATTGATGCTTTGCCGTGAGCCTCGCCTTTATAGCTGCCAGCGTTTAAAAGAAGCAGCAGAAAGTTGCGGGCATCAAATGGATATTTTGGATCCTAATCGTTGCATTTTAAAACTCGACAAAAATCAACCGCACTTTTCTTTGTATTATCAACAAAATGCAGAAAGTGAGCCTTATTTATTGCCTGATTATGATGCTGTACTACCACGCTTTGGGACGACAAGTACCCAAATGGGCTGTGCCGTGTTGCGTCATTTCCAAGAAAAAGGTGTCTATTGCCTTAATAAAGAACAGGCATTTTTAGCCGCACGCGATAAATGGCGTAGTTTGCAGATGTTATTAGAGCAAGGTATTGCAGTACCGAGTTCAGTCTTATCCGGTTGTGAAGTTGCGCCGAAACAAGCGATTAAGCAAACAACCGCCCCAATGATTATTAAAACCTTAAAAGGCTCACAAGGGATTGGCGTGATCTTAGCCGAACGTCCACTAAGTGCGGTCAGTATTTTAGAAACATTAAAAGATGCGAATGTGCCTGTCTTGTTACAAGATTTTGTCGAAGAGGCAAAAGGGACAGATATTCGCTGTTTTGTGATCGGTGATAAAGTCGTCGCCACAATGCAGCGTATTGGACAAGACGGCGAGTTTCGTGCGAATTTTCACCGTGGTGGCACTGCAGAAAAAGTTAAGCTCAATGAAGACGAAAAAGCCATCGCTATTCGTGCAACTAAAGCCTTAGGGCTTGTAGTAGCTGGTGTTGATTTGATTCGTTCAAAAGAAGGTTTATTGGTGCTTGAAGTAAATGCCAGTCCCGGTTTAGAAATGATTGAGAAAACCAGTGGCATTGATATTGCATTGCAGATGATCTTGTTTTTAGAACAGCAAGTGAAACAATAAAAGAAAAGGGCGAACCATATTATGTTCGCCCTTGTTTTTATCCTTTTGCGTCTTGTTTAAAATCGTAATTTGGTGGTAATTCCGGCATTGTATTTTCTTCATCAAAAGGCTCGCTAGCCGGTTGATGTTGAAATTCTTTGCTATCGTGAGCCGATTTTTCTTTACCTAATAATTGCGGTTGTAATTTGATAAAACTACTTTTATCTGAAAGCCACACATCAATAAACGCTTGTGTAAACTTTTGATCGAATTCGTGATCTAACACGGTGTCATTTAACACAAAATAGCCTTTATCCGCTAAGGCAACAAAATTTAAGATGTCGTTTGGTGAAAAATCAGGGAAGATTTCCTGCATTTTTTTGAGCCATGCGGTGGTGTCATCTTTACTTAAATTTTGTGATTCCATTTCTTTGGTTAACGCAATGGCGAAATTTTTTCCTTCTACTGGTTTTTCATATTTAATCGAAAACATTAACGGACGTTCATTTTTTTCATAGGAACCCGTTTCAGAATATAAGCCGACAGTATAAACATGGAATGGCCCCCATGTGTATTCAGCATTGCCGACCGGTTGCCATTGGGCAAAAAGTGCGGTGGAAAATAAGGCTGAAATGGCAGCAATAATAAATTTCAGTTTCATAGTTTTTTTTCATGTCAAAAATATTGCCGTGATTATAACAAAAAAGCCCTTTAAAAAAACACAAATAAAAAGGCAGGATATACCTGCCTTTGACATCAAATTATTGGGTGAGTTTATTTTAAGCTACCCACCATATCTTCTGGACGAACCCATTTGTCGAAATCTTCGGCTGAAACTAAGCCTAAGTTAATCGCTTCTTCACGTAAGGTTGTACCGTTTTTGTGTGCAGTTTTAGCAATTTTCGCTGCATTTTCGTAACCAATGTGTGTATTAAGTGCGGTTACTAACATCAATGAATTTTCCAATTGTTGTTTAATGCGAGGGTAGTTTGGTTGAATACCGGTTGCGCAGTGTTCATCAAATGATACGCAAGCATCACCCAATAATTGTGCAGATTGTAAGAAATTCGCCACCATGACAGGGTTAAATACGTTTAATTGGAAGTGACCTTGTGAGCCAACGAAAGAGATAGTGGTATCGTTACCGAATACTTGTGCACATACCATGGTTAATGCTTCACATTGAGTTGGATTCACTTTACCCGGCATGATTGAAGAGCCTGGTTCATTTTCAGGAATTAAAATTTCACCGATACCAGAACGAGGACCTGACGCTAATAAACGAATGTCGTTTGCAATTTTGAATAAGCTCATCGCTAATTGTTTAATTGCACCGTGAGTTTCCACAATCGCATCGTGTGCGGCTAACGCTTCAAATTTGTTTTCTGCAGTTACAAATGGTAAGCCCGTGAATTTTGCAATGTAATCCGCTACTTTCACATCATAGCCTTTTGGTGTGTTTAAACCAGTACCCACAGCAGTACCACCAAGTGCTAATTGACTTAAGTGTGGAAGGGTATTTCTGAGTGCACGTAAACCAAAATCTAATTGTGCGGCGTATGCAGAGAATTCTTGGCCTAATGTTAATGGGGTTGCATCCATTAAGTGAGTACGGCCAATTTTTACCACATCTTTAAATTCTGCAGATTTTTTAGCGAAGGTTTTTTGTAAACGTTCTACACAAGGAATAGTGTGTTCAACCACTTTTTTGTATGCCGCAATGTGCATTGCAGTTGGGAAAGTATCATTTGAAGATTGGGATTTGTTCACATCATCATTTGGGTGAACGAAAGATTTTTCACCTAATTTACCACCATGTAAAACGTGAGCGCGGTTTGCCACCACTTCGTTCACATTCATGTTTGATTGTGTACCTGAACCGGTTTGCCAAATGACTAATGGGAATTGGTCGTCTAATTTTCCTGCCAGGATTTCATCACAGGCGGTTGCGATTAAATCACGTTTCTCTGCAGGTAATACACCTAAATCACAGTTTGCGAAAGCAGCGGCTTTTTTCAAATAACCGAACGCTTCAATAATTTCGTGCGGCATAGAGGCTGCCGGACCAATTTTGAAGTTGTTGCGAGAACGTTCGGTTTGTGCTGCCCAGTATTTATCTGCAGGAACTTGAACTTCGCCCATAGTGTCTTTTTCAATACGAAATGCCATGTGATACTCCTATCATCGAAAATAAAAATAAATCTTGAAAATTCTAACACCTGCGAGTTATGAATGGAATGTAACATAAAGGTTAAAAGTTAGTTTTGTGATGTAGATCATAAAAGTGCGGTAAAAAATTTCCGTGTTTTTTCTATTTGCCTTAATCACCTTGTAGATGATTTATTTTTTGCTGCTTTTTTGATAAAATCCGCCAGTTTACAAAACGATAAATAGGGAAGTCGCAATCATGGCAAAAAACGCACAATTTTATCTCTTAAATCCAGAAAAGAAGATAACAGTTGAGCAACTTGCCTGTGATCTTGCCGCTCAAGCGTGGCGTTTAGGTAAGCGAGTTTTAATCGCGTGTGAAACAGAAGAGCAAGCATTTTTAATTGATGAAGCATTATGGCAACGGGATCCAAATGAGTTTGTTCCCCATAATCTTTCGGGCGAAGCAACACAATATGCACCGCCAATTGAGATTAGTTGGAAAGGCAAACGTAATGCCCAGCGTCGTGATTTGCTGATCAATTTACAAATGGAAGTGCCGGATTTTAGTCACAGCTTTACACAATTAATTGATTTTGTACCGGTAGAAGAAACGCAAAAAGCTCAAGCGCGTGAACGTTATAAAATCCTTCGCTCGCAAGGTTGGATGCTTTCTACTGAAAACACTTAATATTTTTAACTTTAAAACCTAGGAAATTAACATGAATTTAAACGCTAAAGTGGCTTTAAGCCTTATTCTTGGCGCAAGCACCTTATTATCTGCTTGTGACAATAAAGAAAATACCTCAACTCAAGTTGAGAAAGCAGTAAGAATACCGACATCAACAGAAAAAGCAGAAAGTGCGGTTGAAAAATCAAAAAAATTAGTGGCTGAAACTAAATCAGCCGAAAAAGTCGCTGAGAAAACAGAAACCACCGAAGTTAAAGCAGACGCTAACAAAGTAGATGAAAAATCTGACGCCGTGAAAGCCGAAGTTAAAAAAGAAGCAAAAGCGGATGATGTGGCAGAAAAAGTATCTGAGAAAAAAGAGATGGTTGTCGCTCAACAAGCAACAACCCCTCAAAAACCACGTGTGGTAGTGACTGAAAAAGCACCAAAAGAAAGTGCAGAACGTAAACAGCAAAGAGCCGTATTAAATGTGTTAGAAAAACAATACGAAGAAGTTCGTTGTTCTGCCGATGCGAAAAACGTAAGCGGTGATAGTTTCTGCCGTCAAGAAGAACGCCGTTTATTCTTAGAAATTCAACGTATTAAAGATGAATTAAGAGGGATTGAGGAATAATCTCATCCTGACCAATATGAGGGCGTGATCAATTCGCCCTCAAAATAAAAAATAGATTTTTTGTGACCGCACTTTATGAACGATATTACCTTTTATCAACGCTTCGAAACCGATATTCTCGCAGGGCGTAAAACGATTACCATTCGGGATAAATCTGAAAGCCATTTTAAAGCAGGTGATATTTTACGTGTGGGGCGCTTTGAAGATAATCAATACTTCTGCACCATTAAAGTGTTAAGTGTGTCGCCGATCATGCTTGATAATCTCACAGAACAGCAAGCAGCTCAGGAAAATATGAGTTTATCGGAATTGCGAGAAGTGATTAAAACAATTTATCCCAATGAAAATGAGTTTTGGGTGATTGAGTTTGACCTAGTTAAGTAACTAAGATATCCAAGGGGGGGCTTATGATTATTGTATTGTCCGCCATATTAGCATTTATTTCTTTTCCTTTTTTAATGAGTTTTGCTTGTATGGATGCTGGCATGGGGCCTGGCGGTCTAGGTTGTCTTGGTGTGGGAATAGGTTATACCGTTATTGCGTTTATTGTTTTTGTTATTTTAGGTGTAATGCTGAATTCACGTTTTAAAAATAAAGTGAAACAAGAGAATGATGACAAGCCTTTTGATTTAAGCCAAATTAAAGAAGATAAATATCACGATATTATTCGTTACTATACGGAATCTGATGAAGAACATAAGGCTCGAAAATGAAAAAAATCGTTTTTATATTATTAAGTATGTTTCTCTATGGATGTGGCACCTTAACGACATTGAAAGATCCTTGTCCTTATATTGGAACTCGATACGATTACAATATGGTGGCTGGTAATTTTTATGATGGTGTTGGCTTTAAGCATATGACCAGACCATTATATTTTATCGATTGGCCTTTATCTGTTGTGGCTGATACAGCATTGTTACCGATCAATATTCCTCGTTACTATCTATCAGATGATGAAGCAAGAAAATCGTGTGGGCAATACGGTGACCCACATAATAAACATCCTTGGATAAAAGATAAAAAAGAAAATTAATTATTTGTTGGGTGCGTATATTACGTGCCAAGTATTTAATATAACGGTGTGTTTATACTCACCCTACTAAGCAAGAGAAAAATAAATGACACAAAAATTTGAAATCCATTCCCCTCTTTAGCAAAGAGGGGTTAGGGGAGATTTGGCAGAATCAAACATCAGCTAGTAAGTGATTTTGCAAAAAATTGCTTAAATTTAACCGCTTGTAAGGAATAAAATGCAACCAAACGACATCACTTTTTACCAACGTTTCGAAGCCGATATTCTCGCAGGGCGTAAAACCATCACCATTCGGGGTAAATCCGAAAGCCATTTTAAAGCAGGTGATATTCTGCGAGTGGGGCGATTTGAAGATAATCAATATTTCTGCACCATTGAAGTGTTAAGTGTTTCACCAATTACTCTGGATGAACTGACGGAACAGCATGCCAAGCAGGAAAATATGGGATTGGATGAATTGAAAGAAGTGATTCGGAGGATTTATCCGAAGGAAGGACGGTTTTACATTATTGAGTTTATATTAAAATTTGTAGGTGAGTAAAAATGAGCGAATCAATTTTAATTTTTGGTGGAAAAAGCTTAAAAGAAATGAAAGAAGATGGTGGCATTGGTTGGTGGTGTGTTAGTCAAGAGAGAGCTGAAAATTTAGAATATGCTGTGATAACTCGTTGTTTAACTCAAGAGTGGGCTACTCACGATGCCGAGCAGGGAACTGCAATTATGGTTTGCAAGCTTACGGGAATAGTTGGTAAAGCTATTGATAGTAATCGTAAATGTTTGGAGTTTAGTTCCTATGCGAAAATTAATATTCCAAATGCATGGCAAAAAATAACTAATAATCAAAGAAATCCATTCAAATATATTGAAACAAATAAATTATTAAAAGACTTAGAAATCAATATAAGTGAATTAAGTTGGTTAAACTTTTCTTAGTTTAATTTTAATAATATAGGGTAGGTCTTAGCCTACCACTTCAATTTAAACGGTGGGCTAAAGCTCATCCTACAAAAAGAGAAGATATAAATGACACAAAAATTCGAAATGGCAGACCGTTTTAATCCGTCTGCGGTAGAGCAAGCCCTTTATCAACATTGGGAAGAGAGTGGTTATTTTAAACCGTCTGAAAATGAAAATGCGCCGAGCTATTGCATAGCGATTCCGCCACCGAACGTAACCGGTTCCCTACACATGGGGCATGCTTTCCAACAAACCTTAATGGATACCTTAATCCGTTTTAACCGTATGGAAGGGCATAATACATTATGGCAAGCGGGGACAGACCATGCGGGTATTGCAACCCAAATGGTGGTGGAACGTAAAATCGCCGCAGAAGAAGGCAAAACTCGCCATGATTATGGTCGTGAAGCGTTCATCAACAAAATCTGGGATTGGAAAGCTTATTCTGGTGGCACAATCAGCCAACAAATGCGTCGTTTAGGTAACTCAATCGACTGGGAACGTGAGCGTTTCACGATGGACGATGGTTTATCGAATGCTGTAAAAGAAGTGTTTGTTCGCTTGCACGAAGAGGGTTTGATTTACCGTGGCAAACGCTTGGTAAACTGGGATCCAAAACTTCACACTGCGATTTCTGATTTAGAAGTGGAAAACAAAGAGAGCAAAGGTTCCCTTTGGCACTTCCGTTATCCGTTAGCAAACGGTGCAAAAACGGCAGATGGTAAAGATTATTTAGTGGTAGCAACTACACGTCCAGAAACTATGTTGGGCGATACGGCGGTTGCGGTGCATCCTGAAGATGAGCGTTATCAATCTTTAATCGGTAAAACCGTGGTTCTGCCATTGGCTAATCGTGAAATTCCTATTATTGCTGATGAATATGTGGATCGTGAATTCGGTACTGGTGTCGTGAAAATTACCCCTGCACATGACTTCAATGACTACGAAGTGGGTAAACGTCACAGCTTGCCGATGGTTAACGTGTTAACTTTAAATGCAGATATCCGTGATGAAGCGGAAATTATCGGCACAGACGGCAAACCACTTGCCGGCTATGAAGCAACTATTCCTGCGGATTACCGTGGTTTAGAGCGTTTCGCTGCACGTAAGAAAATCGTGGCAGATTTTGAAGCGCTAGGTTTATTAGACGAAATTAAACCACACGATCTCAAAGTGCCTTATGGTGACCGTGGTGGCGTGCCAATCGAGCCGATGCTAACTGACCAATGGTATGTGAGTGTGAAACCGCTTGCCGATGTGGCGATTAAAGCAGTGGAAGACGGCGAAATCCAATTCGTGCCAAAACAATACGAAAACCTTTACTTCTCTTGGATGCGTGATATTCAAGATTGGTGTATCTCTCGTCAACTTTGGTGGGGACACCGTATTCCAGCGTGGTATGACGCGGAAGGCAACGTTTATGTCGCGCGTAACGAAGAAGAAGTGCGGTCAAAATACAGCTTAGATTCTGCGGTTGAACTCAAACAAGATGAAGATGTGTTAGACACGTGGTTCTCATCAGGCTTGTGGACATTCTCAACTTTAGGTTGGCCAGAGCAAACCAAAGAACTTAAAATGTTCCACCCGACAGATGTGTTAATTACCGGCTTCGACATCATCTTCTTCTGGGTTGCACGTATGATTATGTTTACCATGCACTTCGTGAAAGATGAAAATGGCAAACCACAAGTACCATTCAAAACCGTGTACGTAACAGGATTGATCCGTGATGAGCAAGGTCAAAAAATGTCTAAATCAAAAGGTAACGTGCTTGACCCAATCGATATGATTGATGGCATCAGCCTTGAAGATTTACTTGAAAAACGTACCGGCAACATGATGCAGCCGCAATTAGCGGAGAAAATTGCTAAAGCAACGCGCAAAGAATTTGCTGAAGGTATTGCCGCTCACGGTACAGACGCATTGCGTTTCACATTAGCGGCATTGGCTTCAAACGGTCGTGATATCAACTGGGATATGAAACGCTTAGAAGGTTACCGTAACTTCTGTAACAAATTATGGAATGCAAGCCGTTTCGTCTTAACGAATGACAAATTGGATTTAAGCGAAGGCGAGATCGAGTTCTCATTAGCGGATCGTTGGATTCAATCAGAATTCAATCGCACCGTGGAAACGTTCCGTAATTCATTAAGCCAATATCGTTTTGACCTTTGTGCCAATGCGATTTATGAGTTTACTTGGAACCAATTCTGCGACTGGTATTTAGAATTGACTAAACCAGTATTTGCAAACGGTAATGCCGCACAAATCCGTGCGGCAAGCCAAACCTTGGTTCATGTGTTAGAAAAATTATTACGTTTAGCGCATCCGCTGATTCCATTTATTACCGAAGAAATTTGGCAAAAAGTGAAAGGTTTTGTCGGCATTACGGCTGATAGCATTATGTTACAACCTTTCCCACAAGTGGAAGAGAACGGCTTTGATCCAGAAGCAGAAGCTGAAATTGAGTGGTTAAAAGAAGTGATCGTTGCGGTGCGTAATATCCGTGCAGAAAGCAACATCGCACCAAGCAAAGGCTTAGATCTGTTATTCCGTAATTTAAGTGCGGAAAATGCAAAAATTCTCGAAAAACAGACCGCTCTTTTAAAAGCCATGGCGAAGTTAGACAACGTTCAAGTATTAGCCACAAACGAAGCTGCACCGCTTGCGGTAGCGAAACTTGTTGGCAATGCTGAATTGCTTGTGCCAATGGCTGGCTTTATCAATAAAGAAGCAGAGCTTGCCCGTTTAACCAAAGAGATTGAAAAATATCAAAATGAAGTTAAACGTATCGAGGACAAACTTAGCAACGAAGCTTTTGTGGCTAAAGCACCTGAAGCAGTGATTGCAAAAGAACGTGAAAAACAAGCGGAATACCAATCTGGATTAGAAAAAATCCAAGAACAGTATAAAGCGATTGAAGCGTTGTAGTTTTAAAACGAAGTAAGAAAGCGGTCAGATTTAAAATCTGGCCGCTTTTTTCTTTACAATACGCCAAAATTCTGTACAGCATTTTATCTTATCTTGGTAAGAATAATTTTAAATACTTGATTGTTTAGTTCAAAAAACAATCTTTTTTACTCGAAAAATGTGATCTTGATCCAATTTTAGAAAATTGGTGCGGTTCCTCCCATTGACACTATAAGTTTATTTTGTAATATTTGCGGCGTCTATTTCGGAGATTGAACTCTTTATGAAAAATAGTTTCAATCAAAAATCATCGGTAACAACCAAAAGGAATAACAATTATGAAAAAGACACTAGCAGCATTAATCGTTTCCGCAGTTGCAGCTTCAGCAGCAAACGCAGCAGTAATTTATGACAACGAAGGTAGTAAAGTTGAATTAAACGGTTCTCTTCGTTTAATCATGGAAAAAACTAGCGTAAAAAAAGGTTCTAACAAATCAGAAACTGACTCAGCATTACGTAATGCGGGTTCACGTTTAGGTGTTACTGTAAAACACAACTTAGATGGGGAATACTATGCATTAGGTCGTTATGAAGCTCGTTTCGATGATACTTCTTCTAACGATAAATTTGGTGGTGTTTATACTAAACGTGCTTTCGTAGGTTTAGGTAGCAAAGCTCATGGTGATTTAACATTTGGTCGTCAATTAACCATCGCTGATGATTTAAGCCAAACTGTTGACTATGAATACGGAATCAATCCAAAAGGTGACTATGTTCTTACTTCAGGCCACAGTGTAGTTCGTTACGACTACAAAGGTATTGAAGGCGTACAATTAAGTGCGAACTACAACTTCAAACAACATTACTCTGATAAGGGTATGGTACTTAAACAAGGCATCAAAAATGCATTCGCTTTAGGTGCGTTATTTAATGCAGGCGATTTAGATGCTCGTTTTGCTTACGGTCATACTAATTATGAAACTAGTACAAAAGATGCTCACCGTTTAGATGGTGTGTTAGCATCATTTGGCTACACTATGGGTGATTTCAAAGTTATTGCTGATTTAGGCTACGGACATGAAAAAGTTGCTGATGCAAAAACTAACAAATTCTATGTATCTCCAGGTTTTGCATATCAAGTAAGCCCAGCATCTAAAGTATATGGTAACTACTTATACGAACGCGCGAAAGGCGAATCTGATAAAGAGAAAACTCACGGTTTCTTACTTGGTGCTGACTATCAACTTCACAAACAAGTTGTGGTGTTCTTAGAAGGTAAATACGTACGTACTAAAGAATTCGAACAAACAGCTAAAGGTGGTTATGCAGAGACTGGCAAAACAACTGACAAAGCTATCGGTGTAGGTATGCGTGTATTCTTCTAATCTTTGATTAGAAAAGAATCTTAAAAGGCGAATCGAAAGGTTCGCCTTTTTGTTTATTTTTTAAATCTCCCCAACCCCTCTTTACAAAAGAGGGGCTTTTTTTATTGGAGGGGAAGATGTTAAAGGTTTTGATAGATAAAATATTTAATTAGAAAATATTTATTAAGTGAGAATAGGAAAGCATTTATTTGCTATTAAGCTCCCCCCTCTTTTGCAAAGAGGGGGCAGGGGGAGATTTAACTACTGCAACTTATTTAAAATTAATTTCCCTCATCCCATTTTGCAAAAGAGGATTTTTTAATTTTATTAGAAATATCTTTAAGGGATAGTTAAGAACGGAGAGCATTCATTTGCTATTAAGCGCCCCCCTCTTTCGCAAAGAGGGGGCTAGGGGGAGATTCACTATTTCAACTTATCCAAAACCAGTTTCCCCATCATTTCAATATGTGCTTTTTCAGCATTCAATGCAGGGATGTAGTGATAAGACACACCACCATGATTTAAGAATGTTTCTTTATTTTCAACCTCAATTTCTTCTAAGGTTTCTAAACAATCCACCGAAAAGCCCGGGCAAATCACCGCTATTTTTTGAATACCTTGAGAAGCGGCTTCTTCTAAAAAGTGATCCGTATAAGGTTGTAACCATTCTTCACGACCAAAACGAGATTGGAACGTCATATTCCATTGGTTTTCGGTTAAACCCAATTTATCCACAATGGCAATCGTGGTTTGTTTACAATGCTGACGATAATAATCGCCCATATTCTCATAACGTAATGGAATGCCGTGGTAAGAAAAGAGTAAAAACTCATCTGGTTTTAACCGCACTTTGATGGAATCTACCAACGCATTAATGTAGTTTTCATCAAGATGATAAGAATGAATAAACTCAAAAGGCACAATATTGCGCTCTTGCGCAATCGCACGATTGAAGGAATCGATTAATGCACCCGTTGTCGTGCTGGAATATTGCGGATAAAGTGGCAACACAATTATGCGTTCCACGTCATTTTTGAGTAAATTTTTGACCGCACTTTGCATCGAAGGATTGCCGTAAGTCATGGCAATTTCGACGTGTGCATTGATACCTTGTTCAGTCAAATAAGGTTGTAAATCCGCTTGTTGTTGCTTTGTAATCGCAAGCAGGGGAGAGCCTTGTTCTGTCCAAATAGATTGATAATTTCGTGCAATACGTTTAGAACGCATTGGTAAAATAATGGTTTTTAAAAGGGGATACCATTTCCAACGAGGTAAATCTACCACGCGAGGATCCATTAAAAATTCCCACAAATAACGAGAGATCGCCGCGGGTTGAGGGGCATCTGGCGTACCAAGATTCGCTAAAATGATGCCGATTTTTTTTATTGTATTCATAAATGTTTGATAGAAAGCGTTAATCGAGAAACGCAACAGAGTTTATCTTGTTCATCGCGAATGTCAATTTGCCAAACATGGGTATTTTGATTTAAAGCAATTGGCGTAGCCTTTGCCGTCACAAAACCTTGTTTCACTGGGCGAAGGTGATTGGCATTGATATCTAACCCTAAGGCAACTTGACCTTCTTCTATACTGAGAAATCCCGCCAATGAACCAATAGTTTCTGCCAACGCAACAGACACCCCACCATGTAATAAGCCGAAAGGCTGAGTGGTGCGATGATCCACGGGCATTTTTGCCTCAATCCAGTTTTTACCATAAGCCGAGATTTCAATACCTAAATGCTCAACAGCACAATGTTTCCCCATTTCATTAAGTTGCTCAAGGGTGAAGTGTTTTTTCCAAATCATATATTCTTCCTAGATCTAATTTAAAATCTCAAGCAATGCTTGAACAGGGTGTTTCAAGATGGCTTTTTCATATCGCTTCACTTGGCTACGGCAGGAATAGCCAGTCGCGAGGCAATGATTCGGATCTTTACCTTGTAATTTTTTGCCCCATGATACATCGTAAATATCTTTCGACATGGTTTGATTTTGTACTTCATGACCAAATACGCCCGCCATACCACAGCAGCCAACTTTTTCTACCTTCAAGGTTTGTCCAAATTGCGCGAAAATATTCTGCCATTCTTTTGGGCTGTTTGGCATAAAGGTGGATTCAGTACAATGAGGGAATAAATGCCACTCAAAAGTGCGGTCAGATTTTGCGATATTTTTTACCGCACTTTGTAATGTGTTACTTTCTAATTGATTGGTCAGCCATTCATGTGCCGTGAGTACATGGAAGTCACCGCGAGAATTCCCTAAGGCTTCTTTATATTCATCACGATAAGAAAGCACAATAGCGGAATCAACTCCGACCAAAGGCACATTGAATTTGGCGACGCGATTTAAAAATTCCGCTTGTGTTTTAGCGGTTTTACTAAAGCGAGCTAAAAAACCTTTAATATGCATGGCTTTGCCATTCGGTTTAAAAGGCAGAAGGATTGGTGAGAATCCTAATTTTTGTGTGAGAGCGACAAAGTCTCGCACCACTTTAGCATCGTAATAAGAGGTATAAGGATCTTGTACGATAAAGAGCATATTGGCTTTTTCTGTGGCACTGAGACTTTCCAACTCTTCTAATTTTTTACCTTGATAACCAATTTCTACCAATTGTTGTTGAAGGTTTGGCTCTGAAAGGAGAGGTAAATCAGTCATGCCAAGTGTTTTTTCAACCAAGCTTTGAGTGACTTTCAGCTTGGTGAAATAATTGAATAATGCCGGTTGTTTCGCCATATAAGATGCTGCAACTTCTAAATTTGCCACAAGATGATCTTTAGCTGGACGCAAATAACGGCTGTGGTAGAAATGGAAAAATTTCGCACGGAAACTTGGTACGTCAATTTTAATCGGACATTGGCTTGCACAGGCTTTACAAGCCAGACAAGTATCCATTGCCGCTTTTACTTCATGTGAGAAGTCATATTCACCACGCCATTTCTGCACGCTATTGCGGAAACGTTCCACAAGTGCGGTCAGTTTGACTTGTGTTTTATGAAAATCTAATTGATCAGGCGATACGTTTTCATTGGCCATTAATCGCAACCATTCACGCACCATGGCGGCTCGTCCTTTTGGCGAGAATATGCGGTTTTTACTCACTTTCATAGAAGGACACATAATGCTGTGCTCATCAAAGTTAAAGCAAAGTCCATTGCCGTTACAGTTTATCGCGCCTTTGAATTCGTCTCGCATTTGAATTGGGATTTGGCGATCATTGTCCGCACGCATCGGCGAGAGAATCGAATAGAGCTCCGCATCGCTATTAAGTGGTGTACAGATTTTACCTGGATTGAGACGATTGTTTGGGTCAAATAAGAACTTCACATAACGCAACTCTTGCCAAAGTTCGGGGGTAAAGAATTTCTCCCCATAATGAGAGCGTACGCCTTTGCCGTGTTCTCCCCATAACAAACCGCCATATTTCACCGTGAGTTCTGCCACTTCATCTGAAATTTGTTTAAAGAGTTTGACTTGTTCTTTATCGCATAGGTCTAAAGCGGGGCGAACGTGCAATACGCCAGCGTCAACATGGCCAAACATCCCGTATTGCAGATTATGGCTATCTAATAAAGCTCTAAATTCTGCAATGTAATCCGCAAGATGTTCTGGTGGTACACAGGTATCTTCCACAAAAGGAATCGGTTTGGCAGCGCCTTTCGCATTACCTAATAGCCCCACCGCTTTTTTACGCATAGCATAAATACGTTCAATAGAAGGCAAGTCAGAACAAAGTTGATAGCCGATAATATGATCTTTGCCTTGTGCAATTTTTTCATCTAATTGCTGACAAAGTGCGGTCACTTGGCTGACGATTTTGGCTTGATTGCTACCCGCATATTCCACAATGTTTAAACCCAGAATTGGATTTTGTTCTTCTGTTAAAAGTTCTTTCACTGAATGCCAAATAATATCTTGCTTAGCAAGGTTCAGCACTTTGGAATCGACGGTTTCAACGGAAAGGGCATTGGCTTTCACCATAAAAGGCGCATTGCGAAGGGCTGCATCAAATGAGCTGTACTTCACATTAATTAAGGTACGATATTTCGGAATCGGTAATAAATTAAGTTTAGCTTCACAGATAAACGCAAGTGATCCTTCTGACCCTGTCAGAATTCGGGTGAGGTTAAATTCACTTTCATCTTTATTAAAGACATTCTTAAGATCGTAACCAGTGAGAAAGCGATTGAGTTGTGGTAAATCTTGAATGATTGAGGCGCGCTTTTCTTTACAACGTTGGAAAATCGTTTGATGTAGTGTTTTTCCATTTTCTGCTAGTGGATAGTTTTCTAAAACATCGTCGGATTTGACCGCACTTGTATCTAATATTTCACCATTCATCAAAACAGAACGTAATGCTAAAACGTGATCGGAGGTTTTACCATATTGTAATGAACCTTGACCGGAAGCATCGGTATTAATCATGCCACCGAGGGTTGCTCGATTACTGGTGGAGAGTTCTGGTGCAAAGAATAAACCGTGAGGTTTTAAAAATTGGTTTAGTTGGTCTTTTACTACACCTGCTTGAACGCGAACCCAACGTTCTTCTATATTAAGCTCTAAAATGCCAGTCATGTGGCGAGAGAGATCCACAATAATATTGTTATTAATAGATTGCCCATTTGTGCCCGTGCCGCCACCGCGAGGTGTAAAGGTTAAGTGAAGGAATTTCTCTTTATTGGCTAATTTGGCGATGCGTACCACATCTGCAACAGATTTAGGGAACAAAATAGCCTGTGGAAGTTGTTGATAGACGCTGTTATCCGTAGCGAGACTTAAACGGTCCGCATAATTTGAGGCAATATCACCTTCAAAATGCTGTTTTTGGAGTTCGCTAAGATAATCACTTACCACATTATTAAGTTGTGGCACATTAGAAAGACGGGGCAACATAAAATCACTCACACATAAATATAAATATAAATAGAGAAGAAAGTGAATTTGATGATATATGAAGCTCAAAAAAAAGTCGATTTGAACAAAAGATATTTTTTGTTAGAATAGAAAACGGGTTAAAAATTAACCCGTTTTTTGTGAATGAACGTTCATTTTAGAGGGTGTTTGTCTATAAAATAATCAAAAAAGGCAAAAAAGGTTTGATCTTTGATGTTTTTATAGGATAATAACCATACTTTTGAACGTTCCTTTGGCTATGGCAAAGGAATTGAATTTGTCAAAAGGATAAGTTAGGGCAAATTCAAAACCCTAGTTAAGCAATGTTTAGAGTGTTTCTTTTTTATAAAGTTCACAATAAACAAGGAAACTTTTCTTATTAATAACGATGACTAAATAGAGGACATCAAAATGAAAAAAACTGCAATCGCATTAGTCGTTGCTGGTTTAGCAGCAGCTTCAGTAGCTCAAGCAGCTCCACAAGAAAACACTTTCTATGTGGGTGCTAAAGCTGGTCTAGCATCTTTCCACGATGGTATCAAAGCTAACACTGATGCTACTAACCCTCGTAGCTTAGATTTCGGTACTGGTTACAATCGTAACTCTGTTACTTACGGTGTGTTTGGTGGTTACCAAATCTTAAATCGTGATAACTTAGGTTTAGCGGTTGAATTAGGTTACGATGACTTCGGTCGTGTTAAATTCAAAGATGCTGGTAAAACTGTATTCAAACACACTAACCACGGTACACACTTAAGCTTTAAAGGTAGCTATGGTTTAACAGAAGGTTTAGACTTCTACGGTCGTGCTGGTGCAGCTTTAGTTCGTTCTGACTATAAAGTCTACGATGAAACTACTGGTGCTCGTGAGCACGCATATGGTCGTCACAGCTTACGCGTTTCTCCAGTGTTCGCTGCTGGTTTCGAATATGCATTACCTTCATTACCAGAGTTAGCATTACGTCTTGAATATCAATGGTTAGCTCGCGTGGGTAAATTACGTACTCAAACAGGTCCAAATAGCTCAGTAGACTACAACCCATGGATCGGTTCTATCAACGCTGGTTTATCTTACCGTTTCGGTCAAGGTGCTGCTCCAGTTGTTGCACCTGAAGTTGTAAGCAAAACTTTCAACTTAAGCTCTGATGTAACTTTCGCTTTCGGTAAAGCTAACTTAAAACCACAAGCTAAAGCAACTTTAGACGGTATCTACGGCGAAATCGCTCAAATCAACAACGCTAACGTAGCTGTTGCTGGTTATACAGACCGTATCGGTAAAGATGCACCAAACGTGAAATTATCACAACGCCGTGCAGACTCTGTAGCTAACTACTTAGTAGCTAAAGGTGTTCCAGCTCAAAGCATCTCTGCAGTTGGTCACGGTAAAGCTAACCCAGTTACAGGTTCTACTTGTGACGCGGTTAAAGGTCGTAAAGCGCTTATCGCTTGTTTAGCACCAGACCGTCGTGTTGAAATCGCAGTTAACGGTACTAAATAATTTTATTTAGTTATCCATTAACGGATTAATATTAGAAGACCTAAACTTCGGTTTAGGTCTTTTCTTATATAAATTAAACCTATAATTGAAGGAATTTTTGAATGAAAAAGTGGATTATCTTGATTATTATCGCCGTTGCTGCAGGTTTTGGCTTAATGTCTAGCTACAATGGCTTAGTAAAAGCAGAAACTGAAATTGATTCTGTTTGGGCAAATGTTGAATCATCTTATCAACGTCGTGCTGATTTAATTCCAAACTTAGTGAATACTGTAAAAGGTCAAGCTAATTTTGAACAACAGACATTAACCAATGTAATCGAAGCTCGCGCAAAAGCGACACAAACTAAAATTGATCCGTCTAATTTAACGGAAGAACAATTAAACGAATTCCAACAAAACCAAAATCAAGTAGGTTCAGCATTATCTCGCTTACTTGTTACTGTAGAACAATACCCACAATTAAAAGCGAATGAAGGTTTTATGAACTTACAAGCGCAACTTGAAGGTACAGAAAACCGTATCAATGTCGCTCGTAATAAATTTAATGAAGCAGCGCGTATTTATAATGAAAAAGTACGTCAATTCCCAACTAAATTAGCGGCAATGATTTTTGGTTTTAAAGCTAAACCTTACTTTAAATCAGCTACTGGCGCTGAAAACGCACCGACTGTAAACTTTAACTAAGGTTTATCTATGCCATTCTTTTCCAGAATTCCGGTAGATAAAAAGCAAATCGAGGCGGCGATTAGTCGCCTCGAAAGCTTAAGTTCGGCTGAGTTACGTGTTTATATTGAACGCAAAGTGCCAAAGGCTTCAGCACAATTGTCTGCAATGGAACGTGCTTTAGAAGTGTTTGATGAACTGGAAATGCATAAAACAGCGGCACAAAATGCCGTGTTGATTTATGTGGGATATAAAAATCATCTCTGTGCAATCGTAGGTGATAAAGGCATTCATCAATTTGTTGACGTGGCTTATTGGCAGTTACAATGCGATCTAATGATTGAGCAGTTTAAACAAAAAGCTTATACACAAGGTATTGTCGATGCGATTGATCGTATCAGTGATATTTTATCTCGCCATTTCCCTATTCAGCCTGATGATGTGAATGAATTATCTAATGAGGTAATTATTAATGGCTAAGCTTTTATCTTTTATGAAAAGTGCGGTTGTTTTTAGCCTTGTTTTTTTTGCTCAAATGGTTGTTGCGGCAGAATTTCCGCCTGCACCAAATCCTTTCCATTACATAAACGATTACACCAACACACTTTCATCAGAACATAAGCAAATTTTAGAAAATAAACTGATTGCTTATAGTAAAGAAACGAGTTCACAAATCGCTGTCGTTTTAGTTCCGACAACCGGTGAATATGAAATTGCTGATTATACCTTTGCTTTAGGTGATAAATGGGGCATTGGACGTAAAAATCTGAATAATGGTGTGTTGATGCTGATTGCGAAGGATGATCGCAAAGTCTTTATTGCAACAGGGCAAGGTTTAGAAGGTGTTTTGCCCGATGCTTTTTTATCGCAAGTCATCCGTTCGGCCATTTTGCCACAATTTAAACAAGGCCAATATGCGCAAGGTATTAATGATGGCTTAAACCAAATTATTGCAGCAAGTAAAGGCGAGTTTGATGCAGCACAAGTTGAAGAAGATGCGTTCGATAAGTACATTCCATTCTTAATGGTATTGGCGTTTATTGCCATTGTACTATTTGGTGAATTCCAATATCACAAAGATGAAGTCTATATTAGCCCGAATCAACGTGACCAACTGAATAAAATCATTCGTCAAAGTACGATTTCTCGTCGCCGTGGTGGCGGTTCCGGTTTCGGAGGTGGATTTGGCGGAGGCTTCGGCGGAGGTGGTTCTTCCGGTGGTGGCTTTGGTGGCGGTGGCTTTGGCGGCGGCGGAGCGGGTGGAAGTTGGTAAGACCAAGTCTTTCACTCAGGTTCTATCTTATGCTAGAATAGCGCCCTATTCATATTTATTTGAACAAGGAACATTATGGAAACGTTAGACAAAATCAAAAAACAAATCGCTGAAAACCCAATTTTAATTTACATGAAAGGTTCACCAAAATTACCTTCTTGTGGTTTCTCTGCACGTGCATCTGAAGCATTAATGAATTGC
This sequence comes from Haemophilus parainfluenzae T3T1, assembly GCF_000210895.1. NCBI lineage: Bacteria > Pseudomonadati > Pseudomonadota > Gammaproteobacteria > Pasteurellales > Pasteurellaceae > Parahaemophilus > Parahaemophilus parainfluenzae. The sequence continues at coordinate 2,038,371 of NC_015964.1, read as the reverse complement.
AAAGTGCCTTTCGGCTATGTTGATATTCTTCAACACCCAGATATTCGTGCTGAATTGCCGGCTTATGCAAACTGGCCAACTTTCCCACAATTATGGGTAGAAGGTGAGTTAATTGGTGGTTGTGATATTATTTTAGAAATGTATCAAGCTGGCGAACTTCAAACTTTATTAAGCGAAGTAGCGGCTAAACATCAAGCTTAATTGATGATAGATTACCAAGATAAACCTGCTTTTTAGCAGGTTTTCTTTTGCTCAAAAAATGATAAACCGGATATAAAAGTGTGATCGGATTAACATTTTTAAATGAAATAACTTGTTGATTAAATTTCCTTAAGATAGACTACGTCGCGTTAGTCGGGGTGCCTATATTAATGGCTGAGAAATACCCGTGAACCTGAAACAGATAATGCTGGCGTAGGAAACTAATCATCTCATTATGCTGTTTCGTTATGCAAAAATAAGGAGAACGCATAATGAACAAAACGCTTCCCATTTTAACCGCACTTTTTACCGCTTCCGCTTTCGCACAAGCCGCACCTCAAACATTAGATGTTTATACTTATGATTCATTTAGTGCCGATTGGAGTGCTGGACCAAAGGTTAAAGCAGCTTTTGAACAACAATTCCCGCAATGTAAGCTGAATTATGTGGCTTTTGATAATAATGGCACCTTGTTTAACCGTGTTCGTCTAGAAGGTAAAAAAATTAAAGCAGATGTGGTGCTCGGTTTAGATAGCTATCAAATTGAAGATGCACAAAAACTCAATATTTTTGAGCCAAATAAAGTGGATTTAAGCCTGTTACGTTTACCAATTAAATGGGAAAACCACACGTTCTTACCATTCGATTATGCACAATACGCGTTTATTTATGATAAAAATAAACTGACTAATCCACCAAAGAGCCTAAAAGAATTAGTTGAGCGTCAAGATCTTAAAGTGTTATATCAAGATCCGCGTACAAGCAGTATTGGACGTGGTTTATTACTTTGGATGAATGTAGTTTATCCAGAAGCAGATGTCGCAAATGCCTGGAAAACCCTTTCTAAACATACGGTCACGGTCACCAAAGGTTGGACTGAGTCTTATGGGGCTTTCTTAAAAGGCGAAGGGGATGTGGTTTTAAGCGTCAATACTTCACCGATTTACCATATTCTTTCTGAACAAAAAGACAATTATGTGGCAACGGAATTTGCAGAGGGTAGCGTATTACAAGTTGAAGTCGCGGCAAAAGTCGCTAACCGTAATAATGCCTGTGCTGATGAATTTTTAGGATTCTTACTTTCACCGCAAGCTCAAGCGGATATTGCCAAAAATAATGTGATGTTACCCGTAGTAGAGACCAATATTGAAAGTCATATTGATGCGCTTAATTCTCGCGCAAAATCAATGCGTATTTTAGATACCACCACGGTGACAAGCGAGCAGCTTAAAGGCTGGATCAATCAATGGCAAAAAGCCTTATCTAAATAGTATTAATGAGCTTATTGCAACATCCGCATTTTCGTCCTCGCCATTATTTGGGCGGAAGTGCTGTCATTTTTTTCATTGTTTTACTCTATGGATTTTCACTTTCTGCGGTTTTTTCAGTAGGAAGTGATTATGCCTTATCTGATTTCTTAAAAGACGATTATTTGCATCAAGTTATCGCCTTTAGTGTCGGGCAGGCATTCTTGTCAGCCTTGCTTTCTAGCGTAATTGGAACTTTATTTGCGCGTGCTTTTTTCTATTTAGATTTCAAAGGCAAATCGCTCATTTTACGCATTTTTTCTCTCACGTTTGTTTTGCCAGCATTACTGGCTATTTTCGGTCTAATTGGTATTTATGGCACAGCCGGTTGGCTAACACAACTGCTGCAAACCTTAGGTATTTCGTGGAAACCCTCCATTTATGGTTTAAGTGGCATTCTCATTGCCCATTTATTTTTTAATATTCCTTTAGCGGCACGAATGAGTTTGCAGGCTTTGCAAAGTGTACCGACCGAACAGCATCAACTCGCGGCACAATTGAATATCAAAGGTTTCACATTTTTCCGTTTAATTGAATGGCCTTATTTGAAAAGCCAAATCGTGTCAGCCTTTGTATTGATTTTTATGCTGTGTTTCACCAGTTTTACGATTGTCTTGGCGCTAGGTGGAGGGCCACAAAATAGCACACTAGAAGTCGCCATTTACCAAGCCATTTTCTTTGAATTCGATTTACCCAAAGCGGCACTTTTTGCGTTAGTGCAATTTGCGTTTTGTTTTGCGTTATTTTCGCTTTCACAATATTGGGCGAAAGCACCTGAAACGCAGATTTCGCAACGTTATCGATGGGTTTTGCCTTCTTCAAGTGCGGTCAAATTTGGACATATTTTTGTCTTATTCTCGGTGTGCTTATTTATTTTAAGTCCCTTATTCAATATTGTTTTTCAAGGTTTGTCAGCTACCCAATTATTTGGCTATTGGCAAAATCCACAATTATGGAAGGCACTTGCTTATTCATTAACCATGGCACCGACAGCCGGGATTTTATCAGTATTATTTGGATTCTTCTTATTGTTACTCTCCCGTCAGCTACAATGGTTATATCACCCTAAATTAGCTCACTTAATTTTAACGGGGGGCATGATGATTTTAGCCATTCCGACGATTGTCTTAGCAGTAGGGTTATTCCTTTGGTTGCAAGATATTGATTTTTCGGCAGGGCATTTGTTTGTTGTAGTATCGGTTTGTAACGCCTTGGCCGCCTTGCCATTTGTCATCAAAATTCTCAATACACCAATGAATCAATCGATGCAATATTATGAAAAACTCTGTTTATCGCTGAATATTACAGGCTGGCAGCGTTTTCGTTTAATTGAATATCCGCTACTAAAAGCCCCGTTGAAATATGCCTTGGCGCTCGCAACGACTTTATCACTCGGCGATTTTACGGCAATAGCTTTATTTGGTAGCCCTGATTTTACTTCGTTGCCTCATTTGCTTTATCAACAAATCGGGCAATATCGAAGCCAAGAAGCGGCAGTGACGGCATTGATTTTATTGGGCTTATGCTTAGGGTTATTTATGTTTATTGAAGGGCAGAAGGAACAACATGATTAAATTAGATAATGTGGTCTTCAATTATCAATCCATGCCGATGGTATTTGATTTACATATTCAAGCCCAGGAAAAAATCGCCATTATTGGTGAAAGTGGCGCAGGAAAAAGTACCTTACTGAATTTAATTGCCGGCTTTGAATATGCCGATAGTGGCGAGATTTGGCTCAATGATGAAAATCATACCAAAACGGCACCTTTTGAACGCCCTGTTTCCATGCTATTTCAGGAAAATAATCTCTTTACTCATCTTTCTGTAGAAGAGAATATCGCTTTAGGTTTAAAACCGAATTTAGCCTTAAATGCAGAAGAAAAAGCACTTGTAGAACAAGCTGCAGGAGCAGTTAATTTACAGGGTTTTTTAACGAGAAAACCAACCGCACTTTCAGGTGGACAAAAACAACGAGTAGCGTTAGCGCGCTGTTTGCTACGAGATAAACCCATTTTATTATTGGATGAGCCTTTTTCAGCCCTCGATCCTAAATTACGCATTGAGATGCAAGATTTAATGGATCAATTATGTGAAGAAAAAAAGCTCACCATGTTACTGGTGACACATCAACCCAAAGAAATTGAACGGCATATTGATCGAGTGATTGAAATTCATCAAGGAAAAGTGATCTGATCTCTTTTTATCATATTGCAGAGTAATATGCTCAACTTAATAAAAGCTATGTAGCTTAAACGAGGAAAATATAATGACCACAACAAATGTAGTACAGCTTTCATCTATTACACCCCATCCATCAGTAGAGTATTGGTCTGTTTGTAAAGTAGAAGCGTTGTTTGAAACACCTTTTTTAGAATTAGTCTATCGTGCGGCTCAAGTGCATCGAGAGTATTTCAACCCTGGTGCGATACAGTTATCAACGTTGATGTCGATTAAAACGGGGGGGTGTCCAGAGGATTGTGGTTATTGCCCACAATCAGCACGTTATCAAACAGGCGTACAAAATCAGCAGATCTTGGATATTGATGAAATTGTCGAAAAAGCCAAAATTGCTAAAGCACGTGGTGCAGGACGTTTTTGTATGGGCGCAGCATGGCGTGGTCCTAAACCTAAAGATATGGAAAAAGTGACGGCGATTATTCGTGCGGTAAAAGATATTGGCTTAGAAACGTGCGGCACCTTTGGGTTGTTGCAAGATGGTATGGCAGAAGAGTTAAAAGATGCAGGATTGGATTATTACAACCACAATCTTGATACGGCACCAGAGAATTACCACAATGTCATTGGCACGCGCCGTTTTGATGATCGTTTAAGCACATTAGGAAAAGTGCGTCATGCCGGTTTGAAAGTTTGCTGTGGCGGTATTGTAGGCATGAATGAAACCCGTAAAGAGCGAGCAGGCCTCATCGCAAGTTTGGCAAATCTTGATCCTCAGCCGGAGTCAGTGCCGATTAACCAATTAGTGAAAGTGGAAGGTACACCAATGGCTGATGCGGCTGATCTAGATTGGACAGAGTTTGTTCGCACCATTGCTGTAGCGCGTATTACCATGCCAAAAAGTTATGTTCGTCTTTCTGCAGGTCGTCAAGGCATGAGTGAAGAAATGCAAGCGATGTGTTTTATGGCTGGTGCGAATTCCATTTTCTATGGTGACAAGTTGTTAGTCACAGGTAATCCAGAAGAAGATGGCGATCAGCTTCTTATGGCTAAATTAGATCTTGAGCCGGAAACGGAAGAAAACAGAAAGCCACTCGACAGAAATTAGTCATAAACAAGTGCGGTGATATCCACCGCACTTTTTATTGAGTCTTACTTCACTTGTTCAGTTAGGCAAGGCTGAATTTTATTTAGCATTTCTTTTAAAATACGCGCTGGAGCAGCCACGATGTTGCCTGAGCGTAAATAGCCATGACCCGCATTGAAATCACACACTAAACCGCCAGCTTCACGCACGATTAAATCACCCGCTGCGCAATCCCAAGGTTTTAAGCCCATTTCGAAATAACCGTCAACGCGACCTGAAGCCACATAGCAAAGGTCTAATGCGGCAGAACCCGTACGACGGAAATCTGCAGCCTCATCAATTAAGTTATTCATGATAGCAAATTGAGCTGGCATCAAGCTTGGTTGTTTGAATGGGAAACCGGTGGCTAAAATCGCCCCGTTAAGTTCATTTTGGCTATCTACACGTAAACGCACTTCATTTAATTTTGCACCTTCACCACGCACCGCAGTGAATAATTCATTACGAATAGGATCGTAAACCACGCCCACTTCGGTACGGTTTTTTACACGGATAGCAATAGAAACGGAGAAATGTGGCAAACCTTTTACGAAGTTGGTTGTGCCATCTAGTGGATCAATTACCCATTGAATATCACTGTCTTTGCCTTCTAATGCACCACGTTCTTCACTGATAATTGTGTGATCAGGATAAGATTTTTGAATGATTTCAATGATCTCAGCTTCAGCGGCTTTATCGACGCTGGTCACATAATCATTAATACCTTTTTTACTTGTTTGGATGTCATCACGGCGCTCATAGTTTTTAGCAATCACGTTGCCCGCTCTTCGTGCCGCACGAATAGCGATATTTAACATTGGATTCATATTTCCACCAGATTTTAAAGAACAGATAATAGGTCGCCTATTATAAGGGAGTTTTAGTAAATAGCCAGTTGAAAATGTTTAATTCACGGATTTTCCCTTTTTTTAAAGGAAATTTGCGATCAGTATCGCAAAAATAAAGTAGCAAATTTGGCTTTCTTCTAGAGGACTTTTAAAGTGCGGTCAAAAAAGAAGGCATTTTATGTATAAAGGGATAACTTTATTAGAAACCTTGATTGTATTATTTATTTTAAGCTTAACGTTGGCGTTTACATTGCCTAAATGGCAGAAAAACGATCCCAAATATTTTCTCGAAAAAGAGCAACAACGGCTTTATTTTTTCTTACGCAATATTCAAGCGAGGGCAGAAAACTCATCAGCGATTTGGTTTATTTTGGCCAATCAAGATAGGGCGAATCAACGTTGGTGTATTACTGCTCAAGTAAAAAATGATCATTTTTGTGATTGTTTTCATCCCCAGAATTGTCCTAAAAATCTTTATGCACATTTTTACTATCCTTATTTTGAAGGAAAAACGATGCTTATAGGCCCTAAATTATATCCGTCAGAAGTGGCGGTGAAATTTAATGGGGCAAGAAATACCATGGAAACGAATTGTTTTATGTTACAGGCGGAAGAGCATCGTACATTGTTTTCTTTTTTCAATGTTGGCAGTATCAAATTAAAGTCTGATCAAGCAGCGAGTGCATGTACAAGATGAAACCATTAAAAGGCGAAACATTGGTGAGTTTGTTGATTTCACTTGGCTTATCCGCTTTATTATTGTTATTGGTTGCACAGTTTTATGCCCAAACTCAACAGCAAAATCAGCGTTTAATGTTACAACTCAAATTACAAGCGGAATTACAACGCACAATTCAACTCATCGGGAAAGATCTGCGTCGCGTAGGCTTTCGGGCCGCAAACCAAAAACTCATTGAAGATAATCTGACTTTATTTGAATTAGACGAAAAGGGCACTGCAATAACCATTGCTCAAGCAGATAATGCCCCGTCAAATAGTTGTGTTTTATTTTTTTATGATTTGAATAGCAATGGTTGTATTGGTGAAAAATACACAAAAAATACCTGCGTAAATGGCGTTAAAAATGTGGCGAAAAATATCGAAAAAGAGCTATTTGGTTACAAACTTAACGGGAAAATGATTGAAACTAAACAAACCTACAAAAATGCAGTAAATGCAGATTGTCGTTCAGCAGAGTGTCAGAGAGCCTTAGCTCAATCTACTTGTAACGCTGGTGGTGGATGGACTGATTTATTGGATGAAAAAGAGTTTGAGATTTCTCAATTACGTTTTGATTGGTTAAAGGTTGGGAAAGGGATTGAAATTAAACTCGCAGGGCATCTTGCCGCACATAAGCATATTCAATATGAAACTTCGCTGGTGGTGCCTTTATTAAATCAAGAAGAATGATGATGAAAAAAGGGATTGTGACACTGACGGCTCTTATTTTACTTTCGGGATTATTGGCATTGATCTTATTATTTGATGAACAGATCTTTGCATTTTTTCGATCTCAAATGAGTCAGCGAAAATATTATGTAGAACAAAGTCTTCCTTTACAGAAAATCAGTCAGCAGCAACAAACGCACATTTGCCAAAACTTGCCTTTAAATGGTGCTGAAAAAGTGAAACAAGTCTTTTTCGAGTCTTCAGTGGCAGAGGATAAAGTGGCCTATTCTGTTTGGTGTAAACGAGCAGAGTTATTTAAGAAGTCGCCCACAAAAGGCATTAATGAAAATATGCTGCGAGATTTTATTTCCAGCGAAAAACAAGCTGATTTTCAACCGCACTTTGTGAAAGTAGATACTATTTTAACTGTTCAAAAAACACCGCAAGTATATTGGGTAACACAAAGCCAATTAGAAATTAAAGGGAATGTGAGTGGCATTTTGTTAGCAGAAGGGAATTTAACTTTAACTGGCAAAGGGCGAATTAGTGGTGCAGTGATTACAGGTGGTTCGCTTAAGTTAGAGGAGGGCGTGACGGTGGCTTACGGTAAAGCTGTGGTAGCAAAACTCGTACAAGAATATAGCCAATGGCGTTTGGTGGATAAAAGTTGGAGTGATTTAAGTGCGCAAGATCAAAGTGAATAAAGGCATGTCGTTAATGTCACTTTTATTAGCCTTATCGATTTTCAGCGGGTTATTTTTGATTTTTAACCGATGGACGAGTGAACAACGGAAAAGTGCGGTCAGAATTTTTCAAGAATTTCAGGCGATTCAAATTGCTGAAAATCAGGCTCAACGTCAGTTTTTAGGCTTGTCTTGTGAAAATAGCGTACAACAAAATGGCATTCAATTTGCAATTCAATGCAGTCATCATCAAGTGAATATACGCTATCCTCAAGGTGAATTTTTATTGAAAACCGAGTAAAATAACGCATTGTTTTTGCTTTCAAAAGGGCGTTACTTTGTTCGTTACTTATTATTCAAACCAACCAGAAATTCAAAAGGATATTTTAGTTTCGCTGTTGGGAAATTTACCGCAACATGATCCGTTTCAATCTGACATTGTGTTGGTGCAAAGTCCGGGTATGGCACAATGGTTGCAAATGGAAATTGCTAAAAAACGCGGCGTTGCAGCGAATTTCCAATTCCCCATGCCTTCCAGTTTTATTTGGAAACTTTACGCCGATAATTTGCCGAATGTTTCCACGCAAAACCCTTTTGAAAAAGATTCAACGTTATGGCGATTAATGCGATTAATCCCTACTTTTTTACAGCAAAAAGAATTTGAACCATTAAAAAAATATTTAGCGTCTTCACCTGCATCAGAACAGCAAAAACTTTATCAATTAAGCCTAAAAGTTGCCGATTTATTTGACCAATATCTCGTCTATCGTCCCGAATGGATTGCCTCATGGGAAGAAAATAACGATGAAAAGATTTTAGCTCAAATTAATCAGCCAAAGCAGGGGCTTTCGGCGTTAAATCCTACCTTTCTTTCTCAAATTAAAGGCAATATTCATTGGCAAGGGATTTTATGGCGAGCCTTGGTGGATGATGTCCAACGTGATTTCGGTGGAAAAGCAAAGCATCGTGCTGCACTCAATCAACAATTTTTAGCATTATGTCGTGATCCCAATGCCACACTCAACTTGCCGGAACGTATTTTTATTTTTGGTATTCCAGCATTACCAACGGTTTATCTCAATATTTTCCAAGGTATTTCAGCTAAAACAGATGTACATTTATTCTTCAACAATCCATGTCAAGAATATTGGGGCGATTTGCGAGATCTGAGTAAATCCTATTTATTAGAAAGACAGCGTTTCGTGCAAGAAACTAACGATGTGAAGCCTTTAATTTCAGCCAAGCAAGTGTCATGGGAACCTGCCGATCTTGATTACACCAATCAACAAGAAGAATTGTTCAGCGGGAATCCGCTTTTAGCCTCTTGGGGAAAAATGGGACGGGATTTTCTCTATCAATTAGTGCGTGATGAAGAAAATATTCAAGCCATTTCCCGTGATTACTATGCAGAACTTCCCGAAAAAACGCTGTTAGGGCAGATCCAAAATCAAATTTTGACGTTGAGTCATGGTGCATTAAATGTCGCGAAAAATGACCGCTCTTTGGTGATGAAATCTTGCCATAGCGCCATGCGCGAAGTTGAAGTTTTACATGATTATTTATTGGATTTATTCAATCAAAATCAGCATAAGCCAAAAGAAGAACAGATTACACCAAAAGATGTGGTGGTCATGGTGGCAGATGTTAACCAATATACGCCTTATATTCAGGCTGTCTTTGGTGCGAATAGTGCGGACGCACCCGTTATTCCGTTCTCAATTTCTGACAGTAAATTGTCTGAAAGTGATGTGATCGTATCAAGCTATCTTTCCCTGTTAAATTTAAAAGAAAGTCAGTTTGGCGCAGAAGAGGTACTGGCTTTATTGGATATACCCGCTATCTGTGAACGTTTTAATATTGCCCTTGCCGATCTCGAACAAATTCGCGAGTGGGTAAAAGAGTCGGGCATTCGCTTTGGTTTGGAAAAACGACAGAATACACTGAATTTTAATGCATGGCAGGCTGGGCTTGAACGTATGACCTTAGGTTATGCGATGCGTGAAGAGCAAGGCGTTTGGCAAGACAGTCTTGGACTTGATAGTAGCTATGGATTGAAAGGGCAGTTAGTCGGTGCAGTGAATCAATTTTTTACGGCCCTAAATAAATGGCATCAAGATTTGCAAAAGGCACACAATATTGAAAAATGGCGTGAAAAATTGACCGCACTTTTGACGGATTTCTTTGTGCAAAATGAAGAAACGGCGGATACTTTATTTTATATTCAAGATTGTATCAATGCCTTTGCCGATGATTTGCAGGCCGTCAATTTTGAAGAAACCTTGCAAGCGGATGTGATTGCGGAAGTGATGTCTGCGCGTTTAGAAGAAACACCAAATAGCCTTCGTTTCTTAGCGGGAAAAGTGAATTTCTGTACGCTTTTACCAATGCGCTCTATTCCTTTTAAAGTGGTGTGTTTGCTCGGAATGAATGAAGCGGATTACCCACGCAGTCATACCCCAAATAGTTTTGACTTAATGCAATATCATCATCAAAAAGGCGATCGTGTTCGTCGAGATGATGACCGTTACTTATTCCTTGAGGCTTTGCTAGCCGCAAGATCCCATTTTTATGTGAGTTATGTGGGCTGTTCAATTATTGATAATCAACCCAAAGAGCCTTCTGTATTAGTGAGTCAGTTGGTTGATTATATTAATCATTATTCGGACGATAGCTTGAGGATTGAACAACATCCAATGACGGCGTTTAGTCCAAGCAATTTCCAAAATGAAGGGAAAATTAACCGCTCTTTTGCGAAAAAATGGCTGCCAATTGCTCAATTCCAAGAAAGAAAATGTCATGAATTTGTTGTACCGATGGGCGAAAATCAAGCGCCAATAACGGAAATTGAGCTCGATCGTTTTGTGAGTTTTGTTGAAAATCCAGTGAAATTCTTTTTTGAAAAGCAGCTTGGCGTGTATTTTCGAGATGAAGACGATCGCATTGAAGAAAGTGAAAACTTCACGTTAAATGGTTTGGAGCATTATCGTATTAGTAATGAGTTATTGCATTTAGAGGAAGCGCAATTTAACGATTATTTCGCCAAACAACGAGTAAAAGGCATCATGCCACGCGGTGAGTTTGCGGAAGTCTGTGCGCAATCCATTCGTGCCGATGTATTGGCTTTTAAAGAGAAAATTAAGGATTATTCTTCACCACATAGTGAGAGTGTCGATTTTGTGGTGGAAACGGTACAAGGCAATATTCGCTTGTTTGGCTATATGGAGCCATTATTTGGTGATGAAAATCAGATAATCGAATGGCGATTTGCAAAATATAAGGATCGTTATCGCATTCGTCCATGGCTTTATTATCTCATTCAACTGGCGACAAAAGAGAACGTTCAGCCACCACGTATTATCGCTAAAGATAAGGATTTAACATTAAAAACAATAGAAAAATCAACCGCACTTGAGAAACTGAAAATGTATGTCGAGGCTTATTTACAAAGCCAGCAACAAATTCAGCTTATTCCAACGGAAAATATAGCGAAGTTTATTGAAAAAGATGAAAGTGCGGTCAATTTTGACAATGTTTTAACGAATATCGAATCTCTTGCGAAAGACGATAACTATAGTTATAGAAAAGCCGATCCTTATTGGGCGAGGGTATTGGGTCAAACAGAACAATTTAAATCGCAGGAAGGTATTTCGCAGTTGGTGAAACAAACCACATCTTGGTTTGGAGAAATGTTGTCTTAACGCGGATCTTCAGATCGAAAAGATCCTGGATTTTTGATAAGATACTGACTTAAGAATCATTTTGAAAAGGAGCTAAAATGCGTTGTCCGTTTTGTTCAACTGAAGAAACTAAGGTGATTGACAGCCGTTTGGTTTCTGATGGGTATCAAGTGCGTCGTCGTCGGGAATGCGGGAATTGTCATGAACGCTTTACTACCTTTGAAACGGCCGAATTAGTAGTGCCAAAAATTATTAAAAATGATGGATCACGCGAGCCGTTTAACGAAGATAAATTGCGTAGCGGCATTCAACATGCATTAGAAAAGCGTCCTGTAAGTTCGGATGATGTGGAAAAAGCCATCAGCCATATTATCATCCAATTACGTGCGACGGGAGAGCGCGAAGTGCCAAGTCATCTCGTGGGTAAATTAGCCATGAATGAGCTGAAAGAATTAGATAAAGTGGCGTATATCCGTTTTGCGTCCGTTTATTTGAGCTTTGATAATATCAATGAATTCACCAAAGAAATTGAAAGCTTAAAGGATTAGTATGAGTGACACCTTTTCCCCTGATGACGTGAAATTTATGCAACTGGCTCTTGAGCTTGCGGCAAAAGGGCAGTACACCACTACGCCGAATCCATCGGTGGGATGTGTGTTAGTTAAAAACGGTGAAATTGTCGGGAAAGGGTTTCATTTTAAGACTGGTCAGCCTCATGCAGAACGTGTAGCGTTGGCAGATGCCGGTGAGAAGGCGAAAGGCGCAACTGCTTATGTGACGCTTGAACCTTGTTCTCATTATGGACGAACACCACCTTGTGCATTAGGGTTAATTGAAGCGGGTGTCAGTCGAGTTGTGGCAGCTATGGCGGATCCTAATCCGCAAGTAGCAGGCAAGGGCCTGAAAATGCTAGCCGATGCAGGCATTCCAAGTGCGGTCAATTTATTGAATGAACAAGCAGAAGCCTTAAATAAAGGTTTTCTTAAACGTATGCGAACCGGCAAGCCTTATGTGCAGCTGAAATTAGCCATGAGTTTAGATGGACGAACAGCCATGGCGAGCGGTGAAAGCAAATGGATCACAGGAGAAGCAGCTCGTGCGGATGTACAAAAAATGCGAGCCAAAGCGACCGCACTTTTATCAACCAGTGCCACCGTGTTAGCCGATGATCCAAGCTTGAACGTGCGTTGGAATCAATTCCCTGATGATTTAAAAGCGGAATATGCGGAAGATACTGTGCGTCAGCCTATTCGCATAATCTTAGATTCTAAAAATCGAGTTCAACCAAGCCATCAATTATTCCATACCCATTCGCCAGTTTGGCTTGTGGGTTCAATTCCACGAGATATGTCGGTATTCCCTGATTTCTGTGAGCAAATTTTACTGCCAGAAAACTATGATTTTGATCTATTGATGACAGAATTAGGCAAGAGACAAGTGAATTCTGTTTGGGTTGAAGCCGGCGCTAATTTAGCGGGTAGCTTGATTGAACAACATGCTGTAGATGAATTAATCATTTATGTTGCCCCGAAACTCTTGGGAGATAACGCTCGAGGATTATGCCAACTCCCGCATTTGGAAAAACTTGCGGATGTCCCATTGTGGCAATTGCAAGAATGTGAAAGAATTGGGGATGATTTAAAGCTCAGTTATTTACCTAACTTATTAATAAAAGAATAAAAAATGTTTAAAAAACTTTTCCACTCCGCCCTTTGGGGGCTTGCTGCGGCAGGTGTTATTTTATTTGCCGTTCCTAAGCTCAATAACAGCAGCCTTTTCTCTGCTGATGATATCGTTTCGTTCAATAGTGCCGTGAGAATTGCTTCTCCTGCTGTGGTGAATGTGTACAACCGATCTTTTTCTTCTGCCAGTATTAATGATAGCGATCAATTACAGGTAAATAACTTAGGTTCTGGCGTGATTATGAGCAAAGACGGTTATATTCTTACCAATAAACACGTTATCCAAAATGCTGATCAAATTGTGGTGGCACTGCAAAACGGCAATATTTATGAAGCGAATTTAATCGGTTCGGATAATTTGACAGATCTTGCGGTATTAAAAATCAAAGCAACCAATCTTTCTACCATTCCACAAAATAAAGAACGCCAAGTACGAGTTGGTGATATTGCTCTTGCTATTGGTAACCCGTATAACCTTGGTCAAAGTGTTTCCCAAGGGATTATCAGTGCGGTAGGGCGTAGTGCCGTAGGGGATTCTTTAGGTCGTCAAAACTTTATTCAAACAGATGCATCAATTAACCGTGGCAACTCTGGTGGCGCGTTGATTAACTCTGCGGGCGAATTAGTGGGGATCAGCACGTTAAGTATTGGTAAAACAGCCAATGAAATTGCGGAAGGTCTGAATTTTGCGATTCCAATTAGCATTGCCAATGATGTGTTATATAAAATTATTCGCGATGGTCGTGTGATTCGTGGTTATTTTGGGGTACAAAGTGAAATCACCGCTAACTCAAACGGTGGCATTGTGATTACAGGTGTGACCGCCAATAGCCCGGCAGCGAAAGCAGGCATCCAAGTGGGTGATGTGATTTTACGTTTAAATAAACAAGATAACTTATCTATTCGTGAAATGATGCAAATTATTAGTGATACTAAACCGAATACAAAAGTCATCATCACAATTTCTCGCTTAGGTAAAGTGATTGATCTCCCTGTGATTATTGAAGAGTTGCCGTCTAATTAAGGATATATTGTGGAAGTTAAAACCAGTCACTTTTTCGCTTGTTTAGATCGTCTTCGCTTAATTCAGCGTTGGTCATTGATGCGCAATATTGAAAAGGAAAACTTAGCAGAGCATAGTCTGCAAGTTGCCTTTGTAGCACAAGCCTTAGCCATTATTAAAAATCAATTTTTTGGTGGGGAAGTGAATCCTGAGCGTATTGCGGTGATGGCGATGTATCATGATACCTCTGAAATCTTTACGGGTGATTTGCCGACCCCAATTAAGTATTTCAATTCTGAAATCACGCATGCTTATAAAGATATTGAAGCGGCAGCTGAATTACATTTAATTAGTTTGCTTCCGACAGAATTGCAAGAGAGTTTTGCACCATATTTAGATAGTGAGCAATTTAGTCCTGAAGAAAAGCATATAGTAAAACAAGCGGATTTGATTTGTGCCTATATTAAAGCCCAATTTGAATTAGAGCATGGTAATCATGAATTTAAAACAGCGAAAAAACGCTTAGAAAATTTAATGGAACAATGGCACAGCCAAGAAATGGATTATTTTTTACAGGTCTTTTTGCCGAGTTTTGGGCGCTCAATTGATGAGATTGCGTTATAAGCGAAAATAAAAAAAGTGCGGTTAATTTTGACCGCACTTTCTGTTTCGAGGATTATTTCAATGTTGCTAAAATAATCTGTTCAGGATCTACGTGTAACCACACTTCTTGTCCCACTTTCCAACCATCTTTGCTATGAATACTCGCACAAAATTCAATTGAGCTGTCCTTTATTTGCAGAATCGCTTCTTCATTCTGCATAGAAAGAATCGTCGCTTGGAAAAGGTTATTTTTTTCTTCTAATGGGGTGGCGCTAATTTTCACCCAAGGGGCTTTAAACATGACCATCACTTCTTTTTCAGTAATGAGTCTGAGGCGCTCAGCACTGCGCATTGTGATTGAAACATGTAATGGATGAGCTAAATCCTGAATGTTTACTGCAACAATGCAGCGGGAGTCCACAATATGTTGGCTTGCCACTTTACCGAAAAATTGATTGCGCGCGCTACTTTGTAAGGAGAATTTTGCTGTTGCTGAAAGCAGGCTGTTTAACGGGATCGTCTCATCTTGCAGAATATGGAACGCGTGCTCTTGTGTTTGTTCGAGCAAATCATAAAGCTGCAGCAAACGCTCGGCATAAGTGGTTAATGAGGTACCGCCCCCATTTTTCCCACCGATATTGCGTTCTAAAAGCGGTTTGGGGCTGATTTTATTCATCGCTTCAAGGTGATCCCAAGCACTTTTATAGCTCACTTTGGCGTTTTTGGCCGCTTGGTTGATTGAGCCACATTCTTTAATTTCTTTTAAGAGGCGAACACGTTTTGGGTCAATAAATAATTCTTGATGAAGTTTGATCGTCAGTAAAATTTCAGTTTGTTTCATCATCTCCTCCTAATACACAATTCTGCTTATTTTACTTGATCTTTAAGTTTTTCTGTATGCTTATTTAAAAATTCAAGTTATAATTTATCCGTAGTATATTTTTTTATATATAGTTTCATTTATATAGGAGATAAATAATGAAATTAACTAAATTTGCAACCGCACTTTTAATTGCTGGTATGGGTGTATCTTTTGCTGCATCAGCAAAAGTGACTGTGTTTGCTGCCGCTTCAATGACTGATGCGTTAAAACAAATTGCGGATCAATATCAAACTGAAAAGCCGAATAATACCGTTGTTTTCTCTTTTGCTTCTTCTTCTACTCTTGCAAAACAAGTTGAAGAAGGTGCACCTGCAGACTTATTTATTTCAGCTAGCAACAAATGGATGAAATATTTATCAGATAAAAATCTCACCGTAAAAGAAACGGAAAAAGTATTAGCAGGCAATGAATTAGTATTAATTGCGCCGGCTAAAAGTACTGTTAATTCAGTGGATATTGCCAAAGGTGAATGGATTAAAGGCTTAAAAGACAGCTATTTATCTGTGGGTGATCCTGCGCATGTTCCTGCAGGACAATATGCTGAAGAGTCATTAACCAAATTAAATTTATGGGATCAAGTTAAAGATAAATTAGCGCGAGCGAAAGACGTACGTGGTGCGTTAGCCTTAGTTGAACGTGCTGAAGCGCCTTACGGTATCGTGTATAGCACTGATGCAAAAGTGAGTAAAGACGTGAAAGCAGTAGGTGTATTCCCGAAAGATAGTTATAAACCGGTTGAATATCCAGTTGCGATTTTAAAAGATCATGACAATGCGGATACCCGTGATTTCCTTAACTACTTAGAATCGAGCGCAGCGAAAAAAATATTTGTTGAATATGGTTTCTCTGTGAAATAATGAGACTTCGTTTGGTAAAGAAAGGACAGGAAACTGTCCTTTTTGTTATCTCTAAAGAAATTTAGTTATATCGATATACATACAAGGAAATATTTTGCTCTCTTGGTTTCAATTAAGTCCGATGGAATGGGATGCGATTCACTTAAGCATGAGTGTTGCATTGAGTTCTATGCTTTGGAGTTTGCCTTTCGCGATTTTTATCGCTTGGTTATTAGCTCGTAAGGAATTCTACGGTAAGTCGCTGATTACTGGACTTATTCATCTGCCTTTGGTGTTACCGCCGGTGGTTATCGGTTATTTATTATTAGTCGCCATGGGGCGTAACGGCTTTATCGGTAAGTATTTATATCAATGGTTTGGCTTATCCTTTGGCTTTAGCTGGAAGGGAGCGGTATTAGCTTCAGCGGTGGTAGCATTTCCATTAGTCGTGCGGGCGATTCGTCTTTCCTTGGAAAGCATTGATTTTAAGTTAGAGCAAGCCGCACAAACACTTGGCGCTTCGCCTTGGCGAGTCTTTTTTACAATCACGTTGCCTCTTTCTTTACCTGGTGTATTGGCGGGTTTAGTATTAGGTTTTGCTCGCTCTTTAGGGGAATTTGGCGCAACCATTACCTTCGTATCCAATATTGCAGGGGAAACTCAAACCATTCCTTTAGCGATGTATTCATTTATCCAAACGCCAGGTGCGGAAGCACAAACGGCTCGACTTTGCTTGTTTGCCGTTATCCTTTCATTAATTTCTTTATTGCTTTCGGAAGCGTTAAGCAAACGGATGCAGAAAAAATTGGGGCAAGGTGATGTTACACATTAATGTTCAAAAACAATTAGGTCGCCTAACCTTACGAGCGGATTTACAACTGCCAACTCAAGGTGTAACCGCCATTTTTGGTTTATCGGGCTCGGGGAAAACCTCATTGATTAATTTGGTGAGTGGTTTAACTCATCCTGATCAAGGATTTATTCGTTTAAATGACCGAACTTTGGTGGATGTGGAAAATGGTGAGAATCTCCCTGTGCATCAGCGCAAAATTGGTTATGTATTCCAAGATGCGCGTTTATTCCCGCATTACAATGTCAAAGGTAATTTGCGTTATGGCATGAAGCATGTCAGCCGTGAAGATTTTGACTATATCGTTCAGCTACTTGGTATTGAACCGTTACTCAAACGCTATCCGCTTACTTTATCGGGAGGCGAAAAACAACGTGTGGCGATTGGGCGAGCCTTATTAACGGATCCTGATATTTTATTAATGGATGAACCGCTTTCTGCTTTAGATGTGCCTCGTAAACGTGAGCTTATGCAATATTTAGAAAGTTTATCTAAAGAAATTAATGTGCCGATTTTATATGTGACGCACAGTTTAGATGAATTATTACGCTTGGCCGATCGTGTAGTGCTGATGGAAAACGGCAAAGTGAAAGCCTATGACACCTTAGAAAATGTGTGGAACAGTCCGTTATTTGCCCCTTGGAAAGGCGAATCAGAGCAGAGTAGTGTGTTGGCGTTGCCTGTCTATTTGCATAATCCAACCTATAAAATGACCGCACTTTCTTTGGGCGAACAACAGCTTTGGATCAACGAAGTGCATCATCAAGCAAATGAAAAGGTACGTATCTGTATCTACAGTTCTGATGTATCGCTTACTTTAAGTAAGCCAGAACAAACGAGCATTCGTAATATTTTACGAGGACAAATTGTACAGATTGTCCCACAAGAGAATCGTGTTGATATTGCGGTGTTAGTGGAAGGGCATAAAGTTTGGGCAAGTATCAGTAAATGGGCATTTAATGAATTGCATTTTGCTCAAGGCATGGATGTTTATGTACAAATAAAAGCGATTTCAGTTGTATAAAGTAAAAGTGCGGTCAATTTCAAAATAGTTTTAAAATTGACCGCACTTTCTGTTTAGGATTACTTACCTAAGTTATCAAAGAATTTCTTCACACCGTCTAAAAAGCTTGAAGATTTTGGGCTATGAGATTTTTGTCCTTTCAAACTTTCTTCCAGTTTTTCTAATAATTCTTTTTGTTCTTTATTTAAGTTCACCGGTGTTTCAATCACTACGCGACAAATGAGATCGCCTGCGTAGCCGCTACGAGTAGAGCTTACCCCTTTACCACGCATACGGAAGAGTTTGCCTGTTTGGGTTTCAGCAGGGATTTTGAGTTTCACTTTACCGTCTAAGGTTGGGACTTCAATTTCACCACCTAACGCAGCCATTGAGAAACTGATTGGCACTTCACAGTAGAGGTTATTGCCATCACGTTCGAAGATATGATGTTCTTTAACGTGAATCACCACATATAAATCGCCTGCAGGTGCACCATTTTCGCCTGCTGCGCCTTCACCACTTAA
Source organism: Haemophilus parainfluenzae T3T1 (assembly GCF_000210895.1). Lineage (NCBI taxonomy): Bacteria > Pseudomonadati > Pseudomonadota > Gammaproteobacteria > Pasteurellales > Pasteurellaceae > Parahaemophilus > Parahaemophilus parainfluenzae. Next base: position 2,019,578 of record NC_015964.1, on the reverse strand, counting down.
ACGTAATTGGTTGCCGGTATCCACACCTGCTGGGATTTTAACGGAAAGGTTTTTCTTCTTGTGAACACGACCTTCGCCATGGCAGCTTTTACATGGTTTTTCAATTTTCTTACCTGAGCCATGACAAGTTGGACAAACCGCTTCAGTTACGAAGAAACCTTGTTGACGACGAACACGACCAGAGCCATGACAGCTTGGACATGTTTCAACTTTTGAGCCTTTTTCTGCGCCAGAGCCATCACAGCTATCACAGTGAGCAAGCGTATTGATTTGGATGTCTTTGGTTGTGCCTTTTACGGCTTCTTCTAACGTAATTTGGATGTCATAACGTAAATCTTCACCGCGTACTACACGCTGACGACCACGTCCGCCACCGCCGAAGATATCACCGAACATATCACCAAAAATATCACCGAAATCAGCACCGCTGAATCCGCCACCGAAGCCACCGCCTCCCATGCCGCCTTGTTCAAAGGCTGCATGGCCGTATTGATCGTAAGCGGCACGTTTCTCTTTATCACCTAGGATTTCATAGGCTTCTTGGATTTCTTTAAATTTTTCTTCTTTGGCTTTATCACCTTTGGTTCTATCAGGGTGATATTGCATGGCGAGTTTTTTGTAAGCACGTTTAATTGCTTTTTCATCTGCGCCACGTTCAACACCAAGAACGTCGTAATAATCTTTCTTTGCCATAATGTTTTCGTTTTCCGTTTAAAAATATAAATTTAAAAAATTTAATTTTGTTATTGTATGGTATTGCGTTAACAACATACCTAAGAATAAAAATAATGTCGAAGTCAGAAATATCAAGGGTAAATTCATTAATTTATGACTTATTTCGCTGCTGCGAATGCTTGCTCTAAGTCAGCTAAAATATCTTGAATATTTTCAATACCGCAAGAAAGGCGAATAAGTCCTGCAGAAATCCCCGCTTTTTCTAATTCAGCTTCACTTAATTGGCGGTGCGTTGAAGTCGCTGGATGTAATGCACAAGTACGAATATCGGCTACGTGTACTTCACGAGAGGTCATTTGCAATGCGTTTAACCATTTTGCCGCGGTTTCTTTGTCACCTTTAATCTCAAAGGAAATAACGCCACACAAACCGTTCGGTAAGTATTTTTGTTTGAGGGCATAATCTGGCGAACTTGGTAAGCCTGGATAATTCACTTTAGCGACTTGCGGATGTTTTTCTAAAAACTCGGCTACGGCTTGAGCATTTTCATTATGACGTTGCATGCGAAGCGCAAGGGTTTCCATACCTACATTCAATAAGAAACTATTTTGTGGAGCGGGTGTGGCACCCAAATCACGCATTAATTGAACACGCGCTTTGACAATGTAAGCCGCAGGGCCAAAGGTTTCGGTATAAACTAAACCATGATAAGTTTGGTCTGGTGTGCTTAATTGCGGATATTTGCCGTTATTCCAATTAAAGTTACCACCATCAGTAATGGATCCACCTAAGGCAATAGCATGACCATCTAAATATTTAGATGTACTGTGAATGACCACATTCGCGCCAAATTCGATTGGGCGACAAAAATAAGGGGTTGCGAAGGTGTTATCAACTAATAATGGTGCTTCCGCAGTTTTCGCTAAGGCAGCAAATTTTTCAATATCCAACACACGTAAAGCGGGGTTCGCAATGGTTTCAGCAAAGACGGCTTTTGTATTTGGACGGATTACTTTTTTGAGCTCTTCAAGTGGTAAATCTTGATCCACAAAAGTCACTTCGATGCCCATTTTTTTGAATGTGTGGGCAAATAAATTGTAGGAACCGCCGTACACATAAGAAGAGGAAATGAAGTGATCGCCCGCTTCTAAAATATTCAGCATTGCGTAGAAAACCGCAGATTGGCCTGAGGCAGTACACATTGTTGCCACGCCACCTTCAAGTGCCGTGATTTTTTCTTCAGCAGCATTAGTTGTAGGGTTTGCTAGGCGAGTATAGAAATAACCGGCTGCTTGTAAATCAAATAACTTGCCAATTTCTTCTGCAGAATCGTAAGTATAAGTGGTGCTTTGTACGATTGGTTGAACACGTGGCTCTCCATTTTTTGGGCTATAACCGGCATGGAGACATTTTGTTTCGAATTTCATTATTTTCCCCTTGAATTGGGTTTGTTTCGGGATAAAGTGCGGTCGTTTTTTATAAAATTTTACGCACTTTTGAGCTTAGCAATGTGGTACAACAGCGATATAAATTTCTACCAAACCATCAGAGTGGTATTTTTCAAAATCCACCGAATAAGCCCGCTTAAGTAAACCTTGTTGTTCTTTTTTCCAGATTAGTTGCCATGTTTGATAAATTTCATTTACTTTGCAACGAAAAACTTCGTAGAAACTCAAATCTTCAATTTTAATCACCGGAATATCTGTCTCTAATACTACTTCACTTGCAATCGCAAAATCATAGTCTGCTAGGTGATTCGTAGCATAATTAAAATAGATGCCATAACAACAGTGACCTTGTGGTAGTTTATCAAGATTGTTTTGCCAAAGGGTTGAGATTATCTCATTTGCTATGTTGTTATTTAAGCGTTGTTGTACGATTGGGTAGAGTTTTAACGCCATTTATCCTCCGGGTTTATTTTTCCTGACTTCACTTTTTTAAATAAAGTCAGGAAAAATGGCATTTAATGAATATGCCAAAAGGGCGTATCGCTACGCCCTTTGATTTAGGTTCAAGTGAAATTATTTGTTGTCTTTCACTTCTTCAAACTCAGCATCAACAACATCATCATTTGGTTTGCTGTTGCTTTGAGCTTGTTGTGCATCACCTTGTGGTTGAGCCGCTTGAGCAAGTTTTTGAGCAACTTCTGCAAGCGCTTGAAGTTTTGCTTCGATAGCCGCTTTATCTTCGCCTTTCGCTGCAGTTTCTAAATCGCTTAATGCGCTTTCAATTGCTGCACGATCTTCAGCTGGAACTTTATCACCCGCTTCTTCTAATTGTTTACGTGTAGCGTGTACAAGATGATCTGCTTGGTTGCGAGCTTGTACTAATTCTTCAAATTTACGGTCAGCTTCAGCGTTTGCTTCTGCATCACGAACCATTTGTTGAATTTCTTCATCACTTAAACCAGAAGAGGCTTTGATGGTGATTTGTTGTTCTTTACCTGTGCCTTTATCTTTCGCAGAAACGTGGATAATACCGTCAGCGTCGATATCGAAGGTTACTTCAATTTGTGGCATACCGCGTGGAGCTGGGTTGATGCCTTCAAGGTTGAATTGACCTAAAGATTTATTCGCTGATGCTTGTTTACGTTCACCTTGTAACACGTGAATGGTTACTGCACTTTGGTTATCTTCTGCTGTTGAGAACACTTGTGATTTTTTAGTTGGAATCGTCGTGTTTTTCTCAATTAAGGTAGTCATCACACCACCCATGGTTTCGATACCTAAAGATAATGGTGTTACGTCTAACAATAAGACATCAGTTACATCACCCGCTAATACACCACCTTGAACTGCAGCACCGATAGCAACGGCTTCATCCGGGTTCACGTCTTTACGAGGTGCTTTACCGAAGAATTCTTCTACTTTTTGTTGTACTAATGGCATACGGGTTTGACCGCCCACTAGGATAACATCATCAATTTGTGATGCACTTAAGCCAGCATCGTTTAATGCCACTTTTACAGGTTCAAGTGATTTCGCCACTAAATCTTCTACTAAAGATTCTAATTTAGCGCGAGTTAATTTGATGTTTAAGTGTTTAGGACCTGTAGCATCTGCTGTGATGTAAGGTAAGTTAACATCAGTTTGTTGTGCAGAAGAAAGTTCAATTTTCGCTTTTTCGCCCGCTTCTTTTAAACGTTGCATTGCAAGTGGGTCATTACGTAAATCAACGCCTTGTTCTTTTTTGAACTCATCCACTAAGTAGTTGATTACACGGTTATCGAAGTCTTCACCACCTAAGTGAGTATCACCGTTGGTTGCTAATACTTCAAAGGTTTTTTCGCCACCTACTTCATCAATTTCGATGATAGATAAGTCGAATGTACCACCACCTAAGTCATATACGGCGATAGTTTTGTTGCCTTGACCTTTATCTAAACCGTAAGCTAATGCTGCAGCTGTAGGTTCGTTGATGATACGTTTAACTTCTAAACCAGCGATACGACCCGCATCTTTTGTCGCTTGACGTTGAGCATCGTTAAAGTATGCTGGAACAGTAATTACGGCTTCAGTTACTGGCTCACCTAAGAAATCTTCTGCAGTTTTCTTCATTTTTTTCAATACTTCTGCAGAAATTTGTGGCGGCGCAAGTTTGTCACCTTTTACATTTACCCATGCATCACCGTTGTCTGCTTTGGTGATTTCAAATGGCATAATGTCGATATCACGTTTTACTTCAGCATCATCAAAACGACGACCGATTAAACGTTTAATTGCAAATAATGTATTTTTCGGGTTGGTCACTGCTTGGCGTTTTGCCGGTTGACCCACTAAAATTTCGTTATCATTTGTATAAGCAATAATTGACGGAGTAGTGCGATCACCTTCTGCGTTTTCAATTACGCGTGGTTTATCACCATCCATTACTGCCACACAAGAGTTTGTTGTACCTAAGTCAATACCAATAATTTTTCCCATTTTGTTACTCCTAAGTAAAATTTTTAATTCGTTGTAAATCATTACGATGAATAAGATGTGGATACTTTTCCGCATTTCAAGAGGCAAGATTTAAAATTTTTTCTTCCTGTTAAAGTGCGGTCATTTCCGTTCTTGTTTCACAAAATAAGTCCAGCTGAACAAAGTTCAAGGGGGAAATATAAAATTATTTTGAAAAAATAAGAAAAAAATTGTGTTTTGTGGTAAATTGCCGACAATTTTGATCATCTATTAATTTAACAAAGGAATCCAAATGAAAAAATCAGTCGTAGCATTAGGTGTGATTGTGGCTCTTGGTGCGGTAGGTGTCGGTGGCGCGTGGTTTACAGGCGAAAAAGCACAAACTGAATATTTACGTCAAATTGAATTAGCAAATAAACAAGCTCAGGCTTTAGGCTTATCTGATTCATTTAAGGTTGTTTATAAAAATAAACAGTTTGACCGTGGTTTATTTACCTCTCAAGTGGAAGATGAACTCGTGATTTCCTTACCTGAAGAAGGTGAGACTTTCACTATTCCATTGTCAACAAAGCTTTATCATGGTCCATTCCCACTCGATCAATTAACCAAATTTAATTTCATGCCAGCAATGTTTTCAGCACAAGGTGTGATTGGTAAAAATGAAACCACCCAACCTTTATTTGATTTGCTTAAATCGGATAAACCTGTTCAATATCAAGCAACTACTGGCTATAACTTATCGACAAAAGGTAAAGTTGAATTAGCGGGTGGAGAGCTAACTGATCCAGAGTCACCAGGAACGAAAGTCACTTGGTCAAATATCAATATGGGCTTTGATATCAATAAAGATCTCGCTGGCAAATATGATATGACCTTAAATGAAGTGAGTGCTACTGTCTTGCCAGAAGTGATGGAGGAGCAAGATGGCGAAGATATGCCTAAATCAATCACAATGAAAATGAAAGGCATGAAAGTCGAAGGTTCATATAATCCAACTAAATGGGCTTACATTTATACGGGAAACAGCACTTCTTTAATTGACAGTTTTGAAATGGCTACGCTCTATCATGCGGGAAAAGAGAGCACTGTAGTCCAAAAGGGTTTTAAAGCAAAATCTGATATTTCACTCGATGGTGATTTCGTGAGTGCCAAAAGTGAAAATACGGTAGACTCGATAGCTATTGATGGGAAAGATTTTGGTAAATTAACTTACAACGTTGAGTTAAACCATATTGAAGCAAATGCGATTAATGCATTGATTGAAGCACTTTTTACTGTCTTCGAATCAATAAGTGATGAGGAAAATTCTTCTAATGAGGAAATGGTATCCGAAATTTTAAGCTCATGGGCTGAAAATCATGGTATGGCTATTTTTAATAATCAACCTCAAATTAAACTAAACCCAATGTCAATTTCAAATAGCCAGGGTAAAGTCTCATTAGATTTAAATGTAGCGTTAGCGAAAGATCCGAAATTTGATTTAATGGCGGGGAGTTTATATAAACAATTTACGGATTTTGCGTTAAATATTCACGTAGATAAAGAAATGGTTGAAAAAAATCTTGCACAATTTGTACCAGAAGAAGAGAGAGCTTTGATTAAAGCACAAATTGAAGAGCAAGCTAAGCAAGCGGCAGCACAAAATATTGTGGTGAATAATGATAAAAATGTGACGCTTAACTTAGTGCTTGAAAAGGGAGAGCTCAAACTTAATGGTCAAGTGATTCCAGAAGAGCAAGTTCAAGGCGTGTTATTTATGTTAATGATGGGAATGGCGGCACAAGGTCAGTAATTAACAACGAAATAATTAGAAAGGAGATAAAGTCATTTATCTCCTTTTTTATTAGGTTGAGATTATTTGGCTAAGGTATCATCGTTTAGTCTAAGCGAGCTTTTAAATATCCTTCATAATCGGGGATATCAATGCTAATTTCTTGATCAAATAAGCTTGATGTTAAAAGAAAATCAGCGGTGCTTTGGTTGATCGCAACGGGAATATTCCACACTGTGGCGATACGCATTAAGGCTTTTACATCAGGATCATGGGGTGCCGCGTTCATCGGATCCCAAAAGAAAATCATCATATCAATTTTTTTCTCAGCAATCAGTCCGCCAAGTTGCTGATCTCCGCCCATCGGTCCACTTAATAGTGAGGCTATTTTGAGTCCCGTTTCTCTTTCTAATAGATGGCCAGTTGTACCTGTTGCATAAAGTTGATGGGGAGCGAGAGCTTCTTTATGTTTCTTTACCCAATTGAGCAGGTTTTGTTTGCAGCTATCATGTGCAACGAGCGCTATTCGTTTATGAGAAAAGATTGGGCGAGTTGTAGTATTCATATTTTATCCTCTATAAAGCTAAAAAGTATGCGAGCACTTTAGATCAAAGCGGGTATTGAATGCAATATGTAAAGCATGCTTTAACTCAAATCAGAAAATCTTCCTAAAATGACCGCACTTTTAATCACAAGTATGGAAATAACAGGAAGAAAACCATAAGAACAGTCAAAATCTACTATCTTTCTTGCAAAAAATCTTCTAAAATTTACAAGATTTGTTAAATGTTTGTAACATAGATTAACAAGCTTGATTTTCGTGTTTGGTTATAACCAAACTTCATTTTCACTCAGTAAAATAAGGAAAGACTATGTCAGATACCTTAGTAAACGATATTGACCCAATTGAAACACAGGATTGGTTGTCAGCTGTTGATTCATTAATTCGTGCAGAAGGCGCAGAGCGTGCGCATTACATCATCAATCAGGTGATTGAGCAGGCACGTAATGGTGGTGTGAACATTGCAAAAGGTGGCGTAACAACCCCTTATGTTAATACCATCCCACTTTCTGAACAGCCAGCATACCCAGGTGATAAAGCTATTGAGCGTCGTATTCGTAGTGCTGTACGTTGGAATGCGATCATGGCGGTATTACGTGGCCAGAAAAAAGATCTTGAATTAGGTGGTCACATTTCAACTTATCAATCTGCAGCAAGCATGTATGAAGTCTGTTTTAACCACTTCTTCAAAGCGGCGACTGATAAAAATGGCGGTGACTTAGTCTTCTTCCAAGGCCACGCAGCACCAGGTATGTATGCGCGTGCATTTGTTGAAGGTCGTATTACTGAAGAACAAATGAATAACTTCCGTCAGGAATGTGAACCGGGTAAAGGTCTTTCTTCTTATCCTCACCCGAAATTAATGCCTGAATTCTGGCAATTCTCTACGGTATCGATGGGTTTAGGTCCTGTAAATGCAATCCGTACTGCTCGTTTCTTAAAATACTTAGATAACCGTGGCTTAAAAGACACCAAAGATCAAAAAGTATATGCTTTCCTTGGTGATGGTGAGATGGATGAAATCGAAGCAAAAGGTGATTTAACCTTCGCAGCACGTGAAGGTTTAGATAACCTAATCTTCGTCGTAAGCTGTAACTTGCAACGTTTAGATGGCCCAGTAACAGGTAATGGTAAAATTGTTCAAGAATTAGAAGGTTTATTTGCGGGTGCAGGTTGGGAAGTGATCAAAGTCATGTGGGGTTCTAACTGGGACAAATTATTTGCCAAAGATACCTCAGGTAAGTTAACTCAATTGATGATGGAAGTGCTGGATGGCGACTATTTAACCTTCAAATCTAAAGATGGTGCTTATGTTCGTGAACACTTCTTTGGTCGTTATCCAGAAACTGCAGCATTAGTAGCGGATATGACAGATGATGAAATCTGGGCATTAAGACGCGGTGGTCATGACTCAGAAAAACTTTATGCGGCATTCCATAAAGCACAAACAGCAGGTAAACCTGTAGTAATCCTTGCACACATGGTTAAAGGTTATAAAATTCCTGAAGCAGAAAGTAAAAATACGGCTCACCAATCTAAAAAAATGTCGATCGAAAGTCTTAAATACTTCCGTGATCATTTCCACCTAGATATTAAAGATGAAGATATCCCTAACTATCCGTATATCACCTTCCCAGAAGGTTCGGAAGAGTACAATTATCTTCACGGCAGACGTAAAGCGTTAAACGGTTACTTACCAAAACGTTTACCAAAATTCACCACTGAATTTAAAGTTCCGGCTTTAGAAGAATTTGCCCCATTATTGGAAGCTCAAGCTCGTCCAATTTCAACTACAATGGCATTCGTGCGTTTCTTAAATACTTTATTGAAAGATAAAAATATTGGTCAACAAATTGTGCCAATTATTGCTGACGAAGCACGTACTTTTGGTATGGAAGGTTTATTCCGTCAAATCGGTATTTACAATCCACATGGTCAAAACTATGTGCCTTCTGACCGTGATTTAGTGGCTTACTACCGTGAAGCGAAAGATGGTCAAGTATTACAAGAAGGTATCAATGAATTAGGTGCGGCATCATCTTGGTTAGCTGCAGCGAACTCATACTCTGTCAATAACCTTCCGATGATTCCATTCTTCATCTATTACTCAATGTTTGGTTTCCAACGTGTGGGTGACTTGATGTGGGCAGCCGGTGACCAATTAGCACGTGGTTTCATGATTGGTGGTACTTCTGGCCGTACAACATTAAATGGTGAAGGCTTACAACACGAAGATGGTCATAGCCATATTCAATCTCTTGTTATTCCTAACTGTGTGTCTTATGACCCTGCTTACGTTTATGAAGTGGCAGTTATCCTACAAGACGGTATTAATCGTATGTACGGTGAAAAACAAGAAGATGTGTTCTACTACATCACCACATTAAACGAAACTTACGAACAACCAGCAATGCCAAAAGGTGCTGAAGAGGGTATTCGTAAGGGTCTTTATAAATTTGAAACCGTTGAAGCGAAAGACAACAAAGGCCATGTTCAATTATTAGGTTCTGGTGCGATCTTCCGTCATGTTCGTGAAGCAGCACAAATCCTTGCAAATGAATATGGTGTAAGCTCAGATGTTTATAGCGTGCCTTCATTCACTGAAGTCGCTCGTGAAGGTGCGGATGCTGTACGTTGGAATATGTTACACCCAACAGAAACACCACGCGTTCCTTATATTGCACAAGTGATGAATGATGCGCCAGCTGTTGCGGCTACTGACTATATGAAATTGTTCGCAGAACAAGTTCGTGCATTCATTCCTGCACAAAGCTATCACGTATTAGGTACTGATGGTTTCGGTCGTTCAGACAGCCGTGAAAACTTACGTGAACACTTCGAAGTGGATGCGCGTTATGTTGTGGTTGCAGCATTACATGAGCTTGCAAAACAAGGTAAATTTGATGCGAAAGTGGTGGCTGATGCAATCGCGAAATTTGGTTTAAAAACTGAAGTTTTAAACCCGCTTTACGCTTAATAAAAACATCCTGTGCGCAAAACGCACAGGATCATCTACAAATAAAGTGCGGTTGATTTTAACTGCGTTTTTTAAAGGTAAGATAACATGTCAAAACAAATTCAAATTCCTGATATCGGTAGTGATGAAGTTACCGTAACAGAAGTGATGGTGAAAGTAGGTGATACCATTACCGCTGATCAAAGTATTATTAATGTTGAAGGTGATAAAGCCTCAATGGAAGTCCCTGCACCAGAAGCCGGTGTGGTAAAAGAAGTATTAGTGAAAGTGGGTGATAAAGTCACAACTGGCACACCAATGCTTGTTTTAGAGTCAGCGGAGGCGGCAGCACCTGCTCCAGCCGCTGCAGCACCAGCGCCGGCAGCCGCACCAGCAGCTGCAAGTGTAGTTGAAGTTAATGTACCCGATATCGGCTCAGACGAAGTAAACGTAACAGATATTATGGTGAAAGTTGGTGATACTGTTGAAGTTGATCAATCAATCATCAATGTTGAAGGTGATAAAGCGTCAATGGAAGTACCTGCTCCTGTTGCTGGCGTGGTAAAAGAAATTTTAATCAACGTAGGCGATAAAGTTGTTACAGGCAAATTAATCATGAAATTTGAAGTGGCGGGTGCAGCACCAGCCGCAGCGCCAGCTCAACAGGCGGCAGCACCTGCAGCAGCACCGACACCAACACCAACAGCTTCAGCCATTAAAGAAGTGAATGTACCTGATATTGGTGGCGATGAAGTTAACGTAACTGAAATCATGGTTGCAGTTGGCGACAGCGTTTCTGAAGAGCAATCTTTAATTACCGTTGAAGGCGATAAAGCCTCAATGGAAGTACCAGCTCCATTCGCGGGTGTGGTAAAAGAAATTTTAGTGAAATCAGGTGATAAAGTTTCAACTGGTTCATTAATTATGAAATTTGAAGTGGCGGGTGCAGCACCTGCTCCAGCAGCGGCTCCAGCGGCAGCAGCTCCTGCTCATCAAGCAGCACCTGCAGCAGCGCCGGCAGCACAATCAGGTAATGTATCTGGCTTAAGCCAGGAACAAGTTGTCGCAAGCGCAGGCTATGCACATGCAACTCCAGTGATTCGTCGTTTAGCGCGTGAATACGGTATCAACCTTGATCGCGTAAAAGGTACCGGTCGTAAAGGTCGTGTCGTGAAAGAAGATATCCAAGCTTACGTGAAAACCGCTGTTAAAGCGTTTGAAACAGGCACTGTATCTTCTGCAGCAGCGGGTAATGGTGTAGCAAATGGCGCAGGCTTAGGTTTATTACCATGGCCGAAAGTTGACTTCAGCAAATTTGGTGAAGTCGAAGAAGTTGAATTAAGCCGAATCAACAAAATCTCTGGTGCAAACTTACATCGTAACTGGGTAATGATTCCACATGTTACTCACTTCGATCGCACAGATATCACTGATTTAGAAGCATTCCGTAAAGAACAGAACAAGATTGTTGAAAAACAAAAATTGGATGTGAAAATTACGCCAGTTGTGTTCATTATGAAAGCGGTAGCGAAAGCATTAGAAGCGTTCCCACGTTTCAATAGCTCTATCTCTGAAGACGGTCAAAAATTAACACTTAAAAAATACATCAACATTGGCGTAGCGGTAGATACACCAAACGGCTTAGTGGTACCTGTATTTAAAAATGTGAACAAAAAAGGTATTATCGAACTCTCTCGTGAATTAATGGAAATCTCCAAAAAAGCACGTGACGGTAAACTTTCAGGTTCTGATATGCAAGGTGGTTGTTTCACTATTTCAAGCTTAGGCGGTATTGGTACAACTCACTTTACGCCAATCGTAAATGCACCAGAAGTGGCAATTTTAGGTGTGTCTAAATCAGAAATGCAACCGGTTTGGAATGGTAAAGAATTTGAGCCACGCTTAATGCTTCCATTATCATTATCTTTCGACCACCGTGTGATCGATGGTGCTGATGGTGCTCGTTTCTTAAGCTATATCAATGGCGTATTAGCTGACTTACGCCGCTTAGTGATGTAATTAACGCGGTAAGATGTGAGTGATTAGGCTCACATCTTACAGAAAGGATCGCAAGTGCGGTCAACAATTTGAACGTTTTTACGAGGTAAAAATGAGTAAAGAAATTAAAACCCAAGTTGTGGTACTTGGTGCAGGTCCTGCAGGTTATTCAGCGGCATTCCGTTGTGCGGACTTAGGTTTAGAAACAGTACTTGTTGAACGTTATTCAACATTAGGTGGGGTATGTTTAAACGTAGGTTGTATCCCTTCTAAAGCATTACTTCACGTAGCGAAAGTAATTGAAGAAGCAAAACACGCAAGCAAAAACGGTGTGTATTTCGCTGAGCCTCGCATTGATTTAGATGAAGTGCGCGCAGGTAAAGAAGCGGTTGTGGCGAAATTAACCGGTGGTCTTGCTGGCATGGCTAAACAACGTAAAGTCACCGTTGTTGAAGGTTTAGCGGCGTTTACCGATCCACATACATTAGTAGCACGTGATCGTGATGGTAAACCAACAACAATCAAATTCGATAATGCGATTATCGCAGCGGGTTCTCGCCCAATTCAATTACCATTCATCCCACATGAAGATCCACGTGTTTGGGATTCAACAGATGCACTTAAATTAAAAGAAGTACCGAAAAAACTTTTAATCATGGGTGGTGGTATCATCGGTTTAGAGATGGGTACCGTGTATCATGCATTAGGTTCTGAAGTTGAAGTCGTTGAAATGTTTGATCAAGTGATTCCAGCAGCAGATAAAGATGTTGTTGCAATCTACACCAAACAAGTAGAGAAAAAATTCAAGTTAATGCTTGAAACTAAAGTGACCGCAGTTGAAGCAAAAGATGATGGTATCTATGTTTCAATGGAAGGCAAAGCATGTAACGATACTAAACGTTATGATGCCGTATTAGTGGCAATCGGTCGTACACCAAACGGTAAATTGATCGATGCAGGTAAAGCAGGCGTTGAAGTGGATGAGCGTGGTTTCATTCATGTTGATAAACAAATGCGTACCAATGTGCCTCATATCTTCGCAATCGGTGATATCGTTGGTCAACCAATGTTAGCTCACAAAGGTGTTCACGAAGGTCACGTTGCGGCAGAAGTGATTGCAGGACAAAAACATTATTTCGATCCAAAAGTCATTCCTTCTATTGCTTATACTGAACCAGAAGTGGCTTGGGTAGGTAAAACTGAGAAAGAATGTAAACAAGAAGGTTTAAACTACGAAGTTGCTAAATTCCCTTGGGCTGCTTCTGGTCGTGCGATTGCTTCAGAATGTGCTGAAGGTATGACCAAATTAATCTTCGATAAAGATACTCACCGCGTACTTGGTGGGGCAATCGTTGGTTCTAACGGTGGTGAATTATTAGGTGAAATCGGTCTTGCGATCGAAATGGGTTGTGATGCAGAAGATATCGCATTAACCATCCATGCTCACCCAACACTTCACGAATCTGTTGGTCTTGCGGCTGAAGTGTTTGAAGGTTCAATTACTGACCTTCCAAACGCAAAAGCGAAGAAAAAATAATTAATTGAAATCTTCCATAAAGGCTACTCGAATGAGTGGCCTTTATTTTTTGAGAGATAGCTCACAAAATTGCATAAAAATTCAATAAAAACTGGCGGTCAAAATGACTTTTTGATAAAATCCGACCAGTTTTGTTTTTATATTTTTTTATTATTTAAAAGCTATGTTAAAGAAGATTTTGATTATTGTAGGATTGGCAGTGTTGACAACAGCCTGTTCTAATGGCTCTAGGCAGGCTCATAATGGAGTAATTACAGAGAGCGATGATGCGGAGCTAACGGGTTTAATTGCAGGTTTAGATGGGAAACAAGGTGGACTTCACCCTAAATTAAGAACAAACCGTCCTAAATCTGGTTTAATTGGTGATAAAGCACTTGCTCAAGTTTATAACGAATGGAGTGGTACACGTTATAGAATGGGCGGAAGCACAAAACGTGGTATTGACTGTTCTGCATTTATGCAAACCGCTTTCCTTGATGCTTATGGTGTGGAACTTCCTCGCACAACTTCAGAACAACGCTATTTAGGTCGTCAAATCCAAAAACATGAATTACGTAAAGGCGATTTAGTGTTCTTCCGTCGAAATAACCATGTAGGTGTTTATATTGGTAATAACCAATTTATGCATGCAAGTTCAAGCCAAGGTGTAACAATTAGTTCATTAGATGAAGATTACTGGGCAAGAACTTACACACAATCACGTCGAGTGATGTAATAACAATTTTTTATTTCAACAAAAAGTGCGGTTAAAATTAACCGCACTTTTTTTACATAGATTATCTGTTTATTGGCTTAAGCCGCAAATTTCATTAAATCTCTTCTTGGTTTCATTTGGTGGATGGTATTTGTTACCGTTCCAACCAATGGTAGGCTTGTCCATTGTGTTGTTTTAATATTCTCCACTTTGGAATCTAATGCCATGAATACAAATTCATTACCGCTTACGCCGGCAAATTCATAAATATGGAATTCATCTTGTTTTTCTAATACTACAAGATCACCGATGAAAAGGCTGTCATTTTTTTCAACAACTAACATATCGCCCATTTCAATTCCCCAAGCAAGCATATTAGGATTCGTTACACGAATAAAACAAGTTTGTTGTGGACGTTTGATGCAATAAAGGTTGAGATCTAATTTTTTATTAAATGTCGATTTGCTTTCAACATCATTGAAAAATGGCATAGGATGATAAGAAAACGTCATATCATTTTGTGCAACTATATTTGCGTAGTTCATCATCTTGTGTTCCTTTTAGTTAATGTGTTTTTAATCATTGGTTGTTTATACAGTTGTAATATACTGTAGTTAGATACAGTATGTCAATAGGGCATAGAAAAAATTTTTTTATAGGCGAAAATTTTAGAAAAAATTCATTCCAAGCTTAAAAAGTTCAATTTTTTAATAAAATAATAAAGAAAAAATTTTCTTTTAAACAAAATTTAAGCTATCTTTACTCTGTTTCGGTGGATCGTAACGATCTGAAGTTCAACTTAATCTTTATTTAAAACTATTATGAATACATCACGTTTATTTCATTTTCTTTTCCAAGGTAATTTGGTAAAACGAATTGCCGTTGGTTTGGTACTCGGGATCCTTGTTGCATTGGTGAATGAGAGTGTTAAGAATTCATCAGGCATTGATCTTGCATCTAGCTTTGGCGTGCTGGGTCAAATTTTCGTTAAAGCATTGCGTGCTGTTGCACCAATTTTGATTTTCTTCCTTGTTATGGCAGCACTCGCTAATAAGAAAGTGGGCTCTAAAAGCAACATGAAAGAAATTGTCATGCTTTATCTTTTAGGTACTTTCTTAGCCGCCGTTGCTGCGGTAATTGCAAGTATGGCATTCCCATCAGATGTGGCTCTTGCAGTAAAAGAGGATGCGAGTTCAGCACCTCAATCTGTTGGTCAAGTCATGTTAACGTTAGTATTGAATGTGGTGGATAACCCATTAAATGCAATTTTCAAAGCAAACTTTATCGGTGTTTTAGCGTGGTCTATCGGTTTAGGTTTAGCCCTTCGTCATGCATCAGATGCAACTAAACAAGTTGTGGCTGATTTTGCAGAAGGCATTTCTAAAATTGTTCACGTGATTATTTCATTTGCACCTTTCGGTGTATTCGGTTTAGTGGCTGAAACATTATCTGACAAAGGCTTATCAGCGTTAGGTGGATACGTTCACTTATTATTCGTGTTAATCGGTACAATGTTATTTACTGCCTTTGTACTTAATCCAATTCTCGTTTATTGGAAAATTCGTCGTAATCCATATCCATTAGTTTGGACTTGTGTACGCGAAAGTGGTGTAACGGCATTCTTTACACGTAGCTCTGCAGCAAACATTCCTGTAAACATTGAATTAGCAAAACGCTTAAATCTTGATGAAGAAACCTATTCTGTGGCGATTCCATTAGGTGCGAATATCAACATGGCGGGGGCAGCGATTACAATTACTGTATTAACCTTAGCAGCTGTTCATACATTAGGCATCGAAGTATCTTTCATCAGTGCGGTGTTATTAAGTATTGTTGCGGCGCTTTGTGCATGTGGTGCTTCTGGTGTGGCTGGTGGTTCATTATTGTTAATTCCATTAGCTTGTAGCTTATTTGGTATTAATGATGACATTGCAGCTCAAATGATCGGTGTAGGTTTCGTGATTGGTATCTTACAAGATTCAACAGAAACCGCGCTAAACTCTTCAACTGACGTATTATTTACTGCGGCAGTATGTATGGAAGAAGAGCGTAAAAACGGTTAATTAAATGAATCTGACAAGGCGGGCAAATTGCTCGCCTTTTGTTTTTAAGGGAAAGAGAATGACACTTTTAATTCAGCAAGCAAAATTTGAACTTCATCAAAAACAGACCTTAAACTTACCGCACTTTGCGATTGAGCCACGACAATATTGGGTTGTGGTGGGCAGTAATGGGAGTGGAAAATCAGCGTTTGCTTTAGCTTTGCAAAATGAATTGCCTTTACAGGAAGGGGAGTATCGTAATACTTTCAAAAATGTTCAATCTTTCTCTTTTGAAAAACAGCGAGAAATTCTTGAAGCGACATTAAAGAATTTAAATAATGATGATACCGATCCAGATTTTTTTGGTAAAACCGCAAGGGAAATGATCTTAAATGGCAGTTCATCGCTAGATTTTTGCGAAGAGATTGCAGAAAAATTAGGGATTACTTATCTCTTAGATCGTTTCTTTATCAAACTTTCCACTGGGGAAACTCGAAAAGTCTTATTGGCACAAGCATTATTACAAAAGCCTGATCTATTAATTTTAGATGAACCTTTTGAAGGGCTAGATCAGCAATCTGTGCAAGATTGGATGGCGATGCTGAACGAACTGAAAAAAGAATGTGCAATCGTTCTAATTGTTAATCGTCTAGCGAATATTCCAGCCCAAGCGACCCATTTAGCTATGTTGGAAAATTTAGAAGTAGTACTAGAAGGTGAACGCCAATCTATTGAGCAACAAAGTATTTATCAACAATTAGTTTATGCGGAGCAATCTGTTGATGTGGCTTTGCCAGAACCAGCGTCACCATTACTAAAACTACCTGAAAACCAACCGCACTTTGAGCTTAAAAATGTCACGGTTCAGTATGGCGATAAAGTGATTTTGGATCATTTAAACTGGATTGTGCAACCTCATCAAAATTGGTGGATTAAAGGACCAAATGGCGCAGGGAAATCTACCTTACTTTCATTAATTACAGGTGATCATCCTCAAGCCTTTGCGAATCATGTGGTGATTTTTGGTAAACAACGTGGTTCAGGCGAAACCATTTGGGATATCAAACAAAAAATTGGTTACGTAAGCAGCCAACTGCATTTAGATTATCGCGTGAATTGTTCTGTGCTTGATGTGATTATTTCTGGCTTTTTTGACAGTATAGGGATTTATCAACACGTACCAGAGGCAATTCGTTTGAAAGCCATGCAGTGGTTGGCTCGTTTAAATCTTACTCATTTAGCAAAAAAGCCATTTCGTTCACTTTCTTGGGGACAGCAACGTTTATTGCTCATTACTCGTGCGATGGTGAAATATCCGCCTGTTTTGATTTTAGATGAGCCTTTTCAAGGGCTTGATGGATTAAATCGCAAGCTCGTGAAATATTTTATTGAGCAACTGGTTAATAATAGTAAAACCCAACTTTTATTTGTCTCTCATCAAGATTTAGATGCCCCAAATTGCATTACGCATCTTTTTGAATTTATAAGAGAAAACGATAAATATATTTATGTACAAAGTGCGGTCTAATTTGATAGACTTTTCTTATATTTCCTCACATTAAGGAGCAATCTATGGAAGGCTTATCTATTGCCGCAATCGTCTTTATTGTATTAGTCGTCGTCGTACTTTTTTCAGCACTCAAAACCGTACCGCAAGGTTATAACTGGACGATTGAGCGTTTTGGGCGTTATACCCACACCTTAATGCCGGGCTTAAACTTCGTTGTACCATTTGTGGATCGTGTTGGCCGTAAGATCAATATGATGGAACAGGTATTAGATATTCCATCACAAGAAGTCATTTCTAAGGATAACGCCAACGTATCTATTGATGCGGTCTGTTTCGTTCAGGTGATTGATGCCCGTAGCGCGGCTTATGAGGTGAATCATTTAGAACAGGCGATTATCAATTTAACTATGACCAATATTCGTACCGTATTAGGTTCGATGGAATTGGATGAAATGCTTTCCCAACGTGACTCTATTAACGGTCGCTTGCTGGCAATTGTGGATGAAGCGACCAACCCTTGGGGGATTAAAGTTACTCGTATTGAAATTCGCGATGTGCGTCCACCACGTGAATTGATTGATTCCATGAATGCCCAAATGAAAGCAGAACGTAATAAACGTGCGGAAGTGTTGGAAGCGGAAGGTATTCGTCAGGCGGAAATTTTACGTGCAGAAGGGGAAAAACAAGCCCGAATTCTGAAAGCGGAAGGGGAGCGTCAAGAAGCCTTCTTACAAGCAGAAGCGCGTGAGCGTGCAGCAGAAGCAGAAGCGAAAGCAACCCAAATGGTGTCAGAAGCGATAGCTAGCGGTGATACTAAAGCGATCAATTACTTCATCGCTCAAAAATACACAGAAGCCTTAAAACAAATCGGTGGTTCACCAAATAGCAAAGTGGTCATGATGCCGCTTGAAGCCGGTAATTTAATCAGCTCGGTAGCGGGTATTGCCGAACTGTTAAAAGGCGACAAAAAAGCGTAATTTCCTAAAGTGCGGTTAAAAATGACCGCACTTTTTCTCTCAAGGAGTTGATATGGCAGATTGGTTAACAACTTGGTCGGTATGGCATTGGTTAGTATTAGGTTTTGTATTATTAATCGCTGAAACTCTCGTACCTGGCGTGTTTTTATTATGGTGGGGCTTGGCTGCGATTGTGGCAGCAGGCGTAATGGCATTGGTGCCGAGTTTATCCTTAACCGCGTTAGCCGTTTTTTATGCGATTTTAGCGATTATTCTCTCGTTGCTTTGGTGGAAATACCAGCATAGCAAAGATAATCAGGATCAATCACGTACAACCTTAAATCAACGGGATCATACACTATTAGGTAAAAAAGGCACGGTGTTAGAAATTGGTTCTAACGGTATTGGTCGCGGTGCCTTTGGCGACACCACATGGCGCATTCAAGGCGAGCATTTAACGGTGAATGATCTTGTGGTGGTTGAACGCGTTGATGGCATTACATTGTTAGTTAAAAAGGTAACAGAATGAATCATTTGATTATTTTTGCGCATCCCAATAGCCAAAAAAGTTTTGGTCGAGCCATTGTGGATCGCATTGTAAAAGCAAGCCAACAGCTTGGTGTTGAAACCCATTTGCGTGATCTGTACACGATGGAATTTAACCCGATTATTTCCTTTGAAGAATTACAATCGGCCAATAAGGGGATTATCCCAGCGGAAATTCAGCAGGAACATGATTTTATCCGTCAAGCAGATTTGATGACGATGGTTTATCCTTTATGGTGGATGGGGTTTCCCGCCATGTTGAAAGGCTATTTGGATCGTGTATTAAGCCATGGTTTTGCTTATAAAACAGAGAATGGTGAATCCAAAGGTCTGCTTCAAGATAAAGCGATGCAACAATTTATCACCATAGGGAGTAGCGTAGCAAAATATCAAGAGTACGGTGTGGATAAATCCCTCAATCATTGTTTGATCAATGGTTTGTTTAATTATTGCGGTATCGAGAATGTGGATTACACTTTGTTCGGTGATATTCATATTATCGATAATGCTGCTCGCCAAGCAATGCTTGACGAAGTCGCCGAAAAAACAACGGCAAAATTGACCGCACTTTTAGCTCAATCTTGAGCACAATTATAGGAAAGCAACAGATGTCAGAAACTCAAATGAATAATTTCTCTTTAATTAGTCGCTTATTCGGCAATTTATTTTACCGTAGTCCCACAGATCCAATTTTAAGTGGGGTATTTGATTGGCTGCAACAACAAGGTTTAAGTCAAGTGTGGGCGCTTTCTACGGATAAAGAAAGCGAAGCAGCCATTGATAATTTACAAATGAAAATTGATTTAACGTTGCTTGATCAAGAATATCAAAAATTGTTTGGTCCAAATGGTAATGTGCCGACAGCTATCTCAAGCTACGATATAGATGTGCAACGTTTTGTGGATTTTCGTAATACCCGTAATGTACCGGAAGCAGAAAACGTGGATCATTTCGCTTTGCTATTGCTTACAGCTTCTTGGTTAGAAGACAACACGGAATCGCTATCTGCTCAACAAGATTTATTCGGTGATTTCTTATTACCTTGTGCAGCGAAATTCTTAACCCAAGTGGAAACTTATGCCACACTTCCTTTCTATCGTTCATTGGCGTATTTAACCCGTGAAATCTTGGCTGCAATGGCTGATGAATTAGAAGAAGGCGAGTAGTTTTCATCAATAGAATAGATCTCTAAAAGAGGTTTTTAGATGCAATAAAAAAGCCCCGCGAATCAAAACGCGGGGCTTTTATTTAATGGAAGATCAATTATTCTTCAGAAGTCACATCTTCAGTGCCTTCGTCTTCATCATCCACATCACAAACACGTTCAAGACTGACTACGTGCTCATCTTCTGCGGTACGAATTAAACGAACCCCTTGGGTGTTACGGCCAACGATGCTCACTTCACTTACACGAGTACGCACTAAGGTACCCGCATCAGTGATAAGCATAATTTGGTCGGTTTCTTCCACTTGTGTCGCCGCAACGACTTTACCGTTACGTTCGCTCACTTTAATCGAAATCACCCCTTTGGTATTACGGGATTTGGTTGGGTATTCGCTTAATTGTGTGCGTTTACCGTAACCGTTTTGCGTCGCCGTAAGGATTGCGCCGTCATTTTTCGGCACAACTAAGGAAACCACTTTATCGATATTGAGATCGAGGGTTTCTTCTGCATTATCATCGGAAACCTCTTCAATTTCGACCGCACTTTCATCGTCAGCGATGTCGTTGGTTAGGGCGAGTTTAATACCGCGTACACCTGTTGCTAAACGACCCATTGCACGCACTGCACTTTCAGCGAAACGTACTACGCGACCTTGCGAAGAGAACAACATGATTTCGTTAGAACCATCGGTGATATCCACGCCGATTAATTCATCTTCATCACGTAAGTTCAAGGCGATGATACCGCTTGAACGTGGACGGCTGAATTCGGTTAGCGCAATTTTCTTCACAATACCACCAGCCGTTGCCATGATGACGAATTTATCTTCTTCATAAGCAGAGATTGGCAAGATTGCGGTGATACGCTCGTTTTCTTGCAACGGTAGAATATTCACAATCGGACGACCACGCGCACCACGGCTTGCTTGTGGTAATTGATAGACTTTCAACCAATATAAGCGACCGCGGCTAGAGAAACAGAGAATCGTATCGTGAGTATTCGCTACTAAGAGTTTTTCAATGAAGTCTTCATCTTTCATCTTCGTTGCGGATTTACCTTTACCACCACGACGTTGTGCTTCGTAGTCGGTAAGCGGTTGATATTTCACATAACCTTCGTGAGAAAGGGTCACTACCACATCTTCTTGAGCAATTAAATCTTCTAAATCAATATCACCAGAAGCCGCAGTAATTTCGGTACGACGTTCATCCGCGAATTGTGCGCGTACTTGTTCAAGCTCTTCACGAATCACTTCCATCAAACGCTCAGGGCTGTTGATGATGTGGAGAAGTTCTGCAATTTTAACCAATAACTCTTTGTATTCATTGATTACTTCTTCGGTAGCAAGACCGGTTAAACGATGCAAGCGAAGTTCTAAGATTGCATCAACTTGTTCTGGAGAAAGATAGTAATCCGAACCTTTAATACCAAATTCAGCCGCTAACTCAGCTGGACGTGCCGCTGCATCAAGTAAACCTAAAATTTCGTTATTCAATTTCCAAGGGCGAGAGATTAATTTTTCTGCCGCTTCTTTACGCTCTTTCGATTGACGGATGATATCGATGATTTCATCGATATTTGATGTTGCAACCGCTAAACCTTCTAAAATATGGGTACGCTCGCGGGCTTTACGCAATTCAAATAAAGAACGGCGAATCACCACTTCGCGACGGTGCATCACAAAGGCTTCAATGATTTGTTTTAAGTTGAATAAACGTGGTTGACCGTGATCCAAGGCCACCATGTTAATCCCGAAGGTTACCTGCATTTGGGTAAGCGCATAGAGGTGATTTAATACTACTTCGCCTACGGCATCACGTTTGATGTCAATTTCAATGCGAATCCCTTCTTTGTTCGAAAGGTCGATAATATTGCTGATGCCTTCGATTTTTTTATCTTTGATAAGCTCAGCAATTTTTTCCACTAATTTGGCTTTGTTCACTTGATAAGGCAATTCGGTCACAATAATTTGCTCTTTGCCTTTATCTGTGGTTTCTACGCTAGCGCGAGCGCGAACATACACTTTGCCGCGACCAGTGCGATAAGCTTCTTCAATCCCTTTACGGCCATTAATTAATGCCGCTGTTGGGAAGTCTGGGCCCGGGATATATTGCATTAACTCATCAATGGTGATGTTTTCGTTATCAATATAAGCCAAGCATCCATCTAAAACTTCATTTAAGTTGTGTGGTGGAATGTTGGTTGCCATCCCCACCGCAATACCGGAAGAACCGTTTGCTAAAAGTGCAGGAATACGAGTTGGTAATACATCCGGAATCATTAATTCGCCATCATAGTTTGGCGAGAAATTTACGGTTTCTTTATCCAAGTCAGTTAATAACGCTTGGGTGATTTTTTGCATACGGACTTCGGTATAACGCATTGCCGCTGGCGCATCACCGTCGATTGAACCGAAGTTACCTTGCCCATCTACCAACATGTAGCGCAATGAGAACGGCTGTGCCATACGCACAATGGTGTCGTACACTGCAGAATCACCGTGCGGGTGATATTTACCGATTACATCACCTACCACACGGGCAGATTTTACGTATTTTTTGCCGGCAGTGATGCCAGATTGATCCATGGAGAAAAGCACACGTCGATGCACCGGTTTTAAACCGTCACGCACATCAGGCAAAGCACGCCCAACAATCACCGACATGGCGTAGTCAAGGTAAGAAGATTTTAGTTCTTCTTCAATATTGACTGGGGTAATAGAGGAATGGATTGAATCCGTCATTTTTATTCCTTTTTTGATCAAAAAATTGCGACGAATTATAGCACAAATTTAAGCGTTTTTGTGTGAAAAGTGCGGTTGATTTTAAAGCAGTTTTTTAATGCAGAAATAAATAAGGCAGACATGAAGTCCGCCTTATAATTGAGAGAAAATCGTCTATTTCCAATTTTCTCGTTTAGCTTTTTGTAATTTCGCATAGGCACCAAGTAAAGCTTGGTGTTCTTTGAAGTTTTCAAGCGTTTCATCGCTGGCTGGCAAGTTATAGAAGGGGTTACCCTTTTCTGCCACCACAGCCCAAGCTTGTTGAACAGCTTCTTTGCCATACATTCTTTCAAACACAGTGCGATATTGTTGTGGATCGCGAGTGTTGTCTAAATGCAATTCAATGATACTGATTAAGGCACGATAGTAATTCACACGTTCTGGTGTAAACACAGAGCTATTCATATTCATCGTCCAGTTTGCCCAATCTAAGGCTAATTCTAATTCACCTAATGCTAAGTAAAGCATGGATTTGAGCTCACCAACACGTAATGTGGTCCAACCGCTTGCTTTTGGTGCAACGATACCGATAAATTCGCGAACACGTGTGGCATCGTCAATATCTTGCTCATCTAATTCTGCTAATAACTCTTCGTAAGTTTCAGCATCATGATGATGGTGTGGTAGATCTAATAAAATCTCGCGCCAGTCCATCCCCATATTGTTATTAGCATAAATGAGATCATCAGCAGGGTAGATATCAGACATGCCTGGTACGATAATGCGGCAAGCGTAAACGTCTAAATGGTTGTAATCCATGATATAGACTTCTTTTTCCTCTGCATTAAAGATTGCCATTAAGTTTTCATATTCTTCTTGCGTTGAACCTGAGAAATCCCAATCTACAAATTCATAGTCTGGCGTATTTTTAAATAAATCCCAAGAAATTAAACCGCTAGAATCAATGAAGTGTGTTTCAAGGTTAGCGTGTTCCGCCACATCATCATTATTGAATGATGGAGGCGAGAATACATCGAGATCTTTTAAGCTACGACCTTGTAAAAGCTCCGTTACGGTACGCTCTAATGCCACTTGGAAGTTCGGATGTGCACCAAAAGAGGCAAAGCACGTGCCGTTATTTGGGTTAAGCAATACCACGCAAATGACAGGATATTTGCCACCTAATGAGGCATCGAAAGCATAAATTGGGAAGCCTTCCTCCTCTAATTTCGCAATAGAAGCTTGAATAGATGGATAACGATCCATCACGGATTTTGGAATTTCAGGAAGACTGATGGCTTCTGCAATAATGCGATTTTTTACATAGCGCTCAAAGACTTCTGAAAGCCCTTGCACACGTGCTTCATTTTTTGTGTTGCCAGCTGACATCCCATTAGAAACATATAAATTCGCAATGATACTTTGTGGAATAGAGACGGTTTGTTGATCGGATTGGCGCACATAAGGCATCGCGACGATACCACGATCGTAATTGCCGGATTGCAGATCCACGAGTAATTCAGGCGTTAGTTCTTGGTTAGGATCGAAATAATCCCATAAATAATCGTCTAAAATCCCTTTTGGTAAAAGGGAATCGTCTTCAATTGGAAACCATTTTTCAGTGGGGTAATGAACGAAATCACCGTTAGCAATTTCTTGTCCTAAATAGAAATCAGCAAAGAAATAGTTGGTTGAAAGACGCTCGAAATATTCACCTAATGCAGACGCTAATGCGGCTTTTTTGCTTGCGCCTTTGCCGTTAGAAAAACATTGTGGGCAATCTTTATCACGAATGTGTACCGACCATACATTTGGCACAGGATTAAGCCAAGAGGCTTCTTCAATATTGAAACCAAGTGCGGTCAATTTTTGTTGAAATTTTGAAATACTGTCTTCAAGTGCGGCATCTTTGCCGGGAATAAATGTTTGTTCGGTCATAATTGTTCCTGTTATAAAAAGCCCCAGCATCATAGGGGAGTTTAGTGAGCTAATCAAGCATAAAATTTATGCACTTCTGCTCTTGTTTTCATTGATTTTTAAGGGTAAATTAGCTTGGCGCAGAAAGGCATTTTCTGCGTGGGTAAAATTATAAACAAATCAACCAATTGGGAGATATCATGGCTCAAGGATTTTATGAATTAAAAGTGGCTAAAGACGGACAATTTATGTTCAACTTAAAAGCAGCAAATGGACAAGTTATTTTAACTAGCGAACTTTATAAAACCAAAGCATCAGCTGAAAACGGTATTGCATCAGTACAAAAAAATGGTGTGGATGCGAAAAACTTTGAATATCGCGTAGCAAAAAATGATAAACCTTATTTCGTATTAAAAGCAGCTAACCACCAAGAAATTGGCCGTAGCCAATATTATTCTTCTCAAGCTGCAGCAGAAAAAGGCGTTGAGTCAGTGATCAATAACGCATCTTCTGCAGTAATCAAAGAAGTCACAGAATAATCATTCTGTTCTTATTTCTTTAAATGCACCTGCCGGCTCTAAAAACGCCGGCATTTTTGACCGCGCTTTCTCCGGATTCAGTGTTAATGGATAGGTTCGTTTTTGAGCAATGATGACCGTGAGCGGAGAGCAGAGCGTGGTCTTTTCTTGTTTTATAGATAGTCTTTCTTCTGCAATCACATCAAAATTTAATAAGGATAACCAGTCAATGACTCGCCAAGTAGCATATTGTCGGAATTTGAAGTCACCTAACTTCGGTTTGAAAAGTAATGGACTCATCGGATTAAATAACGTGATGAAAATCCAGCCGTCATCCTTTAAAACGCGATGTGCTTCACGCAATATTTGGTGAGGATCTTGCGCAAAGTTTAAGGTGGTTGCCAACAAACAAGCATCCATTTCTTTTTCAATAAAAGGCAAGGCTAATGGTGAGGCTTGGATCAAACTGTCACTTTCATTTAAAAGTGCGGTAGAAAAATACGCTGTTTTTTCAGCTAATACAATTTGATGACGTAAAGGTAAATCAAAGGCGATTTCTCCACTTAAGGCACCGACTTTCAGAATTTGATAGCCTAAAATTTTTGGTGTCCATTGGGCAAAATAATCGGTTAATACGTTACAATAGGCTTCACCTTGCGGTAACACTTGCCAACTTTCAGGTGAAAGAAGTGGTTTGTGCCATTTGGCTTTCCAATTCAATGTTAATCCTATTTTCATAAGGTAATTTATGTTAGTTCCTATTCCTGCACTCAATGATAACTATATTTGGCTTTATAGACGAGAAAATTTCCCCGTAATTGTGATCGATATCCCAGAAATAACGCGTTTAATTCCATATTTAGAATCCCATAAGCTAGGCGTAGAGGCGGTGTTATTAACCCATAATCACGATGATCATGTGCAAGGTGTCGCGGCGTTTAAGCAATATTATCCCAATGTGCCAGTTTTCGGTCCAACAGAATGCGCAGATAAAGGGGCAACCAATATCGTGGATAGTGGTGTGATTAATACGGCACATTATCATATAGAGGTTTTACCAAGTGGTGGACATACGGCAGGGCATGTCAGCTATTTGGTGGATGGACATCTATTTTGCGGCGATGCGCTATTTTCAGGTGGTTGTGGACGCGTGTTTACAGGGGATTTTACTCAAATGTTTGAAACCATGCAGCGTTTTAATCAATTACCGAATGAAACCGTTGTTTGCCCTGCTCATGAATATACGCTGGGTAATTTAGCTTTTGCGGAAACCGTCTTGGCGGATAAAAGTGCGGTCAAAAATCAACGTGTTTTAGTGGAACGTTATCGAGCAGAGGGTAAACCGAGTTTGCCGACAACGATTGAATTAGAGAAACAAATTAATCCGTTTTTACAAGCAAAAAATTTAGACGAATTTACACAATGGCGTTTAGCTAAAGATAACTTTTAACTCATTTTAGTTATTTGTTTGAGTTTTTTCTCTTGAAATTTGCTCAATTCTCAACAATTCATTAAAATAGCGAAACTTTTACTTTCTACTTAAGCCGCCTATTCATAAAAGTGCGGTTGTTTTTATTAGGTTTTTATGACCCTTCTTGTTCTAGGCATTAATCATAAAACAGCTTCTGTCGCTGTTCGTGAGAAAGTCGCTTTTTCTGAAGAAAAGCGGCAGCTTGCCTTACAACAAATTCACCAACAAGATTTGGCAGAAAGTGCGGTTATTCTTTCTACCTGTAACCGTACAGAGATTTATCTTCACCATCGTCAAATTTCACCCCAAGAGTGTAAACAATGGCAAACGAACTGTATAAATTGGTTTGCTAACATTCATCAGCTTTCTGTCGATGAATTAAATAAAAGTATTTACACACATCAAAATCAACAAGCAGCGAATCATTTAATGCGCGTGGCGTGTGGTTTGGATTCATTAATTTTGGGTGAGCCGCAAATTTTAGGACAGGTGAAACAAGCCTTCCAAATCAGTGAAGATTATTATCAAGCGGCGAATATTCCACTTTCAAGCACGCTTTCTCGCTTATTCCAAAAAACCTTTGCAACGGCAAAACGTGTTCGTACTGAAACCAATATTGGTGAAAGCGCTGTATCGGTGGCTTATGCGGCTTGTAGCTTGGCGCGTCAGATTTTTGAATCTTTACGTGAATTACAAATTTTGCTTGTTGGGGCAGGGGAAACTATTGAATTGGTAAGCCGTCATTTATTACGCCACGGCGTAAAAAAATTGATGATTGCTAACCGCACTTTATCTCGCGCTGAACAGTTGGTGGAGACTTTGGCCTCCAATACGCTGATTGAAGTATATTCTCTCGATGAGTTGCAAACAGCACTAAATCAAGCGGATATTGTTATCAGCTCAACAGGCAGCCCAAATGTTTTAATCACCAAAGCGATGGCTGAAATTGCGGAAAAAGCACGCCAATTTAAACCGACTTTGATGGTGGATATTGCGGTGCCGCGTGATATTGATGAAAACGTCTCGGAATTAGAAAGTGTGTATCATTACACCGTGGATGATTTGCAAGATATTATCCAGCGTAATCTTTCTCAACGTGAGCAAGCATCAGAGCAAGCGCAAGACATCATTACACAAGAATGCACGGATTTCTTTGAGTGGTTGAAGGTTCATCAGTTCTCCAATTTGATTCGTCATTATCGTGATGAGGCGGAGAATACTCGCCAAGAATTACTCGAAAAAGCCTTACACCAAATTCAACAAGGTGAGAATGCTGAAAAAATTCTGCAAGAATTGAGTTATAAATTAACGAATAAACTCATTCATGCGCCAACCCAAACTATGCAAGCCATGATGAAATCTGGTAATGCGGAAGGCTTGCACGCTTTTTCCAATGCTTTGCATTTAACCCATCCTTTAAATGAAAAAAACGATTAGATTTTTGACCGCACTTTTAGGCAGTTCATCACTATTAATAAGTGTGTCAGCCCTAGCTGAATATCGAACCTTTAATGATGGCAATGTTACTTACGGGATTTTCCAAGCTAAACCAGAAGAAGTGCAGCTACATTGGAAAGATTCTGAGGGTAACGATTATCAAAGTTTAACGCGCCTCAAAAATGCCTTAGAAGATAGCTATAACGTGAAAATGGTGATGAATGCGGGCATTTATAGTATGAATAATGTGCCTGCGGGGTTATGGATTGAGCAAGGAAAAGAGCTTAATGCGTTAAATACAAAATCAGGCAAAGGTAACTTCCATGTACAGCCTAATGGGGTATTTGCCATTGCTGGAAATAAACCCTATATTTTAACAACTGCTGCGTATCAGAAAAGCAAACTCAAGCCAGACCTTGCTTTGCAATCAGGCCCGATGTTGATTATTCATGGAAAAATGAATCCGCAATTTCGAGCAAGCCTAGAAAGCTATCATAAGCGTAATGCAGTGTGTTTAACGAAGCAGAATGAATTACTGTTCTTGATGACGATAAAAGGTGAGCCAAATCTTTATACATTGAGTCAAGGTTTGTTAAAAATTGGTTGCTATGATGCTTTATATCTTGATGGAACCATTTCTAATTGGTACATTCCAGGGCAATTTAACACCTTGCATTGGAAACGTTTTGTTGGAATGATCTCCGTTCTTGATGTGAACAAAAAATAGCAAAAGCGTTTTATTTATAATCAACTAAATCAAAAAATCCGTTTTTTGCAAAAAAATGATTGACGAGAATAGGTCAAATCAGGATAATACGCCCCGCAAAGCCGATAAGGTAAAGCAAATGATGGCTACATAGCTCAGTTGGTTAGAGCACAACACTCATAATGTTGGGGTCGCAAGTTCGAATCTCGCTGTAGCCACCAAGTTTGCGGGACTGGCGAAATTGGTAGACGCACCAGATTTAGGTTCTGGCGCCGAGAGGTGTGTGGGTTCAAGTCCCTCGTCCCGCACCATTTATCAGCTTGCAGTCAAATAGTAGTTGGGGTATCGCCAAGCGGTAAGGCACCGGGTTTTGATCTCGGCATCCCTAGGTTCGAATCCTAGTACCCCAGCCATACTATCTAAATAAAATCTTCTTTATTTCCAATCAAAGAATTTCTGTTGGGGTATCGCCAAGCGGTAAGGCACCGGGTTTTGATCTCGGCATCCCTAGGTTCGAATCCTAGTACCCCAGCCATCTTATTTTCTCTATTTCTTTTAAACAAAAAATGCGATTAAATTTAACCGCACTTTAGTTATTTCATTTTTGTTTAAGGTAGTATTTATTTTTTACACATTCTCTCGATAAGTTTTGCTTCTAATCGGCGATGAAACCATGGTGTCGTATCAAATTCACTACCTTGCCCCAGTAAGCCAAGATCAAAAGTGTTTTCATCGACGTATGGACCAGACTTATCTCCTATTCCATCCATGTATTCTTCGCCAAGATCGTAAAAGCCAAGCAAATTCTTATTAAGATCAAACACAAAAACTGTGGCACGATAACCCAAATTAAGTGAAAACCCATTAGGAATGAAACCTGCACAAACAGAAATATTACGCTTGAATTCTGGAAAGCTGTGGTTTACACAATGATTAGTCGAGTTCATTGAATACTCCATATCTCGACAAACATTACGCCATCGCCAACTGAATGCAAAAACTAGTATAAGAACGATACAGATGAAGTGTCGTTTTTTCATTTTATTTCTCATAAAGTGCGGTACTTAATTCACTATAAATTTTGACCGCACTTCGTATTGCAATTAATGTTCCCTTGTTTTAAAGAAGGTCACATCAGGATAACGTTCTTGTGCAAGGTTTAGGTTTACCATAGTCGGTGCGATATAAGTGAGATTATCCCCTCCATCTAATGCAAGGTTTTGCTCATTTTTACGTTTGAACTCTTCAAATTTTTTGTTATCCGCACATTCCACCCAACGAGCCGTTGCGACATTGACCGTTTCGTAAATGGCTTCAACGTTATATTCTGATTTCAAACGAGAAACAACCACATCAAACTGTAATACACCGACTGCGCCAACAATCAAATCATTATTACTTAATGGGCGGAACACTTGAACAGCACCTTCTTCAGAAAGTTGTACTAAGCCTTTTAACAATTGTTTTTGTTTAAGAGGATCTTTCAAACGAATACGACGGAATAATTCAGGGGCAAAGTTTGGAATACCGGTAAATTTAAGCTCTTCACCTTGTGTGAAGGTATCACCAATCTGAATTGTACCGTGATTGTGCAAGCCGATAATATCGCCAGCATAGGCTTCATCAGCATGAGTACGATCTCCTGCCATAAAGGTGAGCGCATCGGAAATAACCACATCTTTACCAATACGCACATGTTTAAGTTTCATCCCTTTTTCATATTTGCCAGAAACTACGCGTAGGAACGCCACACGGTCGCGGTGTTTTGGATCCATATTGGCTTGGATTTTAAACACGAAACCGCTGAATTTGTCTTCTTCAGCTGAGACTTTACGCGTGTCTGCCTGACGAGCTTGTGGGGCAGGCGCCCATTCGGTTAAACCATCTAAGAAATGATCGACACCGAAGTTACCTAATGCCGTACCGAAAAAGACTGGCGTCAATTCACCACTTAAGAATAAATCCAAATCAAATTCATTACTTGCACCTTTTACAAGCTCTAATTCATCACGTAATTGTTGGGCTAAGTCATCACCTACGGCAGCGTCTAATTCTGGACTATTTAAGCCTTTCACAATTCGTACTTCTTGAATGGTCGAGCCTTGGCCACTTTGATAAAGATAGGTTTCATCTTTATATAAATGATAAACCCCTTTAAACAATTTACCGCAACCAATCGGCCAAGTAATCGGCGCACAATGGATTTTTAATACGTTTTCCACTTCATCTAATAATTCCATTGGATCACGAATATCACGGTCAAGTTTATTCATGAAAGTGATAATTGGCGTATCGCGTAAACGGGTCACTTCCATTAATTTAATGGTTCGTTCCTCAACCCCTTTTGCCGAGTCGATAACCATTAAGCAGCTATCCACAGCCGTCAAAGTGCGGTAGGTATCTTCCGAGAAATCCTCATGCCCCGGCGTATCCAATAAATTCACTAAGCACTCATTGTAAGGGAATTGCATCACGGAAGTCGTAATAGAAATACCACGTTGTTTTTCCATTTCCATCCAGTCAGATTTTGCATGTTGTGCAGAGCCTTTACCTTTAACAGAGCCCGCTTTTTGAATGGCATTGCCGTATAACAATACCTTTTCGGTGATGGTGGTTTTACCCGCGTCAGGGTGGGAAATAATCGCAAATGTGCGACGTTTATTCACTTCTTCTAATGGATAACTCATTTGTCTTGTTTCTTCTGTTTTAAATAATGCTGTATTGTCGCTGATTTTCAGATTGAGCTCAAATTAAATTGTTTTTCTTTTGTTATCTATAGCTTATTTAGGTGTATGACTCTGTAATTTTTTTTCTTTAAAAATTTTTGACAAAAAAAAAGCAAACGTTTGCGTAAGAAATGCGGTATAATATGTGCCGATTTTTTATTCTTATAATAAAAGGTGCAAACAATGACACAACTTAGTCTAAAAAAAATCTATTCGGGAAAAGTGCGTGATCTTTATGAGATCGATGATAAACGGATGTTAATGGTAGCCAGTGACCGTTTGTCTGCATTTGATGTGATTTTAGATGATCCTATCCCACGCAAAGGTGAAATTCTGACTCAAATTTCCAATTTCTGGTTCAATAAGTTAGCCCATATTATGCCGAATCATTTTACTGGCGATTCAGTTTATGATGTGTTACCAAAAGAAGAAGCTGATTTAGTAAAAGATCGCGCAGTGGTTTGCAAACGTTTGAATCCAATTAAAATTGAGTCTATCGTTCGTGGTTATTTAACGGGTAGTGGACTAAAAGATTATAAGCAAACAGGGACCATTTGTGGTTTGAAATTACCGGAAGGATTAGTTGAGGCAAGTAAATTACCAGAGCCGATTTTCACACCATCAAGTAAAGAAGAAGTGGGTAATCACGATATCAATATTAGCTATGAAGAATGTGAAAAAGCAATTGGAGTAGAATTGGCGGCACAAGTGAGAGAAAAAGCGATAGCTCTTTACACTGAGGCTGCCAAATATGCGCTGACTAAAGGCATTATTATTTGTGATACTAAATTTGAATTTGGTTTAGATGAAAATGGCACTCTCACTTTAATGGATGAGGTATTAACACCAGATTCTAGTCGTTTTTGGTCAGTTGATACTTATAAAGAAGGAACAAATCCGCCCTCATTTGATAAGCAATTTGTACGAGATTGGTTAGAGCAAAGTGGTTGGAATAAACAACCGCCAGCGCCTAAAGTACCAAAAGAAGTGATTGAAAAAACAGTGGCTAAATATCAAGAGGCGTTGGATTTATTAACAAAATAACATTAACAATCTCCCTGCTATGCTTTAGAATGGCAGGGATTTTTATGGATAAAATATTGTGAATAAAAGAAAATGAAATCTGTTGCGATAGTTGGTTTAGGTTGGTTAGGTTTACCGCTGGCGCAACACTTAAAAAAACTCGGTTGGCGTGTAAAAGGCTCAAAACAATCCTTAGCGGATGCTCAACGATTGCATCTGTTAGGCATTGAAGCTTATCCTTTTTCTTTTTCAGAAAAAATGAGTAGTTTGCCTGATAATATTCAATCTCTTTTTGATGTGGATGCTCTCATTATCACCTTACCACCTAGCAGTTTTTCTTCTCAACAGTATTGTGAATATCTTGCTTTTTTAGCGAATCAAGCCCAGAAACAAGGTGCACAGCACTTGATTTTTACCAGTTCAACTTCTGTTTTTCCTGATATTTCGGGGCAATTTGATGAAAGTTCTCCACTTTCAGCTGAAACAGAAATAGGCAAAACCCTGATAAAAGCTGAGAAGTGCTTGTTCCAATCAGGAATATCGCATTGCGATATTCTTCGACTTGCAGGATTAATTGGTAAACAACGCCATCCGGTTAAATTCTTAGCAGGAAAACGCAATTTAAAACAGGGCAATTCGCCTGTTAATTTGGTGCATCTTGAGGATTGCATTCAAGCTATTACAGCCTTACTTATGAATCCAAATGGATTGCGAACTTACCATCTTTGCGCGACAGTTCATCCTACGCGAGCAGAATATTACACAAAAGCAGCGGTATTTTATGATTTATCCATACCACAATTTGAATGTAGTGATTCGGATCCGAAACGAATCATTATGGCAGATAAAATTTGTCGAGATTTAGGTTTCGCTTATCGTTATCCAAATCCCGATGATATGTTAGAAAAGCGCAGTGATTTTTGACCGCACTTTTTAAAGACTCACTCACCATAACCACAATGAAGGAAATAAAATATGTCAAATACGATTCTGCAACATTTACCTAAAGGTCAAAAAGTTGGTATCGCTTTTTCAGGCGGGCTTGATACCAGTGCGGCATTACTTTGGATGCGTCAAAAAGGTGCAGTACCTTATGCTTATACAGCAAACTTAGGTCAACCAGATGAAGATGATTACAATGCAATTCCCAAAAAAGCAATGGAATATGGTGCGGAAAATGCGCGTTTAGTGGATTGTCGTGCGCAGTTAGCCCATGAAGGGATTGCGGCTATTCAATGTGGTGCATTCCATATTTCTACTGGTGGAGCAACCTATTTCAATACCACACCACTTGGTCGTGCGGTAACAGGTACGATGCTTGTTGCAGCAATGAAAGAAGATGATGTGAATATCTGGGGGGATGGTTCAACTTTCAAAGGTAACGATATTGAGCGTTTTTATCGTTATGGCTTATTAACTAACCCAAATTTAAAAATCTATAAACCGTGGTTAGATCAACAATTTATTGATGAGTTGGGTGGCCGTTTTGAAATGTCACAGTTCCTAATCGAAAATGGTTTTGACTACAAAATGTCAGTAGAAAAAGCCTATTCAACTGACTCTAATATGTTAGGTGCAACACACGAAGCGAAAGATTTAGAAGAATTAAGCACAGGCATCAAAATTGTGAAACCAATTATGGGCGTGGCATTCTGGGATGAAAATGTTGAAGTGAAACCAGAAGTAGTAACTGTTCGCTTTGAAGAAGGGGTGCCGGTTGCATTAAATGGTAAAACATTTGATAACGTAGTAGAGCTTTTCTTAGAAGCAAATCGTATTGGTGGTCGTCATGGTTTAGGCATGTCAGACCAAATTGAAAACCGTATTATCGAAGCAAAATCACGTGGTATTTATGAAGCACCGGGAATGGCATTATTCCACATTGCTTATGAGCGTTTAGTGACTGGTATTCACAATGAAGATACTATTGAACAATATCGTATCAACGGTTTACGTTTAGGTCGTTTGTTATACCAAGGTCGTTGGTTTGATCCACAAGCGTTAATGTTACGTGAAACAGCACAACGTTGGGTTGCTCGTGCGGTGACAGGTGAAGTGACATTAGAACTTCGTCGTGGTAATGATTACTCAATCTTAAATACTGAGTCACCAAACTTAACTTATGCGGCAGAACGTTTAAGTATGGAAAAAGTGGAAAATGCACCATTTGATCCAATCGATCGTATTGGTCAATTAACCATGCGTAACTTAGACGTAGCAGATACACGCGGCAAATTAAGTATCTACTCTCAAGTGGGGTTATTAACCGCAGGGAAAGATTCCGTTTTACCACAATTAGGTAAAAAATAATTGTATGTAAAAAGTGCGGTCGATTTTGAGCGCACTTTTGATTGAGATAATAAAAAACCTTAGATTTTAGCCTAAGGTTTTCGTTTTTTAGCACGAATTACTTTTTCTCATCACATTTGTTGATATCGCTACATTTACCGTAGAGGTATAAACTATGTGCTTTTAATTTGATGCCATGCTGCTCACTGATTTCTTTTTGACGTTGTTCAATGATGTTATCAGTAAACTCAAATACTTTACCGCAATCTTCACAGATAATGTGATCGTGGTGTTCTGTTGGTGCAAGTTCAAAAACAGACTTGTTACCTTCAAAATTATGACGAATTAAGATATGCGCTTCATCAAATTGGTTAAGCACGCGATATACAGTTGCAAGACCAATATCACTACCTTGTTCTAACAAGATCTTATACACTTCTTCAGCTGAGAAATGCTCGTTTTTATGTTCTTGCATTAATGCAAGAATAGTCAGCCGAGGTTCGGTGATTTTCAACCCAGCTTTTTTGAGTAATTTGATATTTTCTTCAGACATAATGTTCCCTTAATTTGCTAAATAGAGATGGTTAAGCTAATTCTGCTAAACACATTTCATCGTAGATTTGTTTCGTCCATTTCTCTACACGTTCTGCAGTGAGTTCTGGTTGACGATCTTCATCGATACATAAACCGATAAAGTTTCCGTCGTCTAATAATGCTTTTGATGCTTCAAAGGTGTAACCATCAGTTGACCAATTGCCCACGATAATCGCGCCACGTGGTTCAACGATATCACGTACTGTACCGATCGCATCACAGAAGTAATCAGCATAATCTTCCTGATCGCCACAGCCAAAAATACCGACTAACTTGTCAGTGAAATCAATTTCTTCTAAGGTAGGAAAAAAATCATCCCAGTCAGCTTGTGCTTCACCGTAATACCAAGTAGGAATACCAAAAAGTAAAAAATCATAACTTTCGATATCTTCTTTAGAGCTTTTTGCAATGTCACGAATATCAACGAGTTCGCTGCCTAATTGCTTTTGAATCATTTTTGCAATGTTTTCTGTATTACCTGTGTCACTACCATAAAATAAACCGACAACTGCCATTGTTCTTTCCTTTTGAAATAAAATTAGGTGAGTAGAAAAAAGATAAGGGATCAAAGACCCACAATTTGTGCGAACTATAACATAAATGAATTCTCATTTGAATAGAATAATTCTCATTTAAAACGATTAATTCTTATTTAGAAACCTATCAATTGCACGTATCACAAAATCAGGTTTTTCCGCATGAACCCAGTGCCCACAACCATTGATAGTGAAGGAGGTGGCATTCGGGAATTGTTTCAAAATTGCATCCGTGTATTCTTCTTTAATATAGGAGGAAAGTCCGCCTTTAATAAAGAGAGTAGGCGTATTAGCGCAAACTTCCTGCCAATCCATCAGTTCCGCATAATGCTCAAAAAGTGCGGTCAAATTGAAACGAAAATATTCGCTTGAAGTCGGCTCAAAAGATTTCAACATAAATTGCACCACACTCGGATCGGCAATTTCAGTTTCTAAAATAGGCTTAGCTTGTTGACGAGTTTGTGGCTGCGCTTTTTTCACGGCAAACAAACCACGGAACACATCATCATGTCCAGCACTGCTATTTGCGACTGGGGCAATATCAATAACAACTAATTTTTCCACGCGTTGTGGTTGAAGAGCGGTCATTTTCATGGCCGTTTTTCCACCCATTGAATGACCAATTAAGATAACCTTATCTAATTGAAGGTGATCGATAAGTTGCCATACATCATCAGCCATGACACCGTAATTCATTGTTTCTGAATGAAAACTATGCCCATGATTACGTAAATCTACACGCAAAATATTATAGTGATCACTAAATGCACGGGCAATAACCCCAAGATTATTCATATCCCCAAATAAGCCGTGAATAAAAACTAAGGTAGGTGAATTAATTGCTTGTTTTGTTTGATGAAATTGATAGTTTAATAATTGGGAAGATGACATATATTTTGCGTGAGAATTTGGTTAGAAATCGTTATAATGGGTGAAAATTTTAGCAAACGGAGAGAAAAAAATGAAGATAATTGAAGTTGATGAAGAATTATATCAATACATTGCGGCGCAAACTCAATCTATTGGAGAAAGTGCGTCTGATATTCTTCGCCGTTTGTTGAATTTACCCACTCACGCAACAAGCTCAGTTGATTTCTTTGAATCAGTTGCGTCAGCTGAAACGCCAAAAAGTGCGGTGCATGCTGAGCCTGTTTTAACGGAAAAAACAACCGAAGTATCTCAACCAAAAGTTGAACCTGTTGAGCCACCAAAAGCAGTGAAAAAACAATCGGATGAAGCAATTAATCATATTGTTGATAAAGTTCGTGCGCTCTTGAATTCTGCCGAATTTAAAGAAGAACCAAAAGCAGTTGTGCGTTTTTTAAGTATATTGCGTACGCTTTATCGTACCAATCCAGAAAGTTTTGCGCAGGCAACAGAAAGCTTGCAAGGCCGTACTCGTGTGTATTTTGCTCGTGATGAAGGAACGTTGCTTGTGGCGGGGAATCATACGAAACCAAAACAAATCCCAGATACACCATATTGGGTGATTACCAATACCAATAGTGGTCGTAAGATGCTGATGCTAGAAGGGGCGATGCAATCTATGCATTTGCCGGAATATTTAATTGACGAAGTTCGCCCTTATTTCGTTAGCAACTAAGTCAATGCAAAAATTCCCTTGGCAAGCATTTGCCCAAAATTCAGCGTATGCAAATCAGGTCGCGTTGCGAAATTCGCAGGGCGATCCTTTTACTTGGGCAGAACTTGCTGAGAAAATTAATCAGGTGGAAGCCTTTCTTTTACAACAAGGTGTGACAGCGCAAAGTGCGGTTGCTTTTTGTGGTAAAAATTCAGAAAAGATCTTATTTCTTTATTTAGCCGTTATTCAGCTAGGCGCGAAAATTTTAGGTATCAACCCTGCATTTCCTCAAGAAAAAAGAGAAGAATTGAGCCACGTGTATGGGGTGGATTTTTGTTATCAAACCGAAGATATTCATTATTTAGCGGCTGAAGTATTACCCGAACATACAGCGGATTTTAGAAAAGCGGCAACGATGACGCTAACATCGGGTTCAACTGGTTTACCTAAAGCAGCGGTGCATAATGTGTCTGCTCATTTAGCTAATGCGGAAGGCGTTTGTGCCTTAATGAATTTTGGCAAAGAGCAATCGTGGCTACTTTCTTTACCGCTTTATCATGTTTCCGGACAAGGCATTGTGTGGCGCTGGCTTTACGCAGGTGCAACCTTAGTTTTACCGAAAGAAGATTTTTATCAATCTATTGGAGAGGTTTCCCATGTTTCTCTCGTGCCAACGCAATTGCAGCGTTGGTTTGATTATTTGGCCGAACATCCACAATCTACTCAAACTCAAGCGGTATTATTGGGTGGAACACAAATCCCTGTTAAATTAACCCAAGCATTAAATGAATTAGGGATTCGCAGTTATTCAGGTTATGGTATGACCGAAATGGCTTCTACCACATTCGCTAAACAATCAGATGGAAAAATCGGTGTGGGGCAGCCTTTGCTTGGTCGAGAGTTCAAGTTAGTGAATGAAGAAGTTTGGCTAAAAGGTGCCGGGCTTGCCATGGGATATTGGCGCAATGGGTATGTTGATCCGCTTACTAATGCTGAAGGTTGGTTCCAAACCAAAGATAAAGGTCAATGGCTCGATAACGAATTAGTCATTCAAGGCCGATTAGATAATATGTTTATTTCCGGCGGTGAAAATATTCAGCCGGAAGAAATTGAAAAAGTGATTGCACAATCAGATTTGGTGAAACAAGTCTTTGTTTTACCTAAACATGATGAGGAATTTGGCCATCGTCCTGTCGCGATTGTTGAATTTCATACCTCATTTAATGAAAGTGCGGTTGAATCTCTCAATGTTTTTTTACAAGGGCGATTGGAACGATTTAAGCAACCCATTGCCTACTATGAACTCCCGACGAATTTAATCCAAGGGGCAATAAAGATTTCTCGCAAAGCACTCGCTGATTGGCTGTCGCAACAATAGGAAAGTTAGTTTAATGAAAAAAATCTCTCGTGTTTTGACCGCACTTGGTCTTTCATTTGTTTTTACGCTGGCACTTTCTCAGCCTGTTTGGGCAGAGAATAGTAATGCTGATTTACCGTCGGAAAAAACGCTAAAAAGTGAATTAGCCGAGGCACAAAAATTACCGGATGGTGATGAAAAGACAAATAATATTGCGACAATCCAGGCTTCGCTTGATTTCTTGCAACAAATTCAAACACAGCAAAAAAATAATAACGATTTGCAAGATACGCTTATTGATGCTGATTCTGAAATTCAGAAGAATAGCGCTGATCTTCAAAATCTTAAAAAACAGCTAAGCACGCCAAGTAACACCAATTATGCTTCACAAAGCTTAGCCAATCTACAGGCTCAGGTTGAGAAACTGACCAATCAACAACAAGATGCACAATCTGCCTTAAGTGCCGTGAATACGCAACTTGCAGGACAGAGCTCAGTGTCTGAACGAGCTCAAACAGCCTTAACAGACAATGTTAAACGTACGCAAGAATTGAATCAGAAATTAGCTGATCCAACGACAAGTGCATTGTTAAAACAGCAAATTCAGTTGGAATTGCAATTGATTGAGCTAAAAAATATCTATAATCAAGTACTATTAAAAAATAGCGATCAGTTGACGGTGCTTTATCAAAGCCGATATGAACTATTAAATACTCGTGTTCAAGCATTGCAGCAACAAATTGCAGCCATTCAAGAAGCGATTAATCAAAAGAATTTGGCTAAAACACAAAACCAAGTTGAGCAAGCGCAACAACAAAACCAAAGTGTTGAGCAAAATCCGCTGATCCAGAAAGAGTTGGGTTTAAATTCGCAACTTAGCCAATATTTACTTGAGCAAACAGAGAAAACCAATACATTAACGCAAGATGAACTACGCATGCGAAATGTGTTGGATAACTTAACGCAGACACAACGTACCATTGATGAGCAAATCAGTGCGTTACAAGGCACGTTGGTGCTTTCTCGCATTATTCAGCAACAAAAACAAAAACTACCGACCAATTTAAATATTCAAGGTCTTTCAAAACAAATTGCAGATTTACGTGTACAGATCTTTGATATCACGCAAAAACGTAATGAGCTTTATGATATTGATGCCTACATCAGTAAAATTGAGCAGGATGAAAACAAATCGTTTACACCGGCGGAAAAAGCACAATTAGCCAGTTTATTGACAGAACGTCGTAAAGTTGCCTCTGATTTGATTAAGTCATTGAATAATCAGTTGAATTTGGCGATTTCCTTAGAGCTAACCCAACAACAAATTACACAAATCAGTGATCAGATCCAGTCTAAACTTGATCAACAAAGTTTCTGGGTAAAAAGTAATAACCCAATTAATCTAGATTGGTTCAAGAAATTACCGATGTCACTCAAAGCGCAATTTGATGGTATTGGTAAAAAATTAGGTTTTCCAACAAACTTTGATAATTTGCCGTATTTACTCACTTATGTCTTTATTTTGTTTGTGATTGGTGGGTTGATTTTCAAATTTAAAGAATCGATTAAACAACGTTTGAGCGTGATTAATGGCGAAATTAATAAGCTTCGTTCTGATAGCCAGTGGCATACGCCGCTTGCGTTATTTTATACGGCGCTTTTATCGTTATCAGGTACCCTTTGGTTTTTAGCAGCTTGCCAACTTTTAGGCTTTTTCTTTGTAAAAAATCCACAAGAGTTTTGGGAATGGTCGCTCAGTATGGCGGGCTATTGGTGGTTCTTTAGTTTTGTTTTAGCTATTCTTCGTCCGAATGGTATTTTAGTACGCCATTTTGGTTTTGCTAAAGAGAGTGCAGCTAGCCTACAAGATGTTACGAAACGTATTATTGTTTCTGTTGTGTTATTACTGAATACGTCGATTTTCAGTAATGTCATGGATACCGGCTTAGCCAATGATGTCCTCGGCGAAATTAATACGATTGTTGCTTTGCTTTTCTGTATTGTGATTATTGCACCACGTTTTGTTCGTACAGAAAAATCCTTGAGTTCAAGCACAACGGATCAGCGTGATAGAACGCTTTTAAAAATTATGCGCGTTTTATTGCAATTGGTCCCTGTTATTTTAATTGCGCTAATTGCTTTAGGATATTATTACACCGCCTTAAATTTAATTACGCATATTATTAATACCTACATTGCATGGGTGGTGTGGTCGTTGGTGCGTCATACAATTTATCGCGGTGTGACTGTTGCATCAAGACGTTTAGCTT
The DNA here is from genome assembly GCF_000210895.1 of Haemophilus parainfluenzae T3T1. Classification (NCBI taxonomy): domain Bacteria; kingdom Pseudomonadati; phylum Pseudomonadota; class Gammaproteobacteria; order Pasteurellales; family Pasteurellaceae; genus Parahaemophilus; species Parahaemophilus parainfluenzae. The sequence continues at coordinate 1,978,115 of NC_015964.1, read as the reverse complement.
ATCGTCGTTTACAAGAAAAGCGTCAGCAAAAACAACAAGATTCAAGTGATGCTTCAGCCTCTGATGATGTGGTCGTGATTACCGAACAAGAAGAGGGATTAGCCTTAAATGAAGTACGTAGCCAGTTACTACGCTTTGCCGATCTCTTTATTTGGACCGCACTTTTTGCCATCTTCTATTATGTCTGGTCAGATTTAGTGACCGTTGTAAGCTATTTGCGTGATATTACTTTATGGCAACAAACTTCAACAACTGAAGCTGGCGTGGTGACAGAAACGATTTCACTCTTTAACTTGATTGTTGCGTTAATCATTGTTGTGATTACCTATATTTTAGTGCGTAACATTCAAGGTATTTTAGAAATATTAATCTTCTCGCGAGTGAAACTTTCGCAAGGTACTCCTTATACCATTACAACATTATTAACCTATATCTTGGTTGCAGTGGGTGGCGCATGGGCATTTTCAACGCTAGGGATGTCATGGTCTAAATTACAGTGGTTATTTGCCGCCCTTTCCGTTGGTCTCGGTTTTGGTATGCAGGAAATTTTTGCGAACTTTGTTTCCGGTATCATTTTATTATTTGAACGTCCAATTCGTGTGGGCGATACCGTAACCATCAATGATGTAACGGGTACTGTGGCAAAAATCCGTATTCGCGCTATTACCATGATTGATCCGGATCGAAAAGAAGTAATAGTGCCAAATAAATCTTTTGTTACTGGACAAGTGACTAACTGGGCATTATCTAATACCGTTACTCGTTTAGTCGTGTCCGTTGGGGTGGCTTATGGATCAGATTTAGAACTGGTGAAACGCTTATTATTGCAAGCCGCGCATGAGCAACCAAGTGTCTTAAAAGATCCAGAACCAAGAGCATTATTCTTGACCTTTGGGGCAAGTACATTAGATCACGAATTACGTGTTTATGTAGGGCAAGTATCTGAGCGAAATGATACGCTTGATGCACTTAATCGCCGCGTAAATCAGTTATTTGCTGAAAATAATATTGATATTGCATTCAACCAATTAGATATTTTTATTAAGAATAAAGATACGGGTGAAGAAATTCCATTTATTGATGTGGCAAAATTAGCCAAAAATCATTAATTAAAGAGAGAGAATATGGCAGGGAATACTATCGGACAACTTTTTCGTGTGACAACCTTTGGGGAGTCACATGGTATTGCATTAGGCTGTATCGTAGATGGCGTACCGCCGAATCTTGAATTATCGGAAGCCGATATTCAACCTGATTTAGATCGTCGTAAACCGGGTACATCACGCTATACCACACCGCGTCGTGAAAACGATGAAGTACAGATTTTATCTGGGGTATTTGAAGGTAAAACAACCGGTACCAGCATTGGAATGATCATTAAAAATGGTGATCAACGTTCACAAGATTATGGCGATATCAAAGATCGTTTCCGTCCTGGACATGCGGATTTTACCTATCAACAAAAATACGGTATTCGTGATTATCGCGGTGGTGGTCGTTCTTCTGCACGAGAAACCGCCATGCGTGTTGCTGCGGGTGCGATTGCGAAGAAATATCTACGTGAGCAGTTTGGCATTGAAGTGCGTGGTTTTTTAAGCCAAATCGGCGAAGTAAAGATTGCACCACAGACTGTCGGCAAAATTGATTGGGATAAAGTCAACAGCAATCCATTTTTCTGTCCAGATGAAAGTGCGGTCGAAAAATTTGATGAATTAATCCGTGAATTGAAAAAAGAAGGGGATTCGATTGGTGCCAAACTAACCGTGATTGCAGAGAATGTCCCTGTTGGTTTAGGTGAGCCCGTTTTTGATAGACTTGATGCTGATTTAGCCCATGCCTTAATGGGGATTAATGCCGTTAAAGGTGTCGAGATTGGCGATGGTTTTGCGGTGGTTGAACAGCGTGGCAGTGAACATCGTGATGAAATGACACCCAATGGTTTTGAAAGCAACCATGCTGGCGGTATTTTAGGTGGCATTAGCACTGGTCAGCCAATTATTGCGACCATTGCACTAAAACCGACGTCTAGTATCACTATTCCAGGTCGTTCCATTAATTTAGCGGGCGATCCTGTTGAAGTAGTAACAAAAGGCCGTCATGATCCTTGTGTGGGAATCCGTGCAGTCCCTATTGCAGAAGCCATGGTCGCAATTGTGTTACTCGATCATTTATTACGTTTTAAAGCGCAATGCAAATAACTCTTTTAAATTAAGCTTATTTTTTCTTTTATTGAAGATAAGGTCATTCGTTTTAGGAAATCTTATGAATAAATCTTTAGCAAAATTACTTTCAAGTGCGGTTGTTTTAGGGAGTGTTTTTTTCTCGCTACAAACAACGGCCTCGCCACAAGACTGGCAACGAATTAAACGTCCAATTCCAGCAACAGACGGTAAAGCGAATCCAATTGGTAGCTATTCGAACGGTTGTATTATTGGTGCTGAACCTTTGCCTTATAAAGGTGAGGGGTACCAAGTCATTCGTATGAATAAAAACCGCTATTATGGTCATCCGGATATGATTGCCTATTTACAGCGTCTTGGGCAAAAAGCGAAGTCTGCAGGCTTACCAACCATGTTAGTTGGGGATATTGCTATGCCAGGCGGTGGTCGCTTTTTAACGGGGCATGCAAGCCATCAAATGGGATTAGATGCGGATATTTGGTTGCGTATGGGCACTATGACAGACAGCGAAGCGCTAAATTCGGATGGAAAAGGCTTGCTTGTGGTGAACCGTCAAACACAACGTGTTGATGAAAATGTGTGGAATAACAATCATGCAACGCTAATTAAATTGGCTGCGCAAGATCCAAAAGTCACCCGTATTTTTGTGAACCCAGCGATTAAATTAAAACTTTGTCAAACTGCAGGAGATGATCGGGCTTGGTTGCACAAAATTCGTCCATGGTTTGGTCATGATTCACATTTCCACGTGCGCATTGCTTGTCCGAAAGATGCCGCTTATTGTGAAGATCAAGCACCTGTACCAGCAGGCGATGGTTGTGGTGATGAACTTTATTCTTGGTTTGAACCCGCAAAACCAGGTTCAGGCTCTTCTAAACCAAAAGTGACACCACCAGAACCGTTTTTATGCCAACAAGTGTTGAGTTCGCCAAATAGTAGCGAATGGTTAGAGTAGGAGTGAAATAATGGAATTGGGGATTGATATATTAGCCATGCTTTTTGCAGCTGCCTTTATTGCCGCATTTATTGATGCGATAGCGGGAGGCGGAGGCTTAATTACAATCCCTGCCTTATTAATGACAGGTATGCCACCTGCAATGGCATTAGGCACAAATAAATTACAAGCATTTGGCGGTGCGTTGTCGGCAAGTATTTACTTTTTGCGTAAAAGAGCAGTCAATTTATCGGAGTTTTCTTTCATCTTACTGGTGATTTTTATCGGTTCAGTGATTGGTACCTTGCTTATTCAAAGTTTAGATGCGTCATTAATTAAAAAAGGGCTTCCATTTCTCATTTTAGCGATCGGCTTATACTTTTTATTTACGCCTAAATTGGGTGAAAGTGATCGTAAACAACAAATTTCTTACGCTGTTTTTGCGTTATGTTTTGGTTCATTACTGGGTTTTTATGACGGCTTTTTCGGACCAGGGACGGGTTCATTAATGAATCTGGCTTGTGTGACACTACTTGGATTTAACCTCACTAAAGCGACCGCCCATGCGAAAGTGATGAATTTAACCTCAAATTTTGCTTCATTAATTTTCTTCTTTATTGGTGGTCATGTGATTTGGACCGTTGGGTTAGTCATGATGGCAGGAAGCCTGATAGGTGCCAATTTAGGGGCTAAAATGGTGATGGCAAAAGGCAAACAACTGATTAGACCGATGGTGGTGATTATGTCATTTATCATGACGATAAAAATGGCGTATGATCAAGGTTGGTTTCATTTTTAACGATTGATTATGACAGATTCTCAAAAAAAATTACGTATTACGGCACGAACGGGCTATGAACCACATTTTTCATGGTCATATTTGCATCCAAAAAATTGGGGGATTTGGCTTGGTATTTTTGTGCTTTTGTTACTTGCTTTTGTGCCATTTCGTTTACGCGATAAATTAGCTGAGAAATTGGCACGAGCACTCACGAAAAAAATCGGTAAACCGCGTATTCGTGCAGAAATTAATTTGAAACTCTGTTTCCCAGATTGGACAGATGAGAAACGTAACAAAGTAATTGAAGACATGTTTGTGACGGTTGCACAAGTGATGCTCGGTATTGGTGAAATTGCCATTCGTTCTAAAAAACATTTACAAAAACGTAGCGAATTCATTGGTCTTGAGCATATCAAACAAGCCAAAGCTGAAGGACATAACATCATTTTGATGGTGCCGCATGGTTGGGCGATTGATGCCTCTGGCATTATTTTGCATACACACGGCATGCCGATGACGTCAATGTATAACCCGCACCGAAATCCGTTGGTGGACTGGTTGTGGACTTTAGCGCGTCAGCGTTTTGGCGGGAAAATGCATGCTCGCCAAAATGGGATTAAGCCATTTTTAGCACACATCAAACAAGGTCAAATGGGGTATTATCTTCCTGATGAAGATTTTGGTGCTGAGCAAAGTGTCTTTGTGGATTTCTTTGCTACTTATAAGGCCACGCTTCCTGGGTTAAACAAAATGGCAAAATTAGCGAAAGCGGTGGTTATTCCAATGTTCCCTCGCTATAACGCCAAGAGTGGGAAATATGAAATGGAAATTCGCCCACCGATGCAATTAAGCGAAGATCCTGAGCAATCAGCCCGTGCGATGAACGAAGAAATTGAGTATTTCGTTACGCCAACACCCGAACAATATGTCTGGATTTTACAGCTTCTTCGTACTCGAAAAGACGGGGAAGATATTTACCCAGATTAATTCATTTTATTTACAAAAGTGCGGTCAAAATTCACCGCACTTTTGCATTTTTATATGCTAGAATGCGAGCCTAAAAACAGGATTTTTTCTTACTCTTTTTTGAGCAATTATTTATGAACAAACAACTTGAATTAATCAAATCTTCTATCAAATCTATCCCAAATCATCCAAAAGAAGGCATTATTTTCCGTGATATCACGAGCTTGCTTGAAGTGCCTGCGGCTTTTAAAGCCACAATCGATTTGATCGTTGAAAAGTATAAAGATCAAGGACTCACAAAAGTAATTGGTACTGAGTCTCGTGGATTTATTTTTGGTGCGCCAGTTGCATTAGCATTAGGCTTGCCATTTATCCCCGTTCGTAAACCGGGCAAATTACCTCGTGAAGTGATTTCACAGTCTTATCAGTTAGAATACGGTCAAGACACCCTTGAATTGCATACAGATGCGATTTCACAAGGTGATAATGTGTTAATCATTGATGACTTGTTAGCAACGGGCGGTACAGTTGAAGCCACCGTGAAATTAGTTCAACGTTTAGGTGGTGATGTGAAACATGCTGCCTTTGTAATTAATTTGCCAGAATTAGGGGGCGAAAAACGCTTACGTGATTTAGGCATTGATTGCTACACCTTAGTGAATTTTGAAGGCCATTAATTTTTAAAGGGATGCGATGAGCTACCAAGTTTTAGCCAGAAAATGGCGACCAAAAAACTTTTCTGAAGTAGTGGGGCAAAGCCATGTGCTCACTGCTTTGGAAAACGGTTTAAAAGAAAACCGTTTACATCATGCTTATTTATTTTCCGGCACCCGTGGCGTGGGTAAAACCTCCATTGCTCGTTTATTTGCGAAAGGCTTGAATTGTGTAAACGGTATTACTGCCGATCCTTGCGGTGAATGTGAAAACTGTAAAGCGATCGAAGCGGGCAACTTTATTGATTTAATTGAAATCGATGCGGCTTCTCGTACTAAAGTAGAAGATACCCGTGAGCTATTAGACAATGTGCAATATAAGCCGGTAGTGGGGCGTTATAAAGTCTATCTTATCGATGAAGTCCATATGCTTTCTCGCCATTCTTTCAATGCGTTGTTAAAAACCTTGGAAGAGCCGCCTGAATATGTGAAATTCCTACTCGCTACAACGGATCCTCAAAAATTACCGATTACGATTTTATCCCGTTGTATGCAATTTCATCTTAAAGCATTAGATGAACCGCAAATTTCAGCACATCTTAATCGCGTGCTTACTGACGAAAATATTCCTTTTGATGCGCCAGCATTAGATAAATTAGCCAAAGCTGCACAGGGCAGTATTCGTGACAGTTTAAGCTTAACGGATCAAGCCATTGCCATGGGTAACGGTAAAGTTTCCACCGATGTGGTGAATACCATGCTTGGGCTATTAGATGAAGACCAACCGATTGAAATCATTTACGCCTTACATCAAGGTAACGGTGAGCGTTTAATGAAAACCATCCAAACGGTGGCAGAAAAAACGGGCGATTGGGATGAGTTACTGGCAGAAACGGCTGAGAAATTACATCAAATTGCATTAATGCAGTTGCTCGTTAAAAGTGCTACAGATGAAAACGATCACTTAGGTTTTCTAGCCAAACATATTTCACCGGAAGACGTACAATTCTTCTATCAAGTGATTGTATCAGGTCGAAAAGAATTAGCCTCCGCACCAAATCGTCGAATTGGTGCAGAAATGACATTATTGAGGGCGTTGGCATTCCACCCAAAGTTCCTTACGGCAGCACAAACGCCTAAACAAGGCGGGCTATCCCCTGAACAAAATACACAGAAAAGTGCGGTTGAAAATCAGCCTGTTTCTGGTTATGTGGATATGCCGGTGCTGTCGCAAAATATCAAAGCAAATTATTCTGCACAAGCGCAAAAGCCGATGGCTCAATCGGCGGTTGTGCATTCTTCACCTTCTCAACCTGTTTCCACTCAAACCACATCTTCATTGAATTTAGCTAGCCTTGCTGCGCTAGAAGCATTGAATCAATTAACGAAAATTGAGCAATCAGAGCGCCAACATCATCATGATGAACAGCAAGCCGCCGTAGAAGAAACCTTGCATCATCTCCAAGCGTTAGATGAGCAAAAAAATTCACCAAAAATGACCGCACTTCCTGTGCGAGAAATGACCCCACCAAAAGCGACGCAAACGAAAGTAGCAGTGTCAAATCCAATTACTCAACAAGCAGAAGCGTTAAAGCAAAGTGTTGAAACGGTTGAAAATACCATTGATGACAATGCTGAAATGGATGCGGAAGAGCAAGAAATTCTGGACGCGGAAACCTATCGTTGGGAGTGGAGTAATCCGGATTTAGCCAAAGTGGATAGCGGTGTGCGTCCTTCTGATATTAAACAGGCGATTTTAAAAGATGTGACACCAGAATTGCGTGAGAAAATTATTCAAATTACGCAAAAACAAGATCCTTGGACGGATATTGTCGAACGTTCTGGTGTGATTGGCTTTTCAAAAGAATTGGCATTAAATTGCTTTATTAAGTCGCAAACCGAAGATGAAATTCAACTCGGGCTTCATTCTGAAAAAGCCCATTTAAAACAAGATCGCAATATTAAAAATTTAGTGGAACATCTTGAACGTTTATATGAAAAACCAGTCAAATTGTCGATTTTTGTTGAAGATTCCGATGTTTTAACGCCAATGGATTACCGCAAAAAAGTTTATCAAGACTTGCGTGAACAGGCACGTACGGATTTACAGCAAGATAAAAAACTGCTTTTATTACAAAAAGAGTTTGATGCGAAGTTGGATGTCGAAAGCATTCGACCAGTTTAAAACTCATTTCTCTAAATTTTAACTTTATAAAGGAAAAAATATGGCGTTTAGCTCTCTTTTTACTCTTATTGATGACATAGCATCGATTCTTGATGATGTCGCCTTGATGACCAAAATAGCAGCCAAGAAAACCGTTGGTGTAGTAGGTGATGACTTAGCCTTAAATGCTAATCAGGTAACAGGGGCATCTTCCGATCGTGAATTACCCATTGTTTGGGCTGTCACCAAAGGGTCGTTAGTCAATAAAATCATTTTAATTCCAATTGCTTTACTGCTTTCTGCGTTTTTACCTTGGTTGATCGTGCCGCTTCTGATGATTGGTGGGGCGTATTTGTGTTTTGAAGGTGTAGAGAAAATTCTACATAAATTTATTGCTCATGAAGAGCATGAAGAAAAAACAACCTTTAATGAAGCCGCTAAAATTAAGGGGGCAATTCGTACTGATTTTATTCTTTCCGCTGAAATTATCATTATTGCATTAGGTGAATTAACTGAAGCGGGCTTGCTGACCCGCATTATTTCCCTTTCAATAGTCGGTATCGGAATCACTATTTTTGTTTATGGCTTGGTCGCATTGATTGTTAGAGCGGATGATTTCGGTTTATACCTTATCAAAAAAGGTGGTGTGGCGAAGTCAATCGGAAATGCAATTTTAGTGATTATGCCTAAATTTATGCGTTCACTTAGTTTTATCGGTACGCTTGCGATGTTCTTAGTCGGTGGTGGTATTTTCGTACATAATGTAGATTTCATTCATCATTTGCTCGCTGATTATCAATTAGCAGATGGTTTACTAGGTAATGTGGCAACGTTAGTCGTGGGTGTGATTGTAGGCGCGATTGCTTGTGCGATTGTATTACCCTCGATGAAATTATTCGGTAAACACTAAAACGAGATAAAAAATAACCGCACTTTGATGCTTTCAAGGTGCGGTTTTTTTATAGATGAAACAGATTATTTGCGGGAAGTGTAATCGCCAACACAAACCCATTTATAGCTGGTTAAGGCTTCTAATCCCATTGGGCCACGAGCATGAAGTTTTTGAGTACTTACCGCCACTTCTGCACCTAAACCAAATTGTCCGCCATCGGTAAATCGAGTACTTGCATTAACATACACGGCTGCCGCATCCACTTGATTGATAAATTGTGTGGCTAGTCGTTGATTTTCCGTCAAGATACTTTCTGAATGTTGTGTGCCATATTCACGGATGTGAGCAATCGCCGCATTCATATCTTCAACCACCACAACATTGAGATCCAATGAGCCCCATTCTTGGCGTAGTGCTTGTTCAGTCACTTCTTGCACATCGACATTTGCAGCTTGAAGAATCGAAAGTGCGGTTGATTTTGCATGGAATTTTACTTTTTTCTCGGCTAAATATTTCGCAAGTTTTGGTAGGAAGGTTTCTGCAATCGAGCGTTGAACTAAAAGCGTCTCCAACGTATTACATGTGCTTGGACGTTGGCATTTTGCATTCGCAATCACTGCAAGGGCTTTTTCTTGGTCAGCACTTTCTTCCACAAAAAGATGACAAACCCCCACACCACCGACAATCACTGGAATGGTAGAATGTTGTTTACAAAGCTCATGTAAACCTGCGCCCCCGCGAGGAATAATCATATCCACGTAGCGATCCAATTTAAGCAATTGCATTACAAGTTCACGATTCGGATCGGTAATGGCTTGGACTGCATGGCGTGGTAATCCCGCTTGTTCAAGGGCATTTTGTACCACTTCTACTAAAATTTGGTTGGAATGTTGCGTTTCTTTTCCTCCACGTAAAATCACGGCATTACCGGTTTTTAAGCAAAGGCTCGCCACATCAATGGTGACATTGGGACGTGCTTCGTAAATGGTTCCAATCACACCAAGCGGAGTACGAACTCGTTCGATCTTTAATCCGCTATCTAAGGTGCCCCCATCAATAATTTTTCCCACAGGATCGGCGAGCGAAATCACATGACGCACATCATTCGCAATGCCTTTTAGGCGATCTTCTGTTAATAAAAGACGGTCAATTAAGGCTTCGGATAAACCATTTTGTTTCGCAATTTCAATATCTTTTTGGTTTGCAGCAAGAATACGCTCCGCTTGTTGTTCTAATTGATCTGCAATAATGCTTAGCGCATGATTTTTTTCAGTGGTGTTTAACTGCGCTAAAATAAAGGCTGCATCTTTAGCCTGTTTGCCCATTTGTTCTAACATAATTATTCCTTTTAATTATTTCGTTTTCTTCGGTAATTTATCATTTGTTTCTTCTTGCTCTTGGAAATCGAAAACGGGTAGTCCCCAACCAAATCTAACAGCAAGTAAACGCAGTGCAAAACCGCTGAATAACGTGAGTAAAATTGAAAGCGTGTGTTCTACTTGAATGTGTTGGAATGCCATATACATAGCCGCGGAGAAGAATGACACGCTAGCATAAAGTTCTTTTTGGAATACAAGAGGAATGCGGTTACAAAGTAAATCACGTAATACACCACCAAATGCCCCTGTCACGGTTGCCGCAATGGATGTCACGGTAAAGCCATAACCCATATCAATGGCAATTTGCGCACCGATGATGGAATACACGATTAATCCTAAGGCATCTAACACCAAGAAAATGGTACGAAAGTAGCGCATAAAATGTTTGATGAAGGGCGCAATAAAAACTGTTAATACTGCCGCACCAGCTACCATGATGAAATATTCAGGATGTTTAACCCAGCCAACAGGGTAGTGTCCAAGTAAGACATCGCGTACTGTACCTCCGCCAATCGCCGTCACGCAGGCGATAATAATTACCCCGAAAATATCCATTTTTTCTCGTCCAGCGGCTAATGCGCCGGTAATTCCTTCGGCGGTAATTCCAATAATATAAAGTACGCTTAATAGCATTTTTTTGTGGTTCCTAAAGTGCGGTTATCATTTTGCTTATTTTAAAAGGGAATGAGGCAAAATGCACGAAAGCCATTAAAAAAAGCCGTAAATTTTGGCATAATGACGCCTTCTTTTTCTAATCGAGAATTTTATGTCAGAAGAACAATCCAAACCCTTGGCCGCATTTCTTGCACTATTACCAATTGGGTTGCTATTAATGATCGAGTTTTTTGTAGAAGCTTTGCAACTTGCTGAAAAACTGATTCCCCATTTAGCCTTTGGTGTGCTGATTGCCCAATTGCTTTGTTTGGTTGCTTTTATTAAAGGGGAAATTTGCCCTGGGCAGCGTGGACGTTTAATCAAAGCAAATGTCTGTTTTGCGCTTTATTGGTTCATTTGGTTAGGGATGAGCCTGGCCTCACCACATCATTACGTGATAACTGATATTGTTAGCTTATCTGGATTATCTGCCGTATATGCAGTATGGAAACAACCTAAAGATGAAGTCGCTCGCCGCGGTTTTCTCTTAATGTCATCTTTGGTGAGTGGATTTGGTGTCATTGCCTATTTGATGATTTTCTTCGGCAATCCAACACCCAATTTCATGCAATATAACCCACTGGCACAAGCTTTAATGGGCGTATTGTTAGCGAATTTATGTTTGTCTGTTTCTCGTAATCGTTTACAAGGTTTTATAGCATTACTGCCATTATTGATGATTTTACTGCTTGCACTGAATGCGTTGGCAGTACTGATTTTTATTATTTATCAAGGTGTAAGTGCGGTCAGTTCTGCCGTTGTTTTTGCATATGGCATTTATTTTCTGCTTCACTTAGTGATAGCGGGCATTCTGCTTTTACATAGTGTGAATAAATGGAAACTCAGCTATAACAGCTTACTCATTTTGTTCTTTATGGCGGCGAGTTTGGCTGTCTGGGCGATGTTTATTTAATGGATAAAATAAAATCTTACGCCGCTCCGATGCTAGTCGTGGGCTGCGTACTATTCGGTTTAGGAAGCCTAATTGTTAAGTTTGTGCCAGTAGGTGGTTATGCCATTGCATTCTGGCGCTTACTCATTGCCTCTTTTATTTTCTGGTTTTTAATGAAATTAAAAAGACAACGTTTTCCTAAAAGTCGTAAAGCGATGATGTATGCCGTATTCTCTGGTATCTTTTTAGCCTTTGATTTATCCTTTTGGCATGAAAGTGTATATGCCGTAGGGCCGGGTATTTCAACATTGCTGAATAGTTTGCAGATTTTCTTTTTGGCAGCAATTGGCTATTTTTTCTTTGGCGAACGCCAAACTAAACTACAAATGTTAAGCCTATTTTTAGCGGTTGTGGGTGTTGTCTTAATCTCAGGGGAAGAGCTACAGCATAATTTTGAAGGCATGTACGGCATTATCATTGGACTCATTTCTGCTGGCTTGCTTGCCGCCTCAATGGTTATGATTAAAAAAGTGCATGAAGAAGAACCAACGGCTTTATTCTCACTCATGTTTATTCTGAGCTTAAGTGGTGCTTTCGTCTTAATTATTCCTTCGCTGATTTTTAATCCTGATAGTCTTTATCCAACCACCTTCACCGATTGGGGATTGGTGTTTATTTATGGGGCGGTGATGCAATGTGTCGCATGGGGCATGATTGCGTATACAATCCCTTATTTATCGTTAGGTTTAACGGGTTTATTACTTCTTTCTGAACCAGTGGTGGCGCTTGTGATTGATTATTTTGGATTGGATAAGCCAATCAATCATTGGCAATGGACGGGAGCAGTGCTGACATTAGTCGCGATTTATCTGGGCTCTCAAAAAAGCAAAACCGCTTAAAACAAAAAAAGTGCGGTAAATTTAACCGCACTTTGTCTTTACATTAAACCAATTACTCAGCTACTTTCTTTTTCAAGTATTGATAGAGCTCGTCTTTAATCCGTAATTTTTCTTTTTTCAAGTTCTCAATTTCCGTATGAGTTGCGAGTTCTATGTTATCGATCTTATTTTTGATCTCTTGGTCTAATGCATTGTGTTTTTCAAACAAGCGATCAAAATAAGCATCTTTGTTTTTAAGCTTAGTGATTAAATCGCGAAATTCAGGAAACATAGGTTACTCCTCTTGGTTAACGTTCATTTTCATTATAGAACTTTTTTTTGCTGTTTCTAGTGTCTCATTCTCAGAATTTGACAGAGATCACAAAATTAAATCATGGCAAAGTGCGGTCATAAAATTTGATGTTTTTGAAAGAGTTAATAAAAGAAAAATCAGGCTTTTAACTGGTTTATTTGGCGAAAGCGCGCTAGAATAAAGGTATCTGTTTCATAATGAAAAATAGGGAATTCCAATGATCGATCCAAATTTACTCCGTAATAATCTGGCTGAAGTAGCAGAAAAATTAAAAGTAAAACGTAACTTTATTCTTGATACGGAAAAACTTACCGCATTAGAAGAACAACGCAAAGATTTACAAGTAAAAACTGAAACATTACAAGCAGAGCGTAACGCGCGTTCCAAAGCTATTGGTGCAGCAAAAGCACGTGGTGAAGACATTGCACCATTATTGGCTGAAGTAGATAACATGGGTGAACAGCTTAACGAAGCGAAAACTCAACTTGATGCCGTGTTAGCAGAAATCAATCAAATCGCGTTAAGCATTCCAAACATTCCCGCGGATGAAGTGCCACTAGGTAAAGATGACACTGAAAATAAAGAAATTTTACGTTGGGGTACACCGCGTACATTTGATTTTGAGATCAAGGATCACGTCTCATTAGGTGAAGATGCCAATGGCTTAGATTTTGCCGCAGGGGCTAAATTAGCAGGTGCGCGCTTTGCGGTGATGAAAGGTCAAATTGCTAAAATGCACCGTGCGTTAGCGCAATTCATGTTAGATCTTCATACCGAACAACATGGCTATTTAGAAACCTATGTGCCTTATTTAGTTAACCATGCGACTCTTTATGGTACAGGCCAATTGCCAAAATTCGGTGAAGATTTATTCCATACTTTAGCGCTAGAAGGCGAACAACCTTACGCATTAATTCCAACAGCGGAAGTGCCGGTTACTAACCTTGTACGTGATGTGATTGTTGATGAAGCAGATTTGCCAATCAAAATGACTGCACATACACCATGTTTTCGTTCTGAAGCGGGATCTTATGGTCGCGATACCCGTGGTTTAATTCGTATGCACCAATTCGATAAAGTGGAAATGGTACAAATCGTCGATCCAGATAAATCTATGGAAGCGCTTGAAGAATTGACAGGCCATGCAGAAAAAGTATTACAACTTTTAAATCTACCATATCGTAAGGTATTACTTTGTACTGGTGATATGGGTTTTGGTTCTTGCAAAACTTACGACTTAGAAGTGTGGGTGCCTGCACAAGATACTTACCGTGAGATTTCTTCTTGCTCAAACATGTGGGATTTCCAAGCGCGTCGTATGCAGGCTCGTTGCAAAGCGAAAGGGGATAAGAAAACTCGCTTAGTGCATACATTAAACGGCTCTGGTTTAGCGGTAGGCCGTACATTAGTGGCCGTGCTTGAGAACTATCAAAATGCAGACGGCTCGATTACTGTGCCAGAAGTATTACGTCCTTACATGGGCGGATTAGAAGTGATATGCAAATAATTAACAATATATTAATTCAATTTAGGGCTAATTTTTATTAGCCCTTTCTTTCATTTAGAGAAATGAGATTTTTATTCTAGTCTTTGAGATAAATCCACATCAATATTCACGCATTTATAGGTAATCTTATAAGATATCAATTTTAGGAGAATAATAATGACTGATAAACGACCTTTTCCTTTGCCAACTGGGTATTTCGCGATTCCATTAGGCTTGGGTGCCTTGTCTTTAGCCTGGCTGCATATGGGCGATACGCTCTCTTTTTCTCGGAATGTAAGTGATATTATTGGATTAATTTCTGTTTCAGTATGGGCACTTTTCGTCTTGCTCTATATTTATAAAATGATTTATTTCTCTCAAGAAGTACGAGATGAATATTGTTGTCCGATACGTTTTTCGTTTATCGCCTTAATACCGATTACAACCATGTTAAGCGGGGATGTTCTATATCGTTGGTTTCCTACTCTCGGTGAGGGATTAATTTGGATTGGGACAATTGGACAATTATTGTTTGCTTCAGTGCGTATTAGTGCATTATGGAAAGATGGCACATTTGAGCAGAAATCGACACTACCACCATTTTATTTACCCTCTGTAGCCACTAACTTTACCAGTGCGGCTTCATTGGGCTTGCTAGGCTATCAAGATTTAGGCTATTTGTTTTTAGGGGCTGGGATGATTGCGTGGATTATTTATGAACCGGCATTATTACAGCGCTTACGTGTGTTGCAGATTGAACCTCAATTTCGTCCAACCATGGGGATCATTTTAGCACCGGCATTTGTGGGATCGTCGGCTTACTTATCGCTTAATGGGGGAGAGGTTGATCTTTTCGTTAAGCTCTTATGGGGATACGGCTTTTTACAAATGTTCTTTTTAATTCGCCTTTTTCCTTGGATTAGTGAAAAAGGGCTGAATATTGGTTTTTGGTCTTTTTCATTCGGATTAGCTTCTTTAGCAAATGGGGCGGTTTCTTTTGTTCATCATAACGTACTGAGCGGGTTGGCAAACGGTGCGTTTATCTTTGCTAATTTGATGATTGGTGGGTTAGTACTGATGACGCTAGGAAAGCTCTTAAAAGGACAATTTTGGTTAAAGTAGTGTAAACAAAAAGTGCGGTTAAAAATGACCACACTTTTTTTATGAATTTTTTAAATAACGACCTATCATTTACAAAAAAACTAGACATGTCGTTTTGCTGTCGATGTAAATGCAATTTTATCTGGTCGATAACTAATACTCCCATATTGAAACGGTCGACCATCCGCTAAATAAGTGGTACTCGTCACATTCACAACCATGTCATACTCACCAAGATCGATCGCATTTTTTTCTTCTTCATTCGCATAGCGAAAGACAATTTTTCGTTGTGAGTTGCTAATTTTTAATTTTAATTCGTTTTCCAAATAGTGATAAATTGAGTGCTCTGCGATTTCTCGGCTAATAAACGGCACGATGCGGCGATCAAAATAAGAAACCTCATATTCAACCGCTTCACCATCAATTTCACGGAGACGAGCAATGCGATAGAAATCGATCTGATCATTGACGTTAAAGATATCCATCAATTCTTCTTCGCCTTGCACAATATACAAGCTGGTTAATGTGGTTTTCACTTGATGTGTTGAGGCACTATTTAATTCGCTGACGGTTTTAATTTCGGAAAGCATTTGTGGTTTAGATAAATCATGTTTTAAAACAATCGAATTTCTGCCTTGTTGCTTTTGAATATAACCATCGATTTCAAGTAAAGAAAGCGCTTTTCTAATAGTATCTTTGGAAAAACCATAGCTTTGCATGAGTTCATTTTCACTCGGGAGTTCTTGCAATGGCGCTAAATTACCATTATTAATTTGGCTTTTTATCTCGTTATAGACCTGCTTGTACTTGCTCATTTCTTATCCTTTTATCAGCCGCTCCATAAATGTGTTAATAGCATATCATAAAATCCTTAATGTTATACGTATAAATTTTAATGAAAACCAATCTTTTACGAAAATGTTTTAAACTTTTACGTATATGTTGTTGCATTAAAATATGTTTAGGTTAGAATAAGCGAAAAATGATGACTTCCTAAAGGAGATATTATGCTTACTCGTTCAAGTGGTGTTCTTATGCACATTACCTCACTACCAAATGCATTTGGGATTGGTAGTTTTGGGCAATCCGCTTATGATTTTGTCGATTTTTTAGTTGAAACCAAACAAACTTATTGGCAAATTCTTCCACTCACTACCACCAGTTATGGTGATTCTCCTTATCAATCTTTCTCTGCGGTTGCAGGTAATACTCATCTTATTGATTTTGATTTATTAACCCAAATGGGCTTGTTGAAAGAATCGGATTATGCTTCGGTCAATTTTGGTGATGATCCAACTAGCGTGGATTATGAACGTATCTTCTACGCGCGCCGTCCGATTTTAGAAACAGCCGTGAAAAATTTTTTAGAGAATCAATCATTCCAAGCTGATTTCAAACACTTCGAGAAAAGCAATCGTTTATGGTTGGATGATTTTGCTGAGTTTATGGCAATTAAAGAGCATTTTGGCAATCAAGCATTGCAAAAATGGGATGATAAAAAAGCTGTGGCTCGAGATCCAAGTGCATTGGAAAAATATCGCACCATGTTAGCGGAGCAAATTCAGTACTTTAAAGTGACGCAATATTTCTTCTTCAAACAATGGACTGAATTAAAAAATTACGCAAATCAAAAAGGCATTCAGATCATCGGTGATATGCCGATTTACGTGGCTGCAGATAGCGTAGAGGTTTGGACAAAACCAGAACTCTTCCAATTAGATGAAGAACGCAATCCGCTTTTTGTCGCGGGGGTCCCAGCCGATCAATTCAGTGCAACAGGACAACTTTGGGGCAATCCGCTTTACGCTTGGGAAGAACATAAAAAACAAGGCTACGCTTGGTGGATTCACCGCATTGAAGAAAGCTTCAAAATTTATGATGTACTACGTATCGACCATTTCAAAGGTTTCTCTGATTATTGGCAAGTAGACGGAAAAGCAGAGGTTGCTAAAGATGGTAGCTGGCAGCCAGGCCCAGGTTATGACTTATTTAAAGCCGTTAAAGAGCAATTGGGCGATTTACCGATTATTGCCGAAGATTTAGGTAATATTGATGACAAAGCCAGAAAATTGCTTACAGACTGTAACTATCCTGGCATGAAGATTCTGCAATTTGGCTTTGAAGATGTTAGCGGAGAAAGCTTAGATAGCCCGCATTATTGCATCCCGCATTCCATTGTTTATACCGGCACACATGATAACGATGTGACCAATGGTTGGTATAACAGCCTGACTGAACAACAGCAGCAATATATCAATGATTATACGCATCGCCATGAGGATGAATCGATTTGTCAAGCGATGATTCGTCAGCTTTTTGCAACCGTTAGCAATACCGCGATTGCAACAATGCAAGATGTTTTAGATTTGCCAGCGAGTTCAAGAATGAACGTGCCTTCAACAATTGGTGGAAACTGGCAATGGAGAATGCAGCAATCAGATTTAACGCAAGATAAAAAAGACTTTTTAGCAAAAATGACCACGTTATATCAACGTGCGAATCAGGAAAAATAATAATGAAATTTAGTACCTTTGTAAAAAACGAAACCAATAAATCGCTTGAACAATTAAGCGATAAAGAAACTTATATTCAATTATTAAATTACGTAAAAACACTTTCAGCAGATAAACCTAAAAACACAGGTAAACGTAAGGTTTATTATATTTCTGCAGAATTCTTAATTGGTAAATTACTTTCTAATAACCTGATTAACCTTGGTGTGTATCAAGATATCAAAGCGGAATTAGAAAGTGTGGGTAAATCATTAAGCTATATTGAAGATATTGAGCCAGAACCGTCTTTAGGAAATGGTGGTTTAGGGCGTTTGGCTTCTTGTTTTATTGATTCAATGTCTACGCTTGGCTTAAATGCTGAGGGGGTAGGTTTAAATTATCATTATGGTTTGTTCAAACAAGTCTTTAAAAAGAATGAACAACATGCCGAGCCTAATGATTGGATTGAGGATAACTCTTGGTTAATTCCAACAGATATTAGCTATGAAGTACCATTTAAGAAATTTACATTAACCTCTAAATTAGATCGTATTGATATTTTAGGTTATAAGAAAGATACGAAGAACTATCTCAATTTGTTTGATATTCAATCAGTGAATCCTAAACTGATTAAAAAAGGTATCGAGTTTGATAAAACTGCGATTGAAGAAAATCTGACTTTATTCCTTTACCCAGATGATTCAGATAAAAACGGGGAATTATTACGTATTTATCAACAATACTTCATGGTATCAAATGCGGCACAATTATTAATTGATGAAGCGATTGCGCGTGGTAGTAACTTACATGATTTAGCCGATTATGCGTATGTACAGATCAATGATACACACCCTTCAATGGTGATTCCTGAATTAATTCGCTTATTAACTGAAAAACATCAGATTAAATTTGCTGAAGCTGTTGAAATCGTACGTAATATGGTGGGCTATACAAACCATACCATTTTGGCTGAAGCATTAGAAAAATGGCCACTCGATTATCTAGATGAAGTGGTACCTCATTTGGTGGTGATCATTAAAAAATTAGATAAATTAGTGCGTGCAGAATATAAAGATCCTGCCGTACAAATTATTGATAAACAAAAACGTGTGCATATGGCGCACATGGACATCCACTTTTCAAATTCTGTAAATGGTGTGGCAGCATTACATACGGAGATTTTGAAAAATTCAGAACTTAAAGCGTTCTATGCGTTATATCCTGAAAAATTCAATAATAAGACAAACGGCATTACCTTCCGTCGTTGGTTAGAGTTTTCTAACCAAGCATTAGCCGCTTACATTAAAGAATTGATTGGCGATGAGTATTTGCATGATGCAACGAAATTAGAGAAATTGTTAGCCTTTAAAGATGATAAAAAGGTTCATAAACAATTAGCGAAAATTAAGTTTGAAAATAAATTAGCACTAAAAGCGTACCTTAAAGAAAATAAAGGTATTGAGTTAGATGAAAATTCAATCATTGATACGCAAATTAAGCGTTTCCATGAATATAAACGCCAACAAATGAATGCGCTTTATGTGATTCATAAATACTTAGAAATTAAAGCAGGTAAATTACCAAAACGTAAAATTACCGTGATTTTCGGCGGAAAAGCGGCACCTGCTTATGTGATTGCACAGGATATTATTCACTTAATTCTTTGCTTATCTGAGTTAATCAATAATGATCCTAAAGTGAACAAGTATTTAAACGTCCATTTAGTGGAAAACTATAATGTGAGCGTGGCGGAAAAACTGATTCCAGCAACCGATATTTCAGAACAAATTTCACTTGCCTCTAAAGAAGCTTCTGGTACAGGGAATATGAAATTTATGCTTAATGGGGCGTTAACATTAGGTACGATGGATGGCGCCAATGTTGAGATTGCAGAATTAGCCGGCGCTGAAAATATCTATACATTCGGTAAAGATTCAGAAAGCATTATTAAACTTTATGAAACAGCAGGTTATGTTTCAAAAGAGTATTATGAAAACGACAAAGATATTAAAAGAGCGGTCGATTTTATTCTGAATCCTGCAGTAGTGAAATTAGGCAATAAAACACGTTTAGAACGTCTTTATAACGAATTATTGAATAAAGACTGGTTTATGACGTTAATCGACTTTAATGCTTATGTTGAAGCGAAAGAACAAATCTTAGCCGATTATGAAGATCAAGATAGTTGGAATGAGAAAGTCGTTCACAATATCGCCAAAGCGGGCTTCTTCTCATCTGACCGCACGATCGCTCAATATAATGCAGACATTTGGCATTGTGAGGGCTAAGGGGGGAAGCAATGAAACTACTTACCCTGAATGTACACGCTTGGTTAGAAGCTAACCAAGCGGAAAAAATAGAGATTCTTGCTGATACTATTGTGGAAAAGGACTATGACATTATTGCCTTACAAGAGGTGAATCAATTGATGTCGGCTCCTGCTATTTCGCCAACGTTAAAGCAAGATAACTATGGTGTCATTCTGTTAAATAAAATCAATCAACGCGTTGCACAGAAATACTCGCTTTTTTGGAGCAATTCGCATATTGGTTATGATAAATATGATGAAGGTATTGCGTTTTTAACCCGTTTGCCTGTTTATGATGTTGATGCGTTTTATTGTAGCCAACACCAACGTCTTGACTCGATTCTCTCGCGTAAAATCATTGGTTTGACGGTAGAATATCAAGGTCAGTTAATTGAATGTTATTCTTGCCATATCAATTTGCCAAATTGTGATGGGGAAAACCAACTCGATAATGTTCGTTATATTGTAGAGCGAAGTCAAAGTGCGAATCTTAAAATTCTGATGGGGGATTTCAATACCGATGCAATAAGCGATCAGAAAGCTTATCAGCAAATTAAATCCTTAGGCTTATTCGATACTTTTGAAATGGCAGAGCAGAAGGATAGCGGCATCACTGTAGAGAAAGCGATTGACGGCTGGAAAGGCCATAGTCAAGAAAAGCGGTTAGATTATATTTTTTTAAACCAAGCAAAAAGGGTTTTATCCAATCAGGTTATTTTTAATGGCAAAAATAAACCGATTGTTTCCGACCATTTTGGCGTAGAAGTAGATCTCATCTTGTAGGAGGATTGATATGAAAAAACTACTCAGTTTTGAGTTTTGGCAAAAATTCGGTAAATGCCTAATGGTTGTGATTGCCGTTATGCCAGCAGCGGGTTTAATGGTGAGTATTGGTAACTCACTGCCTTTGATTAGTGACGCAGAATGGCTAGCGCTTGTCGGAAACATTATCGCCCAAATTGGTTGGGGGATTATTGGTAACCTTCATTTGTTATTTGCTTTAGCGATTGGTGGTAGCTGGGCAAATGAGCGTGCGGGTGGGGCATTTGCAGCAGGCCTGGCTTTCATTTTAATTAACTTAATTACCGGTAACTTTTTCGGTGTGAAACTTGAAATGCTAGCGGATCCAAATGCACATGTAAGTACAGTATTGGCCGGTGAAATTCCTGTGGCGAATTACTTTGTGAATGTGCTTGGGCAACCTGCGTTAAATATGGGTGTGTTCGTTGGTATTATCGCCGGTTTTGTGGGTGCAACAACTTTTAACCGTTACTACAATTTCCGTAAATTGCCTGAAGTACTCACTTTCTTTAATGGTAAACGCTTTGTTCCTTTCGTCGTCATTTATCGTTCTGTATTAGTGGCGATCTTCCTATCATTATTCTGGCCTTTAGTTCAAACAGGAATTAATCATTTCGGTCAATGGATTGCTAACTCACAAAACTCAGCGCCAATTTTAGCACCATTTATTTACGGTACCTTAGAGCGTCTATTGCTTCCATTTGGTTTACACCACATGTTGACCATCCCAATGAACTACACTTCATTAGGCGGTACTTATGAGTTCTTAACTGGTGCACAACAAGGTAAACAAGTATTTGGTCAAGATCCACTTTGGCTTGCCTGGGTGACTGACTTAATCAACCTTAAAGATGCAGGTAATTTAACGCAATATAACGAACTTCTTTCAACTGTGACACCTGCTCGCTTCAAAGTAGGACAAATGATTGGTTCAACTGGTATCTTAATGGGCTTGACACTCGCGATGTATATCAACGTAGATGAAGATAAGAAAAAACTTTATAAAGGTATTTTCCTTTCATCTGCACTTGCCGTGTTCTTAACAGGCGTAACAGAGCCAATCGAATACATGTTTATGTTTGTCGCATTACCGCTTTATATTGTTTATGCCTTAGTACAAGGTTGTGCTTTCGCAATGGCAGATATCGTGGACTTACGTGTGCATTCCTTCGGTAACATTGAGTTCTTAACGCGTACACCAATGGCGATTAAAGCTGGCATTGGTATGGATGTAATCAACTTTATTTGGGTATCTATCCTATTTGCCGTTGCTATGTTCTTTATCGCGAACTTTATGATTAAGAAATTTAATCTTGCCACAGCAGGCCGTAATGGTAACTATGATGCAAAAGGTTCAGATGAAGCTTCTAGCAATGAGCCAAAAGTGGCGGATGCTAGCGCGCAAGTTATTCAAATCATCAACTTACTTGGTGGACGTAATAATATTGCAGATGTTGATGCTTGTATGACTCGTTTACGTATCACTGTACATAATCCAGATTTAGTCGGTGATGAAGCAAGCTGGAAACAAGCAGGCGCAATGGGCTTTATTGTGAAAGGTTCTGGTATCCAAGCGATTTATGGACCAAAAGCAGATGTTTTAAAATCAGATATTCAAGACGTGCTTTCATCTGGCGTAGAAATTCCTAAAATGTAATTCTACCTAAATATCTATTTTATCCCCGCCTTCAAGGCGGGGATATCATATCAATATCTCATCTTGATGTTCTTCAATATATCCCAATAATCCTTTTATTTAATACTATAGACGTACAAAATATTTTTATAACTTAGGTTCTATAAAAAAATACCGCCTGTTGTGTAACGAGCGGTACTTCTAAATAGAGGGAAGTGGTCATTAAATGATTAATTGACCGACAATACTACGAGTTTCTTCTCGAACTTCGGTGAGTTTTACTTTCACTAAATCACCGATTTTGTAACGGCGCTCCCCTTGAATATACAGCGCTAATTCATCAGCATTCACTTGCATTTCATCTTTATTTGGATGCAATGTAGAAGCTGGTACGAACATAGATGCGCCATTTTCTAATAATTGAACACGTAAACCACCACGCATCACATCTTGTACTTCTGCATCAAATTCCACATTTTCAGCTACTTTATCAGCAAGGTAGCGACAATATAGCCAATCGGCAATATCACGCTCAACCAAGCGATTTTGACGACGGGCTTCTTGTAAGCGAGCAAGGACTTCATCTTGTGGTTTTTCACAAGCTTGCTGTGTGAGCACGGCTTTAATTAAACGATGGTTCACCATATCGGAATATTTACGGATAGGCGATGTCCAGGTCGCATAACCTTCTAATCCAAGCCCAAAATGTGGAGCAAGTTCGGATTTAAACTCCGCAAAGGTTAAATAACGACGTAAACGGAATTCTAAATAGTCACCTTCAATCGGTTCAATATCATGACGCATTTGGCAATAACCTTTTAAGGTTGCCAAATTTTCCACCGAATAACGTTCAGCAAGTTCAGCTTGATTTTCTTCATTGGCTAAATTTGCCATTAAGAAATTATGCGCATTTTCTAAGAATTTCTTATCAAATCCCGTGTGTGTATTAAAGATACCTGTTTGTGCATGCTCCGCTAAGAATTGAGCGGCACAAATGTTGGCAATAATCATGGATTCTTCCACGATTTGATTTGCAATACGACGATATTCCGCCTTAATTTCTTTTACTTTGCCATTTTCAGCGAGAATAAAGGAATAATCCGGTTTCTCTTTAAATAACAATGAATGGGTTTTACGCCATTGAATACGCGCTTGAGTAAATTGATGTAACCAATCAATTTGCTGGGCAATTTCAGGTGTTTCCGGTTGCCATGCATCCGGTACTTGTTCTAAATAATCTGAAATTTTGTTATAGGCTAATTTTGCTTTAGATTGCACATAAGCGGACACAAAACGCGGTTTAGCCGTGATGTTACCTGCAAGATCCGTTTCAATGTAACATACTAATGCAGGGCGAGTTTCATTTTCCATTAATGAGCATAATTCATCAGATAATTCACGTGGCAACATTGGGATGTTGAAGCCTGGCAAATAATTGGTGAAACAACGCTGTTTTGCATCTTTTTCAATTTGTGAATCTAATGCAATGTAAGCTGTGGGATCCGCAATGGCAACGACTAATCGCCAGCCGGTTTGCGTACCATCTTGCTCGATAGGTTCGATGTAAAGAGCATCGTCCATATCCTGTGTGCTTTCAGAGTCAATAGTAACAAAATGAAGTGCGGTCAGATCTTCACGTGTTTGTTGATCTAACATCTCATAGCTTTCTGCACCTTGCACAGGATGACGAGATTGTTCATGGCGTGCCAGCGTGACCCACCAGGGGGCTAATTCATCGTCAGCACGGCAGATAAATTGATTGATGGTGGCATAGAAAAAGCGATCATCGCGTAATGGGTGGGTTTTTAAATTTGCTACAACCCAATCACCCTCTTGTAATTCTTCTTTTACAGATTTAGCTTGTTGTGCACCAATTGGTTGGTTGATATTTGGATGATCAACTAAAACTTGCAATTTCTTGTCTTTATTGAACCGCACTTTGGCAATAAAGCGCGTGAGCATTGGTTCAATTAATTCTTCAGGTTCAGCTTGCTCTTTATCGCCTTGCTTTTCAATGGTGGCTTTGATTTTGTCACCATGCATCACTTTTTTCATTGCAGGAGGGGCAATAAAGTAGCTTTTTTTATCGCACTCTAAAAAACCATAAGCTTTATCAGTACTTTTTACCACGCCTTC
Source organism: Haemophilus parainfluenzae T3T1 (assembly GCF_000210895.1). Classification (NCBI taxonomy): domain Bacteria; kingdom Pseudomonadati; phylum Pseudomonadota; class Gammaproteobacteria; order Pasteurellales; family Pasteurellaceae; genus Parahaemophilus; species Parahaemophilus parainfluenzae. The sequence goes on along the minus strand of NC_015964.1, from coordinate 1,953,469 downwards.
AACGTGTTCTTTGCTATCGTGGATTTGTTGCTTAAGTTGTGCGAGTAGTGGATTATCTTGGAACATAGTTATATTTAAAAAAAGAGAAAAGGCAGACTGAAAAGCCTGCCTAAAAATAGATTGTACGAAAAATTATTCTTCGCCTAATTCGCCCATTGCAGTGATGCTGAAACCTGCATCTACGTGAACGATTTCACCAGTAATACCAGATGCTAAATCTGAGCATAAGAATGCAGCTGAATTACCCACATCTTCGATAGTAACTGTGCGGCGTAATGCTGCGGTTTTCTCGAATGTAGCAAGCATTTTCTTGAAGTTTTTAATACCTGATGCCGCTAAAGTACGGATTGGACCTGCAGAAATTGCATTCACACGAATACCTTCTTTACCTAAGTCAGCTGCCATTACGCGAGTTGCTGCTTCAAGAGATGCTTTCGCTAAACACATCACGTTGTAGTTAGGAATTGCGCGTTCTGCACCTAAGTAAGAAAGGGTTAATAACGCAGCATTTGGATTTAAGTAAGGACGTGCCGCTTGTGCCATAGCAACGAAGCTGAATGCACTGATGTCGTGAGCAATACGGTAGCCTTCACGAGTTGCTGCGTTTACGTAATCACCATCTAATTGATCGCCTGGTGCGAATGCGATAGCGTGTACGAAACCATCAAATTTTTCCCAACGTTTACTTAATTCTGCAAAGCAATTTTGGATGCTTTCATCGGTCGCTACGTCTAAAGGAAGGACGATGTCAGAACCAAATTCTTTTGCAAATTCTTCTACGCGCGGTTGTAATTTATCGTTTAAATAAGTGAAAGCAAGTTCAGCACCTTGTTCTTTCATTGCTTTTGCGATCCCGTAAGCGATAGAACGGTTGCTTGCAAGACCTGTTACTAAAATACGTTTACCAGTTAAGAAACCCATATTTTTTCCTATGTTTGAGTTAAAAAAATCGACGAGATTATACTTGTTTTGTGTGCTTTCGGCAATCAATCACACTTTGTACCAGTTAGGCGGGATTATCAATATCTTTAAATTCTACATCCAAGCCATATTCAGCCGCTAGCCATTCACCTAATGCCTTAATGCCGTAGCGTTCTGTTGCATGGTGACCAGCTGCAAAGAAATGAATACCTTGCTCACGAGCAGAGTGAATTGTTTGCTCCGAAACCTCACCGGTAATAAAAGCATCACAGCCTTGTGTTGCAGCTAAATCAATATAGCCTTGTCCGCCACCGGTACAAATGCCTACTTTACGGATTAAGTGCGGTCCGTTTTCGGTGCAAATTAACGGTTTACGGTGAAGCACTTGTTCAATACGTTGCACAAATTCTTCAGCGGTAACAGGATCTTTTAAGGTTCCCCAGACAGGAATGCTGGTTGCGCTATTTTCTAAAGGTTGAAGATTGCCAATCCCTAATAACTGAGCAAGTTTTGCGTTGTTGCCTAATTCTGGATGAACATCCAAAGGCAAGTGGTAGCCGTATAAATTAATGTCATTCACAAGCAAGGTTTTGATGCGTTTGCCTTTCATGCCGCGAATACATGGATTTTCACTTTTCCAAAAATAGCCATGGTGGACAAGTACCGCATCAGCTTGTTGTGCAACGGCATAATCAATCAAAGCTTGGCTTGCGGTGACACCTGTGATGATCTTTTTGATCTCCGCTTTGCCTTCTACTTGCAAACCGTTAGGCGCGTAATCGTTAATTCTGTCTGTGCTAAGTTTTTCGTTTAGTAAACGTTCAAGTTCTAAGTTGTTCATGATTTTTAAGAAAAAAGAAAAGGGTGAGATATGGTAAGAGATTTCAAAAAAAATGGCTAGTGCAAAAGGAGTGGGGGGAATGCACTAGCCAGTAGAGTGTCTGTCATAACACAAGTTTACTATCTAAAACGAGATTCATTATATATTTAATTATATAAAGATCAAGAAAAAAATAAGGAAAATTTTCCTTATTTTTCGATATGTCGTTTTAGTATTCAAAAACAGATAAAAAATCAACCGCACTTATGAATACAAACTTGGTTCATCTTCACTTGGACGCGTTTTAAATCGGCGGTGTAGCCACATGTATTGTTCCATGCCTTTTAAGATTTCCTTTTCCACGACTTTATTCATTCTCTCTGCAATCGCTTTTTCATCTGAAAGATCAGAAAAATCCATTGGAGGAGAAATACTGACCGTATAGCCTGAACCATCTTTATTACGCAATGGGGCAAAAGGCACAACTTTACAATTTGGCGCGGACTTAAGTAGATAATAACTGCCCGTAGTAGTTGCCGCTTCTTTTACAGCAAAGAAAGGCACAAATACGGCATTTTTTCGTCCGTAGTCATGATCGGGCGCATACCAAATGGTTTCACCTTTGCGTAAAGCTTTGAACATTCCACGTAGATCTTTTCGGTTCAGCATATCTTTATTTGAACGTAAGCGACCTTTAATTTGTAACCAATCCAATACAGGATTGTCATTGGGACGATAAACACCTATGCCAGGATGATGTAAGCCCACAATACGCGCGCCTAACTCAAGCGTAAGAAAATGGACGCCTACAAATATGATGCCGTCTTGGGCGTTTTCTTTTAAATAATGTAACCCTTCAATTTTTGACCATTTTTTTATGCGAGCATCAGACCAAAACCACGCCATGCCGGTTTCAATAATCGCCATACCAACGGCACGCAAGTTTTCTTGCAAAATGGCTTCGCGTTCTTGCTCAGGCATTTTTGGAAAGCAGAGTTCAAGGTTTCGGCGGGCAATCGCTGCACGGCGTTTTCCCACTTTTAATTTTGAGAAAAGCCAACCTAAGCCGTTGCCGATGTGACGTAAAATTGGGTAGGGAAGTAACAAAAGGCTTCGCCAAATCGCCACACCAAGCCAAAAGCCCCAGTATTTAGGGGCAAGAAAGTGCGGTTGAAATTGAGGGAGTTTTTCGTTTTTCATAATTCTTTTCTGGTTAGTTCGGTGTCTAGTTTATCGCAAATTTGAGTTGTGGTAAAATTGCACCAAATTTTTATTATTCCAACAGAGAGATTTCAAAATGGCTCAATATTCTGCCAATTTTAATCAAGCGAAAGTATTAGTGTTAGGCGATGTCATGCTTGACCGTTACTGGTTTGGTGCAACTAATCGTATTTCGCCAGAAGCACCGGTTCCTGTGGTTCGCGTGCAAAATAACGAAGAACGAGCAGGTGGTGCAGCAAACGTGGCGATGAATATTGCTTCTCTTAATGTGCCCGTGCAAATTTTGGGTTTAATTGGTCAGGATGAAACAGGTTCAGCCTTAACGAATTTATTACAGCATCAAAAAATTGATTGTAATTTTGTAGCATTGGATACTCACCCAACCATTACGAAATTGCGTATTTTATCTCGCCATCAACAGTTACTTCGTTTAGATTTTGAAGAAGATTTCCAAAACGTAGAATGCCAAGAGTTGCTAGCGAAATTGGAAGCTGAAGTGAAAGATTTTGGTGCGTTAGTGCTGTCGGATTATGGTAAAGGTACGTTAAAAGATGTGCAAAAAATGATTCAAATTGCACGCAAAGCAAACGTACCCGTATTGATCGATCCAAAAGGTACAGATTTTGAGCGTTATCGTGGTGCGACTTTACTCACACCAAATATGTCAGAGTTTGAAGCAGTGGTAGGTAAGTGCGATTCTGAAGAAGAAATCATTGAGAAAGGTTTAAAATTAATTTCAGACATCGAATTGACCGCACTTTTAGTGACGCGCTCTGAAAAAGGCATGACATTACTTCGTCCAAATCAGGAGCCATTTCATTTACCAACGCTTGCAAAAGAAGTATTTGATGTAACGGGGGCAGGCGATACCGTAATCAGCGTATTAGCAACCGCACTTGCAGATGGGCGTTCTTTTGAAGAATCTTGCTATTTAGCCAATGTGGCAGCAGGTATTGTGGTCGGTAAATTAGGTACATCAACCGTTTCTACTGTGGAATTAGAGAATGCAATCCATGGCCGTTCTGAAACAGGCTTCGGTATTATGTCAGAAAGCCAATTAAAAACTGCGGTAGCTCATGCTAAAGCACGCGGTGAGAAAATTGTGATGACAAATGGTTGTTTTGACATTCTTCATCCTGGCCACGTGTCTTATTTAGAAAATGCTCGCAAACTTGGTGACCGTTTAATTGTTGCGGTGAATACTGACAGCTCAGTAAAACGTTTAAAAGGTGAAAGTCGCCCAATTAACAATCTGAATGCACGTATGGCAGTATTAGCCGGTTTAGCTTCAGTAGATTGGGTGGTCTCTTTTGATGAAGATACACCACAACGTTTAATCGGTGAGATTTTACCGGATTTATTGGTGAAAGGCGGCGATTACAAACCAGAAGAGATTGCAGGCAGTAAAGAAGTATGGGCAAACGGCGGTGATGTTCGTGTATTGAATTTCGAAAATGGCTGTTCAACCACGAACGTAATTGAAAAAATTAAAGCGCTGAAAGATTAATGGCTTTATAAAAACAACGGGCAACCTGTTTTACAAGTTGCCCGTTTTTTATTTTAGAATTTATATCGAATATTGCCGAAATAAACACGACCTTCTTCCGGATAACCTGCTTGATAGTAGTAGTTTTTATCAAAGAGGTTCGATACACCCGCTTCTAAACTTAACCCAGAAACAGGTTCATAGATCAATTTCGCATTGCTGTTTCCAAAACCAGAGAGTTTCACAGTTTCACCACCATCTAAATAATAACGGCCATGTTCCGCTTCTTGGCTCACATAAAGTGAAAGATTTGGTAATATTTTCCAATCAACAAATGCAAAGAATTTATGTTTTGGCACATTCTTCACAATGGTATCTTGGGTTTTATTTTTTGCATGAGTATAGGTGTAATTTGCCCCTAACGTTAAATTATCGGTTGCAAAAACATTCACGGCTAATTCAACACCTTTAAAGGCTTCTTTACCCACATTTTGATATTGATTGAGTTTTTTGCTAATCGCGACTTCTTCAATAGCATCTTTCACTTCAGAATAGAAAAGTGCGCTATCCACTCTTAACCAATCGTTGAAGGTGTGCATATAGCTAGCTTCGTAATGGTAAGCGGTTTCTGGGCTTAAGAATGGATTCGGCTCAGTACGACCAAATCGGCGAGAATAACGTTCTTTCATGGTAGCAAAACGTGTTTTCTTCGCAAAACTTAGTGCAAATTCATCATGTTCAGAGAAATGATGAGCAAGTTTGATTTGATAATTAAAGGCGTGTTTATTACCGATATCAAATGGACAAATCGCATTTTTTTGGTGAGTTGATGCACATTGTTTTTCAAATTTCTCTGCACGGTGTGAATCACGTTTGTCGTAGCTGATGCCTGTAATCAGAGAGGTTTGCTCATTAAAACGATGAGTATTTTCTAAACCAAAGCTGTAGGTACGATCTTTATCGACTGCGGTCGGTTCATCATCATTATGTTCGCGATGCACGTCATATTTAATGAGGGTAGAGAATTTTAAGCGGTCTTTGGAGGTTAAATCGCCACCTAAATCAAAGCCTGCACCGTAGGAATAATCACGGTAATAGCTATTAAAGCTCGATTTTTTCTTTTGAGTGCTGAATGTGGCATCATCAAAAGCACGTAGGTCATTTTTAAAGGTGTCGTAAAATGCCTTCGTGTTCAATGTGAGATGATGATCGTCAAATTCAGTATGGGAAAGGAAATAGATACTGTCTTTGTCCCACATCGGCCAGCGCCAATAGCGTTCAAAGCTATCAGCGCCAGAATAGAAAGGTGATTCTTTGGTGCCTTTTTGTGTGGAGAACGCCAGTGCGTATTCATCATTCTCATTTGGCGTATAAGCGACTTTTAAACTTAATTTTTTATCACGTTGTTTAGAATTTTCGGCTCGACCGCCATCATCACCTTTTGGATTGATTTGTTGATAATGGTGAGAAAGTTGTAAGCCTTGTTTTTCAACAAAAGAACCACTTATTTGCGCATAGAATAGTTCTTGTTTAGTGCCTAAATTAAAATCTGTTTTATTGGTTGCTGTGCCACCACTTTTACCGTGTGAAAAGCCATAGCCAATAGAACCTTCGAAGGGTTGAGTTGGTTTTTTGGAAATTAAATTTACTGCACCACCCATCGTATTGGCGCCATAAAGCACAGAGCTTGCGCCTTTAGAAATATCAATGCGAGATAAATCAAAGGTGGTAAAACGACCTAAGTCCATTTCACCATCATAAGGGACATAAACAGGAATACCATCCATAAATACGGGTACCCGGCGAGCATTAAAACCACGTACTAATAAGTTGTATTCGTTGCGTGCGCCGCCATGTTCGACAAATACACCTGGTGTGCTTTTGGCTATATCAGACACACGATCTTGGTTATTTTTTTGTAATTCAGCTTGATCAATATGCGCGGTGCTGAGATCACTCGCTTTTTCACCGATAACTTCAATTTGACCAAGAGTAAATACATTTTCGGCATAAGCAGGCAAGCAAGCCAAACTAATGGCGATGCAAAGCAGTTTCTTTTCCATTGGAACATCCTTTTAGGTTAGGGGTGAAGCGTAACTTCAATGCAATGGTGATCGCGGCGAAAATTTTTTCATCATTATGAGGGAAATTTTCTCGCAAAGTGCGGTTAGCATCGCTGAAGTTTATTTTTCCGTTAGCTAATTCGGTGAGTAAAATCGAAGGGGTGAGTTGAAGTTGCTCCGCAATTTGTAGAATTGAAAAGTGCTCAAACGTCATGATCAAACGGTCTAAATTGCAATAGGTGGGATAGCGATTATGTGTCACCAAATCGTTAAATTGTTGCACAATTTTGACCGCTTTATTTTTACGATTGAAGAAGTGCAAAACCACGCCCAAAATAAACAGTAAAGCAGAACCTAAATGCCACTGAAAGATGCCCTGAATGGGCCACTGAAAATAGATCCCTAAGCCGCTGAACAATATGCCAGCCAATCCCGCAATGAGCATGCAAAGCAAGCAAAACTTATAAATCACATCCCATTTCATTTTTTCACCTTTAGCTATGAATAACAAATGTTATATAATAAAAAACATAACGATGCTATTCTAACAAAATTTATCTAATATGTTAAAAAATATATAACGTTAAAATTAAGTTGTATAATTTGAACGGCTAAAAGAGGGAGAAAACATGAAAAAATGGATAGGTATTGCACTTGCGCTTTGTGTATCAACCAGTGCATTTGCAACAGAAGAAATCGCTTATTTGGCAGGGGAATTACCTCCATCAACTAAAATTGAAAAAGTATTAAGTGCGGGTAATCCGGCTGATGTGTTGCTCCTTTCAAGCGCGCCCAATAAATTACTGGGATTGTCGGGATTTAATATGGAAAAACGTGGAAAATTGTTTCCTGCAGCACAACAATCTCTACCAACCTTGGGAAAAATTGCCGGAAAAGGCAGTACGCTCTCGCCAGAGAAAATTGTGGCATTGCAACCGAATTTAATTATTGATGTAGGTAATGTCACCCCAAATTATATCGATCAAGCAAAACGTACTTTTGAACAAACGGGCGTGCCTTATTTGTTGCTAGATGGCAAACTTAGCGAAACACCGACGACTTTGCGTTACTTGGGGAAAGTACTAGGCGTAGAAAGCCTCACAGAACCTCAAGCTAAGTATGCAGAAGAAACCCTCAAACAAGCGGTCGAAAATGCTTCTAAATTTACTAAAACCTTCTATTTAGCTCGTAGTGCAGATGGCTTACAAACAGGACAAAAAGGCTCTATTCATACAGAAGCCATTGAAATGGTTGGTTTAAAAAATGTGGTGGAAGGCGATCATAAAGGGCTCACGCAGGTTTCGATGGAGCAGCTTTTATTATGGAATCCTGATGTGATTTTCACCCAATATCCTGAGTTTTTGCAAACCTTAAAAGAGAATCCGCAATGGCAACAGTTAAGTGCGGTCAAAAATGGACAAGTTTTTTTAATCCCGAATAATCCATTTGGTTGGTTAGATTCGCCACCTAGTGTGAACCGTTTACTTGGGGTGCGTTGGGCCTCGCATTTAGTTAGCGGTAAACCTATGACTAAATTTGCAAAAGAAGTACAAACGTTTTATCACGTGTTCTATCAGATTGAATTAACGCCAGCACAAGCGACTCAATTGCTACATGATGTGAAATAGCTATGCCATATTTTGTTCAGCGTAATCCTAAACTGTTTTTCACTTCGCTAGTAATTTTATTAGTTAGCACCATTTTGCTTTCGTTGAATGTGGGGCGATTTCCGATTTCTCCCCTTCAACTTGGACAAGCGATTCGTTGTCTATTTGAAACGGAATGTCAAACGCCTTCTTCCGTTGAAACGGTGCTTTGGCATATTCGTACACCACGTATTTTGGTCGCCTGTTTAGTAGGTGCCGCATTAGCCGCCGCAGGCGCGACTTATCAAGGGATGTTTAAAAATCCGTTGGTTTCTCCTGATATCTTAGGTGTTTCAAGCGGTGCTGTGTGTTTCGATGGTCGCATCCAGAAGCCGTAATCAAGATCCGATTTTGGTCTTAGTACTTTCAGGGATTGCTATCGGTTCATTACTTGGTGCAGGTATTTCACTGTTAAAAATTTTAGCCGATCCTTTCACCCAATTACCTTCGATTACCTTTTGGTTATTAGGCAGTTTCACGGCTGTTGGCGTGAAAGAATTAACTCAACTTTCCCCTATTTTGATACTCGGCATTCTGCCACTTTTCTTATTGCGTTGGCGCTTAAATCTGCTCGCCTTAGAAGAAGATGAGGCTAAAAGCCTCGGTATTCCTATCCAACGCACGCGCTATATTTTGATTATTTTCACCACACTTTGTACGGCAAGTGCGGTCTCCATTACGGGGATTATTGGTTGGGTTGGATTGCTTGTGCCCCATATCGCTCGATTATTGGTGGGTGCCAATTTCATTTTATTGCTGCCGACATCCTTGTTGCTTGGTGCGAGCTTTTTACTTCTCACCGATACACTCGCCCGCACGGTTGCAAGCATTGAACTTCCCATCGGGATTTTAACCTCTGCTTGTGGCGCACCGTTTTTCCTCTATTTATTGTTGAGAGGGCGAAAATGAATTTAATTGAAACGCAACAATTGACGATTGGTTATGGCAATAAACCTCTGTTAGACAAGATCAATTTTGCATTAAAACCTCAGCAAATTTGCTGTTTACTTGGCGCCAATGGTGCAGGGAAAAGCACTTTCTTAAAAACCTTGCTTGGTTTGCAGCCTGCTCTCAATGGGCAAGTTTTCTTTCAAAATAGACCGCTTGCTACATATTCTGCCGCTGAATTAGCACGTGAAATCGCTTATGTACCACAAGCACATGCTCAACTTTTTCCTTTTCTTGTGCAAGATATGGTATTGATGGGGCGTTCTGCTTATTTGAAATGGTATCAAACGCCGAAAGCTGAAGATAAAGATCTTGCCCTTTCTGCCTTAGATGAATTACAAATCACACATCTTGCCAAACGTTATTACCACGAACTTAGTGGTGGCGAAAAACAACTTGTACTCATTGCACGAGCTATCGCTCAACAGGCGAAATTATTGATTATGGACGAACCGACAGCCAGTCTTGATTTTGGTAACCAAATTAGAGTGTTGGAAAAAATTAAACAGTTACAACATCAAAATATCGCCTTGTTGATTACCACTCACAACCCACAACAAGCAGTCTATTTAGCCGAAAATATTGCAATGCTCGATCAAGAATTTGGTTTCCATCAAGGTGAGAAAAGTGAACTGATGACCTTTGAAAACCTCGCCAAAATTTACCGTACTTCAGTTCAGGAATTGCAAAAACATCTCAACATTTAAGGACAAACTATGATTTATTTTTCAGACAAAGAACTCGATGATTTTTTATTGGAAGATATTTATCGAGGTGACTTAACCACGCATGCGTTGGGGCTGGAGAAAGTCTCGGCAAAAATTGAATTCAAACGTAAAAATGCCGGCGTGGTGGCGGGGATTTCAGTGGCAGAACGATTACTGAAAAAATTAGGCATTACGCCTCAGGTCTATGTGAATGAAGGGGAATCCGTTGAAGCAGGTGCAGTGTTGCTAAGTGCGGTCGATTCTGCGGACAAATTACAGCAGGCATGGAAAGTGGTGCAACTTGTATTGGAATGGTCTTGTGGCGTAGCGCAATACACGGCGGAGATGATTGCTAATGCCAAAGCCATTAACCCGAATGCGGTGGTGGCTTGTACCCGTAAAAGTATCCCGAATACCCGTAAACTGGCGACCAATGCGGTGCTGGCTGCTGGCGGACATATTCATCGTCAAGGCGTGAGTGAAACCTTACTGGTCTTCACTAATCATCGTAATTTATTGGCTGAACCGAATAACTGGACACATATTGTGGAAACCTTGAAGCGTGAAGCGCCAGAAAATAAGGTTACCCTTGAAGCAGACAATTTTGCACAATTTGAACAAATGATTATCGCTTCTCCAGATATTATTCAGCTAGATAAATGGTCGGTTGAAGACGTGAAAGCGGCTTTGGAGCTCATCAAGGCGCAAGGCAAAGCAATTACGCTTTCCGTCGCCGGTGGGGTGAATAAAAATAATGTGGCAGATTATGCCAAGTTAGGCATTAATTTGTTTATTACCTCTGCGCCTTACTATGCTGCACCGGAGGATATTAAGGTTGTAATTACTAAAGCATAGAATTTAAAGTGCTTCTTTACAATAATTCCTTGCTTTTATTGGCTTCAATCGTTAAAATTCAGGCTCCTTGTCATCGCTGAGTTAGAGATCGGCGAATGATGTATTAATAACACTACCTTTTAGGAGTAAAAAATGTCTCTAAGTACTGAAAAAAAAGCAGCAATCGTTGCTGAATTTGGTCGCGATGCGAAAGATACTGGTTCTTCTGAAGTTCAAATCGCATTATTAACTGCACAAATCAACCACTTACAAGCTCACTTCGCTGAGCACAAAAAAGACCACCATGGTCGTCGTGGTTTATTACGTATGGTTTCTCGTCGTCGTAAACTTTTAGACTACTTAAAACGTACTGATCTTGCTTTATACCAAAGCACTATCGCTCGTTTAGGTTTACGTCGCTAATTTTTATTACGATAGTAAAAATAAAAGCCTTCGGATTACCGAGGGCTTTTTTATTTTCTGCATATTAGATAAAAAACGGTCAAAAATTTAACCGCTCTTTTTTAGTTATTAGTTCGCAATGCCTTTATGGCGAAGCAATGCGTCTAATTGAGGTTCACGTCCACGGAAACGTTTGAATAATACCATTGGTTCTTCAGAGCCGCCGCGAGTGAGAATTTCATCTAAGAAGGATTTACCCGTAACCGGATTGAAAATCCCTTCTTCTTCAAAGCGAGAGAATGCATCTGCAGATAACACTTCAGCCCATAAATAGCTGTAATAACCTGCTGCATAACCGCCGGCAAAAATATGGCTAAAGCTATGTGGTGTTCTTGCCCATTCAACGCCTTTAATCACGGCAACTTTATCTTTCACCGCTTTTAAGGTATCAAGGACTTGGTTAGCTTTACCCACTTTAAAAGTATGATGAAGGGTAAAATCAAACAATCCAAATTCAAGCTGACGTAACACAAACATCGCTGCTTGATAGTTTTTTGCTTTGAGAAGTTGATTTAATTTTTCTTCTGGTAACGGTTCGTGCGTTTCAAAGTGACCAGAGATAAAATCAAGGGCTTCTTTTTCCCAACACCAGTTTTCCATAAATTGACTTGGAAGTTCTACTGCATCCCAAGGTACACCATTGATACCCGCAACATCCGGTACATCAACTTTGGTGAGCATATGGTGAATGCCGTGACCAAACTCATGGAAGAGAGTCGTGACTTCATCATGGGTGAATAACGCAGGTTTATCACCAATAGGCGCATTGAAGTTACACGTTAAATAGGCAACCGGTTTTTGAATTGAACCGTCAGCATTGCGTTTTCTGCCGATACAATCATCCATCCATGCGCCGCCACGTTTATTTTCACGCGCATAAAGATCGAGATAGAAACTACCACGTACTTCATCGGTTTCATCAATTAAATCAAAGAAACGCACATCTTTATGCCAAGTATCTACGCCAAAACGTTCAACTGCACGAATATTAAAAATACGTTTAATTAATTCAAATAAGCCCGAAATAACTCGATCTTCAGGGAAATAAGGACGAAGTTCTTCATCATTGATCGCATATAAATGTTGTTTTTGTTTTTCAGAATAGAAACTGATATCCCAAGGGGCAAGTTCCGTTACGCCAAATTCTTTTTCACAATAAGCTTTAAGTTCTGCTAATTCTTTCTCACCTTGTGCTTTTGAACGATCTGCAAGGTTATTTAAGAAATCTAACACTTGTTGTGGATTTTCTGCCATTTTGGTCGCAAGTGAGCGTTCAGTATAGGTATTGAAACCTAGCAGTTTCGCTAGTTCCACGCGTAACGTCATGATTTCTTCAATGATCGCTGTGTTATCCCATTTACCTGCGTTTGGACCTTGATCAGAAGCGCGAGTTGCATAAGCACGATACATTTCTTCGCGTAGTGCTGCATTTTCGCAATAGGTCATGATTGGCAAATAACTTGGAATTTCTAACGTAAAACGATAGCCTTTTAAGCCTTTACTTTCAGCAGATTGTTTTGCTGCAAGTAATGCAGATTCAGGAAGACCCGCTAATTGGCTTTCATCTTCAATGACTTTTTCCCAACCCATGGTGGCATCGAGTACATTATTGCTAAATTGAGCGCTCAATTCTGATAAGCGAGCCACAATTTCACCATAACGTTTTTGTTTTTCTTCGGATAAACCAATACCTGAAAGCTCAAAATCACGTAGTGCGTTTTCAATGGCTTTCTTTTGAGCCACTGAATAAGCCGCAAATTCAGGGCTATTTTTTAAGGCTAAATAAGCGTTGTATAAGCCTTTGTGTTGGCCTACCCAGGTACTGTATTCAGAGAGTAGTGGTAAGCAGGCTTGATACGCATCACGTAATTCAGGGCTATTTTTCACGGAATTTAAATGAGAGATTGGTGACCAAGCGCGGCTTAGGCGTTCGCCTGCTTCAGAAAGCGGTTCAATAAAGTTTTCCCAAGTAAAGTGCGGTTGTTTTAAAACTTGTTCAATGGCTTGACGATTTTCTTCGATGAGTTTTTTGATTGCCGGTTGAATATGTTCTGGTTTGATTTGAGAAAATGGAGGTAAGCCTTCAGTATGAAGTAATGGATTAGACATAAATATTCCTTTTACTAACAGTTTCTTTAGTAAGTTGCGACAAATTCTATAATATCAAGGTTGAAAAATCTAAAAAATCAGTAATAATTGCGTATCACTTTTATTTAGGAATAATAATGAACGGCGTGTTATTGTTTTCTGGCTTAATCACTTTTTCGATTATAGTCGGTTTTGTTGCACTTAAATTTTTTCCAAAAAATTCTTTAATTAAAGCCATTTATATTATACTAGGCTGTATTTCTTTGGTTTTAGGCGTGATTGGTGTTTTTCTACCATTTCTGCCGACCACACCTTTTTTATTACTCACGCTTTATTCGTTTGCGCAAGGTTCTTCTCGTTTAGAACGTTGGTTCTTGGAGACGAAACTTTATCAAAAATACCTAAAATCCTTTAATGAGCGACGTTCATTAACGAAAAAAACAAAAATCTCTATTTTAACCTTTTCAACCACGATGCTTTTAATTGGTTTTTATTTTACTCCAAGTGTTGTGGGACGAACGATCATTGCGATTTTAATTGCGGTAAAATATTGGTTCTTTTTCTTTTGGATTAAAACAGAAGACGTTGAAAATGGATAATGCTTTCCTTACTTGGCTTAAAAGTGCGGTCATTTTAGGTATCGTTTTTGGATTAAGCGGTTGTGATAAATTAAATAGCCCGAAATCTACAAACACGGTATCAGAAGAGCAACCAACACAAAGCCAGTCTATTGAACAAGAAAATACTTCAAAACCGAGCAGAACTTTACTGACTCGGGCGTTTACTCATTCTCCTTCTTTTGAGCCTTGGTTTGTGCGTTATCCTGAACAAGAAAACTTATTGCGCGATTTATATGAAGGCTTAACGGCTTATGATCAGGAAGGACGAATTGTGCCAGGTATTGCAGAAAGTTGGCAAACAAAAGACAACAAAACCTGGATCTTTACCTTACGTGAAGGGCTTCGTTGGTCAAACGGTGAACCTTTAGTCGCCCAAGATGTGATGCTTTCTTGGCAAGCACTGTCTCAATCCAATAGTCCATTAAGATCTTATTTGGCTTATCTTAATCTAAAAAATGCGAAAGGCGTTTTAGAAAAAAATAAACCTTTTAAGAGTTTAGGCATTTATGCGGAAAATGACCGCACTTTACGCATTGAGCTTGATAAACCAACACCGTATTTGCCGGAAATGTTGGCGCATATTAGCCTCGTGCCACAATATAGCGATCCTGATTCCCCTGTAACTAATGGGGCTTATATGATCGAAAGTGAAAGTGTGAGAAGCATACACTTAGCGAAAAATCCCTATTATTGGCAGAAAAATAATGTCGCTTTTGAACGTGTAGCTTATCTACCTTTTGTTGCGCCTAAATTGGCTGAATTTGATGTGGTGGTTGATGTGCCTGAATTTCATTCAGATCTTCAGCATTTTCCGAAGCTTTGTGAGTATTTTTATGAATTTAATTTAAACGATCCTAAAGTTGCTAAGGCAGATGTGCGTAAGGCGATTGCTTCGTTGGTTTCGGTTACGAATATTGTGAATAATGAGATTCCAGCGGAAATTCCAAGTTCTTATTTTTTACCGAAAGCTATGCTAAATGGACAGGATTCAAGATGGGAGCCCGTTGTTGCCGAGCAGTTATTGGCTCAAAATAAAATTGATGAAAGACATCCGCTACATTTAAATGTGCTTTATGATGATGCACCCTTGCATGTGAATATCGCGCAACGTGTAGTGGGGCAATTAACGCAATCCGATATGTTGCGCGTGGATGCCCAACCCGTCAATTGGCAAACATTACAAATGAAACGCCAAAAGGGTGATTTCCAAGTCATTCGTTCTGGCTGGTGTGCAGACTTTAATCATCCTATGGCATTTTTAGGCTTGTTCTATTCTAAAAGTCCCGATAATAAAAATGGCTATGCTAATGCAGAATACGATCAACTTTTTGAGCAAGCACTGAGAAGCTTAAATGAAAAAGAGCGGTCAGAAATTTACTTAAAATTAAGTGAGAAGATCCAACAGGAAAACCTTGCTTTACCGCTTTTCCAATACACTACACCGGTTTATATTTCTCCAACTATTATGGGGGCGAAGAAAAATCCAGTAGGGGTCATTTATAGCAAAGATCTATGGCGAAAAGTGGAAGCTAAAGCTGATTAAGAAAGTTGTTTATCATGCGATAAACAACTTTTTTATTAAATTTAATTAAAAGTGTAAAGTAACACTATTTACTTTTTATTTTTATCCGCTACAATACACAACAAATCAACCTAGAGGGAAATCCTGATGTTAAAAATGAATGATTTAGTTAAGCTTAGTCAGACACCAAAATCCACGGTGCTGTACTATGTGAAAGAAGGTTTGTTGCCTGAGCCGGTGAAAGATAAACCGAATTTTCATCTCTATGATGAACATTGTGTGAAGTTACTCAGCTTTATTAAATATCTACAAAGCAATTTCAATGCGACAATTTCACAAATTAAAGCACTTTTTGCACATCCTCATTTTGATTGGAATAATCCTTATGAAAGTCTTATTGGATTATTAGACATCATCATGGGCGCTGAAAATGAAGTATTTTCAGTGGAGCAACTCTCTGCAGAATTTCATCTTTCTACTCAGCAAATCGAAGAGATGGTAGCGGAAGGATTATTGAATCCTCGTGAAGGCATTTTTACAGCAAAAGAACGTGATATTTTGGCGATCTTAGCTCGTTGTGATGAAGCCGAAATGGATGTAGTGAAAGCTTATTTGGCTGCTGCAAAAATGTTAGCGGAAAAAGAGGTGAATGTGACTTTAGCGGCATTAGCCAATAGTGAACAAAAAGATGAAAAATTAAAACACTTATTTGATTTATTGTTGGTGTTAAAACCTTATCTCTTGAATATGAAAACCTTTAATCTTTACCAAGCGGAGAGTGCGAAATGAAACTCTTAAAATATGCTGGCTTTGTGCCTTATTTAGCCATTGCCTTTATTAATGCCAGTGTGGATTTGGCACATAAAATTACTATTCAAAATGTTTTACTGAAAAGCTTTTCAGGGGAGAGCTTGGTCGTTTTAACAGCGTTAATTAATGCCATGATTTTATTGCCGTTTATTTTCTTATTTTCCCCTTCGGCATTTATTAACGATAAATTTTCCCGCACCAATGTGATTCGTTATAGCAGTTTAGCGGCGGTGGTGATCAGTGCGGGGATTTTATTGAGTTATATGACGGGCATGTTTGCACTTTCCTTTGTACTCACATTGATTTTAGCCGCGCAAAGTGCGGTCTATTCTCCAGCCAAATATAGCATTATTAAATCAATTGTGGGCACTGAAAATATCGGTATGGCAAACGGTGTCATTCAAGCGCTTACTATTGTGGCCATTCTATTTAGTTCTTTTGCCTTTTCTTTCTTCTTTGAAGCGCATTATGTGGCATCAGATGATCCGAATGAAGTATTACAAAGTGTTTGGGTGATAGGTGTAGCATTAGTATTACTGAGTGCACTCGAAGCCTATTTTGCGTTTAAAATCCCATTCTTTAAGCAAGAAGCTGAAAATACGGATGGTCAGTTCGATATGAGAAAATACCTTTCTTTAGGGTATTTAAAAGATAACGTTCGCACATTAAAAGCAGATCAAAATATTTGGTTGAGTGTCATTGGATTAAGTCTCTTTTGGGGCGTGTCACAAATTATTGTGGCGGCATTCCCTGCGCATTATAAAGCGATGTTCAATGAAGATAATGCGGTTGTTATTCAAGCGATTCTTGCGGTGAGTGGAATAGGGCTTGCGCTTGGTTCATATCTTGCAGGACGTGCTTCTCGTTTGCATATTGAGTTAGGTATTGTTCCACTTGGTGCATTGGGTATTTGTGTGTCGTTATTCTTTTTAACTCTAGCTCAAAGTGGAGTGGTATTGGCACTTTGTTCTTTTGTCTTTGGTTTTTCTGGCGGTTTATTGATCGTGCCATTAAATGCAACGATTCAGTATTTCGCACCTGAGAAAATCAGTGGCAAAATCATGGCGGGTAACAACTTTATGCAAAACGTGTTCATGGTGGTCTTTTTGCTATTAAGCATTGTTTTTGTACAACTTAATGTTTCGACTCAAGGTTTATTCTTAGTGACTTCTGCTGCATGTTTTGCTGCAAGTTTATATACCATGTCGAAAGTACCCCATTTATTTACGCGTTTATTCTTGCTCTTTGCGTTAAAAGCAAATTACCGTTTTCATGTGGATGGGTTAAAAAATCTTCCACAAAGTGGTGGCGTGTTGTTATTAGGTAACCATATTAGCTGGATTGACTGGTTGGTGTTACAAGCGGCTAGCCCTCGTGCGATTAAATTTGTGATGTATCGTCCGATTTACAACAAATGGTATCTCACTTGGTTCTTCCGTATTTTCAAAGTCATCCCAATTGGTGGCGGTTCAAGTCGTGAATCTATTGAAACCATTCGTGAATATTTAGCGCGTGGTGAAGTGGTGGCTTTATTCCCAGAAGGTCATATCAGCTATAACGGTCAAATTAATGAGTTCCAAAAAGGCTTTGAGCACGTATTAAAAGATTTGGAGAATGTGACGACGGTTCCTTTCTATTTACGTGGATTGTGGGGCAGCAGCTTCTCCCGTGCGGATTCTTTCTATAAGAATTTAACTAAACGCCAAGGTAAGCGTGAAATTTTAGTAGCATTTGGTAAACCAATTCATGGCTTTATTGATGCGACAGCCATGAAGCAAAAAGTGCTCGAACTTTCTTTCTCCGTATGGGAAAAAGTCATGAGTAAACGTAAACCACTTATGCACCATTGGTTGAATTCGGCAAAATCGAATTTATTCAAAGAAGCCGTGGTGGATGCGCAAGGCACTAAACTCAATAACCTGAAATTTATTGCTGCAGTGCTAATGTTTGTGAAAACCTTGAAAGCCGCTTTAGGGAATGAAAAAAATGTTGGCGTGTTATTACCAAGTTCATCAATCGGGGCAATTATCAATATGACCTTAATGGTGATGGGCAAAGTACCGGTAAATTTAAACTACACGCTAAGCCCTGAAGTGATGGAAAAAGCGTTGAAAAAAGCCAACATTTCGCAAGTCATTACCTCTGAAAAATTCTTGGATAAATTGAACGTAAAAGGTTTTGACTTTAACCAAGTGGTGGCTGATAAAGCCCTATTTATGGAAAATTTAGGGAAATCGATCACTAAAGCGAATAAAGTGCGGTCATTTTTAACGGCGTTTTTAGCGCCACAATGGTGGATTAAATTACGCTACTTTGCAGACGTAAGCTTGGAAGATAATGCCACCATCCTATTCAGTAGTGGTAGTGAAGGTGATCCGAAAGGCATTGAATTAAGCCATAAAAATTTACTGACGAACATTAAACAGATTGGTGAATTATTAAATTTCCACAAAGATGATGTCATTTTAAATTCCTTACCAATTTTCCACTCATTCGGATTAACCGTGACAACCTTATTGCCATTGTGTGAAGGCATTAAAATGGTGAGTGTCGCGGATCCGACAGATGGGGCGACAGTCGGAAAAATGTGTGCTCGACATCGTGTGAGTATTTTATTTGGTACTTCAACTTTCTTTAGATTGTATGTACGCAATAAGAAATTCCATCCGTTAATGCTACAAAACGTACGTATGGTTATTGCGGGCGCTGAAAAATTGAAAGCAGATGTAAAAGAAGCCTTTAAACTTAAATTTGGCTTAGAAATTTACGAAGGTTATGGCGCAACTGAAACAGCACCGGTAGCCAGTGTTAATATGCCTAATTTACTTGATCCAGAAACCTTACAGGAATTTACCTTCAATCAAGCTGGTACAGTCGGTATGCCATTACCAGGCACCATTATTAAAATTGTGGATCCAGAAAGCTTGCAGGAATTACCAGTCGGCGAAGACGGTTTGATCTTGATTGGTGGTGGACAAGTCATGAAAGGTTATTTGGATGCCCCAGAAAAAACAGCAGAAGTGATTGTTGAAATTGACGGTGTACGTTATTACAAAACCGGCGATAAAGGCCATATCGATCATAACGGTTTTATTACCATTGTGGATCGTTATTCTCGATTTGCTAAAGTCGGTGGCGAAATGATCAGTCTTGGCAGCGTGGAAGAGAAACTTTCACAAGTATTTGATGAGGAAAATCAATTTGTTGCCGTTGCCTTGAGTGATGATAAAAAAGGCGAGAGCATTGTGCTTTTAATCAAGTCTGCGCTTTCTTTAGATGAGATCAATGAACGTATTAAAGGATTAAATGTACCGCCGATTATGCTACCAAGCCAAGTCTTCTTAGTGGATGAAATTCCGATGTTAGGAAGTGGTAAAGTAGATTTCAAAGGTGCGAAGAATCTGGCGATGAGTCTGGTTAAGTAAAGAACATCGTAATAAATAAAAGAGCGGTCAATTTGACCGCTCTTTTTGTTATTTAATGAACCTTATTTAGGTGTTTTCAGCATCTTTCACCTTACATCAACGTACCGACATATTTTAACATGACCCCAGCGGCAATCGCCGAGCCAATTACACCGGCAACGTTCGGCCCCATCGCGTGCATAAGGAGGAAGTTTTGGTTATCCGCTTCCAATCCGATTTTGTTAGAAACACGGGCGGCCATAGGAACGGCAGATACACCAGCAGAACCAATGAGCGGGTTAATTTTGTTTTTGCTGAATTTATTCATCAATTTTGCCATTAATACACCGCTACCTGTACCGATTCCGAAAGCAATTACACCAAGAATTAAAATGCCTAATGTTTGCGGTTGTAGGAATTTATCGGCGATAAGTTTAGAGCCTACAGACAAGCCAAGCACAATGGTTACAATGTTAATCAAGGCGTTTTGTGTGGTATCGCTTAAACGTTCAACTACGCCACTTACGCGCATGAGATTACCGAAACAGAACATCCCAAGCAATGGGGCTGCATCAGGTAAGAGTAAACCAACGAGCAACAGCAAAATCACCGGGAACAAGACTTTTTCACGATTACTCACATGGCGCATTTGCGTCATGCGGATTTTGCGTTCTTCTTCTGTGGTTAATGCTTTCATAATCGGTGGTTGAATCAACGGCACTAATGCCATATAAGAATAAGCCGCCACCGCAATAGCACCAAGCAATTCAGGCGCGAGCTTACTCGTAAGATAAATCGCAGTCGGACCATCCGCACCACCGATAATACCGATAGAGGCAGCTTGAGGCAGTGTGAATTCGATAATACCGAAATAATTTAACGCTAGCGCACCGAGTACGGTAGCGAAAATACCGAATTGAGCAGCTGCACCAAGTAGCAATGTTTTTGGATTGGCTAATAACGGACCAAAGTCTGTCATTGCACCTACGCCCATAAAAATGACCAATGGCGCAATGCCGTATCCAATCGCAACTTTATAGAACAAAGCCAAAATACCGGCGCTATAACCCATATCCACAGATAAAGCTTCTAATTGATTTATCACGGATATTGGTGCAGAAGTCATCGCTGTTTTAATTGCAGCAAGATCAGGTGAAACACCCAACTGCGCGGCGATTACCGCAATTTGTTCCGGTGAGCCGAGATGAAGCAAATTCTCTAATGCTGTCATGGCTAACCCTGCTTCAGGAATATTTGACAATAATCCGCCGAAACCAATTGGTAGCAACAGCAAAGGTTCAAATTTGCGCGAAATGGCAAGCCATAGCAACAGCAGGCTCACAGCGATCATTACTGCTTGCCCCCATTGCAGATGGAATATGCCCATCCCTTTAATTAACGCAATAATACTCTCCATAGACCATTCCTTATGCTAAGGTCATCACGGTATCACCTACGGCGACAGCATCACCAGCTTTGACGCAAATGCCGCGTACGGTACCAGCTTGTGCAGCTTTCACTTCGGTTTCCATTTTCATGGCTTCGAGAATGAATAATACATCGCCAGCTGCTACAGTTTGACCTTCTGTTGCAACAACTTTCCAAATATTACCCGCCATCGGCGCTGTTACTGGTGTACCACCCGTTGCTGGAGCTGGAGTCGCTTGTGGCGCAGCTTGAGGAGCTGTAGTCGCGACATGAGAGATGTCACCGCCTTCGCTTACTTTCACCACAAAAGCTTTACCTTCTAATTCCACGGTATAAATAGCGGAGCCAGAAACAGATGGTGTAGCTTTAGAAACTGGTTTATTTTCCACCGCACTTTCATTACCAGTTGGAGCAGGTTCAAAGGCTGCAGGATTGTTGCGGTTTTCTAAGAATTTCCACGCAATTTGAGGGAAGAGTGCTACGATTAAGGCATCATCCACAGCATTGTCCGCTAATTTCACGCCTTTCGCTTTAGCTTGTTCTGCAACTTCAGCTTCAATTTTCGCCATTTCAGGCGCAATGTGATCGGCTGGACGGTCTGTTACTGGTGCAGCGCCTTCTAATACTCGAGCTTGCAACGCACTATCTACTGGTGCAGGCGTTTTACCATATTCACCTTTTAAAATACCAGCAGTTTCTTTGGCGATAGTTTTGTAGCGTTCGCCAGTAAGTACGTTAATAACCGACTGTGTACCAACAATTTGAGAGGTTGGTGTAACGAGTGGAATGTAGCCTAAGTCTTTGCGTACGCGTGGGATTTCTTCTAACACTAAATCTAATTTATCGGACGCATTTTGTTGTTTTAATTGGTTTTCTAAGTTTGTAAGCATGCCGCCTGGCACTTGTGCTACTAAAATACGGCTATCGACACCACGTAATTGGCCTTCAAATTTAGCGTATTTTTTACGTACATTGCGGAAATAGGCCGAGATTTTTTCCAAACGAGGAATATCTAAACCGGTGTCATATTCAGTGCCTTGTAAGGTAGCGACCATGGATTCTGTTGCAGGGTGACCATAAGTACCTGACATAGAAGAAATTGCTGTATCAATACCATCTACACCTGCTTCAACCGCTTTTAATAACGCCATTTCTGCCATACCAGTGGTGGAGTGGCAGTGTAAATGCAATTCTACGTCGAAACGTTTTTTGATTTCGCGTACTAACTCTGCCGCCGCCATTGGATTTAAAATACCTGACATGTCTTTGATGACCAAGCTGTCGATACCTATTTCAAGCAATTGTTCAGTGGTATCAAGCCAGGTTTGCATAGTATGTACAGGGCTGGTGGTATAACTTAAAGTCCCTTGAGCATGACCACCAAATTTACGTACTGCTTGCAACGCGGCTTTCATGTTGCGCGGGTCATTGAGCGCATCGAATACGCGGAAAACATCCATACCATTCGCTACACAACGTTCTACGAAACGTTCTACCACATCATCAGCATAGTGGCGATAGCCTAATAGGTTTTGACCACGTAATAACATTTGTAATGGGGTTTTTGGACAGGCTTTTTTCAATTCACGCAAACGAACCCAAGGATCTTCACCTAAAAAGCGAATACAGCTATCAAATGTTGCACCGCCCCAAGCTTCCAATGACCAATAGCCGATATCATCTAATTCATGAGCAATTGGCAACATATCATCAAGACGCAAGCGAGTTGCGAAAAGTGATTGGTGGGCATCACGAAGCACCAGTTCTGTCATTTTAATTTTTTTAGTCATAGTAAAATCCTTATATTATTTGAACTGTTGGGTACGGCGATGGTGTGCGATAGCCGCTGCAATCACAGGACGTAAACGCTCAAAATCGTCAGTAGGTGCCGCAGAAAGTGCGGTTGAAGTTTGGGAAGTTTTTGGTTCGGGTTGAGGTTCAGGAAAGAATCGATTGATAAGTTTAGACATCATTCCAATCGCCCAAATTAAAATGAGCAAAAAGACCAACACAAAACCCATCCCTGAAAACATCAGATTAATTCCTTCGCCTATAAGCTCAGAGGGACTCATCATTTTCTTCCTTATTTGCTTGAAAAAATAGACAATTTTATTCTAATCGATTTGTTTTAATAAAACTGTGATTCAGATCATAGTTTGAACGATAGGCACACAAGAAAAAGGGAAAAGTGCGGTCAATTTTGAAGATATTTTGTGTGAGACAAATATTATTAATAAAGGATATCGCTGTACGTAAAACTAAAAGGACTAAGCCCTGTAGATGACAGAACTTAGCCCTTGAATTACGTGAGTCTTACTTTTTTGATAGGACGCAAAAATTATTCTACTTTTACAATCCAACCTTCAGGTGCTTCAATATCACCGAATTGGATACCCGTTAATTCGTTATAAAGTTTACGTGTAACAGGGCCCACTTCAGTTTCTGAATAGAACACGTGGAATTTACCTTTGTGTTGAATGCCGCCTACTGGCGTAATTACTGCAGCAGTACCACAAGCCCCTGCTTCGGCGAATTGATCGAGTTGATCAATATACACATCACCTTCAATTGCTTCCATACCTAAACGTTCTTTTGCAATATAAAGCAAAGAGTATTTGGTGATACTTGGTAAAATGGATTCAGATGCAGGAGTGATAAATTTATTATCTTTGGTGATACCAAAGAAGTTTGCCGCACCCACTTCTTCAATTTTCGTGTGAGTTTTTGGATCAAGATAAATCGCATCTGCAAATTTACGCTCAGGTGTGCCAGCTTCAGCCGCTAATTCATGAGGAAGTAAACTTGCTGCATAGTTACCACCCACTTTTACACCACCGGTTCCCATAGGTGCAGCACGGTCGTAATCAGTCGTAATGAAGTTAGATGGTGCTAAACCACCTTTGAAGTATGCGCCAACAGGGCAGCAGAATACAGAGAAAATAAATTCTGGTGCGGTTTTTACACCGATATTCGCGCCAGTACCAAAGAGGAATGGACGTAAATATAATGTTGCGCCAGAGCCGTAAGGACCTAACCATTCTTGGTTGGCTTTCACCACTTCTTTACAAGCGCGGATAAATAACTCTGTTGGCACTTGTGGCATTAATAAACGATCAGAGGTATGTTGCATGCGTTTTGCATTTTGATCAGGACGGAATAAGTTGATTGAACCGTCTTTACAACGATAGGCTTTTAAGCCTTCAAAGCATTGTTGACCGTAGTGAATTGCAGTTGAACCTTCGTGGATATGTAGCATATTATCAGTGGTAAGTTTCCCTTCATCCCATTTACCATCTTTCCAATGTGCGATGAAACGATAATCTGTTTTGATATAACTAAATCCAAGATTGTTCCAGTCTAAGTCTTTCATTTTGCTTCCTTAATTTGTATAAATAATTTTATGAATGGAAATGCGGTTAATCTACACCATAACGGCTACTATGAAAACCTTTAAACACAAAAATATTGTGATTTCTCAAAATTTTTATTGGATTTTTAAATTTGTGAAGTTGGTCAGGAAATAAAATTTTGCTTATGTTAGAATGCGGGAATAAAAAAACGCCGCTCGAAATGAGCAGCGCTTAACCAGAATGGTTTAATATATACAGGAAGTAAATGAGTAACTTAACTGTTACTCCAGTTCGGAGAACCGAACTATATGCAAACACAACATCATACTTAAGTCTGAAACTCATTAACTTGTAAGGAATTACCAATCATTAAGTATGAGGGTATTGTAGGTAGAAGGTTGTGAAAGGACAAATGATGTTTTTTTATTTGATGCATAAAAAAAACTAATCCGATATAAATCTTAACCATTATAAACTAAAAATTAGCCGTTGGGAAGAATTATGTATAAACGTTTGCCTCCCCTTAATTCATTGAAGTCTTTTGAGTCTGCCGCGCGACATTTAAGCTTCACAAAAGCAGCGGATGAACTTTTTGTGACACAAGCTGCTGTGAGCCATCAAATAAAATTATTAGAAGATTTTTTAGGTGTCGATCTTTTTATTCGTAAAAATCGTTCGCTCGAATTGACTGAATTTGGGAAAGCCTATTTTGTTGATATTAATAAAGTGTTACGAAAATTGAATGAAGCGACTGAACGTTTATTAACGCTTAAAGCTGAACCTCATTTGGCCATTAGCGTGCCACAAACCTTTGGTATTCAATGGCTTGTGCCACATTTGAGTGATTTTAATAAGCAACACCCTGAAATTGAAGTACGCTTGAAGGGCGTCGATCAAGATGAAGGTTTATTGAATAAAGAAATTGATATTGCCATTTATTATGGCAAAGGTGATTGGGAGAACTTACAGGTTGATCGTTTAGGCGAAGAAAACCTCGTGATTTTAGCTGCACCTTCATTGCTTGAGAAAACGCCGGTGCGTTGCCCTGATGATTTGAAAAAGCATACGCTGATTCATACGCATACTCGAGATAACTGGCAAGCGATGGCGGATTATCTCAAATTAGATGATTTGAATATTCAGCAAGGCCCATTATTTAGCCACACCTTTATGGCATTGCAAGCTGCCGTTCATGGGCAGGGCATTGCGTTAGCTAATCGTATTTTAGCTCAGCAAGAAATTGAAAACGGTCATCTGCAAATTGTGTTACCGACCGAATTGCGGGATCCAAAATCATTCTATGTGGTCAATCATTTAGATCGTTTAGATGATGAACAAATTCAAGCCTTTAGAACATGGATTAAAGATTCAATTAAATTAGGAAAATATGAATAAATTAGCCTTATATTGTCGAATTGGCTTTGAAAAAGAAGTCGCCGCAGAAATTACCGACCGAGCCTCTGAGCGTGGCGTATTTGGTTTTGCGCGTGTAATTGAAAATAGCGGCTATGTCATTTTTGAATGTTATCAACCGGGCGATGCGGATCGTTTAGCACGAGAAATCCCTTTTAATCGCTTAATTTTTGCGCGTCAAATGATCGTTGTTTCAGATCTCTTAGAAAATCTCGATCCTCAAGATCGTATCTCGCCAATTCAGGCTCAATATGAACGCATTGCAGAAGAGATTAATCTTAAGCAAGCGGTAGAGCTGTTTGTTGAAACAGCAGATACTAATGAAGCCAAAGAGCTTTCGACATTTTGCCGAAAATTTACCGTGCCGTTGCGCCAAGCGTTGAAAAAGAAAGGTTGGTTACAAGGCAAACCGAATGCAAAGCGCGGTCAGATTTTGCATTGTTTTTTCACGCAGCCGAATTGTTGCTATGTAGGGTATTCCTATCTTGGTAATAACTCTACGCATTTTATGGGTATCCCACGTTTAAAATTCCCTGCGGATGCTCCAAGCCGTTCAACTTTAAAATTGGAAGAAGCGATTTTAACCTTTATTCCTCGAAATGAAGAAAGTAAACGCTTAAATGAAAATATGGTTGGCGTTGATCTCGGTGCATGCCCTGGCGGTTGGACCTATCAATTAGTGAAACGTGGTTTATTTGTGTATGCGGTTGATCACGGCAAAATGGCAGCTAGTTTGCATGATTCTGGTAGAATAGAACACTGCCCAGAAGATGGATTTAAATTCCAACCACCAAAACGTAAGCATATCGATTGGCTTGTGTGTGACATGGTGGAGCAACCAAGCCGCATAGCCAATTTAATTGGAAAATGGTTAATTAACGGCTGGTGTCGAGAAACCATTTTCAACTTGAAATTGCCAATGAAAAAACGTTATCAAGAAGTGATGTTGTGCTTAGAAAATCTTGCAGTGATGTTGGCAGAAAAAGAACTGGAATTTGATATTCAAGCAAAACATTTGTATCACGATCGCGAAGAGATTACAGTGCATATTGCCTTAAAATAGAAGAGATAGTCCTAGATATCTAGGACTGTCTCCGTTTAATATTGAGTATGCTATCTATAATATTTATAACTTTTTAGTAAGCTCATTATTTCCTTAGCTCTTTTTTTATCATGATGTTCTTCTGTTGCATAATGGTACGCATCATATCCGAATTCATTTTTTATGTTTGGCTTGGCGCCATTCTCTAAAAGAACTTCAATAATATCAAGATTTCCATAAAAACAGGCATTTTGAATTGGAGTAAAGTTCAGCTCACCTTGTTGATTCACATTTGCGCCATTTTCTATTAATAAGATAACATCTTTTTTATTTTGAGAGTTAACTGCTAAGTTTAATAATGTTTCACCCATGCATCCTAAATCATGTACGGAAGTAATAGGAGAGTAACTGAAAAAAGTTGGGTGATCTTGATATTTAAAAAAAAGTTTTGTTAAATCGTCATTCATCATTGTTCTCTAAATTATCTAATCAGGTCAAAGTAGGATAAATCCGGCTTTACCCATCGTTTTAATGTCAATGCTATTCGTAATTTTGATAGTTTGTTGAGGTCACAACTAATTAATGATTATTCAAATTTTTCTAGCATCATTTTTCTTAATTTTGTAAGATTTTTTGATGAATTATTTTTAAGCGCTAGATAAATTTCATTGTCAACGCTATTTTGAGTTAATAGCATGTTTTCAATATAAGGTATAACTATCACAGAGTTAATTGAAATCAAGAATGCAATTATCTCATTGTATATGTAAGAATTTATATTGGTTTGATTTAGTCTGTTAATTAATAGTAACTCAATTGATTTTGATTTATAGTGTTTTTCTCTTAATGAATATAAAATCCATGAAATAATTTGTGATTTTTTGCTATTTAAGTTTTTTATTAGGTATTTTTTTATATAGTTTCTGTGTGGGAAGTATGCCGAACTAAATGCAACAGCTAAAATGATAGAATATCTATTTATATCCCAAATTAAATTAATATCCTTTTCTATTTCGTAAAACTCTTTTTCTCCTAAATTATAATGTCGAAATAGATGCCCCAAGGAAAATATTGCTGATGACTTTACACTTATACTTTTATCATGACAAATAGAATAAACTAATATAGATAAAATCTCATTTAGTTCAACATCATTAAGCTGTACCTGTATTTGCCCCAAGATAAAAACTGCAATTTCTCTGTGTCGGCTATATCGACTGGCTAAAAGAATATTCTTAATTATATCTCTAATTTCATTATACTGAAAAAATTGTAGTTTTCGGGCTGCTTCATATTGAAAAACAGGATTAGAATTTAGTACTTTGTTCAATAATTCTGTCTTTGATAAATTTTTACATGCTAAAAAAGCATCAAAATTTGAAAATTTTTCGCTTACCATGTCATTTCCTGGTACATTTATCTTTATCATTACTTAGAGTAACAGCCTTAAATAGAAAAGCAAAGAGCGGTCAAAAAAACATTGAATTTTTTGACCGCTCTTTTTTTTAAACAATTATTTATTGGCTAAAATCACTGCGCGAGTTGGGGCTTGATAGCCTTCGATGGTTTTACTGTGATCGTTTGGATCTAAGAAATCAATCAAACTTTCATTTTCTAACCAATCCGTTTTACGCTGTTCTTCTAATGTTGTGGTGGCGACATCCACACAACGCACATTAGTAAAGCCGACTTTTTCTAACCAATTAATGAGTGCCGCAACAGAAGGAATAAAATACACGTTCTTCATTTTTGCATAGCGATCTGATGGCACTAAGACTGTATTGGCATCACCATCAACCACTAAGGTTTCTAACACCAATTCGCCACCTTTTACTAATTGATTTTTTAGTTGAGTGAGATGATCAAGCGGTGATTTACGATGATAAAGCACGCCCATTGAGAACACGGTATCAAATGCCGCAAGTGGTTGCATTTCTTCAATACCTAATGGGATTAAGTTAGCTCGACGATCGTTATTTAGTAATTTTCGAACCGCTTCAAATTGGCAAAGGAAAAGCTCGGTAGGATCAATACCAACGACCATTTTTGCGCCTTCACCAACCATTCGCCACATATGGTAGCCGCTACCGCAGCCCACATCTAAAATGGTACGATCTTTTAATGGTGCAAGATGAGGCAAAACACGATCCCATTTGAAATCAGAACGCCATTCGCAATCCACGTGAATATCAAATAAATGATAAGGTCCTTTTCGCCATGGCATCAATTGCTTCAAATGATGGATAATGCGTTGTTTTTCGCCCTCTGAAAGTGGGGAAGTGCGGTCAGATTTCACCGCATTTTTTAAATCGATGGTATCTGCCTGCAAATCAGGGAGAAAGTCCACGATTTTTGACCATTTTGCATAATCACCATGGGTTTGTTTTTCCCATTCTTTTAACTGCAAGGGTAATGTTTCTAGCCAAGCAGATAAATTTGTAGTAGCAATTTGCTGATAAAAAGGACGGAAATCAATCATTATTTTGCTTCCTTATAAGCTTTTTCTGCTTTCTCAAAGGTTTCTTTGACTTCATTTTCCGGTTCTGAAGAAATGAGAGAAACCACAATAATTGCCAGGCTAGCAAGCGTAAAACCTGGGATCATTTCATAGACGTTAAACCACTCACTGGTTTTAGGAATCACATATTTCCAAGAAAATACGACGGTAGCCCCCACAATCATTCCAATTAAAGCTGCAGAAGAACTCATACGTTTCCAGAATAAGGAGAAAAGCACCACAGGACCAAATGCTGAACCAAATCCTGCCCACGCAAATTCAACGAGTTTTAATACTTTGCTGTTTTCATCTTGTGCAATCCAAATGGCGATAGCGGCAATAACTAAAACCATTGCACGGCCTAACCACACTAATTCTTTTTCTGGCGCTTTTGGACGAATAAAACCTTTATAAAAATCTTCAGTAATAGAGCTAGAAGAAATTAATAATTGTGCGGAAAGTGTACTCATTACAGCCGCCAAGATCGCAGAGAGTAGAATACCTGCAATCCATGGATTAAAGAGCAATTTAGCCAGTTCAATAAACACTTGTTCTGGTTCATTATTTACTACGCTCGCAACACCAGGATTTGCAAAGAAATAAGGGATACCGAAGAAACCAATACCAATTGCACCTGCGAGGCAAATTACCATCCATGTCATACTGATGCGGCGTGCTTTGATTAATGATTTCACCGAATAAGCTGCCATAAATCGAGCCAGAATATGTGGCTGACCAAAATAACCTAAGCCCCAAGCCGCTAAACTTAATAAACCTAATGGCGTGGTTGCCATGAATAAATCAGTGAAGTCTTTACTTGCGGCAATTTCCGCTTGATGGAGTACTTCCGTAAATTGTGATGCATCACCCAAACTTAAAAAGATGAATAACGGCGTTAAGATTAAGGCAAAAATCATCAATGTAGCTTGAATAGTATCCGTCCAACTTACCGCTAAGAATCCACCAATAAAGGTATAAATAATCGTCGCTAATGCGCCGTACCAAATCGCCGTAGAGTATTCGATAGAAAACAGGTTTTGGAATAATTTCGCACCCGCAACCACACCTGAAGCACAATAAATAGTGAAGAATGCTAAGATGATTGTCGCTGAAACAATTTTTAAGAGATTGTGTGATGTACCAAAACGATGATGGAAATATTCCGGTAATGTGAGCGCATTGTTGTTAAATTCGGTATAGATCCGTAAACGACCCGCCACGAGTAACCAGTTAAAATAAGCCCCGAGGATTAAACCAATAGCTATCCAACCTTCTACTAAACCAGATACATATACTGCACCTGGCAAGCCCATTAATAGCCAGCCTGACATATCGGATGCACCCGCAGACATGGCTGTCACAAAACTTCCGAGTTTACGGCCACCTAAAATGTAATCGGATAAATTGTTTGTATAATAATAGGCAAGAACGCCGATTAAAATCATGCCGAAAATATAAATACTAAAAGTAATAAGTGTTGGGTCTAAACCAAACATTAAATGCCCCAAAATAAGTCATGAAAATTTGAGAAAGGTCATATTTTACCTTATTTAGGGCTATTATTCTATTTCCCTTTTCGATAGACTTATATCATTAAAACTAAGGTCGAAAAAATGAATTCTGTTGAATTATTAATGAATGTTACGCCCAATGAAACCCGCGTTGCGTTGGTGGAAACGGGCGTTTTAAAAGAAGTTCACATTGAACGTCAAGCCAAACGTGGCATCGTGGGGAATATTTATAAAGGGCGAGTAACCCGAGTTTTACCGGGGATGCAGTCCGCATTTGTGGATATCGGTTTAGAAAAAGCCGCATTTTTACACGCTTCCGATATTGTTTCACATACCGAGTGTGTAGATGTGAACGAACAAAAGCAATTCCGTGCAAAAACCATTTCTGAGCTCGTACGCGAAGGGCAAGATATCGTAGTGCAAGTGGTAAAAGATCCTTTAGGCACCAAAGGTGCAAGATTAACCACTGATATTACATTGCCTTCTCGTTATCTTGTCTTTATGCCAGAAAATAGCCATGTTGGTGTGTCGCAACGTATTGAAAGTGAAGAAGAGCGCGCAAGACTAAAAGCGCTTGTTGAGCCTTTTTGTGATGAGTTAGGCGGTTTTATTATTCGTACAGCCACCGAAGGGGCAACGGAAGAAGAGTTACGCCAAGATGCAGAATTTTTAAAACGTTTATGGCGTAAAGTACTTGAACGTAAAGGCAAATATCCAACCCGTTCTAAAATTTATGGCGAACCCGCATTGCCGCAACGTATTTTGCGTGATTTTATCGGTGCCAATTTAGAGAAAATTCATATCGATTCCAAACTTTGTTTTAACGAAGTCAAAGAATTTACCGATGAATTTATGCCTGAGTTAAGTGAAAAATTAATGCTTTATACGGGAAATCAGCCGATCTTTGATATTTATGGCGTAGAACGAGGCATTCAAAATGCACTTGAAAAACGCGTGAATTTAAAATCGGGTGGCTATCTTATCATTGAGCAAACCGAAGCCATGACAACCATTGATATCAATACCGGTGCATTCGTTGGTCATCGAAATTTAGATGAAACGATTTTTAACACTAATATTGAAGCCACTAAAGCCATTGCACAGCAACTACAACTGCGTAATTTAGGCGGAATTATCATTATTGATTTTATTGATATGCAAACCGATGAGCATCGCAATCGCGTGATTGAATCCTTGGAAGAGGCGCTATCAAAAGATCGCGTGAAAACCAATGTGAATGGTTTTACTCAACTTGGTTTAGTGGAAATGACCCGTAAACGCACTCGCGAAAGTTTAGAGCACGTTTTATGTGATGAATGCCCAACTTGCCAAGGTCGTGGACGCGTGAAAACCGTCGAAACGGTATGTTATGAAATTATGCGTGAGATTATTCGCGTTAATCACTTATTCTCGAGTGAACAATTTGTGGTTTATGCCTCTCCAGCCGTAGCGGATTACTTAATCAAAGAAGAATCGCATGGTTTATTGCCAGAGATTGAAATGTTCATCAGCAAACAGGTTCAAGTCAAAACAGAACAGTACTACAACCAAGAACAATTTGATGTGGTGGTGATGTAAAAGACAAAAGTGCGGTCAAAATAGACCGCACTTTTTTAACTACTTCAATCTTTCTAATTGTTGAATAATGGCTTCATCAGATTGTGATTGGATTTTTCGCATACGTATAAAGAGTAAAGCAGCAGCAATAGTTAATGCAATGATAAACGCAACCCAGAAGCCTTTTGCACCGATGCTTGGAACAATCCAATCCGTGCGGGAAAGAATATAACCAACAGGGATACCTACGCCCCAATAGGCAAGTAATGTGATGTAGAGAATAATTTTAGTGTCTTTATAGCCACGTAAAATACCGCTCACGACGACTTGCACTGAATCTGAAAATTGATAAATCGCCGCCATCGCTAATAAGCTGCCAGAAAGGGCAATAACGGTAGCATTATCGCCAACAATTAATGCGGCAATCTCTGCACTAAATACCCAAATCACCAACGCCAATACACTTGCCGCAATCAAGCCAAGAATAATAGCCGCGTGAGCCATAATTTTGGCTTTTTGCGGTGCATGATTACCCAGTTCTTGCGCCACTAAAATGGTGGCAGCCATGGCAATAGACATGGGGAACATAAAGGCTACGGCACTAGTATTTAAGGCAATTTGGTGGCTGGCGACCACATCTGCACCTAATGGGGAAAGTAATAAACTACTTAAGGCAAACAGTGAGACTTCACTGCACAGAGCAATGGCAATAGGCAAACCAAGTGCGGTCAATTTTTTCAGTGTTTTGATATCTGGCTTTTCAATAATCTTTTCAAAGACTTTCAAACTACGTTCATTATAGTTTTTGGCAGAATAGGTAATCATCAAGATTGCCATTGCCCAGTTGACAATAGCCGTTGCTACACCACAACCGACACCACCTAATGCAGGCGCACCAAATTTGCCGTAAATAAACATATAATTCAGCGGAATGTTTAGCATTAACCCCATGAAGGTAATCACCATGGCAGGTTTTGTTTTAGCAATGCCATCATTCAAACAGCGGAAATTAATCAGCAATAAATAGGCAGGCAAGCCCCACACCATCGCACGCAAATAGTTCATCGTCACATCAGCCATGTGGGCATCCATATTCATAAACTGTAATATGAAATCATTATGATAGATGATCAGTGCAAGGGGAATCATCACTAAAAATGAAATCCAAAGACCTTGTCTTACTTGGTGAGCAATGCGATGGCGCTGCCCTGAACCATTTAAATAGGAAATTGTTGGTGGTAAGGCGAGTAATAAACCCTGTCCGAAAAGCACCAAAGGTAGCCAAATAGAGGCACCAATACCGACACCGCCTACATCAGCCGAGCTCACACGTCCTGCCATAATCACATCCACGGTACCCATGCCAGTTTGAGCTAACTGGGCAAGCCCGATAGGTGTCGCAATTCGGATAAGTTTTTGAATATCAATACGGTATTGAGAAAAAAGACGAGAATTCATAAATTTGCTATAATATTGGAAAAATTTTTAATGAAGGAATAATAATGTTTACAGGTATTGTACAGGGCATCGCCCAAATTTATGCAATTAAAGACAGTGATAATTTTAGAACACAGATCGTAAAATTACCAGCTGAAATGCGAAAAGGCTTAGAAATCGGTGCATCCGTGGCGAATAACGGTGTGTGCTTAACAGTAACTGAAATTCATGACGATCTTGTGAGCTTTGACCTAATGCAGGAAACCTTGCGTATCACCAATCTCGGTAGCTTAAAAGCAGGAGATTTTGTGAATATCGAACGTGCAATGCAAATGGGCGCAGAGATTGGCGGGCATATTTTATCGGGTCACGTTTATTGTACCGCAAGCGTTTCACAAATTATCGAAAGCGAAAACAATCGTCAGGTTTGGTTTAAATTACCCAATAAAGACGTGATGAAATATATCCTTACGAAAGGATTTATCGCGATTGATGGTATCAGTCTTACTATCGGTGAAGTAAAAGATGATGAATTTTGCGTGAATTTAATTCCTGAAACTTTACACAGAACCCTGATCGGTAAACGCCAAATTGGCGATTTAGTGAATATTGAAATTGATCCGCAAACACAAGCAATCGTGGATACAGTGGAACGATATTTAGCAGCTAAAGCTTAATGAGAATAAAAAAGTGCGGTAGAAAACAATGTTGTTTTTTACCGCACTTTTTATTCCTCCGAAGGAAGGGATAGCTCCCTTTTTCATTTCGCAGTGCTATAATTCACTTTGGAATTTAACCTGATCTAACTCAGTTGTAGCTCCCTTTTTCATTTCGCAGTGCTATAATACTACACGTATCGAATTAGATACTATTTTTGTTGTAGCTCCCTTTTTCATTTCGCAGTGCTATAATTTTAGATAGACTGTATAACAGCCGAGAAGTGTTGTAGCTCCCTTTTTCATTTCGCAGTGCTATAATCGAGGCGAGAGAGCAAAGAACACAGCTTATGTTGTAGCTCCCTTTTTCATTTCGCAGTGCTATAATTTATCTACGATTGGTTCGGGTGGTTCTGCTGTTGTAGCTCCCTTTTTCATTTCGCAGTGCTATAATACAAAATCCCAAGGCAATACTAAGCGAGCAGTTGTAGCTCCCTTTTTCATTTCGCAGTGCTATAATTTTTCAGGCATAAAACCGCTACGGTTACAGGTTGTAGCTCCCTTTTTCATTTCGCAGTGCTATAATACATTCGGATTCTTCAAAATGTCTATTACGGTTGTAGCTCCCTTTTTCATTTCGCAGTGCTATAATGATAAGGCACCAACATTTGTTAGCATTTCAGTTGTAGCTCCCTTTTTCATTTCGCAGTGCTATAATTTTCTATTGCGAAAGATGCTAAACTTAAATGTTGTAGCTCCCTTTTTCATTTCGCAGTGCTATAATAAAAACATAAAACATTAGAACAACAAGAAAGTTGTAGCTCCCTTTTTCATTTCGCAGTGCTATAATCAATTAGATATTGATGCAGCTCGGCTGAAAGTTGTAGCTCCCTTTTTCATTTCGCAGTGCTATAATTGTGGAAAGGTTGGAAATGTAAACAGATTAGTTGTAGCTCCCTTTTTCATTTCGCAGTGCTATAATAAAATTAAAATGTAAACACAATATAACAGTGTTGTAGCTCCCTTTTTCATTTCGCAGTGCTATAATGTCATATAGTCCGACAGTTTACGGACATCAGTTGTAGCTCCCTTTTTCATTTCGCAGTGCTATAATATCTCAATCTTTGCATTAATCGTTTTCATTGTTGTAGCTCCCTTTTTCATTTCGCAGTGCTATAATAGGGACAGCAAAAAGCCCCATGCCGTAAGGTTTAGGGGCTTTTGTTTTGTCTAAAAAACGGCTAAAAAAGCAATAATTGATTTGAATTGACCTTTTTTTCTTGTGGTTTTTTCTCTCCTACTAAAATTTCCATACTTGCAAATTGTTTTTCTGTAATAGATAAACATCGAATAGATCCTTCTTCAGGTAAGTGTGCGACGAGTCTTTTATGATGTTTTTCTAACGCATCTCGCCCTTTAATAATTCGCGTGTAAATAGAAAGTTGCAACATTTGATAACCATCTTTAAGTAAAAATTGGCGAAATTGGTTTGCTGCCCGCATTTTCGCTTTAGTGGTAACCGGTAAGTCAAATAAAACGATCATACGCATAAATACCCCCTCACTCATATTGATATTCCTGCAATATATCAATCTCTGGTAACTGCAATAATGCTGCGTTTTTTTTAATAAGTGCAATTTGTAAAGAGGCAATGGTTTTATCAATAGCAGTCAAAACACTCACTTTTTCCTGGTTAAAGCGCATTTGATGATGCAAGATTTTGATTAATCGCTGTTTTGATAGAGGACTGAGACTTTGGGAGAGTAATCCTTTTTCGAGCAAGTTCCATACCAGTAAATCAATAAGAGGGCGAAACGGTTCAATAAAATCATCCGCTAAATTAAAGGCATTGAGTTCGCTATGATGAAATAAGCCTAATTGAGGTAGCCAACCATAGAGTACAAGACTTCTCGCTACAGCTGAACGCACAACGGTGTAAGCATAGTTCAGATGTATATTAATCGCATTATCTTCTTCTTTTCGTCTGAAATGAGCGCCGAATAATCCGGAAAAATAAATGATCGCACTTTGTGCCTCAAGATTATCTTTATCACCTGATTTCACTAAATTAGCGAGTTGGAGTAACCGTTTTGATTTTTCTTGATGCTGACAGAGTGATAAGACTTTTGCTTGATTACGAATTTTTTGTTGCACAATACGTTGCCAAAGTTGTTTTTTCAGTGGCAAGCTCGTTTCAAGTTGTAATTTAAGGGTTTTTAATTGTCGATAATATTGATTAAACGGGAGCCATTGACCACAAGGTAAGAATTGTTCATCACAACTCAATAAAGTAATCCCGTATAAACCAAATGCCGAGAGCAACGGAAGGGTAATCACTGTTTCTCGGCTTTCTACAACGACAATAGCAATATCTTCCAAAGGAACGGTAAATTCATTTCCTTCTTGTTGAATCAGCATTTGTTGTTGATGCAAAGAAAGTTTGCCTCCTTTACTAATAAGAAGACTTCTCCATGTCATAATGTATCCTTATAAAAAATCCCCATACGCAATACGTATGAGGATTAAATTGAGATTAACGGACTGGTTGGCGTTTACTTGGTTTACATAAACGAATATTTTTACCAAGCTCATCTATTTGATATTTTTCAAAGGAAAGGGCTATTTTAACGCCAATACCTTCAAAAATACCTTGTTTGCCTTTTGATTTTTCTAAATCATGGGTTCTTATATTTATCCCTCCAGTATGTCGATTTAGTCCGTTAAAATACCCCAAAAATTCATCTTTTTTAGTTTTAACGCTAATTAAATCATTTGGGTGTAATGAAAATTGGAAAGTAGCATCATCTATATCCTCCCAATCCTCTTCATCTTTTCCTTGAATAACAGCTTTGTTTGGCAAAATACCTTTAGCTACTTGCCAGGTATAAATTGGCACAAGGAAATATTTTCCATCTTTAGTGAAGACATCTACTCTCACCATAGAGGCATTATCTGCGACACCATTACCCTGACGAACTAATACGCCAGATTTTTGTACTTGCTCTACTCGCACTGATTTAACAATAGCTCCACCTTTTTTCATAAAAGGTTCAGCAAATGCTTTAGCAGGATCATCATTAAATGCCTCTAGACGAGTTTTTAAAGCATCATAAAGATCTTTTTCACGCTCACGATTTACCATCAATTCTAAATCTTTTAATTTTAATTTAGTGAGTGGCATTTTAATCATGCTTATCCCTTCATTGAGACGTTTCGCTGATTTCACGGTTTCCATGTGTCCTTGACCGGTCATTTTGCGTGTTGGCATTCGAGATACAAACAGAGGTTGGACAAATTCATGATTGGCTTGTGGACGATCCGGCAATCTATTTTCTAGCTCCAGTTTAGGATTATCACTAAAAATACGAATTTCAACTTCTTGCTTGAAAAATTGCCATGGTGTAGGGAAGTGTAATGGAATAATTTCACCCGTTTCACGATCTATTCGTTCACCAGTGAATACATCGCCTGCTTTAAAACGAACAAAACGTGTGATTTTTTGCTGCATGGCGACTGTTGAGCAAGCAACCAAAACCGCATCTAAAGCATGATGTCGGTCATTATCTTCGCGCGATTTTGCTAGTCCCCAACGACGACGAAGTAAAGCTGTAATTTGTCCATTGGAAGCAAATACTTTACGTTTTCCTTCGCCAGTTAAGTGCATATTATCTGCAATAAAGTTACACAAGAAACGAGCAACATAGCGAGTATCGTTTAAGTTACGCTCAATAAATCCTTTCTCATCAAGCTTTTGGCTTAGGATGCGTTGTTTTTTCGCATAAGGGAATGCGCTCGTTTCAACTAATGCTTTGAATGTTCTCCAACGTTCGCTGTTATTTTTACCATCAAGCCATTCAAAAGGTGTTAAATTGCCTTTGTTTTGGTTTTCATTAGCCAGCACTAGCACTTTATTATTAAAGCTATCATCCCAAGTACGGGAAAGAGGTAAAGCGTGATCTACTTCTACATACTTTTGTTCGAACAAACGGTGTAATTCTAAAGGTTTACCGGAATATAAACATTTTGCATTTTGCTGATAGTATAAGCGCATTTTCAAAATGTCTTTGCCCTTAGGTTCACCAGAAAAATTAGGGAATAGTGTTTTTATTTCACTAATTGTTTTTTCACGCTGTTTACGATTTTCTTCCTGACGTTTTTTTAGTTCATGGCGATCTTTGTAAGATTTGCCAACTTCTCGTCCTGTTTCAATATGAATACGAGCAGGTGAACCATATAATCTCACTACACCATTAATCACTTTACGAGCCTGCGTGAGTGTTCTTAAAACCACAGGATTACGGATTTCATCAGCTGGAATCTGTGGTAAGAAGTGATGGGTTTCTTCTGTTTTTTTACCATAATGATCGCCATAAATTTCACGGCAAGCCTCGTCATAGCGTAGTCCTTGTTGCATTAATGGTAGAAGTTTATATAAAGCTTTAAGAGATAATTGGATAAATTTATCAAAACTAAGATTTTCCAATAAGGCATTTAATACAGGTTGAGAGAGTTTTCCTGCTAAGTAAGCGCTGATATCTTCATCAGTTTTATATAATGAAAATGCCGTACCAATTTCATCTAATAATGTTGGATTTGCCTTTAATGCTACCCATTCAGCTTTTAGGTTATTACCTTCCAATACCTTACGAATTTGGTGATAGGCTTTCATTTCCATCAGCGTTGTTTTGGTTTCAATGGCTTTTTTATCTTCACCGGAATAACGGACACCTTTAAATATTGCATCATCAGATAAATTTAATATTGAACGCACTTGTGCATAAGTTAATTTGGCTTTTTCATAAGGTTGCTCGATTAACATTAAACGTTCATTATCACTTAAAGCACGCTCTAAGCCATTTTCTTGAATACGCAAATTATTTAATTTTGTTATCCAAACAAAGCGTTCTGCAGTATAGGTATTTTTAGCCGCCTTATATTCATCTTCAAAAGTACATTTACCGAGCATTTTTAAAATGTCTTCACCAGATAAGGCAGGCTTTTGCCACATTAAAAGTGCGGTTAAATTTTCTAATAATTTTTCTGAAGCGAATGGATTACCAAAGTGTTGTTGACGAGAGAAGAGAAGTTCCATTTCAGCGAGCAAGTCTAGTCGGCTAAACGTATGAGTATAGGCACCTTGCTGGTTACGGATATGACCTTCTTCGACCTCAAATTTTTTTACAGCAAGTTCCGCAGGCGTGCGATATGTAGCTTGTTGCAGTAATTCATGGTTACTGGCTACACCGCTTAATAACGCGCCTAGCTCTTTATTTTCGCTTTTACTTTCATTTTTACGCTGAGATAAATAACCACGGTGCTTAATTAAATGTAATAATACTGCAGCCCATTCTTGGCGTTCTAGTTTACGATCTAGACCTTCGACACGTAGCTGCCAAACTTGATGAGGAAGACGTTCATCAGTGGATAATAGGATATTTTCTGATTTTAGAAGTCGTTTTGCTTTTTTCAGACGAGCAACGCGACGCTGAGTTAATCGACGAGCAGAGCGGGCTGAACGGCGAGAAAGAGCTAAGCTCTCACCTTTTTGCGTTTCTGCTCGTTCGAAAGTACGTACACCAACATCAATTAAACGCAGAGGATTCTCTTTTTCGTCAATTTCAACTACAGCCCAGCCAACAGAGGCGATACCAAGGTCGAGACCAAGGATATAATGTAAGTTTTTATTTTCCATAAGGTTGGTTCCTTTTTATTAGTTTTTTTGTTTAAATTTTAACAGATTTTTGTATAAAAAATATATTGACGATAAAAAAATAAATAGATAGAATTCACCTCGTTGTAATGGCACTGCGAAATGAAAAACGTTGTTACAATAAGAGAAAAGATTTCTCGCAAAGCTCTGTCCCTTGAAATGTAAGTTTCAAGGGACATCTTTTTTCTGCTTATTTAGAAAATAAAGATGTGATAGTAGGTTAACAAAAACAAAAAACGCTTAATAAAATTATTAAGCGTTTTTTTATTGACGAAAATTTATAAAATTTTAACCGCACTTTATAGAAAATTATTTAGCCTGTTTCTTCGCTTTTTTCCATTTCCAGAATAAGAAAACCGCTAATGCGCCAACAAGGATATAAATCACAAGCTGACCTTTTTGAATTTGTTCGTGTAACCAATCTAAGTTTTTAGCACCTAATTCGCCAAGGTAAACCCAAATTGGCACGGAAATAATAGCCGCACAGAAATCAATTAATACAAAGCGTGTGTAACTGACGCGGCGGGTAATACCAGAAACCATATAAATTGGCGCGCGTAATCCTGGAAGGAAACGAGCCACAAATAAAACACGGTTGCCGTATTGAGCAAATTTTTCACGCACCATTTTTAAGCGTTGTAAGGTAAGCACTTTGCGCATTGGGCGGAAACGAAGAATTCGGGTGCCGTAAATGCGACCAAGCCAATACATGCAAGAGTCACCAGCAAGTACGCCGATCATACTGACTAATAACATTAAATGGGAGTTTACACTTTCAGGATAAAGACCAGCAATTACGCCACCGGATACAAGCGTGATATCTTCTGGAATGGGTACACCAAAGCCACAAATAATAAGAACAAATAGCACCGCCCAATAACCGTAATCGGTAAAAAAGCTGATAAGAAATTCCATTTGAAACCCACTTACAATCAGTTAGTTAAAATTAATTAAAAATTGGGGCTTATTTTAATCGCTTTACCTTGAAAAGCCTAGAAAAAATTTGCTGTGTAAATTTGCATTGTGGGGCTGAATATTTTATAATCCGTCGCTCTCAAAGTTTGTCTTTGAGCAAATTTAGGAAAATTGCTGGGTCGCCTGCAATTTTTTATTTTAAACTTTTAATCAAGAGAACATTAAAATGGCATTTAAATTTAACGCTGAAGTTCGTCAAGCGCAAGGTAAGGGTGCGAGCCGCCGCCTGCGTCACAACGGTCAAATCCCTGCAATCATTTATGGTGGCAGCGAAGCACCTGTTTCAATCATCTTAAATCACGATGAATTAAACAACGCACAAGTTCACGATTCTTTCTATAGCGATGTAATCACTTTAGTGGTTGAAGGTAAAGAAGTTGCAGTGAAAGTTCAAGCAATGCAACGTCACCCATTCAAACCAAAATTGGTTCACATTGACTTCAAACGTGCTTAATTTTTAGCTTGTGATAAGAACACCAATAATGATGAGTTATTGGTGTTTTTTCTTTTCGGGCAAAGTGCGGTCAAATTTGAAATCGTTTTAGGAGTATTTTCCAATGAAGATAGCCTTAGGCATTGAATATAACGGAAAACAGTATTGTGGCTGGCAGCGACAAGAGAAAGTGCGTAGCGTACAAGAAGAATTAGAAAAAGCGTTATCTTTCGTGGCAAATGAAAAAATTGAAGTGTTTTGTGCGGGCAGAACAGACTCTGGTGTACATGGCACGGGGCAAGTTGTGCATTTTGAAACCACAGCGGTTCGTCCTGAAAAAGCTTGGGCATTTGGGACTAATGCAAATTTGCCTGATGATATTTCAGTAAGTTGGGCAAAAGTGGTGGATGATGAATTTCACGCTCGTTTTTCGGCAACCGCGCGTCGTTATCGTTATATCTTGTATTGCAATAAATTACGTTCAGCCATTTTGCCGGAAGGGATTACTCATTGCCATTTAGATTTAGACGAAAAGAAAATGCACCAAGCGGGGCAGTTCTTATTGGGGGAAAATGATTTTTCTTCTTTCCGTGCGGCACAATGTCAATCGAATACGCCTTGGCGAAATGTGCATCATTTAAATGTGGTGCGAAAAGGGCAGTTTGTTATTGTGGATATTCAAGCCAATGCTTTTGTGCATCATATGGTACGCAACATCGTGGGAAGCTTGATTGAAGTCGGTGCCGGTAACCAACCTGTTGAGTGGATGAAATGGTTGTTAGAGCAAAAAGATCGTAAATTGGCCGCGCCAACAGCGAAACCCGAAGGCTTATATTTAGTGAATGTCATTTACCCTGAAAAATTTGCGATTCCACAGAAAAATTTAGGGCCATTGTTTTTAGAAGATAATCTCATCTGACTAGCAAATTTCGCTAAATTATGATTAAATACACAGACTTTTCTAGTTAATAAAAAAGGTAAAAAATGAGCTGGATTGATAAAATTTTTAGCAAAGGAACCTCTTCCTCTACATCACGTAAAGCAAACGTGCCAGAAGGGGTTTGGACGAAATGTACCTCTTGTGAACAAGTCCTTTACGGCGAAGAAGTAAAACGTAATTTACATGTTTGCCCAAAATGCGGCCATCATATGCGCATTGATGCTCGTGAGCGCCTTTTAGCCTTATTAGATGAAGGTTCAAGCCAA
The DNA here is from genome assembly GCF_000210895.1 of Haemophilus parainfluenzae T3T1. NCBI lineage: Bacteria > Pseudomonadati > Pseudomonadota > Gammaproteobacteria > Pasteurellales > Pasteurellaceae > Parahaemophilus > Parahaemophilus parainfluenzae. The sequence continues at coordinate 1,910,702 of NC_015964.1, read as the reverse complement.
GAATTGTCGGCTGATTTAGAACCAAAAGATATTCTTAAATTTAAAGATTTAAAAAAATATAAAGATCGTATTACTGCCGCACAAAAAGAAACCGGTGAAAAAGATGCGTTAATCACAATGACCGGTACACTTTACAACATGCCTGTAGTTGTTGCTGCCTCTAACTTTAGTTTCATGGGCGGTTCAATGGGCTCTGTTGTGGGTTCAAAATTTGTAAAAGCGGCAGAAAAAGCAATTGAATTAAATTGTCCATTTGTGTGTTTCTCTGCAAGTGGCGGTGCACGTATGCAAGAAGCCCTTTTCTCATTAATGCAAATGGCGAAAACCAGTGCGGTGTTAGCGAAAATGCGTGAAAAAGGTGTGCCGTTTATTTCTGTATTAACGGATCCAACATTAGGTGGTGTTTCTGCAAGTTTTGCGATGTTAGGTGATGTGAACATTGCTGAACCAAAAGCATTAATCGGTTTTGCAGGCCCACGTGTTATCGAACAAACTGTACGTGAAAAATTACCGGAAGGCTTCCAACGTAGTGAATTCTTACTCGAGAAAGGGGCGATTGATATGATCGTGAAACGTTCAGAAATGCGTTCAACCCTTGGAAACCTTTTAAGCAAACTCACCAATCAACCTTCACCTTTTGTTGAAGTAGAAGTTGTTGAACATGAGTAATACAATGAATTTAAAAGCCACTTCGCCACTCGCTGAGTGGCTTTCTTATTTGGAAAACAGTCACTTTAAAGCCATTGATTTAGGGCTAGATCGTATTAAATCGGTGGCAGAAGAATTGGATCTTTTGAATCCCGCACCTTATGTGATCACGGTGGGGGGCACAAATGGCAAAGGCACAACGTGCCGTTTGCTTGAAACTATTTTGTTAAATCATGGTTTGCGTGTGGGTGTGTATTCCTCACCTCATTTATTGCGTTATAACGAGCGTGTTCGTATTCAAAATCAAGACTTGCCGGATGAGATGCATACTGCTTCTTTTGATTTTATTGAAAAGCATAAAACGCAGTCCCTCACTTATTTTGAATTTAGCACCTTATCAGCTTTGCATTTATTCAAACAAGCAAAGCTTGATGTCGTGATTTTAGAAGTAGGGCTTGGTGGACGCTTAGATGCAACCAATATTGTCGATAATGATCTGGCGGTTATCACCAGTATTGATATTGATCATACGGATTTTCTTGGGTCAACTCGAGAAGAAATCGGCTTTGAAAAAGCGGGTATTTTCCGCGCGAATAAACCGGTTGTGATTGGCGAACCCAATGTCCCGCAACCTATGATAGAACAAGCTGAGAAGCTACATTGCCTAGTTTCACGTCGAGATGTTACTTGGTCGTTTAAAGCCAATGAGCAAACTTGGATGTGGCAGAGCAATAAAGTGCGGTTAGAAAATCTGCCGTTTTGCCACATTCCATTAGCCAATGCGGCAACAGCTTTGGCTGCCGTTGAACAGCTACCTTTTAATATTTCTGTCGATATCATTAAACGTTCATTAATTGAAGTGGAATTGGTGGGACGCTTTCAACGATTGAAAGGTAATCAGTTAGAAAAGCTGGCAGAACGCTTGAATGTATCCTATTCACAGTTGCCAAAAGTGATCATCGATGTTGGGCATAATCCTCATGCGGCAAAATATTTAGCCGAAAAATTGACCGCACTTAAAACACAAATTTCAGGGCGTATTATTGCCGTTTGTGGAATGTTAAAAGATAAAGATGCCGAGTCGGTGTTTACTCAGCTTATTTCCGTTATTGACCAATGGCATTGTGTAACACTAGGCGGTTACCGTGGTCAATCGGGTGATGACTTAAATGCAAAATTAACATCAGTTTACCCATCAGCAAAAAGTTTTTCTGAAGATTCTGTAGTTGAAGGTCTGCAAAGTGCGGTTAAAAATGCAGATAAAAATGACATTGTGCTGGTATTTGGATCTTTCCACACGGTAGGGGAGTTTTTAGAATATTTAGCATAATGGGTTTACAAAGTAAAAAGGCTGACAAGATGTCAGCCTTTCTTTTTATATTTTATTAGTGAAGGTATTTAACAAGGCTTAAGAACATTTTTAAAATACCATTATTTAATAAGTCGATAAAGAACGCTCCTACCATTGGTACGATTAAGAACGCTTTGTGAGAAGGTCCGAAACGACTAGTAATCGCTTGCATGTTAGCAACGGCTGTTGGTGTTGCACCGAGACCGAAACCACAGTGACCCGCACTTAATACAATCGCATCGTAATCTTTACCCATAATACGGTATGTGAAGTAGATGGCGAAGAAAGCCATGAAGGCAACTTGAACCGCTAAGATAATGAGTACATCTGCTGCAAGACCTACCAATTCCCAAAGTTTGAGAGACATTAAGGCGATGGCTAAGAAGATAGATAAACCTACACTACCTAATACGTCAATCGCTGAATCAGCCACTTGGAATTTGAATAAATTGGTTAAGCTGTTACGAATAATTACACCAGTAAACAAACACCATACGAATGTTGGTAATTGCATTTGTGTACCTTTTGTTAAGCCATCTAAGTATTGACCGACGAGTAAACATAAAGAAAGCATTGCGATGGTCTCAATGATTGAGCGCGCATTTATTTTACGTTTGTAAGTCGGGTGTTCAAATGCCTCTTGTACGTCATCTACTTCATCATTCTCTGGGTTTTCACCTTGTTTTTGACGATTTAATAAATAACGAGATACTGGACCACCTAAGATACCACCGAAGACTAAACCAAATGTGGCACATGCCATGGCAATTTCTGTTGCAGCAGGTAGGTTAAATTCTTTGGTGAATGTTTCTGCCCAAGCAGCACCTGTACCATGACCACCCGTTAAGGTAATAGAACCTGCAAGTAAACCGTAAGCAGGATCAATGCCTAATAATTGAGTACCTAAAATACCGATGAAATTTTGGAAAACAATGAGAAGGGCCGCGACAAGTAGGAAAATAACTAATGGTTTTCCACCTTTAACTAAGCGGGCAAAGTTTGCACTTAAACCGATAGAGGAGAAGAATACTAACATCATAGATGTTTGTAAGCTTTTCTCAAAGGTGAATGAGGTGCCGTTTACTTTGTATAAAATGGTTAATGCAATAGCCACAATAAAGCCACCAACAACAGGCTCAGGGATATTGAATGTTTGTAAAACGCGAATACGTTTTACTAGAAAATAACCAAGTAATAATACAAAGCTTGCTAAAGCAAGAGTTTGATAGGTATCAAAAACAATATTCACGAAATATCCTCCTATTTAGTTTGGTTTCGAGAATTCTTATGAGTTGTGTTCGGGTTCAACTACCACAATATCAACATTGCTATGTAATCCACGTGGTAATTGGGAGCCTTTTCTGCCGCGTTCCGCTCGGAATTTTTGCAGATCTTCCGGTTTTAATGTGATTTTTCGTTTACCGGAATGGAACTCAAGGCTAGCTTGCTCTGAAATTAAGAACAATTTCACTAATAATTCTGACCGCGCTTTTGCATTCGCTGCTGGAATACTGATGATTTTGTTGCCTTTCCCTTTTGATAATGCCGGTAAATCCCGTACCGGAAAAATCAGCATTCGACCCGCTGAAGTGAGGGACACAAGAAGTGAGGTCGACTCGGAAAGTGTCTCAGGTTTCAAGACTTTCGCATTTTCTGGCAAAGAAATCAAGGCTTTTCCTGCTTTATTACGCGCAATTAAATCTTCAAATTTGCAAATAAAACCATATCCTGCATCTGATGCCATCAATAATTCTTGTTTTTCAGGTTCCATAATAACCTGTTCAATGGTCGCACCGGCCGGTAATGTCAGTTTACCGGTGAGTGGTTCACCTTGTGAACGCGCAGAAGGCAAGCTTAATGGATCTAAAGCATAGCTACGCCCCGTGCTGTCAATAAAGATTACAGGCTGATTACTTTTACCGCAAGCGTGAGCCAGATATTTATCGCCTGCTTTATAGCTTAATCCTTCCGGATCAATGTCATGACCTTTTGCACAGCGTACCCAGCCCATTTCAGATAAGATAACGGTAACGGGTTCAGCCGGAGTCATTTCACTTTCAGAAATGGCTTTCGCTTCTTCACGTTCAACTAATTGAGACATTCTAGGGCTGGCGTATTTTTTCGCATCTTCTTGAATTTCTTTTTTGATCAAGGTATTTAAGCGACGTTCAGATCCTAAAATTAACTCTAAATTTGACCGCTCTTCTTCGAGTTTATCTTTTTCAGCTTGTAATTGATGTTCTTCTAATTTGGCCAAATGGCGTAAACGTAAGTTTAAAATGGCTTCTGCCTGTTCATCACTTAAGTTAAAGCGAGCCATTAAAACTTGTTTTGGTTCATCTTCAGTACGAATAATCTCAATCACTTCGTCAATATTGAGGAAGGCAATCATCAAACCATCTAAAATGTGCAAACGAGCGAGTACTTTATCTAAACGATGTTGTAAACGACGTGTCACGGTAGTACGACGGAATGTCAGCCATTCGATAAGAACTTGAAGTAGGCCTTTTACGGCTGGTTTATGATCAAGTCCGATCATATTCATATTTACACGATAGCTTTTTTCGAGATCAGTCGTCGCAAATAAATGCGCCATTAAGGCATCCGTATCAACACGATTTGAACGTGGCACAAGCACGATACGTACAGGGTTTTCATAATCTGCTTCATCACGAATATCTTCCACCATTGGCAATTTTTTTGCTGTCATTTGTTCAGCAATTTGCGCAATGATTTTTGATGGTGAAGATTGATGAGGAAGTGCACTAATGATGATTTCACCGTCTTCTTTATGCCATGTTGCACGCATTTTGATAGAACCACGACCGGTTTCATACATTTTGCGAATATCATCTTTTGGTGAAATAATTTCCGCTTCAGTTGGGAAATCCGGGCCTTGAATGATATTGAGTACATCATCTAATCCTGCTTTTGGATTATCTAATAGCATAACAGCGGCATCCGCCACTTCATTAATATTATGTGGTGGAATATCGGTTGCCATCCCGACGGCAATCCCGGTGGTGCCGTTTAACAGAATATGAGGCAAACGTGCAGGCAAATATTGAGGTTCTTCTAAGGTACCATCAAAGTTCGGTTGGAAATCAACAGTGCCTTGGCCTAATTCAGATAATAAAATTTCAGAGATTTTGGACAGGCGAGATTCTGTATAACGCATTGCCGCAAATGATTTAGGATCATCTGGCGCCCCCCAGTTTCCTTGCCCATCTACCAAAGGATAACGATAAGAAAAAGGCTGAGCCATTAATACCATGGCTTCATAACAAGCAGAGTCACCATGTGGATGGAATTTACCTAACACATCACCGACGGTACGCGCGGACTTTTTAAATTTTGCCGCGGCATTTAAACCCAGTTCAGACATCGCATAGACAATACGACGTTGAACAGGCTTTAAGCCATCGCCAATAAAAGGCAATGCACGATCCATGATGACGTACATTGAATAATTAAGGTAAGCCTTTTCTGTAAAGGTGCGAAGTGGCATCTGCTCGATGCCTTCGTAATTAATATTGCTCATATTCTTCTAATCTATTTTCTGGTTGCACCGGAATTCCCATCAGAATGTTCGTGAGGAGAATGTCCCATATCGATTCCTTTATGACTATCTATTTCATAAGGAACGGGCTGTGGTTTTTGTGGGTTGGCTTCTTTAAAGGCTTCGTCTTTTAACTTGCCAGAATAAATATTCGGATTTTTTTCGCCTTCAACCACAATATGTCCCATTGTGCCTTTGTTTACAGCGCGGAAAATGGAATGATCCATAAAGACATAAGTACCCGGCACATCAATTCGCGTTTCTACCATGGTGGCACTGCCAGATGGAATCAAGGTCGTTTGAACATTGTGATTAACAAGTGTACCGCCTTCCACATACACATTGTCAAATACCGCACCGATTAAGTGGAAAGAAGAGCATAAATTCGGCCCCGCATTTCCTACAAATAGGCGAATGGTTTCACCGGTTTTTGCTTTTAAGGCATTTTCATCCATGGTTGCACCGACTTTACCGTTGAAGAGTACGTATTCAGGACGTTCATCAATGGCTTTTTGCATACTGAATGGTTGTAAGCCTGGATCGCCAAACTCACCTTTGGTATAGAATTCACTTTGCATAATGTAAAATTCACGATCCACTTTTGGCAGGCCTTCTTTCGGCTCAACTAAAACTAAGCCATACATCCCCTTGGCAAGGTGAATATCCACAGGCTGACTGCCACAGTGGTATAGATAAATCCCCGAACGTAATGCTCTAAATTGGAAGGTTGATGTGCGGGTTGGTGGGGTTTCACTCGCAATAGCACCACCCATTGGCACAGCGGCAGCGTGAAAATCGATACTATGCGGCATCATTGAGCTGGCTGAGTTGGAAAGTTGCACTTCCACCATATCGCCTTCACGTACACGAATGAATGGCGCAGGCACGCTGCCGTTTAATGTCCAGAATTTAAATTGCACACCATCCATTAAATCCATAATTTGCTCAAGTGCGGTCAGTTTTACCACAACTTTTGCAGGGTAATTACGTTCAATCGGTTTTGGTACATTTGGCGCAAGCGTTAGTTCAGCTTCAATTTCTGGTAAATTCTCAACTGCAGTAGTTGCTGTATTTGAGGCTTTTTCTTCCGCTTGAGCAGAAGGAATAAGGCTTAAACCAGCACCTAATGTAATTGTTGCTAGGCCTAGTGCACTGTTTTTAAAAAAATCTCGACGTTGTTCGTTCATGATTGACCTCAAATAATTAAACGGCTAAATCCACTTGGTCGCCATTAGTTTGCAACCAATTTTTGCGATCTTCCGCTCGTTTTTTAGCGAGTAACATATCCATTAATTCTAATGTTTCTGCCCCTTGATCTTCGCCTAGCTCATAGGTTAATTGAACTAAACGGCGTGTATTCGGATCCATGGTAGTTTCACGTAATTGTGACGGATCCATTTCACCCAAACCTTTGAAACGTTGTACGTTTAAGGTACCTTTTTTACCTTTTAAGCGTTCTAAAATGGCTTCTTTTTCGCTTTCATCGAGGGCATAAAACACTTCTTTGCCTAAGTCGATACGATAGAGTGGTGGCATTGCCACATAAACGTGTCCATCTTGTACCAATTTCGGGAAATGGCGTAAAAAGAGGGCACAGAGTAGGGTGGCGATGTGCAAACCATCAGAGTCCGCATCGGCTAAAATACAAACTTTCCCGTAACGAAGTTGAGATAAGTCTTCATTATCAGGGTCGATACCAAGCGCCACAGCAATATCATGAATTTCCGTTGAGCCAAGCACTTGATCACTGGCGACTTCCCAAGTATTTAAGATTTTTCCGCGTAACGGTAGGATCGCTTGATATTCACGGTCACGCGCCTGTTTGGCCGAGCCGCCCGCAGAGTCACCCTCTACTAAGAATAATTCGGTTTTTTCTAAATTTTGTGATGCACAATCGGCTAATTTACCCGGTAGAGCAGGACCACTCACTAATTTTTTACGCACGACTTTTTTGGCTGCATTCAGACGACGTTGTGCAGAACTGATCGCCATTTCAGCTAAGCGATCCGCATCTTGTACGTTTTGATTCAACCATAAACTGAAGGCATCTTTTAAAACACCCGCAACAAAGACCGCACTTTGACGGGAAGATAAGCGTTCTTTTGTTTGGCCAGCAAATTGAGCATCTTGCATTTTGAGTGAAAGAATATAAGCACAGCGATCCCAAATGTCATCTGCTGTTAATTTCACCCCTCGTGGTAATTTATTGCGGAATTCGCAATATTCGGTCATGGCATTGAGCAAGCCTTGGCGAAGACCATTTACGTGTGTTCCGCCTTGGACTGTTGGAATCAAGTTTACATAGCTTTCAGCAATAAGCTCGCCACCTTCAGGTAACCATAACAATGCCCAGCTTACCGCTTCGGTGGAGCCTTTAAATTCACCGACAAATGGTTTTTCAGGCAAGGTTTCAAAACCATTCACCGCTTCGGTTAAGTAATCGGATAAACCATCTTGATAACACCACACATCTTCGGTGTTATTCACTTTATCGACAAATTTAATCTCTAAGCCTGAACAAAGCACGGCTTTGGCACGCAATAAGTGGCGTAAACGGCTAACAGAAAAATTCTTGCTATCAAAATATTTTGGATTCGGTTTGAAGTGAACGGTGGTGCCGGTTGTACGTCTGCCACAAGTCCCGATGACTTCCAATTCTTCTACTTTTACGCCATTTTCAAAGGCAATTTTATATACTTCGCCATTACGTTTGACTTGAATATCAACGCGTTCTGAAAGGGCATTGACGACAGAAATCCCCACCCCGTGTAAACCACCGGCAAATTCATAGTTTTTATTCGAGAACTTACCGCCAGCATGAAGTTTGGTTAAGATCACTTCGACACCAGAAACGCCTTCAGTTGGGTGAATATCCACAGGCATTCCGCGGCCATTATCAATGACTTCAAGCGATTGATCAGCGTGTAAAATCACTTCAACTTTGGTGGCAAAACCTGCAAGGGCTTCATCCACACTGTTATCAATAACTTCTTGTGCAAGATGATTTGGACGGGTGGTGTCCGTGTACATGCCGGGGCGAATTTGCACCGGTTCGAGATCTTTCAGAACCGTAATTTCTTGAGCAGAATAATTTGTAGTCATTTTTAAAATTAGTTACTTATTTATAAAAAATTAGCGTGATTTTATCAAAAAATGACGCGTTTATAAAATCAAAGATGAGAAAAGAGAAGGATACTATATCAAGTAAAAATGCGGTCAAAATTTGATGTGAATTTTGACCGCACTCTGGATTCATTTGAACCTATTTAATCTGCTATAGATTGACTTATCTCAATACTAAGCTTTTGCTTTTGTGGCTAAATATTCCTGCAAACCTTTATCTCTCAATTTACAGCTCGGGCATTCCCCACAACCTCCTTCAACACCTTCGTAGCAAGTGTGAGTGTGCTGACGAATATAATCTAACGCGCCTAACTCATCGGCTAATGACCAAGTTTGTGCTTTGGTAAGATACATTAACGGTGTTTTTAAATTGAAAGGATAATCCATGGCTAAATTAAGGGTGACATTCATGGATTTGATAAACACATCACGGCAATCGGGATAGCCACTGAAATCTGTTTCACATACACCCGTGATAATGTCATTGATACCTTGTCCTTTAGCATAGATCGCGGCATACAATAAGAAGAGTGCATTTCGACCGTCCACAAAGGTATTCGGTAATTCCCCGTCTTTTTGCTCAATGTCAGCGTTTACATCCATTAAGGCATTATGGGTAATGGATTTGATAACAGACGTATCAATCAACGTTTGTTTTACACCGAGATCCTGAGCGATCCAACGGGCTTTTTCTAATTCAATGGCATGGCGCTGGCCGTATTGAAAGGTGACGGTTTCGACATTTTCCACGCCATATTCAGCAATGGCTTGAATTAAACAGGTTGTGGAATCTTGTCCACCAGAGAAGATCACAAGGGCTTTACGATTGTGATTAGGATTTGAAGTATTCATAGGATACCTAGTTTTTTTATGTAGGAGGTTTGCGAACTACAAGTTAAAAATGAGGCGGTATTGTAGAAGCCAAGGATAACTTTTGCAAGAAAATGACTAATTTAAGCAGGAAAAAGCTGGGGAAGTTGTGATACAATTTTGGCAAGTTAGTTTTAAAAAGGTAAACACAATGAAAAAATTAATTCTTATTGTTATTGGTGCATTAGTAATTTCAGCTTGCGCAAATAAAGACGTTTATTTTAATGGTTCAGAAGGCTCCCATTCAGGCATGAAATTTGATAAAGATACTCGTCATTGGGGCGTTAATCAATAATTGTTTTGATAAAAGAAAAGCCATACAGTTGTATGGCTTTTTTATTAAATCACTTCTTCTTGGCAATGTGGGCAAGTCATTAAATGCTCTTCATTATTATGCACAATATAATGACCCATTTTTTTTGCTTTGGTATCAAGATATTTCGTATTGTAACGATTTTCACCCACATTTAATGGCACGCGTTCTACAATATTAATGCCCGCTTTTTTCATCGTTTCTACTTTTTGCGGGTTGTTTGTCATCAAGCGAACTTGTTTCACACCTAATAATTCAAACATATCGGCACACACATTAAAGTTACGCTCATCGGCTTTAAAACCTAATGCAAGATTGGCTTCAATGGTATCCATGCCTTGATCTTGTAATGAATAAGCACGAATTTTATTAATTAGACCAATGCCACGGCCTTCTTCACGATGATAGATTAAAACACCACGACCCGCTTCGCTAATTTGACGTAATGCGGCTGCTAGTTGGAAACCACAATCGCATTTTAAACTGTGTAATGCATCACCCGTTAAGCATTCAGAATGAATGCGGGCGAGCACAGGTTCATCTTGGTTTGAAATATCACCCATCACTAAAGCGACATGTTCTTTTTTTGTATCGGGAAATTCAAATCCGACCATTTTAAATATGCCATATTCGGTAGGCAAATTGGCTTGAGCAACCAGTTGGATTTTCGACATAACTTATCCTTTTTTCAACTTTATTCTGCTAAAATATGCACTTTATTTTTATTATCAAGAGGCAACAATGTTTAAAAGGCTGTCATTATATACGTTATTCCTTTGTCTTGTACCATTTTTTGTTTGGGGTTTTGCTTATCATTGGCATGGAAACAACCAATTAATGGAATGGGATTATTGGCTTTATCTTTTAACCGAAACCGGTAGCGTGCCTTATGCTTTAATTACCTGTGGTGTGTTTGCTTTACTTTTCCGTTTTCTTTTTGAAAATCGTAAACAGTGGATTATGGGCGTGATTGTAATGGGCCTGTCGGTATTATCTACACAAGTAATTAAAACAGGTTTAAAAACGGTTTTTGCCGAGCCGCGTCCTTTCACTGTCTATTTAGCAGAAAAAACAGAAAGTACGACGGATGCTTTTTATCATCAAGATCGTTCAGAACGTGCAAAATTAGTGGATAAATTTTATTCTACACAAGCCGATACGCCAGCCTGGTTAAAAGCCCATTATGAAGATGAAACGGGTTATTCTTTCCCATCAGGACATTCTATTTTTGCCGCCACTTGGCTAATGTTAGCCGTTGGATTTAGTCAATTATTAGGGAAGCGTTCTTTTAAAGCGGAATTACTGATTGGAGCCATGACCATTTGGGGGGTATTAATGTTAATTAGTCGTGTACGCCTTGGAATGCATTATCCTATCGATTTATTTGTGGCGATAGTTTCGGCATGGATTGTTCATTTGATTATTTTTGGTTTCTTACAGAAGAAAGGCTTATTTAACAATAAATAGCATCAAAGACCGGTTTTAGTAATAAAGCCGGTCTTTTTTATTGCTTGTAGAAAATATGATTTTTATCATGGATTTTCATTTTGATTTCAAGGAAAATACAACCTATAAATTTCAATAATTTTGACTGCTCTTTTAAGGAGACAATATGTATTACGGTATTGATATTGGTGGCACAAAGATTGAATTGGCTGCCTTTAATGAAAAATTAGAAAAACTTTATACTGAGCGCGTGCCAACACCACAGACAGATTATCAAGATTGGTTGCAAGCGATCAAAGTTTTAGTCGAACGTGCGGATGCTCATTTTGGTGAAAAAGGCACGGTAGGTCTTGGGTTGCCAGGATTTGTTAATTTAACGACAGGGCTTGCTGAAGTGACGAATATTCGTGTCGCAGATAATAAGCCCATTTTAACTGATCTTGAAAAAATACTCGGGCGTGAAGTGCGAGCTGAAAATGATGCAAATTGTTTCGCGCTTTCTGAAGCTTGGGACGAAGAGAATACCCAATATCCTTCCGTATTAGGGCTGATTTTAGGCACTGGTTTTGGTGGTGGCTTTGTGATTAACGGCAAAATTCACTCAGGACAAGTGGGGATGGCAGGGGAGTTAGGGCATCTTCAATTAAATTATCATGCCTTAAAATTATTGGGTTGGGATAAAGCCCCTATTTATCAATGTGGTTGTGGTAATCACGCTTGTTTGGATACGTATATTTCAGGTCGCGGTTTTGAAATGTTGTACCGTGACTTAAAAGGCGAGGAATTATCAGCGAAAGAAATTATCGATCGTTTTTATGCGAAAGAGGAAAGTGCGGTTGATTTTGTTCGCATTTTTGTAGAGTTAGCGGCTATTTCTATCGGTAACATTATTACTGCATTTGATCCACATATGATTGTTCTTGGTGGTGGTTTATCGAATTTTGATTATCTCTATGAGGCGTTACCAAAAGCATTGCCACCTCATTTAATGCGTAGTGCAAAAGTGCCACCAATCAAAAAAGCAAAACATGGCGATTCTGGTGGGGTTCGTGGTGCTGCAGCGTTATTTTTAAAACGTGAATAGATTTAATCTAAAAATACAGCAAAAATTTGAATAAATTTTGTGTTATAGGATAAAAATCCAGTTTCTTTTTAAGAAAACTGGATTTTTTCTTTTATCTCTCTACAATCAAAATATTGATTTTTTTAAGCGAGGTTTTTATGTTGACAGAATTTGGGAACTGGATTGAGCAAGGTTTAACATGGGTTGTTGAACATTTAGATGAGCCATTATGGAATATAACGATTGTTATTTTATTAGGTGTAGGTCTATTTTTTACAATTACTACAGGCTTAGTACAGTTACGTCTTTTCCCTGCAAGTATACGTGAAATGTGGTTTGGTCGCGCGGCAGAGGGTAATTCTCTAACGCCATTCCAAGCTTTTGCAACTGGGCTTGCAAGTCGAGTTGGTGTCGGTAATATCAGCGGTGTAGCAACAGCCATTGCACTTGGTGGTGAAGGTGCCGTATTTTGGATGTGGGTAACGGCATTTATTGGCATGTCGAGTGCTTTTGCGGAATCGACTTTAGCACAGGTATTCAAAATTCAAGATAAAGATGGCTCTTTCCGTGGTGGCCCCGCTTACTATATTACACAAGGTTTAAAATCACGTTGCTTAGCGGTAGCATTTGCTATTTCACTCATTTTTACTTTTGGTTTTGCATTTAATTCAGTACAAGCAAACTCAATCGTAGAAGCGACTAAAAATGCTTGGGATTGGCAAGGTGAATATGTTGGTATGGTTTTAGTGGTACTAACTGCCGCAATTATTTTTGGTGGCGTGAAACGTATTGCGACCATTTCTAGTAGCGTAGTACCGATGATGGCACTCTTTTATCTAATTATGGCGGTAATTATCTTAGGCATGCATATTGATATGATCCCAACGGTAATCGCCAATATTTACAAAAGTGCCTTTACTTTCCAATCTGCAGCTGGTGGTATGTTTGGTGCTTTAGTGTCTAAAGCCATGATGATGGGGATCAAGCGAGGATTATTCTCTAATGAAGCGGGGATGGGTTCTGCACCAAATGCTGCGGCTGCAGCTCATGTAAAACATCCAGTTAGTCAAGGTTTAGTCCAAATGCTAGGTGTATTTGTAGATACCATGATCGTCTGTACTTGTACGGCAGTGATTATTTTACTTTCCGATAACTATGGCGGTGAAACACTGAAAAGCATTTCCTTAACGCAAAATGCATTGCGATATCATGTTGGCGACTTTGGTGTGCATTTCTTGGCTTTCATTTTATTGCTTTTTGCTTATTCCTCTATTATCGGTAACTATGCTTATGCGGAAAGTAATATTCGTTTTATAAAAAATAAACCGTGGTTTGTGTGGTCGTTCCGTTTGGCTGTCTTATTCTTTGTTTATTTTGGCTCAGTAAAATCGGGCAATGTGGTATGGAATTTTGCAGATACCGTGATGGCAGTGATGGCTATTATCAACTTAGTCGCGATTGTTTTACTTTCCCCGATTGTGTGGAAGTTAATGAAAGACTATCAACGTCAATTAAAAGCAGGAAAAGAGCCTGAATTTAAAATTGACCTCTATCCTGAAATTAAAAAACGAGTATTAGAGCATCGAATTTGGAAATAAATTTTGATGACATAAAAAAGGCGGGAGTTCCCGCCTTTATTGCTTTAAATTGACTCGAAAATTGACCGCACTTTATCGTTCATTTCGATAAGTCAGGAAGTAATAAGAAAGAGCTGAAATAACCACGCAAGCTGTCATTGTATAGAGCATTGGTGCAGCGGTTTCCATTTTAAAGCTCGCTACCAAGGAGCCCATCACTGCGCCGACACCAAAACGTACACTTCCCATTAATGAATTTGCGGTTCCTGCCATCGTTGGGAATTTTTCTAGAATAGAGGCGGTAGCATTGGATGAGATTAATGGGTTTTGACCGACAAAAAAGGCTACACCAATTGCCATTGGCCAAAAACCAAAATCAAAAAGTGCGGTTAAAAATAACCAAATTCCTGATATGAATTGTACCGCAATACCAATTCGTAACATGGTTTCAGCACCTAATTTCAATACAAATTTCCCATTGAGGTAAGAAGCCGTTGTCATGATGGCAATATTGATCATAAAGAAATAACCGAATTCATCGACAGGGATGCCATAAATACCGATATAGACAATAGAGCCTGCTGTGACGAAAGCAAATAAACCGCCAAATCCAAAAGAGGCGGCCGCCATATAACCTAACACTTCTTTTTGTTTTGAAAGCATCATAAAGTTACGAGCAATGATATTTAGGCGAAGTGGAATACGATTTTCTTGCTTATGGGTTTCAGGAATAATGAAAAAGACGAGTAATGCTGCAAGAAATCCCATCGTACCAATCACATAAAAAATCATGTGCCAGTGGAAATACTTCACAATATATCCGCCAATCACAGGTGCAACAAGCGGCGCGATCATAAAGACAAGCGTGATGGTGGACATGACTCGAGAGAGTTGATCCTTGCTAAATAAATCCCGTAATAACGCCCCAGAAAGCACAACGGGTGCTGCACCAAAGAAACCTTGAATGAAACGCAGAGCAGTGAAACTACCAATAGAATGGATACCGGTTAAAATAATAGCGGTGATAGCACCAATAATGACACCTAACAGAATAATTGGTTTACGACCAAAACTATCGCCAAAGGGCCCCCAGAATAATTGTCCTGCAGCCATGCCGTAAGCAAAGAATGTCAGCGTGTGCTGAACTTGCTCGGAGTTGATATTTAGGTCTTCAGCAATATTTAAAAAGGACGGAATATACATATCCACGCCCAAAGGCGGTAGCATCGAGAGGATGCCGAGCGTGGCGATAAAAATAAAGGTAGGTTTAATATTTTGGCTCATATTATTTCACTAAATTGTCGATTTCTTCCTGAGTGAGTGGACGAAATTCGCCTTCTTCTAAGCTTTCATCTAATTCAACGTTACCTATTCTCCAACGGTGTAGCGCAACGACTTTATTACCAAGTGCAGCAAACATTCGTTTCACCTGATGATAGCGTCCTTCAGAGATAGTTAAATTAACGTTGTAATCATCTAATACTTCTAATTTCGCCGGCTTAGTGGGTTCTTTTTCACCACGTAGCAGAATGCCTTCTTCACAGGCTGAAGCATAATGGTTTTCAACTGGATCGGCTAAAGTGACTAAATAGGTTTTTTCGCATTGATGTTTTGGTGAAGTAATACGATGTGACCATTGACCATCATCCGTTAATAGCACGAGCCCGGTGGTATCCACATCTAATCGTCCAGCGCTGTGTAACTTGCCAGAAAGAGGCGGTTCAAAGAACTGATAAATGGTTGGGTAGTCTCCATCATCGTGAGAGCAAACGTAGCCTTGTGGCTTATGCAACATAAAATATTGCCCTTCTTCTACCCAAGGCAACAATTCATCTTCAAAATAAATTTCATCTTCTAGGCTTACTTTGGTCGCACCATTTTTCACAATTTCACCATTAATTTTGACCGCACTTTGGCGAATGGCCTTGGTGGCTTGTGAACGGGTTAAGCCTGTATTCTCAGCAATAAATTTATCTAGTCGCATCGTAAACTCTTATTTTTGATTGAACCAGCTGACGTAATCAAACTGATCGTAATATTTTTCGCCATTCCAACCGGAAAAAGTAAATAAATCGCCCACTTCGCCTTCGTTTTCAAAGCCTTTAATGTAGAAAGCGGATTTTAATTCAGGATATGGCTTGTGGGTAAAGACGACTTTGTTTGGATAAGGCAAGTTATCGAAGGCTTGCAAGTCTTCATATTTTGCACCTTTTCCACCATCTTTATCTGTCATCATAATAAACAAGTTATCGAGGTTTAAACGTTGTGAGCGAGCTTCCCATTTTTCCTGAGCTTCTTGTTCAGAGTGGTAGTGCATAAAGTGTACTTTAAGATCACCTAATAGACCAACGGGATATGGTTTTTCTGTTTGTATAAATTGAAGCGGTTGTGCTTGATAGAATGCGATGTTCTGTAGATAGCGAACAAAATCGCTTGGGTCTAAATAAAGGTTAACAAACGGAGAATTAAAAGGCTGATTGAGGTCGTGCAAAATAAATGCACCGACACAGTTTGCCGAAATTACTGACATGCCTTGGTTGGTTAACCGTTGTTGGAAGGTTTTGTTAATCGCTTTCCGTTGTAATTTATTGATGGCACTTCTAAATTTAGAAAACAAACTCATTATTTACATCCTGCATGTTTTTTTGCGACATAGTAACGTTTTTGGCTCTAAATGTGAAGAAAAGACAAAAAGTGCGGTCGATTTCACTCATATTTTGTAATAAATTTGTAAAATTTTTGCGGTATGTCACAAAATTCTCTTAAAAAGAGAGTATAATGGCGCAAATTTTATTTAACCTAAGTGAAAATGGAGTATTTTATATGAGCGAACAATTACGCCAAGCCGCATTAGATTTTCATGAATTCCCAATTCCGGGGAAAATTGCCGTTACCCCAACCAAATCGCTAGAAACCCAACATGATTTAGCCCTTGCTTATTCTCCAGGTGTTGCAGAGCCTTGTCTCGAAATTGAAAAAGATCCTTCTGCTGCAAGCCGTTATACTGCTCGTGCTAATTTAGTGGCCGTGATTTCAAATGGTACTGCTGTATTAGGTTTAGGAAATATTGGTGCACTTGCCTCAAAACCTGTTATGGAAGGGAAAGGTGTATTGTTCAAAAAATTTGCCGGAATCAATGTATTCGATATTGAAATCAATGAACATGATCCAGATAAATTAATCGATATTATTGCTTCATTAGAACCTACTTTTGGTGGCATTAACCTTGAAGATATCAAAGCACCGGAATGTTTCCACATTGAAAAAGCATTGCGTGAACGTATGGGCATTCCGGTATTCCATGATGACCAACATGGTACAGCTATCATCGTTGGTGCGGCAGCATTAAACGGATTAGAAATTATTGGAAAAAACATTGCAGATGTACGCTTAGTAGTAAATGGTGCAGGTGCTTCTGCTATTGCTTGTACTAACTTGCTTCGTGCATTGGGTTTCAAAAAAGAAAATATCACTATGTGTGACTCTAAAGGTGTGATTTTCAAAGGCCGTGGCGATAACATGGATGAAACCAAACAATTCTACGCCATTGAAGATAATGGTTGGCGCACATTAGCGGATGCCGTTAAGGGAGCCGATGTGTTCTTAGGTTGCTCTAAAGCAGGTGCATTAAAACCTGAAATGGTGAAAACCATGGCAGAAAATCCATTAATCTTAGCATTGGCTAACCCAGTACCTGAAATTACCCCAGATGAAGCGAAAGCAGTACGTCCGGATGCGATTGTTTGTACTGGTCGTTCAGACTTTCCAAACCAAGTTAATAATGTGCTTTGTTTCCCATTCTTATTCCGTGGTGCTTTAGATGTGGGTGCAACAGAGATTAATGAAGAAATGAAATTAGCGGCTTCTCGTGCAATTGCAGGTTTGGCGAAAGAACCGGTGCCGTTAGAAATTATTGCAAGTTATGGTGCGTTATCATTTGGTCCAGATTATGTGATTCCAACTCCGTTTGATCCTCGTTTATTGTTTACTGTCTCTTCTGCGGTAGCGAAAAAAGCGATGGAAACAGGCGTTGCAACGCGACCAATCACAGACTGGGCAGCTTATGAAAAACAATTAAAAGCATTAGTTGCAGCATAATTTTACTTTCTCAAAGTGCGGTCAAAAATGATGATGTTTTTAACCGCACTTTGTGTTTTTTTATCTGTCTATGGAAGGAATAGCGCATTAGCGTACTTTAAATTAATCAAAGGGTAGCGATTCCCTTAGGACTTATGAGTGTCAAAATGAAACAAACACGTTCTCCTTTATATCCGATTTTCCTCTTCGTCATCATTAATCTGATTATTTTCACCTTATCTCGTCTTGGTCTTGCACTGTGGCAAGCTGATCGCGTATCTGCGGTAGAGGGATGGGGGCAATTATTCTTACAAGGCTTACGTATGGATATCGTAGCCTTGTGCTACTTATTTGGTGTGCCAGCATTATTTACGGTGCTATTTCATCATAGCCGAATTTGGAAAATGATTTTACGCATTTGGCTTACTCTCGGTAGTGTGTTTATTCTATTTATGGAATTGGCTACGCCCGCATTTATCGAAACCTATGATTTCCGTCCAAACCGTCTATTTATCGAATATCTCATTTATCCGAAAGAAGTCTTTTCAATGTTGATGGAAGGCCATTTAACTGCGGTCATTTTTAGCCTCATTTTTACTGTTACGGCTTTCTTCTGTTATTGGAAACTATCTGGTTATGCGGTCAAAAATTTACGCACAATGAGCTGGAAATTACGTCCTGTAGTAGCATTGCTTGTGATTGCAGTTGCTTTTTTAGGTGCGCGTTCGAGTTTCCAACACCGTGGTGTTAACCCTGCAATGGTCGCCTTTTCTTCCGATGGTTTAGTGAATTCTCTAGTGTTGAACTCTGGCTATTCTGTCCTTTATGCGGCACAGCAATTTAAAGATGAAGGTTCATCTTCCGAAGTGTACGGCAAAATGGATACTGATGAAATGTTGCGTATTGTCAAAGCCAGCCGTGGCCGTCCTGAAAGTGATTATATTTCTGAGAAGATTCCAACATTAACGAAAAACCAAGCCACTTACCAAGGTAAACCGAAAAATATCGTCATTATTTTGGAAGAAAGTTTTGGGGCGCAATTTGTGGGTACGTTAGGCGGAAAACCACTTTCACCTGAATTTGATAAGTTAGCCAAAGAAGGCTGGTTATTTGAAAATCTCTATGCTACAGGAACTCGTTCTGTGCGAGGTATTGAAGCTACGACTGCAGGTTTCACCCCCACTCCAGCACGTGCAGTGGTGAAATTAAATAACAGTCAAAGTGGTTTCTTTACCATTGCAGATTTACTCGCCAAACAAGGTTATAACACGTCCTTTATTTATGGCGGTGAAAAACACTTTGATAACATGGCAAGCTTTTTCTATGGCAATGGTTTCCAAACCATTATCGATCAGAAAGATTACCAAAATCCGAAATTTACTGCGACTTGGGGGGTGAGTGATGAGGATCTATTTGATAAAGCGAACGAAACCTTTACCCAATTACAGAATGAAGGGAAACCATTCTTTAGCCTCGTATTTAGTTCGAGCAATCACGATCCTTTCGAGTTTCCAGATGGCAAAATTGAGCTTTATGAACAACCAAAAGCAACACGTAATAACAGCGCAAAATATGCGGATTATGCGATTGGTCATTTCTTCAAGTTAGCGAAAGAATCTAATTATTGGAAAGATACCGTGTTCTTAGTGATTGCAGACCACGACTCCCGTGCTGCAGGGGCAAGCTTAGTGCCAATTAAGCATTTCCATATTCCTGCGTTAATTTTAGGTGATCATGTTGAGCCACGCCGAGACAGTCGTTTAGTGAGTCAAATTGATATGCCGACAACCTTACTTTCTATTGCGGGCGTAAGTGGTAATTATCCGATGATTGGTTTTGATTTAACGCAAGACGCTAATCCAGATCGTGCGTTTATGCAGTTTGATCAAACCCAAGCTTTAATGAAAGGCAATCATGATGTCGTTATCCAAACACCAAATAGCAAAGCAAAAGGTTATGTTTACGATAAAGAAAAAGACACATTAACTGAAAAAGAAGTACCGGAAGAAATGAAAAAAGAAGCCTTGGCACATGCCTTACTTGGCAGCTATTTGTATAAAAACCGTTTATATAAAGGCAGTGAAGAGAAGTAAAGTGCGGTCAGTTTTAGGCTAATTTTAAAGGGCGAATGATTTCGCCCTTTTTCTTTATATGATTTGTTCTTAGTGATTTTCAGCAATCACACGAGGGAATAAAACATTATTTTCACGATGAATATGCATCATTAAATCATCTGCAAATTCTTGGATACCGCTATAAAGCGCACGCCATGTGTTACAAGCATCTGCAGGAGGCGTCATATTGTTTGTTAATGATTTCAATACGTCTAAATGTTCGCCGTGTTCTGCATGTTCCATTTCCATCATGCGAATTGGCATTTGCGCCATCATATAATTACCGGCTTTGATCATTGGGAAAAGCACGTGCTCTTCTTTCATCATATGATTACTTAAATCTTCATAGACATTGCGTAATTCAGCCGCAACGCCCATTGGACAATCTTCACGATCGCCATGAACACTTTCTACACGATCTGCTAAGACGATTAATTCTTGAAGTTGTTCACGGTGACGTTGATGATAACGAACTAAAATATGATCGATAATTTCAGGATAAGTTGCATTAACCCAATATTCCTCTGGGTTTTCTGCTTTGCTGTTTTGAAGCTCGGTTAAACGGGTTTCAATTTCGGCTAAATTTAATCCTTTTTCTGCGGCGGCGTTTGCAAGCGTATCAGAACCTCCACAGCAGAAATCCAAATCGTATTTACGAAGTAGGGAAGTTGAGCCGGGTACGCTGACAGCGATTTCACTTAATTTTTTATCTCCAAAAGACATAATGAATCTCCTTATTAATGGTAGAGTTAGAAGTTGAGTAAAATACTAAGATAACAAGAGAAAAATGCAAAGGTTTTTTTAACAAAGTATGATTTAAATCAAAGAGAAAATTTAAACTTACCATGTTGTAGGTAGATGTCGATGAGTATTTAGGTGGAAGTTGCATTGCTTTGATGAGCTGTTATCATTCGTGCGTAGAGGATAGATGAGAAGGGGAGAGGATGAAGCAAATTAACCGATTTTTAAAGATTGGCTTAGTATTAGCCATTTTAGGGGCTGGGTATTTTTTTACGAATTTAACAATTTTTGATCGTACATTAATTCAATTAAATACGTCACAAAAAACAAGTTATATTCCTTTTGAAAACAAGTTAAATATGCAATGTGACAAGGCTGATGATTTAGTGCCTAAATTAGCCGCTTCTCGTTTTCATTTGATAACTTGGAATGTGCATAAGGGGCAAGATACAGGATGGCAAGAGGATTTAGAACGACTCTCTAAACGGGCTGATTTTGTGTTATTGCAAGAAGCGACGCAGCATCAAAATTTAAGTACA
The DNA here is from genome assembly GCF_000210895.1 of Haemophilus parainfluenzae T3T1. Classification (NCBI taxonomy): domain Bacteria; kingdom Pseudomonadati; phylum Pseudomonadota; class Gammaproteobacteria; order Pasteurellales; family Pasteurellaceae; genus Parahaemophilus; species Parahaemophilus parainfluenzae. Next base: position 1,889,281 of record NC_015964.1, on the reverse strand, counting down.
TTTTCGACCGCACTTTTTGTGTCCTCTTTTTCTTTTAACGAGCTCTTATCAGGAGTAAAGACATTTACCCAAACACAACCCGAATGGTATTGCGGTGGTGGTGTAGCAGAACCAATAATTCAAATTCCTAAAGTCGCGAGTATAATGAATTTGCCATTAGAAAAAGGCAATAGCTTGCTGATTATCAATGTGCATTTAATTAATTTTGAGTGGGGGATTTCCGCTTATCAAGCACAGTTAAAACAGCTTTTTTCCTTTGTTGAAAATCATCAAGGTCCCATCATTATGGCGGGGGACTTTAATGCATGGAATGAAGAGCGTCTTAATTTAGTGAATAATCTGATCAAAAAATATGGATTGAATTCTGTGGCGCTCTCTCAAGATGAGCGAGTGCGATTCTTAGGTTATCCACTGGATTATATTTTTATGCGAGGCGTAAAGGTGGTCAGCGCAACATCAGAAGTGGTTACTTCGTCAGATCATAATCCATTACTGATGGAGTTCGAATTGGAATAAAGTGCGGTCAGATTTTGAGAAAAATTTAGGGCTAACGTAATGTTAGCCCTATATATTAATTATTTAGTTTGGTTAATTAAGAATTGTGTTAATAAAGATACTGGACGACCTGTTGCACCTTTATTGGCGCCTTGAAGCCAAGCTGTCCCAGCAATATCTAAATGCGCCCAAGTATATTTTTTCGTAAAGTTAGAGAGGAATGCCCCCGCAGTAATTGCACCGCCCCAACGCCCGCCAATATTGGCTAAATCGGCAAATGGTGATTTTAATTGCTCTTGATATTCTTCACTCAACGGTAAACGCCAAGCTTTATCGGTAGTTTGCTGTGCCGCTTTTAATAACTGTTCAGCCAAGGCATCATCAGTTGAAACTAAGCCGCTGTTATGTTGACCTAACGCCACCACGCAAGCACCTGTTAGGGTTGCGACATCAATCACATATTGCGGTTCAAAACGTTCTACATAGGTGAGCGCATCACAAAGTACTAAACGTCCTTCCGCATCGGTATTTAATACTTCTACGGTTAAACAGTTCATCGTGGTGAGAATATCACCTGGACGATAAGCATTGCCATCAGGTAAGTTTTCACAACCTGCTAATACGCCGATAACATTGAGTGGCAGATTTAATTCAGCAATGGCTTTCATCGTACCGAATACCGAAGCCGCACCGCACATATCGTATTTCATTTCATCCATATCTGCGGCAGGTTTTAAAGAAATACCGCCCGCATCAAAGGTTAAGCCTTTACCTACTAACACGATTGGTTTCGCGTTTTTATCAGGCGCATTGTTGAAATGTAAAATAGACATATAAGCTGGATTTTGCGAACCTCGAGATACGGCTAAATACGCATTCATGCCAAGTTTTGTCATGTCTTCTTCATCAACCACATCGAGGGAAAGTGCGGTTGATGTTTCAGCTAATTTTTTAGCTTGTTCTGCTAAATAAGCCGGTGTACAAATATTAGGTGGCATATTCGCGATATTACGCGCAGCTTTTACACCATTTGCAATGGCTTGCGCTTCTGCGATGGCTTGCTTAGCTTGTGCGTCATCGATATTAAAAATGATTTCTTGAAGTGAGATAGCATCCGCTTTTTTACTTTTAAATTCATCAAATTGATAAAGGCTATGTTCGATGGTTTCAACAGTAAAACGCACATTCCAAAATAGATCGCGGTCTTTGATTTCCACATCCGTTAAATTATTTACCACTTGTTGAATATTTAATTCTTTTAATGTTTGGGTAACACGTTGGATGATTTGTTTAAATTGGCGTTCAGTCGTTTCACCTTTTTTGCCACAACCTGCGACTAACACGCGTTTAGCGGCAAGATTTGGTAACGAATGAAGCAGAGTCGCTTGGCCAATTTTGCCTGAAAGATCTTGGCTTTGGGCTAACTGACTGAGGTAACCTTTTGTGATTTGGTCGATTTCATTGAAACTTTTTGTCAATTCGTTGTTCTCATAAATGCCGATGATAAGGCAATCGGTTGATTGAGAAAGTGCGGTTGAGTTTGCTTGATATTTCATGTTATTTCCTTATGTTGCTAATTTGCTATTTAAATCAGTCAAAATAAGGTATCATACGCCATCTAAATTAGCCAGTTTCCCGTGTTTTTTAGTTAGAAAAAAGAATGATATTAACCCGATATTTAACGAAAGAAGTCTTTAAAAGCCAGATTGCGATTTTGTTTATTTTGCTTTTAATTTTCTTCAGCCAACAACTTGTTCGCGTACTTGGTTCAGCGGCAAATGGTAAGGTTCCCGCCGATCTGGTGTTCTCTTTACTTGGTTTAGGGATGCCGACAATGGCGCAATTAATGTTGCCATTATGTTTGTTTATCGCCATTTTGCTGACTTTCGGTCGACTCTACGCAGAAAGTGAGATTACGGTAATGCGGGCTTGTGGTGTGGGACAACGTATCCTTGTTCGTGTGGCGTTAATTCTTTCTTTGTTCACAGCTGGCTTGGCTGCTTACAATGCATTGTGGCTTTCTCCATGGGCCATTCAAAAGCAAGCGGCGATTGTCGAAGATGCTAAAGCGAACCCAACCATGGGGGCATTGGCTTCTGGTCAATTCATGTCCACAAGCAACAATAATTTCGTCTTATTCATTGATAAGATTAACGGTAATCAAATCAGTGATGTTTATCTTTTCCAAATGAAAGCCAAAGGCCAAACTAAACCATCAGTGGTTACGGCTGAAAAAGGTGAATTAAAAGCGTTACCGAATGGTGACCAAGTCTTGAATTTACAGAATACCTTGCGTGTAGAAGGCACATCCGTACTTCCTGATTTTCGTATTACACATTTTGATGACTACCAAGCGTATTTAGGCCATCAAGAGACAAACTCGGAAAGTGATGAAGCCGCTGAATTATCTTTTGAGCAATTATTAAAAGATAAAAGTGCAGCCGCAAAAGCAGAGTTGCATTGGCGAATTACCTTAATTTTAGCGGTGCCTTTAATGGCGCTTATTGCTGTACCAATGAGTAAAGTGAATCCTCGTCAAGGTCGTTTCGCAAAAATCTTACCAGCATTATTGCTTTATTTAATTTACTTCTTGTTACAAAGCTCATTTAAATCTGCGGGGGGGGCTGATAAGCTTGATGCAGGTTTGTTAATGCCGTTGGTAAATATCGCCTTTTTAATTTTAGGGATTGTGCTGAATAGTTGGGATAGCACTGCTATGCATAAATTCCGTCGTGTATTCAGAAAAGGGTAATAACAATGTTAATGAATACTCTTGATCGTTATATCGGTAAAAGCATCTTAGGGGCAATTTTTGCCACGTTATTTACGTTGGTTGGCCTTTCGGCAATTATCAAATTTGTAGAACAATTTCGTAGCGTAGGTAAAGGTTCTTATGATATTTGGCAAGCGGTGGCTTATACAGGATTAACCATTCCTAAAGATGTGGAAACCTTTTTCCCAATGGCGGCCTTGTTAGGTGCCTTAATTGCTTTAGGTAATTTAGCCAGCCGCAGTGAATTAGTGGTCATGCAATCCGCAGGTTTTTCTCGTTTTAAAATTGGATTAGCTGTCATGAAAACGGCACTTCCACTGGTGCTTTTTACTATGATTATTGGTGAGTGGGGGATTCCACAAACTGAACAGTTTGCTCGTGATATGCGTACTCGTGCACTTTCCGGTGGTTCAATGCTTTCGGTAAAAAATGGTGTATGGGCAAAAGATGGTAATAATTTCGTGTATGTTCGTCGTATTACCGATGATGCACAATTAGAAGATATTTATATTTATACCTTTGATGAACAGCGTAATCTCACTCATTTGAAGCATGCAAATCAAGCACAATATTCTGCTGAAAATAATCAATGGCAGTTGCGTCAAGTGAATAATTCAGCGGTATCAAAAGAACAAATTACCACAACAAACCGTTTAACAGAAGATTGGGCAACAAGCTTAACGCCAGATAAATTAGGCGCAGTTTCATTACGTCCAACGTCATTATCTATTTCCGGTTTGTATGAATATATTGCTTTCTTAAAACAAACAGGACAGGATTCTCGCCGTTTTGAATTAACCTATTGGCGTAAGATTTTTCAGCCCCTTTCTGTAGGTGTAATGATGATGCTTGCGTTATCTTTCATCTTTGGTTCATTACGTAGTGTCACTGCAGGAGCGAGAATCGTAACGGGGATTTGTTTTGGTTTCTTGTTCTATGTCGTCAATGAAATTTTTGGACAAATGAGTGTGGTATTTAATGCGCCAGCTTTTTTAGGTGCACTAATGCCAAGCCTCTTGTTTATGGCGATTATTTGGTGGCTACTTGCAAGAAAACGAGATTAATACAAAAAATGAAAAAGGCGAACATATAAAGTTCGCTTTTTTGTTCGCTAAAAAAGCGCGGTTAAAATTGACCGCACTTTAGGAATTTAATCTTCTTTAAATTCTCTCATCATTTCTTCGGCTTTTTTCACCATTTCTGCGGAACCGATGAAAAGTGGTACACGTTGGTGAAGTTCACTTGGTTGAATATCTAAAATTCGATTGTAACCATCAGATGCAATACCCCCCGCTTGTTCTGCTAAGAATGCCATTGGATTGCCTTCATAAAGCAAACGAAGCTTACCATTTGGATAGTTAGTTGCACTTGGATAAATGTAGATACCGCCTTTTAATAAGTTACGGTGGAAGTCTGCCACTAATGAACCAATATAACGTGACGCATAAGGTCGGTTAGTTGCTTTATCTTCCTCTTGGCAATATTTAATGTATTTTTTTACCCCTTGTGGGAATTTAAGATATTGTCCTTCATTGATGGAGTAAATTTTACCGTCTTTTGGCATTTGCATATTTTCATGAGAAAGACAGAATGTACCGATAGATGGATCATAAGTGAAACCATTTACACCATGACCAGTGGTATAAACCAACATAGTGGAAGAACCATACACGATGTAACCCGCCGCGACTTGTTTATTACCTGGTTGCATAAAGTCTTCTAAGGTAACAGGTGAGCCAATAGGGGATACACGACGGTAAATAGAGAAAATCGTACCAACAGAAACGTTCACATCAATATTGGATGAACCATCAAGTGGGTCAGTCAAAATAATATATTTCGCATTACGAGCACGTTCAGTATCAAAAGCGATAAAGCTTTCTTCTTCCTCAGAAGCAAAACCCGCCACTTCTTCACGTGACATGAGGGCTGCATTCATGGTGTTATGGGCGAATAAGTCCAATTTCATTTGGCTTTCACCTTGCACGTTTTCGACACCAGACTGACCAAGGATATTGGTTAAACCTGCTTTATTGATATCACGATGAATGATTTTTGCTAATAAACGAATAGAAGACAAAATACCACTAAGTTCCCCTTTTGCATTTGGGTACTCTGCTTGGCGTTCAACAATAAATTCACTCAATGTTTTCATGTTTATTCCTTTTTTATAATTGTTAAATAAATAATAGACCCTTTTATTATATGTTATTTGGCACTTTTGATTGAGATCAAAATGTGAAGAATGAGATCTTTGTCACATTTTATTTTTGATACAAAACCTTGACAAAACCTATAAATATCCTTTAAAAGAGAGGTGTAACAAAAAAATAACAAATAACACAACATCAGAATAAAGGGTACCTTATGAATATAACCCCGATCAGCGAGTCGGCGGTGGTTTGCTCTTTACCGCCACCAGCTTCACTTCAACAACAACGCCAACTCTGGGCGTTTGCCAACCAACTACAGTCTGAGAAAGATATTGTAGAAGTTGTCGTGGGAATGAATAATCTCACGGTCTTCACTGATTTTTACGTAGATTTTGAGCCGCTTATTCAGCGCTTGGAACTACGTTGGGGAGAATTGAAAGTATCCACTTTTCAAGGTCGTCATATCGAGATCCCGGTAATTTATGGCGGCGAATTAGGCCAAGATTTATCTGAAGTAGCCAAATTACATAACACCACACCAGAACGAATTGTTCAAATGCATAGCGAACCGATTTATACGGTATATATGATTGGTTTCCAACCTGGTTTTCCCTATTTAGGTGGTTTACCTGAAAGCCTGCACACGCCACGTCGTGCTGTCCCAAGAACACTTGTTCCTGCCGGTTCTGTTGGTATTGGTGGGGCTCAAACGGGCATTTATCCCTTTTCCTCTCCTGGCGGATGGCAATTAATCGGTCATACTAAGCATGCGCTCTTTGACAAAAATCAAGCACAACCTACTTTATTACAAGCAGGAGATACGGTGAAATTTGTGGTGGAGGGGATTGAATTATGATTCATGTTATTGATGTGCAATCCCGCGCAACAATTCAGGATTTAGGCCGTTTTGGTTTACGTCGATTTGGGATTAGTCAATGTGGAGCAATGGATAAATTGGCGTTACGCGCTGGTAATATTTTACTAGGTAATGCAGAGGATGCCCCGGCAATCGAAGTCCCTTTAGGTGGTATTACATTGCAATTCCAGCAGGATATGAATTTTTGTGTCACTGGGGCATTTTATGAAATGACCTTAGATGATAAACCGGTTTTTGCTTACTGGCGTTATCAGGTACGAGCTGGGCAAGTTCTGAAAATGATACGTGCAAAAATTGGTATGCATGGCTATTTATGTGTTCAAGGTGGTTTTACCTTACCCCAAGAATTGAACTCTTGTAGTACAGATCTCCGAGCTCAAATAGGAGGAATAGAAGGACGTGGTTTACAAGTGGGCGATCAACTGCAAACGGTAAATGATCCTATTTTGCGTAGTGAAATTGGGATTGCACCTATTCCACTTAAACATACTATTCATGCGTTACCGTCCTCTGAATATCAGGCATTTAAACGAAAATCCCAATATTATTGGTGGCGAAGTAAATGGACGTTGCAAAGCAACAGTGATCGCATGGGTTATCGTTTTCAAGGGCAAAAATTAGAATTAAAGCAACCGCTGGAAATGCTCTCTCATGCTATTCAATTTGGTAGCGTACAAGTGCCACCAAGTGGTCAACCAATTATTTTAATGGCTGATGCACAAACTACGGGCGGTTATCCCAAAATTGCCAATGTGATCGATGCGGATCTTGGTGCGTTGGCACAGGTACGTTTAGGCTCAACCATTCAATTCGAGGCAGTTAGTTTAGAACAAGCCGCAAAATTGCGTCGTAAAAATGAGATATACCTCGATCAAATTAGGAGAATTGTCGATGAAAAAAATTGATTTAAATGCCGATATTGCTGAAGGTTTTCCTTTTGATGAGGCCTTATTAAAATTGCTTTCTTCTGCCAATATTGCTTGCGGTTTACATGCCGGTGGAGCAAAAGAAATGCAAAGTGCGGTCAGATTTGCGAAAGAAAACCAGGTGCGTATAGGGGCTCATCCAGGCTTCCCTGATCGAGAAAATTTTGGGCGAACTCAGATGGATTTACCTGAACAGGAATTAATTGCACATTTGCGCTATCAGCTTGGTGCCTTAAAAGCAATTTGTGATGGGGAAGGCACGGAAATTAGTTATGTTAAACCTCACGGTGCTTTATACAATCAAGCTGCTAAAGATGAAAAGTTAGCCCGTTTAATTGCACAAACTATTTATCAATTTGATCCGAGTTTAAAATTAATGGGATTAGCAGGCAGCTTAATGTTACGCGTAGCTGAGGAAGAAGGTTTACAAACCATTTCTGAAGTGTTTGCGGATCGCCATTATATGGCTGATGGGAGTTTAGTACCTCGTTCGCAACCGAATGCAATGGTGGAGTCTGATGAGGAAGCCATTCAACAAGTGTTACAAATGGTAACAGAAGGTCAAGTCAAAGCCATTGATGGAAGCCTTGTGCCAGTAAAAGCAGAAAGTATCTGTTTACATGGCGATAATCAACATTCTCTACAATTTGCAGCACGCATTGTGGAAGAATTAGAAAAAAATCATATAACAATAACGGTATAAGCCGAATAAACATAACACACAACATCAACTTAACAAGGGAGGTGCTTTATGGCATCAATCAATCACCGCCGAAATGCAGTGCTAGGGGCGGCATTTTTAATGGCGACTTCAGCAATTGGTCCTGGCTTTTTAACTCAAACTGCAACCTTTACAAACACCTTATTAGCCAGTTTTGGCTTTGTGATTTTATTATCGATTTTGTTAGATATTGGTGCTCAGCTTAATATTTGGCGAATTGTGGTGGTATCAGGAAAGCGAGCACAGGATATTTCTAATGCTGTTTTTCCAGGCGCGGGCTATTTTCTTGCGTCACTTATCGTGATGGGAGGGTTGGCTTTTAATATTGGTAATGTAGGGGGCGCAGGCCTAGGGCTTAATTCAATCTTTGGTATCGCCCCAGAAACAGGAGCTGTTATCAGTGGCATCATTGCAATTTTAATTTTTTTACGTAAAGAAGCAGGATTGTTAATGGATCGCTTTGCCCAATTAATGGGTTTTATTATGATTGCACTGACTTTGTATGTTATGTTTAAAACAGAACCGCCAGTAGTAGAAGCAGCATATCGTACCTTTATTCCAGAGCAAGTTGATCCTATCGCAATTGTGACATTAGTTGGAGGAACCGTAGGGGGATATATTACCTTTGCTGGAGCTCACCGCTTATTAGACGCGGGGATCCAGGGTGAAAAAGCAATGGCTGAAGTGAGTCGTAGCTCTGTATCGGCTATTTTAATCGCCTCTACCATGCGTGTTGTATTATTTCTTGCAGTGCTTGGTGTTGTCGCCAAAGGGATTCCGTTGAATCCTAAAAATCCAGCAGAAACGCCTTTCGAATACGTGGCAGGCCATTTTGGCCAAATCTTATTTGGCGTGGTGATTTGGGCAGCGTCTATCACATCAGTTATTGGTGCCGCTTATACATCGGTATCATTCCTCACGAGCCTTTGTCCGACAATTGAACGAAATAGAAACTGTTGGATTATTGGGTTTATAGTGGTTTCTACAGCAGTTCTTGTCACTGTAGGGAAACCTGCTGCTGTACTGGTTTTTGTGGGAACCCTAAATGGTTTAATTTTACCAATAGCACTAGCCTTGATTTTATTAGCCGCTTATCGAAGCAATATTGTTGGTAGCTATAAACACCCAATTTGTTTAGCTTTTGCTGGCTGGTTTGTAGTGATTATTATGGCAATATTAAGTGGAAAAACCATAATTTCTTATGTATCTAGTTTTCTTAGCTAACGATAAAATACCCGCGAAATTGCGGGTATTTTTTTATCTATTTCTTGATTATGCGGTTACGCAAACGTTTGCCTTTTGGTTTTCTTAGTATTAGAATGCCTCGATTTTTATTAGGAAGGAGACTATTTCATGAGTTCGGAAAATTTTAGTTTAAAGCCCGTCCCCTATAATGAGCGAAAAGGTGCGATAGCGTTAACATTTGTCATGTTAGGTTTAACATTCTTTTCAGCGAGTATGTGGACAGGGGGAACATTAGGGACATCGTTAACCTATAATGATTTCTGGCTTGCCGTTATTTTAGGTAACCTAATGTTAGGTATTTATACCTCTTTTCTTGGCTATATTGGGGCTAAAACAGGATTAACCACGCATATTTTAGCGCGCTATTCATTTGGTATTAGAGGTTCGTGGTTACCATCTTTATTGCTTGGGGGCACTCAAGTCGGTTGGTTTGGTGTTGGCGTGGCGATGTTTGCAATCCCAGTTAATAAAGTAACTGGTATTGATGTTAATTATTTAATTCTGGGTTCTGGTTTATTGATGACGATTACGGTCTTCTTTGGTATTTCAGCGCTAACTATTCTTTCCACTATTGCGGTACCAGCTATTGCCATATTAGGTTCTTACTCAGTTTACCTTGCCGTTACGAATGCCGGTGGCTTAGAAGTATTGCAACATATTGTGCCAAAAGAAAGCATTTCTCTCTCAATGGCGATCACATTAGTTGTAGGCTCCTTTATTAGTGCGGGCTCATTAACTGCCGATTTTGTTCGATTTGGTCGAAAAGCAAAGCAAGCAATCATTATTAGTATGATTGCTTTCTTTTTAGGTAACTCATTAATGTTTATTTTTGGTGCAGCAGGCGCGGCAGTAACGGGAATGTCAGATATTTCTGATGTGATGGTTGCTCAAGGTCTTATTATTCCAGCTATCATTGTACTCGGCTTAAACATTTGGACGACAAATGATAATGCGCTTTATGCTTCAGGTTTAGGTTTTGCGAATATTACGGGATTAAGTAGCCGCACTTTATCTGTCGTTAATGGTATTATCGGAACCTTATGTGCCTTGTGGTTATATAATAATTTTGTCGGCTGGCTGACTTTCTTATCTTCAGCAATTCCTCCTATTGGTGGTGTCATTATTGCTGATTATATTTTACGTCGTAAAGCCTATGAAAATTTTGAACAAGCTAAATTCTTAAATATAAATTGGACTGCGATCGTTTCAGTCATTATTGGTGTGGCTTGTGGTAAATTATTACCAGGCATTATCCCTGTGAATGCGGTGATTGGTGGGGCAGTTACCTATTTGGTTTTAACACCATTACTCGGTAAAAAATTAGCGATGAAATAAGGAAAACGGATGTTAGTTAAAAATGTACACATTCATAATCGAGAAGGGTTATGGCAGATTTTAATTGAAGAAGGAAAAATTAGTCGAATTTTTCCTCAAGATGAGGTTTTTAATTATTCAGGTGAGATACTCGATGGTGAAGAAGGTATTATTTATCCGCCATTTGTAGAGCCTCATATTCATTTGGATGCAACACAAACAGCTGGGCAGCCTAATTGGAACCAATCGGGTACCTTATTTGAAGGGATTGAGCGTTGGGCTGAGCGTAAATCATTATTAAGCCATGAAGATGTAAAATCTCGAGCATGGAAGACATTAAAATGGCAGATTGCAAATGGGGTTCAGTATGTTCGTACTCATGTTGATGTCTCTGATCCAACATTAACAGCATTAAAAGCCATGCTTGAAGTCAAAAAAGAAATCGCCCCTTGGGTAGATTTACAGATTGTAGCGTTTCCACAAGAAGGTATTTTGTCTTATCCAAATGGCGAGAAACTATTAGATCAGGCTATGGAGATGGGCGCTGATGTTGTTGGAGGTATTCCACACTTTGAATTTACCCGTGAATATGGCGTGGAATCCATGCATATCGCTTTTGATATTGCTCGTAAGTACAACAAACAGATTGATATCCACTGTGATGAAATTGATGATGAACAATCTCGTTTTGTTGAAACTGTCGCGGCATTAGCCTTGAAATATGACATGGGGGAAAAGGTAACAGCAAGCCATACAACGGCCATGCACTCATATAATAATGCTTATGCATCACGCCTTTTCCGACTACTAAAAATGTCAAAAATTCATTTTGTTGCAAATCCATTAGTGAATATTCATCTTCAAGGACGCTTTGATACCTATCCAAAACGCCGTGGTGTAACACGAGTAAAAGAGATGCTCAAAAATAACATCAATGTTTGTTTTGGCCATGATGATGTGTTTGATCCTTGGTATCCTCTAGGCACAGCGAATATGCTGCAGGTATTACACATGGGATTACATGTTTGCCAGTTAATGGGATATGGTCAAATTAATGATGGTTTGAAACTAGTCACTGAAAATAGTGCAAAAGCATTGGGTTTAACGGATTATGGAATCAAAGAAGGTAACAGTGCAAACTTTATTGTATTGCCAGCAGAAAATGGCTTTGATGCCGTACGCCGTCAAGTTCCTACACGTTATTCTATTCGTCATGGTAAAGTGATTTCTGAGACACAGCTGGCAAAAACCACCATTCATTTATCCGATAGTGAACAAGTAAACTATCGTTAATCATTGAAAGTGCGGTCAAAATTTAAGAGAAATTTAAACCGCACTTTTCTTTTTAAATTTTATATCAATTCCATTCATATAAAATCATAATAAAATTCACATCCATCTAGACGTCTAAATCTTTAATGAGGACGTTAATTTTGTTACACTCAATCTATCTTAAAATTAATTAAATATAGGAAAGCAAAATGAGTAAACTTTTTCCAAATGCTACTATTCGTACTTCTGCGCCATATCGTTTTGATATTGTAGGCAGTTTTTTACGCCCAGAGGCTTTAAAACAGGCTCGTTATCAATGTAGTTGTGGTGATATTTCTTGTACTGATTTAACGCAAGTTGAAGATGCAGAAATTGCTAAATTGGTAGAACATCAAAAAAATGTTGGATTACATGCGGTGACCGATGGTGAATTTCGTCGTACTTTTTGGCATTTGGATTTCTTAGCCGCATTAGATGGTGTGAAAGAAGTGGATGCTGAAAAATTCTCAGTGCAATTTAAACACGATAATGTACGTCCAAAAACGTTAAAAATTGTGGATAAAGTTGGTTTTTCAGAGAGCCATCCTTTCGTTGAACATTACCGCTCATTACAAAAAATAGCAGGGGAGACTGAAGTCAAATTAACGATTCCTTCTCCGTCTATGCTTCATTTAATTTGTACAGTACGTGCCACAGATTATCAGCCAATTGAACGTTATAAAGATAACAATCAGTTGTTATTAGATGATATTGCTGATGCTTATATTGATGCGATGAATATATTCTATAAATTAGGCTGCCGCAATTTACAGTTGGATGATACCAGTTGGGGCGAATTTTGTGCTGAAGATAAACGTAAAACCTATACTGAACGCGGTTTAGATTTAGATCAAATTGCTAAAGATTATGTGTATATGTTAAACAAAATCGTAGCTGCGAAACCTGCTGATTTAGCGATTACAATGCATATTTGTCGTGGTAACTTCCGTTCAACTTGGTTCTCGGCAGGTGGTTATGAACCTATCGCAGAAACCTTATTTGGTCATTGTAATGTAGATGGTTTCTTCTTAGAGTACGACAGTGATCGTGCAGGAGACTTCAAACCTTTACGCTTTATTAAAAATCAACAAGTAGTATTAGGATTAATCACTTCTAAATCGGGCGAGTTAGAAAACCGTGATGAAATTATTGCTCGTATTAAAGAAGCGGCACAATATGTGGATATCAATCAACTTTGCTTAAGTCCACAATGTGGTTTTGCTTCAACGGAAGAGGGTAATATCTTGACGGAAGAACAACAATGGAAGAAACTCGAATTTATCCGTAGTATCGTGGAAGAAGTTTGGGGTAAATAATTTCAATTAGAATGTAAAAGAGATAATCGTTAAGATGGTTATCTCTTTTTTTCATGAAAGTGCGGTAAAAAATGACCGCACTTATTAAACAATAAAAAAGGAAGTCAATAGACTTCCTTTTATGTTATTTCAATTTAATTATTTTTGACGCATTGCAGGGAATAGGATCACATCACGGATAGATGGCGCGTTAGCATAAAGCATTGCTAAGCGGTCAATACCTAAACCTTCACCTGCTGTTGGTGGTAAACCGTGTTCAAGTGCCACAACGAAGTCATCATCTTTAAACATCGCTTCATCATCACCCGCTTCTTTCGCTGCAACTTGTGCATCAAAACGTTCGTTTTGGTCTTCGGCATCGTTTAATTCTGAGAAACCGTTACCAATTTCACGACCACCGATGAACAATTCAAAACGGTCTGTTACTTCTGGGTTTTCATCGTTACGACGTGCAAGCGGAGAAATCTCTGCAGGGTGTGCCATTAAGAAGGTTGGTTGAATTAAGTGATGTTCAGCCACTTCTTCAAAGATCGCATTCACGATAGAGCCTAAGCCCCAAGATTTTTGTACTTCGATACCCAAGCGCTCAGCTGTTGCTTTTGCACGATCGAAGTCATAAAGATCTTCTTTTACGATACCTTTATCTGCACCATATTTAATGGTTGCATCATGTAGTGTAATACGCTCAAATGGTTTGCCGAAGTCAAATTCTAAATCACCGTATTTCACAATGGTGGTACCAAGAATATCAATCGCTAATTTACGCAATAATTCTTCGGTATTATCCATTAAATCATGATAATCGGCATAAGCTTGGTAGTATTCAAGCATAGTGAATTCTGGATTGTGGCGAACAGAAACCCCTTCATTACGGAAGTTACGGTTTAATTCGAATACGCGTTCAAAACCACCAACCACTAAACGTTTTAAGTAAAGTTCTGGTGCAATACGAAGATACATATCAACGTCTAATGCATTGTGGTGAGTGATAAATGGACGAGCAGATGCACCGCCAGGAATCACTTGTAGCATAGGGGTTTCTACTTCCATGAAACCTTTAGAAATAAAGAATTCACGAATACCCGCAATCACTTTTGAACGAATAATAAATGTGCGGCGAGATTCTTCATTAGAAATTAAATCTAAGTAACGTTGACGATAACGTGCTTCCATGTCAGTTAAACCATGGAATTTGTTTGGTAATGGACGAAGCGCTTTGGTTAAAAGTTGAACTTCCGTTGTTTTAATGGTTAATTCATTGGTTTTGGTTTTGAAAAGTGTACCTTTCACCCCAATAATATCGCCTAAATCCCAGCTACCTACATCTTCTTCATAAACGCCTTCTGGAAGGTTATCACGAGCAACGTATAATTGAATTTTGCCACTCATATCTTGCAAAGTAATAAAGGTGGCTTTACCCATTGCGCGACGAGTCATAATACGACCAGCAACGGCCACTTCAATGGCTTTTTCTTTTAATACTTCGCCATCTTCGGCTTCATACTTATCATGTAAATCTTGAGCAAGGGCATCTCGGCGGAATTGATTCGGGAACGCATTACCTTTTGCACGTAATGCGGCTAATTTTTCACGGCGAACTTGCATTTCACCATTGAGATCTAATTCTTTAACTTCTTGTTCAGACATATCCTTTACCTCGCTAGTTTGTAATTAGAATGTGATTTATTGAAAATAAAAAGGTTTCTTCTATTCTACCCATAGCATGGTTTTTTGTTAAGCCTTTTTTAATGAAGTCATCTGTTTTATAGGGGAAGTGTTGGTGATAAATGCAGGAAAGCAAAATTGTGCTATTTTTTTAATCAAAACGTTTATCATCATGTCTTGATATTCATACAAACAAAAGAGCGGTCAATTTTCCAAAGGTTTTAAACTCTGAAAATACTGACCGGTCTTTACGTAGAGTGATTAATTAAAGATCGAAATCGCCGAAATCATTAGTATCGACTTTAGAGTCAATTTGACCAACAAGGTAAGAACTCACTTCGACTTCTTGTGGCGCTACTTGTACGTTGTCAGAAACAAGCCATGCGTTAATCCATGGAATTGGGTTAGAACGCGCACCAAATGGTAATGGAAGACCTACTGCTTGCATACGGATATTGGTGATGTATTCCACGTATTGCACCAAAATGTCTTTGTTCAAACCAATCATTGAACCGTCTTTGAACAAGTAATCCGCCCATTCTTTTTCTTGCTCTGCTGCGGCTAAGAATAAATCATAGGCTTCTTGTTTACATTCTTCTGCAATTTCAGCCATTTCAGGATCATCTTGACCTGCAGCCATAATATTTAAAATGTGCTGTGTACCAGTTAAGTGTAAGGCTTCATCACGGGCGATGAATTTAATGATTTTTGCATTACCTTCCATTAATTGACGCTCTGCAAAGGCAAAGGAACAAGCAAACGATACGTAGAAACGAATCGCTTCAAGTGCGTTCACACTCATCAAGCAAAGGTAAAGTTGTTTTTTCAGGTTACGTAATGTCACCACACATTCTTTACCATCTACCGTGTATGTACCTTCGCCATATAGACTATAAAGTTGGCTATCACGGATTAAATCATCGTAATAAGAAGAAATGTCACGTGCACGTTTGATGATTTCTTCATTCGTCACGATGTCATCAAATACGATAGATGGATCGTTCACAATGTTACGAATAATGTGTGTGTAAGAACGAGAGTGGATGGTTTCAGAGAATGTCCAAGTCTCGATCCAGGTTTCTAATTCAGGAATAGACACTAACGGTAATAATGCGACGTTCGGGCTACGGCCTTGAATCGAATCTAATAAGGTTTGATATTTTAAGTTACTGATGAAAATGTGTTTTTCATGCTCAGGTAACGCGGCATAGTCGATACGGTCTTGCGACACATCCACTTCTTCTGGACGCCAGAAGAAAGAAAGTTGTTTTTCAATGAGCTTTTCAAAAGTCTCATATTTTTGTTGATCGTAACGCGCAACGTTAACGTTTTGACCAAAGAACATCGGTTCTTTTAATTGGTCGTTTTTAGTTTGTGAGAAAGTGGTGTATGCCATTTTATTTTCCTACTTTATAATGCCAACTGCTTTAGCAAAGTTTTTACCGAAATCGGTAAAAGATAATATGCCTTTTTTTATCTCTAACCTTTTAGGAGAGGGGAGGGTCTTATTAGTTTCTTCAATTTTATCTTCTAAATCTATGTATTCTGATTCATCAGTTAAGTATGCATCCATATTTATAGATATTAATTTTAGACGCTCCCAATTTTCTAATTCTCTTTTGGTAATAGATGAATAGGGCTGAGGTAATAAGTATTGTCTTTGACTTATGTAGTGCCCTTTTTCATTAACTACTAAATTTATATTAGATATAGCTAGCTGAGTTTCATGTTCTTGGAATATAAGTTTAAGATTCTTTGCTTCTTGATTATTTATTTGCTTAAGTACCTCAACATAAGCAGGATGATTAACTTCTTTTTGGGATGAGTCAATAGTACTTATTAGTAGCTCTTCAAATAATTCAGCTAAGTTAGGCTCATCTTCCAGATAGTGTAACCTTTCTACACTATCTGCAAATGCTGGAATTGATGATATTTCAATGTGTTTATCACATTCAGCTAGTCTTAAATATTTATTTGCAATACTATCTTTTCTTGATTCTGGAAGCTCATTAAAATTATCAGAAATCTTTTTAAGGGCTTTTCCCCCCTTTATTGTATTAATGAGTGAGGGAAAAAAGTTTCTAACTTTCTCTTTATTCTCAGCATCCTTTCTTTTTAATCTAGCTTCTATTTTCCCTGCTTCATTCAAATCAGGATTATCACTATTTAACATAGCTTGAATATTAGTAGGAGAGTCAGCTCTTAGAAGATTTAGGGCTTTTTCAATGTCTTCAGTACTCATAATATACCCCTTTAAATCTTACAAGCACCGCCTGCACAGCCGTCATCTAAATCTTCTTGGCTGTCTTCAGCACCATCACGAGTGTTTTGATAGTAGAGGGTTTTTAAGCCGTATTTGTAAGCGGTTAAAAGATCTTTTAACAACACTTTCATCGGTACTTTACCGTCTTCAAAACGTTTTGGATCGTAGTTGGTGTTTGCAGAGATCGCTTGGTCTACGAATTTTTGCATGATGCCCACTAAGTGTAAGTAACCATCATTGCTTGGAATATCCCAAAGTAACTCGTAGTTGTCGCTTAAGTTTTCATAATCCGGTACGACTTGTTTTAAGATACCATCTTTTGACGCTTTAATACTTACATGACCACGTGGTGGTTCGATACCATTTGTTGCGTTAGAAATCTGTGAAGAGGTTTCTGACGGCATTAATGCGGTTAAGGTCGAGTTACGTAAACCAAACTCTTTGATTTCTTGACGTAACGTTTCCCAATCATAATGCAATGGTTCTTGCGTTAAGCTATCGATATCGTTCTTATATGTATCGATTGGTAAAATACCTTTTGCGTAATTGGTTTCATTGAAGTATTCACATGCACCTAATTCTTTTGCTAAGTTCATAGAAGCTTTCAATAGATAGTATTGAATTGCTTCAAACGTACGGTGAGTTAAATCGTTCGCTGAGCCATCAGAATAACGCACGCCATTTTTCGCTAAATAATACGCATAGTTAATTACACCGATACCAAGTGAACGACGACCTAATGAAGAGCGTTTCGCCGCAGGAACAGGGTAGTCTTGGTAATCAAGTAATGCATCTAATGCACGTACTGCAAGATCTGCTAGGCTCTCTAACTCATCTAAATTCTCTAATTTACCCAAGTTAAATGCTGAAAGTGTACAAAGGGCAATTTCACCATTTTCATCATGGAAATGTTGTAATGGTTTAGTTGGCAATGCAATTTCTAAGCATAAGTTAGATTGACGCACTGGTGCAACAAGCGGATCAAACGGTGAATGGGTATTACAGTGATCCACGTTTTGGATATAAATACGACCGGTTGATGCACGTTCTTGCATTAATAAAGAGAATAACTCAACGGCTTTTACAGAACGTTTGCGGATATTTGGATCCTGTTCGTATTTCACGTAAAGTTCTTCAAATTTATCTTGATCAGCAAAGAAGGCTTCATAAAGTCCAGGTACGTCTGAAGGACTGAATAAAGTAATGTCTGCGCCTTTAATTAAGCGTTGATACATTAATTTGTTTAACTGTACGCCGTAGTCCATGTGACGAACACGGTTATCTTCCACACCACGGTTATTTTTCAATACTAATAAGCTTTCAACTTCTAAGTGCCAAATCGGGTAGTAAACTGTCGCCGCGCCACCACGTACGCCACCTTGTGAACAAGATTTGACGGCACTTTGGAAGTGTTTATAGAATGGAATGCAGCCAGTATGGAAGGCTTCGCCACCACGAATTGGGCTACCTAACGCACGAATTGCACCTGCATTCACCCCGATACCTGCACGTTGTGAAACGTATTTTACGATTGCTGCAGAGGTAGCATTGATAGAGTCTAAGCTGTCACCACATTCAATCAATACGCAAGAGCTGAATTGACGCGTAGGCGTACGAACCCCCGCCATAATAGGCGTTGGTAAAGAAATCTTAAAGGTTGAGGTTGCATCGTAGAAACGACGAATGTAATCCAAACGGGTTTCTTGTGGATATTTTGAGAATAAGCTCGCTGCAACTAATAAATAAAGAAATTGTGCAGATTCATAAATCTCACCAGTTACACGGTTTTGAACTAAGTATTTTCCTTCTAATTGTTTTACTGCGGCATAAGAAAAGGTCATATCACGCCAGTGATCAATAAACCCATCCATTTCATCCCATTCTTCACGAGTATAGTCGGCTAAAAGGGCAGGATCGTATTTGCCCATACGCACTAATTTTTTCACATGATCGTATAAACGAGGTGGATCAAAATGGCCATACGCTTTTTTACGTAAATGGAAAACCGCAAGACGTGCAGCAAGATATTGATAATCAGGGGTATCTTTGCTGATTAGGTCTGCTGCTGCTTTAATAATGGTCTCATGAATATCGGAGGTACGAATACCCTCATAGAATTGAATATGAGAACGCAATTCAACTTGAGAAACAGAGACGTTTTCCAAGCCTTCAGCCGCCCAAGTAATCACACGGTGAATTTTGTCTAAATTGATTTGTTCAAGCGTACCATCGCGCTTTGTAACCATTAATCCTTTGTTCATGGGAGATAAAACCTGCTAGAGAGATGACTTTAAAAAACACAAGATATAGTGTTATGAAAAATAACGATGCACAAGATAGAGTGTTTTAAAATTGAATTCAAGCAGTAAATTTTTTACTTACATTATTGACAAAAGATAAGTCATTTAAAATAAATGACTTATCTTCTAAGTGATGTTTTTTTAGGCAGGATCTTTTTTGTAAATCTTTGTAAAGAAAAAGTGCGGTCAAAAACAAGATGATTTTTGACCGCACTTTAAGAGTTAAAAAATTAATTAATTCAAATATTTAAATACTTTGACAACTTTTTGAACACCAGAGACTTTGCTTGCAATTTCTGCAGCTGAGTCACCTTGTGATTGAGTGACGTTTCCGAGTAAGAATACTTCACCGTTTTCGGTGATCACTTTCACATCTGTTGCTTTTACATTATCGCCTACAAAGAGTTTAGATTTAATTTGTGTCGTAATCCAACTGTCTTTTGTAATTTGTCCAAAAGTAATTTTTGGCCCAACACGTAATTCATTGTATACGTCGTTTACACCTTCTACACCTTTTGCAAGACTGGTTGCGGTTTCTTTTACACTTTCACTCGGTACTTGACCAATTAATAAGACGCGACCACTGTAAGAAACAGCATTTACACGACCTTCAGATTTAATTTGTGCATCTTTATCTAATGCGTTTTCAACTTTTATTTCTAGGGTTTCGTCATCTACTTGTGTACCCATGGTACGAGGATCTGTTGCAACTTTTGCGCCAGCCGCTGCGCCACCAACAACCGCAGCTACACAGCCTTGTAACATAATTGATGCGCCTAGGACGAAGGCTAATTTTTTAAATGGGGTCAATTTCATTATTAATCTCCTTTTTATAAATGAGTGAGCTAATTAATTAGTCAATTAATTTTAGAAATAGTTTGGTTGGAAAATCCTTTAATGTCAAGCTCTTGGGAAAAGTGTGCTATCAACAAGCTCACAAAGTGCGTTAATCACGAATAAATGATTTTCTAAAATACGTGTTTCTTTAGTGGCAGGAATGGAGATTTCTAAATCAGTTTCAGCTAATACACCTTGAATAGCATCGTTATTTGAACCCGTTAAAGCAATCACCTGAATTTCTTTATTGACTGCATTGGAAATCGTATTTAGCACGGCTTTTTCTGTGCCTAAAGGGGCAAAGGCGAGCAATAAATCGCCGGGTTTAGCAATAGCGTTAAATTGATGTTGATAAAGTTGATCACTAGGTTGATCAAAAACCAGTGAAGAACCGACCGCACTTTCAAGGCTAAGCAGTACAGAAGGCAGGCTAGGGCGTTCAAAATCATAGCGATTAAGCAGATTTGATACTAAAAATTGTGCATTAGCATAAGAGCGAGAGACTCCACAAGCAATGACTTTATTACCACTCAGTAAACATTGCATCACCATTTGTGCGGCGGTGGCAATATTTTCTGATAGTAGGCTAGAAGCAGAAATTTGAATTTGAATACTTTCGCTATAAATATCTTTGACTTTTTGTAACATAATTAGAAAAGATTAATCGAGGAAATTAGGAAACCATTGAATATCGCTGGCTGTTTTACCAAAGGCGATAAGATCAAAACGGCAATCCGCATCTTCAAGGCTCAGATCGTGCTTAGCAAGCCATAAGTTTGCAGCATTCAGCCATTTTTGTTGCTTTTGCCAATCCACGCTTTCAACAGCGGATCCAAATGCTGAGTTGGATCGTTGACGTACCTCAACAAAAACGATCGTTTGACCGTCTTGCATAATAAGATCCAATTCACCGCATTTGAAATATTGATTCGCAGCGATGAATTTGAGACCTTTGGTTTCTAAGAAAAGGCGGGCTTGATGTTCAAAGCCCGCCCCTTGTTGACGTTTTAATGAAAACATGGATTAGTTCGCAACCGCTACCACGTTACCATCTTGTACTTGATACCATGTCATATCGCGATCCACATCACAGTTTGAATCAGCACTAAGCTGACCGGTTAAACCGCTTAAGGTATAACCTGGTACTTGGCGTAATTCATTAAAGTGATTGATGAGCAACCATGCATCAGAACCCATTGCATATAAACGCATTAATTGGAATTCACCACCAGTTGAGCCGGCCACTTTTTGATATTGTGAAGAATCGCTTTGTTTAAAGAATGGAATATCACTAAATTGAACGCCATTCATTTTCGCATAGTATTCTGGTGTATTACTTGCTGCGTTAGAACGAGAGCTTGCATAAATGCGTACATTCGGATTGCTGGTATCTAAATAACCTTTAATTTCAGCCAATTCATCTGGTGAAGAGATGACATAAAGTGCACTTGTATCTTGCGGCGCACCTTGGAAGAAGTAGGTAATATCAGCCGGTAAGTTATAGTAGCGAATATTTGCATCTGTACCCGCTAAACGTTGCCAACGTACGTTGAAAGCATTACCAACACGTTGTCCTAAATCATTTTGTGGCATTGCCACAATTGGGTTACGAACACCATCTTTCCACATTTTGTTCGCCGCAGACTCTGCTTCATCTTCTGGAGATAAACCGTAATAACATACTTGGTTAATTGCTTGAGTATTTGCTGTTGCATTTAATGTGAGCACATCCATGCCTTGTACTGCACTTGGATTCGCAATGATGGCATCGACGTTTTGTTTAAGTAATGGACCCACTAACGCTTTAATACCCGATGCTTTTGCCTGTGCAATAATGTCATTAATCGGGGTAGTTGATGAGTCAAACACTTGTACTGGAATGGTTGAGTCACCTTTTGCATCATTGAAACCTGATTGAATCGTTGTACCTAAAATTTGGCCATCGCCACTTAAAGGTAAGACTAAACCAATTTGAGCTAAATTTGTTTGTTGGAAATTCAACAAGCTTTCTAGCTCTTTAGGGAAAAAGGTTGCCGCAACGTGGTTTGGATAAGCGGATTTCCAACTTTGTAACGCTTGGCTTAATTGTACTGGCTGACGGATGTTGTCGTTATAAGCTTTAATCAAGGTGAGCCAACCACCTAATGCTACGCTACCTTCATCTGAGGCATTATTGATAACAGCAGTATTTGCAGAACGGAGTAACGACCAAGTTTTATCAACATTATCTTTACGACGTTGAATGTCTGTTAAGTTTTCATCCATTTTGATACGCGCTTTCACCGCTTCAATCACATCTTTACGATTTTCAGCTGTTTGAGCAAAGGTTTCGTAATAGCGAGATTTTTGTGATGGACTTAATTTAGTCAGATCGAGTGCACGTAATTTACTTTCAGCCATCTCATTAGCGCCTTTCGCCGCAGCGATACGTGCTTCGACTAAAGCGCGGTCTAATTGTTGTGCTTCGTTTAAGTCAACCAATTCATTTAATAACTCTTCGGCTTGTGGCACTTTATTTTCAGTAATTAATACACGTGCTGCTAAGAGTTTGTAAGTTTGTTGATCTTCTTTATCTTGTACTTGTCCTAATTTGTTCATATAAAATTCAGAACTTGCATTGGCATCACGTTGTAATGTTTGAGTAAAGCTGCTGCCAAATAAGTTAGAACAACCCGCTAATGCAACAGACAATAAAATCGGCATTAAACGTTTTTTAAAACGACCGCCTTGTAATAGAATAGACATATTCGCTCCATAATGAATAAATCAATAATGGTCGATCTTACTTATCTCACAATGTAAAAGCAAACAAAAATGAATGATTTAACCGGAATTTTATATATTGTCGCCACGCCAATCGGGAATTTACAAGATATAACACAACGTGCTTTAGAAACCTTTTCACAAGTGGATTTAATTGCTGCGGAAGACACGCGACACAGTGGTTTATTGCTCAGCCATTATGGTATCAAAAAGCCTTTTTTCGCCTTGCATGATCACAATGAACAAGAAAAAGCTCATGTATTGGTAGAAAAGCTAAAACAAGGCACCAATATTGCATTAATTTCAGATGCGGGAACCCCTTTAATTAGCGATCCAGGTTTTCATTTAGTGCGTCAATGTCGTGAGGCTGGCATTAAAGTGGTGCCATTACCCGGTGCTTGTGCAGCGATTACTGCATTATGCGCATCGGGCATCGCATCTGACCGTTTTTGCTTTGAAGGCTTTTTACCGGCCAAAACCAAGGCGCGTAAAGATAAGTTAGAAAATATCGCAGAAGAAGACCGCACTTTAATCTTTTATGAATCAACCCACCGCATTTTAGATACCCTTGCCGATATGCAAGATGTATTAGGTGGTGAACGCTATGTTGTACTTGCCCGTGAAATTACGAAAACATGGGAAACCATTGCAGGGGATAAATTAAGTGATCTTCGTCAATGGTTAAGTGAAGATCCGAATCGCACGAAAGGTGAGATGGTGTTAATTGTGGAAGGTAAACCAAAATCAGAAGATAGCGAAGAGTTTTCACCGCAAGCAATTAAAGCACTTACTTTGATTGCCAAAGAGCTCCCTTTAAAAAAAGCCGCGGCAATTGTGGCTGAACTTTATGGTTATAAGAAAAATGCCTTATACCAATTTGGATTGGATAATTTAGATTAGTCAAAAAACTATCCCTTTTTAGCAAAGAGCGGCGAGGGGTGATTTGGCAGAATTAAATTTTATAAATGTCGGAGAACAAATGTTAAAACAGGTTTCAGATACCTTACTTGCACCAAGCAATTTATCTCATCAATCATTGCTTAATATTTTTGATGTGATGTCACATCGTCATATTGATTATGCAGATCTTTATTTTCAATTAAGCCAAGATGAAAGCTGGGTATTAGAAGATAGTATTATTAAAGAAGGTGGCTTTCATATTGATCGCGGTGTCGGTGTACGCGCAGTTTCTGGCGAAAAAACAGGCTTTGCGTATTCTGACCAAATCAACTTAGCCTCATTACAACAATGTGCAGAGGCCGTAAAAGGTATTGCACAAATTAAAGAAGGCAATTTAATTTCGCCTCAAGCATTTAATGCGGTGAATGCGGTTCAGCGTTATGCGGCGATTAATCCATTAGAAAGTTTAAGCAAAGAGAAAAAGATCGAGTTATTGCACCTCGTGGATCGTACAGCTCGAGCCGAAGATCCTCGTGTTACACATGTCTCTGCAGCATTAAGTTCGATTTATGAAGAAGTGTTAGTGGTCGCAACAGATGGCACACTTGCTGCAGATATTCGCCCGCTTGTGCGTTTATCCATTTCGGTTCTCGTGGAAGAAGATGGCAAACGTGAGCGTGGTAGTTGTGGTTCAGGTGGCCGCTTTGGCTTAGATTGGTTCTTTGAAGTGGTAAATGGGGATATTCGTGCCGTTAATTTTGCCAAAGAAGCGGTTCGTCAAGCCCTTGTGAATTTAAGTGCGGTCGCAGCACCGGCAGGATTAATGCCAGTGGTATTAGGGGCTGGTTGGCCAGGTGTGTTGCTTCATGAAGCAGTAGGACACGGTTTGGAAGGGGATTTCAACCGCAAAGAAAGTTCCTTATTTACGGGTAAAATTGGTGAGTTGGTGACGTCGCCATTATGTACAATTGTGGATGATGGTACATTACAAAACCGCCGTGGTTCTCTAACCATTGATGATGAAGGCGTGCCAAGTCAGTGTAACGTTTTAATCAAAGATGGGATTTTGCAAGGCTACATGCAAGATAAACTCAATGCGCGATTAATGGGCGTGAAACCAACGGGGAATGGTCGTCGTGAATCTTATGCGCATTTACCAATGCCACGAATGACGAATACCTATATGTTGGCAGGTCAAAGCAAATTTGAAGATTTAGTAGCCTCTGTGGATCGCGGTATTTATGCACCGCACTTCGGTGGGGGGCAGGTGGATATCACCTCGGGTAAATTTGTGTTCTCGACATCTGAAGCTTATCTTATTGAAAAAGGCAAAATCACCAAACCTGTTAAAGGCGCTACATTAATTGGCAGCGGTATCGATGTGATGCAAAAAGTTTCTATGGTCGCCGATGAAACAGACTTAGATCTTGGTATCGGTGTATGCGGCAAAGATGGCCAAAGTGTACCGGTCGGTGTTGGGCAACCCGCCTTGAAAATTGATGAAATCACCGTTGGTGGAACAAATTAAGCATGTAGCCCGATAAATCATATCGGGCTTTTTTGTTCCTTTTATTTAAGTGCGGTCAGTTTTTCCGTTATTTTAATTCATCGCTTTCTCAGGAATAATCATTGGGTTAAGTGAGCAATTCTGCATACGATATTTTCATATCCACACTTTTGTGATCCCTATCACAATATCTTGTAAAACCAGTTAAAAAATTTCCCCAAACAATCGCAATAAGTGATACATTTATCGTTGCATGACTTTTTGTCATTTAAGAGACAGGGACAGGCGTGAGTTTGTCTGAAATTTCATCAACCAGAGGGAAACATTTATGTTAATTGGTGTACCTAGAGAACTGCTTGAGAGCGAAAATCGTGTGGCGGCAACGCCAAAAACGGTTCAGCAGATCTTAAAACTGGGCTTTGACGTCATCGTAGAACACAATGCGGGATTTAAAGCGAGTTTTGAAGACCAAGCATTTATCGACGCCGGCGCAAAAATTGGCTCAAGTTCAGAAGTGTGGCATTCGGATGTGATTTTTAAAGTGAATCCACCAACGGATGCAGAAATTGATCAAATGAAGGAAGGTGCAATACTTGTGAGCTTCATTTGGCGCGCACAAAATCCGGATTTAATGAAAAAACTCACGTCGAAAAAAATTAATGTATTAGCGATGGATTCTGTGCCACGTATTTCCCGTGCGCAAGCGCTTGATGCATTAAGCTCTATGGCGAATATTTCTGGTTATCGTGCGGTGATTGAAGCCGCTCATGAATTTGGTAGTTTCTTCACGGGACAAATTACCGCAGCAGGTAAAGTACCACCAGCAAAAGTGTTAGTCATTGGTGCCGGTGTAGCGGGTCTTGCCGCGATTGGTGCTGCGAATAGCCTTGGTGCGATTGTTCGTGCTTTTGACTCTCGTCCAGAAGTAAAAGAACAAGTACAAAGTATGGGCGCGTCTTTCTTAGAAATTGATTTCAAAGAAGAAGGCGGCAGCGGCGATGGTTACGCGAAAGTGATGTCAGAAGAATTTAACCGCCGCGCGATGGAGCTTTATGCGGAACAAGCCAAAGAAGTGGATATCATTATTACCACTGCGGCGATTCCAGGTAAACCAGCCCCACGCTTAATCACAAAAGAAATGGTTGATTCCATGAAACCGGGTTCTGTGGTGGTGGACTTAGCAGCTGCAACCGGTGGTAACTGTGCTTACACTGAAGCAGGTAAAGTGGTCACCACTGAGAACCAAGTAAAAGTGATTGGTTACACCGATTTCCCAAGTCGTTTACCAACACAATCTTCCCAACTTTACGGTACAAACTTAGTTAATTTATTAAAACTACTTTGTAAAGAAAAAGACGGTAAGATTAATATCGATTTTGACGATGTGGTATTACGCGGTGTGACCGTAGTACGTGATGGGGAAGAAATTCCACCAGCACAAATCCAAGTGTCAGCACAACCAAAACAAGAAGCGAAAGCGGCACAAAGTGCGGTTAAAAAAGAGGAAGAAAAACCGGCAGATCCTCGCATCAAATACGGTGTGATGGCAGGTGTAGGTGTGTTATTCCTCTGGCTTGCATCTGTGGCGCCAGCGGCATTCCTTTCTCACTTCACCGTATTCGTATTGGCTTGTGTAGTTGGTTACTACGTGGTTTGGAACGTCAGCCACGCTTTACACACCCCACTTATGGCGGTAACCAATGCGATTTCAGGTATCATTATTGTGGGTGCATTACTGCAAATTAGACAACCAACAGGTAACTTCTTTATTGATGTATTAGCCTTTGTGGCAATCTTGGTGGCAAGTATCAACATCTTTGGTGGTTTCCGTGTAACCCAACGTATGTTGGCGATGTTTAGAAAAGGTTAAGGAGAAGACGATGTCTGAAGGTTTAGTACAAGCAGCCTATATTATTGCTGCATTACTTTTCATTATGAGCTTAGCCGGTCTTTCTAAACATGAAACGGCAAAAGCCGGTTGTTGGTATGGTATTGTCGGTATGACAATTGCCCTTGTTGCAACCATTTTCGGCCCGCAATCTGAAGGCACATTATGGATCATCATTGCGATGATCATCGGTGGCGTGATTGGTGTTCAACGTGCATTAAAAGTTGAAATGACTGAAATGCCTGAACTCGTTGCGATCCTTCACAGCTTTGTAGGTTTAGCAGCAGTGCTCGTAGGCTTTAACAGCTACGGCTTAACACACGAAACTGATCCAGTGTTAATGAATATCCATAACGTTGAAGTATTCTTAGGGATCTTCATCGGTGCGGTAACATTCACGGGTTCTATCGTAGCATTCGGTAAATTAAGCGGCAAAATCAATTCAAAAGCGTTAATGTTGCCACATCGCCATAAATTAAATTTAGCGGCATTAGTGGTTTCAGCTTTCTTGATGGTGGCATTCTTAAACAACCCAGATAATATCTTCCCAGTGTTACTCATGACCGCGATTGCTCTTGCATTCGGCTGGCACTTAGTGGCATCTATCGGTGGTGCGGATATGCCGGTTGTGGTTTCAATGCTTAACTCTTATTCTGGTTGGGCAGCAGCTGCAGCGGGTTTCATGTTGAGCAATGACTTGCTTATCGTTACCGGTGCATTAGTGGGTTCTTCTGGTGCGATTCTTTCTTACATTATGTGTAAAGCGATGAACCGCTCATTTATCAGCGTGATCGCAGGTGGTTTTGGTAATGATGTTCAAGTATCTTCTGATGAAGAGCAAGGTGAACACCGTGAAACAACCGCAGAAGAAGTGGCTGAATTACTTAAAAATGCAAGCTCTGTAATCATCACACCAGGATATGGTATGGCGGTAGCACAAGCGCAATATCCAGTGGCTGAAATTACGGCGAAATTGCGTGAGCGTGGCATTAACGTGCGTTTTGGTATTCACCCTGTTGCAGGTCGTTTACCGGGTCATATGAACGTACTTTTAGCGGAAGCAAAAGTACCTTATGACATCGTGCTTGAAATGGATGAAATTAATGATGATTTCGCAGATACTGATGTGGTATTGGTTATCGGTGCAAACGATACCGTAAACCCAGCTGCAATGGAAGATCCAAACAGCCCAATCGCCGGTATGCCGGTGTTAGAAGTATGGAAAGCTCAAAACGTTATCGTATTCAAACGCTCTATGGCGGTAGGTTACGCAGGCGTTCAAAACCCATTATTCTTCAAAGAAAATACTCAAATGCTCTTTGGTGATGCAAAAGAACGTGTTGATGACATTCTTACTGCATTAAACAAATAAGCAAAAAACTGAAGTAAAACTGACCGCACTTTGAGAGATTAAAGTGCGGTTTTTTGTTTATTGAATTTTTCTCGTAATTATTTAGAATCATTCAGTATTTAATTTTTTTAAGAGATTTTCATGAATAAACACATCCTTTTTCTATTCCTTTTTTCTTTTTCAACTTCTGCCTTCGCGCTATTTCCAATTGAGAATGATTGGGCAAAGCATCACTTACAAGGAAAAGTGAAATCAATTAAATCCAAGGAGGAAGGTAATTCAGCCTTGCCCGATAATGGGACAGTAAGTTATCTAGATAGCTTTTATAACGAACAAGGCTTTTTGATAAAAGAAAAGGAACAGGGCGTTCTTTTTGATAAAGAAAAGATCACAATTCGTTACTATAAGTATGATGATCAGAATCGATTATTAGAAATTCAAGATGATAATGTAACTGAAACCAATCCTGAGCTGAAAACATTTAGTGCATTTTATCGTTATGTAGATAATCCAGATGGTAGTGGTGTCATGCAGTTTGTAGAATATAAGGACACACCGGATTTTTCATCATCATATAAAGAGCATTTTTATGATAAAGCGGGTACTTTGCTCAAAACTCAAGAGTATGATGTAGAGAATAAAACAACATCAGATATAAAAAAATACGATTATGAAAATGGTAAACTGAGTAAAATATGTCGTATTGAAGATAATGTAGAAAAAGATTGCGATATTTATCATTACGAAAATGATGGTTCATTTACCGAATCTTTAAACGTTTTTATCAATAGTGTGAAAAATTCTTTTGATAAAAATCATCGCTTATTAAAAAGTGAAATGTTTAGCGTTGGAATACGCATCAACTGGATAACCGTATCATACCAATTTGATAAACATGGTAATGTTATTGAAGAGATAATCTATAACAAAGATGGGGTATGGAAGACCAAAAAGACTTATCAATACGAGTATTATGAATAGGATTCAATGTAAGCGCTGATAGTAAAATGGGGTTGTTTTTTATCAGATGTGTCTTGCTAAAAAATATAAAAATGCGGTCAAAATTGACCGCACTTTTTACATTAACGTTGAATCAAATAGCGTAATTTGGTGCCATCTTGTTCTACGCTTAATAGTGTGTAACCGTGGTTTTTAGTATCAACAGGAATGTTGTTGATAGATTGAGCGCAGTCACTTAATAGCTCTAAAATTTCGCCTTTTTGTAATTGTGGCATGGTTTCGAGCATCACGATTGCTGGATACGGGCAAGGTTCACCTAGCGTATCTAACGTGTAATCTGGGGTGATGTCTTTTGGATCTTTATCTAATTTTTGAACAACGGTAAATGCCATAATAATGTCCTCTTTTTGGAATGAATTCGTTAATATTTAATTAGCAACCACAAGCTTGTGGATTTGCTGCTGCGATTTTAGCTTTGGCTTTTTTCAAGAAATGGCGTTCCCACCAAACAACAGCAATTAAGCAGAGAATAAGCAAGCCGTAATTCACTAATAAACCGCCAACAGGGCCAAAGGATTTCAATAAGTTTAGTTTTTCGTAATCTAACGCAAGTACAGGAGCAAGATCGTCCCATGCGTAGGCTAAATAGGTTGAACCAACAACGTTACCCACACCTACCCACATAAAGTGAACTTGTCCTTCCATTGAACGATACATCCAACCGGTTTCACATCCGCCTGCTAATACGATACCGAAGCCAAATAATAAACCACCGATAATCGCATTTGGACCCGCCCACATGATTTTGGCAGGGACGCCTAATTGAATGTAGCTGAATACGCCAAGCGTACCAACGATAATACCGAAGATGATGGCTTTTGCCATATAAGCACGGCCGGTTACCCATAAATCACGGAAAGCGGAAGTAAAGCAAATTTGAGCTCGTTCAATTAATAAACCGAAAGCTAAACCACAAAGCATCGCAAAACCCAGTTTGATGGAGTTTGTCATCACATAAAGTGAAGCAATTAGGTAAGCAAAAAAGACCACCATGCCAATCCAAAAACGACGATTTGCTTGTTTCGGATCCGTTTCTTGTAATTTTGCCGCGCCTTTTTTCAATTCTAATTTCACACGGAACATCGGGAGTAAGGTGACTTTTACGCCTGCGTAAGTACCTACAGCAGTAGCAATAGTGAAGAACCAAGCGTGAACCGAAAATTGTGGAATACCGGTGAAGAGAGAAGCGAGGTTACAGCCCATTGCTAAGCGTGCCCCAAAACCGGCTAATGCACCCCCGATGAGGGCTTGAACAATACGACGTTTGTGCGGTTGATTACGCCATTTCACGTTGTTTGCCCAAAGTGCAGCCGAAATACATCCCGCGAACATACCTAAAATCATCACGCCATCAATACGAGTAAAAATCGTGCCTTGCATGCCGATAATTTTATAGTAGCTCCAGTTGGACACATCGATGCCTAGCGCTTGCAAAGCATGACCGCCCCAACGGGTAAATTCCCCCGTAACGGCCCAATAAGTGCCAGTTACCCCAAAGTAATAAGCTGAAATAAGCCCCGCAGCAATAACTGCCGCGACAGGATTCCAGTATTTAATCAGATAATTTTGTTTAAATTGTTGCAAAACCTCTTTCATGAGAGAGTTAATCCTTAAAATGATGAAATGATGATTTGCAAGTGCGGTATAAAATGAAGAGATTTTTGAAGTGTCTACCATTTTCCTATACACAAAACTTGCGATATAGACAAATGAATTGTCGAACAAGATAATAGCATTTGTTTTTGGGTAATGCACGAGGGGATGGATAATTATTTGTGGGTAATTTTGAATTTTAAGATGAGAGAATAAAGTCAATCTATCGCCCTTATTTTTTCCTCAATATCAATTTTTTAATTAAAAAAACGAAGACTAGGGTAATAAGCATTGTAAGTCCACCAGCTAGAATAGCTAATAAACAAATTACCCAAGCAGATTTATCCATATTAAGGAAATTAAAGAAATAGAAACCAAATAACAGGGAAAATACATACCATAATCCCCAACTTAATTTGGAATATTTATTGAATAGAAATTCAAATAATCCTTCAAAAAATAAACGGAAAATACACTCAAAGAGAATATCCATACGTTGTTTCAATGCTAAGTCATAATAATGATTTGTGTAGACAAACTTTCTGTCTGCCTAAATGTTAAGAGAAAACTTAAACAGGCAATTTCATTTCTCGGATACGCATGGTTAATCCATCGATCAACAACAAGCGTCCACATAAATTTGAACCGATTTTTAACCGCACTTTGATGGCTTCTAAGGCTTGAATAGAACCAACAACGCCCACAATTGGCGCTAGTACGCCTGCTTCTACACAACTTAAAACATTTTGCCCAAAGAGCTGGCTAAGCTGGCGATAGGTTGGGGTATTGGGTTCATAAGTAAAGACGGATACTTGTCCTTCTAAACGAATTGCCGCACCTGAAATTAGCGGGATCTTCGCTTTCTCACAACCACGATCGAGCGCATTACGAATATCCACGTTATCGGTACAATCGAGTACCACGTCAAAGTGCGGTATGATTTCCGCGAGTTTTTCTTCGGAAAGTTGTGCATTGATGGTTTCAATTTCGACGTGAGGATTAATCTGTTGTAACGCGATTTTAGCCGATTCCACTTTAGGCATATTTAATCGGCTATCGGTATGCAACACCTGACGTTGCAAATTGGAAAGCGATACGGTATCAAAATCCAACAAGGTTAAATGACCCACGCCAGCGGCGGCAAGATATTGACTTGCCGCACAGCCTAAACCACCCAGACCGACAATTAACATTCGGCTGTCTTTGAGTTTTTCTTGCCCGTCAAAATCGACCGATTTTAAGATAATTTGGCGGTTATAACGCAGTTCTTCTTCGTAGCTTAATTCAGCCATTATTGCCCCAATAGGTGATTAAACGGTTCAATGGTAACTATTTCGCCTGCAGCGACATTGCCACGATCTTTTTCAAGGCGAATAAAACAGTTACTTTTCACAAAAGAACTGAATAAATGCGAGCCTTGGAAACCCACTGGATGCACTTCAAGTTGACCATTTTCATTAATTTGATAGAAACCACGTTGGAAATCTAAACGGCCAGGCGCTTTTTTCAAATTAGTTTGGGCAATCGCTTGAAAGTGCGGTTGTTTTTTCGGGTGTTTTTTACCGCTTAATTTAGCGATAGCCGGTTGAACCAATTGATAGAATGTCACTAATGCAGAGACCGGATTGCCGGGTAAACCGCAGAACCAAGCATTTTCTAATTTACCAAATGCAAATGGTTTGCCGGGTTTCATCGCAATTTTCCAGAAATTCACCTGACCGACTTTTTCTAACACAGTTTTCGTGAAGTCAGCTTCACCCACCGAAACGCCGCCGCTTGTGATGACAAGATCTGCTTGAGCTTGCGCTTTCACAAAAGCCGCTTCAAATTCCGCTTGGTTATCTGGCAGAATACCGAAATCAAGCACATCACAATTTAATTTTTCTAGCATTAATTTCACGGTGAAACGGTTGGTATCATAAATTTGTCCCGCTTGTAACGGTTGGCCGACAGGGACTAATTCATCACCGGTTGAAAGCACCGCCACTTTTAAGCGTGGGTAAGCTTTGACTTCTGCGATACCTAATGAGGCGAGTAAAGGTAAAGAAACGGCATTTAACTCATCGCCTTGATGTAATACCACATCACCTTTTTTCACATCCTCACCGATGCGGCGAATATTCTGATTGGCTTTAGGTAAGGCAGAAAAGGTAACAGAACCATCTTCATTGACGGTGACCTCTTCTTGCATGACCACCGCATCGGCACCTTCAGGAATCATCGCACCCGTCATAATTCTGACCGCACTTTGTGCTACCCATTCCCCTTGAAATGGATTACCCGCAAAAGATTTTCCTGCGACAGAAAGTGTCATGGATTGCTGTAAATCGGCTAAACGAACCGCATAGCCATCCATCGCTGAGTTATCAAAAGAAGGCACATTAATCGGAGAAATCACATCTTCCGCACAGACACGATCCGCCGCTTCAGTTAAAGCTAGCGTTTCAGTTTTTGTTGGGAAGGGAAGTTGGTGGAGCATTTGCGCCAAGGCATCTTCAAGTGGCAACATAATTAATCCTTTAGGTTAATCAGAATAAAAGTCGATATATTGTAGCCCGAAATACAATATGAAGGAAATTAATAAATTAGGGTGATTTTTCGCATTTTACGAATAATTCATCTTTTGCTAAAATGCCGCATTATTTTTTTATAAATGGAAAGTGAATGAACGCGATTTCACCTGATGCGGAAAATGTCCGCCGAGCCTTGGTAGCTAAAGGCATCGAAACCCCAATGATTGACCCGACTCAATGTAAAGATGAGCGCCGAGAGGCGATTGCTTCGCATATGCGTGAAGTGATGAAATTGATTGGGTTAGATCTACGTGATGATAGCCTAGAAGAAACACCAAATCGCTTAGCTAAAATGTTTATTGATGAAATTTTCAGTGGAATGGATTATGCCAATTTCCCGAAAATGACGAAAATCAAAAACCAAATGAAAGTGAGCGAAATGGTGCAAGTGAATGACATCACCTTAACCAGTACTTGCGAACATCATTTTGTGACGATTGATGGTAATGTCGCCGTCGCCTATTACCCGAAAGATTGGGTGATTGGGCTGTCTAAAATCAATCGCATTGTGGCGTTTTTTGCGCAACGCCCACAAGTGCAAGAGCGTTTAACCGAACAGCTTTTAATAGCATTTCAAACGATTTTAGAAACGGATGATGTGGCCGTTTATGTGAAAGCGACACATTTCTGTGTGAAAGCGCGTGGGGTAAAAGATACTCATAGTTATACCGTGACATCAGCCTATGGTGGGGTCTTTTTAGAAGATCGCGAAACTCGAAAGGAATTTTTATCTTCCATTCAGAAATAACAAGAAGCACCGAGAGTCCGGTGCTTTTTTGTTTATTTATTATGCGAAGATAAGTAAAATTAGCCCCTTTCATTTTTTTATTTCTATTTTGATTTTTATTGAGGATTTTTATGACAAAAGCCAATTCAAAATTGTTTCTTGTGTTATTACTCGGTGTCCTTTCAGCCTTTGGCCCATTTGTGGTAGATCTTTATTTACCTTCATTGCCACAACTTGCGAGCTTTTTTGAAACAAGTGCCTCAATGACACAGCTTACGCTCACCACAGCCATGATTGGTTTAGCGGTAGGACAGTTACTTCTTGGACCACTCAGTGATAAATTTGGGCGAAAAATTCCGCTTATTATTTCATTGGTGATTTATATCATCAGCACGATCTTAATCGTTTATGCACCAAATATTGAAGCGATGATTGTCTTGCGAGTGATTCAAGGACTTTCTTCGGCAGGAAGTGTGGTTATTTCTCGTGCTGTCGCAACGGATCTTTATCGTGGGCGTGAAATGACACGTTTCTTTGGTTTATTAATGACAATTAACGGGATCGCGCCAATTATTTCGCCAATTCTTGGTAGTTTATTATTGGAATACATTAGCTGGAAAGGGGTATTTGTTTTCCTTGCTTTGATTGGTGTGGTTGTTTTATTTTTTTGCTTCCGTTTGAAAGAAAGCTTAAGCGTCGAAAATCGCTTACAAGGTTCAATATTTGCCACATTCTCAACCTTTGGTGTGATTATCAAAAACCGTTTATTTATGAGTTATGTTGGTATTGAAAGCTTTTTACTTGGCGCAATGTTTGCTTATATTGCTGCTTCACCATTTATTTTACAAAGTTTCTATGGATTAAGCGCATTTATCTTTAGTTTATGTTTTGGGGCGAATGGTGCTGCGTTAGTCATCGGGGCAAATATTGGTGGTAAATTGCCAAATCGTCAGGCTTTAGCAATTGGCGTATTGGCTTTTGTGGTTGCTGCACTTTATACCATTGCGGTATTGATTATTCAGCCATACTGGTTATTTGTTGAAATCGGTTTCTTTGCCATGTTGTTATTAATGGGTATTACTTTCCCTGCGATTTCTACTCTAGCGATGGAAAGTGAGCGTCAATATGCGGGCAGTGCTTCTGCATTATTAGGTTTTGCTCCTTTCTTCTTAGGCGGTGTAGTTTCTCCGTTAGTGGGTATCGGCAATATTTTCTATTCAACTGCTTTAGTGATTTTAGCTTGTGGAGTATTGGGGCTAGCTATCTATTGGTCGATTCGTCATAAAATCCCAACTTCAGCAGAGTAGTGAAAAGTGCGGTCATTTTTGACGGTATTTTTGAGAAAGAAAAAGGCGAACATTAATTTGTTCGCCTTTTGTTATTTTAGCATTAGTTTCGAATACTTAATTTCTCAAATTCATCGAAGAATGTTGGGAACGTTTTAGCCGTACATTTGGGATCTAAAATCGTGACGGGTGTATCCGATAATGTAATCAACGCAAAGCACATTGCCATACGGTGATCGTTATAGGTCTCAATTTCGGCATGTTTAAATTGAGAAAGGGCAAGCGGTTGAATTCGAATAAAATCTTCACCTTCTTCAACTTCCGCACCGACTTTTCGCAACTCGGCAGCCATAGCGGCAAGACGATCAGTTTCTTTCACACGCCAGTTATAAATGTTGCGAATAACGGTTTCACCCTTTGCAAATAAGGCGGTTGTCGCTATTGTCATAGCTGCATCAGGAATGTGGTTCATATCCATATCAATGCCGTGGAGCTCTGCTTGTTCTGCTTGAATAAAATCTTCACCCCAAGTGATTTTGGCGCCCATTTTTTCTAGCACATCGGCAAATAGACGGTCACCTTGAATGGAATGTTTGCCAATTCCTGTCACTTTTACATTGCCTTTAATCGCGGCGGCGGCAAGGAAATAAGAGGCAGATGAAGCATCACCTTCCACCATGTATTTACCAGGTGACACATAGGATTGATTACCTTTCACCTTAAACACTTGATAGTTGTGGTTTTCAACCGAAACACCAAAATCTTTCATCATCGCGAGGGTGATATCAATATAAGGTTTTGAGACTAAATCACCCACAATATGGATATCTAAATCGCCCTCAGCAAGCGGAGCAGCCATTAAAAGTGCGGTCAAAAATTGAGAAGAAATTGAACCGTCAATTTCAACTACGCCACCTTTAATCCCTTGATTGCGAATTGCAAGTGGAGGGTAGCCGTCATTTTCTAAATAACGAACATCGGCACCCGCTTGAAGAAGCGCATCAACCAAATGTTTAATTGGGCGTTCTTTCATACGAGGCTCACCGGTCAAAATAACCTCGCCTTCAATTTTGCCTTTTAAACAAAGTGCAGCCGTTAAAGGGCGCATGGCCGTACCGGCATTGCCGAGGAAAAGTGATAGGCCATTTTCAACCTGAAATGCGCCACCTAAGCCTTCAACTTCGCAGCAAGTTTTGTCTTCAGAAAGTTGGTAATTCACACCTAACGCTTTAAGGGCGTTTAACATATGACGAATATCATCACTGTCTAACAGATTTGTGACCGTTGTGGTGCCTTTAGCTAATGCCGCTAATAATAATGCACGGTTTGATAAACTTTTCGAGCCAGGTAAGTTGATTTCACCTTCAATGCGAGAAATTGGCTCTAAAGTGATTGCTTTCATTACAAGACCACCGTTTTATTTTTATATACAAAAATACGATCATGTAAGGCAAGATCAAGCGCACGACTTAATACGGTTTTTTCCACATCACGCCCTGCACGCATCATGGCATCGGCAGAGTAGGTGTGATCCACATTAATCACATTTTGCATAATGATCGGACCTTGATCCAATTCGTTATTAATAAAGTGAGCCGTTGCACCAATAATTTTTACACCACGTTCATAGGCTTGTTGATAAGGTTTTGCACCAATAAATGCGGGTAAGAATGAATGGTGAATATTAATCACACGATTTGGATAACGCGCTACGAATTCTGGATTCAATACACGCATGTATTTTGCTAAAACAATGTAATCAGGTGCATATTCATCAATTTTTTCAGCAAGTAATTTATCGTGTTCCACACGCGTGAGACCTTCATGACTGACACAATGGAATGGAATATCAAAGCGTTCGACTAATTCGCGTAAATTATCGTGATTGCCAATGACTGCCGCAATTTCTACGTCTAACGCACCGTAGTAATTTTTCATTAAAATATCACCTATGCAGTGTGCTTCTTTGGTCACTAAAATCACGATACGTTTACGTTTTGCACTGATTAGGCGACAGTTTGTTCCTTTCGGCAAGCTATAATCTAAATCAGCTAGCAAGGTTTCTTCATTAAAAATCCCTTCTAATTCTGTACGCATAAAGAAATGCTTTGTTTCAAAATCAACAAACTCATTATTATGA
Source organism: Haemophilus parainfluenzae T3T1 (assembly GCF_000210895.1). Lineage (NCBI taxonomy): Bacteria > Pseudomonadati > Pseudomonadota > Gammaproteobacteria > Pasteurellales > Pasteurellaceae > Parahaemophilus > Parahaemophilus parainfluenzae. The sequence goes on along the minus strand of NC_015964.1, from coordinate 1,851,337 downwards.
AGGATATTTAATTGATGTTTGTAACAAATATTGGTGATTTTGGCGATTAAGCCTTTGTCATCTGGACAGTCGGTCAGTAATATTTTCTTTTCTAACATAATGAATATTTTGCAAGGTAAATAAAAAAAGAGAACCCATAAAAATGGGTTCTGCATCGTTGATAATGAAATTAGATTTCGAAAGAAGCTAAAGAGGCACCTTTATCTAAGGCCTTTTGAATCACACGAGGCGTACGGCCTTGGCCAGTCCATGTTCTTTCTTGACCATTTTCATCAGTATATTTGTATTTTGCTGGACGAGGTTCACGTTTTTTACGAATTGAAGAAGGGGCAATACCAATAATTGCAGTTAATTCTTCTGCAGTGATACCTTCTTGTTTAATTAATTCTTTATATTTGGCAATACGAGCACGACGTTCTTGTTCAGCTTGTTCAATTTCAGCTGCTTGAGCACGTTTTTCTTCAACAGCAGCTTGTAATTTTAAAAGTGAGCTTTCGGCTTGCTCTAATGTTAAATCTCGTACAGCAGCGCGTAAACTACGAAGGTTCGTTAAACCTTTTGTTAATTCGTTCATTATTACCTCTTTTATGCGTGTGAATGCTTAATTATTTTCTAGATATACATAATAGCGAAAATAATATATTTGGTAAATATGAATTAGCCTAAATACAGGAACTAATTGGTCGGATGTCATCATATTTCACTGTATAAAGTTGATTATTTTTCCGTGTTATTGCAAACGTTTGCTTACAAAACAACTTAACAAAGTCTTAACAACCTCATTAGAAACTTTAAATTAAAAAATAGATTTAGGGGAAAGTATAAGATTTTATTGGTAATTTCATTCATTTTAATGTAATCTCTCACCATCCTATACAACAGTAGAGGTGCGGTCATTATAAGTATTTTCCTGGAGTGGATAGCGTTGAAAGGAAAGGAAAGGAATGATTGCCGAAATCGAATAGGCGTCATCTTATTCGGTTGGTCACGTCTTCGAAAGGAACGTGACTGTCATAGTTTTTGTGTATTAACTATGGAGCGCTACGGTTCGGTCTGGTCATAATTGTGTCTTTTCTTGCCGTTGTCTCCATTAAATTATTAGGTATAACTTAATGGAACTAGTCGATTATTCTTCATCTATTTATTCAATTATTCCCGCATTACTTGCAATTATTTTAGCAATTGCAACTCGTCGGGTTTTGGTGTCCCTCAGTGCTGGGATTATTGTCGGTGCGTTAATGTTGGTTGATTTCAATCCATTGAATGCACTTATTTATTTAAAAGATAATGTTGTGGCATTAGTTTATAGTAGCGAAGAAGGCATGAATTCAAATATGAATATCGTGTTTTTCTTAGTTTTACTTGGCGTATTGACCGCACTTTTAACTGTGTCAGGCAGCAACCGTGCGTTTGCTGAATGGGCACAAAATAAAATTAAAGGTCGTCGCGGTGCGAAATTATTAGCGGCATCTTTAGTGTTTGTGACATTTATCGATGATTACTTCCACAGTCTTGCTGTAGGTGCGATTGCACGTCCAGTTACTGATCGTTTCAAAGTTTCTCGTGCAAAATTAGCCTACATTCTTGATTCTACAGCTGCACCAATGTGTGTCATGATGCCAGTGTCAAGCTGGGGAGCATACATTATTACTCTTGTGGCTGGCTTATTGGCGACATATTCTATTACCTCTTATACACCAATGGGCGCATTCGTTGCTATGAGTTCAATGAACTACTATGCGATCTTCTCATTATTGATGGTATTCTTTGTGGCTTATTTCTCATTTGATATTGCATCAATGGCACGCCATGAAAAATTAGCGATGGAGCGCGATTATAAAGAAGAAGTCATTGAAGGTGTGAAAGGTAAAGTTCGCAACTTAATTTTACCGATTTTAGTCTTAATTACCGTCACAGTTTTTATGATGATTCATACGGGGAGTGAAGCCTTAGCAGCAGATGGAAAACCATTTAGCCTCTTAGGTGCGTTTGAAAATACAACCGTAGGTATTTCGCTTGTTGTAGGTGGTTCAAGTGCGGTTGCGATGTCAACATTATTGATTATTCTTGAGCGCCAAGTTTCTTTACCAGAATACGGAAAAGCATGGATTGCCGGCATTAAATCGATGTTAGGTGCAATTGCTATTCTGTTCTTTGCGTGGACAATCAATAAAGTGGTTGGGGATGCACAAACCGGTAAATACTTATCCTCTTTAGTGAGTGGCAGTATTCCAGTTCAATTTTTACCTGTAATTTTATTTATCCTTGGTTCAGCAATGGCATTCTCAACAGGGACAAGCTGGGGGACATTTGGCATTATGTTACCAATCGCTGCGGCAATGGCGACTAACTCAGCACCAGAGTTATTACTTCCTTGTCTGTCGGCAGTTATGGCTGGCGCAGTATGTGGCGACCACTGTTCACCGGTTTCAGATACAACGATTCTGTCGTCAACTGGGGCAAAATGTAACCATATGGATCACGTCACCACACAATTACCTTATGCAGCAACTGTCGCAACAGCAAGCGCTGTAGGCTACATTGTGGTAGGCTTTACAGAATCAGGTTTAGCTGGATTTGTGACAACAGCAGTTGTTTTAGTAGCTTTAGTGTTTATCGTGAAAAAACGTTAAGCATAAACGTGAAAAAGAAAGGGCGTACTGTGTGTGGTACGCCCTTTTTGTATTTGTTATGAGAATTAGAGTAATGGACTAAACAAGAAAAATAACCGCTCAATTATTCGATGATAGAAAGGTCGATTGAGCCATTCTTGCATATTGAGTGCAGAAGAGTTCGCTAAATAATTTTCATGGAGTGTGGCCACTTCATTGGCAAAATTACGATCTTCTACGGCAACGGTGATTTCAAAGTTAAGCAGGAAACTGCGTAAATCCATATTTACTGTACCAACGAGCGCAAGCTTATTATCGATTAACACACTTTTCGTATGTAGAAGTCCTGCTTCAAAATGATAAATTTTGACACCTGCTTCGAGTAAATCATCAAAGAATGTTCGACTTGCCCAACGAACCATCAAGGAATCATTGTTTTTAGGTAAAATGAGCGTGATATCAACGCCACGGAATGCGGCAATACGTAATGCTTCAGCAATATTGTGACTTGGCACAAAGTAAGGTGATGTGATCACAATGCTTTCTCTTGCTGCATAAATAACCGTTGCAAGAGATTGCGCAATTAAATCATCCGGGAACGCGGGGCCACTCGCAATAACTTGCACCGAATGGGTATCGTTGTCATCAATTTCCACAAGTGGGCAATTGGGTAATAAAAGGGGTAACTCTTCAGTCGTTTCAATTTCCCAATCCCAAGCATGTAAGCTGTTTAAAATTGGTGAAACAGGGCCGTTGATTCTCACCATCACGTCGATCCAATTGCCCACGTTGCTGTCTTGTTTGAAGAAATTCGGATCCACCATATTCATACTGCCTGTGTAGGCAATTTGATTATCAATGATGATGATTTTACGATGTTGACGTAAATCAATTCGGCTGAAGAACATCCGGAATAAATTTACATGTAGCGCCTCGGTAATTTCAATGCCTTTTTCTCGCATTTCTTTACAAATAGGGCTTTTCAGAAAAGCATTACTGCCAACGGAATCGAGTAAAAGACAAACTTTAACACCACGTTGCACGGCTTCTTCTAAGGCTTGTTTAACGTCATTAATCAGACCATCATTGCTCCAAATATAAAACACCATATTAATGGAGTGGCGAGCTTGTTGAATATCACCGATGATACTTCGAATAATGCTTTCTGGCGTGTCGAGAATATGTAATTCATTACCGCGAATATTCGGAATACCTAAGCGGTGGTGGACTAGTTTAAATAAAGCACGATAACGAGGATCCTGGGAATGCGCAACCAGATCTTTTTGCCCAGACAGCTGCTGAAGCCATTGTGTATATTTAGGTTTTAATGATTGAAATACTTTGGCTCGGCGAGTACCGAGTTTAATCTCACCAAAAATTAAATAAGCAATAACGCCAATCAGTGGCACAAGGTAGATAATCATCAGCCATGACAACGTAGCAGAAACCGCTTGTTTTTTGACGAGTAAACGCAATGTGACAGAAAGAACTGCTACCCAAATTAACACGGGAATAATATAAACCAGTATAATATGTTCAAAACTCATTAATTTTTGACCGCACTTATGAAATTAGACATTATTTATCAGACCGATGATTTTATCATTATTTATAAGCCTTGTGGGATAAGTGTGCATAAAGATCAAAGTAAAATTGGTTTAACCACTTTGCTTGCCAGACAGCTTAATGTGCCACAAGTCTGGCTTGTACATCGATTAGATAAAGTGACATCAGGTTTACTTATTTTGGCACTAAATGCCGAAAGTGCGGCTGAATTTTTCCGACTTTTTTCTGAACATCATATCCAAAAGACTTATCTTGCACTCAGCAATCAGAAACCCAAAAAGAAACAAGGATTGCTTGTCGGGGATATGCAAAAGGCCAGAAACGGCGCCTGGAAACTTTGCCAATCGAAAGAAAATCCCGCGATTACGCGTTTTGAAAGTGTAAGTTGTGAGCCCAATTTACGATTATTTATCTTAAAGCCACAAACAGGTAAAACCCATCAATTGCGTGTAGCGATGAAAAGCTTAGGTAGCCCCATTTTAGGTGATGCGCTTTATGGTAAAAACACTGAAAAAATTGACCGCACTTATTTACATGCTGCAAGATTGCAATTTGAATTTAAAGGTAAAGCATTTGATGTGTTTACCCCTCCGAAAGAAGGAGAGTGGTGGCATCGTGAGAACGTTCAATCTCAGATTCAAAAATTTGGCTCAGCAAATGCTGAGCCAAAGAAATAATCAATAACGTTTATTTCGCTAATCCGATACCCGTATAGCCACGTTCACGCATGGTGGCTTCTTTTGATTTACGAATTAAGGTCTCAATTGTCATACCTTGTACGAGAATGGAGAATGCCACTACCGCATACGTCATACCTAAAATAAGATCACGAACATCCATTTCTAATCCTTCAATATAAAATTGACCACTTGGAATAGAAAGCGCCATAGCGAGCGCTAATCCCCCTCGTAATGCGCCCCAAGTAAGTACTTTCATGGTGTAAGGATTGTATTTACGATAACGTTTCATGACTTGGAATGGTAACCAAACACTGGCATAGCGACAGATTAAGCAAACCGGAATAGCAAGGAAAATTAAAATTAACCCTTGCCAAGACACATGAATCAATAAAATTGCTAAACCAATCAAAATGAAGAGTAATGAGTTGAGGAAGTGATCGATCATTTCCCAAAAGTGATCCAAATAACGTTGGCTTTGTTTAGAAAAACCAGTGTACCTAGTCCAGTTCCCGATTAAAATCCCTGCAACAACCATCGCTAATGCACCTGAGACGTGCAAGAGATTAGCAAGCATAAAGCCCGCGGTTGGTACGATTAAGGTTAAGAGAATTTCTAGCGAGCCATCATCTGTAGCTGAAATCAAATAATGGGCGAATAGACCTAAAACCAATCCAAATGCAATCCCGCCTAAAGCTTCTTTAAAAAATAAATGGAGAATACCGCTTGCTGTCGGTTCATGACCGCCAAATGCGACAGCAAAAACCGTGGTGAAAATCACCAAGCCAATCCCATCATTAAAAAGTGATTCGCCTTCCACCTGCATGGATAAGCGTTTTGGGGCTTTTAAGTTTTTGATAATGGCAAGTACGGCAATAGGGTCATCAGGAGATATTAGTGCACCAAATAAGATGCAGTAAATTAAATCAATATGCCAGCCGAAAAGTAAGGCTATGCCATAAAGTAGAAAACCAATAAAAAAGGTGGAGGCAAGCGTTGAAAACAGAGCGAAAGTGGTAATTTCCCATTTTTGATTGTTTAAGAGTGGAAGTTTAATGCCCAAGGCTCCTGCAAAGAGTAAAAAACCTAAAATTCCATTTAATAAGAAATCTTTAAAATCAATGCGTTCGATAACACGTGTTGCAATATCATCTAAATTAAACCAGTTGAAATAACCCAACAAAACCAGAAAAAGCGATCCAGCCATGGAAGTAGCTGTGATAGCGATCGTATATTGGATATTATCATTCAGTTTGCGTGTGATAAAACTGATAAGAATGGCTATTGTGGTGAGAAAACACAAGTAAGTATAAATATTCATAAAATGATCCGAGTAAAGTAATAAAAGCGCCGCCAGTATAAGCAACTTAGTTTTATTTATAAAGTGCGTTTTTAGGAAAAATTTTAATGAGAAAGAAGGAGAAAAATTCATTTGATTAAAACTGAAGAGTAATTACATTAATAGGCGTCACTTCTTCTGTTACAAGAGGAAAAGTGCGGTTAAGATTTCAATTATTTTGTATAATAGACCCAATTTTTCACATTAGGAACAAAAATGAAATTTATCTCTTTTAATATTAATGGCTTACGTGCCCGTCCTCATCAACTTGAAGCAATTATTGAAAAATACCAACCGGATGTGATTGGTTTACAAGAAATCAAAGTAGCAGATGAGGATTTTCCTTATACAATTACTGAAAATCTGGGTTATCACGTTTTTCATCACGGGCAAAAAGGCCACTATGGTGTAGCCTTATTAACTAAACAAGAACCAAAAGCAGTGCGTCGTGGTTTTCCAACTGATAATGAAGATGCGCAAAAACGCATTATTATGGCAGATTTAGAAACCCCGTTTGGTTTGTTAACGGTAATTAATGGCTATTTTCCACAAGGCGAAAGCCGTGCTCATGAAACCAAGTTTCCGGCAAAAGAAAAATTTTATGCGGATCTTCAACGCTATTTAGAACAAGATCATGATAAAGCTAATCCAGTTTTAATTATGGGGGATATGAATATTAGCCCAAGCGATTTAGATATTGGCATTGGCGATGAAAATCGTAAACGTTGGTTGCGTACTGGCAAATGTTCATTCTTACCCGAAGAGCGTGAATGGTATCAACGCTTATACGATTATGGTTTAGAAGATACGTTCCGTAAATTAAACCCAACAGTCAATGACAAGTTCTCGTGGTTTGATTATCGCTCAAAAGGTTTCGATGATAATCGTGGATTACGTATCGATCATATTTTAGTGAATCGTCAATTAGCAGAGCGTTGCGTTGATGTCGGTATTGCATTAGATATTCGTGCAATGGAAAAACCGTCCGATCACGCACCAATTTGGGCTGAGTTTAAATAGGAAAGCAACATGGATATGGCAAATTGGCAGAATTACCGTTCCCAAGTGAATGGCATGCCTGCCGTGTTTACCGCAAATATTGAAGATTTAGATGTTTATCATGGTAAACATCTTAGTAAAGTTGTGCAATTTACCGTGCCTTATCAGGGAGATGAGGATGGTTTACCGAATGAAGACGAATATGAAAAATTGATTAATCGTCTTTTTAAAATCCTTGCACAATTGACCGCACTTCCGAATGTTTTCTTTGCTGGGCACTTTATTTGCAACCATCAGGCAAAAATGCATTTTTATTGTGAACACGATGCTTTGCTTAAAGAAACCCTTCAACAGCTTGATTTTGTCTCAGAAATCAATGTGCAGGATGATCCCAATTGGGATACCTATTTCGATTTCTTATTGGCTTCTCCATTGGAAATGAAATTAAATGCGACGGAAGAGATTTTGAGTATGCTGAACAGCAAAGGGCGTAATTTAAGTGATACTTATTTGATTGAGCATACTTTCCATTTTGATGAAGAAGAAAAAATGTTTCCCTTTATGGATGAACTAACGCTTGGAAAAGTGTCTTTTAGTACGCTGAAATATTCAAGCCAAGCCATCCAGACGGAAGAAGATGAACAGCCTTATTTCATGGTGAAATTGGAGCAAGAGCTTTCATTAGACAGTAATGAGATCTTCGAGTGGGTAGAGCGCTTTGAAAAATTAGCTATGGAGTTTTCAGGCGAATATATTGGCTGGGAATGTGATAACTTAATGGATGATCGTTCATCGTTAAATTAGCCTGATAATTCATTAAATCAGTATAGATTAGATAAAAATAAAGCCCATCAACACGATGGGCTTAAATTCTTTTGGCTACAAATTTAGGATTCGTAAAAGGAGACAAACGAAAGCTAAACCAAAAGAGAAATTTGGCTCCTCCTGCGGGACTCGAACCTGCGACATATGGATTAACAGTCCACCGTTCTACCGACTGAACTAAGGAGGAATAAATTTGGTATCACAAAGAATAGGCGCGCATTTTAATGAGCGACCTGTCGCTTGTCAATACTCAAAATGAAAAAAATTACAAAAAAATTTACCGTTTTTGCTATCCACAAAGCCTGTGGATAACTTTGTGGATTGTTTTTGTTTAAAATGGTCAACCACTGGTGCAGACTGGCTTTGTCTCAAATTGCTCATCTATTAGCCATAAGTGAATATTCTTTTAAATATCAATATGTTGCATGAAGTCCAGCAAAAAAAATAAAATATTTTTCAATTTTGAAGTGTTTCAGACTTGACACGCCTAAGTGTGTGTAAAACTTGGATTTTTATCACTCAATTTGGAGCAATAAATGTGCTAAAATAGCTCCATTTCTAAAATACCTAAAAAATTGACCGAACTTATGGCAGAGAAAATTAATACTAAGCCTTTTATCCTTCATTCCGATTTTAAACCTTCTGGCGATCAGCCCCAAGCAATCGAAAAATTAGTCGAAAATTTAGAGGATGGTTTGGCCCATCAAACACTTCTCGGGGTAACGGGGTCAGGCAAAACCTTTACGATTGCGAATGTCATTGCGACATTAAACCGTCCGGCGATGTTACTTGCCCCAAATAAAACCCTTGCCGCTCAGCTTTATGCGGAAATGAAGGCGTTCTTTCCTGAAAACGCGGTGGAATATTTCGTTTCATACTATGATTATTATCAGCCAGAAGCTTATGTACCGAGTAGTGATACCTTTATCGAGAAAGATGCTTCTATTAATGATCAGATTGAACAGATGCGTCTTTCTGCCACGAAGTCGTTCTTAGAGCGTCGAGATACTATTGTAGTGGCGTCTGTATCCGCGATTTATGGTTTGGGTGATCCGGATAGCTATTTGCAGATGATGTTGCATTTACAGCAAGGTGCCATTATCGATCAACGTCAGATTTTAGCGAAGTTGGCGGAATTACAATATACAAGAAACGATCAAGCTTTTCAGCGTGGTACATTCCGGGTGCGCGGCGAAGTAATTGATATTTTCCCTGCAGAATCTGACGATCGTGCAGTACGAATTGAATTATTTGATGATGAAATTGAACGTTTAAGTTTATTTGATCCTTTAACGGGTACAAGTTTTGGCGCGGTTCCGCGTTTTACGGTGTATCCGAAAACTCACTATGTGACGCCAAGAGAGCGTATTTTAGATGCCATTGAGAAAATCAAAGCGGAGCTGGTACAAGGCCGTGAATATTTCATCAAGGAACATAAATTACTGGAAGAGCAGCGTATTACTCAGCGCACGCAATTTGATATTGAAATGATGAATGAGTTAGGCTATTGCTCAGGAATCGAAAACTATTCACGCTATCTTTCAGGCAGAAATGAGGGGGAACCGCCTCCGACATTATTTGATTATATGCCGTCTGATGCGATTTTGATTATTGATGAATCACACGTGACTGTTCCGCAAATTGGTGGGATGTATCGTGGTGACCGGTCACGTAAAGAAACCTTGGTCGAATATGGCTTCCGTTTGCCTTCTGCATTGGATAATCGTCCATTACGCTTTGAAGAGTTTGAACGTTTAGCGCCGCAGACGATTTACGTTTCTGCGACACCTGGCCCTTATGAGTTGGAAAAATCGGGTACTGAAATTGTCGATCAGGTTGTACGTCCAACGGGCTTACTCGATCCGCAAATTGAAATTCGTCCAGTATCTATTCAAGTGGATGATTTGCTCTCCGAAGCGCGTCAAAGAGCGGACAAAAATGAGCGTGTTTTAGTGACGACGCTAACGAAGAAAATGGCGGAAGATTTAACGGATTACTTAGACGAACACGGCATTCGTGTACGTTATCTGCATTCAGATATTGATACGGTTGAGCGTGTAGAGATTATTCGTGATTTACGTTTAGGTGAATTTGATGTATTGGTTGGTATCAACTTGTTACGTGAGGGCTTGGATATTCCAGAAGTTTCTCTTGTGGCGATTTTAGATGCCGATAAAGAAGGTTTCTTGCGTTCTGAGCGTTCCTTAATCCAAACCATCGGTCGAGCTGCTCGAAACTTAAATGGTAAAGCAATTTTGTATGCTGATAGTATTACTAAATCTATGGAAAAAGCCATTACCGAAACGAATCGCCGTCGTGAAAAACAAATGAAATACAATGAAGAGCACGGCATTGTTCCACAGGCATTAAATAAGAAAGTCGGCGAGTTATTAGATATTGGTCAAGGTGCAAATCAAAAAGCGAAATCGAAACAGCGTGGAAAAACGGCGGCTGAACCGACCGCACTTTACAATACGCCTAAATCAGCTAAAGAATTCCAACAACAAATTAAGAAATTGGAACAACAAATGTATAAATTTGCTCAAGATCTTGAGTTTGAAAAAGCGGCTGCAGTACGCGATCAACTTCATCAGCTGAGAGAGCAGTTTATGATATCGGAATAAAGAAAAAGAGCGGCCAGATTGACCGCTCTTTTTTATTTTATTGCACTAATAAGTAGAAGTTATTTTTGCCACGTAAGATATTGAGTGCAACGGCAGATGGTTTTTCATCTAGCGCTTTGCGTAAGTCTTGCGTACTTTCAATTGGCTGACGGTTGATGCCGATGATGATATCACCTGATTTTAAACCGCGTTGTGCCGCCATTGAATTTGGTTGTACTTTGCTAATCTCCACACCTTTAACGCCTTTTGCATCATAGTTGCTTAAGGTTGCACCGTCTAATGCTGGAAGTTCTGTTTTGCTTGCTGTTTGAGTGCCATCGTCTGCTTGTAAGGTCACTTTTACGCTTTCAGATTTACCATCACGTAAATAAGTGAGTTCAATTTCTTTACCCGCACCAGAAGTTGCGATTTTTGCACGCATTTCGGCAAAGCTTGAGATTTTTTGACCATTCATTGCGGTAATCACATCACCTGCTTTTAAGCCTGCTTTTTCGGCAGCAGAATTTGGAATGACTTCACTCACAAATGCACCTTGCTGCGCACTGACATTAAAGGCTTTCGCTAAATCTGCATTTAATTCACCACCTTTAATACCGAGTAAACCACGGCGTACTTCACCAAATTCTAAGATTTGTTGAACGAGATTATTGGCTTGGTTGCTTGGAATTGCAAAGGCAATCCCTGCATTACCACCACTTGGAGAAATAATAGCCGTATTAATACCAATTAATTCACCTTGTAAATTCAATAATGCACCACCAGAGTTACCACGGTTTACCGCAGCATCAGTTTGGATATAGTTTTCATACGCACCGCTATCTGAACCAGTAGAGCGACCAAGTGCAGAAACGATACCAGAGGTTACAGTTTGACCTAAACCAAATGGGTTACCGATAGCAACGGTAAAGTCACCGACACGTAATTTATCGGAGTCAGCCATTTTGATAGCAGTAAGATTGGTTGGTTTTTCGATTTGTACTAAAGCAATATCAGATTGTTCGTCTTTTCCAACGAGTTTTGCTTTGAATTCACGTCCGTCTTGTAATTTTACGGTAATTTTATCCGCACCATCTACCACGTGATTATTAGTTAAAACATAACCTTTATCTGCATTGATGATCACGCCTGAACCTAAACCACGGAAGTTGCGTGATGCGCCACGATCTCCGCCGAATTGTTCGCCAAATTGATCACCAAAGAAAAATTTAAATTCTTCTGGAATATCATCAGGTAATGCTGAACGGCTGTTTGCTTTTGCTTTGCCTTCAACTGAAAGAGTCACAACTGCTGCTTGCGCTTTTTCTAACATTGGCGCTAGGCTGCCTTGTTCTACGATTTCATTTGGAATAGCCGCTTGAACGGATAAAGAGGTACCAAACACACTTAAACCTAATGCTATACCGGTTAATACAAAATTTCTTTTCTTCATAGAGTTCTCCAAGTAAAAATAAATGACTGAATAAGTGTTCAATCAGACAAAGAAATGAGGGGAATGTTCAGAAAAAACAAGGGCATTGAAAAAATATTTTTTAAAAGTGCGGTTGAAATTGAAATTGTGTTTTTTGCCCGCATTTATCTAAACCTCTTTGTTAATTTTAAGGATAAAAGAATCATTCTGTTTAAATAGGGCTGGTACAACCTATTTTTAGGGCAAAAACCTTGCCAGCCAAGGCTGAAATATAGTTTAATAATGTCCTGTTTTACTGCTTTGGTAGTACAAATTTTACGCAATTACATAATAATTGTGTATAAACTCAAATGAACTAGTTTACTAGTACAAAAAATAGGTGTAGAGTAACGCCATTAGATTTTAAGCACAACATTTAAGATTTAGAGAGTGATATATGGCGACGAAGAAAGAAGATATCGAAATAAAAGTTGCAAATGACGATACCCGGATTGAAAAAGTGGATCAGGTATTGCCTCCCATTGCTTTATTAGAAAAATTTCCTGCAAGTGAAGAAGCAGCTGAGTTAGTTCGTGAAACCCGTTTACATGCCCACAATATTATTCATGGAAAAGACGACCGTTTACTTGTGGTAATTGGTCCTTGTTCTATACATGATCCTAAAGCTGCATTAGATTACGCTAAACGTTTAAAAGTATTACGTGATAAATATAAAGATACACTTGAAGTGGTGATGCGCGTTTACTTTGAAAAACCGCGTACAACAGTAGGTTGGAAAGGCTTAATCAACGATCCTTATTTAAATGATACGTATCGTTTAAATGATGGCTTACGTATTGCACGTAAATTGTTATCTGATATTAATAACTTAGGTGTGCCATCAGCGGGTGAGTTCTTAGATATGATCACACCTCAATATGTGGCAGATTTTATGAGTTGGGGTGCAATTGGTGCGAGAACAACTGAATCTCAAGTTCACCGTGAGTTAGCTTCAGGATTATCTTGTGCGGTAGGTTTTAAAAACGGCACAAATGGTGGCGTAAAAGTAGCTCTAGATGCAATGGGCGCGGCGGAGGCTGCACATTATTTCTTATCCGTAACAAAATTTGGTCATTCTGCTATTGTTTCAACAAAAGGAAATGAAGACTGCCATATTATTTTACGTGGTGGCGATAAAGGCCCTAACTATAAGGCTGAAGACATTGCAAAAGTGTGTGCAGAGATCGAAAAATCAGGTCGTATTCCACATGTAATGATTGATTTCAGTCATGCAAATAGTAGCAAACAATTTAAAAAACAAATGGAAGTTTGTGAAGATGTTTGTCAGCAAATCGCAGGCGGTTCAAAACAAATCTTTGGTGTGATGGTAGAGAGCCATATCGTTGAAGGTCGTCAAGATTTAGTGGATGGCAAAGCACATACTTACGGACAAAGTATTACTGACGCTTGTATTGGCTGGGAAGATACAGAAATCGTGTTAAAACAGTTATCTGATGCTGTAGCGGCTCGCCGTCAAGTAAATGGCTAGTCAGTTTTTATTTTTCAGATGATTAAAAGTGCGGTTAATTTTGACCGCACTTTTTTTATGCGCTTTGAAAAATAGTAGAAAAGGGGTATGCTAGACTCAATGGAATAATAAAGGAGAAGTATGATGCAGGATATGATAAATGGCTTATTAATTGTCTTGGTACCGATGGTGTTAGGCTATCTACTGAAGGTCAATAATAAATCCTATATCGCAAAGATTAATCATATCGTCATGTTTTTGCTTTACATCATCCTTTTCTTAATGGGGTATTTGCTTGGTCAATTGGATGATTTAGAACATAAACTCCCTATTATTGGTACAACTGCGGTAACACTATCTGCGATCATTTTGGGTTCAAATATGATTGGCCTGATGCTTTACGATCGCTTTAACCCAGCTGAGCCACTTAAATCACAAGGTAAAATTGATTCTCGCTGGCATTCCTTAATTGATTCTCTCAAACTTTCTGGCACAGTAGTGCTTGGTACCATTTGTGGTTTCTTTTTTAAATCCTATTTAATGCTGCCTACAGGTATAAATCTATATGTATTGATTGTGCTGATTTTCTTTGTGGGTATTCAACTAAGAAATAATGGTATTTCTTTAAAAGAGGCTATTTTCAATAAGCGTGGTTTTCAAACAGGGATGGTGTTTACGTTTACCTCGTTACTAGGGGGCGTGATAGCTGCTTTCGTTTTAGCGATACCGATTACTCAAGGACTCGCTTTTGCCTCTGGAATGGGATGGTATTCGTTATCTAGTGTGGTATTAACTAATGCGTGGGGACCGGTGCAGGGTAGTATTGCCTTTTTTAATGATTTATCCCGTGAAATTGTCAGTTTATTTGTCATCCCATTATTTATGCGTCATTTTCGTTCGACGGCAATTGGAATTACGGGAGCGACCGCAATAGATTGCACTTTGCCGATTATTCAAAAAGCGGGGGGCATTGAAGTGACACCTATAGCTATTTCATTTGGCTTTGTGACGAATATTCTGCCACCGTTATTATTGGTTTTCTTTTCCAGTATTCCGTTATAAAAGATAAAAAATAAATACAAAAACAAAAGAGTTAATCGTTATTTTCCGATTAACTCTTTTTCTTATATTTAATATTAAGGATTATCAGTTTCTATGCATGGCAATAACCGCCTGACCTAAACTGAGTCCGCCATCACCCATCGGTAGTTTATGCGCACTTAGTACATGGAATTCGCTCAAATTTTCTTTTAATAAGCGACGTAGCAGTTGGTTATGCATCACGCCGCCAGATAGCACGATAGTACGACATTGATGTTCGCGAGCTTGGCTTGTTGCAAGTTCAGCAAAACCTTGGGCGAGAGCATAATGAAAGGCAAAGGCTTTATCTTCAACAGAAGCATGATAATTCAACCAATTTTGCCAAAAGTAAGCCAAATCCAGTTTATTGCTGATAAGCGGCATTTTTACTGGAATATTGACCGCACTTTGTGCTTGTGTCGCCAAAGATGAGGTGTTTGCCAATGCTTCTAAATGACAGGCTGCTTCGCCCTCCCAAGAAACACTGCTTGGTGCAATACCGAGAGCATAAGCTACAGCATCAAATAAACGCCCCGCAGATGATATAGGTGGGCAATTGAGTCCACGTTCAATGGCATTGACTAATATTTGCCAATTCGGTTCGGTACAGGTTTTGGTGAGAATTTCTTGCCATTGTGGTACAAATTGATGCAGGTGAGCCAGCCAGTTGCGCCAAGGTTGTTTAGCTGCAAGATCGCCTCCTGGCAGAGCCACAGCAGGCAGACCACCTAAATATTGACTATGTTGATAGTCAACGAGTAGACATTCACCTCCCCAAAGTTGTCCATTTTCACCCATGCCGATACCGTCTAGAGCAAGACCAATAACAGGTTCATTACAATTGTGCTCGACCATTACGCTGACAATATGAGCATGATGATGTAGAACTTCTATTGGTGTGATTTGTTGCTGTTCGGCAAGTTGTTTACCAATGGAAGATGAAAAATAGCCAGGGTGAGCATCGACAGCGATAATGTCAGGTTTAAATTGATAAATATTTTGAAATAATTCAAGATTTTCACTTAATTGTGACCGCACTTGTTCATTTGCCGTATCACCAATATGTTGGCTTAGTACGGCTTTATTGTGACGTAGTAAGCAGAATGTATTTTTCAGATCAGAACCCAACGCTAATACATTTTTTGTGCTTTGTGTTTCAAGTGGTATTTCATCAGGCACATAGCCACGAGCACGACGCAATGTTTCTAATCCATCGAAGGCAACGCGAACAAGGCTATCATCAGCACGTTGTAGAATATCGCGATTATGACAAAGATAAAAATCCGCTAAATTAGCTAATTGTTCCACCGCATGTTCATTTTTCAATACAGGAGGTTGCCCACTGGCATTCGCAGAGGTCATCACGAGCGGACGATTAACCGCACGTAACAACAAATGTTGTAGTGGATTACTTGGAAGCATGACGCCGATTTCTTGCAAGTTAGGCGCAATATTATCAGCAATATTGGGTACTTTATGTTTTGCTAGCAGTACAATCGGAGCTGCACTGCTGGTTAGCAATTCTGTTTCTTGAGAACTCAAATCCTGTAAAAACTGCAGATCAGGCACCATGATGGCTAATGGTTTTGTTGGACGATATTTCCGTTGACGTAATAAATCAACCGTCTTTTGATTATTCGCATCACAGGCCAGATGAAAACCGCCTAAGCCTTTAACAGCGACGATGTGACCTTGTTGCAATAAAAGTGCGGTCTGTTTTAGCGCGGTTTCATGAGTAAAAAGTGTTTTTTCTCGATCCTGCAACCAGATATGGGGTCCACAGACTGAACAAGCATTAGGTTGAGCATGAAAACGACGATCAGCGGGATCTTTATATTCTTTTTCACATTGTGGACAAAGCGGAAAAGAAGCCATCGCCGTGTTTTTTCTATCGTAAGGAATTGCCTTGATGATGGTAAAACGTGGGCCACAATGGGTACAATTAGTAAAGGGGTAGTGATAACGTCGATTGTTGGGATCGAATAAGTCAGCTAAACAATGTGGACAGGTCGCCGCATCGGGAATAATTTGCGTATCCATTTGATTATTTTCGCTTTCCCGGATAGTAAAGCTTGTTACTGTGGCGGAGTCAGGCCAATCTATGGCGCGCAGAGTAATGTCAGTAATTTGCGCTAGCGGTGGGAGTTTATTTTGTAGGTCGGATAAAAATTGCTCAAGTGCATTTGCTGGTGGAGAGACAAAACGAATTAACACGCCTTGTCCATCATTATTGACATCTCCATTTAATCCATATTGATTTGCCAGAAGCCAGACAAAAGGGCGAAATCCCACGCCCTGAACCTTTCCTTTTATGCGTAATTCGATCCCTTGCATAACGCAATCCTGTTTATTTTTGATTTAAGCCAAGAAAATCACCGACTTCGTGTTCTAGCTGACTCATGGCAATTAAGGCTTCTTGCGTTTGCTTGGCCTCTTCTTCATCGATAATTGTCATGGCAAAACCTACATGTACGAGTACCCATTTACCGACGAGAGGTTTTGGGTCATCCTGACAAATTAATGAAATATTAACCTCTCTTTTAACTCCGCACACATCGACTACAGCAAGCTGTAATGCGCTGTCAGCTACTTGAATGATCTGTCCCGGAATACCTAAACACATAATCTGTCCTTAGTTAGAATGTTTATGAGATGAATTGTTTATTGTGTGCCAATAAACATACTGCGAAAGGGAAATTTTATCACGTAACCATTTAAATTTGTATAGCGATATTTCAAATAGGGTGATGTTCATTTGTTGAAAATTTGTTCACATTTTTAACATAAAATTATTATGTTTCACCGTTATTTAACAGGGACATCACAGTAATAGAAAAACAATGGAAATCTTTTGATCTTAATCACAAATTTTCGAATTACTTCTTGAGCTTTACTTTTCGACAGGAGTATCCTTACTTCTAGAGTGGTTATTGTAGAAACGTTATTTACATACAAGGAGGGGAATGTATGAATCGTTTTGTAATCGGTGATCCGAAGGATTGCATTGGATGCAACACCTGTATGGCCGCTTGTAGCGAAGTGCATAAAGCTTTCGGATTACAATCTTTTCCACGTTTACAAGTCATGCGTAATGATGATGTAACCGTGCCAATTCTCTGTCGTCATTGTGATGATTCACCATGTGCTACCGTGTGTCCGGTGCACGCAATCACACATATTAATGACACCATTCAACTTAACGAAAGTCTCTGTATCGGTTGTAAACTTTGTGGTATTGCTTGCCCATTCGGTGCAATTACCCAACATGGTTCTGCACCGATTGACGCACCAACCTATTATGAAGGATTCTCCTTCACTGATGCGGTAAAACGAGATATTCGTACTGCACCAGATAATACGGATTTACACAATATGCTGGCATGGCAACCAGGTGTGAAAGCCATTGCGGTGAAATGCGATCTTTGCTATTTCCGTGAAGATGGTCCGGCTTGTGTTCAAACCTGTCCAACTAAAACGTTATTTATTATTAGTGATGAGAGTATCAAGCAGGCTAACGAAAGAAAACGTGAAATGGCAATGGTTTCTTCGCCTGCTATTCCAAGATAATTAGTGTGTTTTAACTTGTAATCAATGGAGTGATATTATGAGTTTACCTATCAATTTACTCATCACGACCCTGTTGATTTATGTCGTAGGTGCGTTTATTTCGCTCGCAGTGAGACGAAATGAACAACTTTCAATCAATATATCCGGCGTGACCGGTGTACTTGCTGGAGTGTTAGGTATTGTTGCCTGCATCCCCGTTCTGATCAGCAGCGACACAGTCGTTGATGTTTTCAAAACCCCATTTGAATTTGCCTCGTTCTCCATCCGTATTGACGGATTGGCAGCGTTTATGGTGTGTGTCATTTCTTTATTAGTTATTGTGACCGCACTTTATTCTTTCTCTTATGTGAAAGAATACAAAGGCAAAGGCGCAGATTCTATGGGCTTCTTTATGAATTTATTTATCGCGTCCATGGTAGCGTTAGTGACCAGCGATAATGCGTTCTACTTCCTTGTATTCTTTGAAATGATGTCATTGGCATCTTATTTCTTAGTCCTTACCGAACAAGATGACAATGCCGTAAATGCAGGCTTGCTTTATTTCTTTATTGCGCATGCCGGTTCGGTATTAATTATGATCGCCTTCTTCATTTTCTACTGCTATGCCGGTAGTTTTGAATTTAGCGCATTCCGTCAAACCACTTTGCCGGCACCGCTTGCCTTTACCGCCTTTATTTTGGCATTTTTAGGTTTTGGCGCCAAAGCAGGGATGATTCCATTACACAGCTGGTTACCTAAAGCTCACCCGGCTGCACCTTCTCATGCATCCGCAATGATGTCTGGTGTGATGGTGAAAATCGGTATCTTTGGGATCATCAAAGTCGGCGTGGATCTTCTCGGTTCTACCAATGTTTGGTATGGCGTTATCGTACTTGGTTTTGGTGCGGTATCCTCCGTACTCGGCGTACTTTATGCCTTGGCAGAACATGACATCAAAAAACTCTTGGCTTATCACACGGTAGAAAATATCGGTATCATTATGATGGGTGTGGGCGTCGGTATGATTGGTATCGCGACACATCATCCAGTGTTGGCAACCGTGGGATTACTTGGTGGTTTATACCACTTACTTAACCATGCTGTATTCAAAGGCTTGTTATTCTTAGGTGCAGGTTCTGTAATGTATCGCTTACATACTAAAGACATGGACTTAATGGGCGGCTTAGGCAAACTTATGCCTTACACTGCATTCTGTTTCTTAATCGGTACCATGGCGATTTCGGCATTGCCACCGTTTAACGGTTTTGTCAGTGAATGGTTTACTTATCAATCTTTATTCACCTTAAGCCAAAGTGATGATTTCGTCTTAAAACTTGCCGGTCCGATTGCCATCATTATGTTGGCATTGACTGGTGCGTTAGCGGCACTTTGTTTCGTGAAAGTGTACGGTATCAGTTTCGGAGGTGCACCGCGTAGTGAAAAAGCAGCTAATGCACGTGAAGTACCAAAACCAATGGTGATTGCGATGGCAGTGTTGGCGTTATGTTGTGTGTTATTAGGTGTAGGCGCATCTGTTGTGACCCCAATAATTGCGAAAATTTCGACCGCACTTGCTCATAGCGAACCGTTAATGTTGGCTCAAAATGGCGTAGTGGTTGCACAAACTGAACCGCATACTGCACTTTCAACACCAATGGTGACTATCATGTTATTGGCATTTTTCTTCTTGCCATTTAGTTTTTATGCGTTCACCAAAAATCAACGTTTATCCGATCGTGCAAAAGGCAATCCATGGGCTTGTGGCTATGCTTATGAACAAGATATGGCTGCCTCTGCAGGTAGTTTCACTCGTCCGTTACGTACGATTTTCAAATCGCTTTATACCTTGCGTGAAGTGTTGGATCCTGCACCTTTAGGTGATAAAGGCATCCAAGCGGTAATTAAAGGCGCAACAAAAGCTGAACCTTTCTGGGAAGAAAAAATGACGATGCCTATCGCTCGTTTTATTCCGTGGTTAGGAACAAAAATCCAATGGTTGCAACAAGGTGACTTCCGTGTGTACTGCGTGTACTTCGTGATTGCCTTGGTGGCAATACTACTTTCCATTGCGTTGATGTAGGAGGTTGAAGATGATTACGTTACCTTCAGAAATTGCAACATCTGCCGGAATGTTTGTTTTTGCCATCGTGCAAGCCTTGATTTTGCTTGCCCTTGCACCGTTATTTTCCGGTATTTCACGTATGATTCGTGCTCGTATTCAATCTCGTCGCGGTCCGGGCGTGTTACAAGATTATCGCGACATTGCGAAATTAATGAAACGTCAAAACATTTGGCCTGACAATGCGGGTTGGGTTTCTAAAGCGATGCCTTATGTGTTAATTAGCACCGTGATGGTGGTCGCTATGAGTTTGCCTTTATTTACTCGTGTTGCACCATTTGGCGCTGGCAGTGATTTAATCACCGTGATTTACTTATTCGCCTTGTTCCGTTTCTTCTTTTCAATTGCGGGTTTGGATTCAAACAGCACATTCTCAAGTTTAGGGGCAAGTCGT
This sequence comes from Haemophilus parainfluenzae T3T1, assembly GCF_000210895.1. Lineage (NCBI taxonomy): Bacteria > Pseudomonadati > Pseudomonadota > Gammaproteobacteria > Pasteurellales > Pasteurellaceae > Parahaemophilus > Parahaemophilus parainfluenzae. The sequence goes on along the minus strand of NC_015964.1, from coordinate 1,830,641 downwards.
GAAGTCACATTAGGTGTCTTGGTAGAGCCAATTCTCATGTTGGCATTCCTTGTCATTGCGTTAATTGCCGGTTCAACCAATTTTGCGGTTATCGGTAATGCACTTTCCGATAACACTTGGCAATATCCAATTGCGACAGTGATTGCTATCGCTGCAGCATTCTTCGCCGTATTTATTGAAATGGGTAAAATTCCATTTGATTTGGCGGAAGCGGAACAAGAGTTACAAGAAGGTCCATTGACTGAATACTCTGGTCCGGCACTTGCCTTATTAAAAATCGGCTTAAGCTTAAAATCAATGGTTGTGGCATCTATCTTTGTTAGCGTGTTGCTTCCGTTTGGTATCCCGACAGAGATGAGCTTAAGTGCGGTCATTTTAGGTGGTGTTTTATTCTTCGTGAAATTATTAGTGGTGTTCGTCTTGGCTTGTGTCTTTGAAAATACACTTTCTCGTACCCGCTTTATGTTAACAGGACGTTTAACCGTGGTCGGCTTCGGCATTTCTGTGTTGGCGTTTGTATTTTACTTCACTGGGTTGTAAGGAGGACAAATATGGAACGTTTAGCTCTGATTACAATCATTTTACCTTTCGTAGGGGCGTTTATTGTCGGTTTGAACAAAAAACATTTTGCTCAAATTGCCACCGTATTTGCTGCGCTTGCTACGCTAGGAACCTTGTTAGTCGCAGGACAATGGTTTGCCGATGGTCATCAAAGCGTCACTTATGACATCGTTGCTTTTGATAAAACCGCGATCTTTGGTGTAACGCTTGATGCAGTCAGTACATTAATTGCCTTTGCCGTTGTGGCCTTAGGTTTCTTAATCTGCTTATATTCTTGTGGTTACTTAACCGATAAAAACCGTGAACACCCACATAATGGGTTACCACGTTTTTATGCATTCTTGCTCATTTTTATCGGTGCCATGGCGGGCTTGGTGTATTCCTCAACTTTAGCAGGACAATTATTGTTCTTCGAAATTACTGGGGGATGTTCTTGGGCATTAATCAGTTATTACCAAACACCGAAAGCTCAAGCAGCCGCAATGAAAGCCTTGATTATCACCCACGTGGGGGCAATCGGCTTATATATTGCCGCAGCTTATTTATTCAGCCAATCAGGTACTTTCTCTATCAACGCGTTAGAACATTTAGATCCGAGTGCGAAAACAATCGTGTTATTCGGTGTGATGTTTGCTGCGTGGGGGAAATCAGCACAATTACCAATGCAAATTTGGTTGCCGAATGCGATGGAAGCACCAACACCGGTGAGTGCGTATTTGCACGCCGCATCAATGGTAAAAGTTGGGGTCTATATTTTCGCTCGTTCAGTTATGTCTGCTGGTGAGATTCCACATATTGTGGGTGAAGTCGGCATCATCATGGCGATGATTACCTTAATTTATGGCTTCTTGATGTACTTGCCACAAACTGACTTAAAACGTTTATTGGCATATTCAACTATTACCCAACTTTCTTATATTTTCATCGGGATTTCTCTTGCTGCATTAGGCTCTAAATTAGCCTTTGTGGCAGCGATTAGCTATATCTTCAACCATGCTTTCGCGAAAAGCTTATTCTTCTTGGTCGCGGGTTCATTAAGTTATGCGACTGGAACCCGTTCTATGCCATTACTACAAGGCATTATGCGTACAATGCCAGTGGTAGGGGCTGGATTTGGCGTAGCCGCGTTAGCGATTGCTGGGGTACCACCGTTTAACGGATTCTTCAGTAAATATCCATTATTTGCGGCCGGATTTGAATTAGGCCATGAATATGGCTGGATTACTTGGTTGATGGTGCTTGCTTTAGTTGAATCTACCGCAACATTCGTATGGTTGTTGTATAAATTCGGACAATGTGTCATCGGTAAACCATCAGAAGCGGTTGCCAATGCACAACCTATACCATTCTCTATGCGTTTCGTGTTAGTTGTATTAATGGTGATGTCCGTGGTGTCCAGTTTTATCGCCGCATATTGGTTAGGTTTGGCTGGTTAGGTTAAGGAGGAATCTATGTTAATGATAAATGGACTTGCGTGTTTACTCATTATTACCTCTCTTTGCGTAATTATGGTTCGAACCGCCAAAAAAGCTGCGTTATTTTACAGTTTGCAATCGTTGGTGTTGGTATTACTGTTTGTCTATCTTGCCAATGAAATGCAAGCCCATGAACTTTATATGTGGTCAATTAGCGCATTTATTACCAAAGTGGTTTTGGTGCCAGCAATTTTAATCTATGCGATGAAAAAAGTGGATGAAAGTCAAACTCCAGCTGGAATAAATGTCGCTTGGTTGATCCCGATCACAGCAGTGATAGTTACATTGTGCTACTTTGTAGTTGTCCCAATCGATTTACCGTTGGTTGCACATCTTAAACCGGCATTATCAGTGTCATTAAGTCACTTCTTATTAGGTTTAGTATGCATTGTTAGCCAACGCAATATCGTAAAACAAGTATTCGGTTATTGTTTGATGGAAAACGGTTCTCATCTCACATTAGCCTTATTGGCAAATAAAGCACCTGAGTTAGTGGAAATCGGAATTGCCACAGATGCTATCTTTGCCGTCATCATAATGGTGGTGTTGGTAAACAAAATTTATCGTACATTCCATTCATTAGATGCAAAACAACTTATGAGTTTGAAGGGGTAACGCTATGTATGAACAATGGATAATCGCGTTATTAATCGCACCTTTAGCAATATCACTTGCCAGTTTCGCTTGTGGCGTGACAAAAGCACGGACAATTTGTACCGCACTTCATGTTACAGGCCTTATCTTAATGTTTGTTTTCTCATTGCAAGTTATCACTGGTGTGCTTACACAGGGTGAAATCAACTGCTTTGGAAACTGGATTCATGTTGACAGTTTGTCAGCCATCTTCTTAGCTTTAATCAGCGTTGTTGGTGGTTTGGCTGGTGTTTATTCTATTGCTTATATCAATCGTGAATTTAACGAAGGTCATGTTGATCTTAAGACTTATTGCAATTACTACGGATTTTTACATCTTTTCTTCTTTACGATGATTCTATCCGTAACAACCAATAACTTAATTTTAATGTGGGCAGGTATTGAAGCAACCACCTTAAGTTCTGCTTTCTTGGTGGGAACCTATAAACAAAAAACCTCTCTTGAGGCGGCATGGAAATACATCATTATTTGCTCTGTTGGGGTAGCGTTCGGATTGTTTGGCACAATTTTAACGTTCTCTAATGGTACCAATCTTTTAGCTGATCCTAGCCAAGCGATTTTCTGGACGGCAGTTAATCAACAAGCTGGTGAGTTAAATCATGGATTGATGTATCTTGCCTTTGCATTCATCTTGGTTGGTTTTGGTACCAAGTGCGGTCTATTTCCAATGCATACTTGGTTACCAGATGCACACAGTGAGGCGCCAAGTCCTGTCAGTGCGGTACTTTCTGCTGTGTTATTGAACTGTGCTATGTTAGTGGTATTGCGTTATTACATTTTAGTTTCTAAAGCAGTAGGAGCTGATTATCCGCAAACCTTAATGTTGGTATTTGGCTTGCTTTCTACTGGTATCGCTTCCTTCTTTATTATCATGCAACATGATATTAAACGTAAATTAGCGTATCACAGTATTGAAAACATGGGCTTAATTAGCTTCGCCTTTGGCTTGGGCGGTCCAGTTGGCGCCTTTGCTGGATTATTGCATACCATCACTCACAGTTTGGCAAAAGCCTTATTATTCTGTGCTTCTGGTAACATTTTATTGAAATACCGTAGCCGTGATATTCATGAGGTGAGTGGTTTATGGCGTACTATGCCGTTCACAGCGGTGTTATTTGCAGGCGGTGCATTAGCACTGGGCGGTATGCCTCCATTTGGTATGTTTACGAGTGAATTTGCGATTGCTGTTGCCGGTATTTATGCAGGTAAAACATGGTTAATCGTTTTATGTTTGATTTTCCTAACTATCGCGTTAGCAGGGTTAACTACCATGTTGTTAAAAACGGTATTAGGTAAACCAAAAGAAGGTATTGAAGTTGGTGAGTTGAATAAATCTTCAGTTGTTGTTCTAGCAACATATTTGCTACTTCTTCTATTCATGGGGATTTATATTTCCGAACCAATTTTACAACTTTTGACAAATGCAGTGGGCATTGTGTTAGGACAACCTAATGTGTCTTTTGGTGATATGTTAGTTTTACCTTGGCAAAATTTAGCACAATGATCGACAGGAGGGATAAATATATGGAATTAACTAAAAATACATCAGTCGATCCAGCCAAAATGATTGGCAAAAATTACATTGAAGCAGTCAATGCAAAATTTCCAAATACCATTTTGGATGAGGAGTGGTCAACACCAAATCAGGTTACCCTTACCATTAAAACCAATATGTTACCTGATGTTGTTGAATACCTTTATTATCAACATGAAGGTTGGTTACCGCTGGTATTCGGGAATGATGAGCGTTCAATTCATGGTAACTATGCGGTGTACTATGTGCTTTCCATGGAAGGGGAGGTGAAAACTTTTATCACTATTAAAGCCTTAGTTGATCCTGTGAGCTTAGAATTTCCGTCTGTGACACCAAAAGTCAAAGCGGCGGTTTGGGGCGAACGTGAATTATTCGATATGTATGGTTTGAAAGCCGTCGGTTTACCAGACCAACGCCGCTTAGTGTTGCCAGATGATTGGCCTGATGATCTTTATCCATTACGTAAAGACTCCATGGACTATCGTTTACGTCCCGATCCGACAACCGCGACAGAAACATACGAATTTATTAACGAAAAAGGCGAAGCACGTATCGTTCCACTTGGCCCGTTACATATCACTTCCGATGAACCTGGACACTTCCGTTTGTTCGTGGATGGGGAAGATATCATTGATGCGGACTATCGTTTGTTCTATGTGCACCGTGGTATGGAAAAATTGGCGGAAACCCGTATGGATTACGACCAAGTTAACTTCCTGGCTGACCGTGTATGTGGGATTTGTGGCTTCACACATAGTGTGGCCTATGCTAATTCCGTCGAAAGTGCTTTGGGGATTCAAATTCCAAAACGCGCTGAATGGATTCGTGCGATTTTATTAGAAGTAGAACGTTTACACAGTCACTTATTAAATTTAGGTCTATCTAGCCACTTTACTGGCTTTGATACTGGCTTTATGCAATTCTTCCGCGTTCGTGAGAAATCTATGACCTTGGCAGAAGTGCTAACAGGTGCACGTAAAACCTATGGTATTAACCTTATCGGTGGTGTGCGTCGTGATATGTTGAAACGTCAACGTGAGCAATGTATCAAACTTATCGGTGAAATGCGTGAAGAACTCAAAACCTTAACCGATATTTTATTAAATACACCGAATATGGAACAACGTACGGTAGGTGTCGGTGTCTTGGCAAAAGATATCGCTCGTGACTTTAGTCCAGTTGGTCCAATGATTCGTGGTTCTGGCTTTGCTCGCGATGTGCGTAAAGTACATCCGTTCTCCGGCTATGGTGATATTCCTTTCAATCTCTTCACTGAAGCCAATGGTGACGTGTTATCTCGTGTGAAAGTGCGGATTAATGAAGTGTTTGAATCCATGAATATCATCGATTACATGGTGGACAATTTGCCAAGTGGCGAAATCTTAAAAGAAGGTTTCAATTATACGCCTGGACGTTTTGCTTTAGGGATTACCGAAGCACCACGTGGCGAAGATATTCACTGGTCAATGCTAGGAGACAACCAAAAACTTTTCCGTTGGCGTTGTCGTGCTGCGACTTATGCTAACTGGCCAACCTTACGCTATATGTTGCGTGGCAATACAGTGTCTGATGCGCCACTTATTATTGGTAGTCTTGACCCTTGTTATTCTTGTACCGACCGTGTCACCGTGGTGGATGTGCGTAAACGCAAAGCGAAAACCGTAGATTATAAAGAGATTGAACGCTACGGTATTGAACGTAAAAATTCACCATTGAAATAGGGGAGGCGGAAAATGTTTAAATTACTAAAAACGGTATTTAAAGCAGGTGATGTCACCACCAAATATCCGTTCAAACCTTATGAAGTCGATGAGGATTTTAGAGGAAAACCAGAACTTAATTCTGATCAATGTATTGTCTGCGCGGCTTGTACTATTGCCTGTCCAGCCAATGCCTTAACGATGAGAACGGATCCCATTACAGGCGAACGTACATGGTCGTTATTCCTTGGTCGTTGTATTTTCTGCGGTCGTTGCGAGGAGGTTTGTCCAACTAAGGCGATTCGATTATCGCAAGATTTTGAATTGTCAGTGACGAATAAACAGGATCTTTTCCAAGAAACGACCTTTGCTACAGTCGCTTGTCAGGAATGTGGTAAACCGTTTATTTCTTATAAAGAACTAAATTACACCATCGATTTATTCAAACAAACTTTGGATAATCCAGAGTTAGTGAAACGAAAATTGGCGGAATTACATACCTGTCCGGTTTGCAAACGTCAACATAGTTTAGAAAAAACCGCAAATATGGAATCCAATATGCGGATGAAATTGATCGACTTTAAGGAGCCAGTTCGCTTGAATTTTAAAAAAGCAATCGAACAACGTGAGGAAAGTGCGGTTGATTTACCTAAAGTTTTAGCAGGAGGCGAAAGACGATGAACACTCAAATTCCAATGCCGGTTAATGGTATATCAACACCGTTTAGTATTGATGAAAATATAGCCAAAATGAAACAAACATTGCTGAAAGATATTCAACGTTCAGCTTACGTTTACCGTGTGGACTGTGGCGGTTGTAATGGGTGTGAAATCGAGATTTTCAGTACTATTACGCCAACATTTGATGCGGAACGTTTTGGTATTAAAGTGGTAGCATCACCTCGCCATGCGGACATTCTCTTGTTCACAGGTGCGGTTACCCGTGCGATGCGTACGCCAGCCATGCGTGCTTACCAAGCTGCACCGGATCCAAAAATTTGTATCGCTTACGGGGCTTGCGGTTGCGGCGGCGGTATTTTCCACGATCTCTATTGTGTATGGGGTGGTTCTGACCAAATCGTACCGGTTGATGTGTATATCCCTGGCTGCCCACCGACACCTGCCGCCACTATTTATGGTTTTGCTGTCGCGCTTGGTTTACTTGATCAAAAACTTAAAGGCAAACAAGAAAAAGCCGATCCTAACGCAGAAGCTAAATTACGTTTCCCAACCATTCCGTTGGATTTGCGTATTAGTCTTGAACGAGAAGCTCGTCGTCTAGCCGGTTATCGTCAAGGTGGCAACATTGCTAACCAATTTATGGCAATGATGGCCGAAGATGATAAGGTGCCATTCGGTGTACGTTTAGGTGAATACCTAGAACGCGAAGCCGATCCGCGTTTAAGCGAAATCGTCAATCGTTTGCATGCGATTAGTATGCCGTTTTCGGGATAGTTAATTATGGGGCAAGTGATTGCCCCCTATAAAAATGGGAATGTTATGACAACGAAAGTCTTTTTCTATTTATTAAACGAACGTTTCGTCGAAAACGATGAACAAGTGCCAGAGCAAGCAAAACAGGTGATGTATTACTCTTTGGCGATTGGTCACCATGTTGGCGTAATTGATTGTTTTAAAAAATTACTGGTTTGTGACTACGATGCTTATCAACGTTTTGTAGATAGCTTTCCAGAAGGGGATGCTAAACGTAAATTTGCCGGCTTAATGCGATTCGGTGAAATCGTGATTGATTCCAGCCATGTGAATTTATTGGCGAAAGCAATGGATGAGAACAAAGCTAATTTCACACCAGAGCATCAAGAGTGGGTTGAGATCTTAATGGATACGTTAGCATCGATTCAGCGTGAACCAGTGATGTATATAATGGTGAAACGTCGTGATGAATAATGTGATCTTAACCGTTGGTAACAGCATGATGGGGGATGACGGTGCGGGTCCTTATCTCTATCAGTTATTAAGTGAAAATCCATTGCCAAATTGGACCGCACTTGACGGCGGCTCAGCCCCCGAAAATGTTGCACATATTGTGCGAGACATGAAACCCGATCTGCTTTTAATTTTCGATGCGGCTGATATGGAATTAGCGCCAGGTAAAATCCGAATCATTGAAAAAGAGAGCATTGCGGAAATGTTTTTCATGAGTACACATAATATGCCGCTCAATTACCTCATTGAACAACTGGAACAAGATATTAAACAAATTGTCTTCGTTGGTCTTCAACCGGATCTTGTTTCTTTTGGTTTTCCGATGACAGACAACGTAAAAGAGTCTGTGCAATTTATGTATGATTTTTTAAACGAGGGAAGATCGCTTGAAGAGATTCCTGTTTTGTAGAAAAAGTGAGGGGGATTTTCTAAACATATTTTAAAAATATTACGAAAACCTGTTTTATATCAATAAATCCATGTTTTTTGTAAGACTATGAACTGATTTTGGGTGTAATATATACCCAGAATTAATTATTCTAATTCTATCTCTAACCTCGTGTTGTATTAAAATAAGGACGTTACTATGGCTATTAAAAAAGTAATTACCGTATGTCCGTATTGTGCCTCAGGTTGTAAAATCCATCTTTTGGTGGAAAACAACAAAATTGTGGGTGCTGAAGGTGCAAACGGAAAAACAAACGAAGGGGAGTTATGCCTAAAAGGATATTATGGCTGGGATTTTGTGCATGATACAAAAATCCTGACTCCTCGCCTAACTCAACCGATGATCCGCTACAAACGTGGCGAACCATTCACACCAGTGAGCTGGGAAGAAGCGATTTCTTACACAGCAAGACGTCTTAGTGAAATCAAAGAAAAGTACGGTAACGAATCCATTATGGTAACGGGCTCTTCCCGTGGACCAGGCAATGAAGTGAACTTCGTTATGCAAAAATTCGCCCGTGCAGTATTAGGAAATAACAACATTGACTGTTGTGCGCGCGTGTGACACGGCCCTTCTGTAACAGGTCTGCTCAAATCGGTCGGTAACGGCGCAATGTCCAACTCAATTGTTGAGATTGAAGATACCAAATGCGTATTCATTTTTGGCTATAATGCCTCCACTTCACACCCTATTGTGGCGCGTCGGATTAACCACGCTAAAGCAAAAGGGGCGAAAATCATTGTTTGTGACCCTCGTAAAATCGAAACAGCCCGTATTGCGGATATTTATGCACCGCTTGCTAACGGGTCTAACGTGGCATTCTTGAATGCTATGATGAATGTGATTTTAGAAGAAGGATTACAAGATCAAAAATTTATTGATGAACACACCGAAAACTTCGATGCGTTCTATGAAACCGTGAAAGCTTATACACCGGAATCCACTCAACATATCACCGGTATTGAACCTGAGATGTTGCGTGAAATTGCCCGCACTTATGCGAAAGCGGAAACTGCTACTATCTTATGGGGTATGGGCGTTTGCCAATTCCGTCAAGGTGTAGAAACCGTACGTGCATTAGCAAGCTTGGCAATGCTTACCGGTAACTTAGGTAAACCAAATGTTGGTGTAAACCCAGTACGTGGCCAAAATAACGTACAGGGTGCGTGCGATATGGGTGCGTTATTCAACACATTACCAGGCTATCAAAGTTTTGCTGATCCAGAAATTAATGCAAAATTTGCGAAAGCTTGGGGCGTACCGTCTATTCCAAGCAAACCAGGTGTACCATTGAGTGAAGTACCTGAAGCGATCATGGAAGATAAAATTAAAGCATTCTATATCATGGGTGAAGATACATTACAAACTGAGCCTGATATTAATGCGGTTAAAAAAGCCTTCGAGAAAGTTGAACTTCTCATCGTTCAAGATATCTTCATGACTCAAACAGCCGCAGAAGCAGATATTTTATTACCTGCCACTTCTTGTGCTGAACACGAAGGTGTATATAGTGCTGCTGACCGTGGTTTCCAACGTTTCTATAAAGCCGTTGAACCAACCGGCAACGTCAAGGATGACTGGGTAATCATTAGCGAACTTGCTACAGCAATGGGCTACCCAATGCACTATAACAATACCAAAGAAATTTGGGATGAACTTCGTTCGCTTTGTCCAATTTACAAAGGGGCAACTTACGAAAAAATGGAAGGCTTGGGTTATATCCAATGGCCATGTACTGATGAAGGCCCTGAAGATCAAGGCACAACATACTTGTATAAAGGCCAAATCTTCGACCGTCCGAACGGTAAAGCTGAGTTCTTTGCTTGCGATTGGGAACCACCAATGGAAGATCTTTCTGAAGAGTTCCCATTGGTACTTTCTACCGTGCGTGAAGTCGGTCACTATTCTTGCCGTTCAATGACTGGTAACTGCCGCGCTCTAGCTGCACTTGCAGATGAGCCGGGATTCGTACAAATGAACGATCAGGATGCCAAGGAATTGGGCATTAAAAACAACGACTTGGTTTGGATTGCCTCATCACGTGGTAAAGTGATTTCTCGCGCAGATGTGAGCACTCGTACTAACAAAGGCGCTTGTTATATGACCTACCAATGGTGGATCGGTAAATGTAACGAATTAACCGCTGAACATTTGAACCCGGGTTCAAGAACGCCGGAATACAAATATAGCGCGGTTCGTATTGATAAAATCGAAGACCAAGCCTGGGCTGAACGCTATGTGGTAACTGAATACGCGAAATTAAAAAATCGCTTAAAAGAAACCGCACTAGTGGCTTGATTAGTGTCATAAATGAATGACGGGCGAACTTAAATGGTTCGCCCGTTTTTTATTGAATTATTTCCTTACGCATTATGAACGCATTTAGTCATCGTTATCCGTAGCTAAAGATAAACAGGAATCCGCAAGTGTTTCACTAAAGTGTAAATCATGTGAAGCAATAAGCATTGGCAACTGTAATTCGCGTAAAAGTGCGGTCAGTTTGGCGATATTTTTTACATCGAGTCCATTCGTTGGCTCATCAAGTAATAATACTTTTGGCTGCATCGCCAGTACGCCGGCTAGCGCAGTAAAATTCTGTTCACCACCAGATAAGGTATTCACAGAGCGATCTTTTAACCCAACAATATTTAGACGTTCCAACTGTTGTAATGCTATTTGATAAGCTTCATCTCTGTTCAATCCTTGATTAAGTGGACCAAAGGCTACGTCATCAAGTACGGTTGGACCAAAAAGTTGATCGCCCGCATGTTGGAAACAGATGCCTACCTTTCCACGTAGTGGCACAAAATCCTTTTCTTGTCGACATACATTATCGAACCAGCGAATTTCTCCTTGTTGGTAAGGTATAAAACCTAATAGACAGTGTAATAGGGTGGATTTCCCACAACCAATATCACCTTGTAAAAAAAGGCGGTGACCTTCAGGGAGTTCAAAAGAAAGGTTATCAATAATCACACGTTGCTCACGCATGATCTGTAATTGTTTGACTTCGAGGACGTTCATCAAGATTTATCCTGTGTTTTTTTCACATCATGCAGCTGAAAGCCACGAGCTTTTAGTGCCATTTCTGTTTTTTCTGCTTTAACAAGTGCATGAATTAATAATAATGCCACACGTTGCGCGGCGATAAATAAGGTTCTGCCATTAAGTTTTGGCTGGTAGCCACGTGCTCGCATTGCCATATCCATCTTTTTATGTACTTCACTGAACACTGAAATATAGCGCACAGTGAGAACAAATAGGTGAAGTAGTTTTTCAGGTAATGGCAAACGGCACAATGCTTGCAATAAAAGGCTCTCGTTCATATCAATTAACAAGAGTCGAGTTAAACTTAAAATTAAATTGAAACGTAGTGTGATGAGCAGTGCAAGCTGAACCCCTATTGGATTTAATGCTAAACCTTGTTCGGTGATTTTCCAGCTTAAGGTCAACCAAACAAGCAAAGTGAAAAAATTCAGTTTCAGCCAATATTTGAAATAACCGGCAAGGGATTTCCGATAGCGTATTAGTGCAATAAGTAATCCGCCGAATACGATAAGATTAAGGATAATAAGCGTTGAAATATGTGTCATTGTGCTGACGATAAGTCCACACAAAAACACATAAATTAATCGCAAGTGCGGTTGAAAAATAGCAAGGAAATTCATTTCACCACACTGAGCGCTGTTGGATACATTTTGTTTAACAATAAGACCACGCCGACACTGACGATACTGTCGATAATAAACACGGGAATATGTGATATCACCAGAAGCATAATCAGGTCGCTATAGGCTTTACCGCCATCCAATGCTAAGACTAGAGAGGCGAGCAAGGCTGAACCGCCAACGCCGATCACACCAGCACCAATACCTGCTGCAATTTGAGTGCGACGGGAATTGTCATGCTCAAGTCTTTTTGCAAAGAGCCAATGTACAAGAAGGGCAGGTAATGCCATTACGCATAAATTGACACCTAATACAGCAAATCCACCGAAGGAAAAGAGCAGAGCTTGTAGGACTAATGCGATTAAAAAAGCAGGGAAAACGGCCCAGCCAAGAAACAGGCCGGCCATGCCGTTTAAGATGAGATGCACGCTACCAATGCCTACCGGTACATGAATGGTTCCAGCAACAAAAAAAGCAGCGGCAAACAATGCTGTTAGCGGCAATTGCTGCGAATTGAGTCGTTTAAGACCAATCATTACACAGACTAATGCGACAGCTGCACTACCAAGCAATACCGGTGTATGCAACACACCTTCCGATAAATGCATATTATCTTTCCTTAGATTGCGACGCACGCGTCATCTTTGAGGCTCTAATCAATGCCCATAAGCCAAAAATACCAACAATATAGCCGATACCGCCAATAATATCGTGCAGGTAAATTTTGTCTTTTAATTTAGAAATATCTTCGCGGACCAACATCAATGCATTGTCACTGTTATTAGTGGTTTGCGCAGATACTCTGTTGGCAACAATTGAGGCTCGATGTCCTTCTTCACCTTCTACAACAACTTTAATGGCACCCTCGGCAGTGGTATTGATCGGATAGGCAAATTGCCCATCGCGATCTGTTTTGCCTTCTAACAGAGGGGAGTCCTGTCCAGATTGCAAAATTTCCATATAGGTTTCTGCCGCCGGGGTCATATCGGAATAATAAGCTTTACCGGAGACTGTGTGCCCATCATATTGTGCAAAAACATGCAAACTATGAGCCAATGCTGACGGTGCGCACAGCCAGGTGAAAAGTGCGGTTAAAAATACAGCTCTTTTCATTACTTCGCATCAAAAGTCAGCATATATTCAACACTACGTTTGTTATAGTCAGGATTGTCTTTAACCGGCTCGTCAAATTCAGCCCAGACTTTGTTATAGCCCGCTTTAGGAGTGAATTGTGCAATACCTTTTTCATTGGTTAAGTTGAATGGGTGATCTTCGCCTAAACCAACTTTGATGCCTTGCACAGGTTTACCTTTTACTAACACGAGAATATCGAGTGGTTGTCCCGCTTTCGGTTCACTTTGTGGGATCAATTCATAATCCATGTTGTGTGATTTATTTGCTTGCGCATCCCAGTGTAAAATCGCTTTGCCGAATTTGACTGGATTAACACTGAGTACAGCTTCAGGTGCTTGCTGTTTGGTTTTTTCGACATATTTACCGCTTGGCAATTTCGACCAAACACCATTATCAAAGCGAATAAATGCAATTGCAGTTTCAGGGGCGGCAAAGTACGCTTCGCCTTGCTTGAAGGTGACCTCAGCATTTTGTAATTGGCCTTTGGCATTGAGTAGGCGTATCGCTTTTAATTTGCTTTGAGGATAGGTTTCAGTTTCCTCATGACCAAATTTAACCACATATTGCCCTTTTGCATCCTTAGCAGGCTCCAACCAAACATTATGTGCATTAGCGAGTGAAGCACCGAATAGTGCAGTAATAAACAATGCTGTTTTTTTCATGGAAGTTCTCCTTTTCTAACATGTGAATACTGTGATAAAGTATAAAATATGAAGTAACTTCAGAGTCAAGTGTAATTTAATAAAAAATGAAAATTGGTCAATTAGCCAATATCGTTGGCTGTACGGTGGAAGCTGTACGTTTCTATGAAAAGCAAGGATTAATCGAACCCGCCAAGCGAACAAGTGGTAATTTTCGCGTTTATACGGAAGAGCATTTGAAACAACTTTCTTTTATTTGTTATTGCCGCAGTTTGGATATTTCACTAAAAGAAATCAAAATGTTGCTGAATCCGCAATGTGCTACTCAAGAGCAAGAAAGAGAAATCAATAAGCTGCTAGATCGACATATTCGAGAAGTGTCAAAACGGATCCATGAATTGGCTCACTTACGAATTCGCTTAATTCAGCTCAAAGGTAAATGTAGTCACTTTGAGCAAAACAATGATTTAATGAATACCTTGTTGCAGCATAGTGGCATTAATTTTGTGCCGTTGAAATAAAATATAATGCCAACACGGGTGAAATATTGAAACATCAGAAAATGAATAGTAAAAAGAGCAGAATTAAAACATACTGCTTTTTATCCTAAGGAGAAAATCATGCACGAAATGTCCCTCTGTCAGAACATGATGGAAATTATTGAACAGCAACAGAAAAAGCATGACATCCATGAAGTGACAGATATCTGGCTAGAAATTGGGGCACTGTCTTGTGTCGAGCAAAGTGCGGTTGAATTTTGCTTTGAAATTATGCGTAAAGATACCGTTGCTGAAAATTGCCAGTTACATTTTATTCATTTGCCTGCGATTGCTTGGTGTTGGCAATGTCAAAAGGAAGTAGAGATTGAGGCCTATCAGGATTGCTGTCCACATTGTCATAGTGCATGTTTACAACGTCGAAGCGGCACAGAATTTAGAGTGAAAGAAATCGCCGTAAAATAGCATAGTATTTTAATTGATTAGAATGTCGTCTGACTTTTGAATATAAAACACGCTAACTGATTGATAGTATGCGTTTATCCCTCTTCAAAGAATATATTTAACATTGAGAATATGGTATTCTAACGCACATGAATTACCATAGATTCTAAGTATTTACAGAATAAACGAAAAATTATTGAGGTGACTTATGTGTACAACCTGTGGCTGTGGCCATCCAGACCAAGTCAGAATCGGTGAATTACCGCATGTTCATAATGATTCCAACGCGCAACATGCAACAAAACTACCTAATTTTTCTCACTCCTCCTTCCGCATGCCAGACTCTCCACAACAAGATGAAACTCAGCAACGATTACTGAAAGTAGAACAAGATATTCTTGGCGCCAACAATCAATTAGCCGATATGAATCGTCGCTTTTTCGCGAATCAACATATTTTGGCACTTAATCTTGTTTCAAGTCCAGGTTCAGGCAAAACAACTTTGTTGACGACCACATTAAATGCATTAAAAAATGACTATCCTTGCTATGTGATCGAGGGCGATCAACAAACAGAAAACGATGCGGATCGTATTCGTCAAACCGGTGTGCCGGCGATTCAAGTTAATACAGGCAAAGGTTGTCACTTAGATGCACAAATGATAGGTAATGCATTGGTGAAATTGCAGCCACAGGAAAATAGTCTGATGTTTATTGAAAATGTCGGAAACCTAGTTTGTCCGTCAGAATTTGATTTGGGTGAGCATGCTAAAGTGGTGATTTTATCCGTGACAGAAGGTGAAGATAAACCGCTAAAATATCCACATATGTTTGCGGCTTCGAAGTTAATGATTTTAAACAAAGTAGATTTACTGCCGTATTTAAATTTCGATGTGGAAAAATGTATTGCTTATGCGAAACAAGTGAATCCAACAATTGAGGTTATCCAGTTGTCTTCTCAAAGTGGAGAAGGGTTACAGCAATGGCTAGACTGGTTAAAAGCGCAAGAACGATAGGAGCATCAAATGCAGTTTGTTGATGAATTTCGTGATCCTGAACTGGCTAAAAGTCTGTTGCAGCGGTTACAAAAAATAATGGAAAACCAACCGCACTTTACGCCAGAAAATCCGTTATATCTGATGGAGGTCTGTGGCGGACATACTCATACCATTTTTAAATTTGGGCTGGATCGCTTATTACCCAAAAGTATTGAATTTATTCACGGTCCAGGCTGCCCTGTGTGTGTATTACCGATGGGGCGAATTGATGTATGTATTGAGATTGCTCGTCGTCCAGAAGTCATTTTCTGTACTTTCGGTGATGCCATGCGAGTACGCGGACGTTTAGGCTCATTATTAGAAGCCAAAGCACAGGGCGCAGATGTTCGTATCGTTTATTCGCCGCTCGATGCATTGAATATCGCATCAAATAATCCAGATAAAAAAGTCGTGTTCTTTTCACTCGGTTTTGAAACAACCATGCCGAGTGCTGCAATTACCTTGCAACAAGCGAAAAAACAGCAGGTAAAAAACTTTTTTGTGGTATGTCAAAATATCACTATCATCCCAACATTACACAGCTTATTGTCACAAGGACAAGTCAAAATTGACGGCTTTCTTGCACCAGGTCATGTAAGCATGGTGATTGGTTCTGAACCTTATCAGGAATTGTGTGATACCTACCATAAGCCTTTTGTAATCACTGGTTTTGAGCCTTTAGATATCCTACAAGCAATTTTAATGTTGGTGACACAGATTGTTGAAAAACGCTGTGAAGTGGAAAATCAATATAAACGTATCGTACACCAACATGGCAATGAGTTAGCACAACAGGCAATCAGTGAAGTGTTCCGCTTGAAAGCCAACAGTGAATGGCGTGGATTAGGCGAAATTGCAGAATCTGGAGTAGAACTAACAGATGATTATCAATGCTTTGACGCAGAAGCGCATTTTGCTTGTCAGCCACACCAAGTTGCTGATGATCCTGATTCTCGCTGCGGTGATGTCCTGATCGGAAAATGTAAGCCGGCGGATTGCCCATTATTTGCTAAAAAATGTAATCCTGACAATGCTTATGGTGCATTGATGGTGTCTTCCGAAGGGGCATGTGCGGCCTATTATCAATATAGACGGGAATAAAACAATGACTGATTTTATTACAATGGCACACGGAAATGGTGGTGCCACAATGCAAGAGTTGATCCGCGATTATTTTGTCGAGGCATTTGATAATCCAATACTTTCACAAGGCGAAGATCAGGCTCGTATTGCTTTACAAGAGTTAAATGCTTTAGGTGGAACATTGTCATTTTCTACCGATAGTTTTGTGATTGATCCGATTTTTTTCCCTGGTGGCGACATTGGTAAACTCGCCGTATGTGGTACCGCTAACGATGTAGCGGTGTGCGGTGCCGTACCTAAATATTTATCCTGTGGCTTTATTTTAGAAGAAGGCTTACCACTAGAAACCTTAAAAAAATTGATCCAGTCTATGGCAAAAGCCTGCCATTCAGCTGGTATTCAAGTGGTAACAGGCGATACCAAAGTAGTACAAAAAGGCGCAATAGATAAAGTGTTTATCAATACAGCAGGTATTGGTGTGATACCAAATGGACTCGACTGGGGCGTGCATCGCATTCAACCAGGTGATCAGATAATCGTGAGTGGTACTTTAGGTGATCATGGTGCAACCATTTTGAATTTACGCGAAAATCTTGGTATTCAAACGGATTTACGCAGTGATTGTGCTGTGCTTGCACCGCTCATTGATTGTATTCGTCCGATTGAAGGGGTGAAAGCTGTACGCGATGCGACCCGTGGTGGTGTGAATGCGGTACTTCACGAATTTGCACAGGCACAAAAAGTAGGGATTCAAATTGATGAAACGGTATTACCAATTCGTCAGGAAGTACGTGGTATTTGCGAATTACTCGGTTTGGATGCATTAAATTTTGCTAATGAAGGCAAATTGGTGATTGTGGCGGACAAAGAAAAAACAGCTGAAATTCTGACCGCACTTCGTCGTCATCCATTAGGTGAAAATGCGACCGTAATCGGCGAGGTAACGACTGACGGCAAAGTTCGTGCAGTTGGTCTTTTCGGTCAAAGTCGTTTATTAGACTTACCACGCAACGAACCTTTACCACGCATTTGTTAAGCAAAAACCGGTTTAATGTTAAATTAAACCGGTTTTAGTTTGTAAATTGATATGTGTGAGAAGAGTGCTATTTTTTCCAAATAACGTGGAATTCACGATCTTCTTCTCGGTGTGAAATTAAGAATTTCGCAAACACATCATCCATTTCATCTTTCTCATTTACTAATCCGACCCAAACTTCAGCAAAAGCCTCAGGATCGATTAACACCCCAATTTCTTGTTCCCAATCATCGGCAGTTTCGACAAACTCGACTGCACCACGATCTTCAAATTGCAGATTGAATAGCATAATATCAGCGGGATCGAGATTTTCGCCTGCCATCTCTAAGAAAATATCATAAGCAAGATCAATCGCTGCATCTGGATCGAGTTTTTGAATATCAGTTGTCATTGGGTTTTCCTTCATCAAGTCAATTGTGCGTATGATACCGCAAGAAATAGAAAACAAAAAGTGCGGTCAAATTCATCTATATTTTGCTTATAGTAGTTAAACCTCAACTCGTTTTCCTATATCTTTCAAATTAGAAAATTGCTCGAGTAATCGAGGTGCATCATCAAGGCTAATCGCAAATGTCCAAAGATAAGTAATCACTGCATAAATATGCCCAGCTTGCACTCCTTTAGTTGTAGCTAAATTGACGACAGTGACGCCAAATAAAATAGCTGATGCGATGCCAATCCATAAATAACCGCTTGCTTCACGATTAGATAAACGGATACGTAAATGAGCAAGCCAGTCATAATGTTTATTTAAGTGATAATTACTTTTTTGTTCAATTACGTTGACTTCTTTTTCTAACCGATCGTTAAGCTTTAAATAAAGCAAATCATTTGTTTTTGAGTATTTAGGTAATAAAAGACCAAAAAATACCAATATTAGACAAGCCGTTATGCCTGACCAAAATTCTAGCCACAATAGCATTATAGCCGCACCAATGATGGAAAAACTCGACATAATTAATGTTGGTAGATGTTGTTCAAAAAAGTCCACGAATTGACGTGATAATGCTACACGAGCAGTAATTGCTGAGGTATTTAATCCTTTCTCTCGTTGGTTAATGATAACCGGCACAGCAAGCTCTGCATAAATACGAGCAAAACTACGAGTATCTACTGCACGGCGAGCTGCACCAATTCCCCAAATAATAAGAACTAAAAGGGAATAGCTAAGTGAAAGCAAGACATCTCCATTCATTATTGCATTAACAGCAAAGCCCCCAAAAACGGGATAAGTAATAAAGAAAATGTTCTCTAATGTGACCAAGCTGAAAGTGAAGAAAAGTCGTTTTTTGTTGTTTTTGGCGATTGATTTAATATTTTCTATCGCATTTGAAGTTATTTTAGTCATAAAGATATAGTCCAATAATTTACTAAATTGCATAAATTATAGTCTCAAAAGTTACTAAAATAAAGTAAATTTTAAGACTATATTTTTATGATTGAAATGATAGAATAAGACAAACAGAGAAAGTTGAGGGATAGAAATGAATAATTTTAATTTGCTTGGTAAACACATTTCAGAAATTGATGAGGTGCTGGAAACATGGATTGAGCAGAAATTTTCACTTAATTACAATCATTTTGCAGTGCTTTATTGTTTAGCGGGAGCTGAAAATGGACAATGCACGCAAAAGCAAATTTGTGATGAATGGTATATGCCAAAACAAACCGTGTTTAATATTTGTAAAGAATTTCGAGAAAAAGGCTGGATTGAATTTTATCCGAGTTCAACAGATAAACGTGAAAGGATTATGCAATTAACAAATGCAGGTAAATTGCAAGCAAAACCGGTTTATAGCGCGACGACAGAAATGTTTGAGAACGCATTTAATATATTTGGAAAGCAGAAATCTTCTCAACTTTTTGCATTAATGTCTGAATTTTCCCAAATCTGTCGAGATGTAATGAATAAATAAAAGGTGCGGTCAAATTCGCTGTTGTTTTTGACCGCACTTACTTTTAGTTGCCGTAACTAGCCCGTATTTCGCATACCTGCGGCAATACCTGTGATGGTAATCATCAGGGCTTGTTCTACATCAGGGCTTGGGTTTTCAGGCGACTCACGGAAACGACGAAGCAATTCCACTTGAAGGAGGTTGAGCGGATCCGTATAAACATTACGTAATGCAATAGAATCGGCGATCCACGGCAAGTCAGCCATTAATTCATCTTTGTGAGAAAGCGAAAGCACGGTTTTAATATCCGCATTGAGTTGATTACGCAGATTTTCACCTAAGTACCAAAGCTCTTTTTTCACTAAGTTATGATCATATTGCTCAGAAAGCCAAGTGTCAGTTTTACTGAACACCATTTCTAACATGCCCACACGAGTAGAGAAGAATGGCCAAGCTTTACACATTTCTTCAATAATATGACCTTTGCCTTCATCTACAATTTTTTGAATTGCTGCACCCGCACCAAGCCATGCTGGTAGCATTAAGCGATTTTGCATCCAAGCAAAAATCCATGGAATAGCACGCAAGCTTTCCACGCCACCATTTGGATTACGTTTTGCAGGGCGAGAGCCAAGTGGCAGTTTAGACAGTTCTTGTTCCGGTGTGGCACTACGGAAATAAGGCACGAAGTCTTTATCACCACGAACGACACTACGGTAAATGTCGCATGAAGTAGCGGAAAGCTCATCCATCACAGTACGCCATTCTGCTTTGGGTTCTGGTGGTGGAAGTAAGTTTGCTTCCAAAATCGCGCTCGCGTAAAGATCAAAGGTTTCAACCGCAACTTCGGGTAAGCCAAGTTTAAAACGGATCATTTCCCCTTGTTCAGTTACACGTAAACCATTTTTGAGTGAGCGCGGAGGTTGAGAAAGTAATGCCGCATGTGCAGGCGCACCACCTCGACCGATTGTACCACCACGACCATGGAATAAAGTGAGCTCAATACCTAGTTCTTCGGTTAAGTTGACTAATGCTTCTTGTGCACGATATTGTGCCCATGAAGCCGCCATCATTCCCGCATCTTTAGCTGAGTCAGAATAACCAATCATCACCATTTGATGATTGTTAATTACGCCACGATACCAACCAATATTAAACAATTGACGCATGACACCTTCAGAAGCATCTAAGTCATCTAAGGTTTCAAAAAGTGGCACGACAGGAATGTGATAAGGCACGCCTGTTTCTTTTAATAATAAATGCACAGCAAGCACATCAGAGGCACTTCTCGCCATTGAAATAATATAGCAAGCAATCACGCCTTGTTTTTGTTGAGCAATGACTTTGCAAGTATCTAAAATTTCTTGGGTTTCAGCAGATGGCTCCCAATGGGTTGGAATTAATGGGCGACGAGAATTTAACTCGCGTACTAAGAAAGATTGTTTTTCTGCTTCGCTCCATTGTGCATAATCGCCAATGCCAAGATAACGGGTAATTTCAGCAATGGCATCTGTATGACGGGTACTTTCTTGACGGATATCCATTTGTGAAAGGGTAACGCCAAAACAACGAATGCGGTGCAAAATATCCAATAAAGATCCATTGGCAATAATACGCATGCCACACGCCATTAATGATTGATAGCAATCATAGAGTGGTTCCCAAAGTTGATTATCTTCCATGATGATATCCGCTTGGCTTACGCGTGGCGGACGATTTGCTAGACAATCATCAAAGTAATCAAGAGTGGCGATAAGTTTTGCACGAAGCGCTTTGACTGCAAAACGATAAGGCTCTAAATGTTCACCATATTTTTCGGTAAATTCTGGCGTGCATTTCACCATAGATAATTCATCGGCAAGAGATTTAATGTCATTTAAGAATAAATCTGCCGCTTTCCAACGAGCGAAATAGAGTACTTGTTGCGTGATTTTTGAGGTGACAAATGGGTTACCATCACGGTCACCGCCCATCCAAGAAGAAATTCGGACAGGACGTAAGCCCACCGGTAAATCGTACCCCAAAAATTCACGAGCATGTTCATTTAATTGACGTAAGAATTCCGGCACCCCTTGCCATAGGCTGTTTTCAATCATGGCGTAGCCCCATTTTGCTTCATCGAATGGGGTAGGGCGAACAGTACGGATTTCATTGGTATGCCAAGCTTCAGCAATTAAACGAAGCAACAGACGTTCAATAATGCCGCGTTCTTTCGGTGTTAAGTCATCATGCTCTAATTTGCTTAAGCATTTATTGATCTCAACATGTTTATGGACTAAAGAACGACGTGTAGTTTCGGTTGGGTGTGCCGTTAATACAAGTTCAATGAGTAAGTTTTCAACAGTTTTATAAACCTCTTCTTTTGAGGCATTTTGTTCTTTTAAACGTTGAAATAAAGCACTTAATGAACGATTAGAAGATTGTAAATCTTTATGTTGGCGAGAGACCGTTTGGTATTGTTCAGCGATATTCGTCAGATTAAGAAAATGGCTGAATGCACGCGCAACGGGAATAATGTTTTCGTTAGAAATGGTGGAAAGGGTATCCAACAAGGTTTTACGTGCTTGGCTATCGCCTGCTCGAGATTGTTTGGACAATTGGCGAACATTTTCAATTAAGGTGAGAATGTCTTCGCCTTGTGCATCATTAATGGTTTCTCCAAGAAAACGCCCTAACATATTAATATTATGGCGGAGAGTGCGATACTCATCAGTCATATAAACTCCGATAAAAAAAAATAAAATAAAACCAGGAGAGATATAACCAAAAATATGTATCGGGATCAAATGCTATACGTCGAAAACTTGCATTAAATCAAAAAAGCTGAAAATAAGTAAAAAATGACCGCACTTTTTTAGATAAAATTCAAAGTGCGGTCAAAAAGTTTAATGTTTATTCAAGTGTACGAACTGATTTTCGTAGTACTAATTCTGGATGGATCGCAATACGATGTTTTTCGTGATTGTCGTTATCTTTATTCGCAATACGTTCAAATAAGAGATTCACTGCCTGTGCACCTAAACGCGACTTCGATTGGTGAATCGTTGTGAGTGGCGGTGCATAGAAACGTGATGAGTGAATATTGTCATAGCCAATAATCGAAATATCATCAGGCACGCGCAAGCCTTTTTCCGTAATTGCGGAAATTGCACCTAATGCCATCACATCATTACAGCAGAAGACAGCAGTAGGTAGGCTGTCTTGTGAAAGGATCTTGTTCATGCACTCGTAACCGTCTTCTGGCTCAAAGAAACCTTCCATAATCCAATTTTCATGAATTGGCAGATTGGCTTCATTCATGGCTTTCACAAAACCTTCATAACGGGTTCTTGCGGTGGTTTTATCTAATTCCCCCGCAATAAGACCAATGGCTTTATGACCACAATCAATTAAGTGCTTAGTGGCAATATAACCGCCCGTAAAGCTGTTATCTTCAATGATATCGGTATCAGCATTAGGGCCCCAATCCATTACCACCATAGGTAAGGAAGAGAAACCTGAAAGCACATCAAGTGAATGTTGCGTATATTCAGAACACATCACCAATAAACCATCTACGCGTTTTTTGGCGAGCATTTCGACGTGATTTTTAATTTTTTCAGGATCATTTTGTGTATTACACAAAAAAAGTGAATAACCTTGACGATAACAATGATCTTCAACGGCATGAATGATTTCAGCAAAATAAGGGGATTCACTGGTGGTAACAATCATCCCAATAGATTTTGTCGTATTGACTTTCAAACTCCGCGCAACAGCACTTGGTGAGTATTTCAAGCTTTTAATGGCTTGCATCACCGCCTCTTCGGTTTCCTTTGCTACAAAACGGGTTTTATTAATTACATGGGAAACTGTGGTGGTTGAAACACCAGCCATTTTCGCGACATCTTTAATTGTTGCCATAATTTTGCCTCTAGAGAATTTTTCCCATTATAAAGACTGTCGCCAAATAGGTTAAGCAAATTATAAAAAATTTTTGAAAAAACGTACTTTATTGTTAGAATGGGGTATCTTTAACTAAACAAGTGGGAAATTAAAATGAGTGATTTTGGTTATGCAATGTTAGCTGTAGTGCTTTCTTTAAGTGTTGTAGTAGGTTTAGCAACTGCAATTTTCTAATTGAAAGAAATAACATATTAATCCATTTAAAATAGACCGCGCTTTAAGCATTTAAAGTGCGGTTATTTTTTTAAGGCTTTTTAAAGTTGTGCTAAAAGCCATGCTATTGGACTATTTCTTTAGTATAATTTGCAACTATTTCCGTTTGTTGTAATCAAAATACTGCAAAAACCAAATTTGAGATAATTATGAATAAATATTTGATTTCACTAGATAAAGATGTTCAGCGTCGTGAGCTGTTTTTTGCTCAACCGGATACAGCAGATTTCGTTGTCTTTTCAGCGATTAATACCATGCAAAAAGAGTGGGAAGAATTGGCAGAAGTATTCAATCCAACGAAGTTTGAACAGCATTATGGACGCAACGTCACAAAAGGCGAAATTGGTTGTACATTAAGTCATCTAGCGGTTTATCGTCAGATCGTAGAAGATCAAAATGTGACGGAAAATGACTATGCATTAGTCTGTGAAGATGATG
This sequence comes from Haemophilus parainfluenzae T3T1, assembly GCF_000210895.1. Lineage (NCBI taxonomy): Bacteria > Pseudomonadati > Pseudomonadota > Gammaproteobacteria > Pasteurellales > Pasteurellaceae > Parahaemophilus > Parahaemophilus parainfluenzae. The sequence continues at coordinate 1,806,293 of NC_015964.1, read as the reverse complement.
CGTTATTTAATGCTAATTTATCACCAAAAACGATCGCACTCTTAACCGAAAAATGTGATGCGGATATTGTATTAATCGGGCAGTCAAAAATTGCTGAATTTAATGATGTGGAATTAGAAATTAATTATCCAACCACTTTTTCATTCTTACGCCAAACTATTGGTGATGTCACCGTAGCTTATCCGTATAAAAGTTATTTTGCGGGTACGGTGGCATACTTAATTAAAAAATCAGCAGCGCGTGCATTTTTACAACAACTCGAACAAGAAAAACCGTTTTGGCTTGCTGATGATTTCTTGCTATTTGAAACCCAATTCCAGATTAATAACAATGTGGTTCGTCCGCTTGTAGCCATTGAAAATCCACAATTAGTGAGTAATTTGGAAGCGATTCGTGGTTCAAAATCTAATAATTTAGTGAAGAAATTAATTAAATATCCACTCAAAAAAATCTTAGCAGTGAAAAAGAATTTAGGAAAATAACGTAAAAATGACCGCACTTTTTAATCTTTTTTATCTTTACGATCCTTGGCTGTTTCATGTTGTACGAATGTCATTCGTCGCAGGTTTAGCGGCATTGATTGTATTGGCTTATCAGTATTTTAAAAAGCAGAAACCACAAGGTATCACTGTACCAGTGGATAGTTTAGTCGTTATCATTGGGCTGATTGCATTTAGCGTGATTCCACTTTTAGTCAATGGTACGCGAGATTTTTCTGTCATCACCATGTATGTGAAAGAGCTGATTTTATTTATCTTCGGCGTGGGACTTTATAATGCCTTCTATGCCAATGTAAATGGTCAACTGAAGGTGGTGCGTGATTTACAACTTGGTGTGGTGGTGCAGTTTGTTGTGGGCATCATTGGCTTGCTTGGCGCATCATTTATGATCGATTTCTTGCTTTCGACCAATGCGGTGTTGCCTGCACGTTTTTATGGTTCAGAGCAGGAATATCGCTTATATAACATCACCGCAACCGCCTTTTTTCAATTGAGTTTATTCTATTTAATGCTGTTGCATTTCTTACTGGCTTACAACGCTAAACATAATACACTTCCAAGTATTTTAGTGTTTTTTATGCTATGTATCGGATTAATTTCAGGACGCACATTCCTTCTGTTATCCGTCGTAAGCATTTTAGTGTATTTCAAATGGCGTTATGTCCCATCACTCATTGCATTTGCTATTTTGGTCTTGTTATTGGCGTATTTCCTACCAGAAAATCCTTATGTGGCACATGCTTTAGAGCCCGTGATTAATTTATTACACGGTGCAGGATTTGTCAGTTCGTCAACAGATACCTTGATGAAAAACCACCTCTTTATGCCTACACTCAAGCAGTTCATTTATGGCGATGGTATGTATATGACAGGTGAGTTAGAAGTTGGTCGTTATTATGGACATACAGACTCTGGTTTCTTACGCCAAATTCTTTATGGCGGCGTGTCTTATGCTTTAGTGTGTTTTGCCGTGACATTCTATTTTGTACGCAAAGTTGCCTTAAACTGGTTTGATGGTAGCTGGAAATTTATCCTTTCTGCCTTTGTGATTTTAGCGTTCTGTAATATCAAAGCAGACACCTTTGCTTTCCCGGGCATTATGTTTGTCATGCTGATGTTCTTATCGCTTTTTGGCACTCACGGTAAACAACTTATTTTATTTAAACAAAAGGAGCCGAAAGATGTTTAGTATCATCGTGCCTTCTTATAATCGGAAAGAAGAAATTCCTGCGTTATTGGAAAGTTTAACCAAGCAAACCACTTATAATTTTGATGTGGTGATTGTGGATGATTGTTCTAAAGAACCCGTTGAAGTGACACAATCTTATCCATTTGCAGTTAAAGTTATTCGTAACGAAACCAACCAAGGGGCAGCAGAAAGCCGTAATATCGGGGCAAGAAATGCCGATAATGATTGGTTGTTATTCCTTGATGATGATGATCGTTTTGCAAATGATAAATGTCAGAAATTAGCCGATGTGATTACCGAGCATGCTGATGTTAACTTTGTTTACCATCCAGCTAAATGTGAAATGGTGAATGAAGGCTTTAGCTATGTGACCAACCCAATTGAGCCACAAGAGATCAGCGTTGAACGAATTTTACTGGCGAATAAAATTGGTGGTATGCCGATGATTGGGGTGAAAAAAGATCTGTTTTTAAAAATTGGCGGATTATCAACCGCACTTCGTTCATTGGAAGACTATGATTTCTTGCTGAAACTTGTGCAAGATCCTACGTTTAAAGCGTGTAAAGTAGCAGAACCATTAACTTATTGTACGTTCCATACTAAGCGTTCTAGCGTATCAACGGATACGACTAATACGCAAAAAGCGATTGATTATATCCGTGAAAATTATGTGAAAACGGCAGAGCAAGAAAAGAATTTTGCCATCAACGCACAATATATGTTGGCTTACCCACATATTATGAATTTATCCCGTAAAGCGGCTTTTTACTATTTTGAAATTTTTAAATTAACGAAAAGTATTAAGCAGCTAATTATTGCCTTTGTGGTTTTAATTTCACCTAAATTGGCAATTAATTTGAAACGGTTTATGTAGATAACTTATTAGATAGAGAAGTATGAAATTTTCAGTTTTAATGTCCTTATATATTAAGGAAAATCCACAATATTTAAGAGAATGTTTTGAAAGTTTAGTGGCTCAAACCCATCCTGCAGATGAGATCGTATTGGTGTTTGATGGTGTGGTAACGCCAGAATTAGAAGCCGTGGTTGCTGAATTCGAAACCAAATTACCCTTAAAATTAGTGAAGTTGCCAAAGAACTTAGGCTTAGGCAAAGCGCTCAATGAAGGATTAAAACATTGTTCTCACGATTGGGTCTTTCGTATGGACACAGATGATATTTGTGTGCCTGAGCGTTTCGCGAAACAAGTGGCGTTTATTGAACAACATCCGGATACGATTATTTTCGGTGGGCAGATTGCTGAGTTTGGCGAAAATATTCAAGACATCGTGGCATATCGTAACGTGCCGACTGAAGCACAAGATATCGTTAAATTTACGCAAAAACGTTGTCCGTTCAATCACATGACAGTCGCGTATCAAAAAAGTGCGGTCATTAATTGTGGTGGATATGAAGATTTACAGGAAGATTATTACCTGTGGATTAAGCTTGTAGCACAAGGTCAAAAAGTGGCAAACTTGCCGGATATTTTAGTTTATGCTCGCGTGGGCAATGGTATGGTAGGGCGTCGTCGTGGTTTAAACCAAGCCAAGGCAGAATGGCGTTTGTTTAAATTGAAGCACCGCTTAGGTATTCAAGGCTTATTTTCTGGCCTATTCACCTTTGCCTTGCGTTCAGGTTCTCGCTTATTACCAACCTCATTATTGAAAGCGGTTTATAACCAATTTTTACGCAAATAATGCGATATTTTGATAATTAAAAAAGGAAAAGAAATGAATTTAATCTCAACGTTAAAAATGACTGCATTATCGACCGCACTTTTATTAGTTGGTTGTTCAAGCAGTACTACGACAACATCATCAACAAAAAGTATTCCATCAGTAAGCAGCAATGCTGTTTATAGCAAACCAAGAACGTTGGATAACTTCAATGATTATGTGCTGTTCTTAAAAGGCAAAGCGGCAGCTGAAGGTGTGTCTGCTTCTGTATTGAATGCACAAAATAATATTCAGTATATGCAAAAGGCTGTGGATTTAGATCGTGCGCAAGCGGGTAGAAGTCAGCGTAATGCAGATAAACCACAGTTACCCAATCCAAATGGTACAACTAATTATCTGAATAAAGTACTGACCCAAAACAAAGTGGATATTGCCGAAGAGCGTTATTGGGAAGTACAAGCGCCATTACAACAAGCAAGCCAACGTTATGGTGTTCAACAGGAATATATCCTTGCCTTATGGGGTATGGAAAGTAGCTTTGGTCACTACCAAGGTAGCTATGATGTGCTTTCAGCTTTAGCTACATTAGCCTTTGATGGCAGACGTGAAGCTTTATTCAGTAAAGAATTTGTAAATGCGATGAAAATGTTAGAACGTGATCATATTCAACGTCACAGAATGTTAGGCTCTTGGGCGGGTGCAATGGGGCAAACCCAATTCATGCCAAGCGCATTCTTAAATTATGCGGCAGATGGTAATAATGATGGCGTGAAGGACATTTGGACGAACCAATTTGATGCGTTTGCTTCAATTGCAAATTATCTTCACACTGTGGGTTGGGATAACAAATTGCCTTGGGGCGTTGAAGTCACATTAAATCAACCATTAGATTTATCGCTGTCTGGTATTGAAAAGAACAAAGCACGTTCATTAAGTGATTGGCAGTCTAAAGGTATCACCTTAGCAAGTTTCAGCCAACAAGAACAAGATAAATTGACCGCACTTTCGCAAGCCGATCTTTGGTTAGTTCGTCCTGATAAAGAAGTTGGGCGTGCATTCTTGGTCTCCAATAACTACCGCACAATTTTAGATTGGAACAAATCGAACTATTTTGGCGTGAGTATTGGTATGTTTGCTGATCGCATTAAGATGGCAACCGGCTTGTAGAAAATTATTTTCCTTTTATAATCCAACAAAGCTTTGTTGGATTATTTTTTATCTATAATTTGAATATTTGGAGAACACGATGCAAAAAAAATGGCTTTCTATTTTATTGTTTGCACCTTTGATGCAGAGCAATTATGCCTTAGCTGATCAAGCTAAGAAAAAAGAATTGAATTATCAAGGATTGGGCGAAGTTCTGTTTTTTGATAAATCGCTTTCTTTTAATAAAACACAAAGCTGTTCAACTTGTCACAATCCAGGTACCGCCTTTGTGGATCAACGTAAAAATTCGGCAAATCAAATGGTCTCCGAGGGGGATAATCCGCATCTTCATGGCAATCGTAATGCCAATACGGCACTTTATGCGATGTTTTCACCAGATTTTCACTTTGATGAAAAAATTCAAGATTATGTTGGCGGACAATTCTGGGATGGACGTGCAAAAGATTTAGCCGAGCAAGCTGGTGGTCCACCAGTTAATCCTGTAGAAATGGGCATGCCAGATAAAAAATCGATTGTCGAACGTCTAAAAGCGAATTCAATTTATTACAAGGCGATTACGGATGTTTATGGCGAAAGCATTTGGGCAGATACCGACAAAATCTATGCCATTATGGAAAAAGCCATTGCGGAGTTCGAAAAGCATGAATTATTTGCGCAATTCTCTTCAAAATATGATCGCACTCTAAAAGGTGAAGCAGAATTGACCGCACTTGAAGCCGAAGGTAAGGCATTATTTTTCGATAAAACGCGAACAAACTGCAGTAACTGCCACCAATCAAGTGAAGCGAATTCAGCAAAAGAAACCTTTACGAATTATCGCTATTACAATATCGGCGTGCCAAGTAACCAAGCGTTAATTAAGTTGAATAAACTTGCGGCTGATTATGTGGATAATGGACTATTGGATAATCCGATGGTGAAAGGCGATGAAAAACAAAAAGGTAAATTTAAAGTGCCAACTTTGCGTAACATTGGTGTTACTGCACCTTATATGCATAACGGTGTTTTCCGCGATTTAAAAACCGTTTTACTATTTAAAGACAGTTTCAATAATCCTAATCGTAAAATTAATCCTGAAACAGGAAAAGCGTGGGATAAAGCCGAATATGCTCAAACCATTAATCCTGATGTTTTAAAAGCCAAACCGCTAACAGATGAAGAGATTAATGCGTTAGAGGCATTCTTAAAAACATTAACTGACGAAGCTTACGAAGAATAATTAAACGTCTGAGTTGAATTTAGCAATCGTTTTCGCTACTATACGTGGCGATAATTATTATCATTTAAATTGTTTAATTTTACTTAGGAGATTTTTCTTATGAAAAGACGTTTTTCAACTTTAGCGATTGCCACTATTCTTGGTTTAAGTGCAGGTTTTGCCAATGCTGATCCCGTGAAAGTAAAAGATATACTTGATCGTGAAGTCACTGTAGATTTACCGGCAAAACGCGTGGTACTTGGTTTCTATTACCAAGATTATATGGCAGTTGGTGGTGACAAAGCGTTAGATAACGTTGTCGGTTTTTCTAAGAAAGTATGGTCTTCTTGGGCACCAGCAAGCTGGGAGTTATTCAGCAAGGCGGTGCCAAAATTAAATCAATTAGATGATGTGGGTGAAGTAGAGGAAGGCACGTTCTCTGTGGAAAAAGTGCTTTCATTAAAACCTGATCTTTTAGTCTTAGCTGATTGGCAGTACGAAATGTTAGGATCTGATTTAGATGCCATCAATGAAGCGGGTATTCCAATTGTTGTATTAGATTACAACGCTCAAACCTTAGATAAACACATCAAATCAACGGAAATTATTGGTCAATTGACGGGGCAGAAAGATCGTGCCGCGAAAATGGCTAAAGAATACAAAGATATCGTAGAACATATTCAAACGACGGTTAAAAATGCGAAATTAGCAAAACAACCGAAAGTGTACGTGGAGTTTGGTCGTGGTGGTCCTGCTGAACAAGGGATGACATTCTTCTCAAGTATGTGGGGCTCAATGATTAGCCTTGTAGGCGCCGAAAACGTGGCGCCTGCAGAAATTGGCAAATGGGGCACATTAGCTGCTGAAAAAGTATTAGCCGCGAAACCGGATGCGATTATTATTACAGGCCGTGAAACTGAATTGAAGAAAAATCAAGAAGGTATGGTAATGGGCTTTGGTATTGAAAAAGCAGAAGCGGAACGTCGTTTAAATGGATTCAAACAACGTGCTGGCTGGGCTGAATTACCGGCAGTGAAAAATAACCGTGTTTATGCAGCATATCATGCTAACTCTCGTACTTTATCAGACAGCGCATCTGTTCAGTTTGTGGCTAAAGCGGCGTATCCTGATCTGTTTAAAGATTTAGATCCGCAACAAACTTACTTAAATTTCTATAAAAACTACTTACCGGTTACTCCGGAAGGTACGATTTATCTTTTCCCTGAAACTAAATAAGGAAAATACTAATCAATGAAAAACAATTCTGTTGTAGCAGATATTGTGGCTAACCAGCGTAAGCTTGAACGCAAACGCTGGTTTGTTATTTTATCTTTTCTTGTGATTGGCGTGGTCAGTCTTATTCTCGATGTGATGACTGGCCCTGCGATGTTATCGGTATCGGAAGTTGTGAATTCGTTATTCGATATCGGTGAAGTCGATAAAATGACAGACAATATTGTGCATAATTTACGTTTACCTATGGCCTTGATGGCGCTTGTAGTTGGGGCAACATTGGCTGTAGGTGGGGCAGAGATCCAAACCTTATTAAATAACCCTATGGCAAGTCCTTATACATTAGGACTCGCTGCAGCAGCAGGTTTTGGGGCTTCTGTTGTGATTGCTTTCGGAAGTTTTGGTTTACCGGTACAAGTTGCCGTGCCAATTGGTGCGTTTGTCATGACCATGCTTGCGTCAGGGATTCTTTTCTTGTTTGCGTCTAAACGTCGATTTAGTTCTGAAATGCTCGTACTGGTAGGGATTGCATTGCTCTTTATTTTCCAATCCCTACTTTCATTAGTACAATTTATTTCTGCTCCAGAAGTCTCGCAACAAATTCTTTTCTGGCTATTTGGTAGCTTAAATAAAGCTACGTGGCAAAGCTTAGTCATCATTACTGTTGTGACGACGATATGCGTAGCATTACTTTCCAAAGAGCTTTGGAAATTGACCGCACTTCGTTTAGGTGAAGATCGTGCAGCAAGTCTTGGTATCAATTTGCAAGTATTACGTATTAAGGTTTTAGTTCTTGTCGCAATGATGACGGCGACAGCAATTAGTTTCGTGGGCGTGATTGGCTTTATCGGCTTAGTTGCACCACATGTTGCTCGCATGTTACTTGGTGAAGATCAACGTTTCTTCTTACCGGGAGCAATGTTAGTCGGTGCAGCGTTCTTATCCCTTTCTTCGGTATTATCCAAAGTCATTATCCCTGGTGCATTGTTCCCAGTGGGGATTGTTACCTCTTTTATTGGGGTGCCTTTCTTCTTTTGGATTATTTTAAATAACAAGAGGGGACAATAATGTTAGAATTAAAGAATCTTACGGTAAAACGAGGTGATCTCACCGTTGCTGATCACATTAATGTCCGTTTTGAAGAAGGTAAAGTTTACACGGTACTTGGGCCAAACGGCACAGGAAAATCCTCCATGCTGAAAACCATTTTTGGTGAATTGCCACATGAAGGAATGATTACCTATCAAGGCAAACAGCTAGAACGGACGAAGTTAGCGGATTGGCGTAAACCAATTGGCTATATGCCTCAAGATAGCCGAGTAGATGCAAGCTTGACTGCACTTGAAGTGGTCCTTTTAGGACGAATGGATAGTCTAACGATGCGAGTAAGCGATGAGCTTCTTACTGAAGCAGCAAGTATCATGGCACAATTAGGTATTGGTCATTTAGCCCATCGTGATATTCTGAATCTCAGTGGTGGACAGCGCCAAATGGTGATGTTTGCTCAGGTTTTATTACGTGAGCCACAGATTTTAATGTTGGACGAGCCGGTGAGTGCGTTAGATATGCATCATCAGCTTAATCTATTAGAAGAAGTTTACACCTATACGAAACAGAAAAATCTGATTACTATAATGGTATTACATGATTTAAGTCTTGCCGCTCAATTTTCAGATGAGTTGATTTTACTTGGTGAAGGTAAAGTACAAGGCGTGGGCGATGCGCATCATGTTTTACAAGTAGAAACCATTAATCGTTTATATCGTGTAAACGTTGAATTATTGCAATGTAGTGCCGGTTTGCCGGTGGTTCGTCCACAACGTAAATCAGCACATTCTTAGAAGGAAATGAAAATGAAGAAAATCGCACTTGCAGCATTATTAGGTTTAAGTTTTGCTGCTCAAGCCGCTCATCATGACATCAAAATGTTGAATTCAAACAGTGAAGGCTCAATGGTTTTTGAACCGGGTTATTTAAAAGTACAACCAGGTGATACGGTGACATTTCGTGCAGAAAATAAAAGTCATTTTGTGCACAGCAAAGCAATTCCTGAAGGCGCACAAAAATTCCAATCTGAAGAAGATCAGGAACTCACGATCACTTTAGATAAAGAAGGTGTATATGTTTATACCTGCCCAGTACACCGCTCGATGAATATGAATGGTGTGATTCAAGTGGGGGATAATCTACCAAACAAAGAACAAGCAGAGAAAGTGGTGAAAGACCTTGAGAAGAAATCCATGACGAACAAAGGTCGTCTTGAAAAATATTTTGCTCAAGTAAAATAATTATTGAAATCGATGCGCCAGTTTAATGATTGGCGCATCTTCTTTATGCTTAAACCAGTCATTATTTACCATGCTTACGATTACCACTTGCAAAACTTATCCTTCAGCCCCTCAAAATCTTATTCCTGTACAAACACAACTTTCTAATCAAGGTATTCCTACTCAAATTTTGCCTTGGCAAGAAACATTACGGAGTCAGTTTATTCTGCCTTTAGCGGCATGGGATTATGCGAATTTCTACAATGAATTTACTCAATGGATTAAACAGCATAAGAATGCATTCATCAATCCTGCGGAATTAATGTTATGGAATAGCCATAAAGGCTATCTATGTGATTTGCAGAAGTTGGGTGTCAATGTCATTCCTACTCTTATTTGCTCAACAAAAACATCTGAAATTTTAACCGCACTTGAAAGCCAAGATTGGCCAGAATTTGTGATTAAACCCGCTGTAGGGCAGAGTGGCAATTTGGTGACAAAACTCAAACAACGTGAAGCATTACCCAATCTTTCTGCGTATGGTGAGCAAGTTGTGTTACAGCCGTTTATTCCTGAAGTAGCAATAAATGGTGAAACCAGTTTGATCTTTTTCAATGGTGTATTTAGTCATGCTATTCGCCGACAGCCACCTCAAAATGAATGGCGAGCGAATTCACAATATAAAGTTGAAATTATCCCTGTTGAGGTTGATAGTCATATTATTGAAACCGCTCGTCATGTTCTGCATAAATTGCCAGAAATGCCTATCTATGCACGAGTAGATGGAACGATTATTAACAATCAATTTCTATTGAATGAATTAGAATTGATTGAGCCTGCGTTATATTTAGATCGTTGGGAAGGGGCAACAGAGCGATTTGTGGATGTGTTAAAAAGCAAAATACTAAAATAAGCACATAAAAAAACCTTACTTTTTACAGTAAGGTTTTTTTCATCTTAACGATTAATTATTTTGCAGCTGGAGCAGCTGGTGCTGCAGGTGCAAATTTTTGTGCTAAATCAGCACCGTCCTTTTGTAATTTAGCTACTGCAGCTTGTAGTTTTTCAACTTTAGCTTGGTAAGCTTTAGTTTGTTCTTCAGTTGGCGCTTTAGTTGCTAAGTTTAATTGATCAACTAATAACTCGCTTGATAATGCAAGCACCTCTTTATTTTGATCTTTAATGCTTTTCACTGAAGGCGCAGCAATATCTAATTTGTCTAAGCTTGCAATTGTATCTTCGACAGTTTTGTTGAAGGTTTTGATTGCTTCTTCAATTTTCTTCTCATCTTTTGCTTGAACCGCAGCAGTTAAATCAGATTGAAGTTTTTGTTGTGCAGCCATTTGAGCTTGAGCTTGGCTTGCATTCCATTCAAGTAATTTGTTGTAGTCAGCTTGTTCTTGAGCAGGCGTTGCTTCAGCTGGTTTAGCCGCTTCAGCCGGTTTTGCTGCTTCTTGTTTAGCTTCTGGCGCAGGCTGAGTTGTTTCAGGTTTTGCTGGAGCTGGTTTATCTGCTGGTTTATCTGCTGGTTTATCACAAGCAGTTAAGAATAATGCAAATAATGCAGTTGCACTGATTTTAGTAAATTTGTTCATAAACAATCCTTTATTGATATATAAAAAATTTCTTAGCTTATAAAAACTAAGCCCTTTCTAAGACCTTACATTTTAAAATTAGTTTAAAAAAATTTCAAAAACTATTTTAGTGTTTGAATATATTCACTTAGATTATGAATATCTTGCTCACTTAAACGTTGTTTTGCAGGGCTTCCTGCACCAGTAATATTTCCTGCTTTTCGTTCTGAAAGTGCGGTTGAAATTTCTTCTGGTTTTAATTGATTAATAATTTTGGATTCACCCATTGCTGGTTTTTCACCTTGTTTCCCATGGCAAGTGGCACAAGAGCGTTTATATACCTTTTCTGCTTTCACTAAGTCAGCTTCGGCAGAAAGGGCCGGAGTCGCAAATAAAAAGCCTAAAGTTGGTAGAAGTGTAGAGAGTAAGTAAATTCGTTTTTTCATTTTGGCTAGCCTTTAAATAATTTATCTAAATCTTCTGCGGGAATTGCGCCTTCATATTTAGCCTGAATATTACCTTCAGGTGTAATCACAAAACTTGTTGGCGTACCGATAAGCTGATAGCGTTCAGCAGTAATTTTTAATTGGTCTTTGATAACCGGTAACGTAAGCTGACGTTTGGCGACTACAGCCTTGGTATCCACTTTATCACCATCTACGTTAATAGCGATAAGTTGAACCTTATTTGGATTAGCTTCAGCCAATTTTTCAAATTCTTTTAACTCTGCGACACATCGCCCACAGGTTTCAGACCAGAATGTCAGTAGACGAGTGCCTTTCCAATCATCAAGTTTCACCTCTTTACCTTGTAAATCATAGGCTGCAATATCTGGTGCTTTTTGACCAATCGCAGCAACTTCATCTTTACAAGAAACACTGCCGAAAATGACCGCACTTATGGCGAGTAGTTTGACGAATTTATTTTTCATTAATGTCCTCTTTTACAAATTTTCCGTGATGGAGATAAATAACACGATCGGTTAACTCACCCAATTCAGGATTGTGTGTAACCATAACGATGGTTCGACCTTGGCGATTTAATTCTTGTAGTAAATCCAGCACAAGCGCTTCATTTTTTTCGTCGAGGTTACCTGTAGGCTCATCGGCAAAAATAACGGGTGGTTGGTTCACTAATGCACGAGCAATACATACCCGTTGTTGTTCGCCTCCAGAAAGTTGGCTTGGACGGTGATCAATACGATGACCTAATCCCACTTGTTCGAGTACCGCTTTCGCTGCTGCTTCATCAATCACACTGTGATAATGCTGAGCGAGCATCACATTTTCAAGTGCGGTCAAATAAGGGATCAAATGGAATTGTTGGAAGACTAGACCAATTTTTTCCGCTCGGAAACGTTGGCGACCCACTTCATCCAGTTGTGCCGCATCGATGCCGTCTAAGATCACTTTACCTTCACTGGCCGTATCTAAGCCAGTTAGAATATTCATGAGTGTGGTTTTACCTGAACCCGATGCGCCCATGATGGCAATAAACTCACCTTGGCGAATTTGAATATTAATATCTTCTAAAGCAGTGACTTGCCCGAATCGTTTATATAAATGTTGCGTTTCAATCACAAATTCACTCATTTTATTCCCCTTTTAACACATTTGCGGTTTGGATATTTAAAGCGCGTTTGGTTGGTACAATCACCGCAATAAAGGCAACCAATAACGATAAGACGATAGTAATTGGAATAACCGGTAGACGCATATCAATATAAGATTTGAATACGGTTAATCCAAGTAATTGCGCTAAGATGTAGCCGAGAATCAGGCCCGCAACTATCGCACAGAGTGCAATGATCAGAATCTCGGTACTAATTTGCTTAATGATGTCACTTTGTTTGGCACCCAAGGCTTTTTGCAGTGCAAATTCTTTTGCTCGCTCACCAACAATCGCAATCAACGTGGTATTCACACAAAGGGTGGCGAGAATCAAAATGACTAATGAGATTAAGCCCATCAATCCTTTGATTTTATCTAAAATTTGCCCTTCAGAAGCGGAAACTTTTCGAATTGGGCGAGCGGTTAGATCGGGTTGGCGTTGCATAATGTCTTGCGCAAATTGTGCAACGTTACCTTGTTCATTTTTCACATTGAGTAAGGCGTTGTTTGCCAATCCTTCTTTATCTAACCAACTTTGTGCAAATTCTAAACTAACGATTAACATGTTATCTGTGGCATCGCCTGCCTCAACTATCGCTTTAATTGTGAACTCATGTTTTTCAACGGCATTTTTGGAAAGCTTTAATTTACTTCCAACACCTAAATTGAGACGTTCAGCTAAAGTTTTACCAATCATGGCATTGCGATCGTCAAAATTCACATTAATAGCTGAGCCGGTAATTTGCCAATAAGGTGCGAGAACACGCATATCTTCAAACCATACGCCCATAATGACGATTTTTTCTAAATCACTTCGTGCAACGCCATATAAATAAGGGCTGGCTGCTGTGATGAAATTATCCGGTGCATGATGAAGAATTTGCTTTAATTGGCGTTCTTTCATCAAGCCACCATTGGCAGCACCAATGTAAAAGTTAGCCCCAAAAGTACGGAGCTCTTGGCTCATTTTGGTATTAATATCGAAATACACTGCGGCCATTGCGGTCACAATAGATGCACCGACAGTCAGCGCAGAGAAGATAATAAATACCCGTTGTAAACGTAGGCGTAATGCTTGGAAGATTAAACGCCAAAACATACTTTTATTGGCGGCCATACAGCACCTCCACTGGGTAAAGTTTGGCAATACGATGGGCTGGGAACCAAGTGCCCACTACAGCAATTAAAATAGACAGCATCAATACGCAAGGAATTACAATCCAAGCAAAACTCAGTGGCACGCCAAATAGCGCAGAACCAATAAATCTTGCTAAGCCCCATCCTGCAATACAACCAAGAGTCCCACCAATTAAGGCGCTAATAATGGCTTCACAATAAAATAATAAGGCGATTTGCCATTGATATGCGCCTAACGCTTTCATTAAACCAATTTCTTTTGAGCGTTCAATGATCCCTGTACTCATTAATGAGGCAATCCCCATAGCAGCGGCGATTAAGGCGGCGAGAGTCACGACAGCAAGCAATAACTGGATTTTACCAATAACCACACCTTCTGAGGCCGCAACCTGCCAAATTGGGCGAACAATAGCACCAGAAATGGCTTCTTCTAACTGATGTGAAATAGAAGAGACATAAGCTGTACAATACCAACGATCGTACTCTTCGGCATCTAACGCATCTGTATTAGCTCGTGCTTTACGAGAAAGATCATTTTCAGGCACGGTCAGCGCAGAAACTTTAACTGATTGAATTTTCCCTTCTAAACCCAGTAATTTTTGTACAGCATTGAGTGGCATGACTAATTGATTATCTTCGGCACCACCCGTAGATAAAATACCGGTAATTTCAACCGCGCTTTGATTATCAAGTTCATTATTTTGATAGTGAAGCTTGATCTTATCGCCTTGTTTTAAACCAGTTCGTTGCGCTAATTGTTCACCAATGAGCGCTGGAATAAATTCACCTTCAGGCGTTTCAAGATCGTTTACCCATTCCCCTTGAACATGCCAATAAGGGCTAATAATCTTTTGGCCAGTATGGAAATCATCTTCATCTGGTACAGGAATGTTGTGATCGAAAAATGTACCAAGCACATTAATTTGTTCAAGTGCGGTCGATTTTTCATGAGTTTTATCAGAAAGAATTTCTGCTTTCACATCTGCACTTAATAATGGCGCAAATCCCACAATGTTATTTCGCCAGAAAATATCTTTAATATTCGGCAGTTCTTTTTCATCGAGGAAATCTTGGCTACTTAAATCTGTGTTGTGACTGAGCTCATCAGGTAAGGCTGCATTACTCGCAGGTTCGACTAAAATATTGGCACCGTAAGATTTGAGCTCTTTCGCCATTTTGTCGCCGATATCAATGGAAACAGCCAATAGTGCAGAGACTAATCCAGCTGCCAAGAAAATAGTCACCACGGCTAAAAACTTACGTTTTATGCTAAAACGCCAAGATTGGAATAACATTCTTGCTAGCATTATTCCCCCTTACCTAAATATTTTTCAGGGTTATCACGGAATAAATCGAGGTTTTTCTCGCTTTCAAAGAAGTAAGTTTTACCTTCATAATTGTATTTGTGCTCCGTTTTAGTGTTTTTCATTTGGGTGCCACTAATCGGATCTTTTACATCGATTTCAACAATCGTGCTAAATAAATTCAGCCCTTCTTCTAAGCCGGTTCGATTAATGAGAATTTCAGTCTCAGTTTGTTGCCAATCTTCAATCGGTACAGGATTACAGCCACCCGGTTTACCAATAGATGGAATAAACATATGTACGCCACAACCAACACAAACCACTTGGTTGCCTTCCATCACATAACCTTGGTCACCACAAAGCAAGCAGGCATCAAATACCGCGGCTAGACTCAATTTGTCTGGCTGACGATTAATAACAAAGAAACGTACAGCTTTACCATCATCAGCAATCCAAACAAAACGGTGCAATTTGCCATCTTTTACTTGCTCAATTGGAATATGAACTTGTTGCTTTTCATCTAAGGTAACAGGAATTGCCTCTGAAAGTTGTGGAGGACGAGAAGCAATTTGCTCCCAATAAAGTTGCGTTGCAAAAGTAATTGCTAAAGATAAATATCCCCAACCAAGTAAGTGAGAGGACGTACGTAATGCAGCTAATTTTTGGCGTTTTTCAATCGGTTCTTGTGTGGTATTAACTTGTTGCTTGCGTGATAAATGAATTTTGCCGTAAAAGATGGCAAGTACAACTAAGAGCAATGCTGCACAGATGTAATTTAACCAACGAGTGATTTCGCCTGATTTTGCAACAAAGCTTAAACGTAGTTTGGTGAGTTCAAGCACTTGAAGTTTCATTAAAATTAATAAGAGTTCGCCAATAAGTGGAACCAGTAAGCCAATTAAGAGAAGGCTCATCACACCTTTTAAAAGTGCGGTCGATTTTTGTTGTGTTTTTCCCGCTTGTTTTAAAAGTAAATCGATCCAACCTTGTAAGCATAAACAAAAAACAAAGGCAAAAATGACCGCACTTATGTGCAGGATTGAGTCCGTGTTGATGACATCTGTAGAAACAAGCGCGGTAATGTTGGGATCTTTTGCCCAGAAGCTTCCAGCGATGAGCATTAATATAGTTTGCCAAAAGGCAGGTAAGCGACCTTTGCCGAAAATTAAACATAAGGCAAAGATAATCAATAACACCAATATTACCGCATTGACGATTAAATTGGTTATTTGTCCCGCAGGTAAACTAAGGCGCAGTACGATACCGGCAATAAAACCGAATAGGCTAAGCCAAATTATTTTTTTTGCACTTACAGAGGATTGTTTACTGTGATAAACACCGAGCAATAATGAAAAAGGTAAAAGTGCTTGAAGGAAAAAAGTAAAAAAATAATTCATAGTTTGACCATTTAATAGGATAAAACAGACGATATTTTAAGGTTAAATGAAATGCTATTGCCTTCCCCTGATAAACAAGGGAAGGCAAGTGGTAAAATCAATATTTACCTTAGATTATTTGATGCCAGTGAATTTGAATTCATAGCTTACATCAAATGGTTTCCACCAACGGCCTACACCTGTTTCAGAGTCGGTGTGGCGGTGCATACCCGCTTTTGAAGGAGGGTCAATGTGGTAAGTTAATTTATAGTTACCCACGCCCATCATTTTCACGTTTGCACCGTAGTGAGGACCGTCACCTGCTACCATTGGCATGAAAGTACCTTCTTGTTTTTCACCAGTATCGGTATTCACTAAAGTATAGTTGATGGTTAAGTAAGGCATCCATTCACCATCACCAAAGCCATTTTTGTTACCTTTTACTGCGTGGATATCTGCTTCTAAGTGGATATCTGATTTCGCAGCAGGTAAACCCATGCCACGTGGTTCCATATCGATTGGTTTGAGATAAACCGCTGCAATTTCCATTTCATTCATGGTTACCGCTTCACCGATTGGATACTCTTGGAATGCGTTTGCAGTAGACGCGGTAAAAATACCCGCAAATAATGCTGTTGCTAAAAGTGCTTTTTTCATTGTTTTTCTCCTAAAGGATTGTTGGGTATTACGCGGCTTTTTTGCTTTGATATTTCATAATAAACAGAGCAAATACGGCTGCGATGAGTAAGATTGCTTGTGGAATTAGGGTTTCCATATAAGGATAAATACCTAACCACGAAATTTCAGGCACACCGCTAATCAGCGTTGGCTCGAAAAGTTTGCCTTCAATGAGTTCTAAAACAGATTTACCGGCGAATATAAAGGCCATTAAGTACATAAATGAACCCGTAAACATAAAGAATGGTTTAAGCGGTAATTTCACCACGGTATAACGCATCACGAAGTAGCAAATGGTGAGAATAATTGCGCCGACAATGATACCTGCGAAAAGGTAGATAAAACTGACCGCACTTTTCGCATCACCCACGAGGGCATAGTAGAACAATACGGTTTCCGCTCCTTCACGATACACGGCTAAGAAGCTGGTCAGCCATAAGCCAATGAGTGAGCCAGTAGTGAGGGCAGTGGAGAGTTTACCTTCTAAATAACGTTTCCAGTTTTGCGCTTCGACTTTGGACAATAACCAGTAACTCATCATAAAGAGCATGATTACGGCAAAAATCATCGTAAAGCCTTCGAGCAATTCACGGTTTTGACCGGAATTTTCAAAGATAAGCTGGAAGATAAATGCGGTAATCACACTGGCAATTAATGCCACATAAACAGACTGACGGATAACTGGCAATTTATCTTGGTGGTTATTTTTAATTAAGTAAGTCACGATAGCCGCAACAATTAACAAGGCTTCTAAACCTTCACGAAGGATGATTAAAAGGCTATATAAGAACATCGACCAATCGCTTTGTTCTCCGCCCTGTAACATTTCAACCGCTTTAGTTAGATTCTGGTCTAAACCATCAGCTTGTGCTTGTAACTTATCACCTTGTTCAGCTTTCATTAAACTGACTAAGCGGGTGAAGTAGCCTTCAAGTTCCGCTTTAAAGTTGCTATCACGAGAACCAATTTTGTTTTCCATGCCGCTGCTTTCAAACACATCAAAATAGGTGTCTTGTACAGAAAGAATTGCTTTTTTGCTTTCACCTTGTTGATAGAGCGCAATAGCTTGTTGAATACGTTGGTTGATCTCTTGTTTAATTTTATTCCAATCTTGCTCTTGTTGATTATCTGTTGCTTGCTGCGCTGCATTGGATTGAACATTTTGTTCTTCACGTGTCGTTGGCAGGTTAGGCAAGTTTTCTTCAATATCTTGTAATAATTGCGTGCTTTGATAACCAATCTCTGTGATTTGATCGGCTTGTTCACTTAAACGGATGATGTTGTAAAACTGTTGATTAATCGCCGCTGAAGTTTCTGCAGAGCGATTTTGGCGAATGGACATTTCCATTTCTGAATTTTTATAGCCATCGTATTGCGCTTGTTGGAACAATTTTTTCGCGTTAGCGAGATCACCGTTTTGATACGCTTCGAGTCCTTGAGCGAGCAAATCATCAATGGTTTTAAAACTTTGTTGCCAATAAGCGGCGATCTCTTGATTATCATAAACACCATGTTGACCATCTGCATTGAGCTGATGACCTTCAATCAATGATGGCAACACTTCTTGTAATTCTTTTTTGAGCTGATCGATTTTAGCTTGAATCTCTTTTTGTGAACTGCCTTCACCGATCATTTTACGGATCTCGCCAAAAGTCGCTTCCATTTGGTAACTTTTTTGTGCCGAGAAATTGATACGAATCGGACCTTCTAGATTTTCAAACACTTCAAAATAAGCCATTTGCACTTCAGTACGCGCATCATCGGTATTACCTTGCTGGACAAGTTGAGCGGTTTTGTCTAAGCGCGACGTAATATCATTAACCCACTGTTGGTAGTTGTCTTGCGCAAAGAGTGAAGAAGAGAAGGCGAGTGAAAAAATTAAAAAGAAAAATCGAATAGAACGGAATAGCATCGTCTATTTACCTCATTGCCTAAAATGAAATTAATTCCTATTTATAATTATCTTTTGATATCAGTGAAATGACAATAAATAATTTTAATTTTTGTGATGGAGATCAAAAAATTCACAAGAGTCGGAAATGTCTAGAGGGTGATTGTATGCTTAAAAGAATAAAGCGCCTTTGTTAGGCGCTTTATGGAGAGATAAAAGTGCGGTCAAAAATAAGCGAGTTTATTGAGTGGGTGCTGCTTCTTCAACAGGCGCTTTATTATCTAACACATCCCATACACTTTCTTGTTTGGGGGATTCTGGTTGTTCAGGTTGTGGCGATTGCGTGGTTTGCGCCGCGGTAGCAGTCGCAGTACTCGTCGTTGGTGCAGAAGCGCAGAAATTTTGATCTTTATTTGCCCAAACTGGGATTGTTCGGCTGCTACCACAACTCCAACTACCGTAAGCATTGATGCCAACCCATTTAATGGTAGAAGGTTGACCAAGTTTCAGTTTTTCAATGACAACACGGTTTAAGTAATCTTTATAGATTTGTAATGCACCTGAGGCACCGGTTAATTTGGTTTCACCGTTATCATCACGACCTAACCAAATGGTGCTGACATTTTTACCATCAATACCCACGAACCACGTATCACGTGCATCATTGGTGGTCCCCGTTTTACCCGCAAGACGAAGATCCTCATAATCATTTTGTAAGCTACGCGCGGTACCACGTTCGACCGTTTGTTGCATCGCATACAAGGTTTGATAAGCCGCTTCTCTCGGCACCACTTGATCCGGCACGGTATTGTGTTCGTAAATAATATTTCCTTGACGATCGGCAATGCTTTGAATGGTACTTAACTCAATTTTGCCACCTTGATTCGCAATGGTTTGGTAGAGTTTGGTCACATCATAAGGTGAAATACTGTAAGAACCGAGCAAGGTTGCAGGCACTTTTGGAATGGCTACATTATCCCAACCCATGGCTTTTTGTGTATCAATCACTTTGCTTAAGCCAACTTTCATCCCAATATTTACCGTTGGAATATTCAGCGAGCGAGCGAGGGCATCCATCAACATCACCGAACCGCTGTATTTGCGATCGTAGTTACGAGGTTGCCAAGGTTGGCTACCTTTAACATAAATCGTGATTGGTTGGTTTTGAATTGGTGTATTTAAACGGAATTGTTCCGGATTCATCAGTGCGGTTAAATAAATGGATGGTTTTACTAAAGAACCAATTTGACGTTTTGACATTAAGGCGCGGTTAAATCCGGCATATTCTGTTTGTAATCCACCGACAACCGCACGTATTTCACCTAAGTGATAATCCGCGACAATCATTGCACCTTCTAAATGTGGATTTTTAGTTTGTACTTGCAATTGATTGACCGTATTTACCACGGCATTTTCAGCTTGTTCCTGTTGTTTTAAATCCATGGTGGAGAAAATTCTCGCACCAAGTAGTGCAGAGGTTTTGTTTTCCCCTAATTGACGGCGAAGATCCGCTTGTAAGGTTTGAATGAAAGCAGGATATTTACGTGAAATTTGTCCTTTTGCTTGTACACCTAATGGACGTTTACTCAACATCTCATAAAGCTCATCTCCAATCATTTGGTGATCAAGCATCAGTTTTAACACCACATTTCGGCGTTCGAGTGCATATTGTGGATTTCGCCATGGATTATAAAGGGATGGTCCTTTCACCATGCCAACTAAAAGGGCAATTTGATCTAGGCTAATTTCACGGATAGAACGACCAAAATAGAATTGGCTCGCCAATGCAAAACCGTGAATTTGGATATCACCATTTTGACCAAGGTAAATCTCGTTAAGATAGGTTTCTAAGATTCGGTTTTTATCATATCGCCAATCTAGCACCAATGACATCAAGGCTTCATTGGCTTTACGTGTCAGAGAACGTTCGCTGGATAAGAATAAGTTTTTAACTAATTGCTGAGTGAGCGTACTGCCGCCTTGAACCGTTTGACCGGCTTTAATATTGGCAATCATTGCCCGCACAATCCCTACTGGATTAATCCCGTTATGCTCATAAAAACGGCGATCCTCTGTAAGTAATAAGGCATCAATGAGTAAACGAGGGTATTGCTGTAACGGGATTGCTAAACGATCTTCATTATCTGATTCCAACATTGCAATTAATTTAGGCGCAAGACGGAATTCATCAACCGCTTTTACGTTGACTAAGTCTTCAATGCGAGAAAGTTTGTTATCTGTAAAACGTAAACGTAATACACGTTGTGGTTCTGGCTTGTCAGGATAAGGGAATGCGCGACGAAGTAATACGATGGTATCTTCTTCGAGTTTAAAATCGCCCGGTGCTGCAATCATGGTAGTTTGACGGTATTCGTTATCGAGTAAGATTTGAATCACTTCGTCAAAAGAAAGGTTATCAGAAAGTTTAACGCTTTCTAAGCGACTATACACTTCTGCCGGTAAACGCCAAATCTGGCCATCCATTTTGGAGCGAATTTGCCAGTCTAAATAGCCACCATAAAATACGGCAAGCGTCCCTAAAGTAAAGGCCGCTTTGGCTAAAAAGATTTTACAAGAACGACGCTTATTTGGCGCTTGTGTTTCTTGTTGTTCTGATGAGGTGTTTTCCGTTTCCGACATAATAGTTAGCTTCAGAGAATGAGGTTAAGCAATAAATTCAAAATAGGCATTAAGAAAGTGGATGAAGTCTGTTGTACCGCAGAAGGCGATACTTTCTTCATCATAATAATGGAAGTCGTCTTCTAAAATTTCATCTGTTTCAATCGCAAGGTTATTGGCGCGAATCATCACTTCATCGGTATTGATAAAAAGCGTGTATTCAGAGCCAATCAGCGTGACTTCATCATTATTTTTAATCTGCTCACAGGCAGAAAGTGCGGTCAAAAACGCTTGAGGATTTGACCGCACTTCTGAATTAAACCAATTGGCTAGGGCAATGTGTTCCATCGAACATTTAGTATGTACATTGCCTAGATAATGGGTAAATTGAAAATCCATGTTAGATGCTGAATGAAGAACCACAACCACAGGTACTGGTTGCATTTGGATTGTTCACCACAAAACGAGAACCTTCCAAGCCTTCAGTGTAATCCACGGTACCGCCAATTAAGTATTGTAAACTCATTGGGTCAATCACTAATTGCACACCGGCTTTTTCAATGGTTAAGTCACCTTCATTGACTTTATCGTCAAAGGTGAAACCATATTGGAAACCACTGCAACCGCCACCGGTGATATAAACGCGTAGTTTTAATTCGTTGTTTTCTTCTTCGCTAATTAAACTTTTTACTTTATTGGCTGCCGCATCAGTAAAAGTTAGCGGTACGGCCATATCTAAATCTGACATATCTCTATCCCCACTTTCCTAAAAATAATCCTTGTATTATCTAATAACCTGTTAATTCATTCAAGATTTTTCACGGAATTAGTGCTATTATATGCGAATAAATCAGAATTAAATAAGGAGAAATAATGGGCATTCCATTAAGAACTGAAGAAGAACTTGTTAAGTTGCGTGAAGCGTGTAAATTAGCGTCTGATGTTTTGGTCATGATCGAACCTTATGTCAAAGAAGGGGTGACCACAGGTGAATTGGATCGCATTTGTCATGATTATATGGTGAATGTACAAAAAGTGATTCCTGCGTGCTTAAATTATCATGGTTTTCCGAAAGCAACCTGTATTTCTATAAATGAAGTGGTTTGCCATGGTATTCCAAGCGACGATAAAAAATTAAAACGTGGTGATATTGTCAATATTGATGTGACTGTGATTAAAGACGGTTATTTCGGTGATAATTCGAAGATGTATGTCGTGGGAGAAACCAATATTCGTAGCCAAAAATTGGTTGAAGCGGCACAAGAAGCACTTTATGTGGGATTACGTACGGTTAAGCCGGGTATTCGTTTAAACGAAATTGGTAAAGCGGTACAAAAATATACTGAAAGCCAAGGATTTAGTGTAGTGCGTGAGTACTGTGGTCACGGCGTGGGAACTGAATTCCACTGTGAACCGCAAGTATTACACTATTATGCCGATGATGGTGGTGTGATTTTAAAACCTGGCATGGTATTCACCATTGAGCCAATGATTAATGCGGGTAAAAAAGAAGTGCGCATTATGGGCGATGGTTGGACGGTAAAAACCAAAGACCGTAGCCATTCAGCGCAATATGAACACCAAATTGTTGTGACAGAAACCGGTTGTGAAGTGATGACTATTCGTGATGAAGAAATTGCAGAAGGCCGAATTCAACGTATGATGGTCAATATTTAAAGTATTAAAAGAAAATTTGAGTTATGAGATTTAGAACTTTCCTTCTGATCAGTTTAGTTATCGTATTTTTTGCGTGCCTTCCCCTTATTATTTTTGAGGTGATAGGAGAAGGAGAGCCTGTAATAGCTTTAGTGTGGATTGGCTACTTCGTTACACTACCAATTGGTGCAGTTGTACTAGGTGTCTTTTGGATCTGTTCAGTGTTTCATTGGGTATTTGACAAAGATTAATTCCTATCATGGTTATTGAAAGCTCATTTTTATGGGCTTTTTATTTAATTAAGAGAACAGTATGCTTTTTCCTTATCATTTCGATTCTCCACTCACGCCAAGTGCGGTCAAAATTCAGCGTGAAAATTTGAAGGAATTTGAACGTCAGCACTTTACTGATTATTCTGTTTTTGAGCTGATCGCTAACCGTACACAATTTTGTGATGATTTGTTAAAACAGCTTTGGCAGCAATTTGAATTAGATAAAGCTAATCTTACCTTAATTGCAGTAGGTGGGTACGGAAGACAAGAAATGTTTCCTTTATCTGATTTGGATGTTCTTATTCTTTCAAAAGAAAAAAGAGAGTCTGAAACAGAAGAGAAAATTGGTCAACTCGTTCAGTTTCTATGGGATTGTGGATTCGACGTAGGGCACAGTGTTCGTTCTTTAGAAGAATGTGAAAAGGAAGGCAAACACGACATTACTATTGCCACTAATTTGCTTGAGTCTCGTTATTTATCGGGAGATGTATCCCTTTTTAATGCCTTAGGGGAAATATTGAAAAAGCCAGATTTTTGGGCGGTAAAACTATTCTTTGACGCAAAAGTACAAGAACAAATTGAACGTTATCAGCGCTATAACAACACCAGTTATAATCTAGAACCCGATTTAAAATACAGCCCAGGTGGTTTACGGGATCTTCACCTTTTATATTGGATCGCATTACGTCATACCGGAGAAATGACCCTTGATGGCATTTTGGAAAGCGGCTTTATTTACCCATCAGAACACCAACAATTATTAGAGAGCCAAGCATTTTTATTCAAAGTGCGGTTCGCTTTACACTTGATTTTAAAACGTTATGACAACCGACTACTGTTTGATCGTCAAATCAAAGTGAGCGAGATGCTTGGTTTTGAAGGCGACGGAAACCGTGGTGTCGAAAAAATGATGAAATGTTTTTTCCAAGCTTTACGCACGATTTCTCGTTTAACCGATATCCTGATTAAGCATTATAAAGAACATTTTTTATCAACGGATGGCGAGGTTTCTATTCATCCTTTGGATGATAATTTTGAGCTAGTAAATCAAAGTTTGTGTTTACGTCAAGATGATCTGTTTTTACGTTATCCCGATCGTATTTTGGATCTTTTTTTCTATCTAACGCAGCATGAACAAGCCGAAATTCATTCCTCAACATTACGCCAACTTCAGATTGCGTTAGAAAGTTTGACGCAGAAATTGTGTGATATTCCTGAAGCAAGAGAAAAATTTATTCGGTTATTTAATCAACCGAAAGCGATTCAGCGTGCATTCCTCCCAATGCACCAATATGGTGTGTTAACGGCTTATTTGCCACAATGGCAGGGGATTGAAGGCTTGATGCAATTTGATCTCTTCCATATTTACACCGTGGATGAGCATACCTTGCGAGTGATGTTGAAATTGGAAAGTTTCTTAGCCGAAAATGAGGCAGAATCTCACCCCATTTGCCATCAAATATTTAGTCAAATTTCTGACCGCACTTTGCTTTATGTTGCCGCACTTTTCCATGATATAGCGAAAGGCCGAGGAGGGGATCATGCAGAGTTAGGGGCTGAAGATATAGCTGAATTTGCTCATTTGCATGGCTTTGATCGTCGAGAAATTGAAACGATGGCTTGGCTAGTGAGAGAGCATTTGCTCATGTCAATCACTGCACAGCGTCGAGATATTCATGATCCAGAAGTTGTGATGAGCTTTGCGGAAAGTGTACAAAATCATGTGCGTTTAGATTATCTCACTTGTTTGACGGTTGCCGATATTTGTGCAACAAACGGTACCTTGTGGAATAGCTGGAAACGTTCTCTTTTTGCCTCTTTATACGATTATACGTCGCAACAATTCCGACAAGGGATGAATTTATTATTAGATAATAAAGAAAAGATCCTTGAAAATCGCCAATTGGCGCTGGCAATTTTATCCGAAGATCAACCAGAATTATCGGAAGAAAAAATCTTAGCACTCTGGCAACGTTGTCCTGATGATTATTTTTTACGAAATAGCCCAAAACAAATTGCATGGCATACCGAGTTATTAACTGAATTTGATGGTGAAGTACTGGTTAAAATTAGTAATCGTTTTTCTAGCGGTGGGACTGAAATTTTCGTTTATTGCCCTGATCAAGCCAACTTATTTAATAAAGTGGTTTCAACCATTGGTGCGAAAAAATTCAGTATTCATGATGCCCAAATTTTAACATCGGATGATGGGTATGTATTCGACAGCTTTATCATCACAGAATTAAATGGTGAATTGGTTCGTTCAGAACGTCGCCGAGAATTAGAAGCAGTATTAACCTCTGTTTTATTAGGCGAAAAATTGCCATCTGTGTCTTTTGCAAATAATCGACAGTTGCAACATTTTACCGTAAAAACTGATGTACGTTTTTTGAAAGAAACCAAAAAAGAGCATACGGAGTTAGAAATCGTTGCTTTAGACAAACCCGGTTTATTGGCTCAAATCAGTCAAATTTTTACCGAGTTAAAACTCAATATTTGTAATGCAAAAATCACGACTGTAGGGGAAAAAGCCGAAGACTTCTTCATTCTGACAAATGAAAAAGGCACAGCATTAACTGAAGAGGAAAGGGGATTGTTAGAAAACGTGCTCTATGAACGTTTATAATATGAAATAAAAAAGTGCGGTTAAATTTAACCGCACTTTTTGTATTTAAGCCACTGCGGCAAATGCAATATCAGCGGCAGCAAGCGTTTTTTCAATGTCTTCATTTGTATGTGCTAAAGACATAAAGCCAGCTTCAAAAGCAGAAGGGGCAAGATAAACGCCTTGATCGAGCATTTTATGGAAGAATATTTTGAATTTTTCGGTATCACATTTCATGACTTCTGCATAAGAGGCCACTTGTTTTTGGTCAGTGAAGAAAATACCAAACATTCCGCCTACATGATTAATCACAAATGGCACATTATGTTTTTGGGCTAATGTTTTTAAGCCATCACAAAGTTTTGTGGTTAATTCTGCAAGGTGTTGCTCGTTACCTGCTTTTTTCAATTCAGTTAAACAGGCTAAACCTGCAGCCATTGCAATCGGGTTACCAGAAAGGGTACCCGCTTGGTAAACCGGACCGGTCGGTGCAAGGTGTTGCATAATCACTTTTTTACCACCCACAGCACCAACAGGCATACCGCCGCCAATGACTTTACCTAATGTGGTGAGATCCGGCGTTACATCATAATAAGCTTGTGCGCCGGCAAGTGAAACACGGAAACCTGTCATGACTTCGTCAATAATGAAAAGTGCACCATATTGATCACAAATTTCACGAATGCCTTGTAAGAATCCTTCTTTTGGTGGAACACAGTTCATGTTGCCTGCGACAGGTTCAATAATCACACAAGCAATATCGTTAGGGAATTCTTCAAAGAGTTTTTTAACAGAATCAAGATTGTTATATTCTGCTGTTAAAGTGTGTTTTGCAAAATCTTCAGGTACACCTGGTGAGCTTGGTTGACCAAGTGTTAATGCACCCGAACCGGCTTTTACTAAAAGTGAATCAGAATGGCCGTGGTAACAACCTTCAAATTTTAAGATTTTGCTTCTATTTGTATAACCACGCGCAAGACGGATAGCTGTCATGGTTGCTTCAGTACCAGAACTCACCATACGAACCATTTCAATAGATGGCACAATTTCACAGACTAATTCTGCTAAATCAATTTCAGAGGGGGTTGGTGCACCAAAGCTTAAACCATTCTCCGCTGCTTTTAATACGGCATCTAAAATAGCAGGGTGGTTGTGACCTAAAATCATAGGACCCCAAGAGCCTACGTAATCGATATATTGTTTGCCTTCAGTATCGTAAATATAAGCGCCTTTGGCTTTTTGAATAAATACAGGTGTACCACCTACGCCTTTAAAGGCACGAACAGGGGAGTTTACGCCACCAGGAATAACTTCTTGTGCACGAGAGAAAAGTGCGGTTGATTTTGTCATGATTTGAATCCTTATATTAAAAGTGGTCATATTGTACTAAAAAACTGAATTTGAGAAAAATCTTTGTGTGCTGATTTTTCTTTATGTTATCCTTTGCAAAAAAATTTTAGGATAAAAACTATGCTAAGTCTTCTCGTCACTTTTTTAGGGGCATTTTTAACCTTAATTGTCATGCGACCAATTGCCAATAAAATTGGCTTGGTTGATAAGCCAAATTATCGTAAGCGTCACCAAGGTGCGATTCCACTGATTGGCGGTGTTTCTCTTTTTATAGGAAACCTTTGCTATTATTTAATGGAGTGGGATCAACTTCGTTTACCTTATCTTTATATATTCAGTATCTTTGTTCTACTCGCAATCGGTATCTTAGATGACCGCTTTGATATTAGCCCTTTCTTGCGTGCAGGAATTCAAGCGGTGCTTGCCATTTTAATGATCGACTTAGGTAATGTTTATTTAGATCATTTAGGCCAAATTCTCGGGCCATTCCAATTAACACTTGGTTCTATCGGATTGATTATTACCGTATTTGCCACAATCGCGATTATTAATGCCTTTAATATGATTGATGGTATTGATGGATTGCTAGGAGGGTTGTCTATTGTTTCATTTGCTGCCATTGGTATCTTAATGTTCCGTGATGGACAGATGGATATGGCATATTGGAGTTTTGGCTTAATTGTAGCGATTTTACCTTATCTATTATTAAACTTAGGGATTCCATTCGGACCAAAATATAAAGTGTTCATGGGCGATGCAGGAAGTACTTTAATCGGCTTTACTATTATTTGGATTCTACTTTTAAGTACACAAGGAAAAGGACATCCGATGAATCCAGTGACCGCACTTTGGATTATTGCTGTTCCTTTAATTGATATGGTGGCCATTATTTATCGTCGCTTACGTAAAGGGAAAAGTCCATTCCGTCCGGATCGCTTACACGTACACCACTTAATGGTTCGTGCAGGATTAACCTCTCGCCAAGCCTTTTTATTAATTACCTTCTTTGCGGCAATTTGTGCGACAATCGGGATCTTAGGTGAAGTCTTCTATATTAATGAATGGGCAATGTTTATTGCGTTTATTGTATTATTCTTCCTTTATGCTTATTCAATAACAAAAGCATGGAAAATCACCCGATGGGTAAGAAGAATGAAACGTCGTGCACGTCGTAACAAGCAATAAATTAAATAAAAGAGGATAGCCATTTGCTATCCTTTTTTACGTTTTAGCACTAAAAATAGACGAATACATAATAAATTCTATACAAATTGAACAAAAATTTATCTTTTGATATTTTTTTTCAAAAAAGTGCTAGACAAGGTATTGGGAAATCATTAATATACGCCCCTGCAACGACGCAGTAACGCGTTCGTAGCTCAGTTGGATAGAGCGTTGGCCTCCGGAGCCAAAGGTCGCAAGTTCGAATCTTGTCGAGCGCGCCAGAAGTCAATGCGGTAAACAACTAATCAATGGTGGCTATAGCTCAGTTGGTAGAGCCCTGGATTGTGATTCCAGTTGTCGTGGGTTCGAATCCCATTAGCCACCCCATATTCTCTTAATTGAGAAATCTGACGGCGAGTAGCGCAGCTTGGTAGCGCAACTGGTTTGGGACCAGTGGGTCGTAGGTTCAAATCCTATCTCGCCGACCAATTTATTTTTTTGCTCTTTAACAATATATCAGACAATCTGTGTGGGCACTTGTTGATTGACTTGTTTTAAAAATATTTTTTAATTTTGAAGTCTTAATAGGTGCTAACTAGAAATTCATAATACTTTTTTAAGTAGTGACATTTTATGTCAGCAGTATTGAGCGATTGAACTTGAATTGAAGAGTTTGATCATGGCTCAGATTGAACGCTGGCGGCAGGCTTAACACATGCAAGTCGAACGGTAACATAAAGAAGCTTGCTTCTTTGATGACGAGTGGCGGACGGGTGAGTAATGCTTGGGAATCTAGCTTATGGAGGGGGATAACTACGGGAAACTGTAGCTAATACCGCGTAATATCGAAAGATTAAAGTGTGGGACCTTTGGGCCACATGCCATAGGATGAGCCCAAGTGGGATTAGGTAGTTGGTGAGGTAAAGGCTCACCAAGCCGACGATCTCTAGCTGGTCTGAGAGGATGACCAGCCACACTGGGACTGAGACACGGCCCAGACTCCTACGGGAGGCAGCAGTGGGGAATATTGCGCAATGGGGGCAACCCTGACGCAGCCATGCCGCGTGAATGAAGAAGGCCTTCGGGTTGTAAAGTTCTTTCGGTAGCGAGGAAGGCATTTAGTTTAATAGACTAGGTGATTGACGTTAACTACAGAAGAAGCACCGGCTAACTCCGTGCCAGCAGCCGCGGTAATACGGAGGGTGCGAGCGTTAATCGGAATAACTGGGCGTAAAGGGCACGCAGGCGGTGACTTAAGTGAGGTGTGAAAGCCCCGGGCTTAACCTGGGAATTGCATTTCATACTGGGTCGCTAGAGTACTTTAGGGAGGGGTAGAATTCCACGTGTAGCGGTGAAATGCGTAGAGATGTGGAGGAATACCGAAGGCGAAGGCAGCCCCTTGGGAATGTACTGACGCTCATGTGCGAAAGCGTGGGGAGCAAACAGGATTAGATACCCTGGTAGTCCACGCTGTAAACGATGTCGATTTGGGGGTTGAGCTTTAAGTTTGGCGCCCGTAGCTAACGTGATAAATCGACCGCCTGGGGAGTACGGCCGCAAGGTTAAAACTCAAATGAATTGACGGGGGCCCGCACAAGCGGTGGAGCATGTGGTTTAATTCGATGCAACGCGAAGAACCTTACCTACTCTTGACATCCAGAGAACTTTCCAGAGATGGATTGGTGCCTTCGGGAACTCTGAGACAGGTGCTGCATGGCTGTCGTCAGCTCGTGTTGTGAAATGTTGGGTTAAGTCCCGCAACGAGCGCAACCCTTATCCTTTGTTGCCAGCGATTAGGTCGGGAACTCAAAGGAGACTGCCGGTGATAAACCGGAGGAAGGTGGGGATGACGTCAAGTCATCATGGCCCTTACGAGTAGGGCTACACACGTGCTACAATGGCGTATACAGAGGGAAGCGATAGTGCGAGCTGGAGCGAATCTCACAAAGTACGTCTAAGTCCGGATTGGAGTCTGCAACTCGACTCCATGAAGTCGGAATCGCTAGTAATCGCAAATCAGAATGTTGCGGTGAATACGTTCCCGGGCCTTGTACACACCGCCCGTCACACCATGGGAGTGGGTTGTACCAGAAGTAGATAGCTTAACCTTCGGGAGGGCGTTTACCACGGTATGATTCATGACTGGGGTGAAGTCGTAACAAGGTAACCGTAGGGGAACCTGCGGTTGGATCACCTCCTTACCAAAAACGAGAGACAATAAGTGTCCACACAGATTGATTGATATATTGTAGACAATATAGAGCAGAAAGCCGTTATTCCCTTGGGTCTGTAGCTCAGGTGGTTAGAGCGCACCCCTGATAAGGGTGAGGTCGGTGGTTCAAGTCCACTCAGACCCACCACTCAAACTGAGTGAGTGACGAAGGTGAATAAGGTAATAAATAAACGATGACATGGGGATATAGCTCAGCTGGGAGAGCGCCTGCCTTGCACGCAGGAGGTCAGCGGTTCGATCCCGCTTATCTCCACCACTTATCATCGTTAAGTAAATTGACTGATTTAATGCTTAAAATGCTTTAATGAGTTTATTTAACGATGATAACTGAAAATGTTATTTCTGTTCTTTAACAACCAGGAAACAAGCTGAAAAACTGAAGAGACTTTCAAGTCCTTTAAAGGATAAGAAAAAGTCTGAGTAAGAATAAAATCTTGATTGAACAAAAGCAATCAAGTGTTTAGTTGAAAACACAACATCAAGAATTTTTGAGGTTGTATAGTTAAGTGACTAAGCGTACAAGGTGGATGCCTTGGCAATCAGAGGCGATGAAGGACGTGCTAATCTGCGAAAAGCTTGGATGAGTCGATAAGAGGCGTTTAATCCAAGATGTCCGAATGGGGAAACCCAGTAGATGAAGAATCTACTATCACTTACTGAATCCATAGGTAAGTGAGGCAAACCGGGAGAACTGAAACATCTAAGTACCCCGAGGAAAAGAAATCAACCGAGATTTCGTTAGTAGCGGCGAGCGAACGCGAAGGAGCCTGTTAGTGATAATGACAGAGACAGAGGAACAAGCTGGGAAGCTTGGCGATACAGGGTGATAGCCCCGTACTCGAAGTCCAGGTCATGGTACTAAGCTAACGATAAGTAGGGCGGGACACGTGATATCCTGTTTGAAGATGGGGGGACCATCCTCCAAGGCTAAATACTCCTGATTGACCGATAGTGAACCAGTACTGTGAAGGAAAGGCGAAAAGAACCCCGGTGAGGGGAGTGAAATAGAACCTGAAACCTTGTACGTACAAGCAGTGGGAGCCCTTTTGGGGTGACTGCGTACCTTTTGTATAATGGGTCAGCGACTTATATTTTGTAGCGAGGTTAACCGAATAGGGGAGCCGAAGGGAAACCGAGTCTTAACTGGGCGTCTAGTTGCAAGGTATAGACCCGAAACCCGGTGATCTAGCCATGGGCAGGTTGAAGGTTGGGTAACACTAACTGGAGGACCGAACCGACTAATGTTGAAAAATTAGCGGATGACTTGTGGCTGGGGGTGAAAGGCCAATCAAACCGGGAGATAGCTGGTTCTCCCCGAAATCTATTTAGGTAGAGCCTTGAGCGGACACCTTCGGGGGTAGAGCACTGTTTCGGCTAGGGGTCCATCCCGGATTACCAACCCGATGCAAACTACGAATACCGAAGAGTGATACTCAGGAGACACACGGCGGGTGCTAACGTCCGTCGTGGAGAGGGAAACAACCCAGACCGCCAGCTAAGGTCCCAAAGTCTATATTAAGTGGGAAACGAAGTGGGAAGGCTTAGACAGCTAGGATGTTGGCTTAGAAGCAGCCATCATTTAAAGAAAGCGTAATAGCTCACTAGTCGAGTCGGCCTGCGCGGAAGATGTAACGGGGCTCAAATATAGCACCGAAGCTGCGGCATCAGACGAAAGTCTGTTGGGTAGGGGAGCGTTCTGTAAGCGGATGAAGGTGAATCGAGAGGTTTGCTGGACGTATCAGAAGTGCGAATGCTGACATAAGTAACGATAAAACGGGTGAAAAACCCGTTCGCCGGAAGACCAAGGGTTCCTGTCCAACGTTAATCGGGGCAGGGTGAGTCGGCCCCTAAGGCGAGGCTGAAAAGCGTAGTCGATGGGAAACGGGTTAATATTCCCGTACTTGGATAAACTGCGATGTGGGGACGGAGCAGGTTAGGTTATCGCACTGTTGGATATGTGCGTTTAAGTTTGTAGGTGTGAAGTTTAGGCAAATCCGGACTTCTTTAACACTGAGAGATGATGACGAGGCTCTACGGAGCTGAAGTAACCGATACCACACTTCCAGGAAAAGCCACTAAGCTTCAGGTTTATCTAAACCGTACTGAAAACCGACACAGGTGGTCAGGTAGAGAATACTCAGGCGCTTGAGAGAACTCGGGTGAAGGAACTAGGCAAAATAGCACCGTAACTTCGGGAGAAGGTGCGCCGGCGTAGATTGTAGTCCCTTGCGGGCGAAGGTTGAACCGGTCGAAGATACCAGCTGGCTGCAACTGTTTATTAAAAACACAGCACTCTGCAAACACGAAAGTGGACGTATAGGGTGTGATGCCTGCCCGGTGCTGGAAGGTTAATTGATGGTGTAATCGAAAGAGAAGCTCCTGATCGAAGCCCCAGTAAACGGCGGCCGTAACTATAACGGTCCTAAGGTAGCGAAATTCCTTGTCGGGTAAGTTCCGACCTGCACGAATGGCATAATGATGGCCAGGCTGTCTCCACCCGAGACTCAGTGAAATTGAAATCGCCGTGAAGATGCGGTGTACCCGCGGCTAGACGGAAAGACCCCGTGAACCTTTACTATAGCTTGACACTGAACATTGAATTTTGATGTGTAGGATAGGTGGGAGACTTAGAAGCAGTCACGCCAGTGATTGTGGAGTCGTCCTTGAAATACCACCCTTTAACGTTTGATGTTCTAACGAAGATTACGAAACGTGGTCTCGGACAGTGTCTGGTGGGTAGTTTGACTGGGGCGGTCTCCTCCCAAAGAGTAACGGAGGAGCACGAAGGTTTGCTAATGACGGTCGGACATCGTCAGGTTAGTGCAATGGTATAAGCAAGCTTAACTGCGAGACAGACAAGTCGAGCAGGTACGAAAGTAGGTCATAGTGATCCGGTGGTTCTGAATGGAAGGGCCATCGCTCAACGGATAAAAGGTACTCCGGGGATAACAGGCTGATACCGCCCAAGAGTTCATATCGACGGCGGTGTTTGGCACCTCGATGTCGGCTCATCACATCCTGGGGCTGAAGTAGGTCCCAAGGGTATGGCTGTTCGCCATTTAAAGTGGTACGCGAGCTGGGTTTAGAACGTCGTGAGACAGTTCGGTCCCTATCTGCCGTGGGCGTTGGAGAATTGATTGGGGCTGCTCCTAGT
The DNA here is from genome assembly GCF_000210895.1 of Haemophilus parainfluenzae T3T1. Lineage (NCBI taxonomy): Bacteria > Pseudomonadati > Pseudomonadota > Gammaproteobacteria > Pasteurellales > Pasteurellaceae > Parahaemophilus > Parahaemophilus parainfluenzae. The sequence continues at coordinate 1,772,437 of NC_015964.1, read as the reverse complement.
ACGAGAGGACCGGAGTGGACGCACCACTGGTGTTCCGGTTGTGTCGCCAGACGCATTGCCGGGTAGCTAAGTGCGGAAGAGATAAGTGCTGAAAGCATCTAAGCACGAAACTTGCCAAGAGATGAGTTCTCCCTGTCTTTAAGACAGTAAGGGTTGTTTAAGACTAAGACGTAGATAGGTCTGGTGTGTAAGCGGTGCGAGCCGTTGAGCTAACAGATACTAATTGCCCGAGAGGCTTAACTATACAACGCTCAAGGGTTTTGGGTGTTGAGAAGACGAAACAAACTCAGAAAAGAAGAAAGTTTTAAGGTTAAATCAGCTTGTTTGGTTGTGAGCACTAGAGATAGTGAGAGCAGAAAGAGATAGAAGAAGTTATTAAAGGAATAATCCTGGCGGCGATAGAGCGGTGGTCCCACCTGACCCCATACCGAACTCAGAAGTGAAACGCCGATGCGCCGATGGTAGTGTGGGGCTTCCCCATGTGAGAGTAGGACACCGCCAGGTACTGAATGTGAACCCCGAGCTGAATGGCTTGGGGTTTTTGTTTTATATAAAATATTAGAATTCATATATAAATGAGTCTAATAATGATAAAATCTTCGCCTATTTCTAGATAGCAATAATTATGAAAAAACAGATAAGTAAGATCTTTTCCAGTGATGGCGAATTGAGTAAGAATATCAAAGGATTTAAGCCACGAGCAGAGCAGCTCGAAATGGCTCAATCTGTAGGATATGCTATTCAACATAAGCGATCGCTTGTTGTAGAAGCTGGAACAGGCACAGGAAAGACTTTTGCTTATTTGGCGCCGGCACTCATTGCAGGAAAAAAAACAATCATTTCAACTGGCTCTAAAAATCTACAAGATCAGCTTTTTTCAAGAGATCTACCAGCCATAAAAAAAGCCTTAAATTATTCTGGAAAAATTGCGTTATTGAAAGGACGATCCAATTATTTGTGTTTGGAGCGTCTGGATCAAGTTATTGCTCAAGGTGTGCTTGGGGATAAATCTGTTTTAGCCGATTTAAGTAAAGTAAGAAAATGGAATAATGCGACGAAAACAGGTGATTTGACCGAATGTATTGAATTGGCTGAAGATAGCCCAATTTTGCCTCAATTGACGAGTACGGCAGAAAGTTGTTTGGGAACAGATTGCCCTAACTACGCTGAATGTTATGTTGCACAAGCTCGTAAAAAGGCATTAAATGCAGATCTCGTTGTTGTAAATCATCATCTTTTCTTTGCTGATATGGCGGTAAAAGAAAGTGGCTTTGGTGAGCTTATTCCCAATGCAGAAGTTATTATTTTTGATGAAGCACATCAACTTCCCGATATAGCAAGCCAGTATTTTGGTCAATCATTAACCTCTCGCCAGTTATTTGATTTATGTAAAGATATAAATATTGTTTATCGAACAGAATTGAAAGATATGCCACAGCTTGGCACAACGGCAGATACTTTGCTTAAAGTCATTCAGGATTTCCGTCTTCTACTTGGTGAAGGAAATCAGCGAGGAAATTGGCGTGAGCTATTTAAGCAAAGTGCGGTCAAAAAATCGGTTGAATTATTACAAGAAAAAATTGAGTTTCTTTCTGAGGTTATCAAGATTGCATTAGGTCGCTCTCAAACCTTGGATAGTATTTTTGAACGTATTGAAAGTATCAAGAATCAATTAACGCGTCTTTGTGATACGGCCATTGTTGGCTATTGTTATTGGTACGAAAGTATGGGACGACAATTTGGTTTACATATTACGCCACTTACTGTCGCAGATAAATTTGGTGAACAGTTAAATAATAAAGAAGCCGCTTGGATTTTCACCTCGGCAACGCTTGAAGTCGGCGGTACTTTTAATCATTTCTGTCAGCGACTTGGTATTGAGCAAGCAGAACAAAAAATTCTTCACAGTCCTTTTGATTATCCTAATCAATCGCTACTTTGTGTGCCACGTTATTTGCCGGCAACGAATCAAAATAATACGTTACAATCTCTTGGTGAAATGTTGTTGCCTATCATTGAAGCGAATAAAGGTCGATGCTTTGTGCTTTGTACTTCCTATTTAATGATGAGAGGCTTGGCAGAGTATTTTAGAGAAAATAGTGAGCTTTCTATCTTATTACAAGGTGAAATGCCTAAAGCTAAATTACTCGAACAATTTATTCATGAAACCCATAGTGTATTGGTTGCCACCTCTAGCTTTTGGGAGGGCGTGGATGTCCGTGGTGATGCTCTTTCCTTAGTCATTATTGATAAATTGCCTTTTACCGCACCAGATGAACCTTTACTAAAAGCACGTATTGAAGATTGCCGATTACAAGGTGGCGATCCATTTAATGATATACAGATCCCTGAAGCGGTTATTACGCTGAAACAAGGTGTAGGACGCCTAATTCGAGATGTTACTGATCGTGGTGCGGTAATTATTTGTGATAATCGTCTTGTTATGCGAAATTACGGCGAAACCTTTCTAAAAAGTTTACCTAATTCAACCCGTACCCGAGATCTCAACAAAGTGGTACAATTCTTACAAAATGAGAAAATGGATTAATAATGAAAAATATCACCTTATTAGCACTTGATACTTCAACAGAAGCCTGTTCTGTTGCACTTTGGCATAAAGGCGAAAAAACATATTTAGATGAATTAGCGCAACGTACACACACAAAACGTATTCTTCCAATGATTGATGAGTTACTTGCCAATTCAGGTATCAATTTGAAGCAAGTAGATGCGTTAGCATTTGGACGCGGCCCTGGTAGTTTTACTGGTGTTCGTGTTGGTGCAGGGATTGCTCAAGGGCTTGCATTTGGTGCTGATTTACCTGTTATTGCGGTATCAAATTTAACAGCAATGGCTCAGGCTGCATTTGAATTACATCAAGCTGAAAATGTGGCAGCTGCCATTGATGCAAGAATGAATGAAGTTTATTTTTCTCAAATAAAACGAGAAAAAGTGCGGTCAGAATTGGGTGAGTTTTTCCAATGGAATCCTGTTATTGAAGAACAAGTTTGCCAACCAGAAAAAGTACTTGAGCAATTTTCAGATTTAACCGCCTATCGAGTCGGAACAGGTTGGGCTGCGTATCCTCAATTTAAAGACAGTGGTTTAGAAGGGAGTGATATTATTTTACCTTCTGCACAATATATGCTTGAGCTTGCTTTAACAGATTATGCGCAGAATAAAGTCATATCTGCCTTGGAAATTGAACCGGTTTATTTGCGTAATGAAGTAACTTGGAAAAAATTACCTGGGCGTGAATAATTTTTAAAAAGGAGTTGAAGATGAATAAAAAAACGATCTTAGTTTTGACCGCACTTTCGGCCACATTAGTGGGATGTGTTAATGCACCGAAAGGATTGGAAAAAGAGCAGTTTACTCTAAAATCATTATCTTCAATTCAACCGAGTGATTATAGCTGTCAGTGCAAATCAATTCGTTTGGGCGGAAAAGTATTAACAGCACAAGCCTTGCCAAATAAAACTAAGATTGAAGTATTAAGCTATCCAGTTTATTCAAGCTCAGCAAAACCTATGATTGATGAACAACCTAATGGACGTTTTATTACTTATCTTGATGGTTTTGTGGAGCCAGAAAGTTTAAAAGACCAATTTATTACAATTGGCGGCACCTTACTGAAAACAGAACAAGGCAAGGTTGATCAAGCCAATTATATTTATCCGGTTATTAAAACCAATCATTATCGTGTCTGGAAACTTTCGCAAAGCTATTATTATCAAGATGATATATGGGATGATTGGGGCTTTTTTGGTCGACGACCATATTATTGGTATGGCGAGCCTGAAATTCGCTATTATCTCTATTAACTACATGATAAAATTAAGAAAATTTTCCAAAGAATAAGGATAAAAAATGGAAAAAGTTTGGTTTCAAAATTATCCAGAAGGTTCACCAACCACGCTGGATACCTCAAAATATGATTCGATTCTTGATATTTTAGATAAAGCAATTCGTGAGCATCCAGACCGTCCTGCTTATATCAATATGGGACAAGTGCTAACTTTTCGCAAATTAGAAGAGCGAAGCCGTGCATTTGCTGCATATTTACAAAATGAATTGAAATTAAAACGTGGTGATCGTGTTGCTCTCATGATGCCGAATTTATTGCAATATCCTATTGCGCTTTTCGGTATCTTACGAGCGGGCCTAGTTGTCGTAAACGTGAATCCACTTTACACCCCACGTGAATTAGAACATCAGTTACAAGATAGCGGCGCAACGGCGATTGTTGTTGTTTCAAACTTCGCTTCAACCTTAGAAAAAATCGTGTTTAATACTAAAGTGAAACACGTGATTTTAACAAGAATGGGTGATCAGCTTTCTTTTGGTAAGCGTAATTTGGTCAATTTTGTGGTGAAATACGTCAAAAAGTTAGTGCCAAAATATAAATTACCGAATGCAGTGACTTTCCGTGAAGTGTTAAGCATTGGTAAATATCGCCAATATGTTCGTCCACAAGTGGATCGTGAAGATTTAGCTTTTTTACAGTATACAGGCGGTACAACAGGTGTTGCCAAAGGTGCAATGCTGACACATGGCAATATTATTACCAATATTTTCCAAGCGAAGTGGATTGCAGAGCCATTTATTGGCGATCATGCTAAGCAACGTGTTGCCGTACTGGCTTTACCGCTTTATCATGTCTTCGCCTTAACGGTAAACTGTTTACTTTTCTTAGAGCTTGGCGTGACTGCGCTTTTAATTACGAATCCACGTGATATTGATGGCTTTGTTAAAGAGCTCAAAAAATACCGCTTTGAAGCGATTACAGGGGTAAATACCTTGTTTAATGCGCTGCTTAATAATGAAAATTTCAAAGAAGTGGATTTTTCACGATTAAAACTTTCTGTTGGCGGCGGTATGGCGATCCAACAATCAGTCGCAACACGTTGGCATGATTTAACCGGCTGTAACATTATTGAAGGTTACGGCATGACAGAATGCTCACCGCTAATTGCCGCTTGTCCGATTAATGTGGTGAAACACAATGGTACAATCGGTGTACCAGTGCCAAATACTGATATTAAGATTATCAAAGACGATGGCTCAGAAGCACAACTTGGTGAAGCCGGAGAGCTTTGGGTTAAAGGTGAACAAGTCATGCGTGGGTATTGGCAACGTCCTGAAGCGACAGCTGAAGTACTTAAAGATGGCTGGATGGCAACGGGTGACATCGTCATTATGGACGAGAGCTATAGCCTCCGTATTGTTGACCGCAAAAAAGACATGATCTTGGTTTCAGGGTTTAACGTTTATCCAAATGAAATCGAAGATGTGGTGATGCTAAATTACAAAGTCGCTGAAGTCGTCGCTATCGGTGTACCACATGAGGTGTCGGGAGAAACTATTAAAATCTTCGTTGTGAAGAAAGATGATAGCCTCACGCGTGATGAATTACGTCAGCATTGCAGACAACATCTCACAGGTTATAAAGTCCCGAAAGATATTGAGTTTCGCGATGAATTGCCGAAAAGTAATGTAGGCAAAATTTTAAGACGCATACTGCGTGATGAAGAAATAGCAAAACGCGCGCAACATTAATTAAATCAGGGATATGTGTTCATATCCCTGTTTAGTCTGTACCTCTATTTGAAAATACATCCTATTACAATGATAAAAGAATGCCAAAATCAACCGCACTTTACATTAATTCAAAATAATGAAGAACTGGCTCAGGTTTGTCAGTTAGCACGTCAGCAAAGTGCGGTCGCTTTAGATACCGAATTTATGCGGGTATCGACCTATTATCCTAAATTAGGATTAATTCAACTTTATGATGGTGAACGTGTTTCATTGATCGATCCTTTATCCATCACTGATTTTTCACCTTTTGTAGAATTATTACGCGATCAGCTGGTGACAAAAATTTTGCATGCTTGTAATGAAGATTTATTGGTTTTCTTACAAGAGTTTGATGCACTTCCACAACCTATGATGGATACGCAAATTATGGCACGTTTTCTCGGTTTTGCTAATTCAGCGGGTCTAGCCAAATTGGTGTTACATTATTTAGGCATTGAAATGGATAAAGGGGCGACCCGTACAAACTGGTTAAAACGTCCACTTTCACCTGTACAGCTACAATATGCTGCAGGGGATGTGTGGTACTTATTGCCAGTCTATCAAAAAATGCAAATAGAATTAGCGCAATCACCTTGGCTTCAAGCCGTAATTGATGATTGCCAGCTTGCGATCTCGAAAACCAGTAAATTAGATGATCGCGATCCAAATAAAGCTTATTTGGATATTCCGAATGTTTGGAAATTGAATCCGCTCGAATTAGCGCGTTTACAGCTATTGGCCAAATGGCGACAAGAAACTGCAATTGCGCGAAATTTAGCCCTTTCTTATGTGGTGAAATCTGACAACCTTTGGAAAGTAGCAAAAAATAATCCTCGCAATACGTCAGAAATGCTAGCGCTTGGATTATCTGAAAATGAAGTGCGTGTACGCGGCAAAAAGATGCTTCAATTGTTAGCACAAAGCCGCCGAATTTCCCCTTATGATTACCCTAAACGCTTAGTGCGTATTGTGGATGATCCTCGTTATAAAAAGGCAATTCGATTGTTACAAGAAAAAGCCTATGAACTGACCCCAAAAGGATTAACCCTCGATATTCTGGCGAGTAAACGAAATTTAGAAGATCTCATTAAATGGGTCTGGTTAAAAAATGAAGATATGGCAAAACAGCCCGATTTACTTTTAGGGTGGCGAAGAGAGATTGGCTTGAAGCTGGTTGAATACTTAAAATCCGTAGAGTAGTCATTTAAAACAAGCCTAAAAATAACCGCACTTTGAATCATCAAAAGTGCGGTTATTTTCTTTAGTGTTTTACAACGATGGCTTTAATTAAGCTTGAGTTGCTTGGATTGCAGTTAATGCGATGGTGTAGATGATATCATCCACTAATGCACCACGAGATAAGTCATTAACCGGTTTACGCATACCTTGAAGCATTGGGCCTACAGCGACTAAATCAGCAGAACGTTGAACTGCTTTATAGCCGATATTACCTGCGTTGATATCAGGGAATACAAATACGTTTGCTTGGCCTGCTACTTTAGAGTTTGGTGCTTTAGACGCCGCCACATCTTTCATAACCGCAGCATCGTATTGTAATGGACCGTCGATTAATAAATCAGGACGTTTTTCTTGTGCAATACGCGTTGCTTCTTTCACTTTCTCTACAGATTGACCTGAACCAGAAGTACCGGTAGAGTAAGAAAGCATTGCAACTTTTGGATTTAAACCAAACGCTTTGGCAGATTCAGCGGATTGGATTGCGATTTCAGCCAGTTGTTCAGCGGTTGGTTCTGGGTTTACTGCACAGTCACCATACACTAATACTTGGTCTGGTAATAACATGAAGAATACAGACGAGATAATTGAGCTACCTGGTGCGGTTTTAATGATTTGCATCGGTGGACGAATGGTATTTGCAGTGGTGTGAACGGCACCAGAGACTAAACCATCTACTTCGCCCGCTTCTAACATCATCGTACCTAATACAACGGTATCTTCTAATTGTGCACGTGCTTGTTCTTCAGTTAAACCTTTAGATTTGCGTAATTCAACTAAACGAGCAACATAGTTTTCACGTACGTCAGCTGGATTGATGATTGTTACGTCAGCACCTAAAGTCACGCCTTGTTCTGCCGCAATTTTTTTCACGGATTCTGGATCCGCTAATAACACCGATTTTGCAATACCACGTTCAGCACAGATAGCTGCTGCTTTAACGGTACGAGGTTCATCACCTTCTGGTAATACGATAGTTTTACCCGCTTTACGTGCTAAGTCAGTTAATTTGAAACGGAATGCTGCTGGAGAAATACGTGCTTCACGAGCAAGTGGTGCAGAAATTGCCGCAGCTAATGTTTGTGCATCTAAGGCTTTAATTTTGCTGGCTTGCGCACCAAATACACCTAAGATGTCAGCGTTGTTCACACCGCCAAATTCTGAAGCAACAGCTTCTACTAATGTGCCTTCTTCATTGTTTGCCACTAAGATGATTTGTGCATCTAAGGTTTGCGCAATCGCAAAGTTTAAGCTATTTGCAAAAGGTGCTTGAGCTAAAGGTTGAACACCTTTAACAACCACTAGATTTGCATTTAATGCTTGGAAATCAGCCACGATTTTTTCTAACAATACGTCTTTTTGATTATTTGCGATTAATGCTTGAGCGGCTTTTACATCTTCTACTGCATTGAATACGACCGCGCCTGTTGTTTTAGCTGCGTCTAGTGCTGCTGCTAAATTTGCTTCTGCACTAGTTGGAATAAGAATAACTGCTTTAGTCATTTTGATATACCTTTTAATGAATGAAAAAACCTGCTGATTTCTCAGCAGGTTTGAAGGAAGTTGATTAGCCCGCTAAACGTGCTGTATCTTGTGCAATTACTAATTCTTCGTTAGTTGGAAGAACGATCGCTTTGAATGCAGAGTCATCAGCAGTGATCACGCCAGATTTACCAAAGCGAGCAGCAAGGTTGCGTTCTTTGTCTAATTTGATGCCGAATAATTTTAAGTGGCCTAAGGCTAATTCACGAACGTGAGCAGAGTTTTCACCAATACCACCCGTAAATGCGATGGCATCTAAGTGATCATCACCTAAAACGGCCATGTATGCACCGATGTATTTCGCTAAACGGTAGCTGTAAACATCTAATGCACGTTTTGCTTCTGGTTTAGATGCATCGTCGTAGTTATCTTCTGCATAACGGCAGTCACTTGTTACTTCAGTTAAACCTAAAAGACCTGATTTTTTCACTAAAGTCTCTTCGATTTGATCCATTGACATACCTAATTCTTTATATAGGTAGAAAACGATTGCAGGGTCGATATCGCCACAACGTGTACCCATCACTAAACCTTCTAACGGGGTTAAGCCCATAGAAGTGTCGATACATTTACCATGACGAACCACAGAAACAGAACCTCCGTTACCTAAGTGACAGATAATTGCGTTTACTTGGTCTGCCGGTTTACCTACGTATTCAGCTACTTCACGAGAAACGAAGTAGTGGCTGGTACCGTGTGCACCGTAGCGACGTACGCCGTGTTCTTTGTAAAGTGAGTATGGAAGTGCATATAAGTATGCTTCTTCAGGCATGGTTTGGTGGAATGCTGTATCAAATACGACAACGTTCTTATCTTTTAAGTGTGGGAATGTTTTGAATGCTTCACGGATACCGATTAAGTGAGCTGGGTTGTGAAGTGGAGCAAATTGTGCTGCATCTTCAATACCTTTAACCACTTCATCTGTTACAACAACAGATTGGGTGTATTTCTCACCACCGTGAACGATACGGTGACCAATCGAGGTGATAGAGTTTTTAAGCTCATCAGTCATAATATTTGACGCGATGAAGTTAAGCGCTTCAGTGTGCGCTGCACCAGCACCTAAATCTGCGCTACCTTTTTCACCGTTAAGTTTCCATTTGATACGAGCTTCAGGAAGATAAAATGCTTCTGCTAAGCCTGATAATTTTTCTTCACCTGTTGCAGGATCAAGGATTGCAAATTTTAATGAAGAACTACCACAGTTAAGGATGAGAACAAGTTTTGACATAGGAACCCTATTTTTGATTGAGGTTAATAAAAATCCATTCAAAAGAACAGACTACAAATCTTGCATAGAATACACCTTTTAGCGTATAAAATAAATTAACTGGAGGGGAAAAATACGATCTTTTATTAGAAAAGTTGAAAATTTCAACAGTTTCTAGTTAAGGATGACAATTAAACCTAAACTAGAGTATTATAAGTGCGGTTATTTTCTAGGATGTTTTTATGTCATCATTTTTTTCAACCTTAAAATGTGGGCAAATATATTTGCAAACGTGGCCATTAGAAGCAAAGCTCGGCATTATTTTTCCCGAAAATCGCATTATTAAAGCCACGAAATTTGCACAAAAGTTCATGCCTTTTATGGCGGTATTTTCGGTGGTTTGGCAACAGCTTTATGCCAAGACGGATCTTACTGCATTAGCGATTGCTATTTTGACCGCACTTTGTGCGTTAGTGACGCCATTGCAAGGCTTATATTGGTTGGGGAAACGAGCAAAATCACCCTTAGAACCGCAAAGTTCTCAGTGGTTTTATGAGATTAGTGAACGTTTGAGAAAACAACATGAAAGTTTGCCAACCGTGCAAGATAAACCGACATATCAGCACTTGGCAGAAGTATTACGAAAGGCACAGCAGAAATTGGATAAAGCATTTTGGCAAGAAATCTAGCCAATTGCTTCAAATTTAATTGACGCAAACGTTTTCCTTTTGTGTTTTTTTTATGTAAAATACTGCGGTCGCAATGGCGACCCTTTTTAATTGAGAGACTATTTAATGATTGATTATATTATCATTGGCATCATCGCATTTTCGATTATCGTGAGTTTATTACGTGGATTTGTGCGAGAGGTGATGTCCCTTGCAAGCTGGGTCGTTGCATTTATTGTTGCTAGCCAATTTTATCCTTATCTCGCCACTTATCTCACTCAAATCGAATCTGACTACGTGCGTAACGGCACCGCAATCGGCATTTTATTTGTTTTAACCTTAATCGTAGGTGGCATTGTTAATTATGTGATTAGCCAATTAGTGGATAAAACAGGACTTACCGGAACAGATCGTGTTCTCGGTGCGGCATTTGGCTTAATTCGTGGGGCGTTAATCGTTGCTGCGATCTTATTCTTCTTGGATACCTTCACTAACTTTGAACAAACCGATTGGTGGAAAGAATCAAAATTAATTCCTCATTTCGGCTTCATTATTGAATGGTTCTTCCAACAACTACAAGCAAGTTCTAGTTTTTTAAACTCAACTTTTAAACAATAAGGTAGTCAATCAGTATGTGTGGAATTGTCGGTATCGTTAGCCAAAATCCGGTTAATGAATCCATTTATGCAGCATTAACGTTATTACAGCATCGAGGTCAAGATGCGGCAGGGATTGTCACGGTCGATGATGAAAACCGCTTTCGTTTGCGTAAGGCTAATGGTCTTGTAAGCGATGTCTTCAGACAAGAACATATGTTACGTTTACAAGGCAATGCTGGCCTCGGACATGTACGTTATCCGACTGCAGGCAGTTCAAGTGTATCTGAAGCGCAGCCTTTCTATGTTAACTCACCTTATGGTTTAAGCCTTGTTCACAATGGCAACTTAACCAACTCAGCCGAATTAAAAGATAAATTATTTAAAGAAGCGCGTCGTCATGTAAATACCAATTCGGATTCAGAACTACTTCTCAATATCCTTGCCAACCATTTGGATAGAGTGAATAAATACCATCTCGATCCACAAGACATTTTTGATGCAATTCGTGCAACACATAAAGATATCCGTGGTGCTTATGCATGCTTAGCCATGATTATTGGACATGGCATGGTAGCATTTCGCGATCCGTTTGGTATTCGTCCACTCGTGTTAGGTAAACGAGAAGAAAATGGTTCTGTGGAATATATGTTTGCCTCTGAAAGTGTGGCGTTAGATGTCGCAGGTTTTGAATTAGTACGTGATGTTGCACCGGGCGAAGCGATTTATGTGACCTTTGATGGCCAGCTTTATGCTGAGCAGTGCGCAGAAAGTGCGGTCTTAAATCCGTGTATTTTTGAATACGTGTACTTTGCTCGTCCTGATTCAACAATAGATGGTGTGTCTGTCTATGCCGCACGAGTTCACATGGGCGAACATTTAGGTAAAAAAATTGCTAAAGAATGGGTTGAGGAAGCAGACAACATTGATGTTGTGATTCCAGTACCAGAAACTTCAACTGACATTGCTTTACAGATTGCGAAAATTTTAGGCAAACCTTATCGTCAAGGTTTTGTGAAAAATCGCTATGTTGGCCGTACATTTATCATGCCTGGTCAAGCACAACGTATCAGTTCAGTCCGTCGCAAGCTCAATACGATTAAAGCAGAATTTAAAGACAAAAATGTGTTATTAGTCGACGATTCTATTGTTCGTGGTACCACATCTGAACAAATTGTGAGTATGGCTAGAGCAGCAGGTGCGAAGAAAATTTACTTTGCATCTGCGGCACCAGAAATTCGTTATCCGAATGTATACGGTATTGATATGCCTACAAAACAAGAACTTATTGCCTATGGCCGCAATGTTGATGAAATTGCGAAATTGATTGGCGTAGATAAATTAGTTTTCCAAGATCTTGAGGCGTTGACTGAATCAGTACGCCAAGAAAATCCAGCTATTCAAGGCTTTGATTGTTCAGTCTTTACTGGTGAATATATTACGGGCGATATCACACCAGAATACCTTGATAGCATCGCTTCTCAACGTAGTGATTCGGCAAAGAAAAAACGTGAAAAAGATGCAAGCAACCTTGAAATTCATAATGAAGGTTAATCGCATTTAAGGTCGTAAAAAAGCACTAAATTCAATGAAGCGTTTAGTGCTTTTTCTTTTTGGTTAAATATAAAGAAAAATGACCGCACTTGATGTATTCAAAGTGCGGTCATTTTTTTATGCGTTTTAGTCTTTATAAAAATCGTTATAAAGTGTACTTTCAAATTGCACAAGTGGTGCTCGTTTTGTCTTACTTTCTAAATCACCAGTGGAGTAACCATTGATAAATTGAACGAAAGCCACTTTTTCACCTCTTGCATTGGTCATAAAACCAGCAAGGTTATAAACACCTTTTAATGAGCCTGTTTTCGCAATGACATTTTTAACCAATGGTGGATTAATTAACCCGCCGCGTCCGCTGATGGTTCCATCCACACCTGCAATCGGGAAAGTTTCCATTAAATGCAGTGTATCTTCATTTTTAGCGATGTACTCCAAAACAGAAAGCATGGTTTTCGGTGCAACCAAATTGTGACGAGAAAGGCCAGAACCATCGGCTAAAATGCTGTTGCCAAATTTAATGCCTTGTTTTTGTAATACTGATTTAACCGCCAATGTACCTAATTGGAATGAAGCTGGGCGTTTATAGTAATTGTAGGCTACCGCTCTAAATAAAGCATCTGCAATCTGGTTATCTGATTTTTTCATCATTTTTTTCAATAATTCAGGCAGTGGTTTAGATAAATGTTGTGCAAGTTTTTGCCCTTGCTGTGGTTTTTGAGGCTGTTTCACTTTACCTGTAAATTCGATGCCAAGACGTTTTAGTTGGCGTTGAATAATAGCAGCTGCATAGGCATCTGGATCTTGTACAGCAAAACTGAGCCCGAAAGGTTTTGCTTGACGCGCAATACAGCCTTTAACTTGATAGCGATTATTGTCGTGAACAACAACGTCTAACTGGCAATAACCGGCCTCTTGCTGATCCACAATATAAACTTGTCCGAAAACTTGAATAGGAAATTGAGCGGGAACGTTAATTTTGACGGTTTCACCTACAGGTTGATTCGCATCCAGTTCTGCATAGAAACAGTTATTATCGATGTTTGCCGCAGCAGGAGGAGAGTTAAAGCACATGGTGAGATCGTTCCAAATCCAACCCAACCCACGGTCGTGGCTCGCAAAGACAGAGGTATCTAACACGAGATCGCCGTTAATCTTCTGAATACCTTGATTTTTTAAATTAGCGAGTAGGGTATAAAGTTGGCCACTGGTGAGATCGGGGTCCCCAGTAAATTGCACAACAAGATCACCTTCTAAGGTATTATTCTGAGTTTTTCCGTTACTTAAAAGTGAAGTCTCAAACTGGAAAGCATCACCTAATACTAATTTAGCTGCCACAGCGGTAAAGATCTTTTGCGTACTGGCTGGCAACATAAAGGTTGATCCATTGTAATCGGCAATAATTTGATCTTTATTGAGGTTTTTGGCAATGATGCCAGCCGATGCACCTTCCGGTAAATATTGGGTGATTGAAGTAACATTAACTTCAGCCATAGAAGAAAAAGAAAATCCGAGAGTGATAAATGCCGCTTTAAGTGCGGTCGAAATGGAAGATTTTTTACTCATTTTTGTACTGTTCTAGTTGCTATTTTTCTTAAGACGGATAATAATAAGCCCCGAACTCAATTGAGTAAATCATTTTTTATTTTTCATTGGCTACGGCAAGGTTGCAAGACGTTGTCGTGGTTTTGTTTTTACCAAATTTCAAGGAAAAAGAATGAAACAAATTCCAATGACCGTGCGCGGTGCGGAGTTATTACGAGAAGAATTAGATTTCTTAAAAAATGAGCGTCGCCCAGAAATTATCAAGGCGATAGCTGAAGCACGTGAGCACGGCGACTTAAAAGAAAATGCAGAATATCACGCCGCGCGTGAGCAACAAGGTTTTTGCGAGGGACGTATTCAAGAGATTGAAGGCAAACTTGCAAATTGTCAGGTTATCGATGTCACTAAATTACCTAATAACGGTAAAGTTATTTTTGGTGCCACAGTTGTATTAGTGAATACCGATACCGATGAAGAAGTGACTTATCAAATCGTAGGTGATGATGAGGCAGATATTAAATCAGGTTTGATTTCTGTGAATTCACCGATTGCCCGTGGTTTGATAGGCAAAGAGTTGGATGATACCGTGAATATCACCACACCAGGTGGAACGGTTGAGTTCGAGATTATTGAAGTTAATTACATCTAAAAAAACATCCCCTCAAATTGAGGGGATAACAATTATTTACGAGGCAGCTGTATTTTGCCTTCTTCGCTTGGTCTATAAAGAACCAAAATATGTCCGATAGTTTGAACGTTAGATGATTGTGTTTCACGCACGATCGCATCGATGATAAGTTGTTTGGTTTCACGATCTGCGCCAGCAATTTTCACTTTGATGAGTTCGTGATGATTTAATGCATTATCGATTTCGGCCAATACCCCTTCGGTTAAGCCGTTACCGCCAAGCATGACGACAGGACTAAGGTGATGAGCGAGTCCTTTTAAAAATTGTTTTTGTTTTGTTGATAAAATTGTCATAAGGGATCCTTTAATAAAATGAATATTTGTCATGAAGAGACCGAAAAAAACGGTCAGGAAAAATGTGGTTTTTCAGCACTTTTTGGTAAGTCTAGCCTTGAATTAGGCAGATTGTACCCAAATATAGATGAAACTACTACAAAAAATAGTACAAAAGATAGAGTTTATGGGAAAGAAAAAACGTTCAGCGAGTTCTTCTCGTTGGCTAAACGAACATTTTAAAGATCCGTTTGTTCAGAAAGCACACAAGCAAAAATTACGCTCTCGTGCTTACTTTAAACTAGATGAGATTCAACAAACAGATAAATTGTTCAAGCCAGGAATGACCGTAGTGGATCTCGGAGCTGCTCCAGGTGGTTGGTCACAATATGTCGTGAGCCAAATCGGTGGAAAGGGAAGAGTCATTGCGTGTGATATTTTGGACATGAATCCAATTGTCGGCGTTGATTTTTTACAAGGCGATTTCCGTGATGAAAACGTGTTGAATGCATTATTAGAACGGGTTGGGGAAGCTAAAGTTGATGTAGTGATGTCCGATATGGCACCGAATTTTAGCGGTATGCCATCGGTTGATATTCCGCGAGCAATGTATTTAGTAGAACTGGCTTTAGATATGTGTAAGCAAGTTTTGGCGAAAAAAGGCAGTTTTGTGGTCAAAGTATTCCAGGGAGAAGGCTTCGATGAATATTTACGTGAAATTCGTTCGCTGTTTAGTGTGGTAAAAGTACGTAAGCCAGAAGCCTCTCGTGGACGTTCTCGCGAAGTTTATATTGTCGCGAGTGGTTATAAAGGCGAATAATTGCTTTGATAGCTTTTCATTGTGTCACGGATGAGATAGTATTTCGTTTTATTTTAATTAACTTAAGAAAGGCAGGTTAAACCTTGAACGATATGGTCAAAAATCTAGTTCTATGGGTTGTGGTTGCAGTTGTCATGATGACAGCTTACCAAAGTTTTAACTCCAATGGCGTGAGTGACTCAACAGATTACACAACTTTTGTGTATGATGTGAGTAATAGTCAAGTGAAAGAAGCGCGTTTTGATGCGAATGAAATCACTGTGACCAAAAATGACGGTTCTAAATATATGACCGTTATGCCACCGTTGGAAGATAAAAAACTCTTAGATGACTTATTAAATAAAAAAGTCAAAATCGAAGGTACGCCTTTTGAAAAACGTAGTTTACTATCACAAATTTTGATTTCGTGGTTCCCGATGCTATTCCTTGTTGGGGTATGGATTTTCTTCATGCGCCAAATGCAAGGTGGTGGTGGCAAAGCCATGAGCTTTGGTAAAAGTCGCGCTAAAATGCTGAACCAAGACCAAATCAAAGTCACTTTTGCGGACGTTGCAGGTTGCGATGAAGCAAAAGAAGAAGTCGGTGAAGTGGTTGATTTCTTGCGTGAACCGAAAAAATTCCAAAACCTTGGCGGTAAAATTCCAAAAGGTATCTTGATGGTTGGCCCTCCAGGTACAGGTAAAACTTTATTAGCTAAGGCTATTGCGGGGGAAGCAAAAGTACCTTTCTTTACCATTTCAGGTTCTGACTTTGTAGAGATGTTTGTGGGTGTTGGTGCTTCTCGTGTACGTGATATGTTCGAGCAAGCGAAGAAAAATGCACCATGCTTAATCTTTATTGATGAAATTGATGCGGTAGGTCGTCAACGTGGTGCCGGCTTAGGTGGTGGACACGATGAGCGTGAACAAACCCTTAACCAGATGTTAGTTGAAATGGATGGTTTCGGTGGTAACGAAGGCGTAATCGTTATTGCCGCAACGAACCGTCCAGATGTACTTGACCCTGCACTAACTCGTCCAGGCCGTTTTGACCGTCAAGTTGTTGTGGGCTTACCAGATGTGAAAGGCCGTGAGCAAATTTTAAAAGTACACATGCGTAAAGTGCCAGTTGCTGATGATGTTGATGCGATGACACTTGCTCGTGGTACACCAGGTTATTCAGGTGCGGATTTAGCGAACTTGGTTAATGAAGCGGCATTATTTGCTGCGCGTAGCAATAAACGTACTGTATCGATGCTTGAGTTTGAAAAAGCCAAAGATAAGATCAATATGGGACCTGAACGTCGCACCATGATCATGACGGATAAACAAAAAGAATCTACAGCGTACCATGAAGCGGGTCACGCGATTGTGGGTTACTTAGTGCCTGAACATGATCCGGTACATAAAGTGACGATTATTCCTCGTGGCCGTGCATTAGGTGTAACTTTCTTCTTACCTGAAGGCGATCAAATTAGTATCAGCCAAAAACAATTAGAAAGTAAACTTTCAACACTTTATGCGGGACGCTTAGCAGAAGATTTGATTTATGGTGAAGAAAATATTTCTACCGGTGCATCTAACGATATTAAAGTGGCAACGAATATTGCACGTAATATGGTGACTCAATGGGGCTTCTCAGATAAACTCGGTCCGATTCTTTACACTGAAGATGAAGGCGAAGTGTTCTTAGGTCGCTCAATGGCGAAAGCAAAACATATGTCTGACGAAACAGCACATGCAATTGATGAAGAAGTTCGTGCTATTGTAAATCGTAACTATGCGAGAGCAAGACAGATTTTGATCGACAATATGGATATTCTTCACGCCATGAAAGATGCGTTAGTGAAATATGAAACCATTGAAGAAGAACAAATCAAGCAATTGATGAATCGTGAACCTGTTACACCACCATCTGGTTGGGAAGATAACAAAGACACGAAACCAACAGCAAAACCGAAGGAAGAGAAAACTGAAAGTGCGGTTAATCATTCAGAAGATCCTGAAGCATAAAATTAAAGCCTTCCTAATTGGGAAGGCTTTTTTATTTATTATTTCATTCTTTTCATGACTATATTCCGTTATAATCTAACCCTTCAAATTTGATTTAAAAATTGACCGCACTTTATGAAACTTTATGCTAATAACAAATGTCTAGATTTATCATTCCCTCAAATTATGGGGATTTTGAATTTCACACCTGATTCGTTTTCTGATAGCGGGCAGTTTTTCAGTCTAGACAAAGCATTATTTCAAGTTGAAAAAATGCTGAACGAAGGTGCAACAATTATTGATATTGGCGGTGAATCAACTCGTCCAATGGCGGAAGAAGTGTCTGAAACTGAAGAATTGCAACGAGTGATACCTTTGGTTGAAGCCGTGCAAAAACGTTTTGAGTGTTGGATTTCAGTGGATACCTCTAAAGCAATTGTGATGCAAGAAGCGGCGAAGGTCGGCATGGATTTAATCAATGATATTCGTGCTCTACGTGAACCTGGTGCACTCGAAATAGCAGGACAGTTGAATTTACCCACTTGTATTATGCATATGCAAGGACAACCTCGTACAATGCAAACTAATCCGCATTACGATGATGTGGTTCAAGATGTTTATCAGTTTTTAACTGATAGAACTCAAGCTTGTTTAGCAGCAGGCATAGCCAAAGAAAATATTATTTGGGATATGGGGTTTGGTTTTGGTAAAACAGTACAGCATAACTACAAGCTTTTACAACAGTTGGCTCACTTCTGTGAAAGCGGATATCCTGTTTTAGCAGGGCTTTCACGCAAATCGATGATTGGTGCTGTATTAGATAAGCCCGTGACTGAACGTGTTGTAGGAAGTGTAGCTGGCGCATTAATTGCGGCACAAAATGGATCGACAATTTTGCGTGTACATGATGTAGCAGCAACAGCAGATGCCTTGAAGGTATGGCAGGCAACGCAACAAGCGTAAAAAACTAACAGATTTTATATGTTGTAGAATAAATGATTTCTGCAACATCATTATTCAAATTTAATAAGGAATAAACATGGCAAATCGTAAATATTTCGGTACTGATGGTGTACGTGGAAAAGTGGGTACATATCCAATCACGCCAGATTTCGCATTGAAATTAGGTTGGGCTGCAGGTAAGGTTTTAGCCTCTCAAGGTTCTCGCACGGTATTAATCGGGAAAGATACTCGTATTTCAGGTTATATGTTGGAATCTGCACTTGAAGCAGGTTTAGCTGCAGCAGGATTAACCGCTGCATTTACTGGTCCAATGCCAACACCTGCCGTGGCGTATTTAACCCGCACTTTCCGTCTAGAAGCGGGTATTGTCATTTCGGCATCACATAATCCTTATTATGATAACGGGATTAAATTCTTCTCTTCACAAGGCACAAAATTACCAGATGATATTGAAGAAGCGATTGAAGCCATGCTTGATCAGCCAATGGATTGTGTGGAGTCTGCTGATTTAGGTAAAGCAAGCCGTATCAGTGATGCCGCAGGACGTTATATCGAATTTTGTAAAAGCACTTTCCCTGCACATCTTGGTTTAGATGGTTATAAAATCGTAGTGGATTGTGCAAATGGTGCGACCTACCACATTGCACCAAATGTATTACGTGAATTAGGTGCTGAAGTAATTGAAATTGGTGCTACTCCAAATGGGATTAATATCAATGAGAAATGTGGTGCAACCGATGTAAAAGCATTACAAGAAAAAGTGCTTGAAACTAAAGCGGATGTTGGCTTAGCTTATGATGGTGATGGCGACCGTATTATGATGGTGGATCACTTAGGTAATAAGGTAGATGGCGACCAAATTCTTTTCATTATCGCTCGTGAAGCTTTACGTTCAGGTCAATTAAAAGGTGGCGTAGTCGGCACATTAATGAGTAATATGAGCCTAGAAATTGCCTTAAAAATGTTAGGTGTGCCTTTCGTTCGTGCTAATGTTGGTGACCGTTATGTATTAGAAAAAATGGTAGAGCATGGCTGGACATTAGGTGGAGAAAACTCAGGCCATATCATTATTGCTGATAAAAACACAACAGGTGATGGTATTATTGCATCGTTAGCGGTATTAAGTGCAATGGTTCAACATCGTTTATCATTAAACGAGCTTGCAAGTGCAGTGAAATTGTTCCCTCAAGTGTTGATTAATGTTCGTTTTGCGGGCGGTGCAAATCCATTAGAAAGTGAAGCAGTAAAAGCGGTAGCCGCTGATGTGGAAAAACGCTTAGAAGGTAAAGGTCGAATTTTACTGCGTAAGTCTGGTACTGAGCCACTTATTCGCGTAATGGTGGAATGTGAAGACGGTGCACTTGCAAAACAATGCGCAGAAGAAATTGCAGAAGCAGTGAAAGCGAATTAATTGAATGGGGGGGGGGGCCCCATTTTTGATCATAAAATTTATCTTTTATTATTTTTAGGAAAGCAAAGAGATGAAAATTTTTATTATGCGACATGGGGAGGCTGAAGTAGTGGCTTCATCAGATGAGACTCGGCGTTTAACTGACTATGGACGCAAACAATCAATATCACAAGGTCAATGGCTTAAAACACATCTAAATTCAACCGCACTTTCAGTTCAGAAAGTGATTGTCAGTCCTTATGTTCGTGCTCAAGAAACGTTTGAACTTGTCAATTCAGCGTTAGACAATATTCTTAGTGATGTTGAAACTTGGAGTGGGATTACACCTTATGGGAATGCGACACTGGTAGCAGATTATTTATCTGTTTTGCAGGAACAAGGCATTGAAAGTGTTTTGCTCGTTTCTCATTTACCTTTAGTAGGAAGCATTGTTTCAGAGCTTTATGGTAAGAGAAATCCTATCAGTTTTTATCCCTCAACGATCGTTCAAATTGACTGGAATGGAGAAAAAGGCATCATTGAAGCTTTCCATTATCCAAAAGAAAATGAAGTTTTTGATTAAAAAAAATACAAAAAATGAATTTTCAATCTTTACAAAAAATAAAAATTTCCTGTGGAACTTTTATTTAACTTATTTAAAATCATTTAGTTATGAACGATTATTAAAGAAAATCTCAAAAAGTGATGTCTTTAGAAATGTAAATTTTTTTTGAAGGTATTTTCTTTTAAGTGTTTTTGCGTAGACTAAGTCGCACAAAGTAAATGGCTTTGGATTAGTTCTTAACCATAAAATGGAGAGTAACAATGAAAAAATCAGTATTAGCTGCATTAGTATTAGGTGCATCTTTAGCGGTAACAGGTTGTTTCGATAAACAAGAAACCGCTCAAAAAGTTGACGCATCAAAAGATGCAGCAGCAAACGCCACTGCACAAGTTAAAGATGTAGCAGCTTCAGCAGCTAACGATGTGAAAGATGCAGCAAAAGAAGCTGCAGCTGATGTTAAAAATGCAGCAAGTGATGCAATGAATTCTGTAAAAGAAGCTGCAACAAATGCTAAAGAAGCTGCAGCAGACAAAAAAGATGCAGCAGTAGAAAAAGTAGCTGAAGCGAAAGATGTAGCTGTAGTTAAAGTGACAGAAGCGAAAGATTCAGCCGTTGCTAAAGTAGAAGAAGCAAAAGATGCAGCAGCTAATAAAGTAGCTGAAGCAAAAGAAGCCGTATCTTCTAAAGTTGAAGAGGTAAAAAATGCCGCTTCTGAAGCAAAAGATGCTGCAGTAAATAAAGCCACAGAAATGAAAGATGCAGCGGCAGATAAAGCAGCTGAAGTAAAAGAAGCTGTGACTAAATAATTAAACTTTTGTAGAATAAAAACCTATCAGAGATTATCTGGTAGGTTTTTTTATTTTGGGAGCAATATGAATGTTATGTGCAATTTATAAAAGTAAACGTAAACCTGGCTGTTACCTTTACATTTCCAAACGAGATGATTTTTCAGCTGTACCAGATATATTGATGCAGAGTTTTGGTAAACCTCAGTTTCTTATGCCTTTCAATTTGAAAGGAAGTAAACCGCTTGTTCAGGCTGATAAAGATGAAGTCATGGAGAAAATTACCCAGCAAGGATTTTATCTTCAGATGCCAAAACAGGATGATGGGTTATTTAATAGTTTGAGTGAGATCAAATAACCTTCTTATTTTTTCGTAAAAATCTTCAAATCTTGCTTTACCTCAATATTTTCTTCAAAAAACTCATTTAAAATTCACCGCACTTTTAAAAGGAGAATGAAAATGAGTAGTTTCTTTGTGGCAGGTACAGATACCGACGTGGGTAAGACCACCGCCTGCCGTGCCATTATTCAGGCATTACAAGCAAAGGGCGTGCGAATTGTGGGTTATAAGCCAATAGCTTGTAGCTGTGAAGAGGGTATCTATCCTGTCGAAAATCAGTCTAATGAATCCCAAACAGATTATGATGCTGACAATAATTCAGATGTGTTAGCTTTAATGGATGCAACGAATGAGCCCGTATCTTATCAAGAAGTAAATAGCTATACTTTTGCTCATTCTTTGCCGATGCTGACTCGAGATAAATCACGCATTAAATTAAGCAAGATTGATCAGGCTTTAACGACATTAGTTAAAAAATATCAATCTGTTG
The DNA here is from genome assembly GCF_000210895.1 of Haemophilus parainfluenzae T3T1. Taxonomy (NCBI): domain Bacteria; kingdom Pseudomonadati; phylum Pseudomonadota; class Gammaproteobacteria; order Pasteurellales; family Pasteurellaceae; genus Parahaemophilus; species Parahaemophilus parainfluenzae. The sequence goes on along the minus strand of NC_015964.1, from coordinate 1,750,223 downwards.
TCGTGGAAGGCTCATTTGGCTTACTCACCCCCATGGCGGAAGGTAAAAGCTTTGCTGATTGGGTTGTTGAGCATAAAATGCCCATTGTATTGGTTGTTGGCATTAAGGAAGGCTGTATCAATCATGCACTACTTACTGCTCAAGTAATTAAACAACTTGGCGTGCCTTTACTGGGTTGGATTGCGAATCGAATTAATCCTTGCTTGGGCCACTACAAAGAAGTTATAGAGATTTTAGAAGCTCAGATTGATGCACCATTATTAGGGAAAATTCCTTATATCCATAAACCAGAATCCCAAGAGTTAGGACATTATTTAACGAATATTGATCGCTTAATGTATATGCAGACAGAATTAGTTAAATAGTCACTTTAAATAAAAAGTAAAAGTGCGGTTAAAACTTATTAGATTTTAACCGCACTTTTTTATTCTTCGTTTTCAGAGAGTTCTTTTTTCAGAATATCTTCTTCCGCTAGGCTAGATAAACGAGCAATGGCATTGCGATAAGATATTTCAAGGGTTTCTCGGCTTGTTGCAATTACACCTTGATCTACTAAGAATCCATCATTTACATCATACACCCATCCATGTAGAGAAAGATTTTGTCCTCGTTCCCAAGCACTTTTTACGATAGAAGAACGTCCAAGGTTATAAACTTGTTCTGCCACATTTAATTTAGTTAACATATCTGCACGTTTTTCTGCAGAAAGTTTTCCCAATATGTGCCCATGTTTGAACCAGATATCACGAATATGGAGTAACCAGTTATTGATTAATCCAAGATCTTTATCTTGCATAGCTGCTTTAATACCACCGCAATTTGTGTGGCCACAGATAATGATATGTTCAATTTCGAGTACATCAACGGCATATTGCACAACAGAAAGACAGTTTAAATCGGTATGGATAACCTGGTTGGCTACATTACGATGAACAAATAACTCGCCAGGTTCAAGATTTGTTAATTTTTCGGCGGGAACACGGCTATCAGAGCAGCCAATCCAAAGATAATGAGGGGTTTGATGATCAGCCAGTTCTTTAAAATAAGTGGAATTTTCTTCCTTCATTCTTTGCGCCCAACTGTAATTGTTAGCAAAGAGCTGTTTAATTTTGTCCATTTTTACTTTCCTTAATATGCGTACTGAACGATTGCTTTAAGCACAATAAATGAAATAGGGATAAAATTTATCGCCTAAAATGATAACCGCACTTTAAAGAAAGTGCGGTCAATTTAAACAATATTTTTAGAAGTTTGCATTTCTTGGTGCGCGAGGGAATGGAATCACATCGCGAATATTTTGTACGCCTGTTACATAAACAATTAAGCGTTCAAAACCAAGACCAAAGCCTGAATGTGGTACGGTACCATATTTACGAAGATCACGATACCACCAGTAATCTTCAGGATTTAAGCCCATTTCTTCCATACGTTTATCTAATACGTCTAAACGTTCTTCACGTTGAGAACCACCGATGATTTCACCAATTCCTGGGGCGAGAACATCCATTGCTGCAACGGTTTTACCATCATCATTTAAACGCATATAGAAGGCTTTAATATCTTTCGGATAGTTCTTCACAACAACAGGTGATTTGAAATATTCTTCCGCTAAGAAACGTTCATGTTCAGAAGACAAATCGATACCCCAAGATACTGGGAACTCGAATTTTTTACCTGATTTTAATAATACATCGATCGCATCGGTATAGTCGATTTGAGCAAAATCAGAGTTTACAAAGTTTTCTAAACGAGTAATAACATCTTTATCTACATGTTTTTCAAAGAATTTCAAGTCATCTTTGCGCTCGGTAAGTACTGCACGGAACACGTATTTCAACATGTCTTCTGCTAATTTAGCATTGTCAGCAAGCGTTGCAAAAGCTACTTCAGGTTCAACCATCCAGAATTCTGCAAGGTGACGAGTTGTATTTGAATTTTCAGCTCGGAATGTTGGACCGAAAGTATAGATTTTGCTTAATGCGCAAGCATAAGTTTCACCGTTTAATTGACCTGAAACCGTTAAAAATGATTCTTTCCCAAAGAAGTCTTGGCTGAAATCGACTTTACCATCTTCACCACGAGGAAGATTTTCTAAATCAAGCGTTGAAACACGGAACATTTCACCCGCACCTTCAGTGTCTGAAGCAGTAATTAATGGAGTAGCGACCCAGTAGAAGCCTTGTTCATGGAAGAAACGATGAATAGCTTGTGCTAAGCAGTGACGAACACGCGCCACGGCACCGATAATATTAGTACGAGGACGTAAGTGTGCCACTTCACGTAAGTATTCAATTGAGTGACGTTTTGCTGCCATAGGATAAGTGTCAGGATCTTCTACAAACCCTGTCACTTCTACTTTTTCAGCTTGAAGTTCAACAGCTTGACCTTCAGCAGGTGACTCAACAATAGTACCAGTTACGATAACAGAGCAACCCGTTGTTAAGCGTAAGACTTCGCTCTCATAATTTTCAATATCGTTATTAACAATTGCTTGAATAGGATCAAAGCAAGAGCCGTCATAAACAGCAAGGAAAGAAAGACCCGCTTTAGAATCACGACGGGTACGAACCCAGCCGCGTACGGTAACTTTTTCGCCAATAGCGATTTTACCTTGTAACACATCAACAATAGATGCAACTTTAGACATATAAACCTCTGTAATTCATTATAAATTAGGCAATAAAACTACGTTAGTTTACCTTAAATCGCAAAATTTTCCATAAAAAGTTAGTGTAAATCAGGCTTGCACAGTAAAATAATGCCTTCACTTTATTTTAGGAGAAAACTATGTGGTCTGATATTTTGACCGGCTATGGCATTTTTATTTTGGAGATTTTAACGATTTTACTTGTGATTGCTGCTATTGTCGCAATGATTATTTCTGCAAAGCAACGTAATGCGGCACATCATGGTGAATTAGTTGTGATAGATCTTTCTGAGGAATTTAAGGAAACAGTTAAGCATTTACGCGATTTCCAACTTTCAGAAGAAGAGCTTAAACAAGCGGAAAAAACAGAGAAGAAAGCCAAAAAACAAGAAGCAAAGGCTTTAAAAGCAAAATTAAAAAACGGTGAGAAAGCAGCACTTAAACCTTGTGTTTACGTGCTCGATTTTAAGGGTGATATTTCTGCATCAGAAACAACCGCACTTCGTGAGGAAATTTCTGCGATTATTAATGTGGCGAAAGCAGATGATGAAGTCTTGCTACGTTTAGAAAGCCCAGGTGGTGTTGTTCATGGTTATGGTTTGGCCGCCTCGCAGTTAGCTCGCTTAAAACAAAAAGGGATTAAATTAACGGTTGCAGTCGATAAGGTTGCTGCAAGTGGTGGGTATATGATGGCTTGTGTGGCAGATAAAATTGTTTCCGCACCTTTTGCGATTATCGGTTCTATTGGTGTGGTTGCACAAATCCCTAATATTCATCGTTTATTAAAAAAACATGATGTCGATGTTGATGTGATGACAGCCGGGGAGTTTAAACGTACAGTCACAGTGTTAGGTGAGAATACCGAAAAAGGAAAACAGAAATTCCAAGCTGAACTTGAAGAAACCCATCAATTATTTAAACAATTTGTGGCCCAAAATCGACCGCACTTAGATGTGGATAAAGTCGCAACTGGTGAACATTGGTTTGGTCAGCAAGCTCTAGAGCTTCAGCTAGTCGATGAGTTAGCAACCAGTGATGATATTATTCTCGAAAAAATGAAAGATAAGTCTGTGATCGCTGTGAAATATAAAGTGAAAAAGCCACTTTTACAAAAAATAGGTAAGCAAGCTGAAGAGAGTATTGAGGGAATTATTCATCGAAATTTAACAAAAAATGGGCAAGATTTTATTCAATAAGAAAAATTTTTACTTATTTGACAACTCTTTACACAACTTTACAAAAAAGTTCCATAAAAAATCATTTTTTAATGTTTTTTTATTTACAAGTTAAAGAATTATGACTACCATACGCAATGAAACTTTTTATAGTTTTATTTGTAAAATTTATAAAGTTTAGTTGTGTAGGTTCTTCTTGCAAGGATTGCACCTTAACAGTAAAAAGGTAAAGAAATGAAATTATCTCGTATTTTATTATCTGCAGTTGCAGTAGCAACAGTTGCTGCTTGTGGTAACTTGAGCAAAGTTACAGAAGCTGGTACACCAGAATATAAAGAAGTTGATGGTCAACAAGTACCACAACTTGTATGGCCTAAAATTGATAAAGCAGGCTTCAACCATGATGGTAGCCAGTTCGGTTCATGGCCAAACTGGGACAACGTTCGTATGATCGAACGTGGTATGAACAAAGACCAATTATATAACCTAATCGGTCGTCCACACTTCTCTGAAGGTTTATACGGTGTTGAAGAGTGGGATTATGCGTTCAACTATCGTGAGAATGGTGTTCACAAAATTTGTCAATACAAAATATTATTTGACAAAAACCACAATGCTCAAAGCTTCTTCTGGTATCCAAACGGTTGTAACGGAAACTCAGCATTTACTTTAAGTGGTGACTTCTTGTTCGACTTCGATAAAGATACTTTAACTCCACGTGGTAAAGAAGTTGTTGATAACGTTGCAGCACAATTAAAAGAAACTGGTGCTAAAGAAGTTAAAGTTGCAGGTTATACTGACCGTTTAGGTTCTGATGCTTACAACTTAGATCTTTCTCAACGTCGTGCAAACCGTGTTAAAGCTCGTTTAATTGAAGATGGCGTAACATCTGAAATTACAGCTGTTGGTTACGGTAAAGTGCCACAAGTTAAAGCTTGTAATGGTTACAAACACGCAAGTAAAGCTGAGAAAGACTGTTTACGTCCAAACCGTCGTGTAGAAATCACTGCTTCTGGTTCTGTATTAAAATTACAAGAAGGTGGTCAAACTAACGGTGGAACTCAAGGTCCAGCACCTCTTTATCAAAAATAATTAGATAGAGAAGACAAAAAGAGCGTAATAAAAATTACGCTCTTTTTTATTTTATGTTAAGAAATTATTCAAGTAAAAGTTCTTCAATCAATTTAGTGGTTAAGTTGATATAACTTCCATTAAAACGATGGCTGAAATTGAGTAAATAATAGAGCTGGTAAAGGTGTTTTCTTTCTTCAAAACCTTCTTTATCAAGCGGGAAAGTGCGGTCATAAATTTCATAGAATTCAGGCGAGAAAGGTTGGAATAGTTCACTGAATGCTAAATCACATTCTCTATCCCCCCAGTAGCAAGCAGGGTCATAAGTAAAGGTTTGGTTACCTACAACAGCAGTATTTTCAATCCATAAGTTACCATGTAACAAAGAGGGCTTCGGATTATGTTTTGCAAGCTTTTGTTTTACTTTCTCAGTTATTAAATCAAGATCGCCAAAATCTAAACCTTTGTCTTTGCAAAGCTGTAATTGCCATCCAATGCGTTGTTCTGCAAAGAATTTCGCCCAGCTCCCATTCCATTTATTAGGTTGATACTCAGGACCAAGCCAAGTATCAAAATCTAAACCATAGTTTTTAGTACCGGATACTTGATGAAGTTTTGCTAATTCTTCGCCAAAATGTGCTGTGGCATCAGTTTGTTGAGTAATAGTAAGCGCTTCTAACAATAAGAAACTATGATTTTGAGAACAGCCTACGCCATACACTTGTGGAAGTCTGATTGTATTGGTTTTGTCTAGTAGGTTTAATTGATCAGCCTCAGCACGAAACATTGAACGATAAGACCGTTCATTCACTTTAACAAAGACTGGTTGGATTCCATCCGTAATAAGCCAAGTTTCATTTACTTCGCCCCCTGGTACTTTGTTTTTTTCTTTGATGTTATAGTAAGCACCAAATTGATCAGCTAAGACTTGAGAAATTGATTTCCACATAATACGCCTCCTAGACATGCTCGATTCTTCTTCATTCTATCTAAAATGTTAAAAATTACTGTGATATATCTCAAAAAATAGCAAAAATCTTTGTCATTTTTCACCTGAAACATCAATTTACCAATAAACGCGTGATTTTTTAATGAGTTAGTATTATCATTAAGCGTATTTTTAGTTAGAAAAGATAATCAGGGGAAACTATGCAACATCTGAAAGATCTTGTTGAGAAAGCAAAATCAGCGATTGAACAAATCGAAAATAAAAGTTTAGCCACATTAGATGAAATTCGTGTGGAATATTTTGGTAAAAAAGGGCATTTCACCCAACTTATGCAGGAATTGCGTAATGTTGCAGCGGAAGAGCGTCCTGCAATGGGCGCTAAAATCAATGAAGCGAAACAAGCTGCATTAGATTTTTTAAATGCTAAAAAAGCAGAATGGGAGCAAGCTGAACTCAATGCGAAATTAGAAAAAGAACGTATTGATGTGAGCCTTCCTGGTCGTAAAACAGAAACTGGTGGTTTACATCCAGTGACCATTACCATCAATCGCGTAACAAAATTCTTTTCAGAGTTAGGTTTTTCAGTTGAGACTGGCCCCGAAATTGAAAGTGATTATTACAATTTCGATGCATTAAATATCCCTAAACATCACCCAGCACGAGCTGATCACGATACATTCTGGTTTAATCCTGAATTATTACTCCGTACACAAACCTCAGGTGTACAAATTCGTACCATGGAAAAAATGCAACCACCTATTCGTATTATGGCGCCAGGTCGTGTATATCGTAACGACTATGATCAAACACACACACCAATGTTCCATCAAATTGAATTGCTTTATGTAGATAAAAAAGCAAACTTCACTGAATTGAAAGGCTTATTACATGATTTCTTACGTGCGTTTTTTGAAGAAGATTTACAAGTTCGTTTCCGTCCATCCTATTTCCCATTTACCGAACCTTCTGCAGAAGTCGATGTAATGGGTAAAAATGGTAAATGGTTAGAAGTATTAGGTTGTGGTATGGTGCATCCTAATGTGTTACGCAACGTAGGTATTGATCCAAATGAATATTCTGGCTTCGCAGTAGGCATGGGAGTTGAGCGCTTAACTATGTTACGCTACAACGTCACAGATTTACGTTCATTCTTTGAAAACGACTTACGTTTTTTAAAACAATTTAAGTAATTAACCGCTAGGTTAAATTAACGATAATGATTAATTCAGAACGTAACACGTTCATCAATAAAGGATACAGAGATAATGAAATTTAGCGAAAATTGGGTGAGAGAATGGGTTAATCCATCAATTTCAACAGAGCAGTTATGTGATCAAATCACGATGCTTGGTTTAGAAGTTGATGGCGTTGAAAAGGTAGCTGGTGATTTTACCGGCGTTGTTGTAGGTGAAGTTGTTGAATGTGCTCAACACCCAGATGCAGACAAATTACGTGTCACTAAAGTAAATGTTGGTGGTGACCGCTTATTAGATATCGTTTGTGGTGCACCAAATTGCCGTCAAGGTTTAAAAGTAGCATGTGCAACTGAAGGCGCTGTATTACCTGGTGATTTTAAAATTAAGAAGACTAAATTACGTGGTCAACCTTCAGAAGGGATGCTTTGCTCATTCTCTGAATTAGGCATTGATGTGGATGCAGATGGTATTATTGAATTACCGTTAGATGCACCAGTAGGCACCAATCTACGTGAATATTTAGATTTAGATGATAAAGCCATTGAAATTAGCTTAACGCCAAACCGTGCAGATTGTTTAAGTATTGCAGGTGTTGCGCGTGAAGTTGGCGTGGTTAATAAACAAGTTGTTAATCAACCGCACTTTGATGCTGTGCCTGCAACGATTTCAGATAAAGTTCAAATTGAATTAAAAGCACCTGAAGCATGCCCTCGTTATTTATTGCGCGTGGTGAAAAATGTGAATGTTAAAGCGCAATCACCAATTTGGTTGCAAGAAAAATTACGTCGTTGTGGTCTTCGTTCTATCGACCCAATTGTGGATATTACCAACTATGTTTTACTTGAATTAGGTCAACCAATGCATGCTTTTGATGCATCAAAAGTGGCTCAACCTGTTCAAGTACGTTTAGCCAATAACGGCGAAGAACTTGTTTTATTAGATGGTACAACCGCAAAATTACAACCGAATACTTTAGTGATCGCAGACCAAACAGGTCCACTCGCAATGGCTGGTATCTTTGGTGGTCAAGCTAGCGGTGTTGATGCTGAAACAACAAAAGATGTGATTTTAGAAGCGGCATTCTTTGCACCATTAGCGATTGCGGGACGTGCAAGACAATACGGTTTACACACTGATTCTTCACATCGTTTTGAACGCGGTGTTGATTTTACGCTACAACGTCACGCAATGGAAAGAGCAACAGCATTGTTACTTGAAATTTGTGGTGGTGAAGCTGGCGAAATTTGTGAAGTGGTGAGTGAGCAATATTTACCAAAAGTCAATGAAGTCACTTTACGTCGTGAAAAATTAGATAGCTTATTAGGTCATCATATCGAAACTGAAACCGTGACCGAGATTTTTGAGCGTTTAGGTTTTGCGGTGAAATATGCTAATGATGTTTGGACCGTGACTTCAGCAAGCTGGCGTTTTGATATTGAAATCGAAGAAGATCTCATTGAAGAAGTAGCACGTATTTATGGCTATAACAGCATTCCAAATAATGCGCCATTAGCACATCTTCGTATGCGTGAGCATAAAGAAGCTGATTTAGAATTAAGCCGAATTAAAACCGCTCTTGTTGATGCAGATTATCAAGAGGCGATTACTTATAGCTTCGTTGATCCAAAAGTACAAACTTTACTTCATCCAGAAATTGAAGCACTTGTATTACCAAATCCAATTTCAGTTGAAATGTCAGCGATGCGCGTTTCATTGTTAAGTGGATTACTCGGTGCGGTGTTATACAACCAAAATCGCCAGCAAAACCGCGTACGTTTATTTGAAACGGGATTACGTTTTATTCCTGATGCTAATGCAGAATTTGGCATTCGCCAAGAGTTTGTTCTTGCTGGTGTAATTACAGGTACCGCTAAATCTGAATCTTGGACAGGTAAGGCCGAAAATGTTGATTTCTTTGATCTTAAAGGTGATTTAGAAAGCATTCTTTCTCTCACTGAAGTGGGGAGTCGTGTTAAGTTTGTGGCAAAAGCACACAGTGCATTGCACCCAGGACAATCTGCTTCAATTGAATTAGATGGAAAAGAAATTGGTTTTATTGGAACTATTCATCCACTTATCGCTCAAAAATTAGGATTAAATGGCAAAGCGGTTGTTTTTGAAATTTTATGGGATGCCATTGCAAATCGTCGTGTGGTTCAAGCCAAAGAGATTTCAAAATTCCCAGCAAACCGTCGTGACTTAGCTTTAGTCGTTGCTGATAATGTGCCGGCAGGCGATATTATCGAAGCATGTAAGCAAGCTGGCGGAGAAAAATTAACACAAGTCAATTTATTCGACGTATATCAAGGCATTGGCGTTGCTAGCGGACATAAAAGCTTAGCAATCAGTTTAACCATTCAAGATAATGAAAAAACGCTTGAAGATGATGAGATTAATGCGGTAATCTCTGCTGTATTAAACGAAGTTAAACAACGCTTTAATGCGGAGCTTAGAGACTAAACAGGAGACTAATATGGCAACGATTACAAAAATTGATATTACTGAATACTTATTAGATAAGTATCAATTACAAAAAGCTGAAGCTAAAGCATTAGTGGAAGACTTTTTTGAGGAAATTCGTTTATCGTTAGAATCTGGTGGCGAAGTGAAATTATCCGGTTTTGGTAATTTTGAACTTCGTAATAAAGCTTCCCGTCCAGGGCGTAATCCAAAAACGGGTGAAAGCATTCCTGTTTCTGCTCGCCGAGTAGTGGCATTCAAGCCAGGGCAAAAATTACGTGCTCGCGTGGAAAATACCAAGCCAAAACAATAGTAAAAAAAGTGCGGTCGTTTTTGACCGCACTTTTGTCAGGATTGAACATGAATAAGATTAAATGTGCTTTTTTAGTCGCAGGAAGTTTTTTGCTTTTTGCTTGTTCAAGTGGTGTTCGTGAAGAATATGCCATGAACTATAAAGGTCAGATTGGAGATCCGATTATAGCGATTGCCATGTTAAGTGAACAACAATACGAATGGGCGGGGACACCTTATGTGTTAGGTGGGCAGTCTCGTGGTGGTATTGATTGTTCTGGTTTTGTGCAAAAAACCTTTATTGATCGTTTTAATATCAACCTTCCTCGAACTACGAAAGATCAAGCGGGTTACGGAAAACTTGTTCGTAAAGAAGATATCCAAACAGGCGATTTAATTTTCTTTAAAACGGGACGCGGACCAAATGGTTATCATGTGGGGATTTATGTGAAAGAAGATAAATTTTTACACGCTTCAACTAAAGGTGGCGTGATTTATTCTTCGATGAATAGCCCTTATTGGAAAAAAGCTTTTTGGCAAGTTAGACGAGTATAGTGGAAATAAAAAAAGTGCGGTTAATTTTAACCGCACTTTTTCTTTATGGATTTGCTGTAGGGCGAATACCTAATGTATGGCAAATCGCATAAGTGAGTTCACTACGATTTAATGTGTAGAAGTGGAAGTCATTCACGCCTTCATGAGAAAGGATTTTTACCATATCCATTGCCACACTCGCCGCGACGAGATTACGAGTAGTTGGATCATCATCTAATCCTTCATATGCTTTAGCCAACCATGCTGGAATTTTTACATTCGTAAATGATGCCATTTTTTGAAGTTGTTTGAAGTTAGTTACAGGTAGAATACCCGGAACAATTTCAGCCTCAATACCAATGGATGCACAGCGGTCTCGGAAGCGAAGATAACTATCAATATCAAAGAAGAATTGAGTAATGACATGATTAGCGCCCGCATCAATTTTACGTTTCAAATTGATTAAATCTGCTTGTGCTGATTTTGCTTCAGGGTGAACCTCAGGGTATGCTGCAACTGAGATATCAAAATCAGCTACGGAGCGGAGTAGTTCAACTAAATCAGCCGCATAGAAAGGTTTTTTAGCATAGCCTTTTGGCTCATCACCGCGTAAAGCTACAATACGACGAATACCGCTATCCCAATAATCTTTTGCAATTTCTTTTAATTCTTCAGGTGTGGCATCAATACCCGTTAAATGTGGTGCAGCTTCTATGCCAGTTTCTGCTTTAATGGCTTTCACGATGCTATGTGTACGATCACGTTCTCCAGAGTTTGCGCCATAGGTGACGGAAACAAATTTAGGATTTAATACTTTTAAGCGATGGATGGAATCCCAAAGCATGCTTTCCATTTTTTCATTTTTAGGCGGAAAGAATTCAAAGGAGACATTAATTTTTTTGTTAGTATCAGCAAGATGTTGATTTAAAGTGTTAATTTCGTTTGCGTAGCTCATAGCATGCCTTCTTACATTTTTTATTAGAATGCGCTTATCATAAGATAAGAACTAATATGCGTCAATTTCAATGATTTCATCAAAATAATGAATGAAATTAATGATTGTTTGTTGTGCGTTGTATTTTAAAAGAAAATCAATTTATTTGCACAAAAAGTTAGCATTTTTTCTAAAAATAGGTATAATACGCCGACCCTGTAAATGCACGGATTCCCACCGTGCATTATTTTATCGAGATCACACTCGAAGGGGTGGAGATTAAGATTAATGGTTGTGTTTCAATCAATATGGAACACTGGGTATCAAACTTATATTTTGGTAATTAATTAATGAAAACTTTTGTAGCAAAACCGGAAACAGTAAAACGTGACTGGTATGTGGTAGATGCGACAGGTAAAACTTTAGGTCGTTTAGCTACTGAATTAGCACGCCGTCTTCGTGGTAAACACAAGGCTGAGTACACTCCACACGTAGATACTGGTGATTACATCATCGTTATCAACGCAGACAAAGTGGCAGTAACTGGTCGTAAAGAAACAGATAAACTTTACTACTGGCACACTGGCTATGTAGGTGGTATCAAACAAGCGACTTTCAAAGAAATGATCGCTCGCCGTCCTGAAGCGGTGATTGAAATTGCGGTTAAAGGTATGTTGCCAAAAGGTCCATTAGGCCGTGCAATGTTCCGTAAATTAAAAGTGTATGCAGGTGCAGAACACCAACACGCAGCACAACAACCACAAGTATTAGACATTTAATCACGAGGTTTAGGAAATGGCAGAGAATCAAAACTACGGCACTGGTCGCCGCAAAAGCTCTTCAGCTCGTGTATTTATCAAACCGGGCAGTGGTAAAATCACTATCAACCAACGTGAATTAGACGTATATTTCGGTCGCGAAACAGCTCGTATGATCGTACGTCAACCGTTAGAATTAGTGGAATTAACTGATAAATTAGACCTATACATTACTGTTAAAGGTGGTGGTATTTCTGGTCAAGCGGGTGCAATCCGTCACGGTATCACTCGTGCATTAATGGAATATGATGAGACTTTACGTCCTGCTCTTCGTGCAGCTGGCTTCGTTACTCGTGACGCACGTCGCGTTGAACGTAAAAAAGTTGGTTTACACAAAGCACGTCGTCGTCCACAATACTCCAAACGTTAATTTTTTATTATCGTTTCAAGAAAGCAGAGAAAAATCTCTGCTTTTTTTATGTCTGTAAAAACAAATTAATTAAAAATTGCCGTTCTTTAATTTCTTATTATGCGTTTGTAATTATTTGATTTTAAAGTGAAAATAAGAAATTGTTAGCAATTTACATGCCGATTATGTTAAAATAATCGCCCATTTTTAGTAGAAGTATATAAGTTAGTTTGGATCTTCGGAGGAATAAATGTCCAATGCATCAAGTAAACGTTCAGTAATGACTCTTTTTTCAAATAAAAATGACATTTACTGCCATCAGGTAAAAATTGTTTTAGCTGAAAAAGGTGTTGCTTACGAAAACGAAGAAGTTGATCTGCAAGCATTATCAGAAGATTTAATGGAATTAAATCCTTACGGTACATTACCAACGTTGGTGGATCGTGATTTAGTGTTATTCAGCTCACGCATTATTATGGAATATCTTGATGAGCGTTTTCCACATCCTCCACTTATGCCAGTTTATCCGGTTTCTCGTGCGAAAAGCCGTCTTTTAATGCTACGTATCGAACAAGATTGGTACCCAACATTAGAAATTGCTGAAAAAGGCACGGAAGTTGAACGTGAAGAAGCGTTAAAACAGTTAAAAGAAGAGTTGTTAGCGGTATCGGTTATCTTCCAACAAACTCCTTATTTTATGAGCGAAGAGTTTGGCTTGGTTGATTGCTATGTTGCACCATTATTATGGAAACTACGTAATATGGGCGTGGAATTCAGCGGTACAGGAAGCAAAGCAATCAAAGGCTATATGGATCGAGTATTTAGCCGTGATTCATTCTTACAATCTGTAGGTGAAGCTGCACCTAAAAATTTAATGGATGATAAATAATGACCCATACACCTTCTCCAAAACGTCCTTATTTACTAAGAGCCTATTATGATTGGTTAGTGGATAACGATTTCACCCCATATTTAGTGGTGGATGCTAATTATTATGGTACCAATGTGCCTGTGGAATACGTGAAAGATGGGCAAATCGTCTTAAATCTTTCTGCTGGGGCGACTGGGAATTTGCAATTAACCAATGACTTTATTCAGTTTAATGCACGTTTCCAAGGTGTGGCTCGTGAGTTATATATTCCGATGGGTGCCGCTTTAGCCATTTATGCACGTGAAAATGGTGATGGCGTGATGTTTGAGCCAGAAGAAATTTACGATGAACTCAATCGTGAGCCGACATCAGAACAGCCATTAAGTTTTGCAGAAGCGGTAGATAAGCCTAAAGCTGAAAAGAAACCACAAAAATCAGCATCTCATTTACGAATTGTGGATTAAGGAAAGAAAAACAAAAGTGCGGTTAAAATTAACCGCACTTTTTTGTTTATTGGATTTTGTTAATTGGTGTAATTTTTTTAAATGAAATCAATGCAGATAAAATAATGGCAATGATTAAGGCTATGTAGTTTTGTATTGCAAACAATCTGAAGTTTTCAATATTACTATCATTAAATAAATAATAAGCAACTAAACTGTAATATAACACACCAATCAGAACGCTAAAGGCAAAATGGCGAAAAGTCTTGTGGAATCGTGCAAACATGACGGTAAGACCAGTGAATAACATCGGCAATGCAGCAATAAACATCATTAAAAGCATTAATGCTACGATGCTATCTAGATCTGTCACTTGCGTTAATAATATGGATGTGATTCCAAAAATAATAGTGCCAAGCAAAGTAAATACAAGAGGAATTAACCAACGATAAGAGGCAAAGCCTTTTTTCTCTATGACTTGGTTAGTTAGATTTACTCCCGTTGAAACAGCCTTAGGCAGTAGTTTATGCATGATTTGGGATTCTAAGAGAATTCCCGCTTTATTTGGAAAAGCAATTAGACCAAAAATTGCAGCTAATACACCGTGGAAAAGGCAGAGGTAAAGGTAAGCATCGTTAACATCGTTAACATCGTTTGCTATGATATAAAAAGAAATTCCAGCGGTGAGTGTTCCGATGAAGGTGGCACTAAGAATGCCTTTAACGCTTCTCCTAAATTGACATAATCCGAGAATAAATCCGGTGGATATTCCCCAAATCAGCATAAAGTAAATTAAAAAAAATATTCCTCCAACAAAAAAAATAGTATAGGCAAATAAAACTGCATTACTTAAGACGCCTACCCCTGTAGGGAGAGAGAAGTTTGAGAAGAAGAATTGAGCTACTAATCTAGCATAAAGTGCAGTAAAAGCTAGAAAGTAAAGAAAAATACGCCAGAAAGCGAATTGTTTCCTCAGAAAAGGCATTAGAAAAGACATTTTTTGGTTCCTTAAGCTGTAATATAAAAATTTTTATTAATTATTTTGTTGCCGTTTTCATATTGCGAACAAATTCGGCAAGTTCAGATAAGCATTGAGCCTGATTATCTAAGTTTCGTTCAATGATTTTTACCGTTGCAGAGCCTGAAATTGCGCCTGTTGCACCAAGTTGAAGGGCTTCTTTCACCTGAGCAGGTTGAGCAATACCAAAACCTTGTAGAATTGGTGGAGCCTTGTGGGCTTTAAGTTGTTCTACAAGTGTATCTAAGTTTGCGGCATGAGCTTGATTCTCTGCACTTGTTACACCTGCACGAGACACTAAATAGGTATAGCCTTCGCTGTTTTCAGCAACGCCTTGCACCGTTTTGGCATCAGCATTTGGTGGGCAAATAAAGACAGGTTGAATGCCATGTTTTTTAGCGGCTTGAATATAGTCTTCTTTTGCCAATAGTGGAATATCTGCCACTAAAACCGCATCTACGCCGACTTCTGCACAACATTGATAGAAATTATCTAAGCCTTTCGCAAAAATTAAATTCGCACAAAGAAGTAAACTAATCGGAATTTCTGGATATTTTGACCGCACTTTAGCGAGTAATTTAAAGCTATCCTCAGTGCTATGGCCCGCATTGAGCGCACGGTTATTAGCCGCTTGAATAACAGGGCCGTCTAATAATGGATCAGAAAATGGAAAGCCTAATTCCAACGCATCTGCACCATTTTCGACTAACGTGCAAATAATCTCAAAAGAGCGATCAAATGTTGGATCGCATAATGTCACGAAAGGTACAAAAGCCCCTTCTTTTTTCGCTGCAAGTTCTGCAAATTTAGTTTCAAAACGGCTCATTATTGCATTCCTTTTTCTTTTAAAACTTTATCAACGGTGAAAATATCTTTATCACCACGACCAGAGAGATTCACCACTAAGATTTGTTCTTTATTCGGTTCTTGATGAATCATTTTTAGCGCATGTGCTAATGCATGAGAACTTTCCAATGCAGGAATAATCCCTTCATGTTTTGCTAATGCTTGGAAAGCGTTTAACGCTTCATCATCTGTAATACTTGGGTATTCAGCACGACCAATACTTTGCAAGTAAGCATGTTGAGGTCCTACAGAAGGGAAGTCCAATCCTGCAGAAATAGAGTAGGATTCTTCTATTTGGCCATCTTCAGTTTGCATCAAAGGTGATTTCATACCGAAATAAATGCCGACTTTTGCATGACCTAATGGCGCACCATGTTCACCACTTTCGATACCATGACCAGCAGGTTCCACACCAATTAAGCGAACACCTTTTTCATCAATAAAATCAGTAAACATACCAATCGCATTTGAACCACCACCAACTGCCGCGATGACAGCATCCGGTAAACGGCCTTCTTTTTCTAAAATTTGACGTTTAGTTTCTTCACCAATCATTTTTTGGAATTCACGTACAATGGTTGGGAATGGATGAGGGCCTGCCGCTGTACCCAATAAATAATGGGTATTTTCATAATTAGCTGACCAATCACGCATCGCTTCACAGCATGCATCTTTCAATGAGCAAGAGCCTTTTTGAACAGGAATCACTTCTGCGCCCATCAAACGCATACGGAATACGTTTGGTGATTGACGTTCTACATCTTTCGCCCCCATATAAACACTGCAAGGCATATCTAACATTGCACAAGCAAGGGCAGTCGCAACACCATGTTGGCCCGCACCGGTTTCAGCGATAATACGCGTTTTACCCATGCGTTTTGCCAATAAAATTTGACCTAAAACCTGGTTAGTTTTATGGGCACCACCGTGAAGTAAATCTTCACGTTTTAAATAAATTTTTGCTTTAGTGCCTTTGGTTAAATTACGGCAAAGAGTAAGTGCGGTTGGTCTGCCCGCATAATTTTTAAGTAAATCTTGAAATTCACGTTGGAATTCAGGATCGTCTTTTGCTTCAACAAAAGCTTTTTCTAGCTGTTGCAGCACCGGTACGAGAATTTCCGGTACGTACATTCCGCCAAATTCACCGAAATAAGGGTTTAAAAGGGGTTCTGACATAATATTTCCTTGTTATTTTTGAATTCTTGCGACATTAAGTGGTGCAAAAGTTTGTGCGGTAGGCATCACTTCAATGCGATTAATATTGACATGTTCAGGTTGTTGATTGAGCCATAACACAATATTAGCAATATCTTGTGGACTGACATATTCCACATTTTCATAGAGTTTTTTTGCTCGGGCATCATCACCTTTAAAGCGAATATTAGAAAATTCAGTTCCACCACAAAGACCGGGTTCAACATTGGAAACGCGAATTTGTGTACCAGCAAGATCGGCACGAAGATTTAAGCTAAATTGTTTCACAAAAGCTTTGGTGCCACCGTACATATTGCCACCTGGATAAGGATAAGTACCTGCAATTGAGCCTAAATTAATAATATGACCTGAATTACGTTCTACCATTTGTGGTAACACAAGACGAGTGATGGTGACGAGTCCTTTAATATTGGTATCAATCATTTGCATCCAATCGTCTAAATTCGCTTTATCAGCACTTTCTAAGCCTAATGCTAATCCTGCATTATTCACCAATAAATCAATGGATTGCCAATTAGCGGGAAGGGAATGGAAAGCATCTTCTGTTGCTTGGCGATCTGAAATATCAAAGGCAAGAAAGTGGAAGTTTTCACCTAATTCTTGCTGTAATTGTTCTAAACGAGTTACGCGGCGCCCCGTGCCAATTACACGATAGCCATTTTCAATGAGGGTGCGACAAATTGCCGCACCAAATCCAGCAGTTGCGCCGGTTACTAACGCTGTTCTTTGCATAATGTTTTCCTTTAGTAATCAGATTAATTTGATAAAATTTTATTAAAAACTAACCGCACTTTTTCGCTATCTTTCACGCCAGCGGCAGTTTCTACACCAGAATTAAGATCAACCCCTAAGCAACCTTGCTTAATGGCTTGTTCAATATTGTCAGGTGAAATGCCACCAGCCAAAATAATTTTGTGTTTCAAGTTTTCAGGAATGAGTGACCAATTAAAAGTTTTTCCTGTGCCACCTTGTTGATTAGCGGATTGGCTATCGAAAATATAGCGAGTGATATTTAAATCATCAGTAAAATCAACCGCACTTTGTGCTTCAGTATCTACTGAAATAGCTTTCCAAATTTGAGTTTCCTCTGGTAGTTGATGGCGAAGTGCCGTAATAAATTCAGCGGTTTCTGAACCGTGTAGCTGAACGGCATAAAGCTGCAATTGTTTAGCGATTTTTACAATAAAATCAATTTCTTGATTCTGGAACACGCCAACAAAACGAAGTGGTGATGCTGTCACTAATTCTTGGGCTTGACGTAGGCTCACACAGCGTTTTGAATGTTCGACAAAAATTAAGCCGCCGTATAATGCCCCGTTTGCGTAAACCTCTTTGACATCTTGCGTGCGAGTTAAACCGCATACTTTATTTTCTCCAAAAATCACTTCACGCACAGCATTGTTTAAATCTGCACTGCCCATTAGGCTACTGCCGATTAAAAAGCCATGTGCCACTTTTTGCAAATCACGAATTTGGCTGTGATTATAAATCCCCGATTCGCTAATAATACGAGCATCAGCAGGAATGCGATCAGCATATTTTTGTGTAAGTTCTACTACGCGGTTTAAATCAACGGTGAGATCGTGAAGATTACGATTGTTAACACCGATAATTTTTGCATCTAATGCAAGAGCTCGTTCAAATTCTTCTTCGTTGCTGGTTTCCGTCAACACGCCCATACCAAGAGAATGCGCTAGATCAGCTAGTACGCGATAGGTTTCATCATTCACCACTGAAAGCATCAATAAAATAGCATCAGCTTGATAATAGCGTGCAAGATAAACCTGATATTCGCTGATCATAAAATCTTTGCACAATACAGGTTGTGAGATAACGTCACGTACTTGCGGCAAATAGTCAAATTTACCTTGGAAGTATTTCTCATCCGTTAGCACAGAAACAGCTGACGCATAATGTTTATACACATTGGCGATTTCATCTAAATTAAATTCACCACGAATTAATCCTTTAGAAGGTGAAGCTTTCTTGCATTCTAAAATATAAGCCGGTTTTTGATGAGTGCCTTTAGCCAACGCATCATAAAAAGAGCGGTCAGATTTTTGAATGTTTTCTTTAAATTGTGAAAGCGGAAATTCAGCTTCCTTTGCTTTAACCCATTGTGCTTTGTCTAAGACGATTTTTTGCAGTACCGTCGCAGAGTCAATTGGTTTGGTGAAATCTTGCGTGATCATAAATTTTCTTCTTATTTTATTGGGCGTATCAAATCAGCCTTTATCTTAATATTTTGTCAAATGTTGTAATGTATCAAACGCTTTGCCTGATGAAAGATGAGCCAATACATTTTGAACATTTTGTTTTAAGTCATCATGACCAAATAATTTCAACAATAATGCCACATTCGCCGCTACCGCATTAGCATGTTCCGCTTTGCCTTTACCTTGTAAAAGTGCGGCCAGATATTGGGCATTTTCTTGCGGTTCGCCACCACGTAAACTTTCTAAAGATTGTGTTTTTAAACCAAAATCTTCAGGTGTTAAGGTGAAGTAGTCAATTTTACCATTTTTAATTTCAGCGACTTGCGTTTCACCGTGTACAGCGACTTCATCAAGACCGGCTCCATGAACCACAAAAGTATGTTGATGACCTAATGCAACAGCCGTTTCGGCATAGGTTTTTACTAATTCAGGGGCATACACGCCAAGCAAATGATAAGTTGGGCGAGCGGGGTTAATTAATGGACCTAAAATATTAAAAAGCGTACGTGTTTTTAATGCCGCACGAACAGGGGCAACATGTTTAAACCCACTGTGATATTGTTGAGCAAATAAGAAACATACCCCAATATCATCAAGTGCTTGACGAGCTTGTTCTGGCGTGACGTTGACATTCACACCGAGTGCAGTTAATACATCACTGGCACCGGATTTACTTGATACGCTGCGGTTACCGTGTTTTGCCACTTTAGCACCCATAGAGGCTGCAACAATGGCACTCGCCGTAGAGATATTAATGGTGTTTTGACCATCACCACCTGTTCCCACGATATCCGCAAAAGGGTAATCAGGACGAGGGAATGATTTGGCATTTTGCAAAGATGCCGATACCGCACCACTTAATTCATCAATAGTGGCACCACGTACTTTTAATGCAATCAGCATGGCAGCGATTTGTTCGTTATTCAGTTCGCCTTGCATAATGGCATTAAAAATGACCGCACTTTCTTCTTTGTTAAGTGTTTTTCCGCTGTAAAGTTGTTCTAATAATTGAGCCGTTTGCATAATCTCATCCCTTATACGTAAATATCGTAATCTAAATCGCGAGCTTCATCACCAGTCATACCACGGAAGCCCCAGCAGTGTGCTGGTTGTTCTTTAATTGTAATTTCAACGTTGTGAGATTTAATCCCAATTTTGTATTCCAGTTCGCTGAAGAGCATTTTGATTAAACGTTTTTTTGTACCTTCCATACGACCTTGCATGAGGTTAATCTCAATAACGGTGTAATCATCGTTACGATCGATAGGATAAAGGAAATCTTCTTTATCTAAACATAAAAAACGAATTGCATGTTTTCCGCGAGGAATGTCTAAACCAAGGTTTAAACAGTTATAAATTACTTCAGCAATATCTTGACGACGAGGTGCAAGCACTTCTTTTAATCCATATACGGTAATCATTTTTCTTCCTTAATCTCTGTTTAATAACCATTCCACAGATTGTTGTAATAATTTGGAACCTTGCGCAGTAAGGATGCTTTCTGGGTGGAATTGGAAAGCACAAATTGGCAAGGTTTTATGACGAATCGCCATCACGATACCATTGTAATCAGCATTGACAATAAATTCGTCAGGCAGATTTTTACCCATTAAAGAGTGATAACGGGCCACAGGCATTGGGTTGGCAATATCTTTAAACATGGCTTGGTTATCGTGTTGAATGCGCGATACTTTACCATGTAATACTTCGCCTGCATGTACAACCTCCCCACCAAAGGCTTGAATAAGTGCTTGATGGCCTAAGCAAATACCAATAATTGGCACATCATTTTTTAAACGTTCAATGAGCGGGAGTAAGATGCCTGCTTCTGCCGGAGTACCTGGACCTGGAGAGAGCGCAAGAATCGTATCAGGTGTATTTAATGCCTCTTGCACCACTTGTTCTAAATTGGTGTCATTACGATAAATTTTTACGTTATGCCCAAGCACACGGAATTGATCCACTAAGTTATAAGTGAATGAATCGAAATTATCCAAAAAGAGAATATTAGCCATAATTTATCGTCCTTATTTTGCTTGGGTATTGATTTGTTTGATTGCTTTAAGCACAGCAGCCGCTTTATGGCGAGTTTCATCCGCTTCCATTTGAGGATCAGAATCTAATACTTCACCACAACCTGCTTGAATATGGGCAATGCCATTTTGTACAAAGGCAGAACGAATCACGATACAGGTATCAAAACGGCCGTCAGAGGTGAGATAACCGACCGCACCACCGTAGCTGTGGCGTTTTTGCTGTTCAAATTGATAAATTAACTGCATGGCTTTAATTTTAGGCGCACCAGTTAATGTCCCCATATTCATACAAGCTTGATAAGCGTGTAAGGCATCAAGTTCAGGACGAAGTTTACCCACTACGCGAGAAACCAAATGCATGATGTGCGAATAGCGATCTACTTGCATTAATTCAGCGACTTTACGTGTACCGCTTTGGCATACGCGAGCAATGTCATTACGCGCTAAATCTACCAACATTAAATGTTCGGCTTGCTCTTTATGATCAAGGCGTAATTCTAATTCCAAACGTGCATCTAATTCTGGATCAATATTACCATGTGCATCAAAACCACGCGGGCGAGAACCTGCAATTGGATAAATTTCTAATTGGCGATTGTCTGGCGCATATTTCAACGCACTTTCAGGTGATGCGCCAAATAAAATGAAATCCTCATCGTTCATATAGAACATGTAAGGACTTGGATTATTAAGCTTTAATTGTGCGTAGCTCGCAAGGGTATTCGGACAAGCTAATGAAAAACGGCGGGATGGCACGATTTGGAACACATCACCAATATTAATATGATGTTTTAACGCTTTAACGATACCTGTAAATTCAGGATCTTCAAAGTTGGTGCTGACCTCATCACTTGCTGCTTTAATGGAAAGTACGCCATCAATATTTTTTAATTTTTGTGCAATAGAAAGTGCTGTTTTCGCGACTTCTACTTGTTCTTCTTGACTAAAACAAAAGCTTTTTAATGTGGCTTGTTGGCTTTGGTGATCGATGGTGATTAAATTTTCTGCGAGATAAAAACTGTAATCAGGACAGTGAATACCATCATCTTTTAATTCAACACCTTGCATTGGAATAAAATTTGCCACCAAATCATAAGCAAATAAACCACCTAAAAAGACAGGTGTGCTGCTATGTTGATAATGGTTAGAAATTACACGAAGTCCATCAAAAATGGTTGCAGCTTGTAATTTGCTGTCTTCATCTAATTGATTGTCGAGCGACGCAAATTGTACAGAAAATTCATTATCAAAATTGACCGCACTTACGGTACCGAGTTGGCTTAATACTGGATGAATTTCATTTAACACTTGTTTTCCGTTCGCATTTAGTGCTCTAAAAGTCACTTGATTGCCTAAACAAGTAATTTTAACGACCGCATTAATTAGAATAAGGCTCTGTAAGCTATTTTTACTACCAATTTCGGCAGAGTCGAGAAGAAGAGAATTTGAGTTCTGTTGGCAAAGCGTATTAAAAATTGCGGTAGTATCGGCATGGTAGGGAACCGGTTGAGAGGTCACCGCAATAAAAGGGGTATTTTTCATAGTCAATCCTGTATTCTGAACTTTTGCACTATTAAACTAGTACACAATGCATAAGTCAAGAAAATAATCAAAAAATTGGCGTAATTTTACAATATTTTTTTAATTTTTAACCAGTAAGATTAGAAATAGAGATTTTATGTCAGAAAAAAAGCCATTTCGAGGCATATCTCAAAATGGCTTAATAGAGGGAATAGATTCAGAGATTAGAGAGAAGCAACGATCTCATCGATTTTATTTCTTGCTGAACGTTGTGCTTTTTCAATCGCTTCAGCACCTAATCCGATACCTTTTGCATAAGCAAACTGAACATCGGTAATGCCAACAAAACCTAAAATCGCTTTTAAGTAATTTGTCACATTATTGTTTTCATTATACATGCCACCAAAGCTTGCTAACACAATCGCTTTTTTACCTTGAAGTAAACCTTCAGGGCCATTTGCGGTGTATTGGAACGTTACACGAGGGCGAGCAATAAAATCAAAATAGGATTTAAGTTGTGTTGGGATGCCTAAGTTATACATTGGCGCCCCAATGACGATAATATCCGCAGCCTTTAATTCAGCCACTAATTCATCAGATAAGGCTAAAAGTGCATTTTCTTCTGCTGTTTTAGGTTCGCCACGTACTGCAGTTGCCGCCGTTGCATCAAAATGGGGAAGTTGTTGCGCCGCTAAATCACGTACCACAATGTTGTGAGCTTTTAATTTCTCAATGGTGTAATCGGCTAATTTATTGCTTTGAGAGTTATCTGCAAGGATGCTTGATTTTAATACTAATACGTTCATAGAGTTTCCTTTAATTTGTGTCTATCAAAAGTGCGGTCATTTTATCGAAAATTTTGAATAGATAAAGTCACTATCAGGAAAATCATTGTTTACTCATTGGAAAGAATTCAGCGAGATATTAACAAGTGTGGTGGAAAGTGCTAAAATTCTCCGCCGCACTTGGTTTGCTCGATAGTGGGAGTGAATGAAAGTGCGGTTTGTTTTTAATCATTATTTGCATGTTGCCTTTCGTATGGGCGACCACTGTATAAGGAAAAATTATGCCTATTATTACTTTACCGGACGGTTCTAAACGTGAATTTGATCGTCCAGTTTCTGTGTTAGAAGTGGCTCAAGATATCGGAGCCGGTCTTGCCAAAGCAACTATCGCGGGCCGTGTAAACGGCGAACGTCGTGATGCCTGTGACATCATCAATGAAGATGCTAACCTTGAAATTATTACAGCAAAAGATGAAGACGGTTTAGAAATTATTCGTCACTCTTGCGCACACTTGCTTGGTCACGCAATCAAACAATTATTTCCAGATGTCAAAATGGCAATCGGTCCAACGATTGAAAATGGCTTCTATTATGACGTGGATTTAGACCGTTCTTTAACGCAAGAAGATATTGATGCTATCGAAAAACGTATGCTTGAATTGGCGAAAACCAATTATGACGTCATCAAAACTCCGGTAAGCTGGCAAGAAGCAAGAGATACTTTTGAAAAACGCGGTGAGCCATACAAAATGGCTATTTTAGATGAAAACATCGAACGTACCGCAACGCCTGCGCTTTATCATCACGAAGAATACATTGATATGTGTCGTGGGCCACATGTGCCAAATATGCGTTTCTGCCAACACTTCAAATTGATGAAAGTTGCAGGTGCGTACTGGCGTGGTGATAGTAAAAATAAAATGTTACAACGTATCTATGGTACGGCTTGGGCTGATAAAAAACAATTAGCGGAATACTTAACTCGCTTAGAAGAAGCAGCAAAACGTGACCACCGTAAAATCGGTAAAGCGTTAGATTTATATCATATGCAAGAAGAAGCACCGGGTATGGTGTTCTGGCATAACGATGGTTGGACAATTTTCCGTGAATTAGAAACCTTCGTACGTACAAAATTAAAAGAATACGATTATCAAGAAGTGAAAGGTCCGTTTATGATGGACCGTGTATTATGGGAAAAAACAGGTCACTGGCAAAATTACGGCGATTTGATGTTTACTACACAATCAGAAAACCGTGAATATGCGATTAAACCAATGAACTGTCCAGGACACGTTCAAATCTTTAACCAAGGTTTAAAATCTTACCGTGATTTACCAATCCGTATGGCGGAATTTGGTTCTTGTCACCGTAATGAACCATCGGGTTCTTTACACGGTTTAATGCGTGTACGTGGCTTCACTCAAGATGATGCACACATTTTCTGTACTGAAGATCAAATTGAAAGTGAAGTAACCAGCTGTATTAAAATGGTTTACGACATTTACAGCACTTTCGGTTTCCAAAATATTCAGGTGAAATTATCTACTCGACCTGAAAAACGTATCGGTGCAGATGATATGTGGGATCGCGCAGAAGCAGGTCTTGCGGCAGCATTAGCGCATAACGGTCTTGAATATGAAATTCAAGAAGGTGAAGGTGCATTCTATGGGCCGAAAATTGAGTTTGCATTACGCGACTGTTTAGATCGTGAATGGCAATGCGGTACCATCCAATTAGACTTTGCTTTACCGGGTCGTTTAAACGCATCTTATGTGGCGGAAGACAATGATCGTCGTACACCGGTTATGATTCACCGTGCGATTTTAGGTTCGATTGAGCGTTTCATCGGTATCATTACTGAAGAGTATGCGGGCTTCTTCCCAGCATGGTTAGCACCAGTTCAAGCGGTTGTGATGAATATTACAGACAGCCAAGCGGATTACGTGCAAAAAGTAGTAAAACAACTTTCTGATGCCGGATTACGTGTTAAAGCAGATTTACGTAATGAGAAAGTCGGCTTCAAGATCCGCGAACATACCTTACGTCGCGTGCCTTATATGCTCGTTTGCGGTGATAAAGAAATCGCAGAAGGTAAAGTGGCGGTACGTACCCGTAAAGGTGCAGATTTAGGTACTTTCACCATTGAAGAATTTGCTGAAATCTTAAAATCTCAAGTAAGACAACGTGAGTTGAAATTGTTGGGTGAAGAGTAATTGACTCTTTAAAATCTTAATTAAAAATGACCGCACTTTGAGGTGCGGTTTTTTTATATTCACGGTATAAAAATAAACTCAAGTCTCTCTTTCTTCTATATAATAGCCTTATCACAAGGAGGCGAATATGACAGCTCAAATTCAACAATTAACACTAGAATTAACTTTACAACGTATCAATGAAATACCCGTTTTAACCTTAAATCACCCTGTGGGTTCAGCTCGAATTGCACTACAAGGGGCACAGCTATTAAATTGGAAACCTAAAGGGGCAGAGCAGGATGTCTTTTGGTTAAGTGAGATTGAACCTTTTACACAAGGTGTCGCGATTCGTGGTGGTGTACCGCTTTGTTACCCTTGGTTTGGTGGCGTAAAACAACCTTCACACGGCACAGCGCGTTTACGTTTGTGGCAATTAAGTGACTATGATCTGCAAGCAAATAAAGTGCGGTTAGAATTTTCGCTCTTTTCTGAATATGGTGTGATTGAAGCCAAAATGAAAATGGAATTTACCGATAAATGCACAATGACTTTAACACATTTGGGACAAGAACCTGCTCAAGCGGCATTACACAGTTATTTTAACATCAGTGATATTTCACAAATTGAAGTACAAAATTTACCAAGTCGTTGTTATGACTCATTACAAGGTAAACATACTGATGTTCCTTCAACTCGAAGAATAGAACAAGGCGTCGATTGTATTTATACATTAGAGGAAGATAAAACATTCTTGGTGGATCAAGCATTTAATCGACGTATTCAAATTACCCATCATCATGCCGATTCAATTGTGCTATGGAATCCTTGGGAAAAAACGCCAAGTGCAATGAAAGCAGATGGATATCGAAATATGGTGTGTATTGAAACTGCAAGATTAGAAAAATTACTTCAATTTGGTGAAAGTATTTCTGCTGAAATAAGTACTTTACCCGCTGATATTTAAAGGAATAGAAATCCTTGTTGCATAAACGTGGCAAATACTATAAAATTTTGCCCGTTTTTTGTTTGTTTTTATAGCAAATGATTTAATAAATCTTCTGTTTGAATACAGTAGGTTTTTTCTTAAATAAATAGAAGGAATAATATTATCAAAACCGTAAAAAAAGCTCCGGCAGCTAACCGCCCGAATCGCATTAACGATGAAATTCGAGTAAAAGAAGTTCGTTTGATTGACCAAGATGGTGAACAAGCGGGGATTGTGTCAATTCAACAAGCCTTAGATATGGCAGAACAAGCAGCGCTTGATTTAGTTGAGATCAGTCCGAATGCCGAACCACCGGTTTGTCGTATTATGAACTACGGCAAGTTCCTCTATGAAAAGAGCAAAACCGCAAAAGAACAGAAGAAAAAACAAAAAGTTGTACAAGTGAAGGAAATTAAATTCCGTCCAGGTACTGACGAAGGTGACTACCAAGTTAAATTACGTAGCTTAATCCGTTTCTTAGAAGATGGCGATAAAGCAAAAATTACCGTACGTTTCCGTGGTCGTGAAATGGCTCACCAAGATATCGGTTTAGATGTATTAGAACGCGTTAAAAACGATTTGGCTGATATTTCTGTGGTGGAATCAGCACCAGGTAAATTAGAAGGTCGCCAAGCGGTAATGGTGTTAGCACCTAAGAAAAAATAATTTTTTATTTAGATCTAATCTAGATAATCGAATTTTCACTTCGGTGAGAATACAACTGCATATTGGGCAAACTACGCAGCCTAATTGCTTTTGGAGAAGGGCAATTCAATTTGCCATATTGGAATAATTAGTGCCTACAAGTAATCTTCGGATTCGCCTAATTATGTGTTTAACTTAAAATGCGGAGTTATTTTAACAATGCCTAAAATTAAAACAGTACGTGGTGCTGCTAAGCGTTTCAAAAAAACAGCTTCTGGCGGTTTCAAACGTAAACAATCTCACTTACGTCATATTTTGACTAAAAAGACAACTAAACGTAAACGTCATTTACGTCATAAATCAATGGTTGCGAAAGCAGACCAAGTTTTAGTAGTAGCTTGCTTACCATACGCATAAGCCGTTATTTAAGCAAAACGTACGATTAGTTAAATTAGTTAAAATATTACATAGGAGATTAAATAATGGCTCGTGTAAAACGTGGTGTTATTGCAAGAGCACGCCATAAGAAAGTTCTTAAGGCTGCTAAAGGTTATTATGGTGCACGTTCACGCGTGTATCGCGTTGCTTTCCAAGCGGTGATCAAAGCTGGTCAATACGCATATCGTGACCGTCGTCAACGTAAACGTCAATTCCGTCAATTATGGATTGCACGTATCAACGCTGCGGCTCGTCAAAATGGTTTATCTTACAGCAAATTCATCAACGGCTTGAAAAAAGCGTCTGTTGAAATCGACCGTAAGATCCTTGCTGATATCGCTGTATTCGACAAAGTAGCGTTCGCTGCATTAGTTGAAAAAGCAAAATCTGCACTTTAATTTTTTAAAGTTTAGATCCAAAAAATTAGGACGCTGAAAAGCGTCCTTTTTTATTACCTCCAAAAAAGAAAAAACCGCTACTCAAAACTTGAATAGCGGGGAGGTCTTAATTTATAAGAAACTTCAAAAAGATAACTGCAATATGCAGTGCACTAGCAATGTATCAGACTGTGTGTTTTTGAAATAGTTCGATATTTTTGAAAAAATTTTTAAAAATATCAAAATTAAACCAAAATGAACGAATTTAGCCCTTTATAAAGGCAATAATTTGCTCTTCAATCCCTTTTTCATCTAATTTAATTTCAGCAAGCGCTTCTTGTTGTGTGCCTTGCGGAATAAAAATATCAGGTAAACCAAGCTGTAAAAGTGCGGTTGTTTTTCCATGAGAATTTAGCACTTCTGAAACAGCAGAACCCGCACCACCTTGAATCGCATTTTCTTCCAATGTCACAATGACATCATGGGTATTTGCCACTTCTAGAATACGAGCTTCATCAATTGGTTTCACAAAGCGCATATCGACAACAGTCGCATTGAGCTTTTCTGCCACAGATAAAGCAGCTGGTAAGAGTGTACCAAAATTCAGAATCGCGATTTTTTCACCTTGACGAACCATTTTTGAACGACCAATTTCTAATTCAGCAAGTGGGGTTAATTCTACGCCGATTGCATTTCCACGCGGATAACGTACCGCAGCCGGTTTACCACATTTATAACCGGTATAAAGCATTTGGCGACATTCATTTTCATCACTTGGTGTCATAATGATCATATTCGGAATGCAGCGCATAAAACTTAAATCAAAAGCACCTTGGTGAGTTTGACCATCAGCACCTACGATGCCTGCACGATCAATGGCAAAGAGAACTGGTAAGTTTTGAATGGCGACATCATGAATAAGCTGATCATAAGCACGTTGTAAGAAGGTAGAATAAATTGCCACAACCGGTTTATAACCGCCAATTGCAAGACCGGCTGCAAAGGTAACAGCATGTTGCTCTGCGATGGCCACATCAAAATATTGTTGTGGGAATCGTTCTGAAAATTCAACCATGCCAGAACCTTCACGCATTGCCGGGGTAATACCGACTAATTTATCGTCTTGTTCCGCCATTTCGCATAACCAATCACCAAAGATTTTTGAATAGGTTGGTTTGGCATTTGATTTAGGTAGTTGACCGCTTGTTGGATCAAATTTTGGTACGCCATGGAAACCAATTGGATCTTTTTCTGCAGGCTCGTAACCTTTCCCTTTTTTGGTTTTGATGTGTAAGAATTGCGGCCCTTTGAGATCGCGCATATTGCTTAAAGTAGCAATTAATTCATCAATATTATGTCCGTCAATAGGTCCAATATAGTTAAAACCGAGTTCTTCAAAAAGCGTACTTTCTGGAGAGAACATCACGCCTTTCATGTGCTCTTCGGTTTTCTTCATAAAGTTTTTAACGGTCGGTACTTTATCTAAGATTTTTTTACTGCCGTCACGAACTGTTGAATATAATGAGCCAGAGAAAATACGGGCAAGGTGATTATTTAATGCCCCCACATTTTCAGAAATCGACATTTCATTGTCATTTAAAATGACCAACATATCAGTATGTAAAGAACCTGCATGGTTTAAGGCTTCAAATGCCATACCCGCAGTGATTGCACCATCACCAATTACACAAACGGTTTTACGACCTGCATTTTCACGCTCTGCCGCAACTGCAATCCCTAGTCCTGCACTGATAGAAGTAGAAGAGTGACCAACACTTAATACATCGAATTCACTTTCTTCACGCCAAGGGAAGGGATGAATTCCGCCTTTTTGGCGAATGGTGGACATTTGATCACGACGACCCGTCAAAATTTTGTGTGGGTAAGCTTGATGTCCCACATCCCAAATTAATTGATCAAAAGGAGTTTTGAAAATGTAGTGTAGTGCAACCGTCAATTCAACGGTACCAAGACCAGATGCCAAATGACCACTGCTTTGACTAACGGACTCCAACAGATAACTCCGTAATTCCTGACAAAGCTGCGGAAGCTGCTCTTTATTCAACAGACGCAAATCTTCCGGCGAATTAATTAAGGATAAAAGAGGATAGTTGTTCATATATTCGTTAGTCCTAAAATGTGAAAAAAGTGACCGCACTTTGAGAAATTAAAGTCAGTGCTGTCACAATTAACTTTTACGATTGACAATAAATTCAGCTAATGCACGCAATGCAGTGGTATCAAAAGGTAAATTGTCTAATTCATGTAAGGCAGTGTGATAGAGTTCTTGCGCTTTTTGTTTCGCGCCCTCTAATCCTAACAGCTTTGGATAAGTGCTTTTATCTAAATCTAAATCAGATCCCACCGGTTTACCGATTTCCGCACTGTTACCTTCAATATCTAAAATGTCATCTTGTACTTGGAAAGCTAAACCAATAGCTTGTGAATAACGTTCTAGTTGTTGCTCTAATTCTTTGTTTTCAAAGTGAGGTGAACAGATAAAACCCAGTTTTAATGCGGCTGTTAGCAATGCACCAGTTTTGTTGCGATGAATAAGTTCTAATTCGTCTAAATTAACTTGTTTGTGCTCTGAAATTAAATCTAAACTTTGCCCTAAACACATGCCTTGTACGCCAGATGCTTGAGCCAATACTTTCACTAATTGCAATTTTTGTTCAGCAGAAAGAGAAGGGGCTTCAGTAAGAATTTCAAAGGCAAAAGCTTGTAATGCATCGCCAGCTAAAATGGCCGTCGCTTCATCAAAAGCAATATGACAAGTTGGTTGACCACGACGAAGTTCATCGTTGTCCATGGCAGGCAAATCATCATGGATTAAAGAATAAGCATGGATAGATTCAATGGCTGCGGCCGCGTAATCCAAAGCGGACATTTCTGCCCCCAGCATTTTACCCGTTGCATAGACAAGGAAAGGACGAACGCGTTTTCCGCCTAGCAATAAGCCATATTTCATGGCATCACGCAAAGGGGCATTATAAGAGTCAATTTCTTCAAATTGATTGGCTAAAAACTGATTAATGCGATCTTGAACTTGTTTGAGTTCAGTGCCGAATTGATAACTCATGGATTACTCGTCCCCTTGATAATCACTTAATGGGGCGGTTTCGCTTTTTTGTAATAAAATTTGAATACGTTGTTCTGCTTGTTGCAAGCGCTCTTGACCAAGTTGAGCCAATTTAATGCCGTTTTCAAATTCTTTCAGCGCATCTTCCAATGGTAATTCACCGCTTTCAAGTTTTGTCACAATGGTTTCTAATTGTGCAAGTGTTGTTTCAAAATCAGGTTCAGCATTTGCTGGTTTACGCGCCATTAAATTATCCTTTTCAGATGAATAAATTGCTCCGTATTGTACTTGATTTTTATAGGGATGTTAAAAACTTATTTCAAAGTGCGGTCAGTTTTTCGTGAGAATTTGAACTTTGTGGGATCTGGAATTTAGCGTACAATACGGCCATTTTTTATTATTCACAGATTATTATGAAATTTATCGTTAAACTTTTTCCTGAAATTATGATTAAAAGCGAAACTGTGCGTAAGCGTTTCGCAAAAATTTTGACCTCTAATATCCGCAATATTTTACAAAAATATGATGAAGAAACAGCAGTGGTTCGTCATTGGGATTACATTGAAGTGCGCTCAAAAAATGAAGCCAATCGTGAAGAGTTGATTGCACTTTTACAACGCATCCCAGGGATTCATCATTTTTTAGAAGTGGAAGAAAAACCGTTTACCGATTTACATCATATCTTTGAGTTGACCTTAGCGGATGTTGCAGCTCAACTTGAAAACAAAACCTTTTGTGTACGTGTAAAACGCAAAGGGAAACATGATTTCAGTTCCATTGAAGCTGAACGTTATATCGGTGGTGGTTTAAATCAGCATATTGAAAGCGCCAAAGTACGCTTAAAAAATCCTGATGTGACGGTGCGTATTGATATTGAAGATGACAAAATGATGCTGGTGAGAGCTCGCCATGTTGGTCTTGGTGGTTATCCAATTGGGACACAAGAAGACGTACTTTCATTGATTTCAGGGGGCTTTGACTCGGGCGTATCCAGTTATATGCTTATTCGTCGTGGTTCACGTGTGCATTATTGTTTCTTCAATTTAGGTGGTGCAGCCCATGAAATTGGCGTGAAACAAATGGCTTACCATATTTGGAATCGTTATAGTTCATCACATAAAGTTCGTTTTATTGCCATTCCCTTTGAAGGCGTAGTAGGCGAGATTTTAGAGAAAGTCGATAACGGCCAAATGGGCGTCGTGTTAAAACGAATGATGGTGCGATCTGCAAGTAAAGTTGCACAACGTTTTGATATTCAAGCCATTGTTACCGGTGAGGCACTCGGACAAGTTTCCAGCCAAACGTTAACCAATTTACGTTTAATTGATGAAGCTGCAGATGCATTAGTATTACGTCCACTCATCACCCATGATAAAGAACAGATTATCACGATGGCGAAAGAGATCGGCACAGATGATATTGCTAAATCCATGCCTGAATTCTGTGGAGTGATTTCTAAAAATCCAACGATTAAAGCGGTACGTGAAAAAATTCTTGAAGAAGAAAATCACTTTGATTTTGGCGTGTTGGAAAGTGCGGTTGAAAATGCACAATATTTAGATATTCGCCAAATTGCAGAAGAAACAGAGAAAGAAGTGGTGGAAGTGGATACCATTTCAGTGCTTGGTGAAAACGATATTATTTTAGATATTCGTAGCCCAGAAGAGACAGATGAAAATCCATTTGAATCAGACGAGCATCAAGTAATGCAGTTGCCGTTTTACAAATTATCTTCGCAATTCGGTTCATTAGATCAAAGTAAAAACTATGTGCTTTACTGTGAGCGAGGCGTGATGAGTAAACTGCAAGCGCTTTATTTAAAAGAAAATGGTTTCACGAATGTGAAAGTTTTCGGGAAAAAATAAGCCAAAAAAATGACCGCACTTTAACGTGCGGTTTTTTATTCGTAATCTAATTCACCCACTAATTCATCGATAGCTTTGGCAAGTAATGTTCTGTCATGACGATAGCTGACATCATCCGCATTCAAGCGTTTAGCCAAGATTTTAACGGAAGAAATGGCAGACAAATCGACCGCACTTTGTTCGCGATAAGGGGTAATAGCACCATTAATGACAGGGGCACCGACGATTTCATTAATTTTTTGAATACGATCTGCTAGTGAAAGCTGAGAGGCGGCACCAATTTCTACCCCTAAATTATCAATAAAAATTACTTTCGCTTTGCTGTTACGCAGGGCAGTCGCTAATTCTGGTAGCAATAGTGGCGGCATAATGCTCGTCATGAAACTTCCTGGACCAAGCAAAATAACTTCCGCTTGCTCTAATGCACTAATCGCTTCCTGGGCAGCTTTAACCATTGGCACTAAGAAGAGCGATTGGGGTAATTCTGTTAAATTATCAATGCTTACTTCACCTACAATACTGGAGCCAGAACCTAAACTCGCGGCAAGATGAACCGGTTCTTCTGACATCGGAATGATATGAGATTTTACTTTGAGTAATTCACGAATTAAATTCACTGCTTCAGTAGGGCGAATATGCATATCTTCTAAAGCTTTAAGCATTAAATTACCCAAATTATGCCCAGAAAGTTCACCTTCGCCAGTAAAACGATATTCAAATAATGCGGATGCCGTGCTTGGCTCAATAATGATTTGATTTAAGCAATTACGCAGATCGCCCCACGCAATACCGCCTTGTTCTTGACGGATTCGACCGGTTGAACCGCCGTTATCTGTGGTGGTGACAATACCAGTTAAACGCTCTTTCATAAAACTAAGCGCCGATAATACACGCCCTAATCCATGACCACCACCAATAGCAACAATATGTTTGATTTCGTCTAAATGTTCATGACGGCTGTGACGAGATAAATCAGACATTTTTCTTCCTTTTTTACCTATAAATTATTATAAGAAATAATGTTATATATTTTATTATATAAGTTAATTCTATTATTTTTATCAATATAGTGAGGTTATTCTATCAAATTATTGCTATTAACCGCTTGCTTTTATTACAATACAGACACAATTTATTTTTAACGCATAACTCCGAGCTTGTTTAGCCTAAGTTTCAGAAGAAATACGGCGGCAAGCCAATAACGCGGTATGTTATTCAGGGATACGCTGGAAACGGTTTATCCTCTCCATATTTAGAAAGGTGTAAAATGCAATCCATTCCTATTAAAAACGTGGGAGAGTCTCGCTTGGTCGATCCTTTCCAACGTCAATATTACTATCTACGACTGTCGATTACCGACCAGTGTAATTTTCGTTGTACTTATTGTTTGCCGGATGGCTATCAACCCGAAGCTAACAAGCCAAGTTTCTTAACATTAAAAGAAATTACACACCTAGCTCAAGCCTTTGCTGAAATGGGCACAGAAAAGATCCGTTTGACCGGCGGAGAGCCCACTCTACGCAAAGATTTTATTCCTATTGCAGAAAGTATTGCGAACATTGATGGCATTCGTCAATTGGCTGTTACGACTAACGGCTACCGTATGGCAAAAGATGTCGCTGATTGGAAAAAAGCAGGGATTACCTCTGTTAATGTGAGTGTGGATAGTCTCGATCCCAAAATGTTTCATCAAATCACCGGCATCAATAAGTTTGATGACGTGATGCGTGGTATCGATCGTGCATTTGAAGTGGGTTACAACAAAGTCAAAGTTAATTCAGTTTTGATGAAAAATTTGAATGACAAAGAGTTTGACCAATTTCTTGCTTGGGTGAAAGATCGCCCAATTCAAATGCGTTTTATCGAGCTGATGCAAACCGGTGAAATGGATAGTTTCTTTAAAAAACACCATCTTTCAGGACAAGTATTGGCGGAGAAATTGCTACAAAATGGTTGGCAATTACAACATAAATCCCATACTGATGGTCCAGCTAAAGTATTCACGCATCCTGATTATGCAGGCGAAATTGGCTTAATCATGCCTTATGAGAAGAATTTCTGCGCAAGCTGTAATCGTCTCAGAGTGTCAGCGAAGGGCAAACTTCATCTTTGCTTGTTCGGCGAAGAAGGCATTGAATTACGTGATTTATTACAATCCCATGAACAGCAAGATATTTTGCAAGCCCGTATTTTTGCTGCGCTTCAAGGTAAACGTGAACATCATTATTTACATATCGGTGATAGTGGCGTAAGAAATCATTTAGCTTCTATCGGTGGCTAAAAGAAAATAGGTGAATTTTGCTATTCACTTATTTTGCTTTTGTCACACATGTAAAACATTCAATATTTTAACCGCACTTTATTTTATTATGACTACATTTACGCATATCAACTCTCAAGGCGAAGCCAATATGGTGGATGTTTCTGCAAAGGCAGAGACTGTTCGTGAAGCTCGTGCTGAAGCTATTGTAACCATGTCAAAAGAAACCCTTGCTATGATCGTGGAAGGTAAACATCACAAAGGTGATGTATTTGCTACTGCTCGTATTGCAGGGATTCAAGCGGCAAAACGTACTTGGGAACTTATCCCGCTTTGCCATCCCTTATTGCTTTCTAAAGTTGAAGTGAATTTAGAACCGTTACTTGAAACCAATCAAGTTCGCATTCAATCTCTTTGTAAATTAACCGGAAAAACCGGCGTAGAAATGGAAGCATTAACGGCTGCAAGTGTAGCAGCTTTAACTATTTACGATATGTGTAAAGCCGTACAAAAAGACATGGTAATTGAGCACGTTCGCCTGTTAGAAAAGAGCGGTGGAAAATCTGGTCATTTTATTGCGGAGGAAAAATAAGATGCTAAATGTTTTATTTTTTGCTCAAACTCGTGAATTAATTGGGGAAGATTCAATTCAATTGGAAGGTGATTTTACGACAGCAGAAGAAGTACGTGAACATCTTGCTCAAAAAGGTGATAGATGGGCGTTAGCGTTAGAAAAAGGGAAGCTTTTAGTCGCTATCAATCAAACCTTGATGCCATTAGAAAGTGCGGTCAAAAATGGTGATGAAATTGCGTTTTTCCCACCTGTAACAGGAGGCTAAATGAGCGATATTCAAATTGCGGTACAAGAACAGCCTTTTGATCAAAATGCCGTTTATCAATGGCTTTCTGAGCAACATTCAGTTGGTGCAACGGTTATTTTTGTGGGCAAAGTACGCGATCTTAATTTAGGCGATGAGGTATCCAGCTTATACTTAGAACATTATCCCGCCATGACAGAAAAAGCCTTACGTGAAATTGTAGAACAGGCGAAAGCCCGTTGGGATATCCAACGAGTGTCGGTGATTCATCGTGTGGGGCTTTTACATACTGGCGATGAAATTGTTTTAGTCGGCATCAGTTCCGCTCACCGAGGTGATGCTTATCACGCTAATGAATTTATTATGGACTTCTTAAAATCCAAAGCGCCGTTCTGGAAAAAAGAACAAACCAATCAAGGTGAACGCTGGATTGAAGCAAGAGAAAGCGATAAAGAAGCGTTAGAGAAGTGGTAATTCAATATAAAAAAATGGTCATTTTTATGGCCTTTTTTACTTTTATCAGCAGAATAAGTATATAATTATACATATGTTTTAAGTTATTAATTTATCTTTAATTTATCTTTAATTTATCTTTAATTTATCTTTACATTACATTTAACTTCTCCATAAAAAACTATTCTTTGTAAGCTTTTGTAAAATCTTGTAAATTATCTGTTAATTGCTGAGTTTCCTATTATACTTATTCGTAATCAAGATGTTGTTTGTCTTGACTAGTTATTTTTAGATTATAGGAAACTTTAATATGAATCATGTTTTTAAAATTATTTGGAATAAAGTAAATCAATGTTGGATTGCTGTTTCAGAACTAAGTAAATCTGTGGGTAAATCATCTCAAACTGACAAACGTAAAGCATTAAATGTAATTATTGGTGCTGCAGTTTTAGCGGGTGTAAGCACAAGTGCAATGGCTGAAACCAATGTGGTATTAAATAATGACGGAAATATTGTTGGTGGTACTGATGTTAGTGCAGTTGCCGGAGTTGGTACCACAGGTGATTCTGTCGTTTTAGGCAAAAAAGCAAAATCAGAAGCAACAGAGAGCATAGTAATTGGTAATAACGTGACAAACAAAGCACGTTGGTCAATAACATTAGGAAATAATGCAACAAGTCAATCAGGATATGGTGTTACTCTTGGTGATCGCGCATCAAGTGGCACAGGTTCAAACTCGGTTGCTATCGGTTTAATGGCAAAAACCTCTAATGAGAAAGCAGGTGGAAATAGCCAAACTGCAGTAGGGGTGGCATCTTATGCTGATGGTGAAGGGGCTTCAGCCTTTGGTGCAACAGCAAATGCAACAGGCGCTCTAGCAACCGCTGTTGGTAGAAACTCAAAAGCTCTTGCAAAAAGTGCATCAGCTTTTGGGGATAGTGCATCTGCTTCTGCATGGGGTGCGACTGCATTAGGCGTTGGAGCATCTGCTAGAGCAGATAATTCTATTGCAGTTGGTTCTCAAGCAGTAACCGAGGGGCGAGGATCAACAGCATTAGGAGGTCGTTCTTATGCAGGTGCTCAAAGTGCGACGGCTTTAGGTACCTTAGCTAATGCAAGTGCAATCGTTTCGACCGCTGTTGGTAACGATGCGAAAGCGAGTGCTGTTGAAGCTTCTGCCTTAGGTAATGGTGCAAATGCAAGTGGAGGTGCTGCATTAGCTCTAGGAGCTAAATCCGATGCTTCAGCAACTAATGCACTTGCTATCGGACAAACAAGTAAAGCTTCTAAGATGAATGCTGTTGCTATTGGTCAAGCGAGTAATGCCTCTGCAGTTAATGCTATTGCTCTTGGTCAAGCGAGTAATGCCTCTGCAGTTAGTGCTGTTGTGATTGGTACTCAAGCAAAAGGTACGCATGAAAACTCTGTGACATTAGGTTCTTATTCAAGCAGTGCAGCTAATGATTTTGATCAGACAGCAAAAGCTTTATCTTCTTTTGATGATAAGGCGACAGGTACAACAGTTAATTACAATGGTACTTTTTCAACTCAAAAAGGTGCAGTATCTGTCGGTGATGGAAAACTTGTTCGCCAAATCCAAAATGTAGGAGCAGGTCGAATTACCGCTACTTCGAATGACGCAGTAAATGGTAGCCAGTTATATCAAGCTTATTACAATGCGGGCTTTAACATTAAAAATAATGGTAAAGAAACATCACGTATTAATACCCATGGCAAAGTGAATTTTGTGGATGGTAAGAATACCAAAGTGGTTGTTGAAGATGGTGATAATGCAGCTAATATCACAGTGAATTTAAAAGATGATATTACTGTTAATAATGTTACAGCTAAAAATGTCACCGTGGGGCCTGTTACAATTAATCAAGATGGTATTAATGCAGGTGATAAAAAAATCACGAATGTATCAAATGGTACAATTTCAGCAGATAGTAAAGAAGCTGTGAATGGTAGCCAATTATATGCAGCGAAGAACGAGCTTAATACCAATATTACTAAAGCCGCAGCGGCAGCTAAAACAGAAGTAAAAGCAGGAACAAATGTAGAGGTGACTTCTGAAACTGGTGCGAATAATCAAACGATTTACACCGTTAATGCAAAAGACACTTCAGCTTCTGTTGAAGCAGCTTCTGATGCTGTTACAGTAACAGTTGGTGAAAAAACAGAAGTTAAAAATGGTATTTCTGTTACCACAGTAACCAATTACAAAGTAGATCTTTCACAAAAAACCAAAGATGAAATCAAAAATGCAGGTGGTCGTGGATTTAACGTGACTGCAAGTGCATCTGAAGGTACTGTTGTAAATGAAGTGACAGAAGAAACGGTTCAATCTACTGCAACAAAAATGGATAAGTTAACACTTGATGCGGGTAAAAATATTAAATTAACTCACAAAAAAGGAAAAGTGTTAAGCGTTGCTGTGTCTGATACACCGACATTCAAAAATGTAACTACAACAGGTGACGTTAACGTTGGTGGTACTATCCATGCACATGGTGGATTAGATATGCACAATAATCGTATTGTAAATGTGGCTGATCCGAAAGACCCAACTGATGCAGTAAATAAACGCTATGTTGATAATGCAGTGAAAAACATTAATAACAACATCAATCGTTTAGACAACAAAATTGATCACGTTGATCGTAAATTACGAGCAGGTATTGCAGGTGCGACAGCGATTTCTTTCTTACAACGTCCAAATGAAGCGGGTAAAAGCTTAGTTTCTGTTGGTGTTGGTGGTTATCGCAATGAAAATGCAATCGCAGTTGGTTATGGCCGAAATTCTGATAACAACAAAATTTCGATTAAAGTTGGTGCAAGTATCAATTCCCGCAGTGATGTAAACTGGGGCGGAAGCATCGGTTACCAATGGTAATTATTTGATAAAAAGGCAGAGTAAAATCTGCCTTTTTTTATTATATTGAGATGAAAAAAAGTGCGGTCAAATTTAACCGCACTTTTTGTTTTTATTGATTAAAGCACTTTTACAATGCTTTCACATAAATAACGAATATTGTCCTCAGTGATACCAGCCACATTGATACGACCAGAACGAACAGCGTAAATCGCAAATTCTTCTTTTAAGCGATCAACTTGTTCAGGCGATAAACCGCTGAAAGAGAACATACCATTTTGTTCCATGATAAAGCTGAAATCTTGTTCTGCACCATATTCTTTTAATAACTGAACGAATAAATGACGCATTTTTTTGATACGTTCACGCATTTCAGTCAATTCATTTTCCCATTCTTGGCGAAGTTGTGCATCATTTAATACTGTTGCTACGGTCGCCCCACCGTGAGATGCTGGATTAGAGTAGAGGGTACGAATAATTGATTTCACCTGTGTTAATGCAGTTGAAGCAATTTCTGCATTTTCTGCCACAAGGGTAAAGGCACCGACACGCTCATTGTATAAACCAAAGTTTTTAGAGAATGAACTTGCCACTAATAATTCTTTATGATTTGCCGCAAAAGCACGTAAACCGTAAGCATCTTGGTCTAAGCCATTGGCTAAACCTTGATAAGCAAAGTCAAAGAGTGGTAACCAACCGTTTTTTGCTGAAAGCGCAGCTAATTCTTGCCATTGTTCAGGGGTTGGGTCAATACCGGTTGGATTGTGGCAGCATCCGTGTAAAAGCACGACATCACCTTCGCTTGCTTGGCTTAAATCTTCAAGTAAATGTTCCCAGTCAAGGGCTTTGCGTTCAGCATCATAATAACGATATTCACGAATTGTCATGCCCACCGCATTGAAAATTGCATTGTGGTTTGGCCATGTTGGCGTACTAATCCACACATTTTGAGCTTTGGTTTGGCGTTTGATGAATTCTGCCGCAATGCGTAATGCACCTGTGCCACCTAAACTTTGCGCAGTTCTTGCACGGTTTGCTTTAATGACTTCTGAATCTTTACCGAAAAGGAGTTCTTTTGTACGTTCGTTATAATCGGCAATACCATCGATAGTCAGATAGTTTTTCGTTTTTTCGTTATCAAATAAGCGTTTTTCGGCTTCTTTTACCGCACGCATAATTGGCGTTGTACCTTGTGCATCTTTATAAACGCCAATGCCTAAATTGATTTTATTTTCACGTGTTTCAGATTTGAATGCTTCGCCTAAGCCTAAGATAGGATCGGCCGGAGCCGCTTTGATATGTTCAAACATAGCTTTTCCTTATGTATGTGTTGTGAGATGAGTAATTTTATACTTCAGTCGATGGATTTTATCAAGAAGAACCTAATAAAAATCAACCGCACTTTGATGTTTTTAGATATTCATCAAAAAGTGCGGTTATTTTTTCGATTATTTTAATTTCTCAATCGCCCAATTTAAACCAGATTGATAGTCTTCAGGGAGTTCGTGACGAAGTTTTTCAAGCTGTTGGATAATGATTGTTTTATCAGGATGCGTAATATTGATATGACCTAATTTTCTACCTGGACGAACTTCTTTACCATACCAATGTAACTGAGAGAACGGCGTGTTCAACCATTGTGGATTATGTTCTGTACCAATCAAATTGACCATAACACTTGGCGCAATAGGTTGTAATGACGGTGTAGGTAAATCTAATAAGGCTCGTAGATGCAATTCAAATTGACTAATAGCGCAACCTAGTTGTGTCCAATGGCCACTGTTATGCACACGAGGAGCAAGCTCATTAATCAATAATTTCTCTCCCACCACAAAGCATTCCATCGCCATTACACCCACATATTCAAGCTTGTCCATGATTTTTCCTAGCATAGATTCAGCCTGAAGTTGTTGGCTTTGTTGTTGAGGGAATGAAATATCTGTCACACTGTAACGTAAAATGCCATTTTGCTGTAGGTTGTGTGTCACAGGATAGAAACGTTTTTCACCGTTTTTAAATCTTGCGCCTACAATAGAGACTTCATAATCAAAAGGAATGAATTGTTCTGCGATAACTTCACCAAATAAATCGTCCGTAATGTCACGTTGATTAGTTTCAGTAATAATCCATTGGCCGCGACCGTCATAACCACCTGTGCGACGTTTTACCACGACTTTTTCACCCACGTTTTTAAATACTTCAGGCCATTGCGTTTTATCTTTTAATAAACACCATGGTGAGGTCGAGAGATTGAGTTCATCCAGTAAAGATTTTTGGGTAAAACGATCAGCCAATAAGCCAAAAACATTCTGATTAACGAAATTTTTATGGTGACCTAATAATTCAGTTAAAGGCGTTTTTTCCCAACGTTCAATTTCTGCGGTAATGATGGCATCTTTAGGTAAATCAAATACGGGCGCATTGAATTCAAGCGGTTGAACATGAATATCTAATGGGGCGCCTGCATAACGTAACATTCTGCCGAGTTGACCATTACCAAGCACATAAACGGTAGGATAGAGGGTAGAGCTTTGCATAAAATTTCTCATCAAATCTAGCTAAAAAAACAACCGCACTTTGAAAAGTGCGGTCAAAATGAAAGGTGTTTTATGTACGTGGATCAGGATTATCCAATACCATATTAGTTTGATTTTCGCGGAATGCTTGTAGGCGAGCGAATAACTCATCATCCCAACCAGCAAGAATTTGTGCGGCGAGTAATCCTGCATTCGCTGCACCAGCAGGGCCAATCGCTAACGTACCGACAGGAATGCCTTTCGGCATTTGAACGATAGAATAGAGACTATCAACACCGCTTAACATAGAGCTTTTAACCGGTACTCCAAGTACTGGCACAAGCGTTTTGGCCGCAATCATACCAGGTAAATGTGCTGCACCACCTGCACCCGCAATAATCACTTTGTAACCATTCTTTTGTGCATTTTCGGCAAATTCAAACAATTTGTCGGGGGTTCGATGTGCGGAAACCACTTCAACATGATATGCCACATTGAGTTCATCTAAAATTTGAGTGGCTTCTTGCATGGTTGCCCAATCGCTTTTTGAGCCCATAACAATAGCAATTTGTGCGGTATTTGACATATTTTTAAAAAATTATCTGATAAAAAACGATGCGTAGAATAGCACATTTACTCACTTTTAAGCAAACGTTTGCTATGCGGTAAAGACTGAAAATTCCATTGCAAGTTTTGTCATAAAATTTTATCCTAATAGGAGTTTTTTTCTTAGAAATAGAGCAGATTATGTTAGCTAAAGCGAAATATAGAAAAGATTACAAACAACCTGATTTTACAGTTACGGATATTTTCCTTGATTTTCAATTAGATCCTAACCATACCGTTGTCACTGCAAAAACAACTTTCCAACGTTTAAATGACGAAGCAACACACCTACGATTAGATGGTCATGGTTTCCAATTTGCTTCTATCAAATTTAATGGCGAAGATTTTAAACATTATCATCAAGACCACGAAAGTTTAACGTTAGATTTAACCAATCAAAGTGCGGCCAATTTTGAACTTGAAATTGTAACGAATTTAGAGCCTGCACAAAACACCTCTTTACAAGGGCTTTATCAATCAGGGGAAGGCATTTGTACTCAATGCGAAGCAGAAGGTTTCCGTCAAATTACCTATATGCTTGATCGTCCTGATGTATTAGCTCGCTATACAACCAAAATTACCGCAGATAAAACTAAATATCCTTACTTGCTTTCTAATGGTAACCGCATTGCAAGTGGTGAATTAGAGGATGGTCGTCATTGGGTTGAATGGAATGACCCATTCCCGAAACCAAGCTATTTATTCGCTTTAGTAGCAGGTGATTTTGATTTATTACAAGATACCTTTACGACAAAAAGTGGTCGAGAAGTGGCTTTAGAGCTTTATGTTGACCGTGGAAATCTTGATCGTGCTTCTTGGGCAATGGAAAGTCTGAAAAAAGCGATGAAATGGGATGAAGAGCGTTTCAATTTAGAATACGACTTAGATATTTACATGATTGTTGCCGTGGACTTCTTCAATATGGGGGCCATGGAAAATAAAGGGTTGAATATTTTTAACTCTAAATTTGTGTTGGCGAATCCACAAACAGCAACTGATGATGATTATCTCGCTATTGAAAGCGTGATTGCGCATGAATATTTCCATAACTGGACAGGAAACCGTGTGACTTGCCGTGATTGGTTCCAATTAAGTTTGAAAGAAGGTTTAACAGTTTTCCGTGATCAAGAATTTTCATCTGATACGGGTTCTCGTGCAGTCAATCGCATTAATAACGTGAAATTCTTACGTACGGTACAATTTGCCGAAGATGCAAGCCCAATGTCACACCCAATTCGCCCTGAAAAAGTCATTGAAATGAATAACTTCTATACCGTGACTGTATATGAAAAAGGGGCTGAAGTGATTCGTATGTTGCACACTTTATTAGGTGAACAAGGTTTCCAAAAAGGGATGCAACTTTATATTGCAGAAAATGATGGTAAAGCCGCAACCTGTGAAGATTTTGTGTCTGCAATGGAACGTGC
Source organism: Haemophilus parainfluenzae T3T1 (assembly GCF_000210895.1). Taxonomy (NCBI): domain Bacteria; kingdom Pseudomonadati; phylum Pseudomonadota; class Gammaproteobacteria; order Pasteurellales; family Pasteurellaceae; genus Parahaemophilus; species Parahaemophilus parainfluenzae. The sequence continues at coordinate 1,706,306 of NC_015964.1, read as the reverse complement.
AAATGACGTTGATTTAGCACAATTCCGTCGTTGGTATAGCCAATCTGGTACACCAGAATTATTGATTAGCGATGCCTATGATGAACAAACTCATACTTATCGTTTAACCGTTTCGCAATCTACGCCACCAACAGCAGACCAAATGGAAAAAGTAAACTTACATATTCCATTAAAAATTGCACTTTATGATGCCAACGGCACCAAACAAATGTTACAGCATAACGGTGAATTGCTAAGCGATGTATTAAATGTAACAGAAAAGGACCAAGTGTTTGAGTTCCATGGTATTTATGGTCGCCCAATTCCTGCGTTATTATGTGATTTCTCTGCACCGGTTAAACTGGATTATGATTACACTACAGAGCAGTTATTAGGTTTGCTTAAATTCGCGGATAACCAATTTGCTCGTTGGGATGCAGCACAAATGCTGTTTACTCAAGAATTGCGTCGTAATGTGGCGCATTTCCAACAAGGTGAAGCCTTTGAAATTTCACCTGATGTTTTGACCGCACTTGCGCATGTATTGGAAAATTATGAACAAGATATTGAATTAGCCACATTAATTCTGACCTTGCCAAAAGACATTGAGTTTGCAGAAAGCTTTAAAACGATTGATCCAGATGGCATTGCAGCTGCAAGAGAATTTATGTTGGTGCAAATTGCAGAATACTTGAAAGAAGATTTATTGCGTATTTACACCCATATTCGTCTTGAAGATTATCGAGTAACACAAGAAGATATTGCCTTACGAGCAATGCGTAATCTTTGTTTAAGTTATTTGGCTTACACCAATCTTGGTAATAATGTCGTTCAAAAACATTATAACAATGCCAATAATATGACAGATACGTTGGCTGCATTAAATATGGCAACCAAAGCGGCATTACCTTGTCGTGATACCTTGTTAGCGGATTTCGAACAAAAATGGCAACATGATGGCTTAGTTATGGATAAATGGTTTGCTTTACAAGCAACCCGCCCAGATGAAAACGTATTGGAAATTGTACAAGCATTAATGGATCACCCAAGCTTTAACTTCAACAATCCAAACCGTTTACGTTCATTAGTGGGTAGCTTTGCAAATCACAACTTAAAAGCTTTCCATCATATTAGTGGCTCAGGCTATCGTTTCTTAACAGATGTTTTAATTCGTTTAAATGAAACAAATCCACAAGTGGCTGCGCGTTTAATAGAGCCATTAATTCGTTTCTCACGTTTTGATGCACAACGTCAAACCTTAATGAAACGTGCCTTAGAACGATTAAGTGCAGTGGAAGATCTTTCAAAAGATTTATTTGAGAAGATTGAAAAAGCCTTGCAATAATCTCTGAACAGATACTTCATAAATTCAATACGGGATGTCTAAGACATTCCGTATTTTTTTTCAAATTTGTTAACTATATCAATCTTTTCTTTTATTGCCTTTGATAGAATGATTAATGGCATTTCGCCATATTAGTTAATAAGGATTTTATATGAAAACATACAAAACATCAGTGCTGGTCAGTATGATGCTTGGCATTTTTTCAACAACAGCATTTTCAGCCAATGTGCCTGAGGGCACACCACTTTCTGAAACACAGGTCTTCCGTCAAAATACACATAGTGATCCTGGGTCACTTGATCCCCAATTGGTGCAAGAAAATACAGCTGCACAAATTGTGATTGATTTATTTGAAGGATTAATTTGGTTAGATGAAAATGGACAAGTACAGCCTGCACAGGCAGAGAAATGGACAGTATCTGACGATGGCAAGATTTATACCTTTTCATTGCGTGATGCAAAATGGTCGGACGGTACACCAGTAACTGCTCAAGATTTTGTGCTAGGTTGGCAACGTGCAGTTGATCCTAAGTTTGGTAGCCCAAATGCGAATTATTTAACAAAGGCACATATTTTAAATGCTGAAGAAGTAATGCAAGGTAAAATGCCGTTGAATGAATTAGGCATTAAAGCACTTAATGATAAACAAGTTGAAGTTACTCTTACCCAAGCTACACCTTATTTCTTGCAATTACTTGCGTACCCTACGACATTCCCTGTACCACATCATAAATTGGCTCAATTTGGTGATAAATGGGCGACAGCTCAAAATATAGTAAGCAATGGAGCCTATCAATTAAAGCAATGGACGATTAATGAGAAAATTACAGCGGAACGTAATCCACTTTATTGGAATGATAAAAATACGCTCATTAATACTTCTGAATACCTATTTCAAGAAAGTTTAGCTTCTGCATATCAACGATACCAAGCTAAAGAATTGGATTTAACTTGGATACCAGTGGAGCAAATACCACACATTCAGAAAAATACGCCAAGCGCGTTACTTGTGGTCCCGAGACTAACGACTGAATTCTACACGTTCAATGTGGTGAAACCACCATTTGATAACGAAAAGGTTCGCAAAGCGTTATATCTTACGTTAGACCGACCATTAATAGCTGAACATATTATTGGGTTACGTAAACCTGCAACGACATTGACACCTCCAGACGTTGATGGTTTTACTGCACCGAACATTGCTGAATTAAATCAACCGTTAACAGATAGAGTTAAACAAGCTAAAAAATTATTAAATGATGCAGGATATAATGAAAAACGTCCGCTCCAGTTTGAGATTTTTTATAACAAATATGCGACACATGAAAAAGTTGCGTTGGCGCTCGCTTCTGAATGGAAGAAACAATTAGGTGCAGATGTAAAATTACGTACGATGGAATGGAAAACCTACTTGGGTGAACGCAATATCGGTAATTTCCAATTATCCCGTATGTCTATTGATGCTGAATACAATGAACCGTCTGCATTTCTCAATTCTTTGCTTTCTACATCACCAGAAAATGTGGGGCAGTGGAAGAATGAGAAATTTGATCAAATCATGAAAGAAGCACAAAGTACTTTAAATGATAAGACGCGTGCTGAATTATATCGTCAAGCAGAGCTGATTATTGCGGAAGAGGCTCCTCTAATCCCGATATTCTATTCACCGTTGATCAAAGTAATTAATCCAGCAGTAGGTGGATTCCCAATGCATAATCCACAGGATTATGTTTATACTAAGGAGCTTTACATTCGCAAGTAGAGTTATCTAAGTACCTTTCGTTGCATATACTTTGCTTTCATTTTAAAATGCAACACAACTTTTCAACAAAAGTGCGGTAAAATCAACCGCACTTTCCATTTACAGTGAACTATCCTGAGAGATAAACGAGTATGTATTCTTTGATCCGTAAAGCCATCTTTTCCCTTGATCCTGAAACCGCCCATGATTTAGTGATTAAATCATTGCATTTAGCGGGTAAATATCCTTTTCAATTTTTATTAAAGCAGCTTTTAGCTTGTCCACAATGTACGCCTAAGCAAGTGATGGGCATTACCTTTAAAAATCCTATTGGGTTAGCGGCAGGAGCAGATAAAAATGCCGAAGCCATTGATGGATTTGGTGCGATGGGATTTGGTTTTATTGAAGTGGGGACGGTTACGCCTTTAGCACAAGAGGGAAATGCGAAACCTCGCCAATTCCGTTTAGTGGAAGCGGAAGGGATTATTAACCGTAATGGATTCAATAATTATGGCATTGATTACGTGGTCGAAAATGTTAAAAAGGCAAAATTTGATGGCGTAATTGGGATTAATATTGGTAAAAATAAAATCACGCCCCTTGAAAAGGGGAAAGATGATTACTTATTTTGCTTAAATAAAGCCTATAACTATGCGGATTATATTACGGTAAATATTTCATCACCAAACACTCCAGATTTGCGTCAATTGCAGTATGGTGATTATTTTGATGATTTACTGCAAAGTGTAAAACAGCGCCAAAAAGTATTAGCTGAGCAATATAATAAATATGTGCCGATTGCAGTAAAAATTGCACCTGATTTATCCGAGACTGAGCTCGTTCAAATTGCAGATACGTTACTTCGTCATCAAATGGACGGGGTAATTGCGACTAATACGACGATTTCTCGCGACAACGTCACAGGTTTAAAAAATGCGGAACAACAAGGCGGCTTAAGTGGAAAACCATTACAGCACAAAAGTACAGAAATTATTCGAAGATTACATCAAGAGCTGAAAGGGCAAATTCCGATTATTGGGAGTGGTGGCATTGATGGTGTACAAAATGCACAAGAGAAGATTGAAGCAGGTGCTGAATTGTTACAAGTTTATTCTGGTTTGATTTATCACGGTCCAAGATTAGTTAAAGAATTAGTAAAAGCGATCAAATAAATGATAAAAAAATATGATTTACATTGCCATAGTACGGCTTCAGATGGTGTTTTAATGCCTACAGAACTCGTACAACGAGCTCATGAACAAGGTGTCAATGTGCTCGCTTTATGTGATCACGACACTGTGATGGGCATTGATGAAGCCAAACTCGAAGCCGATAAATTAGGTATTGAGCTAATTAATGGCGTGGAAATTTCAACAAATTGGGAAGGTCGTGGTATCCATATTGTTGGATTAAATTTTGATAAAACGCATCCAAAAATGACCGCACTTTTAGCTGAACAAAAATCACTGAGAGAAAAAAGAGCGGTCGAAATTGGCCATAAATTAGAAAAAGCAGGCATTCCAAATGCCTATGAAGGCGCAAAAGCGTTAGCCAATGGGGAAGTAACTCGTGCTCATTATGCGCGCTATTTGGTACAAATCGGAAAGGTTTCAAATGATGGGCAAGCCTTTAAGCGTTATCTAGGCAGTGGAAAATCGTGTTTTGTCAAAGCTGAATGGGTGAATATTCCAACGGCGATTGATACGATTCATGCGGCAGGTGGTGTTGCAGTCATTGCCCATCCTATGCGCTATAACATGACAGGAAAATGGATTCGTCGATTAATTGTTGATTTTAAACAATGGGGGGGTGATGGCATGGAAGTCGCGGATAGTGGACAAACTAAAGATCAGCGTCAATATCTTGCGCGCTTAGCCAATGAATATGACTTGGCCGCGTCTTTAGGTTCAGACTTTCATTTTCCTTGCGGCTGGATTGAATTAGGAAAAAATTTGTTTTTACCTGAAGAGGTAAAACCGATTTGGACATTATTTGAATAATAAAGGGCGGTTAAATCCGCCCTTATTTTTTATATTTGACAGTTCTCACACAAACCGAGACTTGCGAGAAATTCAATAAATGCACGAACTTTTGCAGGCAAATGACGACGGTTTGGGTAAACCACATAAATATCTAAAGGTTTTTGTTTATATTCAGACAAAATTTCAACTAAGTCACCTGAAGCAAGCGCATCTTTTACAAAGAAATCCGGTGCATTACTGATGCCCAATCCCGCTTTTGTCATTTCTAACAATGCCATACCATTATTGGAAACCACTTTAGATTGAATTTTATACCGTTGAATTTGATTGGCTTTTGTTGATTGCCAATGCACTTGATTTAACGATGATTTATAAAGTAAACCTTGGTGATATTCTAAATCGTCAGGTGTAAGTGGTGTGCCTCGTGCTTCTAAATAACTTGGAGAGGCAACAAAATGCATAAGGGAGCTACTAATTTTACGTGCAACAAGTGAGCTATCTTGCATATAGCCGATACGTAATGCTAAGTCATAGCCCTCAGCAACGAGATCAACACGTTTGTCTTCAAATTCAATTTCTACGTGTAAATTAGGATGAAGTTCAATAAATTTAGGCAAGTTAGGCGAGATATAAAGTAAGCCAAAATCACGTGGCACAGAGATTAATAAATTGCCTTGTAAGCTCGTTGCCATATTACTAATGCTAGAATCAGCCTCGCTTAAATCTAATAGAATGGCTTGGCAACGTTGGTAATAAAGCATGCCGGCTTCAGTTGGCACAATTTTTCGTGTTGTACGTTGTAATAATCGCGTTTTTAAATGTTCTTCTAATTGTGAAACTAATTTACTCGCCATCGCCACAGAAATATTCTGTTGGTTGGCGGCTTGTGTAAAACTTTGCGTTTCGATCACTTTACAGAAAACCGAAATTGCATTGAGTTTATCCATTTATAAATCCTTTTTGAAAAAAAGCTTGATTTTATCGGCGTAAGTTTGCAGTATATCGCCAATTTTACAGAATTCTAGTTATATTTTAGGTAAGCAAATGAGCAAATCTTTAGTGATTGTGGAGTCGCCAGCCAAAGCGAAAACCATCAATAAATATTTAGGTAGCCAGTATGTGGTGAAATCCAGCGTAGGGCATATTTGTGATTTGCCTACTGCAGGGAGTAGCACAGGCGAGAAGGCTAAACCCGTTTCCACTAAAGGATTAAGTGCGGAAGAAAAAAACAAAATTAAAGCAGAAAAAGACCGTGCGGCCTTAGTGAAACGTATGGGAATTGACCCTTATCATGATTGGAAAGCCAATTACCAAATTCTACCAGGCAAAGAAAAAGTGGTAGCTGAATTAAAATCCCTTGCTAAAAAATCTGACCATGTTTATCTCGCAACCGACTTGGATAGAGAAGGAGAGGCTATCGCGTGGCATTTACGCGAAGTCATTGGTGGCGATGATAGTCGTTTTAGTCGCGTTGTATTTAATGAGATTACGAAGAAAGCGATTGAAAAAGCATTCCAGCATCCTGCTCATATTAATATGGACCAGGTTAATGCTCAGCAAACCCGTCGTTTCTTAGACCGCGTGGTAGGTTTCATGGTGTCGCCATTATTATGGAAGAAAGTGGCACGAGGTCTATCTGCTGGACGTGTGCAATCTGTTGCCGTGAAATTGGTAGTAGAGCGTGAACGTGAAATTAAAGCATTCCAACCAGAAGAGTTTTGGGAAATTGAAGCCCTAACCCAAACGAGCAAGAAAGAAGACTTGCGTTTGGATGTGGTGCAATATAAAGGCAAGAAATTTGAGCCGAAAAATGAAAAAGAAGCACAAAGTGCGGTTGATTTCTTAAATAAATCACATTACGTTGTCACGGATTTAGAAACAAAACCAACAGGTTCTAAACCAAGAGCCCCATTTATTACTTCAACCTTACAACAAACTGCAAGCACGCGTTTAGGTTTTGGGGTGAAGAAAACTATGATGTTGGCTCAACGTTTATATGAAGCCGGTTACATCACTTATATGCGTACGGACTCAACCAACTTGAGCCAAGATGCATTAAATATGGCACGCTCTTATATCGAAAGCCATTTCGGTAAAGATTATTTGCCCGCTAAACCGAATTTCTATTCGAGCAAAGAAAATGCACAAGAAGCACACGAAGCGATTCGTCCTTCTGATGTGAAAATGCTCGCGGATCATTTAAGTGGTATGGATAAAGATGCCGTGCGCTTGTATGATTTAATCTGGCGTCAATTTGTAGCTTGCCAAATGCCGGCTGCACAATATGACAGTACAACCGTTACTGTAATGGCTGGCGATTATGAATTGAAAGCCAAAGGCCGTATTTTACGTTTTGATGGTTGGACAAAAGTCTTACCACAATTAGGTAAGAATCCAGAAGACCAAATTTTACCGGCTGTGAGTTTAAACGAAACATTAGCACTAAAAACGGTTTCGCCAAGCCAACACTTTACCAAACCGCCCGCTCGTTTTACTGAAGCAGCATTGGTTAAAGAATTGGAGAAACGTGGTATTGGTCGTCCTTCGACTTATGCGGCAATTATATCGACTATTCAAGAACGTGGTTATGTGCGCATTGAAAATCGTCGATTCTATGCCGAGAAAATGGGCGAAATTGTTACTGATCGTTTAAATCAATCTTTTACTGATTTGATGAGCTACGATTTCACCGCCAATATGGAAAACGTACTAGACCAAATTGCATCAGGTGAGAAAAATTGGAAGGCAGAGTTAAATCAATTCTTCAAAGATTTTTCTACCCAACTTTCTACGGCTGAATTAGATGAGTTAGAAGGTGGAATGAAGCCAAATAGCCTTGTACTCACCGATATTGATTGTCCGACTTGTAGCCGTAAAATGGCCATTCGTACAGCAAGCACAGGTGTATTCTTAGGTTGTTCTGGTTATGCTTTACCGCCAAAAGAGCGTTGTAAAACCACGATTAATCTCATTCCAGAAACGGAATTATTAAATGTGTTGGATGAGGCTTCTGAGACCAAGGCCTTAATGGATCGTAAACGTTGCCCGATATGTGGCACGGCGATGGACAGTTACATTATTGACCCACATCGTAAATTGCATATTTGTGGTAACAATCCAAATTGTGATGGTTATTTGGTTGAACAAGGCCAATTTAAAATTAAAGGCTATGACGGTCCGATTGTAGAATGTGACAAGTGTGGTTCGGATATGCACTTGAAACTCGGTCGTTTTGGTAAATATATGGGCTGTACCAACTGTGATAACACCCGTAAGATTTTGAAAAACGGCGAGGTTGCACCGCCAAAAGAAGAGCCGGTTCATTTCCCTGAATTAAAATGTGAAAAATCTGACGCGTATTTTGTATTACGTGATGGGGCAAGTGGTGTGTTTATGTCTGCACATAACTTCCCGAAATCACGTGAAACACGCCCAGCAAAAGTGGCGGAATTAGCCCTTTATCGTGATCGTTTACCAGAAAAATTACGTTATTTAGCCGATGCGCCGCAAAAAGACCCTGAGGGTAATGAAGCCATTATCCGTTTCAGCCGTAAAGAAAAACATCAATATGTTACCTCTGAAAAGAATGGTAAAGCCACAAAATGGATTGTGGATTATATTGATGGAAAATGGGTAGAACGGAAAAAGTAGGATGAACGTCACGGTTTATTGCGGTGCGAGTTTAGGTAATGATTCTGCCTATCAGGCTGCCGCAAAAAAATTAGGAAAATGGATTGCTGATGGCCAACATACTTTAGTCTATGGTGGCGGAAAATTGGGATTAATGGGCGTGGTTTCAGATACTGTACTTGCTCATCAAGGCAAGGTAATTGGCATTATTCCTCAATTTTTACAAGACAGAGAAGTTGCACATCCTAATTTGACCAAGACCGTGGTTGTTGAAAGCATGTCTGAGCGAAAAAATAAAATGATTGAGCTCGGTGATGCTTATATCGCTTTGCCTGGTGGACCTGGCACTTTAGAAGAGATTGCTGAAGTGATTTCTTGGGCTAGAATAGGGAAAAATAATAATCCTTGTATTCTATTTAATGAAAAGGGGTATTTCGATTCATTAAAGTCCTTTTTTAGCCATATGGTGAAAGAAGGCTTTTTTACTCAAGGTGATTTTGAGAAAATTTTATTCTCGAATGATCTTCAAGAAATAGAAAGCTTTATTGAACATTATAAACCTCCAGCATTAAGAACATATTAAAAAAGTGCGGTTAAATTTGACCGCACTTTTTTTATGATTAATGGTGATGATGTTCTGGTTTTGGTGGCAGTTTAGCCCTAGCTTTACCAACAGGGAGAATTAACGTCGCGTAATTCGCTGAATGTTGACAAACTTTTTGATCTTCAAATGGTTCTTTATGAATCACTTTAAGTTTCCAAACGCCTTCAATTAATGGAATAAAGTTAACTTTACCTTCACTATCTGTTTTACCTGAGAACGCTTGTGGTTCACGGTGAGATGTTGCTGCTTCCATATCTTTTACGACAAAGGTATCAGACGTTGCAATAATCGTTTCGCCCGCAAGTGGTTTGTCTTTATAGAAAATTTGAAGAGGGAAAGCTTCGCCCGCTTTAATTGCTTTTGGATCTTTAAGTGGCACGATTTCAAGTGGTAAGCCGAGGCGTGTCATCGACATATCTGCATTCAACGGTTTCTTACCAACAACGGTAAAGGCTTTACCAAACATTTGAGTTTGTTCGCAATAGAATGCATTTGGTGTGCCTTGTAAGTTATCCATTTTCCAACCTTCATTATTTTGTGACCAGAAAGTTGGTTTATAAGTCGCTGTTACCCAATATGAACCATCTTTTAACGGTTTTTCTGATTGATATTGGTAGTTTTCACCTTTTTGTACTAATGTTTGCATTTCACCATCTTGATTGATGAGTTCCATCGGTGGAAAAATAGCAAGACGTTTTTCAGGAATTTTTTCAACGTAAGGGTAGTCACCATAAGCTAAATCAGCTTTTAAAACGGAATTAGAAGCAAGTTGTGCAGGTGTTGCAACCCAAACTTCATGAGCTTGTGCGAGCGCAGAGAAACCAAGTAGTGCTGCAATTAATGTTTTTTTCATTGTCTTTCCTTTTTAATCAAAATCAATTTATAGAAAGTCTTCGATAGGGCGGATGAGTATAACGAAAAAGAAATGATGAGACGAATGGAAAAAGTTGATTTTGTGAGGAACTTCACATTTTTTTAACAAAAAAGTGCGGTCATTAAAATGATTGTTTTTTTTTGACCGCACTTATTTTAAATAAAAAGCTAAATAGGCTTATTTTTTAGAAGGTTTAATGGCTAGTAGATTGCAGCTTAATTTACTAATCACATGTTCAGCTGTATTACCTAATAACGCTGCAGATAAACCTGTTCTACCTACTGTGCCTAAAATCACTAATTCAGCTTCAATTTCTTTCGCCACTTCAGGAATCACTTCTTCAGGGAAACCTTCACGTACATGGGTATGATCTTCATCAATACCAAATTTTTGACGTAAGGCTTTCATATTGATGAGGTGCTGGCCGCGAATGCCATTTTCATAACCTGAAGTATTAAATTCAGGTAAATCAATTGCCATATTAATTGGCGCAACAGGGTAGGCTGCCACTAAATGTACGTTACCACGGTTTAAGTTTTCCGCTAAATTCATGCCTGTTGAAACTAACTCTCGGTTGAATTCATCTTGATATTCTTGTTCACCTGACACATTAACAGCAACTAAAATACGGCGTTGGTGTTTCCAGTCACCATCACGCACCATTAATACTGGAATTGGACATTTACGCAATAATTGCCAATCTACTGGTGTGAAAATCAATGAAGTGAAACTCTCTTCATCTTTAGTGTATTTCACAACGAGGTCGTATTGATTCTTTTCAACTTCTTCACGAATTGCATCCGCTTCATTGCTGCTCCATACAATGTGAGATTCAAACTCAATTTCCGGATCAGCATATTTATCTAAATAAAATTGCACAGCTTGACGTTGTTGTTCAACGGCTGTTTTATGCATTTCACTGCGTTCTTCAGAAGAAAGAAGCGCTGACATCTCATACGATAAGTCATAAACACTCAAAAGGGTGGTGATTTTTACCTTTGTTTCATTTTGCTGTTCTTTAACAAGACGAACAGCACGAGCTAGAGCATATTGTTTTTCGTTATCAGGATTGAGTACAACAAGAATATTATTAAATTTCATAAAACCTCCAAGATATGAGATATCAATAGGATAGAAAAGATTTTAAACGATGACAAGAACCGATTATCAAAAAAGTGATCTCGTGCAAGTTTTTTTGTTTCAAATGTTAAAAAAGCGTGAAAACTCACGCTTTTAAATTATTCTGCTAATTGGATTTTGGTTTTATGTACACCGGTTAAATCAATCAAGGCATTAATATCATTAATAGTAATGTATTTACCTTGAACAGAGAGTACACCCAATTTTTGGAAACGTCCAAGTAAACGGCTGATGGTTTCAACAGTTAAACCGAGATAGTTACCGATATCACTACGGGTCATGGTTAAACGGAATTCTTTCGCAGAGAAACCGCGAGCGGAGTAACGTTTTGATAGATTGTGAATAAATGCCGCTAAACGTTCTTCAGCGTTCATTTTAGACAGTAATAAAATCATTTCTTGATCGCTTTTGATTTCACTACTCATCAAACGCATAATTTGTTGACGAAGCTTAGGCATTTTTCCAGATAAGTCATCTAAGATATCAAATGGAATTTCACATACCATAGCGGTTTCCAAAGCCTGTGCAAAACTTGGATGTTGCATATTTGTGATCGCATCAAAGCCCACTAAATCACCAGGTAAGTGGAAAGAGGTAATTTGTTCTTCACCGGCTTCGCTAATGGTATAAGTTTTAATGGTTCCAGAACGAATCGCATAAATGGAATTCAGTGTATCACCGGCTTTAAAAAGGACTTGAGATTTTTGGATGGGTTTTTTACGCTCGATGATATTATCAAGCTGATCGAGCTCATGTTCGTTCAATGTGAAAGGGATACAAAGTTGGCTAATACTGCAATCTTGACAATGGATTGCACAACCGCCAGATTGAACTCTGCGTCCTGATTTGGTTTCTGAAACGAAATTCTTCATTTATTCCTCAAATCGATAAATATAGTGTAAAATTGATCTAACGCAATTATTCTACCACTAAATAGTCAATTTCAGAAGTTATCGAAGAGCAAATCAATATGGCTGCAGAAAAATTAACCAAAAAACGTTTAATACAAATTATTATCATGCTGATTATTTTAGTTAGCGCATTCGTTTGGCGATATCTATTGTAATAAGTGCGGTCAAATTTTTGATTATTTTGAGAAGAGAGAAAGAGCCACAAATTTGTGGCTCTTTGTTTTTAGATTAAAATCAGATTACCATTCGTAACCTACGCCAGCACCTACAGTCCATTGACCACGAGTATCTGCTGCACCATTTACGTTCGATGACCAATGACCATTGTCAGAGTTGCGAGACGCTTTGATTGCAATCGCACTTTCACCACGGTGGTGAGCAACCCCAGTTGATACCATGCTCTTACCATCTTTACGAGCAGATGGAGCTGAGGCAATTGCTGCAACGCCAGCAATACCTGCGCGAGATTTACGGTCAACATCATGAACTTTCTTATTTAAAGTATTAATTGCTTTAGTATTGTTAGCGATGTTTTGAGTGTTTGTAGCAATATTTTTAGTATTGTTAGCCACATCAGTTTTCACTTTATTTAATTGTGAAACATTAACCGCATCGTTATCATTTTCACCATTTGCAACGTTGATAACTTTTTTGTTACCTGCATTAATTCCGTTTTGATCAATTTTGATATTGGAATTATTAATGGTATAAGAATTTGCTTTGATGTCTTTTTTGGTACTAACAGTATAGGTTTTTACTTGGTTAGCATCATCGTGAGTTTCTTCTACATCGATGTTATCACCAGCTTTTACTTTTACATCACCTGCGCGAACTCGGATGTTCTCGATACGTTTTTTATTTTCACCAACTTGCTCGGCGACCATATAAAGTTGTGAACCATTGATTGCGTCAGTAGATGTTTTGGAAATTTCACCCGCACCAACATTAACAATTTGACGAGTAAATTGTTCATTGCCTACTGAACCAACGGAGACTGTCCCAGTCGCATCTGTTCCAGCAAAGGCATTATAAGAAATACCATTTACAGTAGCGTCATTTACTGCAGCAGCCTGTTTTGTTTCTGAAGCATTACCTAACGCCACACTTGAGCCGTGAGTTGCACTTGCTTTATCACCAATTGCAACAGCATAACCTGCAGTTGCTTTAGATTTGTCACCAACAGCTATTGATGCTATACCTGACGAAGTTGCATTTGAACCTGTTGCAATAGCAGATAATCCCGCCGCAGTTGAGCCAACTCCAGTTGCAATTGAACCAATACCTGTTGCCTTACTTTCATAACCAACAGAAATACCTTGATAATGTGCAGAAGCACCAGCTCCAATAGAAACCCCTCTAATTTCAGAACTTGTATTCGCACCAATCGCAATAGAATCCTCTGCTTTAGCTTTAGAATTTACGCTGATTGCAACGCTACGTACACCTGCAGCAGTTGAACTATCACCTATAGCAGTAGCAAAAACAGCAGTTGCATTTGTAGATTCTCCGACTGCGACTGAAGATTCAGCAGTGGCATTGGAATCATTACCAATTGCTACTGATGAGTCTTCTTTTGCATATGAACCAGAGCCTAAAGCTAATGAACTTTCTCCCTCAGCTTTTGCTTTTGAACCAAAGGCATTAGCATTTTGTTTTGATGCTTTAGCTGATTCCCCAATAGCCACTGTTTCAGCTGCTTCAGATTTAGCATTTGTACCAATTGCAATCAAATTTGCAGGTTTATTAGAATTTGCAGCAGCAGGATTTGTGACTTTTGCTTTTGCATCAGTACCAAGAGCTAGGGCATTAATACCATCTGCTGTTGTATTAGTGCCGATAGATGTAGAATTCTCTCCTCCGACAACAGATTTATGTCCTATAACAATGACATTTTGTCCTGTTGCAGTATTATCTAAACCATTATTAAGAATGGGACCATCTGCAGCATTGACTGCGGCCATATTCAGCCCCACAATTAATGCCGTGATAGCATTAAATTTAAAGTTTTTCATATGTCCTCGCTTGATTTTCTTCTTTAACTACATAAATTGCATGTAATTAAAAAATTTCATAGAGTTTTGTATAAAATATACACAGAACAATATAGAATACGAGTCGATCATAGATTCAATTATTGATTTATAATGTTTTTTAAAACAGGATAATTAAAATATCTTTCACTAAGAAAACGATTGCGTATCTATACGCTGGGATTATAGATAGCTTTTTTTGTATAGAAAAGTAAATGAGTATGGTAATTTTGTAAAGAATTGTAAATTTTGTTTGAATGTTGTTCGATTATTCGGAAATATATTTCCTTATTTAAGTTAAGGATATTTTAAATTTAAAAAGAGCGGTCAATTTGCAAGAAGATTTTCAAGATTGAGAAAAAATCCTGTATAATCTCAGAAATTTTTTGTTCAATTTTAAGCTTTTGTAACCGAATGATCGAAACCTCACAAACCATTCCTGAACTCGTCTCATGGGCGAAAGAGCGGGAATTTTCGTTAAATCTGCCGACAGAGCGCTTAGTGTTTTTATTGGCTATTGCCATTTATAACAACGAACGTTTAGACGGTGAGATGCTAGAAGCGGATTTAGTGGATATTTTCCGCCATACTGCCAATGCCTTTGACCAATCAACGGACGCGATTGCCACTCGTGCCAATAATGCTATTAATGAATTGGTGAAGCAGCGTTTTCTTAACCGTTTCAGCAGTGAATTTACTGAAGGCCTTTCCATTTATCGTCTCACTCCGCTAGGTGTTGGCGTATCAGATTATTATATTCGTCAGCGTGAATTTTCTGCGTTGCGTCTTTCTGTACAGCTTTCTATTGTGGCTGATGAAATTCAGCGTGCATCTGATGCTGCAGAAGAAGGTACAGCAAAAGGGGAGAATGAGCATTTTTGGCGCCGGAATGTTTTCGCTCCGTTAAAATATTCTGTGGCAGAGATTTTCGATAGTATTGATTTATCACAACGTGTGATGGATGAAAATCAGCAAAGCATTAAAGAAGAAATTGCCAATTTACTTACCAAAGATTGGCAGGCTGCAATTTCCAGCTGTGAGCGTTTATTAGATGAAACCTCAGGCAATTTACGTGAGTTACAAGACACCTTAAATGCAGCGGGTGATAAGTTACAGGCGCAATTATTACGTATTCAAGATTGTGTAATTGGCCATGATGAGCTGTATTTTATTGAACAATTAATCACTGATTTGCAATCCAAGCTTGACCGCATTATTAGTTGGGGACAGCAAGCCATTGATTTATGGATTGGTTATGACCGTCACGTGCATAAATTTATCCGTACCGCCATTGATATGGATAAAAACCGCGTATTCTCACAACGCTTGCGTAATTCTATCCACAGCTATTTCGATCATCCTTGGTTCTTGTGGACTGCTCAAGCGGAACGTTTGGTTGATCTGCGAGATGAAGAAATGGTATTACGTGAAGATGATGCATTGGGCGAATTACCTGAAGAATTGCAATATGAATCTTTAGCTGATTTACATGATCAAATCGTCGAACACATGCAAGACTTACTCATTCAATACCGTGAAAATAATCGTCCGATTGATTTAAGTTTAGTCTTAAAAGAACAATTAGAGGCTTATCCGCTTTCACGTCATTTTGATGTGGCACGTATTATTGTGGATCAAGCAGTGCGTTTAGGTATGGCAAATGATGATTTAGCCGGTATTTATCCGCAATGGCAGGAAATTAACGATTACGGCGCAGAAGTGCAAGCGCATGTGATTGATAAATATTAATTCTGTGGCTTAACCAAAAACGAATTCATAAAATGAGAAATTAACCATGACAGATATTCAAGATGTAATTTCCCCGAAATTGGCAAATGCCATTGCAAATCCTATTTTCCCGGCAGTGGACAGCTTGTTGCGTTCAGGTCGCCATATCAGCACAGATCAATTAGATAATCATGCTTTTTTGATGGATTTCCAAAATGAGTTAGATGGCTTTTACCGCCGTTACAACGTGGAATTAATTCGTGCACCGGAAGGCTTTTTCTATTTACGTCCAAAAGCGACGACGTTAATCGCCCGTTCAGTGCTTTCCGAATTAGAAATGTTAGTAGGAAAAGTGCTTTGCTATTTGTATTTAAGCCCAGAACGTTTGGCACAGCAAGGTATCTTCAGTACGCAAGAAGTTTATGATGAATTACTGAATTTAGCAGACGAAGGTAAATTATTAAAAGCAGTCAATCAACGTTCCAGCGGTTCAGATTTAGATAAGCAAAAATTATCTGAAAAAGTACGTGCGGCGATCGGTCGTTTACGTCGTTTAGGCATGATTCATACCGTAGGCGAACAGCATAGCGGTAAATTTACGATTTCAGAATCAGTTTTCCGTTTTGGGGCTGAAGTCCGTTCTGGTGATGACCCGTTAGAAGCACAAGCTCGTTTAATTCGTGATGGGGAAGCAGCAACACCACAATCTCTCGAACTCGAAAAGCAAGCAAAAGCGGCGAGCAATGCTGATGATCTCGATGATGAAGAAAGTGCGGTCGAAATTGATGAAGAATTTGATGATGCAGGAGAAGAAGAATAATGTCTGATGTATTAGAACTTGAAAACGAAATCTATCAAGACGAACCTGAGCAATCAACCGAACAGGTTGAAGAAGAATTTATTGCTCCTGTATTAAACCAACATAGTGGAGTAGAACGAGGTAAATTCCGTTCATTAACCTTAATTAATTGGAACGGTTTTTTTGCCCGTACCTTTGATTTGGATGAATTGGTGACCACACTTTCCGGTGGTAACGGTGCCGGTAAATCCACAACCATGGCGGGTTTTGTCACAGCGTTGATTCCAGACTTAACCTTGTTGCATTTCCGTAATACCACAGAAGCCGGCTCGACAGGCGGATCGCGTGATAAAGGGTTACACGGTAAATTGCGTCCGGGCGTTTGTTACGCAGTATTAGATACCATCAACTCTCGTCACCAACGAATTCTCGTGGGGGTGCGTCTACAACAAATTGCGGGTCGTGATAAGAAAGTGGATTTAAAAACCTTCTCAATTCAAGGAGTGGAATTATCCTTAAATCCGACCGCACTTTTCACCGAAACAGTCGGTGAACGTCAAGCGCGCGTACTCAATTTAAATGAATTAAAAGATAAAATTGAAAACCTTGGTGCGCAATTTAAGCAATATCATTCTATCACCGATTATCACGGCATGATGTTTGATTTGGGCATTATTCCAAAACGCTTACGCAGTGCCTCAGACCGTAGCAAATTCTATAAATTAATTGAAGCTTCTTTATACGGTGGTATTTCCAGTGCCATTACCCGTTCTTTACGTGATTACTTATTGCCGGAAAACCTTGGTGTGCGCAAAGCCTTCCAAGATATGGAAAGTGCGTTACGTGAAAACCGCATGACCCTTGAAGCAATTAAAGTTACGCAATCTGACCGTGATTTATTCAAACATTTAATCACCGAAACCACTAATTATGTGGCATCAGATTATATGCGTAATGCCAATGAACGCCGCGGCAATATCGAAGCCGCTCTAGGTTTCCGCCGTGATTGGTATAAAGCAAAAGCTGAGCAAGAATTATCACAACATCGCTTAATTGACTTAAGCCGTGAAGCTGCAGAGTTGGCAGAAAATGAACGTACTTTAGAAGTCGATCATCAAAGTGCGGCAGACCATCTAAACTTGGTATTAAATGCGTTACGTCATCAAGAAAAAGTATCGCGTTATCAAGAAGATGTGGCTGAGCTTACAGAAAAATTAGAAGAACAAAAAATGGTTGTGGAAACCGCAACCGAACAGCTTGAAGAAAGCCAAGCGCAATTTGAGCAAACGGAACTTGAAATTGACCAAGTACGTGCGCAACTTGCGGACTATCAACAAGCATTAGATGCACAACAAACCCGTGCATTGCAATATCAACAAGCGATTGCCGCGCTTGAAAAAGCGAAAACCTTATGTGGTTTAGCCGATTTAAGCGTGAAAAATGCGGAAGATTACCATGCGGAATTTGCGGCCCATGCAGAAAGTCTTACCGAGCAAGTGCTTGAGTTAGAACATAAAATGTCTATTTCTGAAGCGGCAAAATCACAATTTGATAAGGCCTATCAGTTAGTGTGCAAAATTGCCGGTGATGTGCCTCGTTCAAGTGCTTGGGAAAGTGCTAAAGAATTATTGCGTGAATATCCAACACAAAAAATTCAAGCTCAACAAACACCTCAATTACGCGCAAAATTACATGAGTTAGAACAGCGCTATGCTCAACAACAAAGTGCGGTTAAATTATTGGCTGATTTTAATCAACGTGCTGATTTATCTTTAGAAACCGCAGATGAACTTGAAGCATATCACGCTGAACAAGAAGAACTCATTGAAAGTTTGAATGAAGAACTTGCTGAGCAAGTAGAAAACCGTTCAACCTTGCGTCAAAAACGTGAAAGTTTGACCGCACTTTACGAAGAAAATGCTCGTAAAGCACCCGCTTGGTTGACTGCTCAAGCCGCTTTAGAACGCTTACAAGAGCAAAGTGGTGAAACCTTCGAGCATAGCCAAGATGTAATGCATTTTATGCAATCACAATTGGTAAAAGAACGTGAACTGACTATTCAACGTGACAATTTAGAAAAACAACGTCAACAATTAGACGAGCAAATTTCTCGTTTAAGCCAACCAGATGGTTCTGAAGATGCTCGTTTAAATGTGCTTGCAGAACGTTTTGGTGGGGTATTGCTTTCTGAATTATATGATGATGTACCAATTGAAGATGCACCTTATTTCTCGGCACTTTATGGTCCAGCTCGTCATGCTATTGTTGTGCGTGATCTCAACACGGTACGTGAACAATTAGCTAATTTAGAAGATTGTCCGGACGATTTATATTTAATCGAAGGTGACCCAAATGCCTTTGATGACAGCGTACTTTCAGCCCAAGAACTTGAAATGGGCGTTGTGGTGCAAGTATCTGATCGTGAATTGCGTTATTCAAAATTCCCGCAAATTCCATTATTCGGCCGTGCTGCACGTGAAAAACATTTAGAAGAATTACAAGCTAAACGTGATGAAATTGCGGAAGAATACGCACAAATCGCCTTTGATGTACAAAAATGTCAACGTTTATACGAACACTTTAGTCAATTTGTTGGCTTACATCTAGCCCTTGCATTCCAACCAAATCCTGAAGAGGTGATGGCGGAAATCAATCAAGAGCGCAATGAAATTGATCGTGAGCTCAATCAATTCTCAAGCAGTGAACAACAAATTCGAATTAAATTGGATAATGCCAAAGAAAAAATGCAATTGTTGAATAAGTTAATGCCACAGCTTAACTTACTTGCTGATGAAGAATTACTTGATCGCATTGAAGAGTGCCGTGAACAATTAGACATCGCAGAGCAAGATGAAAGCTTTATTCGTCAACATGGCGTTGCGTTGTCACAATTAGAGCCGATTGCAAATACTTTACAAAGCGATCCAGAAAACTATGAGCGCTTAAAAGCTGATTTAACTCAAGCCGTTGAACGTCAAAAACAAGTACAACAACGTGTATTTGCTTTAGCGGATGTGGTGCAACGTAAAAATCACTTCAGTTATGAAGATGCTGGACAAGCAGAAACATCAGAGCTTAATGAGCAACTACGTCAACGCTTGGAACAATTACAAACACAGCGTGATACTCAACGTGAACAATTGCGTCAAAAACAAAGTCAATTTGCACAATACAACCAAGTATTTATTCAATTGCAAAGTTCTTACGACAGTAAAAATCAATTGTTGAAAGAATTAATTGCTGAGATTGGTGAGTTGGGCGTGCGTGCTGATGAAGGGGCAGAGGAACGTGCAAGAAATCGCCGTGATGAGTTGTATCAACAACTTTCAACTAGCCGTCAACGTCGTTCTTATGTCGAAAAACAACTAACGCTTATTGAAAGCGAAGCGGATAACTTAAATAAACGTATTCGCAAAGCAGAACGTGATTACAAAACTCAACGTGAATTAGTTGTGGCAGCGAAAGTCAGCTGGTGCGTGGTTCTCCGTTTATCTCGCAATTCTGATGTGGAAAAACGACTCAATCGTCGTGAGTTAGCTTATTTATCTGCTGATGAGTTACGTTCAATGTCAGATAAAGCCTTAGGTGCGTTACGTACTGCGGTGGCTGATAATGAATATCTCCGCGATGCATTGCGTATTTCTGAAGACAGCCGCAAACCGGAAAATAAAGTCCGCTTCTTCATTGCGGTATATCAACATCTTCGTGAACGTATTCGTCAGGATATTATTAAAACGGATGATCCGATTGATGCAATTGAGCAAATGGAAATTGAGCTTAATCGCTTAACAGAAGAATTGACTGGCCGTGAGAAAAAATTGGCGATCAGTTCTGAAAGTGTGGCGAATATTATGCGTAAAACCATTCAACGTGAACAGAACCGTATTCGCATGTTGAACCAAGGTCTACAAAATATTGCATTCGGTCAGGTGAAATCGGTACGTTTAGTGGTCAATATTCGTGATACACATGCGATGTTGCTTGATGCGCTATCTGGTAAACAGGAAGAATATCAAGATTTATTCAGCGATAATCGTATTACTTTCTCTGAAGCCATTGCGAAACTTTATCAACGCATTAACCCGCATATTGATATGGGCCAACGCACAGCACAAACTATCGGTGAAGAATTATTAGATTACCGTAATTACCTTGAGCTAGAAGTTGAAGTCTTCCGTGGTGCAGATGGCTGGTTACGTGCTGAAAGTGGTGCATTATCGACAGGTGAAGCGATCGGTACGGGTATGTCAATCCTATTAATGGTTGTACAAAGCTGGGAAGAGGAAAGCCGCCGTATTCGCGGAAAAGATATCGTACCATGTCGTTTGCTATTCTTGGATGAAGCGGCGCGTTTGGATGGTAAATCCATTTCCACCTTGTTCGAACTTTGCGAACGTTTGGATATGCAATTACTTATCGCTGCGCCAGAGAATATCAGCCCTGAAAAAGGGACAACCTATAAACTGGTGCGTAAAATTGCCGGCAACCAAGAACAAGTTCATGTGGTTGGTTTGCGTGGCTTTGGCGCAACAGAGTAGTTTTTTAAAGCGGTCAAAGCAATTGGCCGCTTTTTTCATTGTTATTTTTATGAGAATTTAGGACGAATTATGCACAACCTTATTTTAGCCATTCTATGTAGTGTTGCCGTATCGGTGTTACTCAAAGTTGCTCGCAAGAAAAATATCATTATTGAACAAGCAATTGCGTTTAACTATATTGTCGCCATTTCATTAAGCTATTTCTTACTCAAACCTGATTTCAAAGGATTAGAATTTACCGAATATCTAGCACAAAGTGATAGCACACCTATTTTCCTGGCGTTAGGTATTTTATTACCAACCGTATTTATCATTATGTCTAAAGCCGTTGAATTTGCGGGTATCGTGCGTTCAGATGCAGCACAACGCTTATCGTTATTTCTACCAATTGTTGCCTCTTTCATTATCTTCCATGAAACATTAAGTCCGCCAAAAATCGTTGGCATTATTTTGGCATTCATTGGTTTATTCTGTATCTTGAACAAATCAAATGAACAAAGTGCGGTCACTTTTAAAGGTATTTTAGGCTTAATCGGTGTTTGGTTTGGCTATGGCACCATTGATATTTTATTCAAACAAGTAGCCAAAAGCGGGGGAGCATTCCCAACCACATTATTCATTGCTTTCTCATTAGCCGCTTGTGTCATGTTCCTATATTTATTCCTAAAACGCACTCAATGGACTGTGCCAAGCTTTATTGGTGGAATTATTTTAGGTGTATTGAATTTCTTTAATATCCTGTTTTACATTAAAGCGCACCAAAGTTTCGGACAAAATCCAACCTTAGTTTTTGCGGGAATGAATATTGGTGTTATTTGTTTAGGCACCATCACCGGCGCATTTTTCTTTAAAGAAAAAATCAGCAAAATCAACTGGTTTGGTGTTCTTATCAGCCTTTCAGCAATTTTCTGTTTATATTATTTAGATAAAATTTTGGCTTAATTATGGCAAACAATTTTAGTTTTTTTATCTACGATTACGAAAGTTTTGGTATCAATCCGGCAAGTGATCGTCCAGCTCAATTTGCTGGTATTCGTACCGATGCAGATTTTAATATTATTGGCGAGCCTGTTATGTTGTATTGCAAGCAAACCAATGATTATTTGCCTGCCCCGGAAGCCGTAATGGTCACAGGAATTACACCACAAGAATGTAATGAAAAGGGAATTCCTGAACCTGAATTCGCCGCAAAAATTCTAGCTGAATTTTCACAACCCAATACTTGTGTGATGGGTTACAACAACATTCGTTATGATGATGAAATGACTCGTTATACCTTTTACCGTAACTTCATCGATCCCTATGAATATAGCTGGAAAAATGGTAATTCTCGTTGGGATTTACTGGATTTAGTGCGCGCCTGTTATGCTTTGCGTCCTGAAGGCATTAATTGGGCCTATGACGATGATGGAATGCCAAGCTTCCGCTTAGAAAAACTAACCAAAGCAAATGGCATTGAGCATGAAAATGCCCATGATGCGATGGCTGATGTGTATGCAACCATCGCCATGGCTAAATTAATTAAAGAAAAGCAGCCTAAATTATTTCAATTCTTCTTTGAGCATAGAGGTAAAAAGGAAATTGAGAAACTGATCGATACCGCTGAAATGACACCATTAGTGCACGTTTCGGGCATGCTGGGTAATTATCGCGGCAACTGTGCTTGGGTGGCACCATTAGCATGGCATCCTACTAATCAGAATGCTGTAATCGTCTGTGATTTATCTGGTGATATTAATAATTTACTCAGTAAAAGTGCGGTTGATTTGCGACAAGATTTATATACCAAGAAAAGCGAGCTAGAAGAAAGGGGAGTTTCATCAATCCCACTAAAATTGGTTCATATAAATAAATGCCCAATTTTGGCGCCTGCAAAAACGTTACTGCCGGAAAATGCAGCTCGTTTAGGGATAGATAGACAACATTGCTTAGATAATTTAGCAAAATTGCGCCAATCCTTAGATATTCGCGAGAAAGTTATTGAAATCTTCTCAGGAGAACGAGAATTTGAGCCGAGTAATAATGTAGAAACTGAACTTTATAATGGTTTCTTTAGCAATGCCGATAAAAACAATATGGCTATTTTACGCGATTTACCAGCTGAAAAATTAGCTGAACATGGTTTAGCATTTGAAGATAAACGAATTCCTGAATTGTTATTCCATTATCGTGCCAGACATTTCTATAAAACTCTAAATCGTGCTGAGCAAATCAAATGGCAAAAATATCGCCAACGTAAATTAGAACAAAGTGCGGTTAAATTTGAGGAAAGTCTACAACGGTTAGCGGAGGAATATTCTGATAATCCAACCAAACTGAATTTACTGCAACAGGTTTATGAATACGGAGCAAAACTGTTATCTTAATCTTATACATATCGTGACATAGTCACACAAATGCCATTCATCAAAACGTAAATCCTAATCCCTGAGATTTACGTTTTTCTTTTTTAAATCTGATGATATTCACCTCATAAAATAACGCAGAATTCACGTAGCGTTGTCATTATTTGATACATGTAAACTTCTTTATTTTTTCCTTACATAACAACTTTAGAGTGTATAAATCATTATTTCATCTTATTGCAAGGTGCTTTAGAGCCAGGTTTTGCATCGCTTAAGTGGTATTTACAACCTGTGTATAACTTTGTGATTTTATTAATACGTAGCTTTCACTAACCTTGTAATTGATTTCGCATAATGTATATTATGTTAAATTGTATAATATAAATATGTCACAAATCAATATAAGTGACTATCCTATTTCATGCATTACTCAAAATAAGGTGATTTTGGGTTGTGGATATAAAAGAAATAAATGGATGTCTTTGAAATGGAATAATTGGAATTAGTATGAAATTTGTAGATAACGCTATGTGAATTCTGAATACAATTGCGTACATCAATTCTGCAGATTTCATTATTCTTGATCTGATAATGAGAATTTATTTTACATACATCACCTAAATGAGAATAATTAACATTGATTTTTCTTTTGTTATTAGTGACTTATAGAAATAATTTAAAAAAAATACTTGACTATTCTCATTTGTGAGATTAGAATGCACACCGATGACAAGTTAAGCAGTCTTGTTTTTATTTTTAATCTCTACTTAATAAGGAAAGGAGTTGGTTATGCTTAATAAAGCAATCGCAGATAAGTTAAATGAACAAATCAATTTAGAGTTCTACTCTTCTAATGTTTATTTACAAATGAGTTCTTGGTGTAGCAAGCACGGTTACGAAGGTGCTGCAGCATTTTTACTTCGTCATGCTGATGAAGAATTAGAACACATGCAAAAATTATTCAAATATGTGAGTGAAACAAGTGGTATGCCACTTTTAGGTAAAATTGATGCACCTAAGAATGACTACAAATCACTTAAAGAAGTATTTGAAACCACACTTGAACATGAAAAACTCGTTACTTCTAAAATTAATGAATTAGTTGAAGTAACTTTCGCAAACAAAGACTATTCTACTTTTAACTTCTTACAATGGTATGTTGCAGAACAACACGAAGAAGAAAAATTATTCAATAGCATTATTGATAAATTTAACTTGCTGGGTGAAGACGGTCGTTCGCTTTACTTTATCGATCGTGATTTAGCAACATTATAATTTTAGAAGGAGAATACAAAATGTTATCAGCAAACGTAATCAAATTATTAAATGATCAAATGAACCTTGAGTTCTACTCTTCAAACCTTTACTTACAAATGAGTGCATGGTGCGAACAAAATGGTTTTGAAGGTGCAGCTAAATTCTTATCAGAACACGCTGCAGAAGAAATGCAACACATGCGTAAATTATTCACTTATTTAAACGAAACTGGTGCATTAGCGGTAATCACTGCAATTGAAGCGCCTGCGCATGAGTACAAATCATTAAAAGAAATCATTGAATTAACTTATAAACACGAAAAATTGATCACAAGTAAAATCAATGAATTAGTGGGTAAAACTTTTGAAGAAAAAGACTACTCTGCATTCAATTTCTTACAATGGTATGTTGCAGAACAACACGAAGAAGAGAAATTATTCAGCGGTATTTTAGACAAATTAAATCTTCTTGGCGAAGATGGCAAAGGCTTATTCTTAATCGATAAAGATTTAGGTAACCTTGCAGGTCAAACCGCTTAATTAGATAATCATAAAGCTTAGTAGAAATACTAAGCTTTTATTTTACCTATAATTTGTGACAACGTATCAAATTATTTTAAACCTCCCTTTTCTTTTTGAATACAAGTTGATGAAATTTAAAACAACCACACGTTTTTAATGAAATTTTACTTGCAACGAAGTAAGATAAACGTATAATTCAGAACAACCCAAATGCCTGGGTGGCGAAATTGGTAGACGCAGCGGATTCAAAATCCGCCGGTGAATAACTGTGTCGGTTCGAGTCCGACCCTAGGCACCATATTATAATCCTCGTTCATTGGACGGGGATTTTTATTTTGTATATTTCAAAATAAAATCAATCGCCTATAAATCTTTATATCAACGTTTAAACATTTCTACTCTTTAGCACTACCCGTTTTCATATATTTTATAAGTTTATTACGCCAGAATTACGCCAATCAGTTAAATATTTTTGTGATTACTCTATATGAAGTTTTTTGTTTTTAAATTGTAAGCCTCCCTCAAAATATGGTTGAATTCACATTTAATAAGAGCTAGATTTAACAGAAGTGTATAAGATTGTACAGGTATAACAAAATGAAAAGAGATTGGGATTTAATTCGTAAAATACTACTTAAATTAGAAGAAAAAGCAGATAACACAAGTTTTCTTGAAAATGATGTGTTCGATGGGGTTTCACCAGCTATTGTCAATTACCATTATAAATTGCTTGAGCAGGCTGGCTTAATCACCCTTGAAGATTTGAGTGATCTTGATGGTGAAAACTATGTTGCACTTTCACTTACTTGGCAAGGACATTAATTCTTTGACAAAATTCGTAGTGATAATGTTTGGAATAAAATTAAAAATGCAGCTAAAGCTAAAAGCCTTGACTTATCTTTTGATGTGATAAAAAGCATATGTGCAACATTAATTACTTCAATATTGAGAGGAGATTAATAATCTTTGCGGAAAATACATAGCCACATTCCTACTAGGTTGTGTGATATAATTCCAAAATTGTTTTTAGAGCAATTACATTTAAGATTACGCCAAAAGTTGAGTTTTTCTTTTAGAAGAAAAAACAGAAAAATTCTCACCTGCTGGCTCCATAAAATTTATAAGCTCTGAAATTATTTCAGGGCTTTTTTATTAACTAAAGTAATCAATATGACAGAACAAAACCAAGATAAAAAACAAAGTTATAATTTCAATAAATTGCAAAAGCGCCTTCGCCGTAATGTTGGCAATGCGATTGCTGATTTCGGTATGATTGAAGATGGTGATAAAGTAATGGTTTGTCTTTCTGGTGGTAAAGACAGCTATACGCTTCTCGATATTTTGTTGAATTTACAACAAAGTGCACCGATTAAATTTGATATCGTTGCAGTCAATTTAGACCAAAAGCAGCCAGGTTTTCCTGAGCATGTTTTACCTGAATATCTGCAAAGTATTGGTGTGGATTATAAAATCGTTGAAGAAAATACTTACGGCATCGTAAAAGAGAAAATCCCAGAAGGCAAAACAACATGCTCTCTCTGCTCTCGCCTACGCCGTGGTATTTTATACCGTACAGCAACTGAACTTGGGGCAACAAAAATTGCACTTGGTCATCATCGTGATGATATGTTGGCTACCCTGTTTCTGAATATATTCTACGGTGGAAAATTAAAATCTATGCCACCGAAATTAATTTCAGATGACGGCAAGCAAATCGTGATTCGTCCATTGGCTTACTGTAAAGAAAAAGATATTGAAAAGTATGCTGTAGCCAAAGCATTCCCAATTATTCCTTGTAATTTATGTGGTTCTCAACCTAATTTACAACGTCAAGTAGTAAAAGAAATGTTGAATACTTGGGACCGTCAATATCCTGGACGCTTAGAAACCATGTTTAGCGCCATGCAAAACATTACGTTGTCACACTTATGTGACCCAAAACTCTTCGATTTCAAAGGCATTAAACATGGTCAATCACTTGATGGCATTGAAGGGGATACCGCATTTGATGAAGAACGCATCGAACCAATGAAATTTGATGATGAAGATGTCTCTGACTACTCCTATAATGAAATGATCAGCTTTAAAGAAGTGAATTAATATGATTATCGTACAAGGAAAACAAATAGAAACGGACGCCTTTGGCTATTTACTTAATATTGCTGATTGGAATGAGGATGTAGCAAAACACATTGCTCAGCTAGAAGATGTAGAACTGACCGAAGCTCACTGGGAAGTGATTTATTTTGTGCGTGATTTTTACCAAGAATATAACACCTCCCCTGCGATTAGAATGTTGGTAAAAGCAATGTCAGAAAAATTAGGTGCGGATAAAGGGAATAGCCGCTATTTGCAACGGCTCTTCCCTGACGGACCAGCTAAGCAAGCAACTAAATTGGCTGGTCTGCCAAAGCCAGCTAAATGCTTATAAAATAATGTAACCGCGCGATAAAGTGCGGTTATTTTTTTGAAAAAATTTAATCCAGATAAAAACAATAATAAAATCGATGCGTTATTAGGTGGAGACTAAAAAAATTCCATTAAATGGATTCTGATATTGAAAAAAAGGGCGTTAAACGCCCTTTCCATTATTCATCACAGATTTCTTGCTGTACTGGTTCCATTGATTTTTTAATAGCTTCAGTTAATTTAACTTGATTCGTCATATCACCGTTTAGAATTTCACCACCAGTTGTCTTAGCTAGGCAATCCGTATTATTCCAAGGTGAATTAATATTGACGATATTAATTTTTAATTTTGGTCTTTCTTTTGCTTCTTTTTTAATGAGCTCACAGGCGCTGCGATTCGTACAATCGCCATTACCTTCGGTGATTAATACAATTAATGCTTCACGTTCTTTTCCATCTACCATGGTTAAGGCTTTTTGTAATCCTTCATAAATAGGTGTACCAGGAACACGATGATCGCGTACCTGCATTTTATTAAGTTTGGCTTTTAATGTACTGCGTTGTGCCGCAGTAAATATGCCATGATTGGTAGCATAAGATGCTTTTTTCGAGGTAGATAAACAACTTTTTAGTTCGACTAAACCAATATCCACTGCTGGTGGAATATTATTAATTAATTCCGCTACCGATTTTTTGGATGCCACGGATCGATTTGGTTTGCGCTCCATGTAATAGATATCTTGTTGCGTGATGCCATATTTTGCTGGATTTCTTAATTTTTCATCAAAAATTGCTACTTTTTTGGCGCTTTCTAATAAGGTATAGCGCATTCCTGAAGCATTATTAAAAATAATTGCCATCTGTGGTGCATCAGTTGGCTTTTCCACTACTCGACAGTTTTTTTTCGGTTCAGGTTTGGGCTCCTCTACTTTCGGTTCTTCTTTTGGTGGTTCTTGAACCGGCTCCGGTTTTGGTTCTTCCACTTTAGGCTCTTCTTTCGGTGGCTCTGGTTTAGGCTCTTCTTTCTTCGGTTCTTCGACCTTAGGTGGTTCTACTTTAGGCGGTACAACCGGTTCGCGATTGAGCCACCACCAAGCCAATAAGCCTAGTAGTAATAAAAGAAGCGGTAAAAGCCAATAGCACCAACGGTGTTTTGGTGCAGTAAGAGGAACAACTGGTGGTGGAGCCGGTGGTTCTACTTTTTTTCCAATACCCCAACCAGTAATAACTGGTTCATTATTTACTAAATAAATTTGACGGGTATCATGAGTCGCCCCTTCCACCAATTGAGTTAACCAAGCACTTTGTTCGGGTGTCAGTACACCTTTAGCCATAAGCTCCTGATTCAATGTTACAATCGCATTTAGGCGTTGTTGAATCAGTGAAATTATTGGTTTAAATTGCTTCTCTTCTTGCATTTCTTGAGCAATCAAGACAGGCTGACCTTCTAGTTCGCTATACCATTCCACTGTAACCTGATCGGCTTTTATTTCTGGTTTTGCAAATAAAGTGGCGGTACTTGGTGGCAAATGGCTACGCAAGATTTTAATTATTTCATCATAATGGACAAAAAGTGCGGTCACATTTTGATTAATTTCTTGCAATTTAAAACGAGCTAGACGTTGCATAAGCGTTCCTTATTCACACTCATCAGTTTTAGTCATAGGTTTAATAGCTTGATTCACCATACTCACCACTTGTTTCTGATTATTTGCGGTAAATACTTTTCCGCCAGTAGCGCTGGCTACACAGTTGGCAGCTCTAGCCCCACCAATATCAACCACATTCACTTTTAAACGCGGTTTTTGTTTGGCTATTTGATTGGCTAGGCCACAAATATCTGCTGTAGTACAGCTATCTTTGCCATCACTTAGAAGCAAAATAAAGGCATCGCGTTTTACACCATCAATCATGCTGCTTGCAATTTGTAATCCATTATATAGAGGAGTTCCGCTATTCTCTTCTCCTGGTTTCATTGCTTGAATTTTGGCTTTAAGTGCATTACGTTTACCTGGTGAATAGAAACCATGGTTAGTTGCAGCCGGACAAGTTTTTAATGAGACTAAGCCGATATCTACATTTTTGCCAATGCTATTAATAATATTGGAAGAGGCTTTTTTAGCAGTGGCTAAGCGATTTGGTAAACGACGCATATACTCAAGCTCCTCATTACTTACACCATACGCATCCCAACGCTGTTCAAAATTACTTATAGTTTGTGAGTTCTCTAACAAACTATAAAGCATTGATGCAGAATTATCAAAAATCATTACCATCTGTGGTGTTTCACCTGGTTTGTATTTCGGCTTGCACACTTTTTGTGGTGGTTGTTTAGGCTCTTCCTTCGGTGGCTCAACAACAGGAGGTTCTACTTTCGGCTCTTCCTTAATCGGCTCTTGAATAGGCTCAGGCTTAGGCTCCTCAACCTTTGGTTCCTCTTTTATAGGCTCAGGTTTAGGCTCTTCAACCTTTGGCTCTTCTTTTGGAGGTTCTGGTTTAGGCTCCTCAATTTTTGGTTCTTCTTTTTTCGGTTCTTCTACCTTAGGTGGTTCCACTTTAGGGGGAACAACAGGTTCACGATTAAACCACCACCAAGCCAATAAACCGAGTAGCAATAAAAGAAGCGGTAATAACCAATAGCACCAACGGTGTTTAGGTGTTGCCACAGGGACAATCGGTGGCGGAGCCGGTGGTTCTACTTTTTTTCCAATCCCCCAACCAGTAATAACGGGTTCATTATTGATTAAATAAATTTGACGGGTGTTATGATTGGCACCTTCCACTAATTGACTCAACCAAGTGCTTTGTTCTGCACTAATAACCCCTCTTTCAGTTAGATTTTGAGTAAGTGCAGCAATAGCATTTAAACGCTGTTGAATGAGAGGTGAAATTTTTTGTAGTGCCGCTTTATCTGATTCATTTTCAGACACTAGATAAGGCTGCCCTTCCAGTTCGCTATACCATTCTACCGTTACTCGATCTGATTTGATTTCAGGTTTAGCGAATAAAGTGGCTGTGCTTGGTGGAAGATGAGCTCTCACAATTTTAAGTATTTCATCGTAATGTTCAAAAAGCACCGTTGCATTTTGATTAATTTCTTCTAGTTTAAAACGAGCTAAACGTTGCATAAATCCCTCTACATTTGAGTCGTATTATTGGAATAAAAACTGTCAATATTCTTATTCCAATAATAAGGGCTGATCTTTTTTCAAGATCAGCCTTTATAATTATTTAACAGCAAGCGCTTTTTTGTAAGCAGTCAACTTACGCTGTAACGTTTGCAATTCTTTTGCTTTCACTTCATCAGATGCACTAGAAGTATTTACCTGCTTCATTTGTTGTTCTACATCTTGAATTTTTGCTAATAGGTCGCTATTACCTTGAGCTTTTTGTTTAAGCAAGGCCGCATCATTTTGCAATTCCTTATTTAAATTAGCCAATGCAGCTTTTTTCTGATTCAGTTGCTTGGTTGATTTATTTTTTGCCTCTTGAGCTCGTTTATTTTTAGCTTGCAAATCAGCATTTTTGGCTTGCTCTTGTGATAACTCGCTTTCTTTACGCTGCACTCGGGTATCATAGCTACCTGAATTCACACAGGCCATTTTACCCCAAATACTTTGCTCCACATTTGGATCACATTCTTCAGGCGTCGCAGAACAAGCAACTAATAAAGCACAAGCAGAAAGTGCGGTGAATAATTTAATCGTTTTCACGCTCACTCCTTACCCGACTTGAATTGCAGAGCGTTGTTTCACCTGTGCTTGTAATGCTTGTTCATAGGTTGAAACCTGTTTTCTTAATTGAGAAATTTCTTGATCCAATCTCTTGCTTGAAGCACCGGAAGAACGTTCAGCTTTAGCTGTATCACTAAGCATATTTAAATTGGATTTCATTACACTTAAACGTTCTTTTGCAGCTTTAATATCAGCATCTACTTGAGCTAATTGTTGTTTAGCTTCTGCTTTTTGAATTGTTCCGGCTTTTAATTGACTATTCACTTTAGCAATCAATTGATTGTTTTTAGCCGTAGCAGCATTTAATTTTGCTGTGGATTTTTGTACCATCTGTGAATTTTGACGAACATCAGCAATATAAGCATTCAAACGATCTTCTTTTTTCACATAAGTTTTACGTTGTTTTTCTAAATAGTAGTTAGCACTCATACCAGCTGCACAGCCTGCTGCTCCACCAATTGCGGCACCCGCTACTGTACTTTCAGTATCACCACCCGTCAATAATCCTGTTAAAGCACCTAATGCAGCACCTCCTGCTGCTCCCCAAGCACAAGAACCCCAGCCTGATGAGCTAAAAAATTTAGCATCATCACCGCTATCTAAGCTGCTTGAACTACTACCTGTACCAGCACAGCCTGCAAGGGCTAATGAACTAGATAAAATTAGTACACCAAAGGTCTTTTTCAATTTCATAAGATTTTCCTTATTTATCATTAGTGAGTTTGAGGTTTAATTTGATTACATTGCTGTAACCATTGCTCTCGGGTAATTTTGCCATTCTGATAATATTGGCTTAAATGTTTCCAATATAAATCAAGGTACTGGCTCAAATTCGTCGCTTGTCCATTAGCAAGTTTTTTCTCGCTCATCATGGATTTTGTTCTTTCTACTTGTTCTTTTACATTAGCAAGGCTATAAGTGTCAAATGTACTAGTAATTGTGCCTGCATAATATTGCACAACAAAATCTCTAGCCTTTTCTGCCTCTTGTAATCGTTGTTTAAAATCAGATTCTTTTTGCTGATAAATTTGTTTTAAATCGGTATCCTGTTCATTTTTTATTTCCTCAGCAAAAGCTTTTACCGCTGTTTCTTGCTGTTCTACTTCTGCCTGTAAATCAGAAACATTAGCACAAAGGAATCCACCTAATTGTAAGGCTGAACGAATTGCGGCATCTCTCTGTTCATCGCGTGCCTGGTTTGCTGCTCGCAATTCATCTTTGGTCTTAGTGATTTCTTGTTTAAGTTTTTCATCTTCAACGTTCGACGCTAATTTTTCCAGTTTACCTACAATATTTGGATCATTACTCTCTTTACTATCTGAACCTAAAGCTGACCATTCTTGACGTAATTGATTAATACGATTATTTGATGTTAATAAAGGCGCGGTAATTGCTACACGGAATCCCATATCTTTTTTCTTCATCGCACCATTATTATCGTAATAAGGGACCTCAATACGTGAAGTATTGTTGACTTCACTTTCTCCTTTAATATAGCTTCCACCTCGGGCAATCATGCCCCCCTCTTGACCATGATAACGGCTTAGCTTATTAGCACGAAAACCGTCAAATACCATTTCAGAAACATTCCCCAATGTATCAAATAAACCAAGTGGATTCGGCTCAAGTAAACCGATAACTTGCAAACGACCATTAGCATTTTTAGATGACCATGCATAACGAGCTATACCATCTGGCATAGGAAAGGTATTTTCACGGAATGCTGCTTCATCAACCGCAACCCCACCTCGAGAAGCAAATTCCCATTCAGCATTAGTTGGCAAACGGACAAATCCTTTACTTCCATCTTCCGTTGGAAGTTTATCGGCTGCATTTTTAAGTAGCCATTCATTATATTTATGGGTAAATTCTACCGCATCAAACCAACTCATATTAATTGCGGGTAAACTGGTTTTCATATTTACTGAAGGACATTGCTCACCTTTCATTACGGCATTAAACTGAGCTTCTGTCACCTCATATTTTCCCATTAAGAAATAGCGTTCTTGTTTTTCATTGGCAAAACTACCCGAAATATAATTTGGCGTAGCATATTGCGCATAACCATCTGCATCATTGCTATTGCCACCGAGAGTGACTTTAATATCTTCTAATGGCTTTTTGGTGTTAGTTTTAATTACTCGAAAAACCATACTCCCTTCACAAGGCATGGGTAATACAATATCACCATCTAATTTTTTCGGGTTAAAAAATTTTTCTTCCCAAGGTTGGGCTGATACAGCCGTACTGGCCATAATTAATGCTAATAAAGAAAAGCGATATTTAAACATCTCGCAGACTCTCCGCTGGTTGAATTTTTACTGCGCGAACTGCCCCTATAGCAGCAACCACGCCAGCAAGTAGAAAAGAGAAAATAAAAGCCAAGCATAAATGTATTGGAGCCAAACGACTAACAAAATGGGAGCCACTTAAGCTTGTTCCTAGTATTTGATTAAATAATTGACTGCCAAACAAATACAGCCCATAAGATAAAATGAACGCAATACTACTGAGTACGATTGCTTGAAAAACTAAATAAATACCAACCGCACTTTGCTGAAAACCTATTAAACGTAAAACAGCAATATCCTTACGTTTTCGATCAATATTTGCAAGAAATGCACCAATAAGAGATAGCACGCAACCCACTACAGAAGTAAAAGCAATGACCATAAAAATAACATTTAATACACTATCAATCGCTTTTACATTTTCAATCGCTTTGGATTCTGTTCGAGTATCAATATGAAATTGTTCACGTAGCTTTAGTGCTAAAGGTGCCACATCATCCAGGCTTTTAGCATAAATTCTCGCTCTAGCAAAATTTTTACGGAGTTTATCATTTGGCTTTCCACTTGCCGTAGGGAAAAGTTCCGTTTTCATACCATCGCGAAAATCTTCAACACCAATTAATAATGACATGGGCACAAAAATTGCAGCACGAGGAAATTGTTGCTCATTTAAAATAGCTTGAACTTTTAATGGCAATAATGCCTTTTCTTCTTGTCCATTTTCATTTCGAGTTGCAACTAAAGTAATACTTTCACCTTGTTTAGCTTGTAGTTTTTCTGCACTTAATGCACTTAAAATAATGGAGTTCTCATTTAGCAAAGATTGTTGAGTAATTGGATCGCCTGAAGTGGTTGGAATTAATTCCACATTACGAACAAAATTTGCCTCTTTCTTCAAATCAATAATTGTATTAAGTGAACGCGTTAATGGAATCGAGAATTGGGTTTCCGGCTGTTGTTTAAGCCAATCAAACCAATCTTGAGAAAGATTTAAATTACCAACAATTTTAATTTCTAAATTGGTTGGATCATTAACCAATTGATGACGTAATTGAGAAACAATGCCATATTTCAAGCTAAATAGAAGCAATAAAGGAGCAATTACCGCTACCAATGAAGCGATAATACAAAAAGAAACCTTACGATCATAGAAAATATCGTTTAGTGCTAATTTTGCCAATAATGTAAATCTATTTTTCATTAAGATACCCTATTCTTGCGAGTCATTATTGGCTTGTTCAATAAAACAAGACTGACGTAAAGACATATCCAATTTTGCACTAAAAGTACGAAGTTCATTACGTTGCACTAAATCCCAATCGTGAGTTACTAGCAGTACGGCTATTTTTTGCTGTTTTGCTAAGGATAGCATTAAATGAAATAAGACCTCTGAGTGGTGGGGATCTAATGCAGATGTCGGCTCATCCGCTAATAATAAAAGTGGTTTATGAGCAATAGAGCGAACAAAAGCGACCCGTTGACGTTCACCTATAGAAAGCTGCTTTGGATATTTTGTCATTAAATGATTGATGTTTAGTTTTTCGCATAGATGATGTAACCAACTTTCATCAGCTAAAATCCCATTTGTTTGACAAGGTAGCAGAATATTTTGCCATACGCTTAAAAAAGGTAATAGCCCACCATTTTGTAACATAAAGCCAAGATTTTTAGAGCGAATCTCAGCCAAAGTCTTTTGCTTATTACTTAGAATAAGAGGGGCTAAATCCATGCTTAACGTAGCTGAGCTCAATTCATATTGGCTCAAGTTATCAGGTTTTAAAATTAGCCCCATCATTTCCAATAGCGTGCTTTTTCCACAACCGCTCGAACCACAAAGTGAAACGACCTCACCTTCAGCCAAAGATAAATGCGGTAGGGAAACCGTAAAACTTTGCTCCCCTTGTCCGCGAGTTATGGATAAATCTTTAATGGTTAGCACGCTATATCCTTTTCTATGGTAAGGCATCCAATGGTACTGGATATACATTATCGCGAGGATCGGCTCCTTCTGATAAAGAAATCCAACGAGATTGGTCCTCGTTAAAAATACGATAATGACGTAACTTACTATGCAGATCGCGAATAAATTTCTCTTGTTCCTGCACACTCATACCTTTCCAAGTATCTTCATCAATTCCTGTCACTTGACTCTTATAAGGAATGCCATCCAAATATTCACCAAGTAAACCTAAATCTGCCAATTTAGTTGATTTATCTTCCTTGATTTTATTTGGATCTTGTCCCATTGCAGCAGCTACTGAACGAAGTTGTGCAAACATATCTGTTGGTGAAATTAACCCGCTATTTGCCGCATCCGCAATTTTCTTTACTACATCACTCAAATCACTTAATTGTGATTTGGTTAGTAATACTCGAGCCTCGGCGGTTGGGACTGTTGGTTTAGCAAAATCACGGTCACTCACCCAAGCTTTAAATACTGGTGGTGCTTTTGTACCTTTTACTTCCCCTAAATATGCCAATTGCATTGCTTTACCTAATAAAACAGCATCTTCTTCAATTTCAGATTTTTTCGGATCTCCGCCTGTTTTTGTGGTGGCTGTTAATACGCTACCAGCAGCCTCTTCACCTGAGTAAGCTTGTTTTACCTGCTTAGTTAAAGCACTAGCAAGAGTATCTACTTTTTGCCCAAACTCATTCACATCTCCAGCATTGACCGGATAGTAAAGTGGTTTATTTAAATAATTATTAAAAGATAATTCATTATATTGTGCTTGAGCTATTTGATGGTTATTTTTTCCAGATGGTGTTTTAAGATGTAGAGTATAAAGTGCAACACCTCGATGCTGAGCCTCTAAACGTAATTGTTTTGCATCTAACCCCGTAGTCGAAATTGGATTATCCCCTTCAATCGCACCGGCGTCAGTAATCAATACTAAATAACGGCCTCCAAAATTGTTCCAATTAATTTCATTTAATGCCTGTGACACACCGGCATAAGCATCTTCACTAAATTCTTTTGAAGAAACAGTAGCTTGTTTTAAATTCGCCACTTTATCCATGAAATCTTTACCATCTTTTACGGTACTTGGATCAACGAACATTTTCGAAGTGTACTCTAATCCAGGTACTGCTTTAGTGCTTGAACGGAACGCCACTAAACCAAATTTAACCTGTTTACCCAGGTTCTCTTTTTCGATTTTTTCATAAACTTTTTTAATCGCATCGCGCGTTCTATTGATGTAAGGGTCCATAGAAATCGTCGAATCAATAACAAATACTACCGCAGCGCTAAATCCAACAATTTCTTGAGGTTGGTTTTGACCTGTTTTGTTAGTTTGATTATTGTTTGTTGTGCTTGTAGTTGGTTGAGTGACCGGCTTATCATTTTTGCTGACAGATGCGACTTCTAACAAGCGCTCATAAAATCCTTGACTATCCATCACTTCTTCTCCCTGTAAAACAGGTAATAGATAGAAGTTTTTTTGGAAATCTACAAATTCCTTTGGTTCTTCCGCTAACACTTTCTCACTACTTTTCTTTTGGGAAAGTTCAGCACGAATTGACTCAACTGCTTTTGCTGGAGAATTGTCATTAATAATACTTTCAAGAGTTGCTTTATCCTTAAAGAATAATAAAGACCCCCGATCGGATGGATTAGTAAAGACCATTGTCATTTGCATATTCCAAGGTACAGCACAATTAGCATCTAACCAACCGACAGTTTTACCAAAGCTATCTGGACCTACCTGTAATAAAGCCTTATTTCCTACATTTTCCCGTTTATATACATAATAGCGGGAAAAAGCAGGAATTTTTTGACCGCTCTTAGCATCACTTTTTTCTAATAACTCACAACTTGGTGTACTTAACACGCGTTGATAAAGTGTGGTTTTACCTTCTTGCAGTAATGGTTTTATCTCTTCAGCAAAAACTGACGGAGACATGATTGCTGTTAAGCAACAAAGAGATAAAGTAGAAAGTCTTAACTGTTTCATTATTTTTTCAATGCCTCTAATTTTTCTTTAGCTGTCGCATTATTCGGATCATTACTTAATGCAGTTTCATACCAATAAATTGCTGTTTCCTTATCAGCTTGGAAACAAGAACTACCTTTTTCATATTCCTCTGCATAAGCCAGTGCAATCTCCACATTGCCACCTTGAGCCTGGTTGGCATAAAGTCGTTGAGCAATCGCACATTTATTTGCTTGTTTAGCCGAAGCAATAATTTCTAAAATTTGTTTTGGCTCTGGTTTAGTTTTCAGACAGCTCTGAATAAACGCCAATTCATCATTAGTATTTGTATCCACTGCACAGTCAGATTTTGCCACTGGCTCATCTTTCTTGTTTAAGAAGAAATAAGCCCCAACACCACCGCCAATTAACAGAGCTAAAATTAAGGCAATTAAGCCTCCTTTACCTTTTTTCTTTTGCTCTACTGAAACTGGTACTTCAATATTATCTGCTGGCTCAGTCTGTGTTTCGTTTTGCGCTAAATCTTCAAATACTATAGCTGGTTCTGTTGATTGCTCATTTTCAGCTACAACAATGGGTTCTACCAAAGGCTCTTCAATGACTGGTTCTGGTTCAGCTTGCACATGACTCTGTACATTGTCTTCTCGACTGGAGTCACCACCAGCAAGAGAAGCTAAGATATTACCAACCATTCTGACTGGGCCACTATCAACAATCGTACCGTTCTGTACATCACGGACAGACATCATATAACGTACATTACCGATCTGTTGAACAAGACTATCAATGAGCCATTTACCAATAACACCTTGCAATACATCATTTTCTAAGGTTAATCCCTCCACCTTATGCCATACTGGTTCTGGATTCCATGGGGTTTCATTGCCATTAAAATAGCAGCCATCCTGATTTCGTTGTACTGCAATTTCAACTTCTGTACTACAACTCCATTTCGTCGCAGTGAATTTAGCGTATCCTGGACGATCTTCCTCTAATTGAATTCGTAACATTTTCTATTCCTTAGCATTGTGCTGAACGATATAAATCTAATACCGAACCTAACTTTGTATTGCTGACCTGATCAATTTCCCGTCCAGCGCTGTGTCCGGCATTTCCTTCAGCAAAGTGACCAAAGGCTACAAACCAGTCAAAAAGATAATTTTTAGTGTAATTATTAGTTTGGTCATCTAATTTAGGTAAACCGTTTACCTTTTCAACTTCCCTATTTTCAAATATTGCTCGCTCGTTCATCACACGACTAGCCGGACGTTGAGTCAGTGGTTGATTAACAAAATCTAACCATGCAATAAAATCCGCAATTTCAGTATTAATAGAAAATACTTGACGCTCAGCTAATTGATCACGTTTACTTCCTGCGTTTTCATTACGGAAAACGACCTTAGAAAGTTTATCCTGTAAATGAAGGCGATTTGCACCAGTAATCAATTCGCCAACTAAACCTTCAACGGCTTCTTTAGTAAAACCAAAGAATTGCATCAAATGCTGATCAGAAGAAATTGAACGCAAATGTTCAATCCAGGATTTAAATGCAGCCATAGCAAAACGAGATTCCACAATTTTTTCAGCCGGTTTCTCTTCTACAACAACAGGAGCTGGTTCAGCAAATAAATCAAATCCTTCTGAACTAAAACCAAAACCAGCATCAAAGGTATTTGCTGAATTTTCTTGTGCTTTAGTTTCTTCTTCACCTTTGTTTAGTAAGACTTCTTCATAATCAGAAAAATATAAAGAACGAATTGTCTCTTCAGGTAATTGAAGACAACGTAAAAACTCACCGACCAAAAGCCCTTTTTTACTTAATTCACCAACAATCATTTGTGCTAATTGGCGTTTTTTATTGACCTCTTCGGCTCCTTCACTTTGATACCAAGAAGAAAAACGGTTTTCTACAATATGATGGATAGCTTCATTAAGTTGCTCAGTTAAACGTTGAGCTTTCACTTCTGGCAAAGCAATCGTTTTCAAATAATCACTAATTCGTTGCATCCCACCATCATTCAATTTCATCATTGCATCCCAAGCTTCTTGAGGTTGAGCAACATGTTTTTGAATATCAGGGTCATTAGCAAAAGTACTACGTAAAAGATTAAGCTGACCAGCCTCTTTTGGATTAATGGCTAATTCTTCAGTATTATCCATATCTAAAAAAGCCACTTTGAAACCTGGCTTACGTACTAAAAAAACATTATCAAACGGCTTGCCATTTGCCCATTCATTTAGCCAAGAATAGTTTCCGAAACGCTCTAAAATTGTTTGTTTCAGCAATCCACCTTGTCCCCAAGACATTTTCAGCATATCTTCATCTTTGGCCAAATCACTACTGATACGCATATCAAACATGGTTATCGCCCAAAGAAGTCCGGGTTTACGTTTAGCACGATCAGTCGGATTATCTCCTTGCGTTTTATTAATCCAGCGCTCCAATACAGGACCTACACTATTCACATCGGATTGTTTGGTTGATGGAGTACAAACAATCAAAATGTTCATTTCTTGACTATCGGTATAACGCTCAAAAAGATAAGCTACTTTACCCCTTAAAATGAGTTGAGATACAGGATTACCTTCTTTTACTTCACTTAAAGAAGTGATTGCTAAACGACCACGGTACCCTGGGAAATCTAATAAATCAACCGTTTCAACAGCCGGCACTTTAGTAGGGTTAATCAACGGGAAAACTAATTCTGCGGTAAGTGCGGTTAATTCAGCCAAAGAAATGGAAACAGGCTCACCAACATGGCCTTCTTCAATAAAAGGACGAACAGCAATTTGTTCATCTCGATTTGTACCTAAACGCTCAAGCATATCCACGTTCATAATACTGTCAGCTTGAGAAAGGCCACCACTACCATTATCTTTTACTACTGCGGTAAGCGGTGCATAAACACGTTCAGGATTACCTAATTGAGCCAGTGTTTTTGCAAATTGAATATAGATTTGAGTCAACTCTGGAATTTCTGCCCATAATATGGAGAATAATGTTGCTCTATCTTCAATGCTCAGTCTTGGTGCCATGGCTACCGCTCTAGCCCAATAATTAGCCTGTAATACAGATAAAGATTTTCCGAAGCTTTCCTGGGCGTAATCCTGCAAATCAACTACGTCATCTTCATTAACACCTTTTACAGGTTGAGCATTTAATTTAGCATTTAAAGGTTTAAGTATTTCATTAATGCGAGATTGTTCCAATTGATAAGTCACACGTTCTTTATCAAAATCGTTGAAATAAGCATTAACTAAAATTTTGGCAACTTCAATTTCATGAAATAAGCGAAGTTCTAAAGGATAGCCTGGAACAGCCGCTTTTGCTGAGCGAGTAAAACGAGTAACCAAACCCGTTGCTTCTTTTCCGCCACCAGGAGGATTGATATGTTTAATGAAATCCAACTGTTGACCGTCAAAAATCGTTTCCAAATTGCCCTTTTGATCGGCTGCCAGTGCTGAAATTAAGAAAGATTTCCCTGCTTGTGATAAGCCAAAAAAACCAGCTGTAATTGGTTTAGAAGAAACGGCACCTAGGCGTTTTGCTGTATTGCGTAAACGTCTTAATTCAAGAATTAAACCATCAGCCTCATTATTTAAACGGGCAACATTTGGGCGAACATCATTTACCCAATCAATCGCTTGTTGTGATGCTTGGAATACCTTATCCCAAGATTCTGTTAATTGATTATCCGTCATTTTCTCTTCCACCTATCGTTTCACACAGCCAGTATCTAACCAATATAATTTTTGATCACCAAGTCCCGCATCGGTCATTGTGTTTAGATGAAGGGTAATATCCCTTTCTCGTACGCAAGAACGGCCATTTGATGCTGTCACATTTTTTATGTAGAAATTTTCTGCTCTTTCTTGGCTATTACGGCTATTTTTTATACCTAATGTTACTTGTAATACCACACCTTCATTATTCAACATCGCTTTCCATTCGCGGCTTTCTATAGAGAGCATATAAAGTGGAGAAGCAACCCAACGCTCCACATTCAATTGACGGAAACCTAAACGGGTATCACCGCGTACTTCAAAGGAAGTATCTGGGAAATCATAATCCTCATTGTCTAAATCAATATCGTGATAATAAACGTTGCTGTCTTTAATTACGTTATTGTTATCTAAATACCCAATGTATTTCACTGTAGAATAAGCAGTCATTGCCATTGAGCGTAAATAGAAGTTGGTTAAACGCATATCTTTACATAAGAAACAAAGCATCGCACCCACTGCGGCAGTCGTTTTTGGATCATCTATACGACCTTGTTTGTGGAATGGATACCAGTTTCCTGTGCGGTAATGATGTAATGGTAAAATCCGTCCGACTGGTAAAGGTAAACGAGAACGGAAGAAGGATTGTACACCAGGCAAACGAGATGGTCGGCCGGTTAGTAACAACACATCACATTGATAGCTGTTGACTACCTCACACAAGGCGTTGAAGGTTTTGCAGATATCAAAATAATCACCACGAATAAATAAACTGTGAATACGTTCTAAATTCACCTGAACCGGTAAATCTAAAATATTAAAATCTGAACGACCTAAGGCACGGCGAATCGGTTCATTAATATAGTCCAACACACTTTCTGTAGGCTGTTCTACGTCTTCTAATAATTCACCAAAAGTCTTCCCATTTAATGCATTGGTCTTTTGCATTGGATCATAGCCTTCGTACTCTTTCAATACTCGCAAGCCAATTGGGCTGAATACTTGTAATGTCAATTGTTGGCGTAATAATGCATCTTGTACTTTTAATGCCTGATCGCCAATCAATTCAGAAAGAATAGGTTCAGGATCACGTAAACCTGCATTTTTCAAACCAACAGTTAAAGATTCCACTACTACATTACGAATCATATCTAGCAAAATATCATCACCGGCCACTTTGAAACCATCACGGAAACGCTGAGTCGGGATAATATAGGCATTACTACCTGAACCACCGTTTTCTCCATAATCCAGCGAGTAATCGTTGATTACTAAGTCTGTTGTACCACCACCTATATCAATAGTTGCGATAGTAATACGATCCTTTTCTTTTTTATCTGGACGTTGCAATGCAGCAATAAATTCTTCTGGTCGACCGCCATAGTTATTTTGAGTTTCATTAAATAGATAAACAACTTGTCCACAGGTTGCTTCATCCCATTGAATAATCACCTCAGGTAAAATCGGCCAATATTTTTCTCTTGCACTTTGTGAATTGAAGTCAAAATCATCATCAGATTTATCCCAGCCAAGAGATTTCCAAACTAAGCCGATAGCCTGATAAATAGATTGACGGAAAATTTCTCGTTCAGGTTTAGGCATTGCTGGTGGTACAGTCAAAATAATCGAACGTAAAAAACGTGGTGCTTTAGAATGTTCCAATTTAGCTCGTTGAGCAGGACTGTTAATCTGCATTAATGCTTGCATCAACACTTCTGATAACATAAACGTCATCAATGAACGACGAGAATATTTAGGTTGGAATACAGGCATTTTGCGTTCAAATTCTTCATCAATATCATCCCGCAAAATATGTAATGCTTCACCATACTCATTGATTAATCCAGAAAGCGGATCTGCTGTTGCATAAGGCTCGTAATCTGTTTTTACATAGGATGAGTTAAAACGCCAGCCTTGTTCGTAACGAGCATCATCCCATAAATAACGTTTTGGACTAGATAAACCTGTTGAACCTTCATTCCCCTCTCGACGACTTGCTAAACGGGCGGCTTCCTTCCCTACACGCGCAATTGTTGCCCATTGGAAAGCATCACGACGCCCACTTTGTACAGAAAAATGATCTTTGCCAAAAAACGCTTGGGCAAATTCAACTCGACTTTCAAATGGTTCGGAGTACACTCGTTCCGGGCGCGTTAAATCACGTAATTCCAATTCATAGCGTTTTTTCAAACCGTCTTTTTCCTGCACATGATCTTCAATTAAAATGCCACAAGTACGAGAATTACCAACATCTAAAACCATATCGACAGGAATTGCACGATTAATTTCATCAGAACGATTGGAAATCATTTTAATCCGTGGAATATCAATTTCTTCACC
This sequence comes from Haemophilus parainfluenzae T3T1, assembly GCF_000210895.1. Classification (NCBI taxonomy): domain Bacteria; kingdom Pseudomonadati; phylum Pseudomonadota; class Gammaproteobacteria; order Pasteurellales; family Pasteurellaceae; genus Parahaemophilus; species Parahaemophilus parainfluenzae. Next base: position 1,662,450 of record NC_015964.1, on the reverse strand, counting down.
TAGAATAGCCAAAATATTTAAGTAATGACCTTGATGAAATTTAGCAGCAATGTCCATTTTCAGATCATCTGGATGAATTTTTAAACGATCATTTTCGGGAGCTAATTCAGTGAAGAGTTCCAATAACCATTCATTTATCCATTTGTAGTCCAAAAACCACGACATTTGATGAGATTGATAAGCGAGACCAAAAACCGCGCCAGAACGCACATCTTCTTCAGTTGGCGCAAGGTAAGCAACATCAGCACGATTAGGAAAAATTTTAGTATCAAAAGCTAAAGTAACTCGATAAGTATTGCCTTCTACATCTGGTTCAGCTAGTTTAACAATTCGTGCACGCGCCCAGTTATAAGGGCCTTCATCAAAACCATCTGTAGAAGCTACTGTACGCAAAACAGGAATAGGTAACCAAACACCATCTAATAATTTAAATGACTGTTCTACACTGATTTCATGTTCCACTTTAACCATTCGGCTCAAATCACTGCTATCGCAATAACCTTCGCCGCTACGATGTTCAACTAATCGACGAATTGGATGGTTCTCACCGCCAGAGGCGAAGTTTCCCATACTTTTAGTACGCCATTCTTTGTCTTTCCAATCAATTTTTAAACCGAAGTCTAAAAATTGCACCCCACTATTCATAATTAGTGAGATTTCTTTTCCGTAATGATGTAAATCCGGTAACATTTTTATTCTCGCTTCTATTCGTTGTTTATTGGTTCACTAATTCGATTTCATTGTCATTGGGAAACTCTGTCCTGAGCCATATCCACCTTGACAATCGGCAATACTCTTCGCGCCAGGTTTACAAATTACTTCAGGTAACTGATAGCTTGATCCATCGCTACATTTTGCCACACCTTTATTAGTAATATTCAAACCACTGCCTTGCATTTTTGCAGAAACATCTCCTGTACATTGTACGCCGTCACCGCGTTGTACTTGTACTTGACCTACGCCATTTGAGAATGCATATTTTAAGCGTAGAGGTTTACCCGTAGTTTTATCCTGAATCCCTGCTCCAGCATTCCACTGGCCATTTAGAAAATCTACATTACCATTTTGTGTACTAGTTGTTGGAATTTGTAATGGTTTAGCATTAGAAGTGGTTTGATTCTTTTTATCATCTTCTTTATTTTGTCCAGCCTGAGTATCTGATTTATTTTCGGCTAACGGATCTACTGGTGGTTGCTGTGTTTTTTCATCTACTTTATTTTGATCCTCTTTAGTATCCGATTTACCCTCTGCTAGAGGGTCTACTGGCGGTTGTTGTTTATTTTCATCTTTATTTTGCTCTGCTTTGGCATCATCTGCTTTATCATTTTTTGATTCATCAGCTTTGGCAGCATCTGTTTCTGTTAATGGTGTATTAAGACCTTCACCTTGCATATTTCCTTCTCCAACAATCGGAGCATCGCCTAGTTGATTTAAAACTGAAGGATCTGTTACAGCCACACCCTTTCCATCAACCCAGCGTCCATTCAGATATCGGTAAAGAACATCTTTCAATTTACGTAATTCTTTTTCTTTCGGCTTTTTGAGATTTTTTGTTTGTGGCTCAGAAACTGTGACAGGGTCATTTTTTACTGTTGCTTCCTCTTTTGGCCACCATAAATCCTTAAACCACCAAGCCAATAATAAAAGTAATCCAAGTAATAACGGCAATACCCACCAAAACACACGACAAGGATGTTTTTTCACAACGACAGGTTCAACTGGCGTTATAGGTAAAGCTGGTTCAATTGGTTTTGGTGCTGCAGCTTGTAAAGAAAGGAATGGGTTACCGTGCGCAGCTGCATGTTTTTCTAGAAATCCCCAGAAAGTGATCACTGGACGATCATTGACTAAATAAACATGTTCAGGATTAGGAAAGCGCAAGGCTTTGAGATTTTCAGGATCGGTAATATCATCAGGATTGCCGCCACAGAGTAAACGGGCAAATAGCAGTTGATCGCCTTTGGAAGAGGGAGATTGAATGAGTTCTTTACCTAACTCCAGTGCAGTTCGTTCAAAAATTTTCAATTCTGCACGAGCATTTTCACGCTCTTCTTCCGTAGCCGAAGTCCAAGGGATAATCATATATTGCCCATCTGCACGAGTGGAATCAAACGGTACATACCAATCGATTTTATCCCCCTGTTCATTACGCTGTGGAATCGCTAAATATTCAGCAAAGGAACGACCTCGCTTAAACTTAAGTGCATCTCGCAACTGGGATGCTACCGTATAAACTGCCATGCCATCTTGGCCTAATGGCGTATAGTTTTTGATTTCACCACTTCTCAATAATGCACTTAACATAAAAAAACTCCGCGGACTAAAACTTATTAAAATAGTTAACATTCTATAAAAGTTGAGATGAAAAATGAAGACATATTTATATGTTTTGTAAAGAAATATAACTTTTAAATCATTAAATTTTATATGGGATAAATAAATTTCTTAATACTATTAAGTGTTGCTTCATAGAAACACTCTTAATTAACGCAAATACTAATAAAATAGTTTTACGTAGCACTCTATTTCATCATTCTGCCGTGCTAAAGTGCGGTTACCTTTTACTCAAATTTCGCTATATACAAAAAAATACAATCGCTATATACTTATAAAAACAACGAATTTTAAGTATATGAACAAATCTTTCCTTACCTTTCCCCTTTTACTTTGCCTACTTATTGGGCTCATTTTATGTTCACTCTCTTGGGGACGCTTTGCGATTCCGCTTGAGAATGTCGTACAAAGTCTTATTGGTAATAATGTCAATGATGTTCAAAACAACATTATTTTTAATCTTCGTTTGCCTCGTGTAATTGCTGCCATGCTTGTCGGTGCTTCATTGGCTATTGCGGGTGTGGTATATCAAGGTATTTTCCGCAATCCTTTGGTTTCACCTGATATTTTAGGGGTATCTAATGGCGCTTGTGTTGGTGCGGCATTGGCGATTTTAATCGGTTCAGGGATGCTGGGCATTCAAGCCTTTGCCTTTGTCGGTGGTTTGATAGCCGTCTTACTCACCATGAATTTACCACGTTTAATTCAACGCGACTCCACCATCGTTTTAGTGCTTTCCGGCATTATCGTTTCGGGCTTTATGATGGCAACATTAGGCCTATTGAAATATCTCGCCGATCCCGAAACCCAGCTAGCTGACATTGTATATTGGCAATTAGGTAGCCTAACCAAATCCAACTACGATAATTTGTTCATCCTTTCTCCTATCATTTTGCTTACCACCCTTGGCTTATTTTTAATGCGTTGGCGTATCAATGTGCTTTCATTGGGGGATCGTGAGGCAAAATTAATTGGGGCAAATATTCGATTAGAGCGTGGATTAATGGTGGTTTGTGCCACGTTGCTGACGGCTTCATCGGTTTGCTTAAGCGGGACAATTGGTTGGCTTGGTTTAGTGATTCCGCATTTAGCACGTCTTTTCATTGGTGATAACAATGTCAAAAGTTTACCGCTAGCCGGACTTATCGGTGCGATTTTCTTGCTCGTTATCGACACTCTCGCCCGCAATTTATACATTCAAGAAATTCCACTCGGCATTCTCACCGGTTTTATCGGTGCGCCATTCTTTGCTTGGGTTCTGATTAAACAAAAGGTGGTGGACTAATGCTGAAAATTGATAATCTGTATTACTGGCACAATGTTGAACATTCTCTACTCAATGGCATTGATTTAACCTTACAAAAAGGCGAATTACTGACGATTCTTGGAGCCAACGGTCGTGGCAAATCAACGTTATTAAACTGTATCGCGGGGCTTTTGAAACCAAAGAGCGGTCAGATTTTGCTAGATAATTGCAAATTAAGCGACATGAGCAGTAAACAAATTGCTCAAAAAATTGCTTATGTCTCGCAACATAGCCCACAAACCTATCAATATCGTGTACGTGATTATGTGGTGCTTGGTCGTGCTGCGCATTTAGGTGTGCTTGATAAGCCAAATGAAGCGGATTTTGCCTTGGTTGATGAAGCCTTAAATAAACTGGGTATCAGTCATTTTGCTAACAGAATTTATATGCAAATGAGTGGTGGTGAAAAACAACTAGTCAATCTTGCCCGTATTTTGGTGCAACAACCTCAACTGATTTTGTTTGATGAACCCACTTCGGCATTAGATTACGGTAATGTGTTTAAAACCTTAAGCCTAATCAAAGAGCTCTCATTGCAAGGCTTTACCATAATAATGACAACACATAACCCCGATCATCCGATGTTGTTGCATAGTGCCCTGCCCCATAGCCGCGTAACCATATTAAATGAACACGGCAAATTACAAACAGGCACCGCACCAGAAATTATTACTGAAGCTAATTTAAAAGCACTTTATCAAACCGATTTGCGCTTAGTTGATGTACCTGCACTACAACGCCAAATTTGTGCGATAACTCATTTATAAAACCACTAGAAGGAAATTCATATGTTGAAACATTCTCTAAAAAAAGGCTTGATTGCCCTTTCTCTTGCTGCCTGTTTTGCCCTACCGCTGCAAGCGAAAGTTATCACGGATGTTGAAGGAAATAAAATCGAACTACCAGACAACGTTCAACGTGTTGCTGATCTTTGGCATGCGAATAACCAAATTGTCTTACTATTAGGCGGCGCCAATAAACTGGTTGGCACGACCACATCTATCGCAGCCAATCCTTGGTATAGCGAAGTATATCCAAATATCAAAAATGTACCGGTATTAACCAATGGTGAAACCATTCAAACGGAAGAACTGTTAAGTCATAAACCAGATGCAGTATTGCTCTCGAAAAAATCCATGTTAACTGAAGTGGAACAAGCCGCCTTGAAAGGCGTGCGTGTAAGTTTCCAAGATTTTGATGGTTTGAAAAAAACCGTACGCATCACGGCTGAAGTGTTAGGTGATAAAGCCCCTGAAATCGCAGAAAACTATATCAAAGAATTAGAAGGCAACATTCAATTTGTAGAAAGCCGTCTTAAAGGCTTAAAAGATGAACAACGCCCAACCGTGTTACATATCACTAAAGGCTCTGATTTGTTTATGATTGATGGCGGAAAATCGATGATTGGTGAATGGATTAAATTAGCTGGCGGTAAAAGTGTATTACCCGATGAAGCCAATATGGTGACCGTCACCGTAGAAAGCATTATTCAGGCGAATCCAGATGTCATTATTATCGGCAGCAGCGGTAATAAAGCGCAAGCAGCAATCGAAAAAATTAAAGCTGACCCAGCATGGCAATCAATAAGTGCGGTCAAAAATAATCGTATTTATGCCAACCCAACCGGCACGTTCCCATGGGATCGCTACAGTGCAGAAGAAGCTTTACAAATTCTCTGGGCGGCTCAACTCTTCCATCCAGAGCAATTTAAAGATTTAAACATGGTAGAAAAAACGCAAGCCTTCTATAAAAAATATTACGATTACGTGTTAAGCAAAGAAAATGCCGAACAAATCTTAAAAGGGTTATCACCTATTAAGTAGTATTTTCAACTTATATATTTACCTATATAATACTTACTCTTTTTAACTCAAACATAAGGAAATGCTTAATGAAAATTAGCGCAAGAAATCAACTTAAAGGTACTGTAAAATCAATCGAAACTGGTTCTGTGAACGCAATCGTACACATTGATATCGGTAACGGTAACGTAATTTCTTCTACCATCTCTATCGATGCAGTAAAAGAATTAGGTTTAGCAGTTGGTAAAGAAGCATATGCGATTATCAAAGCAACCTCTGTAATGGTTGGTGTTGAATAATCTCAACTGAACTGTTCAGAATCCTATATAACCGCGCTTTAAAGTGCGGTTATTTTTTTGTCTTTTTTCTCTCTAATCTCTTTATTCCCCTCCTAATAAAATGCATTTTATCCTTAACTAAACTGAAAGAATATTTATGCAATTTTGCTATTTATTGAATTTAAATTAAAATTAATGTATAATACTCATGAATTATAAATTCTTAGTTAATAATCTGATTTAGAATTATTCTGTTAAATTTAGGAGAGCAAATGACAAACCAACGTTTTATTACCATTTTAGGCTATGTCGCAACATTTACTTCAGTTTGTATGTATGTGTCTTACTTGCAACAAATTGGTCTAAATTTATCAGGTCAAAAAGGTGGTTGGTTACAACCTTTTGCCACCATGATTAACTGTAGTTTATGGGTGGTTTATGGTTTGTTAAAAGAAAAACGCGATCTGCCTATTTCATTAGCAAATGCGCCTGGTGTCATACTTGGTTTAATTACTTTCGTCACCGCTTTATAACAGCATAAAATGCTCATATAAAAAACCGCACGTTGATAAAATCACTGTGCGGTTTTTTGTTATTAAAAAGGCGGCTAAATTAACCGCACTTGTTTATAAACAAACAGAAAATCTCATCAATATTTCAGATTATCCCCTCTGGGGTATTTTACATCTCATGTTTTAGTGATAAATTTACCAATCGTTATATATAATTATATATAGCATATTTGTTTTTATTATATGGAGGTTTTATGTTACACAAAAAGTACAAACTCAGTTTATTGAGTTTGGCGCTCATTTCTGCATTTACCTATGCAGAAGAACAATTAGAGGAAATACAGGTATCAGCAAATAGTAGCGCTGAACAGTCACAACAAGGTTTTAATACAAGCGTTGTATCTGCTAAAGAAATTGCTAAACAACCTATTGTCAATGATATTGCTGAATTAGTAAGAATGCAGCCTGGTGTGAACTTTACATCTGGTAACAGCAATGCTTCTTATGGCAACAAACGCCAAATTGATATTCGTTCTATGGGGCCAGAAAATACGCTTATTTTAATTGATGGAAAACCAGCTACTTCACGTAATAGTGCGCGTTACGGACGATTCGGTGCACGTGATACACACGGTGACAGTAAATGGGTTCCGGTGGAAGAAATTGATTCTGTAGAAGTAATTCGTGGTACATCAGCCGCGCGTTATGGTTCAGGTGCGATGGGCGGTGTGGTAAACATCAAAACAAAACCTGTTACAAATGAATTAAAAGGTGGCCTTTCCTATTATTTAAATTTACCTGAAGACAGTAAATACGGCACAACTAACCGTACAACGTTTAATTTAAGCGGCCCTTTAATCAAAGATGTATTAGGATTCCGTTTATACGGTAGTTGGAGTAAAACTCGTGCAGATTCACCATCTATTAATGAAAACCCAGATGGTACATGGTCTTATGCAGGTCGTGAAGGTTTACGCAATAAAGATATTGCTGGTCGTTTAGATTGGAATATTACCCCAAATCAAACCTTAACCTTAGACGCAAGTTATAGCCGCCAAGGCAATATTTATTCTGGCGATAGCGAATCTTGGGGCGCAAATGAAAGTGAAAAAGCATTAGCAGGACGAAATTTAGAAACTAACCGTGTTTATCGTCAAGCTTATTCTCTCACTCATAAAGGTAAATGGTCTTGGGGGGAAAATGAAACTTACATTGCTTTTGACAAAACAACTAACGCACGACTACCTGTTGGCTTAGGTTTTGCAATGGAAGGACATTGGAATGGCGGTGATTTAAACTTTACTGATAGTGATCTTACCAATACTCGCTTTAGCAATGAGTTACGTATTCCATTCACATTGGGTGCAGAACATCTATTGACTATTGGTATGGAAGCCAATCACAGTAAACTCAATGACCCAAGTTCAATGAGTTATAACTTGAAAAATAATAAACCGATGAATTTAGGTGTGATTCCTTGGTTACAAAGTGAAAACCGTAGCGGTGAAACCAGCTTAAGCGAATACGGTGTCTTTGTTGAAGATATGATTGACTTTGGTCAAGGAACAGTTGTTACCCCAGCCATTCGTTTTGATCATCACAGTGTTTCTGGCGGTAACTGGACACCGAGCTTAAATCTTTCACAAGAAGTGAATCCATATTTAACCTTAAAAGGTGGTATCGCTCGTGCCTATAAAGCTCCTAACCTTTATCAAATTACAGAAGGTTATGTATTGGCAAACCGTCAAAATAACTGCCCTGCAACCGCTGCAAATATTAGAACGGTAGGCGCATGTTATACCATTGGTACGAAAGATCTCAAACCGGAAACCAGTGTAAATAAAGAGATTGGTTTTGAACTTCATAATCAAGATGGTTATAAATTCGGCTTAACCTATTTCCATAATGATTACCGAAATAAAATTGAAGCAGATGAAACCTTGCTTGGTACAACCTTTAACCCAAGTTTCTCTCGCGTTACACGTTATGGGACAAAAGCAGACCAAAAAGATTACATTAAAACCACCAATATTTATAAATGGGGTAATGTAACTCGTGCAACGGTTGCTGGTTTTGAAGGTTATTTAAACTTACCTCTTATTGCGAATAAATTAAGTTTAAATACTAACTTTACTTATTTCACAAAAAGTAAAAACCGTGCAACAGGTAACCCGTTAAATCTTTCACCCAAATATACGATTAGTTCTACCCTTTCTTATCAAGTGACAGATAACCTTGATTTTGCCACAACTTATACTCGTTTTGGTAAACAGTTTAGCAAATCGACAGGAACACGTTATATGGATTTCAGTCGTAATGGTTTAGCACAAGATACAACGCTTCAAGAAAGCCAAGGTAGTTATGGTATTTGGGGGGCAAGTATTGGTTATAAATGGCAAAACTTTAGTGCACGCATCGGTGTCAGCAATATCTTAAATAAAAGATTATATGTTGATGGCAAAGCACAAAGCTATAATGAACCAGGACGTGCTTATTACACGACTTTAAAATATAGCTTCTAATCTCTTAAAATAAAAAAGAGCGATGAAAAATCATATTCATCGCTCTTTTATTTTATCTATACCTTATTTTAAAGGCGGTAAGCCTTGTAAAATTTGCTGTGCATTTTCTTTGCTTAGATCATAGTTATAGTATTTTTTATAAAAAACTTGTGTTTTTTCTACCATATCTAAATCTTTAAACAAGTCTGGATGAAAAACCTGCGCCGCCCAAAGAACTTGTAATGCTTCTTCTGCACTATAACGATCCCACAAGAAGGTGCCCATTGGGTTGACAAAAATACGATTATTTTTAACCGCACTTATACTTTGCCAACGAGGGCTTTGTTTAATCTCCGTAACTGCACGTGCTGCATTTGGACCACCAACAGTAATCACATCAGGATTAATTTTAATCACTTCTTCTAATCCCACCTCGACTGCACTGTCTAATTCTGGGAATGCACTTCTCCCCCCTGCTTGACGGGTCCAGGCTCCGATAATACTTTTTCCACCATCTACCACGGTGAGATTTTCATTGCCTGTAATATGCATGACCACAGGTTTTTCTGACTCAGTAAGATGTTTCGTTCTTTCCTTGGTGAAAGCAATATTACCTTCTAATTCTTTAATGTATTCTTCTGCAATGTTTTTTGCATCACCACCGATAATATCAGCGGTTAATCGAACGGTTTTCTTGAGACCATCAAAATCTTTGAAAATGGCTAAAACTCCTTTTAATCCTGCGCGATTAACTTCATCGACCATGTTTTGACTAGGAAGAATCACGACATCTGGTTGTGTACCTAATAATTCTTCAGTCTGTAAATCACGTCCGTTGCCTAGCGCAGTCACGGTTTTGATTTTAGGATAAACTTCCGCAAACCAAGGATGATCATGAATATAATTAGTGGTGGCAACCACTTTATCCATTCCGCCTAATAAAAGGACGATTTGGTTGTTTGCATTCCATAAATCTGCGATACGTTGCACATTATCAGCAATTTCAATTTTATTGCCGGCTACATCTTCAATCACTTTGGCTTGCAATGCACAAGGGGCAACTAATAAAGCAATCAAGCTCAGTTTTATTGCTTTTTTCCACATATTTTTTATCTCCCTAATAGTTAGAAAAGTTAATGTAAAAATTCTTAGAAACGAATTAGTGGCTTTTATAGTCTCTAGTGAAGTTCCATTTTCACCTCAAAATAGCCTTCCAATATTGAAATCTACAGAGAGGTGAATTATAAACTAAAATATATAATGATCGTTATATTGAATAAAAAAGGCGGCCAAATTGACCGCACTTTGATTACGACGATAGAGGATGAAAAAATTAGAAACTATATTTTAAATTTGCAAAGTAGGAACGACCTCGCTCGTTATAATATTTTTTCATTAGCTTATCTTTAAAAAATTGCTACACAAATTCAAACGTAGTGATTGTATCTTATATTGCTATATAAAAATGTAAATAGCGAAAACTGGTTATATAATTTCAAATAATTATTAATTAAATTCATCCAAAACTTGAAAATTATGAAGTTGTTTAATTTTAAATTCTATTGCATTCTATGTTCGAACAGACGTTTAGACGTCTAAACAAAACAAACAATAGAAGGATTAATTATGACAACATTTCATTTAGCAGGATTTCCGCGCGTAGGCGCAAAGCGTGAACTTAAATTTGCTCAAGAGCGTTACTGGCGTGGCGAAATTGCAGAAGCGGATTTATTAGATATTGCAAAAAGATTACGTGAACTTAACTGGCAACACCAAGCCAAGGCAAATGCTGATTTTGTTGCGGTGGCTGATTTCACACTTTACGATCACATTTTAGATTTACAAGTGGCAACAGGTGCGATTCCTGCACGCTTTGGTTTTGATAGCCAAAACTTAACGCTCGATCAATATTTCCAATTGGCGCGTGGTAACAAAACACAATTTGCCATTGAAATGACAAAATGGTTCGATACCAACTACCATTATCTTGTACCAGAATTCCATAAAGAGACACAATTCAAAGCAAACCCAGCACATTATGTGACACAAATCCGCGAAGCTAAAGCGCTTGGGTACCAAGTTAAACCAACAATTGTTGGGCCACTCACCTTCCTTTGGTTAGGGAAAGAAAAAGGCGTTGCATTTAATCGCTTTGATTTATTAGCAAAACTCGTGCCTGTTTATGTTGAAATCTTAAATGCGTTAGCTGCGGAAGGCGTGGAGTTTATTCAAATTGATGAACCCGCTCTCACCTTAGATTTACCGTCAGAATGGATTGCCGCTTATAAAGCGGTTTACGCCACTTTTGCTGAACAAGTGAAAACGAAATTATTGCTTGCGACTTATTTTGGTTCTGTCGCAGAACATGCTGATTTGTTAAAAGCCTTACCAGTAGCCGGTTTACATATTGATTTAGTACGTGCACCTGAACAACTTTCTGCCTTTGCGGATTATGACAAAATCTTATCTGTCGGCATCATTGATGGTCGTAATATCTGGCGTGCAAACTTAAATCAAGTGTTAGATGTGGTTGAACCATTAAAAGCGAAATTAGGCGATCGTTTATGGATTGCGCCAAGCTGCTCTCTCCTTCATACACCTTATGATTTAGAAGTCGAAACACAGCTACAAGCCAATAAGCCTGAGCTTTATCAATGGTTGGCTTTCACATTACAAAAAATCCAAGAATTACGCGTTCTTAAGACAGCACTAGACCAAGGTCGTGAAGTGGTTCAAGCTGAATTAGCGGCTTCTCAAGCTGCTGCGGATGCACGTAAAAACTCGCATGAAATTCACCGCACTTGTGTGGCAGAACGTTTAGCAAATCTACCGAAAAATGCTGACCAACGTAAATTGCCATTTGCAGAACGTATTAAATTACAAAATGCGTGGTTAAATTTACCACTTCTGCCAACGACGAATATTGGTTCTTTCCCACAAACGACAGCAATTCGTCACGCTCGTGCAGCCTTCAAAAAAGGCGAACTTAGCTTAGCGGATTACGAAGCTGCAATGAAAAAAGAAATTGAATTCGTTGTACGTGAACAAGAAAAATTAGACTTAGATGTATTGGTACATGGCGAAGCAGAACGTAACGACATGGTGGAATATTTCGGCGAATTACTCGATGGTTTTGCTTTCACCAAATTCGGTTGGGTACAAAGTTATGGTTCACGTTGTGTGAAACCGCCAGTGATTTACGGTGATGTTAGTCGTCCAGAACCAATGACGGTACGTTGGTCGCAATATGCCCAAAGCCTTACCAAGAAAGTCATGAAAGGCATGCTGACTGGTCCAGTCACGATCTTACAATGGTCTTTCGTGCGTAACGATATTTCTCGTGAAACCGTCTGTAAACAAATTGCGGTTGCGCTTTCTGACGAAGTATTAGATTTAGAAAAAGCAGGCATCAAAGTGATTCAAATTGATGAACCGGCTATTCGTGAAGGTTTACCATTAAAACGTGCAGATTGGGATGCTTATTTGAAATGGGCGGGCGAAGCCTTCCGTTTAAGCTCAATGGGTTGCCAAGATGATACACAAATTCATACGCACATGTGTTATTCCGAATTTAACGACATTCTACCTGCTATCGCAGCCTTAGATGCCGATGTCATTACTATCGAAACCTCGCGTTCTGATATGGAATTACTCACCGCATTTGGTGATTTCAAATACCCGAATGATATTGGCCCAGGTGTATATGATATTCACAGTCCACGAGTGCCTGCAGCAGAAGAAATTGAACATCTTCTTCGTAAAGCATTACAAGTGGTGCCGAAAGAACGTTTATGGGTAAACCCAGACTGTGGTTTGAAAACGCGCGGTTGGCCAGAAACAATTGCGGCATTAAAAGTGATGGTTGATGTTACGAAAAAATTACGTGCTGAATTAGCATAAAATCAGTAAAAAGAAAGGCGAACATGAGAGATTATCTCTGTTCACCTTTTCTTTTAGTTAAAAAAACTAATTCATTTTTGACCGCACTTACAGGCTAATATATTCCATTTTCACCTTGCAGAGGCTCTTTAATAACTGCTCTGCCATCTTACGATGACTTAAACGCAATGGTTTCTCTGCAAATACTACGCGCTCAATTTTCGATACATCCAGTTGATTTAAATAAGCAAAATTAATCGCTGTTTGCATAGCAGGTAGGCTTGGGTTGAATGCCGCATTTTCTGCATATCTACCACAAATCATTTCCCCATTTTTAAATAAAATGCCTACACCATGAGGGCTTTTAGAATAAGGTGAATGAGCTCGGTTTGCGCCTAAAATCGCTTTATTTGCCACTTCATCTTCCGTCGTCAATGTGAAACCTTGTTCTTCTTTGTTTAATAGAAGCAAATCAACACCTAAATCTTTCGGGCCAAAGCTATCGGGTAAATATTGAGGAAGTGGATTATTTTGGCTGTGTGGCAAATGAATTTTCAAATCATCCGCTTGATAAAGCTCATTCATAAATTGACGGCAGTGACCGCAAGGCGTGTAATTCACCACGATATCCGTGATGCGAGGCTCATTACGTAACCATGCATGGCTAATCGCACTTTGTTCAGCATGGATGGTTTGAGCCATACTACTACCCTTAAATTCTTGATTCGCACCAAAGTAAAAATCACCACTTTCACCAATCGCAATCGCGCCAACATGAAATTCTGAAATGGGTGTATGACTATAACAAGCTGCCACAGGTAAAAGCGCCAAACCTAATTGAACAGGCGTAAGCTTAAATTCATCACAAATTGACCGCACTTTCTCAGCCGGTAAAAAACCTTTCCATTCTTGTTCTTCTAATGCAGAAAGAATTGCATTTGAAAGTGGCGAATCGGCTAATGCTTGTTGAATTTTTTGTTGCATATTAAATCTCCTTATTTTTATATGCCCATTCTACGCTATTTGAGAAAAAACCTAAACTCTAAAAGGCTTTCGGAATATGTTTCTAAAATTTATCAGCACCTTAAAACAAAAAATAGCAAAAAAATAACCGCACTTTAAAAGTGCGGTTATAAATTAAAGTATTTTATTCGCTCGTGTTATAACAACGATGGTGCAACACCGAGTAATTTTCGGGTGTAATCCACTGTTGGGTGGTTGAAAATATCTTCAGTGCTACCCGTTTCCAAAATTTGGCCGCCGTACATTACGACAATGCGGTCAGATACTTGGCGTACTGTTTGGATATCATGAGAGATAAACACCATGGCAAGATTGAGTTCTTTTTTCAAATCAGCCAATAAGTTTAATACCTGAGCACGAACGGATACGTCTAATGCAGAAGTCGGCTCATCCGCAACAATCAGTTTTGGATTCAGTGCTAAAGCACGTGCAATCGCCACACGTTGTTTTTGCCCACCCGATAAACGAGTTGGTTCAACTTGTGCTGCAGAACGCGGTAAACCGACGCGAGAAAGCAAGTCATACACACGTTTTTCCCGTTCATGGGGTTGTAACACATTGTGAATATCCATTGGGTCACGCAAAATATCCAACACTTTCATACGAGGATTCAGTGCGGTTGCTGGGTCTTGGAAAATGACCGATACTTGGCGGCCGAATTGTTTTCTCGCTTCTGAGCTGCCATATTGCATTTGTAAACCGTTGAATTTCACTAAACCTGATGTCGGTTTAAGAAGTCCAATAATCACGTTGGCTAAGGTAGATTTTCCGCAGCCAGACTCCCCAACTAAACCAATGGTTTCCCCTGCTTTTATGCCAAGACTCACATTGTTCACCGCAGTGAATTTTTTACGACCAAACAATGAACCGTCGCGAGAAGGAAATTGCACCACGATATTTTCTAAATCGATGATGTTTTGTTCTTTAATGACTTTAATACTACTGCTCATATTATGCTCCTTTCGCTTCCGTTACAGGCTTAGCTAGATGAGAAGCCCACAAGTGAGACGGCTCGCCTTCCACGGCGGTTAATATCAATTTTTGATCCGGATCTGCATCTGGTCGTAATGAACGACTTGCGAAACGGTCACCCACAGCAAAATCGTAAGGTGATGGTACGCTGCCCGGAATTTGATATAAACGTTTCGCACGCACTTCAGTTGAAAGTACGGAACCCAATAAGCCACGTGTATATTCATGAGTTGGATTAGCAAGCAATAAGGATGTTGGTGCCATTTCAACCACTTGTCCCGCATACATTACCGTAATGTGGTGAGCTAATTGAGCTACCAATGCTAAATCGTGGCTAACAAACACCATCGCGAAACCCAGTTTTTCACGTAATTCATTTAATAATTTCACGACTTCAGCTTGAACAGTTACGTCTAATGCAGTTGTTGGTTCATCGGCGATTAATAATTTCGGCTCACGAGTTAATGCCATCGCAATTACCACACGTTGACGTTGACCACCAGAAAGTTCATGCGGATAACGGTTCAATACTTTTTCAGGATCAAGGTGTACCCATTCCAACAATTTTTCTGCGGTATGGTGGCTGCCACGTTTAATGAGCTGTGCCATTTGATCTTTGATACGCATTGATGGGTTTAACGCACTTAAAGAGTCTTGGTAAATCATCGCAATTTCAGAACCACGCAATTCACTTAAATTGTGAGAATTGAGTAAGCTGTGTTGTTTACCGCTACGGTCGGTGAAAAGCACTTCCCCAGTGATTTTGGCTGTTTTTGGTAACAAGCCCATGATAGAGAATGCTGTAATGGATTTACCACAACCAGACTCACCCACTAACCCCATGGTTTCCCCTTCATTTACGGTGAAGCTGATGTTATCAACCAATGGAATTTCACCATAACGATTCGGGAAACGGATTGATAAGTTTTTCACTTGTAAAATCGGTTTTGCATTTGGATTTAATTGCATACGATTCGTACGTGTGATTTCTTTTTCATGTAATTTGAGTAAGTAACGTTTTAACGCAAGACCTTCAGCAAGTGCTTCTTGTACATCGGTAGAAAGACGCTCATCTGATTTGCCTTCTGGTTTTTTACCGCCTTTCAAGCGCGGGTTAACCAAGGCATCGGTAAGACCTTCCGCCAAGATATTTAAGGCTAATACAGTTAAAAGAATCATGACACCCGCAAAGGTTGTTGCCCACCATGCACCGTTTAATACGATGTTACGGCCTTCAGAAAGAATGTTACCCCATGAAGGATGTGGTGGTTGTACACCTGCGCCTAAGAAAGAAAGCGAGGCTTCGAATACAATAGCATCTGCTACCATTACGGTTGCGAAGACTAAAACAGGTGCAGCAGTATTGCGTACAACGTGTTTGAGAAGAATATAAGTACGGCTACCACCAATCACGCGTTCAGCGCGCACATAGTCTTCATCCCATTGTGATACCACATTCGCACGAACCACACGCGCAAGTTGCGGAGTATAAACCACGGCAATAGTGATAATAATAACCGGCACTGAGTTCCCAAAGGTCGCTAATAACACTGCGGCTAATGCGATACCCGGGAAAGCCATTAAAATATCCATTAAGCGCATAATAATTTCATTGCCCCATTTATCGGATGTCGCTGCAGTAGCCCCTAAAACACTACCGAAAAGAATGGCACAAGCTACTGCGCCTAAACCGATAAATAATGACGTTTGGGCACCGTAAACAATACGAGAGAAAATATCACGACCAAGTCGATCAGTCCCAAACCAATATTCCGCACTTGGAGCACGCATACGTGCGATCACTTCTAATGGATCATGTGTTGCGACCCAAGGAGCAAACACCGCCACTAAGGCAACGAAAACTAAGAATAATAATGAAATTTTTGATGCGGTGGAAAGTGCTCGGAATCTCGCACCGCTTGCAGCTAATCGATCTGCTAAACCTTGACGAAACATTATAGACTCCGAATTTTAGGGTTAATCAACACATAGAGAATATCAACGATAATATTCACTAAAACGAAGGTAAAAGCGATTGTCAGAACCACACCTTGTACTAAGTGTAAGTCATGGTTGACGATGCCGTTAAAAATCAATTTCCCCATGCCTGGTAAGTCAAAGATTTGTTCGATAACTACCGCACCACCAAGTAAGTAACCTACACGTAAGCCTAATACAGTCACAGGTGTAATTAAGGCATTGCGTAATACGTTGTGACGAATAACGGTTGCATAAGGCACACCGTTACCAATCGCGGTTCTCACATAATCTTTATCCATTTCTTCTACCATGGTTGTACGCACCACACGAATTAATGACGCACATACTGGCACGGCAAGCGCAAGAGATGGCAAAATCATGGAATTGATATACCCCATCGGGCTTTCGCTGAATGGCACAAAACCACCAGAAGGCAACCAATCTAATTCCAAAGAGAACCATTGAATAAGTAAGATACCTAACCAGAATGATGGTGTCGCAACCGCTGCTACAGAGATTAAACGAATCACTTGGTCTACCCAGCTATCACGATAAAGCGCAGCAAGTACACCTAATGAGAAAGACACTACTGCCGCAAACACCACACCAATTAGAGTAAGCTGTAACGTGATTGGGAAAGATTTCGCTAGCATGCTACTGATGGGTAATTCTGGTGGCATGGTCACACCAAAATCCAATACAAGTAAATTACCTAAGAAACGAAAATATTGAACAAAGAGTGGATCATTTAAGCCATGTGATTCGCGGTAAAGTTGTTTTGCCGCTTCACTAGCACTTTCGCCCAATGCCACTGTAGCGGGATCACCCGGCGTGAATTGAAGCACTACAAAGACGAGTGCTGTTACACCAAGTATCATGACCGGCAAAGCCATCAATCGGCGTAACAATAATCGAAGTATCATTTCCATCTGACTTCTCCTATTCTAGCTTGAGAAATTCGTTAGCTTCAAAAATGAAGTAAAACAATCAAATTCAAAAACAAAATGAATCACAGTAATCATAGTGTTCAGTCTAAGCCCTGTCAATCCAAGTGCATAGAGCAAAATTCAAATCTGTGATCGGCTTCACAAAGATTTTTTGGAAATGAAATTAAGAGAAAAAATGACTGAAAAACAGAGAGAAAAATGACCGCACTTTAAGATAAAAAGAAAAAAGGCTGTTGATTGCTCAACAGCCAAAACATTAAATTAAAAAGTGCTTTTATTTACGGCCCACACCGAGGAAAGATAAACCGGTTGTTGCCAATGGTTGATAGCCTTCAAGGCTGCTATCATCCCATGCAGAAGGAAGTTTACGATGAACAATCGGATAAAGTGGTACTTCTGCCGCAATAATGTTAATCGCTTCTTCCCATGATTTTTTCGCTTCAGCGTGATCTTTTGCTCTCACTGCTGCATTGAGTAATTCAGTCACTTTCGCAAATTCAGGGGTGTTGCTCCAACGGAAACGACGTTTCGGCCATACATCACCACGGTACCACCAGCTTAAAAGCAAGTCTAAGTCATTACCGAACACTGATGGGTCACCTGGAGCGATTGCCACTTCATATACACCTGGATCCACGTTGTTGCTGTATAACGCACCTGATTGTAAGTGTTGTAAAGTCACTTTCACACCAGGAATCTTGTTCCAAGACTCTAAAATTAACGGTGCTGATTCTTTTACCCAGTCGTGGTCGGTTGCGAGCAATTCAAATTTAAGCTCAGTTACACCGGCTTCTTTTAATAATGCCGCTGCTTTTTCCGGATCATAAGGATATTGAGTTGATGCCTTAATGTAATCAGGGTGAGTGGTTTGTAAGTATGATGTTGCAGCTTCTGCATTACCATCAAATACAATATCAACAAGTTTGTCAGTGTTTAAACCATAGTGTAACGCTTGACGTACTTTTGGATTGTTAAACGGAGCTTTCTCACAGTTAAACATTAAGAATAGCAAGCCGAAAGATTGAACGGATTGCACTTGTTGTTTTTTGTTTTTCAAGCGACTAATGTCTAAATAAGGCACACTTTCCATTGCTTGAGTACGTTTAGACTCTTGTGCAGTTACACGAGCTGCGGCATCAGAAAGTAATAACCAAGACATTTTTTCAACTTGCGCTGGATATTTACCATTGTAAGGTTCATAAGCTTCAAAGACGATTTTGTCATCTTTCACTGCTGAAACAAATTTGAATGGACCCGAACCAACTGGGTGTGCATCAAAGGCAGATTGTCCCACTTTATCGATCACATGTTTCGGTACAATTTTCACACAAGTTAAGCGGTTAGCGAATAAAGCAAATGGATATTTCAGTTTGAATTCCACCACTTTATCATCTACCGCTTTCACACTTTCAACGAAATCAATAAACATCACAAATAGTGATTTATTGGCTGGATCCATAATACGATTGAAAGAATATACAACGTCTTCAGTGGTGACTGGAGATCCGTCATGGAAGGTTGCGCCTTCACGTAAAGTAATACGCCATGTTGTTTCATCAACTTGTTCTGGCTCTTTTCCAGCTAAAGCAAGATAAGGTTCACGAGTTGCAGGATGCAAATCCACCAAACCTTCAAAAATGTGCAAGTTTGCTGCATAAGGTGATGCACCACTTGATGTCATTGGGTCAAAACCGGTAGAAAGCGGATAAGCAATCCCCGCTTCAATGGTTTTACCTTTAATTTCTGCAGCAAAGGCTTTTGGTGCAAATGTGCCTAATGTACCACTAAATGCAAGACCTGCCCCTACGCCAGCCATAAGTTTCATAAAATGACGACGAGATTCATTAGTTTCAAAGGAAAAATGCTTTGTCATACTAAACTCCTGATGAGTAATAAAATCATATTTTTGGTTTTTAAACCTAGCCAAACATTTCATTCGAAAATGAAGTAAAGCAATCAAATCTTAGAATAAAATGATTTGCATCAATCATAATCATCTTCGATTCATTCTGTCAAAGGGGAAATATTGAATGTGTGATCTACTTCACAGAGTTTTTTTCGCAATTCACAATAAAAGTTTTTAACTATGTATAATTTATTATGGATAGATTTTAACTATTGAACCACTAGATAATATGAAATAGCTATCAGAAAAAACGATGCTTATAATGACCACACTTCCCAAGCAAGGGAACAACATTTTAATCAACAATAAAGAGGAAAATACTATGTCAAAAACATCAATCGGTTTAGATAAAAAAGCATCTGAAAAATTAGCAGCAAAATTAAATGAATTATTAGCAACCTATCAAGTCTTCTATACCAACGTGCGCGGTTACCACTGGAACATTAAAGGGGTAAACTTCTTTGAATTACACGCAAAATTTGAAGAAATCTACACCGATTTAGTAGAAAAAGTCGATGAAGTAGCAGAACGTATCTTAACTTTAGGTTACACTCCGCATAACGGTTATTCACAATACTTCCAACACTCACGTATTAAAGAAGAGTTAGGGGTAAGTGATGCGCAATCTTGCTTAAAAGGCACATTAGAAGGATTAAAAGTATTACTTGAACAACAACGTGAAATCCTTGAATTAGCGGGTGAGTCTGATGATGAAGGTACCGCTTCTCAAATGAGCGACTACATCAAAGAACAAGAAAAACTTGTTTGGATGTTCCAGGCTGCTTGTCAAACTTGCCATGCTTAATTTGGCATTCATATAAAATAAAAACCTGCTGAAAAGCAGGTTTTTATTTTGTTTTTTAATATGTATATCTATCGCTTTTACTGATTCTCTTTCTGCATTTTTTCAAACATCTCTAAACTTTTTTCTTGTAGCTTATCTAATTCTTTAAGCATCTCTTCCGTATAGCCAGCTTTTTTAATCCAATACTCTGCTTCTTTAGCATCCATATTGCCTTGCCCACTCAATGCCATAGCGGCTAACTCCTCAATCGCCTCTTGGTTCCCTAATTCTGCAACCTTCTTAAGGAAAAATAGCGCTTTATCATCATCTTGCTCAACACCAATACCTTCGCCATAGATATAATATAACTCAAGAAGCGCATCTCCATAATTAAGCTCTGCGGCGCGTTGATAGTATTGAATGGATTTAGCTAAATCAGCTTTTTCTCCATAATACAAACCTAATTGATAAAGTGCATGTGGCTCATCATTGCTCGCTGCCCTTTCTAACCAAAATAATGCTTCTTTATTGTTGTCAGAATAAAGATCAAAAAAATTCATCGCGAGTAAATACTGTGCATAGCCATATTCTTTTTCTGCGGCTTTAACTAATAAAGGCTTCGCTTTTTTAAACTTATTTTCTCGAAGATAAAGATTAGCGAGATTCGTCATCCCCATCGTATTGTTCTGTTTTGCTGCCATTTCATAGTATTTCATCGCTTCTTTAATACTAAAAGAAGTGCCGATTCCAAATTCATAAGCATAGCCTAAAGAATCCGAATAATGCATATCGCCAGAATCCACTTTCTTTTTAAGTGCATTGAAACCCTCTTTCATCAATGTTTCATCTTCTTGAGTTTCACCTACTGTAATTTTGGTGACTTCATTTCCTAATTCAAGTGTATTACCTTCTTTCCTCAATTTTTCATCTTTTTGAATTTTACCTAATATAATTTTGGCAGCTTCATTCCCCAACTCAAGCGATCTTTTCGCTGCTTGGGCGGCTTCCTTCAAATTGCCATTATTTTGTTGATGAATAGATAGGAAAAATAAAGCATCCGCATTCTTTAACTTTTCAGCTTCCTGAAAATACTTCACTGCTAGAGTACGATTTACGGGATATGAAATACCGTAGAAATAATCATAACCTTCTTCATAAAAGGTTTTCGCTTTTTCAGCGCGCTGGGCTTGAGTCATGGGTATCTGTTCAATCATCACCAAGTCTGTTAGAGCCTCATTTGATTTCACAGGTATAAAATGAGTTTGTAGATTTAATACGGTTGCTGCAATTAATGCGACAATATTTGTCATTTGGATTCCTTTTGTTAGAGGACTATTCTGTTTCCATTCAAGAATAACAAGCGGTTAAATTTCTTCCTTGTTTTGCAAAAACACGATGAAATTTAACCGCACTTTCATTATTTTTTCTTGTTTAATTTTGCTTCTAATGCTTTAATTTTTGCTTTAATTTTTTTGTTATCTCGTTTGGTTTCTTTCTTTTCAATTTCGTACCCTTGTTTATAAGCATCTAATGCCGCATTATCATCTTTGGCGAATTCTTCATAACGCTCTGCCAATTGATAATATACATTATATGAAGCTTTTTCTTTCTCGCTTAAACTTTCATCCAATGCAATTATGTTATTAAATAACCCTTCTGCTATTTCATAATTTCGTTCAACACCTCTGCCTTCTAAATAGCGAATAGAAAGCTCATTCATGGCTTCTAAATTTTGTAATCGAAATGCTTCCTCTAATAACTCTACAGCTTTCTTATCATCCTTTTCTACGCCTTCGCCATTTTCATATAAATAACTTAACTCAAGCATCGCCTGAGAATCATTCAATTTGGCAGCTTTTTGATAATAATAAATGGCTTTGTTTATATCCTGATTATGATAATAACTCGCTAAATACATGATGGCTTGAAGGTTATTATTTTCAGCCGCTTTATTGAGCCAATAAAGTGATTCTTCTGAGCCCGCCTCATAAATGCTATAACCTAAATTGTATTGTGCCATATCATTATTTTTTTCAGCCGATTTCAGCATAAGCGGTTTAGCCTTTTCAATTTTATCCTGTTCAAGGTAAATTTCACTTAAATGTCCTAATGACATCGCATTACCTTGCTCAGCCGAAGGGGTAAAAACTTTAATTGCCTGTTTAATATTCTCTTCAGTGCCGATACCGAAACGGTAAGCATAGCCAAGTACATTAGAATAATGTAAATCGCCTTGTTCAACCTTCTCTTTTAATGCCTTAAAGCCTGCCTTATATAATTCTTCAGCATCCCCAAAATATTCCAGTTCGGAAATTTCCGCCAATATATACTTTCCTGCCATGTTTCCTAGCTCAATAGCAGAATCAGCATATTTTCTAGCTTGTTCAAGATCGCCATTATCTACCGCATTCATCCCTAAGAAAAAGAGGGCATCAGCGTGACCTAAATCGGCAGCTTCTTTTAAAAATTTATTCGCTAAAGTACGATCAACGGTTTTTGTGATCCCATATTCATAATCAAAGCCTTTCTCATAAAGTGCTTTTGCTTTTTCAAGACGTTGGTCCTGTGTCATTGATGTCATATCACCTGGATGTTTTTGTGATAACTCAGGAAGTGAGTTTAATGCGTTTGCAGCAAAAATAGTTGCAATGATAGTGACAATAAGATTAAGCATTTGTATTCCTTCTATTTTAAGAGCGGTTAAATTTCTACTCTTTTATAAAAACATCGTGAAATCTAATAAACACTAAATAATATAGTTATTTCACTCAACTATTCAAGAAAAAACACCTACAAAATTTAGAAATCAAGGGAATATATGGGATTATGATTCAATTAAAAAAATAAGGAAGTATTACACACGTCCTTAATTTAAACTTATTAACGTTATAATCAAAATACTTTTTTTCTACACAACGGGCCTTTGTCTATAAAACAATAATCCTGGCAAGGCTAAACCTAAAACTAGCGCCCCCAAAATAAAGCTGGTATTGATAAAAGAGCTGATCATTTGCTCAAATAATTTATCGGAAAATCCATAATGATGAATTTGTACGATAGCAATCATCGCTTTATAAGCATGAACACCCGGAATCATTGGAATAATTGCCGCAACGGTAAAGACTTTTGGATGGGCTAAATAGCGATGAGATAAATGCACACCAATAAAACCAATCACACAAGTGGCAAAAAAAGTGGCAAAAACAATCGGGACTCCAAAGTGTAATAATAAAGTTCTCGTGACATGCCCAAGCGCGCCTAAAATAGCACAATACTTTAAGGCTTTAGGCGGAACATTAAATACTAAAGCAAATCCTACTGCTGGAATGGCGGCAAAAAGCATATCGTCGAGTAAATTCAGTAAAAACATTCTATTACCCCACCCACGAAACAATATTTAAAAGATCTAATGCAAAAACGATACCTAAACAAGCACCAAAGGTGAGAACCGTAGCAATGGTCCATCGTCCTATTCCCATATTGACATACCCTTTTAAAATATCTGCAAGTGAATTAATTAATGGGAATCCCGGGACGAGTAATAAAACGCTAGAAGCCAATGCAATATGAGGATCATTACCTAAACTATATTTCAAACTGACACCGGAAATCAGTGAGGCAACAAAAGCGGTAATGGCAAAAACGATGAGTGGATTGTAATGACGTTTAGAAATTTCTTGTCGAACAAACATGGCAATGGCAGAAGCGATAAAGGTGATTGCACAAATTGTGATATCTCCACCAGAAAGATGAGCAAAAGAGGCACAAGATAAACCAATCATAAACACCACCAAATAACGGTTATATTTTAGTGGTTTTAATTTATCCAGTTTCTTTTGAGCCATGGACAAATCATACAAGTGATGCTCTACAGCAACCACAATGTGCTGAACATCCGTAACGATTTGCATATTAATGCCTTTATCGACATTCTTCCGCACGGTGGTAATACAATGCTGCTTAGAAAGTGTGGTCAATAAGACGGCATTTGCCGTTAAAGCACACTCCACGCTTTCAATGCCTAACGCTACACCTAATCGCTGTGCCATTTGTACGACGACAGCACTTTCTGCGCCATGCTGTAACAATAATAAAGCGGTTTCCACACAAATACGGGTAACCGCTCGTTGGTATTCCTGATCCATATCTCTGCGCTCTTATTAAAGTAAACGTTAGAGATTATAGATCGATGAATAAAAAATACTGAAAAAATGACCGCACCTATGATCCAAGTCAAAACTTCAGTATTTCCTAGCCCTATTAATCAGCTGTGGTTAAATAGCTTTATCAAAATACAATGGTACATCGCTTAACTTAGCCATATTCGTGATATAACCTAAAACCGCTGGTGGGAATTCGATTCCTTTCACACAAGTCAGATTTCGTAATACAGGGAAAACGATAATATCTTCGAGAGAAAGTTGGCCGTTTAAGGCATTTTCAGATTGAATTAATACAGCTAATTTCTCTAAATCGCCTTTTAAGCGAGTGAGATAGGTTTCGGTCTTCGCAATATTTTCAGCAAAATCACCAATAAATTCCGTTTTCTTTTTAGTAAAATAATTAACCGCACTTTGGGTTTCAAATTCAGCTAAACCAATTTGCGTAAAGCGTGCAGTCGTAAGATGACCATAATAACTGCCGACTTCTTTTAACCATGCTTCAATTTCAGGACGAACGTGTTCAGATAAGATTTTTTCACCAAAATGTTCATCTACATAATGCACGATATCCAAACTTTCCGGCATCGCAGTACCATCTTCTTTGACAAGAATTGGCACAACCTTTTTGCCCACTAAACCAATTGGCGTTGCTTCATCATCATTTGCCAGCACTACAAGTTCTACCGGTAAATTTTTTAAACCAAAAATCATGCGGGCACGTACACAAAACGGGCAATGATCGTAAACATATAATTTCATTTTTTACTCCTCTTCTTCCTGTAATAACTTTCCTAAACCACTTTGTCTTTTTACCGTATTTCTGACCGCACTTTGCCAGATTTTTTCATTAGCAAATACGGAAAGTTGATTTTTCGCACGGGTAACACCGGTAAATACCAGCTCTCGTGAAAGCACTGGATTGGGTTCTGTTGGTAACACTATAACGGTATGATCAAACTCCGAACCTTGGGATTTATGAATCGTCATCATAAATGCAGGTTCGTGAGCGGGAATACGACTGGTAGAAACTTCTCGATTGCCGAACCACACTTTGCCTTTAGCTAAACACAAGCCAATATCACCGTTATACAGTTTCACGTTATGATCGTTTTCGGTAATCATAATTGGCTTACCGATATACCAATCATCCTCTTGGCGGAACCAAAGTAGTTTTTCTGCACGCAATGCTAAAGCAATTTCTCGATTTAACTCTTCCACACCTAATGCCGAAGCGCGAAGTGCGGTCAAAAATCTCACCGAATTAAAACGGTCTAAAATTGCTTCCGCATAAGTTTTCTCATTGCCCTTTTCATCTATAAATTTTGCATTGAGATCTTTCTTCTGAGCAAAATAAGTTTGAAGTTGCGTTAAATAAACACGGTAATTTTCGACCGCACTTTTCACCACTTGACGAACAGATTCTTTAACGTCTTGCTCTTCATCAAAATGATGGAAATGTAACTCTTGTGGATATTCCGCAAAGGTTGCCACACTGCCCTCACCTTTTCCTTGTTGAATTTGCTCAGCAAGTTGTTTTATGCCCGAATCATCTCGGAAACGACGACTAAAGGTTAAATGGCAAATGGCATCACGTAGCGGACTATGTTCATCTGAAGTTGGAACGGTATAGCCTGTTGTTGTATGGATATAATCAGCTTGAGCGGGGCTATAATCTAGCGTTAAAAACTGTGCAATTTCACCTAATACCGCGCCAGCTTCCACTGAAGCCAATTGAGCTTGGTCGCCCAATAAAATCAAACGCGTTTCGGGCTTCAACGCTTGCACCAGTTTCGCCATCATCGGCAAATCAATCATCGAAGTTTCATCCACCACTAACACATCAATTTGCAGTGGATTATGTGCATGATATTTCACGCTATCGGTAAAAGGTCGAACGCCTAATAAACGATGCAACGTTTCTGCGGTTTTCGGAATGGATGCACGTAACTCATCTGAAATCGGCATTTGTGCCAAGGCATTTTCAATGGATTCCGTTAAACGAGCCGCCGCTTTTCCCGTTGGCGCAACCAATTTAATATGAAGTTTGCCACCAAATAATTCCTGTAATACACATAATAATCGAGTGACTGTCGTGGTTTTCCCTGTTCCCGGTCCACCTGTAATCACAGAAAATGGAGTTTTCACTGCTGTTGCGACTGCTACTTTTTGCCAATCAATTTGTGCTTGTTGTTGAGGGAAATAACGATCTAATAATGCCCGAATTTGTTGCGGTTCTACCGATAAAGTGCGGTTATTTTTCAAGGCATTTTTAATATATTGCGCCACGCGGAACTCATCTTGCCAAGCTCGATAGAAATAAATAGCCCCAAATTGAAATGCGAGAGGCGCAATCTGATTTTCAGGATCTTGTGTAAAAGCAATATGCCCCGCTAAGGCTGATTGCCATTTGGATACAGGAAGCGAACCAATCTTTTCATTGATAAGCGACAAAAAATCCGTTTCAGTATGACGATAAGCCAAACCAAATAAATTACGTTCTAAGAAACGATCTAACACACAACAAGTATTGCCTTGTGTATAGCTCCAGTTGCAAAGTGCGGCTAATAAAATCGCTAAATTTTGTACGGGTTCGGCATAGCCTTTATCTTTTTGTTTATCAGCAATTAATTGAGCAAAATAATAATCGCCTTGAGTAATCACACCTTGTTCTTGCAAGGATTTTAATAGGCTTAACATTAAAATAATTCCTCTAATTGTTGGATTAATTGCCAATCTGGTTTATCAAAAAAGATGCCCGATTGTGGCGAACCATTCATTCCTCGTAAAAATGCATAGACCACACCACCAAAATCTCGCTTGTAATCGTAGTGAGGCAAACGTGTTTTTAAATAACGGTGCAATGCCACCACATACAACAAATATTGCCAATCATAATGATGCTCTAACATGGCTTTTTTCAATGCAGCTTGATCGTAATCCTTTAATATTTCGCCCAAGAAATTCGATTTGTAATCAAGCAAATAATATTTATCTTGATGACTGAAAACTAAGTCTATTGTGCCTCGCACCATGCCTTGAATATCATCAAACTGTAACGGTTCTGACGGCAAATGATGTAAGGTTGATAACGCTCGATTAAAACCTGTGACATCAAAATGGCTTGTGATATTGAGATAAAATGCCAACTCTTTTAAGCATTGTTTTTCGTTAATTTGTGCAAGGGTAAAATCATCGTTTGGCAAAATTGGCGTGCTGAGTATTTGTGCAAACCAGTATTGAACTGCTACAAATTGCTCTTCTGCAAGATTCAAATCCTGACATAATTTTTCAATATTTTCTTTCTCAGCCAGTTGAGCAAAAGGCACCTTTTCAAAATAACGATGCAATAACGTACCGATTTGTGTTCCCCGTGGGAAATCTAAAACCATTTCATCGTTATCATGAGCAAGTGCGGTCAGATTTTCAGGGATATTTTCTGTTGAAATCGAGGCATCATAATCTTTCGCATCATCAAAAATGAGCGATTTTTTCACCGCACTTTCATTCAAATAAGCTTTGCGTTGATGTGTTTGTTCAATGCCACTAAAGCTTGTCACTCGCCAATCTTGTTCAATTTCACCTCGGAAAGTTTCCGCACTTAAATTTTCTTGAGAAACATTTAAGGTCAGTGGTTCACTGGCTTGTAACACATCGGTTAATTCAATCGCTACATCATTGGGTAAAAGCTGCTTAAATTT
This sequence comes from Haemophilus parainfluenzae T3T1, assembly GCF_000210895.1. Lineage (NCBI taxonomy): Bacteria > Pseudomonadati > Pseudomonadota > Gammaproteobacteria > Pasteurellales > Pasteurellaceae > Parahaemophilus > Parahaemophilus parainfluenzae. The sequence goes on along the minus strand of NC_015964.1, from coordinate 1,634,365 downwards.
TTCCAATACCGGTTGGGTATCCCAATTATTTGGCAAATCGAGTTTTCGACCAATTTCACCTTGCGTTAAAACATATAATAAAGCATTCCATTTTTTATCAAAGGCTTTCGGTAACACAAAGGCCATTTGGTATTTTGCTCGGGTTAATGCCACATAAAGCAAACGCAATTCTTCCGCAAAAACTTCTTCTGTTAATTCATCCAAGTGTTGATCTTGCATATCCCACAAGGTTTTCTCTTCATCACTGTCGTAATATAAATTAAACAGTTTCTTCTGCTTACCTGATTTTGTTGGGTCTTTTGCTTCATTACCTAAAAATGGCAACCAAACCAAATCATATTCCAAGCCTTTGGATTTATGGATAGTCACAATCTTCACTAATTGACGTTCGCTTTCTAAACGAATTTGTGCTTCTTGACGACCTTCATCTTGAATTTGCTTTTCAAACCAGCGCAATAATGCCGCTTCACTTTCATTTAATGCCGCTGCTTGCTGTAAAATTTCGGCTAAATGTAATAAATCCGTCAGTTTTCGTTCGCCATCAGGCCGAGATAATAGTTTTTCTGTGATATTTTCAGCTAAAAGTAAATGGTGCAACATCGGCAATACGCCTTGGCGTTGCCAAATTTGTTGATACTCTGCGAATTTTTCAGCCCAACGTTGCCACTGAATTTCATCCTGGTGAATTTGGTGAATTTCAGCTGCATTTAAGCCGAAAAGTGCGGTCGCAATTGCATTTAAAATTGGGCGTTCCGTCACGCTTAAACAAGCTTGCAAAATCAAGGCTAGTTCTTTTGCTGTGTTACTCTCAAAGACATTTCCCCTATCCGAAAGGTAAACCGAAGCGATACCGAGTGCTTGCAATTCTTTCTTCACGAGATCCGCTTCGGTATAACCACGCACCAAAACGGCAATATTTTCTGCTCGCAATGTTTGATTTTCCGCTTTGCTTTCATTCGGAAAAACAATCGGATTTTCAGCCGCACTTTTTAACCATTGCTGAATCGATGTCGCGCAAGCTTTCGCATAATCTTGCTGGGTGGATTCGTCTTTATCATTAATGTAAAAACGGAAGGCCGGTTCAGGCTGATTATTTAACTGAAAAACAAGATTTTTCTTGGCTGCGCCTACATTTAAAAATTCTATATTTTCATAAATAAAGGGATCATTTTTAAAATCAAATAATCGATTTACCCCGTCCACTAAAGGTTGAGAAGAACGATAATTTATGCCTAAGTTAAAACGTTCATTGGCTTCTTTTGCTGCTTTTAAATATGTAAAAATATCGGCACCACGGAAGCGATAAATCGCCTGTTTTGGGTCCCCGATCATCATAAAGCCAACATTACCAGACGCGGTTTCATTGTGATAAATTTTCGAGAAAATTTGATACTGTAACGCATCTGTATCTTGGAATTCGTCAATCATGGCAAAAGGATATTGAAAACGAATTAACTCCGCTAACTGTTCACCGCCCTCACCATGTAATGCTTCTTTCAATAAGCGTAATAAATCATCAAAGGATTTTTCAGGATGATTCGCTTTGTATTCAAGAAGTTTCTTTTGAATACCTTGACGATAGTGATAAAGAATGATTTTTTTTAATAAATCACTTGATTGATGTTTTGCAACCAGTTCTTCGAGTTCTTCAAAAATCGGTGCATAAAACGGTATAGCCGCTTTTTTATTTTTCGTTTTTTCTGTCGGCTTTTCGTATTTTTGTTCAATCGAAGATTGTAAAAAATACTTCCTTAATGTTTCATGAATTTCATAGTCTAGTGGATTATTTGCCCATTCATTAATCTGTTCAATCCATGTTTTAAGACGTTCTTTTTGGTAGCTTCTACGACTGAGAGATGTGAGCTGATCTTTTGGATAATCTTTTGTTATTTCCTCCATGATAATGGAGGAAATTTTATCTACATTTTTTAACCAAAAAACTTTTAAAGCTCCAATAGCTTTTAATCGCTCTCCCACACTTTTCTGTAAAAATTCATCAATTGACAACGACAAGCTTTGTTGGTTGTCCGTCGCTACCGATACATCTTTGTTTAAATCCGATTCTAAAATACTTAGCACATCATCAGGCGAACCTAACTCTTTCGAGATAAAATTAGCAATCTCGAAAGGTTGGGAATAAAAATGCTCCCGCCAAAATTCATTTGCAAATTGTTTGAGTAAATCAGACTGATCTTTGAGAAGTTTTAAATTGAAATGCACACCTGAATTAAAAGCATGTTGCATTAACATTCGGCGACAAAAACCGTGAATGGTATAAATGGAGGCTAAATCTAAATTTTGTTCAGCCAGCTTCAAGCGACGAAGTGCGGTCGGAATATCCTTTAAATAAGGCAACAATTCCGCTAAAAATTGATGTTCCCCAGTAAAAATCGCCTTATCTTTTGTCTCATAATATTCAGAAAAAACCGAAATTGCCGCTGTTAAACGTTCCCGAATTTTACGCTTTAAATCTTCCGTCGCCATTTCAGTAAAGGTTACCACCAAAATTTCTTCCACATTTAACGGACGAGAAAAACGATTCTCACCCGCCTGCAAAAGTAATCGAAGATAGATAGAACCGATGGTATAGGTTTTCCCAGTACCTGCAGAGGCTTCAATTAAATTGACTTGATTTAAGGGTAATGAAATGGCATTAAGTGCGGTTGATTTTTGGCTCATTTTTTATTTTTCTGTAAACATTAGAGTGTCCCTATTGTAGGGATTTAGCTGAGGGATTTCCATAAAAAATGCGGTGAAATTTCACCGCACTTTAATCTTTATCTTATTATTTTAGAACGTTAAAACTTTATCCGCCCATAATGTCCATTCTGAGACATCATCTAAAGTACCAAGGGTCACGCCGTCAATTAATTTAGCATCTAATAAACCACGTGCTTTTACGCAGCTGGTGCATAATTTAATTTCAGCACCTTGTGCCGCTAAAATGTCGATAAGTTGTTGGATATTGAAACCTTCATTTGGGTTTTGCCCAGCGATACCGCATAAAATCGCATCAGAAAAGCAGAATAATTTAATATTTACATCCTTACTGTGCTCTTCTTTCATATTGATGGCGAAACGAACAGCGTTGAAGGTTTTTTCTCCGCTATATGTGGAATCATTGACGATAAAAAGAATATTTTGCATGATGTACTCCTTGTTACAATGCTATAAAAATGAAGGCGTAATAAATTACGCCTTTATGAAATCAGCCAACCCAAACGAACTTGGCTACAAATAATAAAGACACTACCCACACAGGGGCATTGATCTCGCGTATTCTACCTGTACAGGCCTTCATGACGCAATAGCTAATAAAACCAAATGCGATACCTTCAGTAATTGAATAAGTAAATGGCATCATCGCAGCAGTGATAAAAGCAGGCGTTGCTTCAGTTAAATCATCCCAGTGTACACGAATAAGGCTGGATGCCATTAAAATCCCTACATAGACTAATGCCCCTGCGGTTGCATAAGCCGGTACGACACTAGCAAGTGGCGAGAAGAAAATGGTAAGTAAGAATAAAACACCGACTGTTACTGCTGTTAAACCTGTTCTACCACCGACAGAAATCCCTGCACCACTTTCAATATAGGTACTGATAGCCGATGTTCCAATATAAGAACCAACAACGGCACTTACGCTATCCACATAAAGGGCTTGTTTCATTTTGGGGAAACGACCTTTTTCATCGCTAAAGCCCGCTTTATCAGTCACGCCTAATAAGGTGCCTGACGAGTCAAATAAGTTGACTAAAAGGAAAGAGAAAATAATGCCGAGCAAAGCCGTATCTAAAGCACCAGCAATATCGACTTTTCCTACAACCGCACCTAAGCTTGGTGGCATAGAAACAATGCCGTGGAAGGTAACTTGGTCATCAATTAAAAGCGCTAATCCAGTTACTACCGCGATAGAAATTAAGACGCCAGAGAAAATATTACGAGCAGCTAAAACTACGATAATGAAGAAACCTAATACGCCAAGCAGAATCTTCGGATCATGTAAATTACCTAATGCCACTAAGGTTGCAGGGTTCGCTACAACCAATCCCATATTTTTAAAACCAATTAAGGCAATAAAAAAACCGATACCCGCACCAATTCCCACGCGCAGTGAAAGCGGAATCGAAGCCATTAACCAATAACGGATTTGGAATAAGGTGAGAACAAATAAACCAATCGAGCCCCAGAAAATGGTACCCATGCCCACTTCCCAAGAATAACCAAGCTTGCCAACGACTACATAGGCAAAAAACGCATTTAACCCCATGGCTGGCGCAAGAGCGATAGGTAAATTACTGAATAATCCCATCGCAATGGTGCCTAGCGCGGCGATTAAACAAGTCGTCACGAAAACAACTTGTTTATCCATTCCCGCATCACCTAATACGGATGGGTTCACAAACACGATGTACACCATGGTAAAGAAGGTGGTGATACCAGCGATAATTTCGGTTTTGGTGGTACTGCCCTTTTCTTTAATGGAAAAAAGACGTTCAAGTAAAGATTGCTGCATGGTTTTTCCCTTAACTTAATTAATAACCTTGGTGATAAATCGATTCAAGTAATTTAACACCTAATAAGGCGATATTGAAACGTTGCTCATCGGCAACTGTCCAAAATTCGACGCCATTTTCAACCGCACTTTGTTGGCTGATATGCAATTTTACGCTATCTTCACCATTTTCGTTTTCACCGTTAATCACGGGGGTAACAAGGCTATCGTGTAATTCAATCAATTCGCTTTGTTGTGGTTGGAAATCAAATTCATAATCTGAAAGTGCGGTCACTTTTTGTGCCATGCCGTAGAATACAGGCACTTGAATTTGATGGAAAATGACATTGTCTAACTGCGGGAAGATTTTTTGTAATTGCAGATTTAAATTAGCCGCTTGTTGTGGAAACACATCAAAGGCAAAACGGGTTTCACCTTCTTCTAATGGCATGCCGTTCAGTAAACGAGCAGTTTGTCCCGCAAGTTTATTTACGGTTTCACCATTAGTATAAGAAGCTGGTAAAAGTGATGTTGCAAAGACTTGAGTTAAATTCGTTTGTTGAATGATTGGTAGTAGAGATAAGGCTAATTGACTCACTTGCGGATCGGGTAAACTCACAATGTTACGTTGTCTTAATTCAGTCAGATTTTCTTCATTGATTGTAGGGACCACAACAGGAACATCAGACAATGCTGAGCAAATTCCTTTTAAATCAATCACCACACAGCCACTTTCTGCTGCTTGTGCTAATAGAGGCGCTTGGTCAATTTGGCCTGCGAAGAAAAGATAATTAACGCTGTCCCACTCAATCTCATCAGTGGCTAATTGAGCAACGGCTTTATTGCGAAAACGCACCGCTTGCTCTTCTTCAAAAGGATAAATTTCTACGATAGAAATCTTGCCAACATCTAGCTCACTTTGTTCAAGTGCTTCGGCAATTTTTTCACATAGATCAAATTCTGCTGCAATAGCAATATTTAGGCTTGCGTCCATTTTTCTCTCCGCTGTAAAATGTTCTGAACCGATTCATTCTACAGAAAAAAGACTAATAAATACATAAGGAAATCAGATGACACCGGCAATTGATTTACTAAAGAAAAATAAAATTCCTTTTACTCTCCATACTTATGATCATGACCCTAACAATACGCATTTTGGCGATGAAGCCGCTGAAAAACTTGGGCTTGATCCACACCAATCCTTTAAAACACTTTTAGTCGCTGAAAATGGTGATCAGAAAAAATTAGCGTGTTTTGTGCTTTCCACGGCAAATATGTTGAGTTTAAAGAAAGCAGCAAAAGCCATTGGTGTGAAAAAAGTTGAAATGGCCGATAAAGATGCCGCACAAAAAAGTACGGGATATTTAGTTGGAGGCATTAGTCCATTAGGTCAAAAAAAACGGGTAAAAACAGTGATAAATTCGACCGCACTTAATTTTGATACGATTTTTGTTTCAGGCGGGAAACGTGGATTAAGCGTTGAATTAGCACCTCAAGATTTGGCTAAATTACTGAATGCTGAATTTGTCGATATTATTGACGAAGAATAGAAAAAAAGCCCGAATGAATCGGGCTATTATTTTTATATGATGTTGTGTTTATTTGAATTAGAAGCTTGATGTATCTTGGAATAAGCCAACTTTTAAATCAGTTGCGGTGTAGATAACGCGACCATCCACTTCCACTTCACCGTCAGCCATTCCCATTACTAATTTGCGATTAATCACACGTTTCATATTAATGCGATAAACCACTTTTTTCGCGGATGGTAAGATTTGTCCAGTAAATTTCACTTCACCTACGCCTAATGCACGGCCTTTACCTTTACCGCCAACCCAGCCAAGGAAGAAACCGACTAATTGCCACATCGCATCTAAACCTAAACAGCCAGGCATGACTGGGTCACCAATAAAGTGGCAACCGAAAAAAGGTAAATCTGGATGAATATCTAATTCTGCTTCAATATACCCTTTACCAAACGCACCGCCGTCTTCGGTCATTTTTACAATACGATCCATCATCAACATCGTTGGTGCTGGAAGTTGCGGGCCTTCTTTACCAAATAATTCACCACGACCAGAAGCTAATAAATCTTCATAAGTGTAGCTGCTTTTGATGTTGGGTGTACAGGTGTTTTCCATTTTTTATTTCCTTGTATATATAGTTTTGCTTGGTTACAAACAATAAGTGTAGATTCTATGGGGATTTATAAGAAATGTAAACAGCGAACACTTGTTAGCTCAACTTGTCGGATCAGTCAGTAAAATTAAGATAAAAGAAAAGCGAACACAAGGTTCGCTTTTAAGAAATTAAGATTTAAAGAAATCTAACCAGCTTTTTTTCGGCGTTTCCGAACGGAAAGCAATTCGATTTTGAATTAAACGTGCAATAGGCTCTTTGCCTTTGGCATATTCTTCTTTCTCTTCTAATAAATCGCGGTCAAATAGAATCTTGGCTGTTTGATAAATATCCTCGACTTGATAAATAAAGAACTGCTCATTTTTCACCGCTTCAACCACTTCATCAGATAAGCTTAGTTGTTGAATTGTTGTCGCGGGAATAATCACCCCTTGTTTACCCGTCAAACCGCGACGTTGACAAATGGTGAAAAAGCCTTCAATTTTGTCATTCACTCCGCCTACTGCGTGCACCAAACCAAATTGGTCAATGGTACCGGTAATCGCAATATTTTGTGGTAACGGCAAATCAGATAACGCACTGACTAATAAGGAAAAAATAGCTAGAGATGCACTGTCACCATCAATTTCACCATAAGATTGTTCAAACACTAAAGACGCAGAAAATGGTAACTGTGATGGCAACTCTAAGATACTTGCCAAGCACGCTTCAGAAATCATCATGCCTTTTCCGTGAAGGTTACCCGCTAATTCGTTTTTACGCTCCACATCCACAACTTCACCATCACCAAACTGCACTAAGCAACTGATACGAGAAGGTTCACCGAAACAAACCGGTGTGCCTGGATATTCAATCACAGACAAGCCATTAATCTGCCCAACAATTTCACCGTTGGTTTCCACATAAATCTGTTCGTTGAGAATATCCGCATAAGTACGTTCACGTAAGAAACCATGCTGTTCGTTCTTTTGTTTAAAAGCTTGCTCAAAATCAACCGCACTTAAGGTTTGTTTTTGTGACAACGTCGCGGCATTAAGCAACATTTCTGTTATTTTTAACGGGGAAATGTTAATTAAAAAGCGATCTTCGCTCTCACGTACTAATAACTGATAAAGTTTATTTAATGCCGTTAAATCTAAATCAAGTTCATATTTTGAGGCTAATGCCAACACATAATTAGCCCAATTTTCTTGTGCTTTCGGTTGTGCAACAGAATAATAGCTTTCAATTTCCGCGTAATCCGCCAAGCTGTAAAGATCTTCTTCTAACTCACCTAAGGTCGCAATTTCAGTGCGATTGCCTAAAATCACCACTTTTAAATTAAGTGGATAACTTGGAATATCACAAGGCAGGGTTTTAAATGGATGGGCTGAATACCAATCAAAAGTTTGCGTTTGTAAAATATGTTTTAAGCGTTGCCATAAATCAAATTGGCTTAGCATCGTTGCTGCACTTAGAATCAAAACGCCCCCATTGGCTTGATGCACTAAACCTGGCGTAAGCAAAATATCTTGTGAACTTGGATGAACGCGCACACTACCAAAAAGACTAAATTGATCGGCATGTAATGCCTTCAGAACATCACCTTGTGCGGCAAAATTATCAGCAAGAGATTGAGCAGGCTCGGTATAAATGCGAGGGAAAGAAAAAGAATCTCCCTGCTCAACCACATAATTCACCCCAAAAACTGACCGCTCTTTTGGCTGTTCTTGGCGAATAAGTTCTGCTAATAAATCGGCATATTCTGCTTGATCATCTGCTTTTAAAACTAACAAAGAACGACGAGGTTGTTTTAAAAATAAAGAAATCGCTTTTGTGGCGTGTTTTTGTAATGACCAAAAATCAGCCTTTTCAGCTGAAAGTTCAGTAATCGATAATTCTGGTTGTAAGGCTTGCCAATTTAAGGCTTGTTCCGAAGATGTAGAAGTCACGACATATCTCGCTTTAATTAAATTGGCGATATTATCGCACACTTCACACTGAGTGAAAATCCGTTATAAAAATCTACTGGAAAAATTTATTTAAACAGCGTATATTTATAAGGTTACCACGTCACTAAAAAGCATAATAAAACGATGAAATACCAAAAATTAGAAAACCAAGAAGCAAACTGGAAATGGATTTATCTCATTCGTAAACATCGCGAAGGAGAAAAAATTACCCGTTACGAAGAAAAAAGCTTAGAAGAAAGCAAAGTTCAAGAATTAATAGAATGTCAGAATTATCCTGAAAAAATCGAGGAATGGATTAAAAATCACCTTTCTCTTGATTTACCTATTAAGCTTGATCAGGCTATTCGTGCAAGACGTAAACGCTTTTTTAATGCTGAAAAACAATCAACGAAGAAAAAATCTATTGATTTAGAATATGGTGTTTGGCTTCGTTTGTCTAAATATTCAAGAAAAATGAAAATGACACTTTCTGAAACCATCACTTATATGATTGATGAACGTGAAAGCAAAGCATTATATGAAAGCCAAATGACGGCGATGAAAGCCGGTTTGAAAAATTTGCTCAATAAATAAAATGAAAAAAAGCCAAGGTCGAAACCTTGGCTTTTGATTATGCTAAATAGAGAAGATTTTGAAACGTTTTAGCGTTTCGCCTATTCCGCAATCGGAATAATTTTTGTGGCGTGAGATCCTTTGTCGCCGTGAATCACTTCAAACTGCACACGTTGACCTGCTTTTAATGAACGGTAACCATCCATTTCAATCGCTGAATAATGTGCAAAAATGTCTGTATCCACGCCTTCTGCAGAAATAAATCCAAATCCTTTTGCGTTGTTAAACCATTTTACTACACCAATTTCCATAGTAGACCTCTATAGGCTTCGCCCTTAATACTTAAAAACAATAAGACTCATGCCTTATCACCTCAATTGGAAATATATTCAAACATTTTATTTTTTTATGCAACAGCGAAACTTTAAAAATGATACATTGATCACAAAATTTTTACTTATTTATTATCAGAAGTCTCTTTATCATCTTTTTGATGAATTTCACGTAATGCTTTTGCCACAATTTGAATTGCTTCGCCGCTACTCATTCCTTGTGCCATTAATTCCTGAATTTGTTCTACTGCTTTTTGTTGTTGTTCATGGGTTAAATTAATATCTAACATGATTTCTTCTCGTTAAATTGACCAATTAAATAATTTCATCACGTGCTCCCATTGTTCATCTAAACCAGCCTTAATTTCTATTTTGATTAAATGAATAGGATGCTCAAAAATAAGTGTATCTGCGTGTAAAAATAAACGCTGACAGCCAGAATATTCTGTTAAAGCACGATTTTGATGTAAATCACCATATTGTGTATCACCTAAAATAGGATGAAAAATATGTTTCATGTGACGTCGTAACTGATGTTTTCTTCCCGTTTGGGGAATTAGCTTCACTAATGAATATCTTGTGGTTTGATAACGCCCTACCGCATAAGGCATTTCCACAATGTTTAAGCCTTCATAATCCGTCACCGCCTCTTGAGGGGCTTTATCTTCTTGCGCAAATTTATCCGCAATCTTATCTAATTGGATTTTAAGGGGATAATCAATCCGTCCTTCGCCTTGCAAATAACCTCGCACAATCGCTAAATAAGATTTTTGCACCGTTTTCTGTTCAAATTGCTGACACATTAAATTTGCTATTTCACTATTTAAGGCAAATAGTAATACACCTGATGTAGGGCGATCTAATCGATGAATAGGAAAAACATGCTGCCCGATTTGATCGCGCAAGGTTTGCATTACAAATTGCGTTTCATGAGTATCAAGCCAACTACGATGCACCAACATGCCTGCTGGTTTATTGACTGCCACAAGATATTCATCTTGATATAAAATTTCTAACATTTATTGATTTTGTAATAAGGCTTCTAATTCACGTAACGGTGTTAATAATTCAACTAAAAAATCTTCTTCTGCTTCTTTAAACGCTTCCTCTAAATAAGGTGACACCGCAATTTTTGAGGGTAACTCAGCGCCACTTTCAAGTAAGGCAAACATTCTTGGAATAAAAATCCATTGCAACCATTCTTCTGGTGACATGGTATCAATAGCAAAAGGCTCTTCACTTAAAAAGGCGTCTTGTGAAGGAGGAACGGCTTGCCATAAATCAAGTTTTTGCATAGCAAGTTGTAATTGTTGAAGATGAAGTTTTGTTTGATTACGCATGATTTTTCCTATTTGTAAACAAGCGGCGTATTCTACGAGCATCAATTCACACTGTAAAGTGCGGTCAATTTTAGCGATGAATAATCGAAAAGTCAGAATACCGTTTATCTTCAATATTATCGACTAAGACCCGTTCAACACTTGCGGTTCTTGGCCCGACGTTTAACCAATCATAAAAGTGTTGCAGTTGGTCATCATTGCCTTCCGCAATGATTTCGACACTTCCGTCTGTACAATTTCTTACCGTGCCTTTAATACCAATTTTCTCTGCTTCTTTCCACGTAAAATAGCGAAACCCGACACCTTGAACTCGACCATATACGACAAATCGTTTTGCCATGATTTGCTCCTTTGTTACAAAAACTTTTTAAAAATTAACCGCACTTTCCTATTCCCATTTTTTAAAAATTAGCATAGCATTACAACCATCTAATTTCATTCAAAAAATAAAAGGAGTAATTATGAAATTATGTAAGTTTGCTTTAGGTGTTGTCGCGCTTGCAGTGAGTACGAGTAGCTTAGCAGGCATGGTAACCACTTCATCAAACCTTGAATTTCTTGCAATCAACGGCCAAAAAGCCAGCAAATCTCTTCTAAAAGAAAAAAAATCATTTAATGCTGATGCAAACCAAACACAACAAGTTGTTGTGCGTTTAGGTGAAATCGTAGGCTCAGGCTCTAGCCAAGCGCTTTTTGAATCTAACCCAATTATTGTGACTTTCCAAAGTCCTGCTGATGATGTTGTGGTATCTGCAGAAAAAATTCGCTCCAAAGAAGATGGTGAAAAATTCAATGCTCAACCACAAATTACTGTTAAAACGAAATCAGGTAATGTGATTGATGCTAAAATCGATACTTTAAAACAAGAAGGTTTATTCCCAGCAGCTAATATTGTTAACGATTTAGCTGAATATAATGCTTCAAATGCGCCAGCGGCAGTTTCAGCTTTAGCTGCGCCTGCAGTTGGAATGATGCCTGCTGCGTCAGGAAAAGCTGCGAAAGGCAAAGTGGTTGTACAAGGTGAAAACGTTGCTGAACAACAATTACAATACTGGTTCCAACAAGCAGATAAAGAGACTCAAACTCGTTTCTTAAACTGGGCGAAAAAACAAAAATAATCGTTTTTTAACCGCACTTTGATAAAGAAGTGAGCTTTCCCGCTCACTTTTTTATCATCCAATTTTTAGTCACACAATAAGCAAGGATATCAACATGAACCAATGGCTTAATGCAAAAGTAATCGCTTCAATACCTATTTTTATTGCAGTGAATATTGCAGCGTTTGGCATCTGGTTTTTTGATATTTCTACGCAATCTATGCCCTTGATTTTAGGGATTATTGCAGGCGGTTTAGTGGATTTAGATAATCGTCTTACCGGACGATTAAAAAATATTTTTTACACTTTAATTGCCTTTGCCATTTCAACCTTCATCGTTCAACTCAATATTGGTAAACCCATTCAATACGTATTGCTGATGACCATCATCACCTTTTTATTTACGATGGTTGGTGCCGTGGGTGAACGTTATCGCACCATTGCATTTGGTACGTTGGTGGTAGCCATTTATACCACCCTCACTTATACACCAGATAATTCTGCGAGTTGGTTTATCAATCCTGTAATGATTTTATTGGGCACCTTGCTCTACAGCATTGTGACCATCATCGTCTATCTCTTTTTCCCAAACCGTCCAGTACAAGAAAGCGTGGCAAAAGCGTTTTGTGCACTTGGTAATTATTTAGATGCCAAATCCGAATTTTTTGATCCTGATGAAATTGATGAAATTGAGAAAAAACATCTTAATTTTGCGATGAAAAACACCAATGTGGTGGATGCCTTTAACCAAGCAAGAACAGCTCTTTTCTATCGTATTCGTGGACAACATCGACATGCTCGTACACAACGTATGATTCGCTATTATTTTGCCGCGCAAGACATTCATGAGCGTGCAAATTCTACACATTTTGATTATCGACAAATTGCGGAACAGCTCAAAAATACCGATTTAATTTTCCGTATTCAGCGCTTGCTCGAATTACAAGCACAAGCCTGTCACGATATTACGGCTTGTCTGCGTCAAAATACGCCTTATCACTATAATATTCGCGTAGAAAAAGCATTAATGGGCACAATTCAATCTCTTGAGCTTTATAGCAAAGAACACGCTGAACAAAACAATGTGTTACTCGCCCTTCAAACGCTTATTGATAATCTGAAAAGCATTAACTGGCAGCTACGTCAGCTTGAGCAAGAAACCAGTGAAAATGATCAAACGGCACAAATCCATACTGAGCAAATTACAGGCCTAAAAAATATTCTGTCTGTTATCGGAAGTAATTTTACCTTTGAATCACCACTTTTCCGTCATGCTGTGCGTTTGTCTATTGTGGTATTTTTATGTTGCTCCATTGTTGAATTTTTCCAATTTAATTTGGGGTATTGGATTTTGCTTACAGCAGTATTTGTGTGTCAGCCAAACTATTCGGCGACGAAAGTACGGTTACGTCAGCGTATTGTAGGTACGATTTTAGGGGTAGTTATTGGCTCCTTATTGCCTTACCTCAACCCTACATTAGAGATGAAACTTGGCTTAATGGTGGTGACCAGTACGCTCTTTTTCTTCTTCCGAAGCAATAATTACAGCTTCTCCACGTTCTTTATTACGCTGCAGGTGTTGATCAGTTTCGATGTGATGGGATTTGATACTCAAGCGGCACTCTTCCCTCGCCTCATTGATACCGTATTAGGTTCAGCCATTGCGTGGTTTGCGGTTTCTTATTTATGGCCGGATTGGAAATATCTGCAACTCGATAAAGTGAGCCGCCAAGCGATTCAAAGTGATGCACAATATTTATTGCACATCATCAGCCAACTACAATTTGGTAAAAGCGACGATTTGAAATACCGTATTGCACGCCGTAATGCCCATCAATATGCAGCTGCATTGAGTACAACGCTTTCCAATATGAATAATGAGCCGAAGAAATATCAAGCTTATTTACAGGAAGGTTTTGACTTATTAAAAATGAATTATTCTCTATTGAGTTATATTTCTGCTTTAGGGGCATATCGCTATAAAATGACGCAGTTGCAGCAAACCACAGAATTTTTAGCGGACTTTTATCCTATCGCGAAAAAGGTTTTATATACGCTGGAAAATATTGAAAAGCTTCGTCCTGAAGTTTTTGCCAAATTACAAGGTAATATTGAGCAAAGCCTAAAAGAAATTCAGTTGGATGACAATCAAACTAAAGCAGATATGGCTTTTGCCTTACCATATCAGCAGCTTAACCTGATTTCTCAATTGCTACCGCAGCTATATCGCTATTTCCAACATAGTCAGAAAGAATCCATTACCAAATAAAAAACAAAGGAAAAACTGACCGCACTAACCCAAATTTTTTATTGTTCTCAGTGCGATAAATAGAGATAATACGCCACTTATGTAAAATAAATTTAGACGCAATGACACATTACATTCTACTCATTATCAGCACCGCATTAATCAATAACTTTGTTTTGGTCAAATTCTTAGGTCTTTGTCCATTTATGGGCGTATCCAAAAAGATTGAAACGGCGATTGGTATGGGGCTTGCTACGACATTCGTATTAACCGTAGCATCACTGTGTTCTTATTTAGTCGATAATTATATTTTAATGCCGCTAAACGCCACATTCTTGCGCACTTTAGTTTTCATTTTGGTGATTGCCGTTGTGGTTCAATTTACCGAAATGGTGATCAATAAAACAAGCCCATCACTTTATCGCTTATTAGGGATTTTCTTACCGCTGATTACCACAAACTGTGCCGTACTCGGTGTGGCATTATTAAACGTTAATTTGGCACACAATCTAACAGAATCTGTCATTTATGGTTTTGGTGCTTCTTTAGGTTTCGGTTTAGTTTTAGTTTTATTTGCAGCCTTACGTGAACGTCTTGTTGCTGCAGATGTACCCATTACGTTTCGTGGCTCGTCTATTGCGTTAATTACGGCCGGTTTAATGTCTCTCGCCTTTATGGGCTTCGCCGGGTTAGTAAAATGATTTATCTCTTAATGTTTATTACTGTGACAGTGATTTTTCTCGGCTTATTTTGGAATAACACTAAAAAATAATGTTTATCTTAATTTCAGTAACCGTTCTCGCTTTAATTTTTGGTGCGATTTTAGGCGTTGCTTCGATTAAATTAAAAGTCGAAGCTGATCCTATCGTTGAAAAAATTGATGCCATCTTACCGCAAAGCCAATGTGGGCAATGCGGCTATCCTGGTTGCAAGCCTTATGCTGAAGCAATTGCGAATGGTGACGTTATCACAAAATGTGTACCTGGTGGTCGTCCAACAGTGGTAAAAATTGCCGAAATCATGGGGGTTGATGTACCCGCAATGGATGATGTCGCTGAACCAGAAGAAATGGTTGCCTTTATTGATGAGAATATGTGTATTGGCTGTACTAAATGTATTCAAGCCTGCCCTGTTGATGCCATTATCGGTACAAACAAAGCCATGCATACTATTATTCCTGATCTCTGTACTGGATGTGAACTTTGCGTAGCACCTTGTCCGACCGATTGTATTTCCATGATTAAAGTGAAAAAAGATATTGATAATTGGAACTGGAAGTTTGATCCTAAATTAGTCATTCCGGTTGTAAATACTACAGAAATCGAGAAAAAATTAGTGGTTGGGGAGTCGGAATCACATGGCTAATGTATTAACGAGATTTAACTCAGGTAAGATTTGGGATTTTAAAGGCGGTATTCATCCACCTGAAATGAAATCTCAATCAAACCAATCCCCTATTCAGCAATCAGAACTTGCTCATGATTTTTATGTGCCGATTAAACAGCATGCCGGCACTGCAGGAAATGTATTAGTTAAAGAAGGTGATTATGTGCTTAAAGGCCAGCCTTTAACACAAGGTGATGGCTTAAGAACCTTGCCTGTTCATGCGTCGACTTCTGGTACGGTAAAATTTATCGGAAAACATGTTGCGCCCCATCCTTCTGGTTTAACCGAGGACATGATTCATATTCAAGCGGATGGCTTGGATAAATGGCGTGAGCAATTTCCACTTGAAGAGTTTTTCACACAACCTGTCGAACAACTCATTGAGCGTATTTATCAAGCAGGCGTTGCAGGCTTAGGTGGTGCGGTATTCCCGACTGCGGCCAAAATTCAATCGGCTGAAAAGAAAGTTAAACTCTTAATTATTAACGGCGCAGAATGTGAACCCTATATTACCTGTGATGACCGCTTAATGCGTGATTACACGGATGAAATGATCGAAGGGATTCGCATCTTACGTTATATCTTACGCCCTGAAAAAGTGGTGATTGCGGTTGAAGATAATAAACCTGAAGCGATTCAAGCTATTCAACAATCGCTGCATGGCGCAAATGACATTGAATTGCGCGTTATTCCGACTAAATATCCATCAGGTGCTGCCAAACAACTGATTTATTTGCTTACCGGCATGGAAGTGCCAAGTGGCGGACGTTCTTACGATATTGGCGTATTGATGCATAATGTCGGTACAGCTTTTGCGGTGAAAAGAGCGGTCATTAATGACGAACCGTTAATTGAGCGTATCGTTACGCTTACGGGTGATAAAATTTCAGAGAAAGGTAACTACTGGGTACGATTAGGTACACCGGTTGACCACATCTTGGCGCAAGTTGGCTATCAATATGATGAGCGCTTCCCTGTTTTCGCAGGCGGACCGATGATGGGATTACAACTTTCTGATCTTAACGCACCCGTCACAAAATTAATTAACTGTTTATTAGCACCCGATCATTTTGAATATGGTGAACCAGAACCTGAACAATCTTGTATCCGCTGCTCTGCTTGTTCTGATGCTTGCCCTGTCAATTTAATGCCACAGCAACTTTATTGGTATGCTCGCAGTGAGGATCACCAAAAATCAGAAGAATATTGCTTAAAAGATTGTATTGAATGTGGCGTGTGTGCTTATGTTTGTCCAAGCCATATTCCGCTTATTCAATATTTCCGACAAGAAAAAGCCAAGATTTGGGAAATTAAAGAAAAAGCGAAAAAAGCCGAAGAGGCTAAAATCCGTTTTGAAGCAAAACAAGCTCGAATGGAACGTGAAGAGCAAGAACGTAAAGCGCGTTCACAACGTGCGGCAGAAGCTCGTCGAGAAGAACTTGCAAAACAAAAAGGTGAAGACCCAGTTAAAGCAGCGTTAGAACGCTTGAAAGCAAAACAAGCGGGTTCAGCAGCAAATAAAGAAACGAAAACTATTGTATCTGAGAAAGGGGAAATCTTACCGGATAACCATGAACTCATGGAGCAGCGTAAAGCCCGTCGCCTAGCTAAACAACAAGCACAAGCAGATACAGGCACTGTGACGGATGTAACAACGTCACAAGTTGATGAAAAAGAGGCGAAGAAAGCAGCAGTTGCTGCAGCTCTAGCAAGAGCGAAAGCCAAGAAAGCTGCTGCTCAAGGTGAAACAGTTGCGACAAATGAAACTGAAAGTGCGGTCAAAAAAACGGATGAAAATCCAACCGCACTTGATCCGAAAAAAGCCGCAGTAGCTGCAGCCATTGCAAGAGCCAAAGCTAAGAAAGTCGCCGCTAATAATGAAACTGTTACAACACATGAAACTGAAAGCACGGTCGAAAAAACAGATGAAAACTCAACCGCACTTGATCCAAAAAAAGCCGCTATCGCAGCAGCCATAGCAAGAGCCAAAGCTAAGAAAGCTGCTACTCAAGGTGAAACAGTTGCAACAAATGAAACTGAAAGTGCGGTCGAAAAAACGGATGAAAACCCAACCGCACTTGATCCGAAAAAAGCGGCTGTAGCCGCTGCCATTGCAAGAGCCAAAGCCAAGAAAGCTGCTGCTCAAGCTGAAACGGTTGCAACAAATGCAACTGAAAGTGCGGTCGAAAAAACGGATGAAAACTCAACCGCACTAGATCCGAAAAAAGCCGCTATCGCAGCAGCCATAGCAAGAGCTAAAGCAAAAAAAGCGGCTGCTGAAGCTGCCAAAGAAACTGAATAACGCAGGAAAAGATTATGTTTAGGAAAATGGTGAGTTCGCCTCATACTCATTCAGGCAAATTAACCGCCCGTATTATGTTATGGGTGATTGCAGCCATGCTGCCTGCTCTGCTCACACAGATTTATTATTTTGGAATGGGTGTTTTGGTGCAATCCGCTTTGGCTATTTCTTTCGCATTATTGCTTGAGTTTATTGTGACCAAATTGCGCAATAAGCCAAACCTGGTCTATATTTCAGATTTTAGTGTGGTGCTTACTGCCTTAATTTTAGCGATGGCAATTCCGCCTTATGCACCTTATTGGGTGATTTTAATCGGTACGCTTTCCGCTGTTATTCTAGGTAAACATGTTTATGGTGGCTTGGGACAAAACCCATTTAATCCAGCTATGGTGGGTTATGTGGTGCTATTGATTTCTTTCCCTCTACAAATGACAAGTTGGATGCCGCCTATTTCATTATTGAATGAACCCCCAACATTTGAGGATTCTCTTTCTTTAATTTTCACAGGCTTAACCACTGATGGATTTAGTTTGAGTCAACTTGTCCATTCCATTGATGGAATTACACAAGCGACGCCATTAGACAGCGCCAAAATCTTCTATAACTTGCATCAAGGCGATGAAAGCGTATTCCATGATTTTGTAAAATTACCAATTTTATTACAAAACGGGACTGACTTTGCTGAAGGTTGGTGGCAGGTTAATCTTGCCTTTATGCTTGGTGGGATTGTATTAATCTTAAAGAAAAAAATTCACTGGCAAATTCCCGTTTCAATGCTCGTAACCTTTGTGACCTTAGCGACTATTACTGCGATGTCAGGTTATCATCATTTAAGTATGATTAGCCAGCTCTTTAGCGGCGCGATGATGTTTGGTGCATTCTTTATTGCGACTGACCCTGTCACAGCCTCTATTACACCTCGCGGTAAGCTTGTATTTGGTTCCTTGGTCGGATTATTGGTTTACCTCATTCGTTACTTTGGAAACTACCCTGACGGCGTGGCATTTGCGATTTTATTAAGTAATATTTGTGTGCCGCTTATCGATCACTATACCCGCCCTCGTGTAGCTGGCCACTTTGCAAAAGGGAGTAAATAATGGGTATTTTTAAAGTCACCTCCCGTTTTGGTCTTTTATTAGGTTTCATCGCATTGCTTTGTACAGCTATTTCTGCGGGCATTTATATGCTAACAAAAGATAGAATTGATGAAGCCATGGCTGAACAACAAAAAGCGTTATTGCTCCAAGTCATCCCACAAAATTATTTTAATAATAGCTTGCTTGAAAGCGTTGAGACGCCAGAGCAAGATAAACTCAAAGGTATTCAAAAAGTCTATTTTGCGATCAAAGATCATGTGCCAACAGCCTATGCTTATGAAACGACAGCACCAGATGGTTATTCAGGGAATATCCGTTTATTAGTAGGGATTACACCAAAAGGTGAAGTTTTAGGTGTGCGTGTCATCGAACATCATGAAACCCCAGGATTGGGCGATAAAATCGAACTTCGCATTTCTGACTGGATTTTAAGTTTTACGAACCAGATTATCGTACCCGAAAGCCTAAAAGATTGGGCAGTCAAAAAAGATGGCGGTAAATTTGATCAATTCTCTGGCGCAACCATTACGCCGCGCGCGATTGTTAATCAAGTAAAACGCTCTGCTCTCGTGATGCTTGAAAATGAAGCATTGCTTAATGAAATGGCAAAAAAATACGCGCAATAGGATATTTATTATGACTGATTTAACCGAAAAAACGACCGCACTTGATGAGCAAAGTGCGGTTGAAAATTCAGAAGAAATAACGCAAACGCCTTCTGTTTGGAAAGAAATCTTTATTCAAGGCGTATGGAAAAACAACTCTACCCTCGTGCAATTATTGGGGCTTTGTCCGCTGTTGGCTGTTTCAAGTACTGCAACAAATGCATTAGGTTTAGGTTTGGCGACTATGTTGGTTTTAACCTGTACAAACACCGTTGTTTCACTCTTTCGTAAGCAAATTCCTCATGAAATCCGTATTCCGATTTATGTGATGATTATTGCCACCACCGTAACCGTGGTGCAACTATTGATGAATGCTTATACCTATACACTCTATCAAGCACTCGGGATTTTTATTCCTTTAATCGTGACCAACTGTATCGTCATCGGTCGAGCCGAGGCCTTTGCCTCTAAAAATAGCGTAGCACATGCTGCCTGGGATGGTTTTTCTATGGGATTAGGTATGGCATTAAGTATCACCGTATTAGGTGCATTACGTGAAATCTTAGGCCAAGGTACCTTTTTTGAAGGCATTGAAAACTTATTCGGCCAAGGGGCAAAATTCCTGACATTACATATTTATCACGCTGACAGCAGCTTTTTACTCTTTATTCTTCCGCCAGGTGCGTTTATTGGATTAGGCATTCTACTGGCGATTAAAAACCGAATTGATATGAAAAAATGAACCAAGCTAAACGAATTGAAATCCTCACTCGACTTCGGGAGCAAAACCCGCATCCCACCACGGAATTAGAGTATAATTCGCCTTTCGAATTACTCATTGCTGTGATTTTGTCAGCCCAAGCCACCGATAAAGGCGTGAATAAAGCGACGGCAAAATTATTCCCTGTGGCAAATACCCCACAAGCTATTTTAGATCTCGGCTTAGAGGGGTTAAAAGAATACATTAAAACCATCGGGCTTTATAACAGCAAAGCGGAAAATATCATTAAAACCTGCCGTGATTTAGTTGAAAAACACAACGGCGAAGTACCTGAAAGCCGAGAAGCTTTAGAAGCCCTTGCGGGTGTCGGCAGAAAAACGGCGAATGTCGTGTTAAATACCGCTTTCGGCCACCCGACTATTGCAGTGGATACGCATATTTTTCGCGTATGCAACCGTACAAACTTTGCTCCGGGCAAAGATGTGGTGAAAGTGGAAGAAAAACTGCTCAAAGTTGTGCCAAAAGAATTTAAAGTGGATGTGCACCACTGGCTGATTTTGCACGGGCGTTATACCTGCATTGCCCGCAAACCTCGCTGCGGAGCTTGCTTAATTGAAGATCTCTGCGAATACAAAGAAAAAACAGATTATTAAACGAATACAATTAAACGGAATATATTATGACAACAAACAATCAATCTCGCCAAACGTGGTCTAGCCGACTAACTTATGTGCTCACCGTTGCGGGGGCGACAGTTGGCTTTGGGG
The DNA here is from genome assembly GCF_000210895.1 of Haemophilus parainfluenzae T3T1. NCBI lineage: Bacteria > Pseudomonadati > Pseudomonadota > Gammaproteobacteria > Pasteurellales > Pasteurellaceae > Parahaemophilus > Parahaemophilus parainfluenzae. The sequence continues at coordinate 1,613,332 of NC_015964.1, read as the reverse complement.
CAACGTGGCGCTTTCCTTATTTAGTGGGTGAAAATGGCGGTGGTGCCTACGTACTTCTCTTTTGTATTGCGATGATTGTGATTGGTATCCCGATGATTTTAGTGGAAAACGTCATCGGTCGCCGTTTGCGTGTGAATTCCATTGATGCCTTTGGCGACAAAATCCAAGATAAAGGTAAAAACATCTCCAAATATTGGAAGATTCTTGGTTACATGGGGCTTCTTGGCGCATTTGGTATCATGGCTTATTATATGGTATTAGGTGGTTGGGTGATGTCTTATATCATTAGTCTGATGAATAACACCCTTGATATTAGCGCCCCAATTACAAAAGAAGTGGCCAAAGATTTCTACGATTTACACATCAGCAACAGCCCATGGGAAATCATGCTTTACACCTTCCTGTTCGTGGCGGTGAATTACATTATTTTGGCAAAAGGTATCATCGGCGGGATTGAACGCTCCGTAAAATACTTAATGCCATTACTATTCATCTTCCTAATTGGTATGGTAATTCGTAATCTTACCTTACCGGGTGCAATGGAAGGTGTGACTTTCTACTTAAAACCTGATTTCAGCAAAATTACACCTAAATTATTCATTTTCGTATTAGGTCAAGTGTTCTTCGCATTAAGCCTTGGTTTCGGTGTATTGATTACCCTCTCCAGCTATTTGAACAAGGAAGAAAACCTTATTCACACAGCCGTTATTACGGGTTTCACCAATACCATTATCGCTGTGTTATGTGGTTTTATGATCTTCCCATCATTATTCACATTCGGCATTGAACCTAACGCTGGCCCAACTTTGGTTTTCCAAAGTTTACCAATTGTATTCTCGCATTTATGGGCGGGTAAATTCTTTGCTATCGTATTCTTCGGCTTATTGCTTATTGCGGCATTAACCACATCAATTACGATTTACGAAGTCATCATCACCGCATTACAAGAAAAACTCAGAATGCGCCGTGGAAAAGCGATTTTTGTTACCTTGATGGGGATTTTCTTATTAGGTAACGTGCCCTCTATTCTAGGTGATAACCTTTGGAAAGATTTCACCATTTTCGGTAAAAGCATTTTCGATGCCTTCGATTTCGTCAGCGGCAATATTCTCTTTATGTTGACCGCACTTGGTTGTGCGATTTTCGTTGGTTTTGTGTTAAAAGACGATGCAAAAAAAGAGCTATCACCAACGCCAAATTCACTTTTCACCACAATCTGGTTTAACTATGTCAAATTTGTGGTTCCTGTGATTATTTTGGTGATTTTTATCAGTAATTTAATCTAACAAAATAGACCGAAAGCAGTGCGCAAGCGCTGCTTTTTTTATACGCTAAAATTATAACATCTTCTCGCTAAACAATTGTTTGTAAAGAATAAAAATTCTCTATAGAATAGACAAAATTTATTCAAATATTTTACTAGGATCCATTTTATGCAACAGCAAGAAACCACTAAAAATGCGCTTGATAATCCCGCTTTACAACAAGCCTTCCTAAACGATCTAGATGAAAAACTTTGGTCATCTGCCGATAAACTGCGCCAGCAGCTTGATGCAGCCAATTACAAACACATCGTACTCGGCCTCATTTTCCTGAAATACATCTCCGACAGCTTCACCCATCAGCAAGAAAAAATTCAGGCTGAGCTGAGCGACCCCGAAAATCCACTCTATCTTGACCGCACTTTTTACGATACGGACGAAGAATATCAAGAAGCCTTAGCTGCCGAACTGGAAAACCGCGACTACTACACCGCCGACAATGTGTTCTGGGTGCCGCAGCAAGCACGTTGGGACGAGATTAAAGCCGTTTCCATCTTAAACATCGGCGCAGAGCTGCCTTGGGGCGGAAAATTCTCCGGCGTGGCCAAACTGATTGACGATGCCTTTGATGCCATTGAAAAAGACAACGAAAAACTCAAAGGCGTACTCCAACGCATCAGCGGCTATGCCGTAAACGAAGACACCCTGCGCGGACTGATTATCCTCTTCTCCGATACCCACTTTACCCGTCCGACTTACAACGGCGAGCCCGTTCATTTAGGCGCAAAAGACATTCTCGGCCACGTTTACGAATACTTCCTCGGTCGCTTTGCCCAAGCCGAAGGCAAACGCGGCGGGCAATATTTCACACCGAAATCCATTGTTTCCCTGATTGTCGAAATGCTCGAGCCATACTCCGGCCGCGTCTATGACCCGGCTATGGGCAGCGGCGGCTTTTTCGTGCAAACCGAACGCTTTATCACCGCCCACCAAGGCAACATCAACAACGTTTCCATCTACGGGCAAGAATTCAACCCAACCACCTGGAAACTCGCTGCCATGAACATGGCCATCCGCGGCATTGATTACGACTTCGGCAAACACAACGCCGACAGCTTCACCCAGCCGCAACACATCGACAAAAAGATGGATTTCATCATGGCAAACCCGCCATTCAACATCAGCGATTGGTGGAGCGAATCCCTGGCCGATGACCCGCGCTGGGCATACGGCACCCCGCCCAAAGGCAACGCCAACTTTGCTTGGCTGCAACACATGATTTACCACCTCTCGCCCAACGGCAAAATGGCATTATTGCTGGCCAACGGCTCCATGAGCAGCCAAACCAACAACGAAGGCGAAATCCGCAAAGCCATCATCAATGCCGACTTGGTCGAATGTATGGTCGCCCTACCCGGCCAGCTCTTTACCAACACCCAAATCCCCGCCTGTATTTGGTTTTTAAACCGCAACAAGGCACGCAAAGGCGAAGTGTTGTTTATCGATGCCCGCCAAATCGGCTACATGAAAGACCGCGTATTGCGTGATTTCACCGCTGACGACATCGCCAAGATTGCCGATACTCTGCACGCCTGGCAACAATCCGACGGCTATGAAGACCAAGCCGCTTTCTGTAAATCTGCAAGCTTAGAAGAAATTGCTAGTAAAGAATACGTCCTAACACCGGGACGTTATGTCGGCACCGCAGAACAAGAAGACGACGGCGTACCATTTGCAGAAAAAATGCAAAATCTGACCGATCTTTTGAAGGAACAATTTGCGAAAAGTGCAGAGTTAGAAGCGGAAATTAAAAAAAATTTAGGGGGATTGGGGTATGAGTGATTGGAAAGAATATAAATTTTCAGAATTATGCGATATTTCTCGCGGAGCATCACCACGTCCAATTCATGAATATATAACTGATGGCGAAGGTATGCCTTGGGTTAAAATTGCAGATGCAACCAAATCAAATTCACGATTTATAGAAGATACAGCAGAGAGAATTAAATTATCTGGGGTTAAAAAAAGTGTTGAAGTATTTGAAGGAGATTTAATTCTTTCTAATAGTGCAACACCTGGATTACCTAAATTTATGGCTATAAACGCTTGTATCCACGACGGTTGGATGTTATTAAGAAATTTTAAGAATATCACAAAAGAATTCGCATATTGGTTATTACTCAATGAAAGAAATAACTTAGTTAAACAAGGAACAGGAACCGTTTTTATAAACCTTAAAACTGATATTCTAAGAAATCACATAGTTAAAATACCATCAATAGAAGAACAAAATAAAATTGTTTCTATTCTTAATGGGATAGAAGACAAAATCCAACTCAATACCCAAATCAACCAAACCTTGGAACAAATCGCCCAAGCCCTGTTTAAAAGCTGGTTTGTTGATTTCGATCCCGTGCGTGCCAAAGTCCAAGCACTTTCAGACGGCCTTAGCCTTGAACAAGCCGAATTGGCAGCCATGCAGGCAATCAGCGGAAAAACACCCGAAGAATTAACCGCACTTTCACAAACACAGCCTGACCGCTACGCCGAATTAGTCGAAATCGCCAAAGCGTTTCCGTGTGAGATGGTGGAAGTTGATGGGGTTGAGGTGCTGAAGGGGTGGGAGGTTAAAGAACTCGGCTCATTAATGACAATTAAACGAGGGGGATCTCCTAGACCGATTAAAGATTTTATATCAGATAAAGGATTAAATTGGGTAAAAATATCCGATGCTACAGCAGAAGATAATCCCTTTTTATTTTCAACTAAAGAATATATTAAATCTGAAGGTTTATCTAAAACTGTCTTATTAAATAAAGGAAGTTTGATCTTATCTAACAGTGCAACTCCTGGCTTACCAAGATTTCTAGAACTAGATGCTTGTATTCACGATGGGTGGTTATATTTTTCTGATATTAAGAGCTTGACTCAGGAATATCTCTATTTTTTCTTTTTAAATATCAGAAATGATTTAGTTGCACAAGGAAATGGCAGCGTATTTACTAATTTAAAGACAGATATAGTGAAAGCTCAAAAAGCTATCGTTCCAGATGAAAGAGTAATTTATTATTTCGACAAGCAAGTTAAATCAATTATGAATTTAATAAGATATAACACCGCTAACTCAATCTCATTAAAAGAAACAAGAGATTTATTATTGCCTAAATTATTGAATGGAGGAGTTTAATTATGTACTCAAAAGATAGAGCAATTTCTTATTGGACAATGGGTCAAAGATTTCTAAGAATGGCAAATGTTACATCTGAACAATTAGTAGTAACTGGAAATCCATGGGTAGTTTCATCAGATGAGGAAATATCTCCAGATAAATATAATGAAGAAACAAAGTGGGCTGATCATAGTATTGGAATACCTATTCTTTTTAACTTTTATCATGGAATTGAATTAATGCTTAAGGGTACTATATTATTTTGTGACAATGAATATAAACATAGAACGCATAAATTTACAATTTTAATCCAAAAACTAAAAGAACATCTAAATGAAGATTCTCCATTCATTAAAAAGATTGAAAGTTACACAGTATCTCCAAATTCAATAATAAAGAATTTTTTAGATACTAATCAAATCACTATAGATAATTGGTATGAATCATTAAAATATCCTGAAAACAATGACAATCAGGAATTTACTCACTTAGATCTAATATACAACTCATTAAGAAGCTTAGATTTTTGGAAGAATTTATCTAGTGACTCTTTAGAAATTATAAAATTAAGCAGAGAATACTATTTAGAAAATAGGGATGATTAATATAGAGGTTAATTTCACTTCTGCCAAATCTCTCCTATCCCCTCTTTGCTAAAGAGAGAGATTATTTGGAAGGTTTGTTGACTACAAGCGGTCGAATTTGCAGAAAAATTTGCCAATGAAAAACATATAAATCCAAATTAAGCCCGATACTATTTTCCTCTTTTGTAAAGAGGATATTTAAAACCAATACACTAAGGAGCTTATTATGCTCAACGAAAACGACATCGAACAACTCACCCTTAAACACCTGCAATCCCTCGGCTGGGAATATCGCTATGGTAAAGACTTGCCTGTTCATGAAGGCGAATTTGCCCGTGGCGATTTGAGCGGTGTGGTCTTTGTTGAGCAACTGCGTGAAGCGGTGCGTAAGTTTAATCCGCAGCTGCCTGAAAGTGCGGTTGATTCTGTGGTCAAATCGGCAACGAAAAGCGATATTGGCAACTTGGTGGTGCGTAATCAGGCGTTTTATAAACTGTTGCGTGATGGCGTGCGGGTGGAATATACGCTAAACGGTGAGCAAAAAATCGAGATGGCGAGCTTGGTGGATTTTGAGCATGTGGGGAACAACTGTTTTGTTGCCGTCAATCAGTTGGAAATCCGCAGCCGTAAAGGGGGCAAACGGATTCCTGATATTATCGGCTTTGTCAATGGCCTGCCCTTGGTGGTATTTGAACTCAAAAATCCGCTGCGTGAATCGGCGGATTTGTTGCAGGCGTTTAATCAGTTTGAAACCTATAAAGATGAAATAGCCGAGCTGTTTGTTTACAACAAAGCCTTGATTATTTCAGACGGCATTGCCGCACGTTTGGGCTCGCTTTCGGCAGATTTCCAACGCTTTACGCCATGGAAAGTGGTCGATGAAAAAAATAAAAGCGCGCGCTTATATTTTGATGATGAATTGCAAAGCCTGCTCAATGGCTTGCTGAAACCTGAAGATTTATTGGACTATATCCGCTATTTTGTCTTATTTGAACGGAATTCCAGCGGAAAAACCATTAAAAAAATCGCGGCGTACCATCAATATTACGGCGTAAATGAAGCGGTCGATTCCACACTTTTTGCGACTTCGGAAAAAGGCGACCGCCGCATTGGCGTGATGTGGCATACGCAGGGTTCGGGTAAGTCGATTTCCATGTTGTTTTATGCCGGCAAACTGCTTACGCAGCCTGAATTGAAAAATCCGACGATTGTGGTGGTGACAGACCGCAATGATTTAGACGGTCAGCTTTTCCAAACCTTTTCTTCAGGCAAAGATTTAATCAAACAAACGCCGCAACAAGTGGAAGACCGCGATCAACTGCGCCAACTGCTCGCGCAAAATGAAGTCGGCGGCGTGTTTTTTACGACGATTCAAAAATTCGCCCTAAATGAGGAAGAAAGTCGCTTCCCTGTTTTAAATGAGCGCAGCAATATTATTGTAATCAGCGATGAGGCACACCGCAGCCAATATGGCTTTACGCAAAAATTGCATAAAGGCAAATTCCAGGCAGGCTACGCCCGCCATTTGCGCGATGCGCTGCCTAATGCTTCGTTTATCGGTTTTACCGGCACGCCGATTAGCCTAGAAGATAAGGATACGCAAGATGTGTTCGGGCGCTATGTGTCGATTTATGACTTGCAAGATGCGGTGGAAGATGGCGCAACCGTGCCGATTGTGTATGAAGCGCGCCAAATCCGCTTAAACGAAAAAGAACATGATGAGCTATTCAAAGAAATTGATGATTTGCTGGAAGAGGAGCAATCCCCTGCCCTGCGTTTGCAGGAAAAATTGCTGGGTTCGCAAGCCCGTCTGGCTGATTTAGCCGCGGATTTTGTGCAGCATTTTGCCAAACGCAATGAAGTCGTCGACAGCAAAGCGATGATGGTGGTTTCCAGCCGTCAGATTTGCGTGGATTTATACAATGAAATCATCAAACTGCACCCTGAATGGCATTCGGACAATATTAACGAAGGGGCGATTAAAATTGTGATGACGGGTTCGGCTTCCGATGCGCCGGAAATGCAGAAACACGTTTACAGTAAACAGGAAAAACAAACGCTGGAACGCCGCTTTAAAGACCCGAACGATCCGCTGAAAGTAGTGATTGTGCGCGATATGTGGCTGACGGGCTTTGATGCGCCTTGTTGTAATACGATGTATATCGACAAGCCGATGCAGGGGCATAACCTGATGCAGGCAATTGCTCGGGTTAACCGTGTATTCCGCAATAAAAGCCGAGAAAATGGCGGCTTGATTGTGGATTATGTTGGTATTGCTGAAAAACTCAAAGAAGCGACCCAGCAATACACCAATTCGCAAGGCAAGGGCAAGCTGACTGATAACGTGATTGATGTGTTCTTTAAAATGAAAGAGCATCTAGAGTTTGTCCGCAGCCTGTTTGCAACGCCGGTTGAAGGAAAAACTTTTGATGTTCAGACGGCCTTAGAAAAAGATGATCCAAAGGATCTTTTGGTGGAGATTCGTTTTGCCGCCAACCATATTTTGGGCCTCGATCGATTACCGTTTGAGGGCAAAGCGCACGAGCAACATTGGTTTAATAAAAAAGAAACCGAGCCACGTAAAAAAGCCTTTTTGAAAGCGGCAGGATTAGTGAAAAAAGGCTATATGCTATGCGGCGCATTGGCTGAAGTTGAGCCATACAACCAAGAAATTGCTTTTTATGATGCAGTACGCGCTATTCTCACGAAGCGTGATCAAAACGGTACGGGTTCTAATGAAAGACAGATTTTGTTGAAAAAACTGGTCAATCAAGCCGTCTATTCCGAAGGCGTGATTGATTTATTTGACCTGTTGGAAAAACCGCAACCGCAAATCAATTTACTTTCTGAAGAGTTTTTGCAGACTATTAAAAACAGCCCGACTAAGAATTTATGGGTTAGCGCGGTAGAGCGTTATTTAGCAAGCGAAATCAAAGCCAAATCAGGCGCAAACCTCACCTTGCAAAAAGACTTCGAGCAGCGCTTAAAAGAAGCCTTAAATCAATATCACAACCACAATTTAAGCGTGGTAGAAATTTTGGATGAGCTCTTCAAAATGAGCCAAGACTTCCAAGAACGCTTAGCTTTAGGTGAAAAGCTGGGGCTAAAAAAAGAAGAGCTCGCCTTCTACGAAGCCCTCGCCCAAAACCAAAGCGCCCGTGAACTGATGGGCGATGAAGTATTGAGTAAACTTGCCAAAGAAATTACCGATACTTTAAGACGCTCAGTTACCATCGACTGGCAATACAAAGAAGGCGTACGCGCCAAAATGCGTATTCTCGTGAAACGAGCTTTACAGCGTTATAAATACCCACCGGATAAACAAGAAGAAGCCGTGAGCTATGTGATTAAGCAAGCAGAGGAAATTGCAGAAGATTTAACCGCTGAGAAATCACTATAGACGTTAATTACATGTAATAAAAAACCGAGCTATTTCGCTCGGTTTCTTTTTTACCTATACCCTATTTTGCTTCAGCTTGAGTCTTTTTCTCTTCAAGCTCTTCCCAACGAAGGAATGCTGTTTCAAGTTCCGCTTCCGTATCCGCTAATTCCTTAAGCTTCGTATCCGTTACATCATGGGCTTGTTGGAAAAAGTGGGGGTCACCAATTTCAGCTTGAAGTGCGGTGATTTTCTCTTCCAATTCTTCCAATAATTGTGGTAGCTGTTCTAACTCACGTTGTTCTTTATAAGAAAGTTTAACGGATTTCGGCTTTTGAGAAACAACGTCATTTTTAGCCGCACTTTCTTGTACTTTTGGTGCTTCTTTTTTGGATTTTTGAGTCTCTTGCTCTGCTTTCATCGCAAAGTAATTAGCTTGTTGTCCTTTCGCATCAAAGAAACCACCCACGTATTTATTCAATACGCCATCGCCTTCAAAGAAATAACACTCCGTCGCGACATTATCAATAAACTGACGATCATGGCTGACAATCAATAAGGTGCCTTGATAATCCGTGAGGATTTCTTCCAATAATTCTAAGGTTTCTACATCCAAGTCATTGGTTGGTTCATCGAGAATCAGCAAGTTATTCGGTTTCAGTAATAATTTAGCCAATAACAAACGGTTACGTTCACCACCTGAAAGCGCTTTTACGGGTGTCATGGCGCGTTTTGGTGGAAATAAGAAATCCTGTAAATAGCCCAACACATGACGTTTTACACCATTGACTTCAATATCCTGCTTGCCATCAGCAACGTTATCCATCACTGTTTTTTCTGGATCAAGATCTGCACGATATTGGTCAAAATAAGCGATATCTAATTTTGTACCACAATGAATGCGACCACTGGTTGGCTTGATTTCACCTAATAAAAGTTTAATAAAGGTGGTTTTTCCGCAGCCATTTGGGCCAACCAATGCAATTTTATCGCCACGTAAAATGGTCGTGCTGAAATCTTTAAGCAGCTGTTTGCCTTCAATTTCATAACTCACATTTTCCATTTCAAACACGATTTTGCCTGAACGACTCGAGTTATCTAATTGTAACTTGGCCGTACCCATCACCTCACGACGTTGGCGACGTTCTTCACGCATCGCTTTTAAAGCTCGCACACGGCCTTCATTACGCGTACGACGAGCTTTAATACCCTGACGAATCCAAACCTCTTCTTGTGCTAAACGTTTATCAAAAAGCTCATTCTGCAACGCTTCGACACGTAAGTTTTCTTCTTTCGTGGTGAGGTATAAATCATAATCACCAGGATAAGACACTAATTTACCGCGGTCTAAATCCACAATACGAGTCGCCATTTTGCGGATAAAAGAACGGTCATGAGAAATAAACACAATGCTTCCAGTAAATTCTAATAAGAAGTTTTCTAACCATTCGATTGCATCCACATCCAAGTGGTTAGTCGGTTCATCTAATAACAAAACATCAGGATTACACACCAACGCACGAGCAAGAGCGGCTTTACGCAACCAACCACCCGATAAATCGGCTAATTTAGTATCGGGATTTAACTCGAGCTTTTGCAGAACTTCATTGATTTTATTTTCAAACTGCCAACCATTGGCATGCTCTAATTTAGCTTGCACCTGAGCCAGTTGATTAAGAATTTGCTCACTGTAATTTTGTGTCAACTCTTGTGAAATATGATGATATTCCTTTAACAAATCCGCTAAATGCTCAATCCCTTCCGCTACATAATCGAAAACATTGCCTTCGGCGTGGCGAGGCGGGTCTTGTTCTAAACGAGAAACTACTAAATCTTTTTCATACTGCACTTTGCCGTCATCCATCGTGACTTGCTGTGCAATAATTTTTAATAAGGTTGATTTACCCGCACCATTACGCCCCACCAAACACACGCGCTCATTCGGTTCAATATGAAGCTCTGCGTGATCAAGTAAGGGATGATCACTAAAAGAAAGATAAGCGTTAGTTAAACTAATTAATGCCACAAAATTGTCCTATAAATTCAAAATATCAATAAAAATAACCGCACTTTAGAGTTGATGATAAACCTTTAAGGCATAAGCATCTGACATGCCTGCGATATAGTCACAAATAATGCGTTTTTTACCCTGCTCTGGTGCATTTCTCCAACGATTAGCGGTATTCGTTGGCAATAAACGTTCGGGGTCAGACTCAAAAATCTGAAACATTTCCGTGAGAATGCGTTGGCCTTTATATTCAATACGTTGTGTTTCAACATGGCGAATCACATATTTCCACACAAACTTTTTAAATACATTTAATGCCGCAATCACATCTTGCGGTAGTTCTGCGTTATAACGTAACAAAGGTTCATCAAAATTGCCGGTGACTTTCCAACGCACATGAGTAATAAAGAAATTCACTAATGCACCAATGGCATTTTTACGCTCGAAATGATGGTTGGAGAATAATCGTTGGCTGACTTGCTCTATATTTTTTGCTAGCCAATCTGAAGGAATCGTTTTAAGTTCAGCCAATGCTTCTTGCCACTGATGTTGATTTACGACACCGGTCACAATCGCATCTTCTAAATCATGTACGCCATAGGCAATATCGTCTGCCAATTCCATAATACTGCAATCTAAAGATTTAAATTGTGTTTTTAAAAACTCGGCGGGATTTGACCGCGCTTTTTGAAATGAGCCAAATAAAGTGCGGTCATTTTCAGAAAGATTTTGCAACAGCCAAGTAAACATTGTGACGTCATCACGGAATAACCCTTTTCCTGGTTTCCAATCGCTAATTTTGACATAACGCGGATCAGCGTTTTCAGCTTGCGGCAACTGAGCATATTGTGGTGAAGATAAGTCTAAAATATTCGGATATTTCACTACGCCTAAAATAGCACGACGCGTTAAATTCATCCCTGCCGTTTCAGTATAAGGCTCAAGTTTAGTAATGATACGAAATGTCTGCGCATTACCTTCAAAACCACCGTGGTTACGCATCATATAATTGAGCGCCACTTCCCCACCATGGCCAAACGGTGGATGACCAATATCATGCGCAAAGCACAAGCTTTCAATTAAATCATTGCTTGGTAATAAAGGTTTGAGTTGTTTCTGTAATTCACTTTTTTCAATATGAAGCTGGTCTGAAATAGCAACATAACTTTCCGCAAATTTTAATTGGGAAACAAGGCTGCTACCGATTTGTGCCACTTCAAGGGAATGGGTTAAACGAGTGCGATAAAAATCATTTTCGCCCACCGCATGAATCTGTGTTTTGGCTTGCAAACAACGGAAAGCGGCAGAATGTAAAATCCGCCCGCGATCACGACGAAATGGTGGTCGGTGATCTTTTTCGCGAGGCGGATCAGGAAGGAAACGTTCAGTCCAAAAATCAGCTAATTGGGTTCTCATAAAAATAGACGAATAACATGGAATACTAAGGGGGCTAAAATGGAGCTCATAATACCGCAAAGTACCAAAGAAATCGAACTATAACTCCCCGCTTTCGGATCGGCTTCCATACAACTTACCGTACCTAATGCGTGAGAAACCGCACCAACAGATAAACCGACCGCTTCTTGTTGTTTAATCCCAACTTTTTTCAAGATGAGATAACCAAAAACAGACCCTTGTAAACCGGCGACGACCACACCTACCGCTGTCACGGCAGGAATGCCGCCTAAATGTGAAGCCACTTCCATTGCAATTGGCGTAGTAATTGATTTTGGTAATACCGTCGCGACCATTTCAGGGCTTGCCCCTAAAATAATGGCAAAAATAGCCCCGGTAAACATTGAGAATATTGAGGCCAATGCGACTACTGAAAGGATAATTTTCCATTGTTTCGCAATTTGACGAATTTGTTCATATAACGGTAATGCCAGTGCGACAATACTCAATCCTAATAAATTATTAATCGGCGCATTGCCCGCCATATAATCGTCATAAGGAATATCGCTAACCACTAAAATCAGCACAAGAATTGATACTGTAAGCACAAAAGTATTGAAAATCATCGATTTCCAACGTTTACTGATTTGTAATGCGAGCCAAAACCCGAAAATCGTTAAAATGGTATAAAGATAAATTGCATACTGCATAATAAAACCTTAGTCAGCTTGAAGATTGCGTCTTTCCAATACTTTTTTACGTTTATGGGTAAAAGATTGTTTATAAAATAAATAGTTTCCTATAAATGCAATCACAAAAAGTGTTAAAAAGGTACTAAGAATATTTGGAATGAGTAAAATTTTCCATTGCGCAACGAGTAAATCATAATACTTGATAATACCCACGCTCACCGGTACAAAAAGCACCGCCATATAGCGAATCAGTAAGCTCGAACCGAAATAAATCCATTCCAGATGAATCACATGGGTTGTTAAACCTAAAAAAAGTAATAATAACCCCCAAATACTGCCTGGAATCCCCACTGGAATATAGTAAGAAATCAAATTGCCGAGTAGTAACATAATGTATAAAATGATGAGCGAACGAGCGAGTTGAACGCCTTTTTGGAGTAACATATTTCCTCTATCAACTTTTTTAATAATAATTAAAAATTATTTTACGCTTTTTTGTTAAAATTACCCATCCATTTTAGCGAAATTTTGCGATGTAGATCAAAGAAATTCCAAATGATTAGAAAATTCTTCTTATTTTTTACCCTAATTTTAACCGCACTTTGGACGCCATTTTCAATATCGGCTGAACGCCAAATGGCGTGCTGGGTTGTTGGTGTAAGCGATGGCGATACCTTAACTTGCCTCTTACCCACTAAAAAACAATTAAAAGTGCGATTACAAGAAATTGATGCTCCAGAAAAAGGCCAACCATTTGGAAAGAAAGCCAAACAATATCTTTCACAGCTTGTTTTCAAACAAAATGTGACGCTGTCGGTTTCTGGTTATGATCGCTACCAACGTATTTTGGCAACGGTTTATCTACAAGAACAAAACATCAACTTAGAAATAGTGAAAAACGGCATGGCTTGGGTTTATCCGCAATATGCTAAAAATCCAATCTACTTCCAGGCACAAGATTTTGCCCAACAACAAAAAATCGGCTTATGGCGAGATCCCAACCCTGTTGCCCCTTATGAATGGCGTAAACAGAAAAAAACACTCAAACACGGAGATAACCATGGCTTTTGATTATCAATCATTTAAAAATGAATTCCCTTATTTTACATCGCCAAATGCCGTGGTCTATTTGGATAATGCAGCTACGGCATTAAAACCTCAAGCACTCATTGATGCAACGAGTACTTTTTATCAATCAGCAGGGTCTGTGCATCGTAGTCAGTATGAAGCGGAGCAAACAGCACAATACGAAAATGCTCGTCACTTAGTTAAAACCTTCATTAATGCGGAAGATGAAAAAGCGGTAATTTGGACTTCTGGAACAACTCATAGCATTAATTTGGTTGCTAACGGTTTACTCCCCTCATTGCATGCAGATGACGAGATTTTAATTAGCCAAGCGGACCATCATGCTAATTTTGTTACTTGGCACGAAACAGCGAAAAAATGCGGTGCGAAAATTAAAGTGCTGCCAATTTCGGATAATTGGCTAATTGATGAAAATGCCTTAATTAAAGACTTAAATGAGAAAACCAAATTAGTGGCACTCAATTTTGTTTCCAACGTAACAGGAACGGAACAACATATCCAACATTTAATTCGACTAATCCGCCAACATAGCAATGCTCTCGTTTTAGTGGATGCTGCTCAGGCTGTTAGTCATATACAGATTGATTTACAGGCATTAGATGCGGATTTTATTGCCTTTTCTGCACACAAAATCTATGGACCAAACGGCATTGGCGTATTAAGCGGAAAATTAAGCTCGCTTTCCCTATTACAACCGCTTTTTTACGGTGGAAAAATGATTGAGCGCGTCTCCCATGAATGTATTACCTTTGCCGATTTGCCTTATCGATTAGAAGCCGGCACACCAAATATTGCGGGCGTGATTGGCTTTGGTGCGGTGTTAGATTGGCTCAAAAAATGGGATTTTCAAGCAGTCGAGGCGCATGCCGTTAAGCTTGCCGAACAAAGTAAAGTGCGGTTAAAAAACTATCCGAATTGTCGTTTATTTAATTCACCGCAACCAAGTTCTATTGTATGTTTTGTTTTTGATGGGATTGCAGCTTCGGATCTTGCTACCCTATTAAGTGAACAGAAAATTGCGTTGCGTGTGGGTGAACATTGTGCACAACCTTATTTAGCCCGCCTTGGTGAGCGCACTACATTACGACTTTCTTTTGCGCCTTATAACAGCCCGCAAGATGTGGATGCTTTTTTTGCGGCATTAGATAAATCCTTAGAGTTATTAGCATGCTAGAAAACATTAAACAGGCAAAAAATTGGGAAGATCGTTACCGTTTCATTATTCAAGCCGGTAAACATCTTTCTCAACCTTCTCCAGATGAATTGGCTCAAATGCAATCAATTCAAGGCTGTGAAGCGGGACTTTGGTTTAAGGCTATTCCACAAAATGATGATACGTTTCAATTTCAAGCTTACAGCGAGGCACGCATTATGAATGGTCTGTTATGGTTATTGTTACAACACATCAACGGTAAAACTCGAGAGCAATTACAACAATTTAATATTCGCCAATTTTTTGATGAGCTTGGTATTGCCTCTCGCTTAAGTGAAACCCGCTTAAACGGTTTAAAACAAATCGAAGAAATCTTACACAATCTGTAATTATGTATCTGATCGAACCTTTTTTTAAATTGACCGCCTTAGAAAATGATATTGGGCAACAAAGCCGTTTGCTCAATGCCGTCATCGACCAATGGCGTTATAACGGACAAATTATCGGCCGTGAAATCCCGCTTTATTTGATGGAGGAAGACAGCGAACAAGGTTTTGCAATGCGCGTTATTTGTCCTGAGCAAGATAGCCTTTTGCCCGAGAACAATAACCAAACTGTGAATCTGGCGATGGAAAATGCTGAAAAGTGCGGTCTAAATTTTCAAGGTTTTCAAATTATTGCTGATGATTTAAATGCTGACAGTACAGCTGAATGTAACCGACCTGTATGGCAGATGCTCTACACCACGCATTTACAATCTTGCTCGCCATTACATAGCGGGGATGATTTCTCCCCAATTCCGCTCTATAAACAGCTAAAAAATCAACCGCACTTAAGCCAAGATTTGATTAAATGGCAGGAAAATTGGCAGGCTTGCGATCAGTTGCAAATGAATGGTTCGGCTTTAGAAAAAGAATCATTAAGCGAAATCGCCGAGGTTAATAGCACGCTTACTAAACATGGACGCTACCTTGCTGCCAAAATTGAAAAAGAAAGCGGCATACCGACCTATTATTATTTATACCGTGTCGGTGGCCATTCTTTAAAATCGGAACAACAACGCTGTTGCCCGCAATGTGGTGGAGATTGGGCATTAAACGTGCCACTATTTGATGTGATTTACTTTAAATGCGACCAATGTCGATTAGTCTCGAATGTGTCGTGGAATTTTTTATAACGCTTTCGTCATTTAGGAAAACAAATGAACTATCAAGATAAAAGTCTTCAATCTTTAAAACTCGGTCAAGCAACAGAATATGCAGCAAATTATGACCGCACTTTGTTACAACCCGTGCCTCGTAAACTCAATCGTGATGGCTTAGGTATAACCGAACAGCAGCCATTTACCCAAGGGGCGGATATTTGGACTGCCTACGAAATTTCTTGGTTAAATCCAAAAGGTTTGCCACAAGTAGCCGTTGCTGATGTAGAAATTGATTATCGCAGTGAAAATTTAATTGAATCAAAAAGCTTTAAACTCTATTTAAACAGCTTTAACCAAAGCAAATTTGCTGATTTTGCTAGTGTAGAACACACAATGCGTGAAGACCTAAGTACTTGCGCTCAAGGCGAGGTTAAAGTTCGTTTACATCCATTATCCCACTATCAAGGACAACGTATTGATACGTTAATCGGCGATTGCATTGACGAGCAGGATATCGAAATCCACAGCTACGAATTTGATGCAGACATTTTGCAAAATTGCACGTCCGATAACGTGGTAGAAGAAACCTTAGTGAGCCATTTATTGAAATCTAACTGTCTTATCACCAGTCAGCCGGATTGGGGAACCGTGCAAATTCATTATGTGGGTAAACAAATCGATCGCGAAAAACTTCTCCGCTACATTGTGTCTTTCCGTCAACATAATGAGTTTCACGAGCAGTGTGTCGAGCGTATTTTCTGTGACTTGATGCATTACGCCAAACCAGAAAAACTCACCGTCTATGCACGTTATACGCGCCGTGGTGGATTGGATATTAATCCATTCCGTTCTAACTTTGAGGCAATTCCACAAAATTTACGCTTAGCAAGACAATAAATCACAAAACAAAAGTGCGATGAAAATCAACCGCACTTTTTGTTTTATACATGTCGTAAATCATGCGCTTGTTGCAATAACTGACGGCTCTCTTGCATGAATTGGTCTGAATATTCCCCAAACCATTCTCTCACTTGATGGAAAGCATCAATAAACCCTTGGCGATCGCCTTTTTCAAAGAATCGTAACGCCTCTTCATACGTTTGTTTCAAACTTTCAATCACGTCTAAATTTTCTGGCTTATCCATAATAATATCGGCATAAAGTGCTGCATCTTGGGCAAAGAGACGACCAATCATGGCTAATTCCAAACGATAAATCGGAGAAGATAGCGACAATAAATGGCTTAAATTGACGGGCTGTTTAGAAAGATGCAGACCATTCGCAAAAGTGGAAAAGTGACGTAATGCTTGAATGTACGTCATATTGTGATCATGCTCTGCTGCATCAATTTGATAAATTTTTGCACCCCAGATTTGAATTTGCTCTAGCAACCATTCATAACGTTCACTAAAACGCCCATCACAACGTACAACCACTTGTTTTGCCATGCTCGCAATATCAGGGCCAAACATTGGATGCAATCCAACTACCGCCCCTTTATGCACGTCTAACATTTTAGCTAATGGAGCACGTTTCACGGAAGTGAGATCTGCTAGTATCATATTTTCCGTTAAATAGGGTTTTAAACGTTCTATGGTTTCTAACGTGTGATCAATCGGTACTGAGATAATAACAACATCTGCATTCGTTAAAATGCGTTCTGCCACACCCCAATCATCACAATCTAGAATAGAAATGGGATAACCAGAAGCACGCAAATAGCGGGCAAATAACTGCCCCATTTTTCCGTAACCACCGACAATAACAATTTTATTAATGGCTGGGTTCAGGGTTTTAAAACCAAATTGATTTTCATTGGAATACGATTCACGCATGAAACGACGGAGCACATCTTCAATGAGTTGTGGAGAGATTCCTGCTTTAGCCGCTTCTTCTCGGCGTGCTTGTAACATCGCTAATTCACGATCTGGTGCATAAATCGGCAAACCTTTTTCGTGCTTTACTTCGCCGACTTGAGTCACCAATTCGAGGCGTTTAGCAAAAAGTTGAATCAGTTCGCGATCGAGCGCATCAATTTCCTGACGTAAATGGTTAAGGGCATCCATAATTCACCTGTAATATCTTATTTACATAGATTGCAATTAAAAGGTTACAGGTGAGATTACTGGAATTAAAACAGAAAGGCAAATGATTAGAGAGATTGTGTAATCAAGCGTTGCGGACGAATCACATTGTTATCATCGATAAGTGCTACGCCTAAAAAGATATTCTCGTCAGAGAACAACCGCACTTGACCATGTAATTTTGCTTCATTAGCAAATTTGACACGTTGTCCAAAGCCAATACCTTTACTTTGTTCAGCATTTAACTGTAACGCAGGTAATTTGCTGACCGCTGTATCTGTTGGTAAAAGATGTTGATCAAGTTGAGCAAGGTCACCTTGCTCTGCAAGCGCCTGCAATGCATCCCATGTCATCATCTTTTCTGTTGGATAATCCGCAACCGCAGTTCGACGTAACACAGTCACATGAGCGCCACAACCTAATACCTCACCTAAATCATCCACTAATGTACGGATATAAGTTCCTTTAGAACAATGCACTTCTAAGGTTAGAAAAGGTGCTTGATACTCGATAAAGTTTAGCTCAAAAATTGTGATAGGACGTGCTTCACGTTCCACTGTAATGCCTGCGCGAGCATACTCATATAACGGTTTCCCA
The DNA here is from genome assembly GCF_000210895.1 of Haemophilus parainfluenzae T3T1. Lineage (NCBI taxonomy): Bacteria > Pseudomonadati > Pseudomonadota > Gammaproteobacteria > Pasteurellales > Pasteurellaceae > Parahaemophilus > Parahaemophilus parainfluenzae. The sequence continues at coordinate 1,594,776 of NC_015964.1, read as the reverse complement.
TTGTACTTTAACGCAGAAAACATGGTTGGCACTTGCAAAATATCACCACGGAATTGTTCAAGTGCGGTCAAAATTTGTGATGTTTCCACATTAACTGGACGCGTTTCGACCACTTGTCCCTCAGCATCAGAGGTATCCGTACGTTCACCTAATTTTGCTGTAACCACATAGCGTTTATCGGCATCTAATAAGAATTGGGAAAACTTTGTCGCTTCGCCTAAACAAATAGGCAGCATACCGGTTGCTAATGGATCGAGCGCACCAGTATGTCCTGCTTTATTCGCTTGGAATACGCGTTTCACTTTTTGCATAATGTCATTAGACGACATGCCTTGTGGCTTATCTAATAAAAATACACCATCAATATCACGTCCACGCTTGCGAGGTCTCGACATTAGTCATTTTCCTCAACGTGTTTTTTCTCGTCTTCACGTACTACGTTTGTCACTAAATTAGACATACGCATCCCTTCAACTAAGGATTGATCGTAGAAGAAACGAATTTCCGGCACAATACGTAGGCGCATAGCTTTACCTACTAATGAACGAATATAAGGTGCCGCTTTTTCTAACCCTTTCATGCCTTGTTCAATCGCCACTTCATCATGATCAAACAAAAATGTGACAAACACTTTTGCATAAGCTAAATCGCTTGATACTTCCACATCTGACACGGTTACCATGCCAATACGGGGATCTTTTACTTCCCGTTGTAAAATGGTGGCGATTTCTTTTTGTAATTCTTGTGCAACACGATCGCTGCGTTTAAATTCTCTTGCCATAATATTTCTCTTACTAAGTAAGTGTTACCTACATTGATTAGGTTACAAATTATTTCTCTGATTTGGTTTTATTTCGGCGAAGGATAAAACCGATCCCCACGCCAATGAGTACTGCGATAACATTCATTATGACATCCATCACTACAACAACTAGACTCCAGTCTGCCCCACGTTCTTCATAGGATAACTGGGCATGATAAATGCTTGCAATCCAAAAACAAAGTTTTACAGCAATGGGGATCATTAGAAATTTCCATTTCTTCTGCCCAAAGCCATAAGCAACCAAAATAGCATTGATAGCCGCCCAACCAAACATTGATTCCATTTTTAGCTCCAATGACAAAAGCGGTCAAAAATACGTTGAATTTTGACCGCTCTTTTTATCGATTAGATTGAACGTTTAATTTCAACGACTTCAAACACTTCGATTTGGTCGCCAACTTTTACGTCATTGTAGTTTTTTACGCCGATACCACATTCCATACCATTACGGACTTCAGAGACGTCATCTTTAAAGCGACGGAGAGATTCCAATTCACCTTCAAAGATTACCACGTTATCACGTAATACTCGGATTGGATTGTTACGTTTTACTACACCTTCGGTCACCATACAACCCGCGATTGCACCGAATTTCGGATGTTTGAACACATCACGCACTTCAGCCAAGCCAATGATTTCTTGTTTGAATTCAGGTTGTAACATACCGCTCATCGCTGCTTTTACATCATTTAAGAGTTCATAAATGATCGAGTAATAACGAAGGTCAATATTTTCTGCTTCGATAATACGGCGAGCAGAAGCGTCCGCACGTACGTTAAAGCCAACAATAATTGCATTAGAGGCTGCCGCTAAGGTTGCATCAGTTTCAGAAATACCACCTACACCAGACCCCACTACTTTCACTTTCACTTCATCAGTAGAAAGATCTTGTAACGATTGAATAATCGCTTCTACAGAACCCTGTACGTCTGCTTTCACAATGATGTTCAGTTCAGCTACATCACCTTCAGTCATATTGCTAAACATATTTTCGAGTTTCGCTTTTTGCTGACGAGCAAGTTTCACTTCACGGAACTTACCTTGACGGTGTAATGCGACTTCACGTGCTTTTTTCTCATCACGCACTACGGTTGCTTCATCACCTGCTGCTGGTACGCCAGAAAGACCTAACACTTCAACAGGAATAGATGGACCAGCTTCATCGATTTCTTTACCGTTTTCATCGCGCATTGCACGAACACGGCCATATTCAAAACCACAGAGTACGATATCACCTTTACGTAATGTACCAGATTGAACAAGAATGGTTGCAACTGGACCTCGACCTTTATCAAGGTAAGATTCAATCACAACACCGCTCGCCATACCGTCTTTTACTGCGGTTAATTCAAGTACTTCCGATTGAAGTAAGATAGCATCTAATAAATCATCGATACCCATACCTTTCTTCGCAGACACAGGCACGAATTGCACATCACCACCGAATTTTTCAGAAATCACTTCGTGTTGAAGTAATTCTTGCTCTACGCGATCCGGATTAGCTTCAGGTTTATCAATTTTGTTCACCGCAACCACTAAAGGCGCACCCGCTGCTTTCGCGTGTTGAATCGCTTCAATGGTTTGAGGCATCACCCCATCATCTGCAGCCACGACAAGAACGACGATATCCGTTGCTTTCGCACCACGTGCACGCATTGAGGTAAATGCCGCGTGTCCCGGCGTATCTAAGAAGGTAATCATTTTACCGTCGTCCATTTCTACGTGGTACGCACCAATGTGCTGCGTAATACCACCCGCCTCACCTGCTGCAACTTTCGCTTTACGAATGTAGTCAAGCAATGAAGTTTTACCATGGTCAACGTGCCCCATAATGGTCACAACCGGTGCACGAGTTACTTTTTCAGCATTAACATCGCGATCACCTAATACTTCTTCTTCAAGTTCATTTTCGTTGCGAAGAATCACTTTGTGGCCTAATTCTTCAGCCACTAATTGCGCTGTTTCTTGGTCAAGCACTTGGTTAATGGTTACCATTTCACCCATCTTCATCATCGCTTTGATGATTTCAGTCGCTTTGGTTGCCATTTTATTCGCTAATTCTGCAACAGTAATCGTTTCACCAATAACAACATCCTGTTTCACAACCTGAACAGGTTTTGTGAAAGCTTGCTGTAATGCGGCACCTTTCTTACCATTTTTACCTTTACCGAATTTACCGTCTTTTTGATTTTTACGGTTAGATTCGCGCTCATTTTTAGTGCCTTTCACGTCATCGCGTTCTTTTTTCGCTTTAGCTACTTTATTTTTACCACGGCCGCGATTTTCGTTACGACGTTCTTCTTCGTCTTCTGCTTCTAAAGCATAACGAGAGCTTAAATTATAATCCGTATAATCTTCTGATGCGCTATCATGTCTTGACGTATCAGCTTCAGCATAACGTTTAGCGTCTTCAGCTGCTTTACGCGCTTGCTCTTCTGCTTTTTGGCGAGCAAGTTCTTCCGCTTTGCGACGAAGCTCTGCTTCTTCCGCTTTGCGTTTTTCTTTTTCAGGATCAACAGATTTAGGTTTATTTTCAACCGCACTTGGTGCTGGTTTCGCTGCCTTTTCTGCTTCAACCTTCGCTTTTTCAGCTTTCGCTTTTTCTGCTGCAGCTTTTTCAGCAGCTAAACGTGCTTTTTCTTCTGCCGCTTTCTTTTCTGCTTCTTGCTGTGCTTTTAATTTTTCTGCCTCTGCTGCTTGTCGAGCGGCATCTGTTGGCACAGTACGTTTTTTACGAACTTCAACTTGTACCGCTTTTGCTTTACCGCCAGCTGTTGTACTGCTTACGGTTGTTTTTGTTCTGCGTTGAATACTTAGTTTTTTCGGTGCATTCGCATCCGCATTTTTTACATCTTCAGTCATGATTAAACTCCTTACTCTTCGCTAAACCAGCAAATATTACGCGCAGCCATAATAAAGTCAGCGGCTTGCTCTGCGGTTAATTCTTCGATATCAGCTAAATCATCTACACCTTGCTCTGCAAGCTCTTCAAGCGTAGTAATTTGTTTTTCAGCTAATTTAAAGGCAATGTGACGATTCATCCCCTCAAGATTTAATAAACGATCTTCAATATTCGCTTTTTTCAAGGCTTCTTCTTCAGCTGCTGCAGCTGCAGTAATGGCATCTTTTGCGCGACCTTGTAACTCTTCGATAAGATCTTCATCTTCTAAACCATCAATTGCAGTTAGCTCGCTCACTGGAACATAAGCCACTTCTTCTAATGAAGTAAAACCTTCATCCACTAAGATTTGAGCAAAATCTTCATCAAGACCCAATTTATCCATGAATAAATTTAATACTTTGGTATCTTCTGCTTGATGTTTTTCATTTAATTGTTCGGTAGTCATGACATTTAATGTCCAACCGGTTAATTGTGTCGCTAAACGTACGTTTTGACCGTTACGACCAATTGCTTGTGCTAAGTTGTCAGCATTAACCGCAATATCCATTGAGTGATTATCTTCATCCACAATGATTGAAGTCACATCAGCTGGTGCCATCGCATTGATCACATATTGTGCTGGATTATCATCCCAAAGTACGATATCCACACGTTCGCCACCTAACTCATTGGTAATCGCTTGAACGCGTGCACCACGCATACCCACACACGCCCCAACTGGATCGATACGTTTGTCATTTGATTTCACTGCAATTTTCGCACGAGAACCTGGATCACGAGCCGCACCACGAATTTCAAGCATTTCTTCGCCGATTTCTGGTACTTCAATACGGAATAACTCGATTAGCATTTCAGGTTTCGCACGAGTCACAAATAGTTGTGCCGTTTTGCTTTCTGGATTTACTTTATAAAGCACTCCACGAACACGGTCGCCAGGACGGAAGTTTTCACGTGGAAGCATATCTTCACGCATAATCACGGCTTCTGCTTTATTGCCTAAATCTAAAATAATGCTTTCACGGTTTACTTTTTTCACTGTACCCGTAACAATCTTACCTTCTTCAGAACGGAATTGCTCAACTACTTTTGCACGTTCTGCTTCACGGATTTTAGTGCTGATTACTTGGCGAGCAGTTTGCATTGCAATACGGTCAAATGCGATAGACTCAATTTGGTCTTCAACATAATCACCAAGTTGAACATTCGGATCTTCAAATTGTGCCGCTTCTAATGTCATTTCTTTTGTTGGCACTTTAACTTCATCAACCACTAACCAACGACGGAATGTATCAAATTCACCCGTTTTAGGGTTGATAGACACGCGAATATCGGTTTCATAGTCATATTTCTTCTTCGTTGAAAGTGCAATCGCACTCTCTAACGCTTCAAAAATCTTTTCACGTGGTAATAACTTCTCGTTAGATACTGCTTCAGCAGCTAACAAAATCTCTTTACTCATTTTCCTTTTTCTCCTTTAAAATTTTGCGATTACATTGGCTTTTTGAATGTTGCCAAAAATAAGAACTTGCTCCTGACCATCAACAATAAGTGTCAACATGTCATTTTCAATTTTTTCCAACTTACCTTGCCATTTACGACGATCTAAAACAGGAATACGTAAATGCACGGCGATATCCTCACCCACATAACGTTGGAATTGTTCAAGCGTAAATAATGGACGATCGAGACCTGGTGATGATACTTCTAGGTTATATTTATCCGCAATCGGATCTTCCACATCTAAAATCGCGCTCACTTGACGACTTACATCAGCACAATCATCAACGCCTACTCCACCTTCTTTATCAATGAATAAACGCACGGTCATGAAACGACCTGCACGTTGGCATTCAATCCCCCAAAGTTCGCAGCCTAAGTCTTCTACTGCACCTTGAAGCATTTCTTGCAATTTTTGTTCTAATGTTGCCAATTTTTGCTCCTAATCTTAAAATTCAGACATAAAAAAAGGGTTAGGTTCATCAATGAACCTAAGCCCAGTTTCTAAATTTCTCGTACAAAAAAACCCCAAATTTGGGGTTCTTATTACTGAACTTGTTATTGGTTGCGGGGGCCGGATTTGAACCGACGGCCTTCGGGTTATGAGCCCGACGAGCTACCAAGCTGCTCCACCCCGCGTCCGAAATATGCGGTGTATTATAGTGTTCTAAATCAAAAGATCAAGCGATTTCTGCTAATTTTCTGGAAAACGTAAGATTTTTTGACCGCACTTTGCTTCCATCTAAAAATTAGAATCCCAAACCAGTACTTAGCCCGACACCTACGCCAACCCCATTACTTCCTCCACCGGCGCCAACGCCAACAGAACAAGCACTCACCAAAGCACTTAATACAGCCACTAAAAATAATTTTTTCATAGATTTTCCTTTGTTAAAGGTTCAAATAACCGATAAACGGCCAATAAGTCCGTTCATGCAATCGGTTTGAACGGAAGTAAAAGATAATAAAACGACTTAATTTTTTCACATACGCTAACACATTTGTCTAATAATTAATAGGACTAGACTGTTTTAATTAATAGCAAGAATATTTTCTTTTATTAAAGTTTTTATTGTGTCGTGAAAAGATAAGCGATACATTCTACAAAATTTTCATTCTTTTTCAATCAAGGAGAAAAATATGCAGTGTTTGAAAAAATTGCTCACCATTCTGACATTAGGTTTCTTCACGCTATCTGTACAAGCATCCCCTTTTAGCATCAGCGAGCAACAAATTAACCGGTATTTAAGTGAAAAAGGGACGATTAATGACAAACTCGGTATTCCAGGATTATTTTCTGTCGATTACGCACTGAAAGATTTAATGACTCAAATCGGGCAAACTGAAAGTAATCGTGTTGAAATGAGTGGTTTGGCTGATACGCTTATTCGTTTATCCGGTAAGACTTACCCAGCTAAATTGCATTTAACCTTTGATGCTGTTCCTGAATATAACGCAGAAGAGGGGGCACTTTATTTAAAAAATCTGCGGATTTTACGCTGGTCTGGTGAACCTAATAGTGTGATGGATCAACTCCAAGATGTCATGCCGCTATTAAGCGATGGTGTGGCAGCACTATTAAGTCGTATGCCAGTTTATACCTTGGATGAAAGTGATATGAAACAAATGCTGATTAAGAAATTTGCCAAAGAAATTAAAGTTGAAAAAGGTCGATTAGAATTAATTGGTGGAATGTTTTAAAAATAAGGGCGTATTAAACGCCCTTTTTTATAACTCAATGATAGCTCGTAAACCTTGAATTTGCCCGTTAGATTCAATGTTTTCTAATCGGAAACGATAGTGATGCAATTCCGCTATTCTTGCCACAATAGACAATCCAAGCCCACTTCCCTTTTCATTTTGTCCTGCAGGACGATAAAAACGCTGCCCTAATTTTGCTAATTCTTCTGGCGCAACACCACCTCCATTATCTTCAATAAGAATCTTACGCGGCTGCAAAATCAAACGTACCTGAGTACCTTGCGGACAGTATTTAATGGCATTATCCAATAAATTTCGTAGCATTTGTGCAAGTAATAATGGCTGTCCTTGCTTAACGGCGGGTTCTCCTTGATGATCAAACTGCAATTCGATTTGGCGTTGCTGCGCACTGAAATATAACTCACCGATAAGTGAAGTTATCATTTCTGACCAACGAATCGGTTCCTGACGATTTAATTCTTTAAGATTATCTAATCGGGAAAGCGTAAGAAGCTGTTCGATTAATTGAGTTGCTCGGTCGATACCTTGGGTTAAATGCGCTAAAGCCGTTTCACGTGTTTGTGCATCATCGCCAGCCAGCTGTGCAACTTCCGTTTGAATACGTAGTGCCGCCAATGGACTACGTAATTCATGTGCTGCATCAGAAACAAAACGGCTCTCCCGTTCCAACTGCTCACTGGTACGTGTGAAAAATTGATTTAAGTTTTGGACTAACGGTAGAATCTCTGTTGGCACATCATCAGTTTCTAATAACGACACATCACCTGGTCGGCGAGCTTGTACGTTTCGACTCAATCGATTAATTGGTTTTAATGCACGATAAATCACAATAAAAGCGACCAATAATAGTATTGGTAATCCAGTAAACCAAATCCCTGTTTGGCTGAAGACCATTTGATTGACCAACTCTTCGCGATATTCTAACTCTTGACCTACGGCGATCACCAATTCACCATTACCAACAGGTTGCCAATAAATCAACCATTCATCGTCTTCATCTAAAATATGTTCTTTACTAAAACCAATCTTATTTTGGAAAATAAATTTGTCGCCATTATCACCATCGGTTAATAATCTTTCGCCTTTGTTAGAAAATATAGCGAAAGCTAAAGCATCATTATCGTAATGACGTTTCTGCGGTTTAAATCCACCACGTGGAAAATTCGCATTTTCATCTAATAATACATTTTTCAAATCAGAGGCTGCCAAACGCTCGGCAAAAAGCACCTGCTGTGCATTAAACACATCTTTTACTTCTTTTTTGACAACCGTCCAGGCAACAGCCGTGGCAATGCACCATACGCAAAGTGCGGTCACACTTAAACCGATTAAGAGACGAAAACTCAGTCGTTTATTTTTCATTAACTTGTCCTAAAGCATAGCCTACGCCATGTACCGTACGAATAAATTGTTTACCTAATTTTTGACGTAAATTATAAATGTGTACATCCAATGCACCGCTACTTAATTCTTCATCCCAATTTGACAGTTTTTCTTCAATGGTCGCACGTGAAAGCACCCGTTCTTTATTCAGCATAAAAAGCTCGAGTAATTTATATTCACGTCCAGTTAATGTAATTTCATCCTCATTCAACCAAGCCTTACGCTGTGCAGGATCGAGTTTGACATTGCCATGCTCAATCTGCGGTTTGACTTGCCCATAACGACGACGAATTAATGCTTGTAATCGCACCACCACTTCAGCCAAGGCAAAGGGTTTACAAAGATAATCATCCGCACCTTGTTGAATGCCTTTAATCCGTTCATCCAATGTATCACGCGCAGTTAAGATCAACACTGGCACATCTTGATTATTTGAACGCCATTGTTTTAACACATCCAAACCATCTAGTTTAGGCAGGGTTAAATCCAATACCACCGCATCATAAGGCGCGCCGATTAAGGCGTTTAATCCACTTTGCCCATCGGTAAACCAATCTACAATAAAGCCTGATTTTGTTAAACCAATTTGCAGACCATTGCCGATGAGAGGATCGTCTTCTACTAATAAAACTCGCATAATATTGACCGCACTTTTACTTTTCTCAAAACAAAATGGCGGGCTTTGCCCACCACTTCAAATTATATGATTATTGCGCTTTTTCAACGCTAATTACTTCAAGCTCTGGTTTTTCAAACATTTCATTGTCTAGTTTACCGTAAACGCGGATTTTATCCTGAGGTCCCACATTTAATCCATTCCAAACGCGGTTTTTAATTTCCAATTTGATTTGGTCTGTACCATCGGTAAAAAGATATTTATCACCTTTAATTTGTTGAGTGATATTACCGACTAAGGTAATCATAGAATTATCTTTCGCAGATAATGCTTGTTGAACAGTAAGTTGTTGACCTTGGTCACCACCATGGAAACCACCTTGTGCAGTGTTGCCATTAAAACCAGCAAATGCTGCTGAAGTAGATAAAGCTAAAAGGGTTGCTAAAGCTAATTTTTTCATCATGTTCTCCTAAATAAAATTAAGCATAAATAGTCATGTTTCAAAGCGAAGGATTATCCTCATTGCCGCCTTGTTGATGCTTATTAAACACAACAAATCTTAATGAAATCTTAAGCAACCTTAAGATTTTTAAATTTTTTTAAAATCACCAACAAAATCGCTCATTCACCCAGTTATCTTGGCGTTCTTTTTCCCATTTCACTTTATTTTCAGGATTAGCAAAATAGCGGTCTTGCTCAAGTAAACGCGCATCAAGTTTTGCCTCTGCTTCTTTTAATGCCTGTTTTCTATCTGGATGTTTGCTTGGTAATTGAGGTAAAAACACCGTCTGGTACGGATGATTTTTAGCCCAGTCAATCGCATCTTGCGCCGCCTTGTGTTGCTTATTCAAATCACAGAACGCATACGGATTAACATGCTGTCCCACTAATTGCCCAAATGCCGTATTATTCGATACTGTTAATTTATCTAAATCCAACACATATAACGCGGTGATTAAGCGGTTCTGCCCACGATAGAACCATTTTACCGCTTCATCTCGTAGGCCAAAATCATAAGCACGAGCAGAAAGTGCAAACATTGTCATCGGAGAAACAAAATCCACTTTTTTCTCAATAATATTGACCGCACTTTCAAAATCTTTTTGTGTATTTTTCAGTAATAACGCATCAATATCTTTGTTCACATTAATCTGTTCAAGTCGCCCATCTCTGGCATCGTAATAAGGCTTTACATACATATCAATATGCTTAACCGGCTCTTTTGAAATGGTGCTACAAGCCGTTAATAAAAGTACGGTTGAAATCCACGTTAATTTTAGAAAGGTTCTCATGCTCTTCCCTTATGATGAATATTAGCTCGCTATATTACAACAAAAGAGCCGTGAGTTTTACTTCTCTTTCTTCTATAATGAGTAAAATTTTGTTTTATTTTGTTTCATGAAAATCCATCTTATTCAGCGCCAAATCACCTTAGATTTCGATAACCAAACTTCTCTGCTTAACTTTTTAGAACAACATCAAATTCACCATGAATATCAATGTCGTTCAGGTTATTGTGGTTCTTGCCGCGTGAAGATCAAAAAAGGCAAGGTTTCCTACGCTGAAGAGCCCCTTGCCTTTATTCAACCCGATGAGATTTTGCTGTGTTGTTGTCGGGTGGAAACGGATATTGAATTGGAACTGTGATAAGCATATTTATTAAGATACTTTCCCCTAACTACCTTGATCTCATTGTGTTTTATATAAGCTACTTAAAACTATCTTGCTTATCCACGCGTAATGATTTTATACATCAATAGGCTAATGCTAATACACGTCCATATAATGAGACATGTATTACGCCGAACCCATCGTTTAAATCGATCCATCAAAGATAAATGTGTTACTTGGATGTCATCCGGGTGAATATATACCTCTTCTAAAGAGAGATATGTTTCACCTTCATCACCTCTTACTCTTGTACCATCATTTAGTTTGTTGGCAATGGCGATCAATTTCTCGATATGTTCATCATCCGTAGTATTAATGTAATATTCGCCCTCAATCCCTTCCGTATAAAAAATAGTAAAAGATTCATCTTCCTTATCATAATAGAATTCAAGCTGACCATGTTCATCTAAGGATTCCTGCATGTTGAATTCTTTTAAGAGGAAATCTCTAAAATCATTTTTATTAAAGATTAATTTATGAGAATTATCTTCCGTATTCACTAAAGAAACATGATAAGCCATTATTTATCCTCTATTTGGTATTACTGCTAGTTACTTAAAAAATAGGCACCCGCTGAGAAGCGCGTGCCTTTATATGGTAAGTGTATTAAAAAAACAAAGACAACCGTTATAAATTATTCAAATCCAATACATCAGTCATATCAAACAATCCGTGAGATTGTTTTTCTAACCATTTACCTGCGCGCACTGCGCCATTGGCAAAAGTCATACGGCTTGATGCTTTATGAGCAATTTCAACACGCTCACCAATATCTGCAAACCAGACACTATGTTCACCCACTACATCTGAGGCTCGAATAGTAGAGAAACCAATTTCATCACGTTTGCGCTCGCCTGTAATGCCTTCACGACAAAATACGCCATGCGTTTTCAAATCACGACCAAGGGTTTTCGCAATATGTTCGCCCATAGAAAGAGCCGTACCCGATGGTGCATCCACTTTGTGGCGGTGGTGTGCTTCAATGATTTCGATGTCGCAATAATCGCCCATCACTTTGGCAGCTTTTTCTAATAGTTTAAACACCAAATTCACCCCTACGCTGAAGTTGGATGCAAATACAATGGCAATTTTTTCTGATGCAGCTTGAATTGCGGCTTTGCCTGCATCATCAAAACCTGTAGTACCAATTACCATCTTTTTATTATTAGCGACACAAAATGCGATATGCTCAAGAGTGCCTTCTGGACGGGTGAAATCAATCAGCAAATTAAAGTTGTCTTTTTCTGCATTTAAATCATCTGAGACTTTGATACCTAATGCACCAATACCCGCAAGCTCGCCAGCATCTGCACCGACTAAAGAGGAACCTTTACGTTCAAAAGCTGCACCTAATTCTGCTCCTTCTGCATTATGTACAGCTTGAATTAATTGACGCCCCATTCTTCCGCCTGCACCGGCGATCGCAATTTTTAATGTCATGTTTTGTCCTTTTTTAATCAAATTAAAGCGTGTTGAACGCCACTATAAATTAAATATATTCCGAAGAAAATAAAAATCAGCCCTGCTGCATTATCAATATAACGACTATATTGGCTATAAAACTGTTTTGCAACAGAACGTGAAAAAAGCACTGAAATGATGTAGAAATATAAAAAGGTTTCTACGGTAATCACGGCAAGTGCGGTCAAAATTTGTGATGTTTCGGTAATATTCACTAAAACCAATGACATCACACTGCTAAAATAAATCACAACTTTAGCATTAGACAAATTGACTAATAAGCCTTTCATAATGCTCGTTAAGGTTGATTGATTTGGCACATTTGCATTCTGCTTTTCATCAAAAACCGCATTGTTTTTTACTTTTGCCATTTTAATGCCGAGATAAACTAAATAGGCTCCACCAAGCATCATCACAATGCCTTGAATAATTGGCATGGTGGCAAAAATAATGGCGAGCCCTAAAACAGCAGCCGTCGCCCAGATTAATACCCCAATGGTAATCCCAATCACGCCACCAATGGCTTCTCGACGAGAACTCATCGCTGAAACGCGACTGACATAGAAAAAATCAGGGCCAGGCGAAAGCAAGCCAACAAGATGAATAATCATCAAATTTAGCATGGCAAGCCTACGATACGTAATATCGCAATCACGATAACAGCATAGACTGCCGCTAAAACATCATCCACCATAATCCCAAAACCGCTTTCCAGTTTTTGGTCAAAATAACGGATGGGATAAGGTTTTAAAATATCGAAGAAACGAAACAATACAAAGGCAATGACAATCCAAGGCAAGGATAAAGTTGGAATCGCAGCTAACACGATAAATACCCCAACAAATTCATCCCAAACAATGGAACCGTGATCATGAACTCCCATATCATCTGCGGTTTTTTGACATAGATAACAACCAAGCGCAAAGCAAAGTGCGGTCAAAATTAGGAAGATTTTTAGTCCAAGACAAGCTAATAATGCCGAACCTAAAATCGTTCCGGCTAAACTTCCCCATGTACCCGGTGCAGGACGAATGAGTCCTGAACCGAAACCTAATGCAAGTAAATGAACTGGATTTTTTAAGCTAATTCTATCAAGAGGTGAACTATTCATTATTTATCCTTAAAATGATCGAAACCAGAGGGCGCTTGATAATTGATGACACGTCCATCTTTAAAAAAAGTAATCGGATTGTTATTTTGCGGAACGATTTTCCCGATACAAGTGCAAGGTACATTTAATAATTGGGACAACTTTTCAATCTCGGCCTTTTTATTTGCAGGTACCGTAAAGCAAAGCTCATAATCTTCCCCGCCACTTAATGCAAACGCTTCAGCCTTTTCTAAGCGATATGTTTTTTTGAGTGGTGTGGATAAAGGCAAGGTAGATAACTCAATCTCTGCTGAACATTGGCTTCTCGTTAAAATATGTCCTAAATCGGCAACAAGACCATCTGAAATATCAATGCATGAATGCGCGACATCCACTAAGGCTTGACCTAATTCAACGCGTGGCGTTGGATGAAAATGGCGTTTTACTAAAAATTCAGTATCAAAATCGACCGCACTTTTACCTTGTAAGATCCAATTTAAACCCGCCGCACTATCACCTAACGTGCCCGATACATAAATTAAATCACCAACCTTCGCGTTATGTCGGAATAAAGCCTTTCCTTTTGGTACGAAACCTTGTGCCGTAATAGTTACAGAAAGTGGGCCTTTTGTTGTATCACCACCAATTAAAGTCACATCATATTGATTTAATGTATCAAACAAGCTTTGACTAAATTGGCTTAGCCAGTTTTCATTAACTTTAGGTAATGTGAGTGCAAGAGAAATCCAAGCGGGTTTCGCGCCCATAGCAGCTAAATCACTTAGATTTGTCGCGATAGCTTTATACGCTAAATCTTGGGGAGAAATGGAAGATAAAAAATGCGTGCCCTCGACCATTGTATCGGTGGTAATGGCAAGCTGATAGCCTTCAGGAATATGAGTGATCGCACAATCATCCCCAATACTAAAATCAACAAAGTGTTGAGTGCCTTTTTGTATTGAGAAATATCGCCCTATAAGATCAAATTCACCCGTACTCATTTTATCTACGCACCAAAAAACAAAGGGCAGACATTTGTCTACCCTACATTTGAATAATTATTTGCGACCTAATGCAGGAGCGACTTTATCCAATACACCATTAATGTATTTATGGCTTTCATCTGCACCAAACACTTTCGCCACTTCAATTGCCTCATTAATCGCCACTTTATACGGTACATCTGGCTCAAATTGAAGTTCATAAACCGCTAAACGTAAAATCGCTTTTTCAATCGGATCTAATTCATCCAATGTGCGATCTAAATAATGGCTCATTGAAAAATCAACAGAGTCCACATTCGCGACAGTTTGACGGAAAAGGCGGCTAAAATAAGGTTTATCCACACCTTTTAAATCTTGATCCACCACAAAAGTGAGTTCCACTTGTTCTGGTGCGTTACCAGAGAGCGCCCAAGAATATAAAGCTTGGACTGCACATTCTCTCGCTCTACGACGTGGCGATACTTTTTTTACAGGTTCTTTTTTCTCTGTCATTGGAATTATGCCGCATCAATTTGTTGTAAAAGGTTCACCATTTCAAGTGCAGTTAATGCTGCTTCTGCACCTTTATTACCCGCTTTAGTACCTGCGCGCTCGATAGCTTGTTCAATGTTTTCAGTTGTTAAAACACCGAATGCTACTGGAATTTCAGCTTGCATTGCTACTTGACCTAAACCGCTACTTGCTTCACCCGCTACATATTCAAAGTGAGCTGTACCACCACGGATTACCGTACCCAATGCCACGATTGCATCAAATTTTTTGCTTTCAGCTAAACGACGTGCTACTAATGGAAGTTCATACGCACCTGGTGCTCGAACGATTGTGATATTCTCATCTTTCACTTGGCCGATACGTTTTAATGCATCTACCGCGCCTTCTAATAAACTTTCATTAATAAAACTGTTAAAACGAGCAATCACCACTGCGATTTTAGCATTTGGCGCAGCTACCGCACCTTCTAAAACTTTCATACTTTTTCCTAATCTGAATGAACAATAAATTTGACGGTGGATTTTAGCATAAAAAGAAACCCTGTGGAAATAATCCGACAGGGTTTTCTATGAGTGGAAAAGAACTTACTTCTCGAGTTTTAACGGTTCAATTTTCCAAATATTTTTCGCATATTCAAGAATCGTACGGTCTGATGAGAAGAAGCCCATGTTCACCATATTTTGAATGGTACTTGCTATCCATGCATCACGATCTTGATATTTTTTATCTACCGCTTTTTGCGCTTCCACATAACTGCGGAAATCAGCAAAGGATTGATAATAATCGTGGTATTGTAAACCTTGAATGAGAGAGTGATAACGATTCGGTTCTTCCGGTGAGAAATCACCACGAATGATTTGGTCAATGACTTCACGTAACTGCTCGTCATTTTGATAATAATCAAACGGACGATAACCTTCGCGACGTAATGCTTCAACCTGTTCAACCGTATTACCAAAGATAAAGATATGCTCCTTACCAACGTTATCTAAAATCTCAACGTTCGCACCATCAAGCGTACCCAATGTTAACGCACCATTTAAGGCAAACTTCATGTTACTGGTACCTGATGCTTCTGTTCCTGCAAGAGAGATTTGCTCAGAAATATCTGCTGCTGGAATGATTAATTGTGCAAGACTTACGCTGTAGTTCGGGATAAATACGACTTTTAAACGACCTTTTAAGCGCTCATCGTTATTGATGACATTCGCGACATCGTTAATTAAACGAATGGTTTGTTTTGCCGCATAGTAAGCCGAAGCCGCTTTACCCGCTAAAATAAATACGCGTGGCTGCCAATCTTTTTCTGGGTGCGCCAACATTTCGTTGTAACGAGCGATAATGTGTAACACATTAAGCATTTGACGTTTGTATTCGTGAATACGTTTTACTTGAACGTCAAATAATGCGTGTGGATCTAAATCGATGTTAAGTGTTTTCTTCACATATTGTGCTAATTTCACTTTGTTATCGTATTTGATATCTGCGACAGCACGCTTAAATTCACCTTTATCTGCAAACGCTTTAAGTTTTTCAATTTGACTTAGATCGCAACGCCATTCAGAACCAATATATTGATCAAATAAAGCCGCTAATTTCGGGTTCGCTACTGCAAGCCAACGACGCGGTGTCACACCGTTTGTTACATTGGTGAAACGTTCTGGATAGATACGAGCAAAATCAGCAAAGGTTGATGTCACCATAAGATCTGAGTGAATTGCCGCAACACCGTTCACTTTATGAGAACCAACAACGGACAACCATCCCATACGCACTTTACGTTGATACCCTTCTTCGATAAGTGAAACACGACGGATAAAGTCCATATCAGTCGTGACATACGTTTTCACATATTCAAGGAAATGATCATTGATTTCAAAAATCATTTGTAAGTGACGCGGTAAGATTTTCGCCATCATTTCTACCGGCCAGGTTTCTAATGCTTCAGACATCAAAGTATGGCAAGTATAAGAGAAAATACGACGAGTCACATCCCAAGCCTTTTGCCATGAATAGCCATGTAAATCGATTAAGATACGCATTAACTCAGGAATTGCTAATGTTGGATGGGTATCGTTTAAGTGGATCGCTACTTTATCTGCTAAGTTATCTAACGTGCCATGTGTTCTAAAATGACGACGAAGAATATCTTGTAAAGACGCTGATACTAAGAAGTACTCTTGACGTAAACGTAATTCACGACCATTCCAGGTAGAATCATCCGGATAAAGTACGCGAGAAAGATTTTGGTTAGCTGAACGGGTTGCTACCGCCGCTAAGTGATCACCACGGTTAAACTCTTCTAAATTGAACGACTCTCCGCCATGAGCAGACCATAAACGTAAAGTTGATGCTGAATCATTTTTATAGCCAGGGATCATTTGGTCGTATGCAAGTGCGGTCACTTTTTCAGCCGGATTCCAAATACATTTTTTGCCTTCAAAATAAATATGACCACCAAAATCAATACTGAAACGTTTTGATGGACGCATAAATTCCCAAGGTGCCCCTTTTTCTAACCAATCATCAGGGCGCTCAACTTGTTGGCCATTTTCAATTTTTTGACGGAACATACCGTATTCATAACGAATACCGTAACCCATTGCTGGAATCGCTAACGTTGCAAGTGAGTCCATAAAACAAGCAGCAAGACGACCTAAACCACCATTACCTAAACCAGGATCTACTTCTTTTTCAATAATCTCTTCTAAATCAACATTTAATTCAGCCAAGGCTTTTTGTGCCACATCATAAATACCTTCTGCGATCATCGCATTAGAAAGTGTACGGCCGATTAAGAATTCCATAGAAAGATAATAAACACGGCGAGTTTCTTCTGCACGAGATTGACGAGCGGTGGTAATCCAGCCTTCAGTCACTAAATCACGCACTGCATGAAGTGTCGCATTTAACCAGTCGCGTTGACTCGCCTCTTTTGGTGAACGACCAATTAAGAAAATTAATTTATAAACAATTGCTTTTTTCACGCCTTCAACATCAAGACTTGGTCGATTGTAGAGAAATGGCGAATCAAAATTGTCCATGATCATAGAATGTAAAACCTCAATAAAAAAACCGCGCAAATTTTAAGCTTTTTTAGAAAAAAAACAACAAAAATCCCCCTTCAAAGGCGATTATTTTTGAAGGGAGAGTCAATCTATTGAATTATTGGTTTAAAATGCTTAAATAAAGCTGCTCATATTGAGCGGCGGCATTTTTCCAACTAAAGTCCTGTGCCATGGCGTTATTACGAACCATCGCCCAAACACGTTGTTTTTGCCATAATGCAAAAGCATGTTGGATAGCGTTTCGTAAATCATCTGCTTCGGCTTTTTGGAATACAAAGCCTGTTGCGGTACGCTCTTTAATGGTTTCACTTGTACTGTTCGTGACAGTATCGGCTAATCCTCCTGTTGCACGAACAAGCGGTAAAGTACCATATTGCAAGCCATACAATTGAGTTAATCCACAAGGTTCAAAACGGCTTGGTACTAAAATGACATCACCACCTGCAACCATTAAATGTGAAAGTGCTTCGTCATAGCCAATTTTTACTGAAATATTTTCTGGGTAACGTTGTGCTAATTGGCAAATTCCCTCTTCCAAATGTTTAGCACCGGAACCAAGAATCGCTAATTGTCCGCCTTGTTTCACAATTTCATCTGCTGTCGCAATCAATAAATCCACGCCTTTTTGTTCCGTTAAGCGTGTTACCATCACAAATATTGGTGCATCTGGCTGTTGCGGTAGATTGAAATAAGCTTGTAAATCGGCTTTATTTTTCTTCTTACCTGCGATGGATTTTAATTTATAGTGATGCTTAATATAAGGATCACAGCTTGGGTGCCAAATTCCTTGATCCACCCCATTTAAAATACCTGTCAACTTACCCGCTTCACGTAGGCCTGTTAATAAGCCTTGCAAGCCATAAGCAAAGTCTGGTGTAGTGATTTCTTTCGCATAAGTTGGACTCACTGCTGTGACCATATCAGAATAATAGAGACCTGCTTTCAAATATGAAATTTGGCCAAATAACTCTAAACCATCAACATGGAACATCCCTTCTGGCAATCCAATTTCATGTAAATGACGGTGGGCAAATTGTCCTTGATATGCCAGGTTATGAATCGTAAATACTGATTTTGCAGGACGACCTTTATTAAAGAGATAAGCGGCGGCTAAGCCAGCATGCCAATCATGAGCATGCACTACTTCAGCTCGCCACCAGCTATCTAAGCCTGTCGCAAGCTCTGCCCCCACCCAGCCTAATAAAGCAAAGCGTTTATAGTTATCAGCATAATCGTTGTAATCGGTATCATGATAAGGATTCCCTTCTCGCCAATAGAGATGTGGTGCATCAATCAGATAAATCCCCACGCCATTGTATTCGCCATAACGTAATACAACATGGCCTGCAAAATTATCAAATTCTGTCACGACATGTGTATTCTCAATACCCGCTGAAATTTTTGGATAAGCCGGCAATAAAATACGTGCATCAATACCAATTTCTTTTTGTGCAAAAGGCAATGCCCCTAAAACATCGGCAAGTCCGCCAGTTTTGAGTAAGGGATACAGCTCCGAGCAAACATGTAAAACTCTCATAATTTTCCTTTTATACTTAAAATTGTGCTGTCATTGATAACAGCACAATCTTTTTACTTCACTTAAAATACTATCAAAATTGACCGCACTTTAATCCAAATGTTCTTCGTTAGTGACTTCTTCGCCTTGCAATTTTTTCAACATCGTTGAGGTTACAAGTACAACTTTACCGGTAGAACTCACACGGAAGCGTTTACTGTCAAGGGCTTTATCCACACCGATTTCCATACCATCTGGAATAATACAATGGCGATCAATAATACAATCTTTTAATGTACAATTTTTACCAATTTGTACTTGCGGTAACACGACACAGTGATCCACAGAAGAGTCTTCATCAATTTTGACTCTATCAAACAACACTGAATTACTAATAGATGCATCCGTAATCACACAGCCACCACCGATAAGCGAGTTATCTACCGGTTTGACATTCGCTTTTTTATAGAAGAATTTAGATGGATAAGCCTGCACTGGATTACCACGAATTGGCCAACTTTGATCATAAATATCTAATTGTGGATGCTCTGAAACTAAATCGATATTCGCTTGCCAGAAACTATCGAGTGTACCCACATCACGCCAGTAAATTTCACCTTCAGTGTTTCGGCCCATACAAGAACGGCTAAATGGATGCGCATAAAGCACGCCTTCTTCCAAGCATTTTGGCAAAACATCTTTACCAAAGTCATGAGATGTGCAAGGGGTATTCACTTCTCTATCAAGCATTTTATAGAGATACTCAGCATCAAACACGTAGATCCCCATAGAGGCTAGCGACGTATCTGGTTTACCCACCATGGCAGGTGGATCTTTTGGTTTTTCAACGAAGGCTTTCACTTTAAGGTTTTCGTTTACCGCCATGACACCAAATTCACTGGCTTCAGAACGTGGTACCTCAATACAGCCTACTGTACATTTTGCTCCACTTCTCACGTGATCCATCAACATGACACTGTAATCTTGTTTATAAATATGGTCGCCTGCAAGAATCAAAATGTATTTTGGACGATAGTGATTGCGAATAATCGCCATATTTTGATACACCGCATCCGCTGTACCACGGTACCAAGTAGAATCATCAATTTGTTGACGAGCCGGTAACATATCAACGAACTCACCGCGCTCTTGTGGTAGGAATGACCAACCTGTTTGTAAGTGGCGTAATAAAGAGTGAGCGGCATATTGAGTCACGACACCGATGCGATTAAGACCGGAGTTAATACAGTTGGAAAGCGCAAAGTCAATAATGCGACGATTACCGCCGAAATATAATGCAGGTTTCGCACGTTTATCTGTTAATTCATGTAAACGAGAACCACGACCACCGGCTAAAATAAGCACTAAAGTATCTTTAACCAATTCATATTTATTAAGATCACTTTTCATAACAAACTCCATAGTTTTAATCCTCCATATGTTCCAACACTTCAAATGCCACACCACTCACATCACATTGTTGAATCACTCTGTTTCCAATTTCTGCAATCTTTTTCCATCTTCCATTTGGTAAATAAAAAGATTGCGCTTCAGTTTTTGCATTAATTAAGAAAAGGTAGCGACCATCCAACATCACTTGTAAGGCTTTTCTTTCCCGATTATGCCAATCGTCTAGGGTCATCGGGTTTCCACCACAATTCAACCACGCGACATTTTCATCCGACCACCAAGCGTCCTGCTGCAAACTTTGAATTTTTTTTCGTAATGCAATGGTTTGCTTGGTGAAGTCAAATAAGGTTTGGTTAAAATCATCCCACTTTAACCAGGTAATTTCGTTATCTTGGCAATAGGCATTGTTATTGCCATATTGGCTATTGCCGAACTCATCTCCAGCAAGCAGCATGGGTACACCATTTGCCAGTAATAAAGAGCCTAACAAGCCTTTTTCTGATAAAACACGGTTATTTTCGACCGCACTTTGCCATTCATCTGCTAAATCGAGTTGAGAACCTTCAATTCCATGATTGTAACTATAATTTTCATTCCGTCCGTCACGGTTCTCTTCACCGTTAGCTTCATTGTGTTTATGGTTATAGCTCACTAAATCTCGCAACGTAAAACCATCATGGGCTGTAATGAAATTCAAGCTGCCATGTGGTAATCGACCTTCGCGGTTAAAGATATCGCTAGAGCCCGCAAAACGCTCTGCAAAGGCGCCCACTTCACCACTTTGCCATAACCAAAAACGGCACATATCATCACGGAAACGATCATTCCATTGAGAGAAATAAGCGGGGAAATACCCGACTTGATAGCCGTAATGACCAATATCCCAAGGTTCAGCAATTAATTTAATTTGTTGTAGAACGTCATCCCGTTCCATTTCCGCAAACAATAGTGCATTCGGATTGAAATCAGGTGTTTCACGACCAAGCACGGTGGCTAAATCAAAACGGAAACCATCTACATGGCATTCAGTTACCCAATAACGTAAGCAATCTAATACCCATTTGCGAGTGACATCATTGGCAAGATTGAGCATATTGCCGCAGCCTGTCCAGTTCGTATAATCACCTTGCTCGTTTTGCCAGTAATAGGTTTTATCATCAATACCGCGCTGACAAAATGTCGGAAATGTTTTTTCCGATTCAGCCGTATGGTTAAATACGACATCTAAAATCACTTCAATGCCCGCTTGATGCAAGGCTTTCACCATGCTCTTAAACTCGTTCAACGGGTGTTTTTGATCAGCTGCGTAACTCGGTTCTAAAGCAAACATGGCTAGTGGATTGTAGCCCCAATAATTACGTAATCCTTTTTCTTGCAAATGCGGTTCATCAATGAAGAAGTTCACTGGAAGCAATTCAAGGCTGGTAATACCCAATGATTTAAAATACGCAATATTTTCAGGGTGAGCTAACGCCGCATAAGTGCCCCGAATATTTTCTGGAATACAGGAATTTAATTGGCTAAACCCTTTAACATTTAGTTCATATACAATCGTTTGAGCCCAAGGAATAGACGGTTTGCAATCCCCTGACCAATCAAAATGTTCATCCACAATGCGACCTTTAGGTGCAACTGTTGCATTATCTCGTTCATCATTTAATAAAAAAATCGAACGGGCTTCTGATGAACTTAAATCTGGTTTATGGCTTACTGCTTTGCCATAAGGATCAAGCATTAACTTTTGCGGATTAGCTAAAGTGCGGTCATTTTTGCCAGTGATTCTGAACGCATACTCATCATTTAACTCAACGCCTTTAATTGCCACATGCCAAATATCATCGCTTCTGCTCATAGCAAAACGGCTTTCTTTGCCATCACGGAACAAGCAAAGTTCAATAGCATCCGCCGCACTAGAAAACAGCGCAAAATTAGAAATTTTTACTCCGTTTTCCAGCGTTTGCGAATATCCCATTGGGGAAGGTTTACCATTGTTATAAATACTAAACATCGTGTTCTTCGCTATTGTTATGCTTTATATTTTAAATAGATTGTTGCGAGTGGCGGAATGGTCACGCTAATCGAATTGTCACGTCCGTGACTTGCGATCACTTCGCTTTCTACCAAGCCGAAATTACCTACATTTGAACCTTGATAATACATTGAGTCAGTATTCAAAATTTCTTCGTATTCACCCGCTGCATTAACCCCAATGCGATAACCTTCGCGTGGCACAGGTGTGAAGTTACTGATCACAATAATGCGTTCGCCATTACTGCTTTTACGTTCAAAAGCAAAGACTGAATTTTCCGCATCGTCCACCACTAACCAATCAAACCCTTCAGGTTCGCCGTCTAATTCAAAGAGCGGTGTATTGTTTTGATAAACGCCGTTCAAATCTTTAACTAATTGCAATACGCCTTTATGCCATGGACCACCATGATTTTCATCAAGTAAGAACCAATCCAAACTTTCTTCATAATTCCATTCACGACCTTGAGCAAATTCATTACCCATGAATAATAATTTTTTGCCTGGATAGCCCCACATATAACCGTAGTAAGCGCGCAAGTTAGCAAATTTTTGCCATGCATCACCCGGCATTTTGCCGAGTAACGAACATTTCCCGTGTACGACTTCATCGTGAGAAAGTGGTAACACAAAGTTTTCGCTGTATTGATAAATCATCCCGAAGGTCATTTTGTCATGATGATAACGACGATAAACGGGATCAAGTTGCATATAACTTAGGGTGTCGTTCATCCAGCCCATGTTCCATTTGAAATTGAATCCAAGCCCGCCATTTTCTGTTGGATGGGTTACGCCACCGAAAGAAGTAGATTCTTCCGCAATGGAAATAGCACCGGTCATTTCAGAATGGATTTTCCAGTTGGTATGTTTTAAGAATTCAATAGCTTCTAAGTTTTCACGGCCGCCATATTGATTTGGGATCCATTCCCCTTCAGCACGGCTGTAATCGCGATAAATCATTGACGCTACCGCATCTACACGAATACCATCCACACCAAAGCGTTCTAACCAATACAATGCATTACTGGATAAGAAATTTTTCACTTCATTACGGCCATAGTTATAAATTAAAGTATTCCAATCTTGGTGATAGCCTTCACGAGGGTCAGCATGCTCATATAAGGCAGTACCATCAAAGGCTACTAAACCATGAGTGTCACTTGGGAAATGTCCTGGTACCCAGTCTAAAATCACATTAATACCTGCTTTGTGGGCTTTTTCGACTAAGCGTTTAAAGCCTTCTGGTGTACCAAAACGGCTAGTTGGAGAATACAAACCGATCGGTTGATAACCCCAAGAACCATCAAATGGGAATTCGGAAATTGGTAAAAACTCAATATGGGTAAAGCCCATGTGTTTTACATAAGGGATAAGCTCATCGGCAATTTGGTCGTAATCAAGCCAGAAATTATTTTCTAAATTACGACGCCATGATCCCAAATGTACTTCGTAAATGGAAATTGGTTGGTTACGTTGGTTCGCCTTACGACGCTCCTCTGTCATTTCTACTACATCAGGCAACATGCTGATTTCTGATGCGGTATCCGGACGTAATTCAGAGCTAAATGCATAAGGATCGGCTTTTAAACGAAGGTTGCCATAGCAATCAATTAATTCAAATTTATACCGTTGACCAAGGCTAGCTTTTGGTAAGAATAACTCCCACACACCACTTGCTGGATGGAAACGCATTGGATGACGGCGACCATCCCAATAGTTGAAATCACCAACCAACGAAACACGTTTCGCATTCGGAGCCCATACACGGAAATTTACGCCTGGTACACCATCACATTCGGTAAAGTGTGCACCTAATACTTCATAAGGACGTAATAACGAACCTTCAGCCAATAACCATTGGTCTAAATCATTAATCATTGGATGGAAACGGTAAGGATCTTCAATAAGATGTACATCCGAGCCCCAATACACTTTAAATTGATAAGCAAAAAAGTGGTTCACATTTGGCACAATAGCGGAGAAAAAGCCACGCTCATCCACTCTTTCTAAAGCAACCACCATGGATTGAGTTTCTTTATCAATCACTTCCACTTTATCCGCATCAGGTAATAAAGCGCGGATCTCAATACCATTGTGGGTTTCATGCATGCCTAATACAGCAAAAGGATCAGCCTGTTTGCCATCAAAAAATGAATTGATTACTGATTGGGCGACTAATTTCGTCATTACATACTCCTTTATGCTTTGCGAGCTTGATTAATTTGAGCAAAAAATGTCTTTAAGTTTTCGTCATTAAAAATCAGCTCTAAGGATTGTCCGAGTTTCTTCTGCCAGTTTTGATATTCTGTTGAAGTCCCTGGCAGATTGAATGAAATTTCTTGTCCGATTAAGTTCTCTAATTGAACACCTATTAAAGCACTTTGACTGTTAGCCAAATAGCGATGAATCTGGCGGTTAAGATTATCGTGCATCGCCATACTTAAAGCATCACCGTGATAATCTGGTGGTAAATAGCCATCTCGATGTAAGCTATCAATCATGGCTTGTTTATCAATGACCCGTTGATCATATTTTTCTTTTAGCACATCGCCTTTTAAAATATTGAGTTCATCAAACAACGCTAAATCACGGCAATGCCAGAAACTTTGCAAGGAAGGCACATCATGTGTACCAATCGTCGCATAAGCATTACGTGGGAATTCATTCGCATGTGGATATTGGCGATTGCGTTGAGCAAAATACAACACAAAATACGAGAAAATACGAAACTCGTTTAATTTCCACCGCACTTCATCTGGTACCGTACCCAAGTCTTCACCAATGATTAAACATTGATTGCGTTGGCTTTCAATGGCTAGAATTGCCATCAACTCATCAAACGGATAATGCACATAAACACCATCAGCTGCTGTTTTACCCTCTGGAATTAACCATAAACGGAACAAGCCCATTACGTGATCGATACGCAAAATACCGAAATGCTGCATATTTGCACGAAGCATTGTAATCACTGCAGCAAAGCCTGTGGCTTTTAATTGGCTTGGATTGTAAGGCGGTAAATTCCAGTTTTGACCAACTGGACCAAGTGGATCTGGTGGTGCACCTACCGAGGCTTTCACACAGTAAAGCTCAGGTTGCGACCATACATCTACACTACCGCGTGAACTATTTACGGCTAAATCACCATAGATGCCTAAACGCATGCCTACTTTTTGGCAAAGATGTTTTAGGTCATTCAATTGTTGTTCGGTTAGCCATTGCAACCAGGCGAAAAAGTCAATTTCCGATTTATGTTGTTTAATTAATGCTTTGCGTTTTGCAGCAGTGAGATGTTGCCATTCTTCACGCCAACCTAACCAACCGATAGTGTTTTCTTCAGCTTGTTGATCGGCATGTTCAATTTTGTCTAAAACATTAAATAAGCCTTGTAAAACCAATGCCTCGTCTTGCTCTTTTTGATAAGCTGCAAACGCTTCACGACGTTTGATAATTGCAGCAGATTTACTGCGTTGACTAAAGGCAAAGAGTTGCTCAAGTGCGGTTAGTTTTAATTCAGTTACCGCACTGTAATTGACCGTATCTTGATCGCGTAAAGATTGAATTAAGTTGGCGATATCCGCAGAGTTAACCCAATTTTGTACCGATTTTGCCAATTTAAATTCTGGCAATGCCGTTATATCAAGATAAATAAAGTTCAACCAACGACGAGAAGAAGAGCTATAAGGACTCGCCCATTCTGGTACAGATGGATAAAGTAAATGTAACGGATTAATCCCGACAAAATCCGCGCCATGCTCAGCACTTTTCTCAATCAAATACGCTAAATCTGAAAAATCACCAATACCCCAGTTATGCTTGGAACGGAGGCTATAAAGCTGAACATTCACACCCCAGGCTTTTTGTTGTTCTAATAAAGGCGGTTGATATGCTGTTCTTGGTGAAACCAAAATTTGAACCGAGAAAGTTTGTTGGGCGATAAAAATCACCAAACGATAATAGCCAAAAGGCAAAGCAGGCAACGAAAGTGCGGTTGAATATGGAATTGTTTTTTCAAACTGAATTTGGTTTTGCTCGTCGAGCAATTGATAACGCAAAGAAGCATCATGAGGAAAAGAAAACGCGGTTAAATCATAATGAATCGGTTCGTTTTCAAAGGCACAAATTACATCTTGGAACGGCTGATTTTTTCCAATATTCGGCGGAAATTGCAACTGCTCGATAAAGTAATCAATAGAGCTTGGCGAGGCATAAATTAAATGCCCGTCAATATCATAATGGGAAAGGGAAATGCCAAGTTTTTCAGCGGATTGTTTAATGGATGAGGTCATTTGCATACAACTGATAACATATCTACATAATACTTATTAAGTATTATAGGTAAGCACAGTTGAATTACAATTGCCAATCTCGCAAATTGTGACCTAAATCAAAAAACGAAGTTTGAAGAGAATAAAAAAGCACCTAAATCAGAATTATTCAGTTTCAATTACAAATTCAAACCAATCAATCACATCTTCTTCATGCACACCATCTTGAATTAAAACACCTGCTTTTTTCACTGAATCAGGATCGCCACTGACTAATGGATGCCATTCTGGCAAAGGTTTCCCTTCATACAATAAACGATATGCACAAGTATTCGGCAGCCAACCAAAATCAGGCAGGTTCTTTTTAGTTAATTTGGTGCAATCACTCTCAATCTTAAAACGTTCAGGATAATTACGACACTTTCCTGTTTCCACATCTAATAGATTGCAAGCAATACGCGTGTAATAGAGTTTTTCACGCTTGCCCCGCCCTTGAATATATTTCCGATAACAGCATTTTCCGCAGCCGTCACATAAGGCTTCCCATTCGGATTCCGTCATTTCAAGGAGCGATTTTGTTTGCCAAAAATGAGATTCAAATTGCATAGTGAAACCAATAAAAAAGTGCGGTCAAAATTTACGTGATTTTTGACCGCACTTTGTTGTTTAGAATTAGAAGCCTTCTTTTAAGCTTACGGTTAAGTTAAACACTAAGTGCTCTGGGCGGCTATCTTTGTTATCCGCACAGAAATAACCTTCGCGTTCAAATTGGTAACCTTTTTCTGGTTCTGCATTTGCGAGGCTTTGTTCTACAAAACCGTGTTTCACCACTAAAGAGGTTGGATTTAACACGCTTTCGATTTCTTCTGCTGCACCTGGGTTTGGTACAGTGAAAAGACGCTCGTATAAACGGAACTCCGCTGGGTGATTATGCACGGCAGATACCCAGTGAATTACCCCTTTCACTTTGCGACCATCCGCTGGATTTTTACCTAAGGTTTCTGGATCGTAAGTACAGAAGATCGTGGTGATTTCACCATTTGCATCTTTTTCTACACGTTCTGCTTTAATCACATAAGCGTTACGTAAACGCACTTCTTTACCTAATACTAAACGTTTATATTGTTTGTTCGCTTCTTCACGGAAGTCTGCACGATCAATATAAAGCTCTTTCGTAAACGGTAATTGGCGTTCACCTAATTCAGGACGATTTGGGTGATTTGGTGCCATTAAGGTTTCTTCGCCTTCAAAGTTTTCAATCACTACGCGAACAGGATCAATCACTGCCATTGCGCGTGGTGCATTTTCGTTTAAATCTTCACGAATGCACGCTTCAAGTGCTGAATACTCTACGACGTTGTCTTGTTTCGTCACACCGATACGGCGACAGAATTCACGTAATGAAGCCGGTGTATAACCGCGACGACGTAAACCTGAAATCGTTGGCATACGCGGATCGTTCCAACCATCCACAATGCCTTCATTCACTAATTTCAATAATTTACGTTTAGACGTTAACGTGCCTTCTAAATTTAAACGTGAGAATTCATATTGATGCGGTAATGGACGTTCAATACTAATATTTTCTAACACCCAGTCGTATAAACGACGGTTGTCTTGGAATTCTAATGTACATAGAGAGTGTGTAATACGCTCAATCGCATCAGAGATACAGTGAGTGAAGTCGTACATTGGGTAAATGCACCATTTGTCACCGGTTTGGTGATGGCTGGCAAATTTAATACGATAAAGCACGGGATCACGCATGACCATAAATGGTGAAGCCATGTCGATTTTTGCACGAAGACTTAATGTACCTTCCGCAAACTCACCGTTTTTCATTCTTTCGAATAACGCTAAGTTTTCTTCAACACTACGATCACGATATGGGCTGTTTTTACCTGGCTCGGTTAAAGTACCACGATATTCACGCATTTGGTCTGGTGAAAGTTCATCAACATAGGCTAAACCTTTTTCGATTAACTCAATGGCATAGCCATAAAGTGCATCGAAGTAATCAGACGCATAACGCGGTTCGCCTTCCCATTTAAAGCCTAACCATTCCACATCGGCTTTAATGGAATCCACATATTCCACATCTTCTTTCACCGGATTGGTATCATCAAAACGTAAGTTACATAAACCGTTATACTCTTTTGCTAAGCCGAAGTTTAAACAAATCGATTTGGCGTGACCGATATGCAAATAGCCGTTTGGCTCAGGCGGGAAACGAGTATGAACACTTTTGTGTTTACCCGAAGCTAAATCTTCATCAATAATTTGAGTAATGAAATTGTGTGTGCGGGTATTTTCCGCATTTTCTAGAGTGTGTTCTGTATTGCTCATAAATTTCTCAATAAATTGAAAATAATTACCCCATTCTATACGAAAAGTCTGACGTTGTGAATTTGATCCCAAAACTAACCGCACTTTCATTAAATTAAGACTGAATTTTTTAGGATTTTTAGGTCTAACTTGAAGATTTTTCGTGCAAACTGAAAAGTTTACCTTTAGAATACACTCCCACTGAACAAACGTTCATTTTTTTATTTAGGATGACAAAGTCTTTATGAAAAAACGCTTTTTTATTTTACTCGGATTACTCGTTGCTGCTGGCACAGCTTATTATTTTTTCTCTAGCAATAGCAAACAAGAAACGACCTATCTGACTGAATCGGTTACTCGTGGCAATGTGGAAAAAACAGTTGTCGCGTCTGGTTCAGTTGAAAGCGTGAATGAAGTCGATGTCGGCGCCCAAGCTTCGGGTAAAATCACTAAACTCTATGTCAAATTAGGGCAAGAAATCAAAAAAGGCGAAATGATCGCTGATATTGATTCCACAACCCAAATTAATACCTTAAATACCAAAAAAGCGGCATTGGTTAGCTATCAAGCACAATTAAAAGCGAAGAAAACCGCTTACGATGTAGCCCTTTCAAGCTATAACCGCTTATCAAAACTTTATACACAAAAAGCCACCTCTTTGGATAGTGTGAATACAGCTAAAAGCACCCTTGATAATGCGAAAGCGGAAATGGAAGCCATTGAAGCCAATATCAAACAAGCTGAAATTGAAGTGAATACCGCAGAAACCAATGTGGGTTATACCAAAATCACCGCACCAATGGACGGTACTGTTATTTCCGTACCCGTTTCTGAAGGTCAAACCGTTAATGCCAACCAAACGACTCCAACAATTGTAACCATTGCTGATTTAAGCAAAATGAAAATTAAGCCTGAAATTTCAGAAGGCGATATTACGAAAGTTAAAGCAGGTCAAGAAGTTAGCTTTACTATTTTATCGGATAGTCAAACTGTATATCACTCCGTCATTGATTCTGTTGATCCAGCCAATACCACGACAAGTGATAGTTCTTCAACATCATCTTTAAGTAGCTCAAGCAGCTCCACGACCAGTGCGATCTACTATTACGCTAATGTTTTAATTGATAACCCTGATCGTACTTTACGCATCGGGATGACGACAGAAAACAACATCAAAATTGCCAACGCGAAAGATGTGTTATTGGTTTCCAATATGGCTATTCAAAAACGTGATGGCAAAAGCTTTGTCAATGTATTGAATGACAAAAATCAACCTGAACCTCGCGAAGTTGAAACCGGTGTTCAAAATGATTTCAAAACTGAAATCAAATCGGGTTTAAACGAAGGTGAAAAAGTCATTGTGTCGCAAGTCGCAAATGGTGAAAAAGTTGGCTCTATGCCTCGTGGTCCAAGAATGTTCTAAAAGTGCGGCAGAAAATTAATGAATATCATTGAAATTAAAGATCTCAACCGTTACTTCGGTGAAGGTGAAAACCGCATTCACATTTTAAAGAATGTCTCTTTAAATATTGAAAAAGGCGATTTCGTCGCGATTATTGGGCAATCGGGTTCGGGTAAATCGACCTTGATGAACATCATCGGGTGCTTGGATACGGCAACCAATGGCTCTTACAAAATTAATGGCAAGGAAACCATTGAATTAAGCAAAGATCAGCTGTCAGATTTACGTAGCCAAAAATTCGGCTTTATTTTCCAACGCTATAACTTATTATCGAGTTTAACCGCAGCAGAAAACGTCGCCTTGCCTGCAATTTATGCGGGGATATCGCAAGAAAAACGTCTTTCTCGTGCGAAACAACTTTTAGAAAAATTAGGTTTAGGCGATAAATGGCAAAATAAACCAAGCCAGCTTTCCGGTGGTCAGCAACAACGTGTGAGTATTGCGCGTGCGTTGATGAATGGTGGCGAAATTATTTTAGCCGATGAACCCACTGGTGCATTGGATTCACAAAGCGGTCAAAATGTAATGGA
Organism: Haemophilus parainfluenzae T3T1; assembly: GCF_000210895.1. Classification (NCBI taxonomy): domain Bacteria; kingdom Pseudomonadati; phylum Pseudomonadota; class Gammaproteobacteria; order Pasteurellales; family Pasteurellaceae; genus Parahaemophilus; species Parahaemophilus parainfluenzae. The sequence continues at coordinate 1,563,508 of NC_015964.1, read as the reverse complement.
AATTCTGCGTCAATTACATGCAGAAGGCCACACCATTATTATGGTAACCCACGATCGTGAAATTGCTGCTAGTGCGAATCGCGTGATTGAAATTAAAGACGGTGAAATTATTGGCGATACACAAAAAGAAGCGGTAAAAAGTGCGGTCGAAAATCCAACCAAATCTAAACCACACTTTGGGTTCAGCAAAGATCAATTTGTTGAAGCCTTTCGTATGTCTGTGAGTGCTATTATTGCCCACAAAATGCGTTCTCTTTTAACCATGCTCGGGATTATTATCGGGATTACCTCCGTAGTTTCTGTCGTAGCATTGGGAAATGGTTCACAACAAAAAATCTTAGAGAATATTAAAGGTATTGGTACAAGTACTATGACCATCTTTAATGGTACAGGCTTTGGTGATCGTCGTGCTGAACAAATGCAGAATCTCACAATTAATGATGCCATTGCCTTAAATCAACAAAGCTATGTACAAAGTGTCACGCCGAATAGCTCATCAAGTGGCACATTGATTTATGGTAATCAGACTTTCTCCTCGACCAGTTTAAAAGGTGTAGGCGAACAATATTTTGATGTAGATGGCTTAAAACTAAAATCCGGTAATTTATTTTCTGCTCAAGATGTTGCTGATAACAACCAAGTAGCCTTAATCGATGAAAGTGCAAAAAAATCCATTTTCCCAGATGAAAACCCCATCGGCAAAATTGTGATGTTTAATAAACGTCCATTACGTATTATCGGCGTGGTATCTGATAAACAAATGGGCGGGGCAAGTAGTTCACTTAATCTCTATGCGCCTTACACTACCGTGATGAATCGTATTTCGGGCAGTAAAAAAATTGGTTCGATTACCGTTAAAGTGGATGATTCCGTGAATACTACTGTCGCTGAAAAAGGGATTACTGAATTGCTCACCATGCGTCATGGTAAAAAAGATTTCTTCATCATGAATAGTGACACTATTAAACAAACCATTGAAAGTACCACTGGCACAATGAAATTGCTTATTTCTTCCATTGCCTTTATTTCATTGATTGTAGGCGGTATTGGTGTGATGAATATCATGTTGGTTTCTGTCACTGAACGAACCAAAGAAATTGGTGTGCGCATGGCTATTGGTGCGAGACAATTTAACATTCTGCAACAATTTTTAATTGAAGCCGTACTAATTTGTTTAATTGGCGGCGTGACGGGGATTCTGCTTTCGGGCTTAATCGGTCTGCTATTTAACGTATTTATGACTGATTTTACGATGGCATTCTCAACTGGCTCAATTGTTGCTGCAGTGGTCTTCTCTACCCTGATTGGTGTGATCTTCGGCTATATGCCGGCAAAACGTGCAGCGCAATTAGATCCAATTACAGCTCTTGCTCGAGAATAAAGAAATTTTGTAAAACACAAAAGAGCGGTTAAAATTCTTACTAATTTTTGACCGCACTTTAATTAAAAAGAAAGGAAAAAATCCATGTTAAAAATGAAAAAATTAACCTTAGCAATCGCGATGGCAACTGCGCTAGCAGGTTGTGCTAACATCGGCGATTCTTATAAAGCGAGCCAGCAGGATTACCAAAATTATGCGGAAATCACCAAACAATTTAATGTAAAAGAAAACTGGTGGGCACTTTACAATGATTCACAATTAAATCGTGTGGTAGAACAAGCATTAGTTAACAACAAAGATTTAGCCAAAGCGTCTGTTGCCGTAAACCGTGCTCTATATAATGCAAACCTTGCAGGCGCAAATTTAATTCCGGCATTTAGTGGTTCAACCCAATCTTCCGCAAGTAAAAATGTGAAAACCGGTGGCAACTCAGCAGTAAGCCATCAAGGTGCATTAAATGTGAGTTATACGTTAGATTTATGGCAACGTTTAGCGGATACGGCTGATGCGGCAGAATGGTCACACAAAGCAACGGCTGAAGATTTAGAAGCAACGAAACTTTCACTCATCAACTCTGTTGTGACAACGTATTATCAAATTGCTTATTTAAATGACGCTATCAGCACAACTGAGGAAACCATTAAATACTACAACGACATTAGCAGCATTATGCAACGTCGTTTATCGCAAGGTGTCGCTGACAGCGCTAGTGTGGATCAATCACAACAAGCTGTATTAACCGCTCGTAACAACTTGATCAACTATCAAACACAACGTAAAACAGCGGAACAAACTTTACGTAACTTACTAAACTTAAAACCGGAAGAAGCATTAAATATCAACTTCCCACACATTCTTAATGTGAAAAATGTGGGCGTAAATTTAAATGTGCCTGTTTCTGTCATTGCGAATCGTCCTGATGTGAAAGGCTATCAATATCGCTTAAGCAGTGCATTCAAAAATGCGAAAGCAACCGAAAAAGGTTGGTTCCCAGAAGTGACTTTAGGCGGCAGCTTAACATCAAGTGGCACTAAAGTCGGTAACGCATTGCACAATCCAGTTGGTACAGGTTTAATTGGCATTAGCCTACCATTCCTCAACTGGAATACGGTGAAATGGAACGTGAAAATCTCTGAAGCCGATTATGAAACCGCACGTTTAAACTACGAGCAAAGCATTACTAAAGCCTTGAACGATGTAGATACCAACTACTTCGCCTACACACAAGCACAAAGTGCTTTTGCTAACTTGCAAAAAACACACAGCTATAACCAACGTATCACTAAATACTATCGTGACCGTTACAATGCAGGTGTATCTGAATTACGTGAATGGCTCGCTGCGGCAAACACAGAGAAAAGCTCTCAACTTTCTATCTTGAATGCAAAATACAACATCATTCAGGCAGAAAATGCCGTATATAGTTCAATGGCAGGTTATTACTCTCGTTAAAATCATGATTAAGGAAGTTTCGGCTTCCTTAATCTTTTTTATGGACATGAAAAATGAAAAAACAGCTGACTTTTTATTTTATTCGACATGGTAAAACCGTTTGGAATACAGAAGGTTTGATGCAAGGTCATGGCGATTCCCCTTTAACAGAAGAAGGCGTTAATGGTGCGAAAAAAACAGGTGTTGCACTTAATCATATTCCTTTCATTGCCGCTTATTCCAGCGTATTAAAACGTACTATCGCAACTGCCTCTCACATTATCGGCAAACGTGATATTCCCCTTTTCCATCATCAAGGTTTAAATGAACAGTATTTTGGTTCTTGGGAAGGCAAAGTTGTTGATACGTTAAGAGAACACCCAGAGTTCAAACAACTCATTAAAGATCCTGCCAATTACAAAGCTCAAGTAAATGGCGGCGAAACGTTCGAACAATTGGGCGAGCGAGCCATGAAAGCATTGCACGACATTATTAAGATCCACAATCAAGGCAATATTCTCATTGTGTCGCATGGCCATACTCTACGTTTATTGCTTGCCTTATTAAACGGTGCTACGTGGCAAAATCACCGCGATGAAGATAAATCGGTATCGCTTATTAATACATCAATTAGTGTTGTACATTATGACGATGAGAACGGTTTTCGCGTTGAGAAAATGAATGATGCGGATCATTTAAAATAAGCAAAGTTAGATAAAAAATAACCGCACTTTGGATGATCTAAAGTGCGGTTAATTTTTATAGTGTTTTTGTGATTTATTTCACTTCGCGGAATAAAATCTCGCTTGGAATCACAGAACCTTGCCAGTAAAGCTCAGTTGATACTTTTTCTGCTAAATCTAAGAAAGATTTCGCAATTTCACTGTCTGGCGCTGCAACTACGGTTGGTTTACCCGCATCCAAATCTTGACGAACTTGGATATTCAACGGTAACTGACCTAATACTTTCACATTGTATTTTTGTGCCATTTTTTCTGCACCACCAGTGCCAAAAATTGCTTCGTGGTGTCCACAGTTGCTACAAATATGCATAGACATATTTTCCACAATACCTAACACGGGGACAGACACACGTTCAAACATCGATACACCTTTCACCGCATCTAATAACGCAATATCTTGTGGTGTTGTGACCACAACCGCACCCGTTACAGGGATTTGTTGTGAAAGGGTTAATTGGATATCACCTGTACCCGGAGGCATATCGATTACTAAGTAATCTAAGCTATCCCATAAGGTTTCATTTAAAAGCTGGCTTAATGCACTACTTGCCATTGGACCACGCCAAATAGTCGCATTATCTTCATCCATTAAGAAACCGATCGAGTTGGCTGATAACCCATGTGCTTTAATTGGGGTGATATGTTGGTTATCTGGTGAAGTTGGGCGTTGATGTGGTGCACCTAACATATGCGGAACAGATGGACCGTAAATATCCGCATCTAAAATACCCACGCGAGCACCTTGAGCTTGTAAAGCAAGGGCAAGGTTAACCGAAACAGAAGATTTCCCAACCCCGCCTTTACCTGAAGTCACCGCGATGATGTTTTTCACGCCTTTTACAGCGGGTTGATTATTCGCACGTTTTAAGGTTGCGATTTGATAATTCACCACCCATTTGATTTCTTTGCTATCTGTTGCTTTTAATAAGGCATCAGAAAGTTGCTGTTTCACTTGCTCCACGCCAGTGTTCCATGCAAAAGGCAATTGTAATTCAATACGTAATACGTCACCGCCTTTTTCTACTTTCTTCAAAGTATTTAATGCGATTAAGTCTTTTTGCAAACTTGGATGTTGAAATTGTTGGAAAACTTGCAGAACTTGAGATTGTTGTTCTGCCGTTAAATTTTCAGAAAAAGCAGTTGCCATAATATTCCTTTAATAGTAGTAGGTAGTAGAGTAAATTTGTCAGGGATATTTTACCCTTTTTACACCTCAAATGTTAAGCTAAAAGTATAACTAAACTAGAAAAAATCGCATTAATCGGGTAACATACTCGCAATTTTTGCAAAAAGAATAAGAGAAAAATAATGACAACTCAACCTCGTAAAATTTTAGTCACTTGTGCATTACCTTATGCAAATGGCGCCATTCATTTAGGCCACATGTTAGAACATATTCAAGCGGATATTTGGGTGCGTTTCCAACGTATGCGTGGCAATAAAATTCATTTTGTCTGTGCTGATGATGCACACGGTACACCAATTATGCTTAATGCCGATAAATTAGGCATTACACCAGAAGAATTAATTGCAAAAGCAAAAGCGGATCACGTACGTGATTTTGCTGGTTTCAATATTAGTTTTGATAACTACCACTCTACTCACAGTGAAGAAAATAAACAACTCACCGCTGACATTTACAATAAATTAAAGACAAAAGGCTTCATTAAAACGAAAGTGATTTCTCAGTTATTCGATCCTGAAAAGAATATGTTCTTACCGGATCGCTTCGTTAAAGGGACTTGCCCAAAATGTAAAGCCGAAGATCAATACGGCGATAACTGTGAAGTTTGTGCCTCTACTTATAGCCCAATGGATTTGATTAATCCACGTTCTGCAGTGTCAGGTGCAACACCAATAGTCAAAGAGTCTGAACACTTCTTCTTTGACTTGCCTGCTTTTGAAGGCATGTTAAAAGAATGGACTCGCTCTGGCTCGCTTCAACCGGAAATTGCAAACAAAATGCAAGAATGGTTTGAAAGTGGTTTACAACAATGGGATATCTCTCGCGATGCCCCTTATTTTGGTTTTGAAATTCCAGGTGCAAAAGATAAATTCTTCTATGTTTGGTTAGACGCCCCAATTGGCTACATGGCGTCTTTCAAAAATCTCTGCGAGCGTGAAGGCATTGATTTTAATGAATTCTGGGGAGAAAACAGCGATGCAGAACTTTATCATTTTATCGGTAAAGATATCGTGTATTTCCACAGTCTATTCTGGCCGGCTATGTTAGAAGGGAGCGAATTCCGCAAACCAACCAATGTGTTTGCTCACGGTTATGTCACCGTAGATGGCGCCAAAATGTCAAAATCACGCGGTACATTTATCCAAGCCAGTACCTATTTAAATCACATTGATCCGGAATGTTTGCGTTATTACTACGCGGCGAAATTAAACGATCGTATCGAAGATCTCGATTTCAATTTGGAAGATTTCGTTCAACGAGTCAATACAGATATCGTTAATAAATTAGTCAATTTAGCGTCTCGTAATGCGGGCTTTATCACAAAACGTTTTGAAGGCAAATTAGCAGATAAATTAGAAGACGAAGCGCTTTTTGCTGAATTTACTGTACAAGCTGAACAAATCGCTGCTTATTATGAAAGCCGCGAATACAACAAAGCGATTCGTGAAATCATGGCATTAACTGATAAAGCCAATAAATATATTGATGAAAAAGCACCTTGGGTCATTGCGAAAGAAGAAGGCAAAGAGGCTGAATTACAAGCAGTTTGCTCAATGGGTATCGAGCTTTTCCGTGTATTAATGTCTTACTTAAAACCGGTTCTTCCAAAACTGGCTGAACGTGCAGAAGCGTTCTTACAAACAGAACTCACTTGGAATAATATTGCACAGCCATTATTGGGTCATCAGCTTACCCCATTTAAAGCCCTTTTCTCTCGTTTAGAGAAAAAACAAATTGATGCTGTTGTAGAAGAAACTAAAGCACTGTTTGCTGAGACAAATAAAGCGACAGAAAAAACTGCGGCAAAACCAACCGCACTTTCAAACATTGAACCTATTGCTGACACTATTACCATTGATGATTTTGCTAAAATCGATATGCGTGTGGCAAAAGTGCTGAAATGCGAAGCCGTACCAGAATCAAATAAACTCTTACGTTTTGAATTAGATTTAGGTGACCATACTCGCCAAGTGTTCTCTGGCATTAAAGCGGCTTACAACAAACCTGAAGAATTGGAAGGTCGTTTTGTTATTGTGGTTGCGAACCTGGCACCACGCAAAATGAAATTCGGTGTATCAGAAGGAATGATTCTCTCCGCTGGTACTGGTGGAAGTGATTTATTCTTACTTTCTGCTGATAGCGGTGTCACTGCAGGTATGCAAGTAAAATAATTTAATATTTAGGCGACTTAGGTCGCCTTTTTTATTGCCAAATAGAATCAAATAACCTACCATAGCAATCAGCTATTTATTACGCAAATTAAAAGGAATTCATTATGACAAACGAACTTATCTGTTATAAACAAATGCCAGTTTGGACAAAAGATAAATTACCTAAAATGTTCCAAGAAAAGCACAATACTAAAGTGGGCACTTGGGGCAAACTTACGGTGCTAAAAGGTAAACTTAAGTTTTATGAGCTAACTGAAGATGGTGATGTTATTGCTGAACATATTTTCACGCCTGAAAGTAATATTCCGTTCGTCGAGCCACAAGCCTGGCACCGAGTTGAAGCCCTTTCTGATGACTTAGAATGTACGCTTGGTTTCTATTGCACAAAAGAAGATTACTTCAGCAAAAAATATAATATGACTGCAACGCATGGTGATGTGGTTGATGCAGCTAAAATTATCAAGCCTTGTAAAGTGCTAGATTTAGGCTGCGGACAAGGTCGTAACTCCCTTTATTTAAGCTTAAAAGGCTACGATGTGACCTCTTGGGATCACAACGAAAATAGCATCGCCTTCTTGAACGAAACTAAAGACAAAGAAAACTTGAATATTAAGACCGCTGTTTATGATATTAATACCGCCAATATTCAAGAAAACTACGACTTCATTTTATCAACCGTGGTATTTATGTTCTTAAACCGTGAGCGAATTCCAGCCATTATTAAGAATATGCAAGAACACACCAACCCAGGTGGTTATAACTTAATTGTTGCAGCCATGTCCACGCCTGAAGTGCCTTGTCCACTTCCGTTCTCATTTACATTCTCTGAAGGTGAATTAAAAGAATATTACAAAGATTGGGAATTCTTAGAATATAACGAAAATATGGGTGAATTACATAAAACCGACGAAAACGGCAATCGCATTAAATTAAAATTTGCGACGATGTTAGCAAGAAAAAAATAATTCGCTAATTTAGAAAAGAAAATGACCGCACTTTGTTAGATAAAGTGCGGTCATTTTTTATGGTATTTTAATTACTCTTCAATAGAACGTAATAATTCGTTGATACCTACTTTACCTAAAGTTTTTGCATCAACTTTTTTCACGATCACTGCACAGTATAAGCTGTATTTACCACATTTTGATGGAAGGCTACCTGAAACAACCACAGAACCCGCAGGAACGCGACCGTAGAACACTTCACCCGTTTCACGATCATAGATTTTAGTTGATTGACCAATGAATACGCCCATAGAGATCACACAACCATCTTCAACAATCACGCCTTCAACCACTTCAGAACGTGCACCGATAAAACAGTTATCGCCGATAATGGTTGGGTTTGCTTGTAATGGCTCTAATACACCACCGATGCCTACACCACCAGATAAGTGTACATTTTTACCAATTTGCGCACATGAACCAACAGTTGCCCATGTATCAACCATGGTACCTTCACCCACATATGCACCGATATTGACATAAGAAGGCATCAATACACAGTTTTTAGAAATGTATGCGCCTTTACGTACTGTTGCAGAAGGTACGACACGGAAACCTTCTTGAGCAAAACGCTCTTCGGTATAGTCAGCAAATTTTAATGCTACTTTGTCGTAATATTTGGTTTCTGCACCATCAATGATTTGGTTATCATTGATACGGAAAGATAATAATACTGCTTTTTTCAACCATTGGTGAGTAACCCATTCACCATCAATTTTTTCTGCAACACGGTATTTACCGCTATCTAGTCCTTCGATTACTTCTTCGATTGCTGCACGAGTTTGTGCATCAACTGTTTTAGGCGTGATTTCTGCACGTTTTTCAAATGCAGCTTCAATAATTTGTTGTAAATTTGACATTTTGCTTCCTATTGTCGATGTGAAATAACGATTGATAGTTTTATCATATTTTTGACTTTCAAGCAAAAAACAACCGCACTTTCTTTTGATTTTAAGCATAAAAAAAGCGAACCTAATGGCTCGCTTTTTCTATTTTTCGTTTAGTTAGTTAATAACAGAAACATTTAATGATGAACCGCCAACGATTCTTACGCGACGACCTGCTTGGAAGCTTGGATCTGCTTTTTGAACCACAACGATTTCTTCTCTGTTATCTTTTCTGATAACAATCTCTGCACCATTAACCTGGCTCATTTTTTCTTCAATTTTGCTACCTACAATGGCACCACCAATCGCACCAACAACACTTGCAATAGCTTGGCCAGTACCACCACCAATTGTGCTACCAGCGATACCACCCAAAGCACCACCACCAACAGAACCAATTACACCATTGTTATCTGCTTGGATTTTAACTGGGCGAACAGACACGATTGTACCGTAGCTAATTGAACGAGCCTCTTTCGCTTGATCTGCTGAGTAAACATCACCGCTAAAAACATCGGTATTTGCACAACCAGTCAAACCAATAGACATCATAAGAGCTAATGCTACTGTTACTTTTTTCATAAAACTAACCTTCTAAAAATAAATTAGATTGGGTTTCTTGGAGACCAAGTAGAAACGTTTTTCGCGCCTTGACCGTTGTCAGATACTTTCACACAAGCACCAGTTACTAAAGTTGAATCATATTTGTGAACGATCACTTCAGTTTCACCTTCTTGTTTGTATGAACAGTCATTTTTACGAACGGTTAATTTTACATCGTCACCTTGTAATTCGGTGAAAATAACTTGACCTTTATAAGCGCTTTCATCTTTTTGTGATTGAGATGAACAAGCTGATAAACCTAAACTTAATAAGACAGTTAATGCTAAGGTAATTTTTTTCATTACACTAAACCTCGAGTATTTTCTTTATTGTATAAGGATGAACCTTTATGCAAACATGATTTTCTGTTTTATCAACAAAACTCACTGCAATTGATGGATTGGGCAATTGCTCCCCTTCCACCTTAGGTTCGCTCACCTTCATGGTTAATTGAGTTAGTTCCTTCCATAAAAACGTATTGCAAATCCGATTAACCCAATCCTCAACAGATTCATGAGATAAAAACGGCATTACAATTTCAATATGTTCCCAAGTTTCTTGGGGATATTGTTTATTTTTAGGAAACGGTAATTCAATAACATCGACAGGCTGACCAATGAAATCAACTGGCTCATCTAATTCAATCAAATAGATAGGACGCCCATTGACGATATTATCGCTTAAAATTCTACCGCACTTTAATAACTCTGTCAGCCAATTTTTTGCTTTTTCTTCACTATTTGCTCTTAAAGCTAAATGATCGATTTGGTAATCGTCCAAATTTACTTTCATAACGGCGGCTAATTGCTGAATTTTTTCCTGAAATAAAGGTAATTCTTGATAAAGTGCGGTCGATTTTTCCATTAAATTTGACATTTTCTCCTGCTCTTACTTTGAGAAATCACTAAACAACGGTATCATAGCCGATTATTTTCATTATTCAATTTCAAGATTAGGAAAAACCGTGAATATTCAATCTATTTTATCCGATAAAATTAAACAGGCGATGATTGCAGCTGGTGCAGATGAGCAATGTGATGCGCTTATTCGTCAATCTGGTAAACCACAATTTGGTGACTACCAAGCAAACGGCATCATGGCTGCGGCTAAAAAACTAGGTTTAAATCCTCGTGAATTTGCACAAAAAGTATTAGATCATGCTGATCTTTCTGATATCGCTGAAAAAACGGAAATTGCTGGTCCGGGTTTTATCAACATTTTCTTAAATCCAACTTGGCTAGCGAATAATGTTTCTGCTGCATTAAAAGATCAAAATCTTGGTGTCAGCGCAAATGAAAAACAAACCATCGTGATTGATTATTCTTCACCAAACGTTGCAAAAGAAATGCACGTAGGTCACTTACGTTCTACCATTATCGGTGATGCTGTTGTTCGTACCCTTGAATTTTTAGGTCATAACGTTATTCGTGCGAACCACGTAGGTGACTGGGGTACGCAATTTGGTATGCTTATTGCTTATCTTGAAAAAATGGAAAATGAACACGCAAGCGAAATGGAACTTCAAGATCTTGAAGCATTCTATCGCGAAGCGAAAAAACATTACGATGAAGATGAGTCTTTCGCTGAAAAAGCGCGTAACTATGTAGTGAAATTGCAAGGTGGAGATGAATATTGCCGCACAATGTGGAAAAAATTAGTCGATATTACCATGCAACAAAACCAACGTAACTACGATCGTTTGAATGTCACATTGACTGAAAAAGATGTGATGGGTGAAAGCCTTTATAACCCGATGTTACCTGCTATCGTTGAAGATCTGAAAAAACAAGGTTTAGCGGTTGAAGATGAAGGTGCATTGGTTGTTTATCTTGATGAATTCAAAAACAAAGAAGGCGAACCGATGGGGGTAATCGTTCAGAAGAAAGATGGCGGTTTCCTTTATACCACTACCGATATCGCGGCGGCTAAATATCGTTATGAAACCTTAAAAGCGGATCGCGCATTAGTGTTCTCTGATACACGCCAAAGCCAACACATGCAACAAGCGTGGTTAATTACGCGTAAAGCCGGTTATGTGCCAGACAGTTTCTCACTTGAACATAAAAACTTCGGTATGATGTTGGGTAAAGATGGTAAACCATTCAAAACTCGTACTGGCGGCACCGTAAAATTAGCAGATTTATTAGATGAAGCGATTGAGCGTGCCACTGTATTAATCAATGAGAAAAATACCAACTTATCTGATGAAGAAAAAACTGCGGTTATTGAAGCAGTAGGTATTGGCTCGGTGAAATATGCGGATCTTTCCAAAAACCGCACCACTGACTATGTGTTCGATTGGGATAATATGCTCAGTTTTGAAGGTAATACCGCGCCTTATATGCAATATGCTTATACGCGTATTCGTTCAATTTTCAATAAAGCAAACGTGAATCCAACCGCACTTGCAGAAGCGAAGATTCAGCTTTCTGATGAAAAAGAACGTGCATTAGCGATCAAATTGCTTCAATTTGAAGAAGCCGTTCAAACGGTGGGTAAAGAAGGGACACCGCATGTACTCTGTGCTTATTTATATGAATTAGCAGGTGCGTTCTCTTCATTCTATGAACACTGCCCAATCTTAAATGCAGAAGATGAAAACGTAAAATTAAGCCGTTTAAAACTCGCTTCTCTTACAGAGAAAACCTTAAAACAAGGTTTAGCGTTATTAGGCATTAAGACAATCGAAAAAATGTAAAAAAAGTGCGGTCAATTTGACCGCACTTTTTTCTTTATACATCCACTAAAATAAGTATCGCCGCTTCTCCGCCCCATTCTTTGGGCGCTTGGTGTAACGCTCGGACTTTAGGGTGCTGAACTAACCAACGTGGAATTTGTTTTTTCAACGTAAAGGTTCCATAGCCCGTCATGATGCTCGCACAATAAACATGCTCATCTTCACAAGCTAACAACAGTGCTGCCAATTCCATTTTGGCTTGCTCACGGGTTAAACCATGTAAATCCAAAAATAATTCAGGTGAAAAATCGCCACGACGAAGTTGTTTCAATAAATGGCTATCTTCCCCTTCGCGTAAATATTTGATGACACCATCATGTTCATTTAGCAATGGTTCATACTCATCAGAAAAATAGAAAAGCGTATCCTCTTTTTCTCGAATATCACGTAAATGGGATTTTTTCTGACCGCTCTTTTGACGCGGCGCTACAAAGGTATCTTGCTTAATGGGTTTAATCCCTTTAGTTTCAGCCCGAAAAAGATCGAAATCATCTGGTTCTGTCATTATTTTTCTCAATTTGTTATTTTGCTTAATGATAGCACATCTATTCTATGGTATAACTAGCCAAATTTTTTATTGAGGCAGAAAATGGAAACCTTACACAATCAAGAGCTTGTTGCAACAATCTTAGAAGATAATGTAGCAAGTGAATTAACAACCATTCAAGATTTTTTACGCTGGACATACAGCACATTCAACCGTTCTGATATTTATTACGGGCAAGGCCATGACAATGCATGGGATGAAAGCCTTCAATTAGTGCTTGCTGGACTTCAATTACCACTCGATTTACCGCAAGATTTATTTAACAGTAAACTGACTCATTCAGAAAAAGAAACCTTAGTACAATTAGTTTTAAGCCGTATTGAGCAACGTGTGCCCGTCGCTTATTTAACGAATAGTGCGTGGTTCTGCGGATTAGAATTTTATGTAGATGAGCGCACAATTATTCCTCGCTCGCCAATTAGTGCATTAATCCAAGATAAATTTGCTCCGCTTTTAAAATCTGAGCCAAAACGAATTTTGGATCTTTGTACTGGCAGTGGTTGTATCGCAATCGCGACGGCTGAAGCCTTTCCTGAAGCTGAGGTAGATGCGGTCGATCTTTCTGTGGATGCGTTAAATGTGGCAGAAATCAATATTGCGCGTCACCAATTAGAACATCGTGTTTTCCCGATTCAATCAGATTTATTCCAAAATCTCTTCGGTCAACAATATGATTTAATCGTGACCAATCCACCTTATGTGGATGAAGAAGACTTAGCAGATATGCCGGAAGAATTCCACTATGAACCTGAATTAGCCTTAGGTTCAGGTGTTGATGGGTTAGAAATTACAAAACAAATTTTAAAACAAGCGCCAGATTATTTAACACAAAATGGCATGCTCGTTTGTGAAGTGGGCAACAGCATGGTAAGTCTCATTGAACAATACCCAGATGTGCCATTTGAATGGGTTGAACTAAAAAATGGTGGCCTGGGTGTATTTGCCATTAGCCGCGAAGATTTAGTGAAATATCACGATTCTTTTTAATCTCAAGTGCGGTTAGAAATCGTCATAAATTTTAACCGCACTTAACCAATTACTGGCGCGCGTTCTAAACGCGTGCTTTTCTTTTTTTTAATAAAACAATGAATTTACAAAAACTTTTACTGACTCGTCGTTTCTTTTCTACCCTTGCATTCTTTTCCATGCAAACGGTATTTTTCATCTATTTACAAGGAAAAGGATTAAGCAACAGTGAAATTGCCTTTTCGCTCTCGTTGCTTTTTTTCTGCAACCAAGCATTGGCTATTTTAGCCGGTATCTGGGGTGATCGTTTTGGACTGGCCAAAATGATGTTACTTGGATGCTTTTTAGATGTCATCGCCTATATTTTCTTTCTCTCTGCGGACAATTACATTCTACTTTTAATTGCCACCACCTGTTTTGGATTAGGTAGCTGTTTGTTTGGTACCAATGCAAAAGCCTGCCTATTGGTGCTCGCGGGTGGAGAATACAAAGAGAAAACCCGATTACAGGGAAAATATTTGAAAGTCACTTCCATGTCGTCTATGTTTGCGCCTTTATTGGTGATTCCATTTATCAAATACAATCACATTGAATGGTTGATTTGGGTCTGCTTTGCGATGGAAGCGGTTCTCTTTGCCTTAATGGTAAAACCGTTTTATCAAATCCAAACCTTGCAGACCTTAGTGAAGTTTCGCTTTGCTCAAATTAAAGAAATCATCACCAAAGAATTTTTATTTGTGCATTTAATGTTGTTTATTCCTCTTTCCATTGCAACCTCATTCTTTGTGATCTTCCCGTTTCTTTTTGATAACAAATTAGGGATGCCAGAACACTCTCCCATTGCACTTTTTGTAAATGGTTTGTTGACTGTGTCGCTACAAGGTTATTTTTCTCGAAAAATTAATTTAACGATTAAACAAACCTTATGGGTGGCACCAATCTTGGCTGTTGGTATTATCTTGCCTTGGTTTATTACGTTGAAATATATTTCTGTGGTTTCCGCTTATATTTACTTAGTCATCTTCACGGTGATTGAAGTCTATGCCTTAACAGCAATGGCGAATTTATTAGTAAAATTTGATAACGGTACCAACCGAGGCTTTATCTTTGGCTCATCACGATTATTGCTTTCTATCGCGACAGTTATCGTCATGAACTTAGTGCCACATTTATTTTTATTGTAAAAAAAGAGCGGTCAGAATTCGGATTAAATTCTGACCGCCCTTTTATTTTTGCTATTTTACTTCACATCTAATTCGACATTATCAAACAATTTCTTCACAGCATTGTTATCACGCAATCTCTCGGCTTTTTCAACCATTGGACGCGTTAAGTGCGGTGAGAAAAATTCGATAAAATCATACATATAATTGCGTAAAAAAGTGCTGTGTTTAAAGGCAATTTGCGTCATACTCGCACGGAACAAATGCCCTGCATCAATCGCCACTAAATCCGTATCGGCTGGCGTATGCGCCATAGATGCCATAATGCCCACACCTAATCCTAAACGCACGTAGGTTTTTATCACGTCAGCATCCGTTGCAGTGAACACAATATTCGGCAAAATACCAGCTCGGTTAAACGCATAATCCAAATCAGACACACCAGTAAAACCGAAGGTATAAGTGACTAACGGATATTTACCTAATTCTTCAACGGTAAGCTCTTTCACTTTTGCTAAAGGATGATCGGGTTTAACAATCACCGAACGATTCCACAAATAGCAAGGCAATTGAATCAAATCATCAAAAAGGTACGGCGCTTCTGTCGTGATCGCTAAATCCACTTCGCCAGAAATCAACGCATCGTGAATTTGGGTCGGTGAACCTTGATGAATATGCAGGCTCACATCCGGATATTGTTTAGAGAAACGTTCTACCACAGCTGGTAGCATATAACGCGCTTGTGTATTGGTTGTCGCAATGCGTAACACGCCATGATTTGGGCAAGTGTATTCATTAGCAACCGATTTAATACTTTGCGCTTTCACCAAAAGCTCACGAGCAATAGCCACGATCTTTTTACCCGCAGGGGTAATGGATTTAATATGCTTGCCGTTACGCTCAAAAATCTCTAAACCTAATTCATCTTCTAACAAGCGAACCTGTTTACTGATACCAGGTTGAGAGGTATAAAGCGCGTTAGCCGCTTCTGTCACGTTTAAATTTTGGTTTACAATCTCAACAATATAGCGAAGTTGCTGCATTTTCATCGCTAATACCACCTATTATTTTTTATAGCGTTTACTTAACTCAGTATAACGTTTTACTGCTTTACGAATTTGACCTGATTTTGGTCGACGACGAGGTTTGGTTACGTCTAATTTGGTTTCGGTTTCTGGTGGTAAGCCCACTAACTCACGTAGATAGTTGACGTTTTCCAGATCCATTTCTTCCCAGCCACCACGCGGTAAACCTTTCATCAGCTTAATATTGCCGTAACGAATACGAATTAAACGACTCACTTGAATACCTTGTGATTCCCACAGACGGCGCACCTCACGGTTACGACCTTCCATTAAAGTCACATCGTACCATTGGTTAATCCCAACACCACCGGCAAATTTGATTTCTTTGAAATTGGCTGGACCATCTTCCAACTGCACGCCTTTACGTAAACGCGCTAACATGGCATCGTCCACTTGACCAAATACACGCACAGAATACTCACGCTCAACTTCACGGCTTGGATGCATTAAACGGTTAGCTAATTCACCATCTGTTGTGAAAAGTAATAAGCCTGAAGTATTAATATCCAAACGACCTACCGCAATCCATCTTGCGCCATTTAGACGTGGTAAACGATCGAATACGGTCGGACGGCCTTCAGGATCACTACGAGTACAAAGTTCACCTTCTGGTTTGTAATACATTAACACACGACACACTTCTTTTTGTGCTTGTTGAAGGTTGATGATGCGACCATCAATACGCACTTTTACACCAGAATGTACATCGATACGATCGCCAAGAGTCGCCATTTTGCCATCAACACTTACACGATTTTCAGCAATCATCGCTTCAATTTCACGACGAGAGCCTTGCCCTGCACGCGCAAGCACTTTCTGTAATTTTTCACCTTCTACAGTAGATTGACGAGATGGTTTAGCTACCTTAGCTTTAGGGGTTGATTTGATGTCAGAATTGACCGCACTTTTACGATCTTTACGATCAAAGTGCGGTTGTTTTCCCGCTTGTTTTTCACGTTCTTGTCTGACTGGTTTTTGAATAGGTTTCATCTGTTTTTCCTTTGTCGCTTTCCCAAGCGTCTAAAATAAGTTAAATGAAAGGATCGGTACTACCACTTCCTTCACGTAAAATCACTGGTGATTCTTCCGTTAAATCCACCACTGTTGTTGGCTCTTGACCTAAATAGCCACCATGAATAATTAAATCTACTTGGCGTTCTAAACATTCGCGAATCTCTTCTGGATCGGAATAAGTCATATGTTCATTATCAGGCAACATCAGTGAGCAAGATAGAATCGGCTCACCTAATGCCTTCAATAAATCTAAGGCTATTTGATTATCTGGTACACGCAAGCCAATCGTTTTGCGTTTTGAGGTCATTAATCGGCGTGGAAGTTCTTTCGTTGCCGTCAAAATAAAAGTATAACGTCCCGGCGTATTGTTTTTAATTAAACGATAAGCCGAATTGCTCACCGTTGCGTAGGTTGAAAGCTCGGATAAATCGCTACATACCAACGTAAAATTATGCCCTTCCGGCAATTTACGAATCGCAACAATACGATCCATCGCATGTTTATCGCCGATCATACAGCCTAAGGCATAGCCTGAATCCGTCGGGTACACAATGACGCCACCTTGACGCAAAATTTCTACCGCTTGATTAATCAAACGCGCTTGCGGATTTTCAGGGTGGATATAGAAAAATTGGCTCATAATTTTGTCCTTAAAAAACTGACGAGATTATACACCGATTTAGATATAGTTATAAGAATTTGTTATAAAAAACGACCGCACTTTGAAAACTCATCCAAAGTGCGGTCAATTTTTTAGGTATTTTATTTCAACAATTCACGAAGGGCTGAACCGATTTCAGCTAGGCTTCTCACCGTTTTCACGCCTGCCGCTTCAAGAGCAGCAATTTTATCTTCCGCCGTTCCTTTTCCACCACTGATAATGGCTCCCGCATGTCCCATACGCTTGCCTTTTGGTGCCGTCACACCTGCGATATAAGCCACCACAGGTTTTGTCACATGGGACTTAATAAACGCAGCAGCCTCTTCTTCTGCTGAGCCACCGATTTCACCAATCATCACGATAGCTTCAGTTTCAGGATCTTCTTGGAAACGTTTGAGAATATCAATGAAGTTGGATCCTGGAATAGGATCGCCACCGATCCCGACACAAGTAGATTGACCAAAACCTTCATCTGTCGTTTGTTTTACCGCTTCATAAGTCAAAGTACCTGAACGAGAAACAATGCCTACTCTGCCTTTTTTATGGATATTGCCCGGCATAATACCAATCTTACACTCATCCGGTGTAATCACACCTGGACAATTTGGGCCGATCATCACAACACCCGTTTCATTTAATTTTTGTTTTACCAACAACATGTCCAATGTTGGAATGCCTTCTGTAATACAGACTACTAGCTGAATACCAGCATCAATAGCTTCTAAAATGGCATCTTTGCAAAATGGCGCAGGCACATAAATCATGGTTGCCGTAGCCCCTGTAGCTTGCACTGCTTCACGTACTGTATTAAATACCGGCAAACCTAAGTGCGTTGTTCCGCCTTTATTTGGTGAAATCCCACCGACTAACTTTGTGCCATAAGCCAATGCTTGCTCGCAATGAAATGTCCCCTGCGCACCAGTGAAACCTTGGCAAATTACTTTTGTTTCTTTATTAATTAAAATCGCCATGATTATTCTCCTTTTGCCGCTTTCACTGCCGCTTGAGCAGCTTCCTGTAAAGTATGTGCTGCAATTAAATTCACACCACTTTCCGCTAAAATTGCTCTGCCTTGTGGGGCATTGGTTCCTTCTAATCGAACCACAACAGGCACTTTTACCCCTATTTCCTGGATCGCTGCAACCACCCCTTCAGCAATAAGATCGCAGCGTACGATTCCACCAAAAATATTCACTAAGACTGATTTCACATTTTTATCCGTGAGAATAATTTTAAAGGCTTCCGCCACACGTTCTTTTGTTGCACCACCGCCAACATCAAGGAAGTTGGCGGGATTACCACCATATAATTTCACAATATCCATGGTTCCCATGGCAAGCCCTGCGCCATTAACCATACAGCCAATATCGCCTTCCAAGGCAACATAGTTAAGCTGATATTTTTCAGCTTCTGCTTCACGTGAATCACTTTGGCTTAAATCGCGCAAGGCTAACAAATCAGGATGACGATAAAGTGAGTTATCATCAATGCCTACTTTCGCATCCAAACAAATTAAGTTACCTTCTTTTGTCACCACGAGCGGATTCACTTCAACTAAAGAAAAATCTTTTTCGATAAAAAGCTGCGATAATTTCACAAAAATAGCAGCAAATTGTTTATTTTGCTCGCCACTTAAGCCAAGTTTAAAGGCTAATTCACGACCTTGATATGGCATACCACCAACCAAAGGATCAATGGCGACTTTATGGATTAGTTCAGGCGTTTCCCTTGCTACATCTTCAATATTCATACCTCCCGCTGAAGATGCCATAAAAACGACTTTCTGTGAAGCACGATCAATCACCGCACCTAAGTAGAGTTCTTTATCAATCTGGCAAGTTTCTTCAATATAAATGCTATTAACGGGTTGGCCTTTTTTATCGGTTTGGAAGGTCACTAAATGCTGGCCAAGCCATTTATCCGCAAAAGCACGCGCTTCTTCTGTATTATGAACAAGCTTCACCCCACCGGCTTTTCCACGTCCACCAGCGTGAACTTGACATTTCGCTATCCAAACATCGCCATTCAGCTGAAAGAGCGCCATTTCAGCTTCGTCTGCTGTTTGACATACGACACCTTCACTCACAGGCAGATCATATTGCTTAAAAAGTTGCTTGGCTTGGTACTCATGTAAATTCATATTTCCTTCCTATTTTGATGTTGTTTAGCGAAACAAACAAAATTTGACCGCACTTTGTTTTATTTTAAATTCTGGGCTTGCTCTTTACATATTGAGTTATATACTGAGCCAGAATAACCACAATCCATGTTAAGGATAACAACATGCAAACAAAAAAATCAAGCAATCTTGCGATTGCGCTCATTTGGTTTACTGCTGCTATTTCAATGGCAGAAATTCTCACTGGTACTTGGTTTGCGCCACTAGGGTGGCAACAAGGTTTAATTGCCATCGTCGTTGGGCACTTTATTGGTGGTTCGATGTTTTTCTGTGCAGGTTACATCGGTGCAAAAACCCAAAAAAGTGCCATGCAAACGGTACAAATATCATTTGGTGAAAAAGGTTCTGCCCTTTTCTCTTTACTCAATGCCATGCAACTGATGGGATGGACTGCTGTCATGATTTATATGGGGGCTGAAGTCATTTCTATCTTAAATCAAACAGCTGATGCTTCCATCTTTCCATTCCTTACACTTGGCTTAGGCATACTCATCATACTTTGGCTACTACTCGGCTTCACTAAATTAGGTATCTTCAAAAGCCTCTCACTTGTCACCATGTTTTTACTGATGCTGTGGCTAAGTATTCAAGTAGCTAATAAACCATTTATTGCCATGGACGTTGCACAAAATATTAAATTTGGTACTGCTGTAGAAATTGCTGCCGTCATGCCACTTTCTTGGTTACCAGTAGTATCTGACCACACGAAGAACAGCGAAACACCATTTAAAACGACCGCACTTTCAACGCTAACTTATACCGCGACCAGCTGCTGGATGTATGCTCTCGGCTTAGGTGCAGCATTAGTGACCGGTAAATCTGAAATCTCACAAATTCTTTCTCTTGCTGGTGTAAGTGTTATTGGTGTATTAATTGTCATCGCCTCTACCATGATTAACACTGCACTTCCCGCCTATTCCACCGGCATGAGTTTAAACAATATTTTCCCCCAATTAAAAGTCACGCCAATCTCCGTACTTACCGTGATTGTGGGCATTATATTAGCCTCAACCTTACCAGTGACAGAATACGAACATTTCTTGTTCTTTATTGGTTCAGTATTCGCGCCAATGATCGCTGTGCTTATCGCTGATTTCTTTGTGCTTAAACAGCATGATGTTAAAAAATCAGTTGATAGTGTTGGACTCGGTGTTTGGTTTGTCGGCTTCGTACTCTATCGTTTCCTTATGACAAAAGGTTGGGAAACCGATTTAGGTCTAACTTTCCCTGTTATCATCATTACCTTTATCTTAGCAATCTTAGTACGCAAAATAGCTAAATAAAGATTGGATTTTAACTATAGAAAGGCGGGCATTATTCCCGCCCTTTTATTCACATCAATGTAAAAAAGGCTTTTCCCCTCAAAAGAGAAAAGCCTATGTGCTTAGATTTCTAATAATAAACGAGTTGGATCTTCTAATAAGTCTTTAATCGCCACTAAGAAGCCTACTGATTCACGACCATCAATTAAGCGGTGGTCATAAGATAATGCCAAATACATCATCGGACGAATCACAACTTGGCCATCTACCGCAACTGGGCGTTCTTTAATGGCGTGCATACCTAAAATCGCACTTTGTGGTGGATTGATAATTGGTGTGGACATTAAAGAACCAAATACACCGCCATTAGTAATGGTGAAGTTACCTCCCGTTAAATCTTCAACGGTTAATTTACCATCACGGCCTTTTTCTGCTAGTGATTTAATTTGTTTCTCAATATCAGCCATGCTAAGTTTGTCGCAGTTGCGTAATACTGGTGTCACTAAACCACGCGGGGTTGAAACGGCAATGCTAATATCAAAATAGTTGTGATACACAATGTCATCACCATCAATTGAAGCATTCACTTCGGGATAACGTTTTAATGCTTCAACGACTGCTTTAATGTAGAAAGACATAAAGCCTAAACGTACACCATGTTGCTTTTCAAATTTCTCGCCGTATGTTTTACGTAATTTCATAATCGGCTGCATATCCACTTCATTGAATGTCGTGAGCATTGCGGTGGTATTTTTAGCTTCTAATAAACGTTCTGCAATACGTTTACGTAAACGAGTCATCGGTACACGTTTTTCTGAACGAGAGCTATATGCCACAGTGCTAACCGTATTTTGCTCTGTCGCTACATCTTGTTTCGCTTTTTGAGCATCTCGTTTTGCTACTTCACGTGCAACATCTTCACGAGTAATACGGCCACCCACACCAGAACCTTGAATTTTCTCTGCATCTAAATCATGTTCAGCTAATAAACGACGAATAGCCGGACCTTGATCTGCTGAATTATTGTGGCTATTTTCAATGGCTGCTTTTTGACGATCTGCTGGTGTTGGCTCATTGCCTTTCACTGTCTCTGATGAAATATCGCCCGCTTGTTGAGTAGAAAGTTTACCTAAAAGCTGTTTACTTACTACGGTTGCGCCTTCTTCTTGAAGAATTTCAGCCACTACGCCATCACTTAATGCTGGCACTTCAAGTACCACTTTATCTGTTTCGATTTCCACTAAAACTTCGTCACGTTTTACTGTCTCACCCACTTTTTTATGCCATGTTGCAACAGTTGCATCCGCAACGGATTCCGGTAAATCTGGAACAAGAATTTCGATTGTCATTTTATTTTCCTTTAAATTATTCTTTCTTTAAAAATTACTGAAATTTTGACCGCACTTTTACAGTGTCAGCGCATCTTCTACCAATTGTTTTTGTTGTTTGGTGTGTAAAGACATATAACCTACCGCTGGTGAAGCTGAGGCTGGACGACCTGCATATTTTAACTTCACATGCTCAGGAAGCGAGCTGTCAAAGTTATGTTTACTACAATACCAAGCGCCTTGGTTTAATGGCTCTTCTTGACACCATACATAATCCGTCACATGAGCATAAGGCTCTAACGCTTTCTTCACATCTTCATGTGGATACGGATAAAGCTGTTCAATACGAATAATCGCCACATCTGTTTGGTTATTCGCACGACGTTGTTCCAAGAGATCGTAATACACTTTACCTGAGCATAGGACCACGCGTTTAACTTGTTTCGGATCGATGTTATCAATTTCACCAATCACCGTTTGGAATGTACCATTTACTAATTCATCTAAACTTGACACGGCAAGTGGATGACGTAATAAGGATTTTGGTGAAATACCAATTAATGGACGACGCATTTTACGGATCGCTTGGCGACGTAGCATGTGGTAAACCTGTGCTGGTGTAGATGGAATACACACCTGCATATTCTGTTCAGCACAAAGTTGTAAATAACGTTCTAAACGAGCTGATGAGTGCTCTGGACCTTGGCCTTCATAACCGTGTGGTAATAACATCACCAAGCCACACATTCTGCCCCATTTTTGTTCGCCAGAACTAATAAATTGGTCAATCACGATTTGTGCGCCATTTGCGAAGTCACCAAACTGTGCTTCCCAAATGGTTAATGTTTTTGGATCTGTTGTCGCATAGCCATATTCAAAAGCCAATACGGCTTCTTCGGATAATACTGAATCCCACACCTCAAAACGACCTTGGTTGGCATGTAAATGTGTTAATGGCACATAGCCTGTCCCGTCATTTTGATTATGCACAACTGCATGGCGATGGAAGAACGTTCCACGTCCTGCATCTTCACCCGATAAACGGACATTAGTACCTTCATCTAATAAGGTTGCGTATGCCATAGTCTCTGCCATACCCCAATCGAGCAATTTCTCGCCTTTTGCCATTTCACGGCGATCAGCATAGATTTTTTCGACACGAGGATGTGCACGCAAGGTTTCTGGATATTCACTGACACGCTCTGCTAAAGTTTGGAAACGTTCTTGTGGGAATTTACTTTCGTAAGGGGATGTCCAGTCATAGTTGAGATATTGCAACCAGTCCATTTGGGCGATATCCATTTCTCGCCATTCTTTCACTACGCGATCGCCATTATCTAAGGCATCACGATAGAGATTCATCATTTCAATGGCTTCTTCTTCGGTAATTACCCCTTCAGCAATTAAACGATCTGCATAGACTTTACGTGGCGTTGGATGTTTTTTGATGATGCTATACATCATTGGTTGAGTGGCTAATGGTTCATCAGCCTCATTATGACCATGACGACGATAAGAAATCAGATCAATGAAAATATCGCGTTTGAATAAATTACGATATTCCACCGCCATTCTCGCCGCAAAAGCCACTGCTTCAGGATCATCACCATTCACATGAATAATCGGTGCCTGAATCATTTTCGCGATGTCTGTACAGTATTCTGTTGAACGTGTGTCATTTGGGTTAGAGGTGGTAAAACCAATTTGGTTATTGATCACAATACGGATTGTGCCACCAACGGTATAACCACGCGCATTCGACATATTCAAGGTTTCTTGTACAACACCTTGTCCCGCTACCGCGGAATCCCCATGAACAGTAACCGCTAATACTTGATTACGCTCTGTATCATTCTTTTTGGTTTGACGAGAACGTACCGCACCAATCACTACTGGGCTAACAATTTCTAAATGGGATGGGTTAAATGCAAGGGTTAAATGCACGCGACGATCACCGACTGCGAAGTCAGAAGAGAAACCTTGGTGGTATTTCACGTCACCTGTACGCTCGCCTGAATGTTTACCCGCAAACTCGTCAAAAAGATCTTCGGGTTTCTTACCGAGCACGTTTACTAACATGTTTAAACGACCACGGTGTGCCATACCAAACATCACATCTTGTACACCTTGTTTGCTCGCATGGCGAATAATTTCTTTCATCAATGGAATAAAGGCATCACTTCCCTCTAAAGAGAAACGTTTTGCCCCCGGGAATTTCGCACCAAGATAACGTTCTAAGCCATCTGCAGCGGTCAATTCACTTAATAAATTAATTTTTTCTTCTTTGGTAAAGAGCGGTTTATTTAATTGGCTTTCTAATTTGCTTTGTAGCCAACTTTTTTGCTCCATATCCTGAACATGCATAAACTCAAGACCAATTGAGCCGCAATAGGTCTCTTTCAGCATTTCAGCTAAATCACCTAATTTGATGTTATCGCGATGATAGACGTAGTGATTAATATTGAAGGTTTCATTGAGATCCTGCTCGGTAAAACCGTGATAACGGTAATCCAATTCAGGTACGGTGGAGACTTTCCAACGATAATAATTGATTGGGTCTAGTTTTGCTTCTAAATGACCGCGGAAACGATAAGCGTTGATGAATTGGAGGACTTTGACTAATTTTGCACTGGCTTCTGGATCGATAACCGTCACGGCTTCTGTTGTATTTTCTCTCGCTAAACGACGGAAATAATCACGGACTGGTGAATGTGGTTGCTCCACTGCGGTTGTTTTCGGCAATGCATCAAACGTGGCACGCCAGCTTTCATCGACTGAAGATGGATTTTCTAAATAACGTTCGTATAATTCCTCAATATACGATTGATTAGAACCACCCAAAGCGGTTGAAGCCAACCATTCATCAAAGGCATTGTAATGCTGCATATCTACCCCTTGTATTACATGATGTTGTCCGCCCATTATACATAGGATAAAAAAAGAAATAATCCTCAAATCACACTTTGTTACAATTTTGTGATCTACTTCAACAAAAAAACCGCACATAAAGTGCGGTCTGTTTTATCTGAGTTTTCTTAGAAACTTAAGTATGGAGAAATTTTTTCAATTGTAGCTTCACCGATACCATCAATATTTGAAAGCTCGGAAGCGCTTTTGATTTTACCCACTTTGTTACGGTAATCAATAATCGCTTGTGCTTTTTTCTCACCAATACCTGAAAGTTTTTGTAGAGTTTCTGCATCAGCTTTATTGATGTTTACTTTTGCTGAAGAGGCCACTTTGTCTTTTGCTGACTCTTTTGTAGAAGTCGCTTTATCTTTCACTTCTTTTACTTTATCTGCGGCTTTTGTTTTTGCTTCAGATGCTTTTTCTTTCGCATTATCTTTAACTGAATTTAATTTTTCAGTGGCTTTGTCTTTCATGGACGGTTGATTATTCTCAGTCGCTTTTTCTTTTAAAGCAGATGCTTTCTCTTTTACCGCATCTTTTGCAGAAGTCGCTTTATCTTTCATTGCATCTTTCGCAGATGTTGCTTTTTCTTTAGCTTCAGTTACTTTATCTAATGCATTTGATTTCGTTGAACTCGCACTATCAGTCATTGATTTAAGCTTATCATTTGCCGCATTTTTCACGTCAGCTTTTGTACTTTCAACCATTGATTTTGAATTAGTTACGACTGATTCTTTTGTTGGTAATACAGATGTATTCGTTGCTAATGCAGAACCTGATACCGCTAATGCAAGTGATGTTAATGTTAAAAGTGATTTTAAAGATTTCATAAAAACTCCTGTTTTGTTATTAATAGGCTCGACAAGCGAACCTGTATGCTAAGACTTATCTTAAGAAAATTAGTTCAAAACAAAAAACGCCCCTAATCAGGAGCGTCTTTAAATTTAATACTGACTAATCATCGCTTGAGAAGATAGAAAGTAATCTTAATAAGCTGATGAATAAGTTGTAAATTGACACATAAATACTCACTGTTGCACGAATGTAGTTTGTTTCGCCACCGTGAATAATATTGCTGGTTTCATAGAGGATTGTCATTGTTGAGAACACCACAAACAATGCACTGATCCCTACCGCTAGTGCTGGGATTTGGAAGAAGAAGCTTGCCACAATCCCTAACAATAACACGATAAATAATGAGAAAATCGCGGTAGAAAGGAAAGACATATCTTTCTTTGTTGTTAGCACATAAGCTGAACAAGCAAAGAAGACGATTGCTGTACCTGCGAATGCAAGCATAATTAAATCTTCCATTCCTCTCGCCACATACATGTTTAAAATTGGCCCAATGGTATAACCCATAAACCCAGTGAACGCGAATGCAGCTAAGATCCCCCAAGCACTATTTGCTAAACGGTTTGTCACAAAAAGTAAACCGTAAAAGCCCACGAGCAATACGATAAGATTTGGATAAGGCAAGTTTAAGCTCATAGAGATATAAGCAACAACTACCGAAAATGCCATCGTTAATCCCAATAAGAAATAGGTATTACGTAGCACTTTATGTGTGCTAAGTAGTGATTCTTCCTGTGAATTAACAACAATGCGAGATTGCATAAAAGCTCCTTATTTTATAAAGAATAAAGTTGATGAAACATCAATCCGTAAAGTAAGGGCTATAGGTCAAAAAGTCAATGGTAAATCAAGAATTTGTTTTAATTTTTAAATTTAAGAAGGTAAAAGTGCGGTCAACTTTTAAAGTTATCTTTTATATGCGTTATAGTGAATAAATTAACTTACTCAATAAGATGAATTACATTATAATAAGCACTCCTTTATTCCACATCATGGACATTATATGAACAGTAAAAAATCTTATCTCGCTATTTTTGGCATCATTCTTGCCGTCGGATTGATGGCTTCAGCATTTATCCTAGGTAATCAATTTAAAAATTTACGTCAAACTGGTTCTATTTCAGTTAAGGGATTAGCAGAAAGCCACTATACGTCAACACAAGGCACATGGGTTATCCGCATAAATGGTTGGGGAGCAACTTATAATGATGCCATGGCAGCGAATCAGAAAAACTTAAATGAAGCCGTTCGTTTCCTTAAAGCACAAGGTTTCACTGATGAAAATCGAGAAATCACAGAATTAGATGTATCTACTCATACTGACTATTATGAGAATGAAAAAGGGGAAACCAAAAGTAGAGAGAATGGCTTTGATGCATCAAGATCAATCCGAATTTCAACTAAAGAATTGACTAAGTTACAAAAAGCCCTCACCAATATTCACCAATTAGTAGCTAACAACCAAGATATTAGTTTTGGTGATCCAAATTACTACTTAGAAAATCTTGAACAAATTAAACGTGAGTTAATTTCAAAAGCCACCCAAGATGCGCATGTTCGCGCTGAAGAGTTCGCGAAAACCAGTAACGTAAAAGTTGGCGTATTAAAATCAGCTTCACAAGGGCCATTCTACATTCAAGCGCCAAATCCCGATGCAGATGACTCTAGCGATTACACTGGTAGCTACGACACAAGCACTATTGAGAAAAAAGCGCGCTTGGTCGTCACTATTGAATATGCCATTGAATAATTTTTAATATTTACCCAACATTCATAAGAACAAAGTGCGGTCAATTTCGTCATAAAATTTGACCGCACTTTCTTTTAACAAGGAATACGCTATGCAACTCCCTACCCTACAAGCCGCGAAATTAATTCGTCGCTATAAACGTTTTTTGACTGATATTGAATTACCAAATGGCGAAATGATCACCATTCATTGTGCAAACACCGGTGCAATGACTGGCTGTGGTGAAAAAGGTGATACCGTTTGGTACTCTCATTCTGATAGCCAAACTCGCAAATATCCGCATAGTTGGGAATTAACACAATTAGCAAATGGCCAACTTGTTTGTATTAACACGCACAGATCCAACCAGCTAGTCTTTGAAGCCTTGCAAAACAAACAAATCAAAGAACTGGCTATGTACGATGAAATTTATCCTGAAGTGAAATATGGTGAAGAAAATAGCCGTATCGACTTCTTGCTTAAAGGTGAAGGCTTGCCAGATTGTTATGTTGAAGTGAAATCAATCACCTTTGTAAAAGGTACATTAGGCATGTTTCCCGACGCCGTTACCACTCGAGGACAAAAACATGTTCGTGAGCTTTTAGCCATGAAAAAACAAGGACATCGCGCCGTTGTTCTCTTTGCCGGACTACATGATGGCTTTGATCGTTTTAAAATCGCTGAGTTTGTAGATCCTGAATATGATCGTCTTTTAAAGGACGCCAAATCACAAGGCGTTGAAGCTTATGCTTATGCGGGAAAATTTGAAATTTCAGATGGCATTCCGACCGCACTTTCTCTCACAGAAAGTGTACCTTACATCGATTAAAAAATAATTGAGAATTATTTGCATTTTGTTATTGACAACGTATTTGAGAATGGTTATCATCTAATTATTCCAAAAACAAACAGATAATCACTCCAACTTCACGCCTATTTCCCCACAAATAGGCGTTTTTTTTATCTAAATCAAAAATATGTATAAAAAATAGCTTAAGATATTTTATTTGATACAATTTTGTGCTCTAATCATCGTCACTCTTATATGTATTAAGGTTTAATCTATGTTAAGTGGTATCATCATCGGAATGCTCTTTGGCATTCTATTGCAACGTTCTCAATTCTGCTTTGTTTCTGGCTTTCGGAATATTTTTACGCAAAAAAACTTCCGCTTTCCAACCGCACTTTGTATTGCAATATCTATTCAATCCATAGGATTTTTCACACTACAACATTATGAGCTTATTGAGTTGCCCAATGGGGAATTTTCTCTATCTGCGACTGTATTGGGTGGACTTCTCTTTGGTCTCGGTATGGCATCTGCCGGTTGTTGTGGTAGTGGGACATGGTTTCGTAGTGGTGAAGGCATTGTAGGTGCTTGGTTGGCATTGTTTAGTTTTGCACTAACGGTGGCTTCTGCACAAAGTGGCATACTAAAACATTGGCTTGCGCCGTTGCTTCAACAAAATATGGTGACCGATAACTTCTACCAAAAACTGCAAATAAGCCCATGGTGGCTAGTCATCTCTTTATGCCTTATTACGGTACTACTGCTTATATATCAAATACGACATCCTCGCTATCAATTTCAAGATCCTAATAAACGTTTCAAATACTTATCTCCATTCACTGGTGCAGCATTGATAGGCATGCTTGGGGTGCTAGCATGGTATTTAAGTGCACAAACCGGACGTAATTATGGCTATGGTATTGCTGTACCTACCGCCAATGTCATTCAATATATTGTGACGGGTCAACAGCGCTATCTAAACTGGGGAAGCTTATTTGTTATAGGTATTATCATAGGTTCCTTTGTCAGTGCTAAAGTTTGTGCTGATTTCAAATTAACTCTTCCACCACCAGATATGCTATTCCGCCGTTTACTAGGTGGAGTGGTAATGGGTATCGGTGCTAGTTTAGCTGGAGGTTGCACAGTGACAAATTCATTAGTTGCTACTGCTTATTTTTCTGCCCAAGGATGGATCGCTACAGCGATGATACTTATTGGGGTTTGGCTCAGCACCTTTATTTTCAAAACAACACAATGTCGAATTTAATATTTAAGGAGGATATGATGAAAAAAAACAAAGTTGTTTTATTACTTGGAGGACTAGCCTTATTAACGGCTTGTGAACAAAATAAAGTCACCGAAATTAGCACGGAAGAACTTCTCAAAAATATCGATAATCCCACTTATTTGATTGTAGATACTCGTCACGACAGTCTGTACAACGGATTTAAAGATCAAAACGCCACCAAAGGTGGACATATTAAAGGTGCGATTCAATTTACGACAGCATGGTTAGATTATATTGCTGATGATAAATTCGAAAGCTTTGCTAAAGACAAAGGAATTAGTAAAGATAAAACGATTGTTTTCTATGACAGCAATTTGGATGATTTACAACGTATCAGCACTGAATTTGCTGCTAAAGGTTATAAGGTAAAAGTCTTTAAAGACTTTATTAATTATGCCAATGCCGACTACCCGCTTGAGTCATTTACAAACTATCAATTAAGCGTATCACCTCAATGGCTGAATGCAGTCATTCATGGAGAAAAACCAGAAACTTATACGAATGATAAACTCATGGTATTTGAAGTATCTTGGGGCGATTTGGAAAAAGCGAAATCCTACACTCAACATATTGTTGGGGCGTACCATTTTAATACGGATTGGATTGAAAACGATCCTGTTTGGAATTTATCTACACCAAAAGTTATTGAACAAAACTTAATTAAAAACGGCATTACTAAAGACAAAACGATTGTACTGTACTCAGAAAATCAACTTGCTGCTTTACGAGTATTATGGGCGTTAAAATGGGCAGGTGTAGAAGATGTCCGTTTCCTAAACGGTGGTTTAACCGGTTGGGTCGATGCGAATTTACCTACCGAAACTCAAGTAAATATCCCCACTCCTGTCGCAAGTTTCGGCACAACCATTCCTCAACATCCTGAAATCAACCTTTCAATGCCTGATGATGTTATTAAAGCGCAAAAGGAAAATGGCTTGAAGCTAATCAGTAATCGTTCATGGGATGAATACACCGGAAAAATAAGTGGTTATGATTACATTCCCGGAAAAGGTGAACCCTATGGTGCAATATGGGGATTTGCGGGTACAGATTCATCGAATCTAGCCGATTACTACGACCCCGATCATACATTGCGTAATCCGTTAGAAATCGTCGAACTTTGGAAACAACAAGGTATTAATAAAGATGATTACCTTGCATTCTATTGCGGTACGGGCTGGCGTGCTAGTGTACCTTGGTTTATGACTAATATGATGGGATGGAAAAATACTTATGTCTATGATGGTGGTTGGAATGCTTGGCAAATGGATTCAAAATATCCAGTACAGAAAGGCGCCCCTAATAATATGAGTAAACCTGATGCACATAATGATTTTGGCAAGATTCAGAAAAAAGGTAACTCTTGTAAAAGTTAATATATCAAGATAAACAAGGCCGCAGAATAGTCATATTTATGCGGCCTTTTTCCATTTAATTTACAACAAGGCATTCAAATTTGTCGAATAATCTCTATAATGTAGCCTTTAATATTGAAATAACATTAGGAAATAGAATGACTGATATTAATACCGTTCTCGCAGAACTAAAACGCGGTACTGATGAGATTCTTTCTGAAGCAGATTTAATCGAGAAACTGAAAGAAAATCGCCCACTTAAAATTAAACTTGGTGCAGACCCTACTGCTCCAGATATTCACTTAGGGCATACCGTGGTATTAAACAAACTCCGTCAATTCCAACAATTAGGCCACGAAGTCTATTTCTTAATCGGTGATTTCACTGGTATGGTCGGTGACCCATCTGGTAAAAACACCACTCGCCCACCGCTTAGCCGTGAAGACGTGCTTCGCAATGCGGAAACCTATAAAGAACAGATTTACAAAATTCTAGACCCTCAAAAAACAAAAATCGTATTCAACTCTGAATGGCTGGGTAAATTAGGTACTGAAGGGATGATCCGTTTAGCAAGCAACTACACCGTAGCGCGTATGCTAGAACGTGATGACTTCAAAAAACGTTTTGGTAACAACCAACCTATCGCAATTCACGAATTTATTTATCCTTTATTACAAGGTTATGACTCTGTTGCTTTGGAAGCAGATGTGGAGCTTGGTGGTACAGACCAAAAATTTAACTTACTTGTTGGTCGTGAGTTACAAAAATCAGCCGGTCAGAAACCACAGGTAGCGATTACGCTTCCATTACTTGTTGGTTTAGACGGTGAGAAGAAAATGTCTAAATCATTAGGTAATTACATCGGCGTGACAGATGCACCAAGCGATATGTTCGGTAAAATCATGTCGATCTCGGATGAATTAATGTGGGATTGGTACAACTTACTTTCTTTCCGCCCACTCACTGAAATTGCGGAATTAAAAGCTGAAGTGGCAAATGGTAAAAACCCACGTGACGTGAAGATTTTATTAGCCAAAGAAATCATCGCTCGTTTCCATGATGAAGCAGCTGCAGAGGCGGCTGAGCAAGAATTTATTAACCGTTTCCAAAAAGGTGCAATGCCGGATGAAATGCCTGAATTCACCTTTGAAGGCGAAATTGGTTTAGCAACCTTGTTAAAAGAAGCAGGACTGGTTCCTTCTACTTCTGAAGCGATTCGCTCAGCGAAACAAGGTGGTGTGAAAATCAATGGTGAAAAAGTCGAAGACATGAAAGCCAACGCACCGAAAGGCACGAATGTTTACCAAGTCGGTAAACGTAAATTCGCACGCGTAACCATCGCATAAAACACCTATGAAAATGACCGCTCTTTTTAAGTGCGGTTATTTTTTAACTGATATCCACAATAGAAGGAAAATAATATGAGCCAAAAAATCTGGGTAACCGGTGATGCGGTTGTCGATCTTATTCCTGACGGTGAAAATCATTATTTACGCTGTGCCGGTGGTGCGCCAGCAAATGTGGCTGTTGGTGTCGCACGTTTAGGCAGCCCAAGTGCCTTTATTGGTCGTGTAGGTAATGATCCGCTTGGCCAATTTATGCAAGATACCTTAAATGCGGAAAATGTGAATACACAACATATGATTTTAGATCCGCAGCATCGCACCTCTACCGTTATCGTCGGCTTAGATAATGGCGAACGCAGCTTTACCTTTATGGTAAACCCAAGTGCGGACCAGTTCTTACAAGCGAGCGATTTACCGCCATTCCAACAAGGTGAATGGCTGCATTGCTGCTCTATCGCGCTAATTAATAATCCATCACGCGAAGCGACGTTCGAAGCTATTCGTCGTATTAAAGCTGCTGGTGGTTTCTTCTCTTTCGACCCTAATTTACGTGAGTCTCTTTGGTCAAGCTTAGAAGAAATGAAAACCGTGGTAATGGAAGCCGTTGCCTTAGCTGACGTATTGAAATTCTCTGAAGAAGAATTAACGCTTTTAACCAATACTGACAGCCTTGAAAAAGCCTTTGAAAAAGTGACCGCACTTTATCCTGAAAAATTGATTATCGTGACCTTGGGTAAAGATGGTGCACTCTATCACTTAGAAGGTAAGAAAGATGTGATTTCTGGAAAAGCCTTACAACCTGTTGATACAACAGGTGCTGGCGATGCTTTCGTTGGTGGCCTGCTTGCAGGACTTTCACAGCATCCAAACTGGAAAGAAAATGATGTGCTTGTGCAAATCATCCGTCAGGCTAATGCCTGCGGAGCCCTGGCTACGACAGCAAAAGGGGCGATGTCTGCGCTACCCAATAAAGCACAATTAGCAGCCTTCCTAGCCAACTAAGGAGCAAAGGTGCAAATTATTGCACCTTTTGACCCAATCACATTAACGAGGCACGATCACGATGATTATTTTCAATAATGGCAAATACAAAAGCATCCTAGCCGCAGAAAAAGGCGAGCTCGCAGAAATTGCTGAAACCGTGCAAAAAGACAACGATTTTCGACCGCACTATCATATTGCTCCACCAACTGGCTTAATGAATGATCCTAATGGTCTGATTTTTGATGATGAAAAGTATCATCTGTTCTACCAATGGTTTCCATTCGACGCCATTCACGGGATGAAACATTGGAAGCATTTAATCACGAAAGATTTCCAACATTATCAATCAGCAGATGATCTGATTCCTTGCGAGCTTTTTGAGTCTCACGGCTGTTATTCTGGTGGCGCTTTAAAAGTTGGTGACAAATTGGCTATGTTCTATACCGGCAATACCCGTCGCCCAAGTGATAATCAACGCGTGCCTTATCAAAATTTAGCGATTTTTGATCTTAATGGAAAATTGCTTAGCAAACGTCCATTAATTGAAAATGCACCTGAAGGTTATACAGAGCATGTTCGTGATCCTAAACCGTATTTTACTGAAGACGGAAAAATCCGTTTTATCTGTGGTGCACAGCGAGAAAACTTCACAGGAACAGCTATTATTTTTGAAATGGACAATCTTGAAGATACGCCTCGTTTATTAGGCGAGCTTTCCTTACCTGCTTTTGACAACAAAAACGTGTTTATGTGGGAATGCCCTGACCTATTGAAGATCGGTGATAAAGATGTCTTTATTTGGTCGCCACAAGGTAAAGATCGAGAAGCTCATCAATTCCAAAATAATTATCATGCGACTTACGCTGTGGGTAAATTAACAGATTTAACCTTTGAAGCAGAATATATCGGCGAATTAGATCAGGGCTTTGATTTCTACGCATCACAAACATTTGCTGGCTTAGATAACCAAACTCATGCCGTGCTTTTCGGTTGGATTGGTTTGCCAGATTTAACTTACCCAACAGATAAATTTAAATGGCATTCAGCTTTAACTTTGCCAAGAGAATTGCGTTTAGAAGGGACGAAAATTTATCAACGTCCGATTGCTAAAATATGCGAAAATCTGACCGCACTTTCAGCGTTTCATCTCAATGGAAAAACGGATATTGCTAATTTAGATCGTGCGTATCTTAAATTTGAGGTAAATAACCAAGCCTTTGACTTAACCTTCTTCCAAAATGAAAAAGGACAATCACTGCGTCTATCTTACGAAAATGGTTTGATTTGCTTAGATCGCAGTCAAAGCGAACAAACGGAATTAATGGAGAAATTCGATACGAAACGTTTCTGCGAAATTGAAAATCTGCAGACGGTTGAAATCTTCTTTGATTGCTCAATTATTGAAATTTTCTTGAATCACGGTGAAAAAGCCATGACATCAAGATTTTTCATTGAGAACAGAGAGAATACAATAGCCAGCAATCGTCCGTTAAATTTAATGATCGGTTATTTACCGGCTATTCAATATATTTAAAAGGTTTTTATGCAACAAACTCATTTCAATTTATACAAGATGAGCAAAAATGTCCTTTTTGCTTTAACGGCTTTTTCATTGGTCGCCTGTACGACGACGCCTAGTGAACCGCCAAAAAATACAGAACATTGGGCAACGCTAATCAGCGAACAGGAAAATTTATATCAGATTGATGATAAATTTTACCGTAGTGAGCAATTAGAAGCACAATCTGAAGCGTTATTAAATAAATTGAATATTCACACGATTGTGAATTTACGCTTTTTTGACCGTAATGATGATAAACAAGCATTTGGTCATACTAAGATCAATTTGATTAATACCCCATTACTTACTTGGTCAATCAGCCCTGATGAAGTAGCTGATATTCTGTGGCAAATCAAACAACATCAAAAAAACGGTGCGGTTTTAGTGCATTGTTATCATGGTGCTGACAGAACAGGCTTAATTGTTGCAAGCTACCGTGTGATTTATCAAAATTGGGATCTCAATGAAGCCAAACGTGAAATGCAACAAGGTCCTTACGGCTATCATTCTGTTTGGAAAAATATTGATAATTTCTTCACGCAAGAAAATATGGCTAAAATCAAAGCTGAATTAGATAAACGTTCTAACACAACAAAATAGAAACATGAAAGTGCGGTTAAAATTAACCGCACTTTTATTTCCAACGACGATCTTTTATTAAAATTAATGACTATGTTTGTTCAACAACAAAACGCAACACCATCCAATATTGTGGCGTTCAATTTTCTATTGATTGCCTTTTTAACAGGAATTGCCTCAGCCTTTCAAACGCCGACCTTGAGTTTATATCTCTCTCAAGAGATTCAAGTTTCACCTTTTTTTGTGGGCCTATTCTATTCAGTCAATGCCATTATTGGCATTATCTTGAGCCAAATTCTGGCGAAATATTCTGATAAGCAAGATGACCGTCGAAAAGTGATGATTGTATGTTGTTTGATTGCCGTGCTTGGCTGTCTAATTTTTGCTTATAGCCAGAATTATTATGTGCTGATTATTATCGGTACCACGCTGTTAGGGTTAGGTTCATCCGCTAATCCGCAATCTTTTGCTTTAGCACGAGAATATGCTGAAAGCAGCCATCGTGAAGCAGTGATGTTCACCACGATTATGCGAACTCAAATCTCATTGGCTTGGATTGTTGGGCCACCGCTTTCTTTTTTCATTGCGTTAAACTGGGGCTTTGATTACATGTATTTGGTGGCGGGTTCTGCCTTCTTACTTTGTGCAGGCGTCAGCAAATTATTGCCGAAAATTCCTCGTCAAAGTAAGGTTAAAAATCAAGAGATTTTAGACAATACGCCACCAAGAAAAAGTGTGATTTACTTGTTCATCGCTAACCTATTGCTTTGGACCTGTAACAGCATGTATCTCATTAATATGCCATTATTTGTGATTAATGAATTACATTTAAACAAAGAACTGGCGGGAACATTAATGGGGACGGCTGCGGGATTGGAAATCCCTGTGATGATTTTTGCGGGCTATCTCACCAAATATTTTAGTAAAAAGCGCTTGATGATGATTGCTTTAGTTTCAGGTCTCGCCTTCTATTCAAGTTTATTATTCGCGGAGCAAACTTGGCAGCTTATCGGATTACAAATGCTTAATGCGATTTTTATCGGTATCACCGCTACCATTGGGATGGTGTATTTCCAAGACTTAATGCCGACTAAAATGGGCACAGCCACTACGCTATTTAGTAATGCAGCAAAAAGCAGTTGGATTATCGGAGGACCTATTGCGGGTATTATTGCAGAAATTTGGCATTACAACTCTGTTTTTTATGTCGCTGTGGCACTAATTTTTATCAGCGTAGCTTGTATGTGGAAAGTCAAATCAGTTTAATGAAAATAAAAAAGTGCGGTCAATTTTGACCGCACTTTTTACTTTATATTATTTTAGCGCCATGCTTTGAATTGATTAATCAATCCATTAGTTGAACTATCATGGCTTGAAACCTTCTCTTTGTCTGCCAATTCTGGAAGAATTCGATTCGCTAATTGTTTACCTAATTCCACGCCCCATTGGTCGAAACTAAAGATATTGAAAATCACACCTTGTGCAAAAATTTTGTGTTCGTACATCGCAATTAACGCGCCAAGAACAAATGGTGTAATTTTTTGCACTAAAATAGAGTTGGTCGG
Organism: Haemophilus parainfluenzae T3T1; assembly: GCF_000210895.1. Lineage (NCBI taxonomy): Bacteria > Pseudomonadati > Pseudomonadota > Gammaproteobacteria > Pasteurellales > Pasteurellaceae > Parahaemophilus > Parahaemophilus parainfluenzae. The sequence goes on along the minus strand of NC_015964.1, from coordinate 1,526,198 downwards.
TTTATTACCGGTAAAGACTTTAAATGGCACAATGTCTTTTACCTCATCCAACGATTTACCGGCTTTCACAAACTCGGCTTCTACTTCTTCTTTGGTTTTACCGAAAGCAAGTGCTTCAGTTTGTGCAAAGAAGTTTGATAACAATTTGCTGTGGTGATCACCTAATGGATTATGGCTTTGCGCAGGTGCGATAAAGTCACAAGGGATTAACATCGTACCTTGGTGAATCAATTGGTAGAATGCATGTTGACCATTTGTACCTGGTTCCCCCCAAATAATTAGGCCGGTTTGATAATCACGGATAACATTGCCATTACGATCGACATATTTACCGTTTGACTCCATATTGCCTTGTTGGAAATAAGCCGCAAAACGATGTAAATATTGGTCATAAGGTAAAATTGCCTCAGTTTGTGCACCAAGGAAGTTGGTATTCCATAAACCGACTAATGCTAATGTTACAGGGATATTTTTTTCTAATGGCGCGGTACGGAAATGTTTATCCATTTCATGCGCACCACTTAATAACGCTTCAAAATTATCAAAGCCGATTGAAAGTGCGATAGAAAGACCGATTGCAGACCATAAAGAATAACGGCCACCAACCCAGTCCCAGAACTCAAACATATTATTGGTATCAATACCAAATTCTGCTACCGCTTTACCATTGGTAGAAAGTGCGGCGAAGTGTTTTGCCACCGCGCTGTTATCTTTCGCTGCAGCTAATAGCCAATCACGTGCAGAGTTCGCATTGGTCATAGTTTCTTGGGTGGTAAAGGTTTTAGAAGCCACTAAGAAAAGTGTCGTTTCAGGATTCACTTTTTTCAATGTTTCAGCAATATGTGTGCCATCTACGTTTGAAACGAAGTGCATATTTAAGTGATTTTTATAAGGACGAAGCGCTTCAGTCACCATGTAAGGACCTAAGTCCGAACCACCGATACCAATATTCACCACATCAGTAATCGCTTTTCCCGTATAACCTTTCCATTCACCTGAAATCACACGCTCACAGAACGCACTCATTTTCGCTAATACGGCATTCACTTCTGGCATCACATCTTTGCCATCTACATAGACAGGTGTATTTGAACGGTTACGAAGTGCGGTATGTAATACAGCTCTATTTTCTGTACGATTAATCTTTTCGCCTGTAAACATGGCATTAATCGCTTCATCTAATGCAGACTCTTTGGCTAATTGACGAAGTAATTTGAGGGTTTCTTGATTAATTTTATTTTTTGAAAAATCTACTAAGATTTGATTTTCAAAAGTTAAAGAATAGTCATTAAAACGATTTTCTTCTTGCTTAAACAAATCAGCAATCGTGGTATGAGCCAGTTGAGATTGGTGAGCTTCAAGCGCTTTCCACGCTTGTGTATTGGTTGGATTGATGTTTTTCATGAATATTTCCTTTTTAAAATTGAATTCTTTACATTTTTGCTTTCTTGCAAAAACAATTAATCGACATATTCTGTTATAACACGCGGGGTTAATTTTGTAATCAATTCATAGCTTAAAATACCACTGTATTTAGCTACCGTTTCAATTGGTAATTCCTTACCCCATAAAATCACTTCATCACCTACTTTATCTTGGCTATCTTCGCCTAAGTCTACCGTTAGCATATCCATTGAGACGCGACCGACAATAGGAACAATACGACCATTTAAATAAACTGGCGTACCTTCTGGCACATCACGCGGATATCCATCACCGTAACCAATAGCGACGACACCAATTTTAGTATCTTTCGGACTGGTCCAAATACCGCCATAGCCAACAGGTTCACCTTTTTTATGTTCACGTACAGCAAGCAAAGATGACGTTAAATTCATCACGGGAGTTAAACCAAATTCAGCACCGACAGTATCCGTTGGTGAAATACCGTACATAATAATCCCTGGGCGAATACAATCTAAATGGGCTTCAGGCCAAAATAGAATCCCACCTGATGCGGCAATGGTTCGCTCTCCCTCTTTATTTTTTGTAGCTTGAAGAAAACGATCTAACTGAACTTGAGTGTAATCTGAATCTAACTCATCAGCACGGCTAAAATGACTCACAAAACCTAAGTGCGGTTGAATTTGAGGCAGTTTTTTCAGCTCTTGATAAAAATAATCCACTTCATCAAGCGACACACCTAAACGGTGCATACCAGTATCAATCTTTAACCAAACTTTGATTGGACTTGGTACTACAGCTCGTTTTAATGCTTCAAGCTGTTCACGGTTATGAACCACCGTTTCAATGTTATTTACTGCAATAATAGGCAGATCTTTTTCATCAAAAAAGCCTTCTAGCAATAAGATCGGTTTAATAATACCGTTAGAGCGTAAAGATAACGCTTCTTCTAAACGTGCTACGGCAAAGCAATCGACCATGCTTTCTAAAGCGGATGAGACAAATACCACGCCATGACCATATGCGTTTGCTTTTACCACGGCAATAATTTTGCTATGTGGTGCTTTTTCTTTAATAACTTGTAAATTATGTTTTAAGGCAAGCGAACTGATTTTCGCTGTTGCCGGTTTTACGTTCATTTTTCTAGTCCGTTATCTCTTGCCTAATAATCATCTCTGTATTCACGCTGTTCGGCAAGGTTATCAAAGCGTGAGAATTGACCGTTAAATGCTAAACGTACACGACCAATCGGACCGTTACGTTGTTTACCAATAATGATTTCAGCAACCCCTTTATCTTCGGAATTATCGTTATACACTTCGTCACGATAAATGAACATAATCAAGTCAGCATCCTGCTCAATAGAGCCTGATTCACGTAAGTCTGAGTTTACCGGACGTTTATCTGCACGTTGTTCCAAAGTACGGTTAAGCTGGGAAAGTGCAATGACAGGAACTTCTAATTCTTTCGCTAATGCTTTTAAAGAACGGGAAATCTCAGCGATTTCTAAGGTACGGTTATCTGAAAATCCAGGCACGCGCATTAATTGAAGGTAATCCACCATAATCATACTCAAGCCCCCATTTTCGCGATACACGCGACGCGCGCGAGAACGTAATTCTGTTGGGGTTAAACCAGATGAGTCATCAATATAAAGATTGTTTTTTTGCTTAAACATCCCAAACACGCTGGCAATTTTGCTCCATTCCGTTTCATCCAAATTTTGACCAGTACGAATTTTGGTTTGGTCCACGCGAGCAAGAGAGGCAATCATACGCATCATGATTTGTTCCGCAGGCATCTCTAAACTGAATACCAACACAGGCTTATCACTTGCCATGGCGGCATTTTCACAAAGGTTCATCGCAAACGTGGTTTTACCCATAGAAGGACGTGCAGCGACAATGATGAGGTCTGAAGGCTGTAAACCTGCTGTTTTCTTATCTAAGTCAACAAAGCCCGTTGTGACCCCTGTCACACCGCTATGATTTTCAAGCTTACTTAAGGTATCAATTCGAGCAATAGTACTTTCCAACACGCTGATCACATTTTGTGGCCCTTCAGTTGAAGAACTGCGTTTTTCAGCAATAGCAAACACTTCTCTTTCAGCTTCATCTAACACCATTTTGATGTCTTTGCCTTTCGGAGAATAGCTGTTTTCTGCGATACGATTCCCTACTGCAATAAGCTCACGCAAAATCGCTTTTTCACGCACGATTTCGGCATAAGCCAAAATATTAATGGCATTTGGGGTGTTATTAGAAAGATCCGCTAAATAAGCAAAACCGCCTACAGAATCACTAATACCTTTCGCTTTAAGGGCTTGATCAAGGGTGATTAAATCAATCGGGGTTTGATTACGCATTAATTCTTCCATGGTTTGGAAGATTGCTTTATGCGCAAAAGTATAAAAATCCTCAGCAATGACTCTTTCTGCAATACCATCCCAATGTTGATTACTCAACATAATGCCGCCGAGTACGGCTTGTTCAGCTTCAGTGGAATGAGGCGGGATGCTAACTTGTTCAGTTTTCTGATCAGGAGATTGGATTTGTCGTTGTGAGGCCATAAGGATTTCAATTTAAACTAAAAAACTGTGCTTATGATACCGCAAATACGAGGTGGTTTTAAGAAAAAAGTGCGGTCAATATTTTCAATATTTTAGACATAAAAAAACGGTGGAAAAATCCACCGCTCTTTTTATAAGAAATATTGATTACTCAACGATTAAGGTACGGCAAACATTAGTTGAGCCTGCTGATTCATCACCTTGAGTTAATAATACAATATCACCAGAAACCAAATAACCTTTTTCTTTTAATAGGTTAATCGCTGCTTTAGCACCTGCAGAGCTACGAGATTCACCATCAAAATGAACGGGTGTCACACCACGGTATAATGCGCAACGGTTTAATGTTTCTTGAACACGAGAAAGTGCAAAGATTGGTAAACCTGAGCTGATACGTGACATTAATAGTGGTGTACGACCAGAGTGGCTTAAGGTAATGATTGCTGCAATACCGCTTAAGTGGTTTGCTGCATACATGGCAGACATCGCTACAGATTCTTCAATATCTCTAAACTCACGATCTAAACGGTGTTTAGAAATATTGATGCTTGGCATCTTTTCTGCACCTAAACATACGCGAGCCATTGTCGCCACAGTCTCAGCTGGATATTGCCCTGCAGCAGTTTCTGCCGAAAGCATTACCGCGTCAGTACCATCCAATACCGCATTTGCCACGTCCATCACTTCTGCACGAGTAGGCATTGGGTTGCTGATCATTGACTCCATCATTTGAGTTGCAGTAATAACCGCACGGTTTAATTGACGTGAACGACGAATTAATTTTTTCTGTACACCAACTAATTCTGGGTCACCAATCTCAACACCTAAGTCGCCACGTGCAACCATGATGACATCAGAAGCTAAGATGATATCATCCATTGCTGCTTCATCAACAACAGTTTCAGCACGTTCAACTTTAGCAACGATTTTCGCGTCTAAACCTGCTTGTTTTGCTAATTCACGCGCATAGTTTAAATCTGCACTTGAACGAGGGAAAGATACAGCTAAGTAATCTACACCGATACGTGCAGCTGTGATGATATCGGCTTTATCTTTTTCAGTTAATGCGTCTGCAGATAAACCACCACCTAATTTGTTGATCCCTTTATTGTTTGATAATGGACCACCAACTGTCACTTCAGTAAATACTTTTGCACCGTCAGTAGAAAGGACTTTTAATTGAACACGGCCATCATCTAATAAAAGAATATCGCCAGGAACAACGTCTTGTGGAAGAGTTTTATAGTCTAAACCAACGGCTTCTTGATTACCCTCACCTTTTGGTAATTCCGCATCAAGAATAAATTTATCACCAACATTTAAGAAAATTTTGCCATCTTTAAAAGTAGAAACACGAATTTTAGGACCTTGTAAGTCACCTAAAATTGCTACGGTTTTACCTAATTTTTTCGCGATCGCACGAACACGCTCAGCACGCTCAATATGATCATCTGGTGTACCGTGAGAAAAGTTCATACGTACAACATTAGCGCCTGCTGCGATAATTTTTTCAAGATTGTTATCGCGGTCTGTTGCTGGACCCATTGTACATACAATCTTCGTTCTTCTTAATTTTCTAGACATTATCTAAACTCCACAAATGGTTACAATTTACTTAAAACTTTTTTAAATTTCGGCTCATCCGAGATAAAAAACGTTGCGCATTATACGCTTAAACCTGTACAAAATCAAAATAACTACTGAGACTTTTTAAATCAGATTTTGGTTATTTTTTTAGCAGCTAAATTTAACTTAAAACAAATCCTCTTGTTTTCATCCTTAAAACTGTTTATCATCTGCCACATCTTTTACGCGACTATAGCTCAGTTGGTTAGAGCACCACCTTGACATGGTGGGGGTCACTGGTTCGAGTCCAGCTAGTCGCACCATCTTGCAATCCCAAGCTTTTTAGCTTGGGATTTTTCTTTTTATCCCCTGCTTAATTTGAATAAATCTTTTCTGAATAAACCGCATAAGCAAATGAAAATAATTTGCATTGATCGACGTAAACGTTTTCGCTATACTTGCAGCTCCTTTATTATCTATTGGGAAGCGACTATGAATTTTAAATTAAGCCTTATTTCAACCGCACTTTTAACCAGTTTTTCCATTTCTACGTTTGCAGAAACTGAGCAAGCCGTAGATACAAACACCGAGACGCTTGAGCAAATTAACGTTCAAGATACGGGGATTAAGCAAAATGGTTATCAAACGACAGGGACATCTGTCGTATCAAAAGCTGAAGTGCCAGTATTTGACACGCCAAATACAGTAAATATTCTTTCGACCAAACTACTAGAAGATCGTAAACCTGAATCACTCATTGATGCACTTTATAACGTCAGCGGTGTGAGTCAAGCGAATACATTAGGTGGTATGTTTGACTCTATTCAAAAACGTGGTTTTGGTGGAAACCGTGACAACTCAATTATGCGTAACGGTTTACAAGCTGGCCCAGCTAAAAACTTTAGCGCAACAACTGAAACCGTTGAAGTTTTAAAAGGACCTGCATCTGTACTTTATGGTATTCAAGATCCAGGTGGTGTGGTTAATATCATTACTAAAAAACCGCAACAAACGCCACGTTATGTCGTTGGTGGAACCTTAGGTAATCATAGCCTGTGGGGAACACAATTAGATTTTACTGGTGGTTTAGGAAATGGTTTTGCTTACCGCTTTATCTATGACAAACAAGAAAAAGACTACTGGCGTAATTTTGGCAAAGTGAAAAACACGACTTACGCACCATCTCTTTCTTGGGAAAATGATAAAACTAAAGTACTTCTTTCTTATGAACACAAAGATATTCTTGAGCCATTTGATCGTGGTACAAATCTTTTAACGGCGACGAATGCCTTACCGGACATTCCTGTATCGCGTCGTTTAGATGAGCCGAATAATGAAACAACCGCAAAAACCGATAATATCGATTTCAAAATTGAACACAAATTAAGTGACGGTTGGAAATTAAATGCGGGTTACAGCTATGCTCGTTATAAATATTTCTATAACCAAGCACGTATTACAAATATCAATGTTAAAGATGTTGCGATCCCTGCTATTAAAAATAAAAAGGGCGAGATTACCTCTCCAGAATTAAGCGCTCGTCATGTACGCCGAGCTATTGAGCAACAACAAGGCGATCAACGTGTTCATAGTGGCACATTAAATATCGTCGGTGAATTTGGTATTGGTGATATTGCTAACCGTTTTGTAGCCGGTGTGGATGTTATGCGTAATATCCGCGATATTGGACCTATTTATAACCAAGGTATCATGAGTTCTGATATCAATATCGATCATCCAAATTATACCAATCCGGTTGCTGAACATAAAAACGGTAACGGCAACGCTTACCAATATAACCATCTCAAAACCGTTGGTGTTTATATTCAAGATACCGCTTACTTTACAGATAACTTTATCATGACAGGTGGTTTACGTTATGAGTACTTTGATCAATTTGCGGGACGTCATTGTTTAAATGCTGCAAACTGTAAAAAAGGCCAAAATATAACAAGAACAGGAAATACTGATCAGCACGATGGTAAATTATTGTATCAATTAGGTGCCGTATATAAATTTACGCCACATATTGCGACATTTGCTAACTACGCTGAGTCTTTCCGTCCACAAATGAGTGTTGCAACACCTGTTAGCGGCGATTTAAAACCAGAACAAGGTAAATCTTTTGAAATTGGTGCAAAATACGAAAACTCTGGCTTCAATGCGACACTTGCATTATTCAATATCAGCAAACGTAATGTGGCTGAAGCCGTTGGTTCGGGTTCAAATGCGCAATTGAATATCGTCGGCAAACAACGTTCTCGTGGTGTGGAATTTGATCTTAATGGTCAAATTACGGATAGTCTAAGCGTAGCGGCTAACTATACCTACACCAAGGTAAAATCACTTGAAAATGAACTTTATCCTGATGCAGTAAATCAACAACTTTCTGGTGTACCAAAACATCAAGCTTCTCTATTCTTAGCTTATAACGTAGGTGAATTTGATTTTGGTAACATCCGTGTTGGTGGTGGTGCTCGTTATTTAGGTTCTTGGCATGCTTATAACAGTGATTACACAAAAGCATACAAATTACCTCATGCCGTGGTATATGATGCCTTTATTGCTTACGATACCAAAATCTCTGGCAAGAAAGTCTCTTTCCAACTTAACGGTAAAAACTTAGCAGATAAAACTTACTATCCATCCACCTCTGGTAACGCAACAAACACGTTAATCCCTGTTGCATTAGGTTATGGACGTGAATTTATCTTCAACACGAAAGTTGAGTTTTAATTGAGCGCACAATACGAGGGCGAATCATTTCGCCCTTTTTCGTTTTTTACTTTATGGATAATCAATGAATTGGCAAACTGAACTTAACTCAAGTTTAAGCTGGATTTTGACCGCACTTTTCTGGGTGATTGTATGCTTTAGCGTGACGACACTTGCACTCAAACAAACCACATTCGGTCAGAAGTTTTGGCATATCGCATCCCCTTCGATTAATCGCCGTAATAGCATCAAAATCATCATTATGCTACTGGTGTTGTTTACCATGATTTTGTTAGAAGTGCGCTTTAGCGTACTCAACTCTTTTTTCTATAACGGGCTTTATAGCTCGATGCAGGAATTAGATGCGGATAAGTTTTGGTTCTTTGCAAAACTCAATGCACTCTTAGTATTGGTACAAGTTATCCACTCCATCGCCGATTATTTCTTGCAACAAGTATTTGAAATCCGTTGGTTGGAAAGCTTGAATAAAGTCCTTGTTAAACGATGGTTAGAAAATAAAAAATACTATCGCCTCAAATACGAAAAAGATCTGCCCGATAATATTGATCAACGTATTGAACAAGATGCCCGTGAATTTATCAGTAGTACTGTGAAAATTGTGCGCGGTATGATTAATTCTATTCTGACTACCATTGAATTCACTATCATTCTTTGGTCACTTTCTGGAATATTAAGTCTTTTTGGCTTGAATATCGAAAAAGGCGTCGTTTTCTTTATTTATGCTTTTATTATCCTCGCAACACTGATGTCTGTTTGGATTGGTCATCCGTTGATCAAACTGAACTTCAATAAAGAAAAACTCAATGGTGACTACCGTTATTCTTTAATTCGAGTGCGAGATAATGCGGAAAGTATCGCGTTCTATCAAGGTGAACAGCAAGAACAGCATTTACTGAAAAACAAATTTGCCGAAATCATTCATAACCGTTGGGCAATTGTGTTGAGAATGTTGGGATTAGATGGCTTTAATGGAAGTGTCACGCGTGTTGCAAAACTTTTACCGTTAATGCTGCAAGCGCCTCGTTTTTTCACTGGACAAATCAAACTGGGTGATATGCACCAAACTGTGCAAGCATTTAACCGATTAATGACCGCACTTTCCTTCTTCCGTTTGTTCTATGAAGAGTTTACGCTCTATCAAGCGCGCTTAAATCGTCTTTATGGTTTTATGACGAAGTTGGATGAATTAGATCATTCAGAGGTTCATCAACCCATGAAATGTTCTAACCGTGTTGCATTGTCAAACTTTGGTATTAAAGACGAGCAAGGCAGATTGTTGCTTAATAACTTAAATATTGAACTAAAAAATGGTGATGCTTTATTAATTCAAGGTCCATCTGGCACAGGGAAAACATCGCTATTAAAAGCGATGGCGGGGATTTATCCTTTTGAAACAGTTGGTCTGGTGGAACATCCTTGTGTGACCAGTTTATTCTTACCGCAGCGTCCTTATATGCCACAAGGCACGTTACGTGAAGCGATTTGCTATCCAGATATTGATCCTTATCATCCTGAATTGGAAAAAACACTGACTGATTGCTGTTTAGATAAATATCTTCATAGCCTTGATGTAGATAACGATTGGCAAGCAATTTTGTCACCGGGTGAATTACAGCGTGTGGCATTTATTCGTATTTTACTGACGAAGCCTGAAGTGGTCTTTTTGGATGAAACCACATCAGCACTTGATGAGCCAACCGAGTATCTCCTTTATAAAACAATTAAAGAGCAGTTACCCAATATGATCATTCTGAGCGTGGGCCATCGTGGCACATTGCATCAGTTCCATAACAAGCAATTGGATTTGGCTGTCTGCATCGTCTAAATCGCAAAAGGCTAAATTATATTTAGCCTTTTCTTTTTATAAGGCCTATACTGCTACCTAGAACTTGCACAATGCTTGCTACACACCCCAATCCCCCCTATAATTCCCCCAATTTTTCTAATTTCATTTTCACAATGTCAAATAAAACCATTGCTAAAAATACGCTATTTCTTTATATCCGAATGCTCTTCAACATGGGGGCCATGCTGTATATCTCTCGTGTGGTATTACAGGTTTTGGGAGTAGAAGATTTTGGTATCTACAACATTGTGATGGGCGTTGTGGTCTTATTTTCCTTTTTTAATGGCACAATGACCGCCACCACTCAGCGTTTTATTAACGTAGAAAAAGCCTCGAATGACATTCAACGTGTCAATAAAGTCTTTAATATTAGCATCTTAAATCACCTACTCATTATTTTTATCGTATTCGTGTTAGCTGAAACTGTTGGTTTATGGTTTTTAAATCACAAATTAGTGATTCCCGCTGAACGCTTGCAAGCTGCGAACATCGTTTACCAATTAGCATTAATTATTGCCCTCATTGAAATTATCAAAGTGCCATTCAATGCCATGATTGTTGCACACGAGAAAATGGGATTCTATGCGTGGTTGGGATTAGGTGAAACCATTTTAAAACTGACCTCTGTCTTTATCTTAAGCCACATCACACATTACGATAAGTTGATTACTTATGGCTGCTTATTGCTTTCAGTCAGTTTAATTGTGCTCTCTCTTTATGTGCTATTCACTAAATATTACTTCAAAGAGGCCGCACGTTTCCGTTTATATAAAGATTTAAGCAAAACCAAAGAAATGGTGAGTTTTTCAGGTTGGATGCTTATGGGGCAAGTTGCTTATGTGGGGTCAACACAAGGCTTAAATATGGTGTCTAACTTATTCTTTGGCGTAGCGGTCAATGCTGCTGTTGCCATTGCGACACAAGTAGAAGGTGCGGTTTATAGCTTTGTGAATAATTTCCAAATGGCGGCTAATCCGCAGTTGGTTCAGTCTTATGCAGCAAAAGATTATGATCGCAATCGCCAATTAATTCTTGGTATTTCAAAATATTCACTTTATTTAATGGCAATTCTCTCTGCGCCTGTATTATATTTCACCCATACCTTACTGACATTCTGGCTAGGCGATCATCTTCCGCAATATACTGAACAACTTGTACAAGCTATTATTGCTTGCTTATTGATCAGTGCGATGGCAGGAGCATTTTGGATGAGTGCATTAGCCATTGGCACATCTACCGTAAAACAATACAATATCATCGTAGCGTTAATCGATCTTTGTACGGTGCCATTAGCTTATTATTTGTTCACACTAGGTTATAATCCAGTATTTGCCTTTGTGGGTAAATTTAGTACGATGGTCATCTCACAAATCTATCGATTATATTTTATTAATAAAAAAATTAAATTTAACCAAAAAGAATTTGTCTCATATTTAGTGAATGTTGGCGTGGTGTTTGGTCTACTATTAGGTATCATCTATATATCAGATACCACCCGCAGTTATTCTTTATTGGAATTTATTGGGCAATCCATCATCTTAGAAATGGTATTAATCTGTGTCATTTTAATCTTTGGATTAAACACCGCAGAAAAAAATTTCTTGTTTAGCTATTTAAAGAAAAGAGTAAGAAAATGAATCAACTTCTTATTGATTTAAAAAACAAACTGAATCCTATTGTTGAACTGATCAAAGATAAAAACGACGTATTTTATTTCGACTACCCACTTCATTTGAATGTGGGCGATTTATTGATTTATCACGGCACAGAACAATTTTTCAAAGATCACCACATTAACGTGACCTTAAAACGTTGCGAATATGATTTAGATCTTGAAGAAGTCAAAGCGAAAATCACACCAAACACCACCATCCTTTTACATGGTGGCGGCAACTTTGGTGATCTTTATCCGCAGCACCAAAAGATCCGTGAAGAAATGGTGACGAATTTCCCGAATAATCGCATTATTGTGTTGCCACAAACTGCTTATTTTAAACACGAAGAAAATCTGCAAAAATCAGCCGCACTTTTCCGTAGCCACAGTGATTGCCATTTATTGGCGCGTGACGAAAGAACGGCGAACCTATTTGCACAATTTTCAAATCATGTTTATTTGTCACCGGACATGGCTCATCAGCTTTATGGCACCATGGAAACGAAACAAGGCACAACGGGTGAGCAGCTTTACTTCCTACGTAAAGATATTGAAGCGAGTGATATCGAGAAAAATATCCTCGCGCAATTACCTGCCAACAGTAATGTAAAAGACTGGGAAGATATCCTTTCAACAGAAGATGATGTAGTTTTAGCATTAAGCTGGCGAATGAGTAAAATGGCCAATAAATTTGGTCTGGGTTGGCTGAAAGATCTTTGCCATCAATTCTGGTATGCCTATACTCAACGTATTGTAAAACGTGTTGCACAAGTATTCTTAGCGAATGATAAAGTCACCACAACTCGCTTACATGGTCATATTTTCTCTTGCTTGTTAGAAATTCCAAATCGTGTTTGCGATAACTCTTATGGCAAAAATAGTAGCTATGCCAAATTATGGACCAAAGAGCTAGATTTTGTTGAATTGGATAAATAATGTTTGAATTAAAAAAACTCATTACCGCTATGATTCTTCCCCCATTTAATATTTTAATTTTGTGGGGGCTGTCTCTTATTCTAGCTAAATTCAATTTCAAAAAATTAAGCCGAATTTCGACCGCACTTGGTTTCTCACTACTCTATCTTTTAAGCATTCCTTACACTGCACAAGTACTTAAAGATAGTCTCATTACTGAAGATCATTTAACACTGCAAGATTACCAACAAGCTCAAGCGATCGTTTTACTGGGTGGTGGCTTGCGTGATAGCAAAGAACTTTATGCGCCATTAGCTTCAACTGCTATTCAACTTGAACGCTTACGTTATGCCGCTTTCTTACAAAAAGAAACACACTTGCCACTATTAATTACAGGGGCGAGTCCAACAGGCGCTATTGAGGCCAAAATCGCCGCCGAAGAACTCCAAAACTTCTTTAATGTGCCAACTAAATGGATTGAACCTAAAGCACTTACTACTAAAGAAAATGCGCTTTTCACCAAACAAATGTTGGAAAAAGAAGGTATTCACAAAATTATTTTAGTCACCAATGAATGGCATATGCAACGTGCAAAATTATTATTCCAACAACAAGGTTTTGATGTGTTACCTGCAAGTGTAGGTGAAGGCATTACGCCTGACAGTTATGGACTCAATATGATGCATTTTATTCCACAAGGTGGCGCGATTACGAAAAATATGCAATTACTCAAAGAGTGGATTGGATATTGGAAAGAACGCTAAAGTGCGGTCAAAAGATCACAAATTAGATAATGTTAAGAGGAAGAAAACATGAGTCAAATTACACGCGAACAAATGCTTCAGGTATTCGAAAATCGCTGTTCCACTCGTTATTACGATCCGAATAAAAAAATTAGCCAAGAAGATTTCGCGGCAATTTTAGAATTTGCTCGTTTATCACCAAGCTCTGTCGGTTCCGAGCCATGGAAGTTCTTAGTGATTCAAAATAAAGCATTACGCGATAAGCTCAAACCTTTTAGCTGGGGCATGCAATATCAATTAGATGATTGTAGTCATTTAGTGATCATTCTTGCGAAGAAAAATGCTCGATATGACACGCCTTTCTTCCGTGATGTGGCGGTGCGTAGAGGTTTACAAGGCGAGCAATTAGAAAAAGCCTTGGAAAAATATAAAGGCTTACAAGAAGTTGAAATGAAAACCGCAGAAAGCGAGCGTGCATTATTTGACTGGACAAGCAAACAAACCTACATTGCATTAGCCAATATGCTAACTGGTGCCGCGGCTATCGGCGTAGATTCTTGTCCTATTGAAGGCTTTAACTACGATAAAATGAATGAGGTTTTAGCCGCTGAAGGTCTCTTTGATCCAAATGAATGGGGCGTATCTGTGGCAGCAACATTTGGTTATCGCGCGAGAGACATTACCAAAAAATCTCGTAGACCAATTGAAGAAATCGTCACTTGGGTTGAATAATCTATTTTCAAATAAATGGGCAGCAAACGCTGCCCTTTTCTTTAGCCACCAAATAAGGCGGCTCCACCTGTTACAGCCCCCATCGTGCCATATAACAAGCTTAGTGCAAAAAAGATCATAATTGCGCCCGCAATACATTTGATCATGGCCTCGCCTTTTTGATTAGAACCAGTTAAACCGTACCAATGGCCTAATCGCGTTGCGACATTTCTCGCATAGCGTACTAACGCAGCAAAAAGTGAAAGCATTAATCCTGTGCCGAGAGACATGGCAAACGTAGCTACAATTCCCCACCAATAAAGATCCAGCATATAAGCGAGAAAGAGCACAAAAATAGCGCCACTACATGGTCGCATACCAATAGTCAAAATCACTAAGAACTGAGATTTTAAATCACCTGATTGCTTAAGCTGTTGATTATTAGGTAGATGTTGATGCCCACAACTACATTGCGTTTGGCTTACTTTTCCTTGTTCATATCGAAATGGAGAAGCTGTTCCAATCTGTTTTGGTAATGATTGGATCGATGTAATACGAAAAGATTGTTTTTTCTTTAAGCCTTTCAAACCTTGAGCAATCCAATAAAGTCCTAATAGCAATAATAAAATGAGTGCGCTACGTTCCAGCCATAACTGGCTAAGTTTAAAATATTTAGAGGAAAGATTAAGTATCACCACCACAATGGAGGTTGCTGCGACTGCGACAAAACCTTGCATGAGAGAGGAAAGCAAACTTAAGCGTACGCTGGTTTTAAGTTGGCTTTCGTGAGTAGAAAGATAACCAGCAATAATAAATTTTCCATGCCCAGGCCCTAATGCATGTAATACACCATAAGAAAAAGCGGCGAAAATCAACCACAATCCTGCAGTTGATGAATGTGCTTGAATCTGGTGTAGATTTTCAGAAATCAGCTGATTAAAGGCTTTTTGCCAATCGGCTACTTGTACAAAAAGCCAAGGTAGCAAGGCGAAAATAATCACCAATAAGCCGATAAAAAGTGCGGTCAATTTTAACTTCATTTTTTATTCACATTTAATTTTTACTTTCTGCGCAAACAATACACCAAGAGAATCATCTTCATTTTTTTGAGATTTATCCAATGATGAAGCGTAGGATTTAATTTTTTCATCGACATTAGGTTCGAGCACCTCCCCTTTGCAGTTTGCAGGAAGTGCTGAAAAATCAACCGCTCTTTTACCTATTTCAGCATAACGCATTGCCACATAATAGGTACTGTCATAAGTCATCAGCGTAAATTCGTTATTTTGCAAAGCCTGTGGCTGTGCTAAAAGGAAATCAAAATAATATTCCACCTCATTCCCTTTAACACGCATGCCATAATTTTCAGGCTGTTTTTTATATTTGATCTTGTGATTTTCTTTATCAAAGACATAACTAAAGTAATGTTCATTCACAACGTTTGCCATTACCTCATCAACTAATTTCTGTTGAGCAGCTTTATCCCCTTTCGTCTGCATCATGTCATACAATACGGCTGAAGAGCTGGCTTCATCTAGTAACCATTGAGTCGAAAAACCAATTAATTGATTATCTTTCACTAATGGTTTGGTTTGCATATCAATAAAGGCATGAGGATGTGCGAGAACCGAAAAAGGAGAAATTAGCGATAATCCTAGGAGTAATTTTTTAAACATAAATAAGAATAAAGTGGGCTAAATAATTGAATAGACAGATTTTATCACAAGCAGTTCCTAATCAAAATCGAATAAAAATCAATCTAAACGTAAAAAATCCTGTGATTTTCTTGATTTGTATCAACAAATTATTCATTCGCATTTCCATTATAACTGAAATTTATGTACTATTTGTCTCGTCAAGTGATTGCTTGATATTCATAAAGTTCCTAAATAAAATAATCATAAATATAGCTAAACTACTTTCCTACCACCCTATATGGGTGGTTTTTTTTGCCTTTCAAATAGCTTATTCCCTAAACATCAAGTAAAATAACCGCACTTTTATTCATAACATCGAGAAAACTATGTCAACGCAATTTGTATATACGATGCACCGTGTCGGCAAAGTGGTGCCACCGAAGCGTCATATTTTGAAAGATATTTCTTTAAGCTTTTTCCCTGGTGCAAAAATCGGGGTACTCGGCTTAAATGGTGCGGGTAAATCAACCCTTTTACGCATTATGGCGGGCGTGGATAAAGAGTTCGAAGGTGAAGCTCGTCCACAACCTGGTATTAAGATTGGTTATCTTCCACAAGAACCAAAACTTGATCCGCAACAAACTGTACGTGAAGCAGTAGAAGAAGCCGTTTCTGAAGTGAAAAATGCACTAACCCGTTTAGATGAAGTCTATGCGCTTTATGCTGATCCTGATGCGGATTTCGATAAACTCGCGGCAGAACAAGCAAACCTTGAAGCCATTATTCAAGCACACGATGGCCATAATTTAGATAACCAATTAGAGCGTGCTGCAGATGCATTACGTTTACCGGATTGGGATGCCAAAATTGAGCATTTATCTGGTGGTGAGCGTCGTCGTGTCGCGCTTTGTCGTTTATTACTCGAAAAACCAGACATGCTCTTATTAGACGAGCCAACCAACCACTTAGATGCAGAATCGGTAGCATGGTTAGAACGCTTCTTACATGACTACGAAGGTACTGTTGTGGCGATTACCCACGACCGTTACTTCTTAGATAACGTAGCAGGTTGGATCTTAGAGCTTGACCGTGGTGAAGGTATTCCTTGGGAAGGTAACTACTCTTCTTGGTTAGAGCAAAAAGAGAAACGTTTAGAGCAAGAACAAGCCACTGAAAACGCGCGTCAAAAATCAATTGCGAAAGAATTAGAATGGGTTCGCCAAAATCCGAAAGGCCGTCAAGCGAAAAGCAAAGCTCGTATGGCGCGCTTTGATGAGTTGAACTCTGGCGAATACCAAAAACGTAACGAGACTAACGAACTCTTTATTCCACCTGGTCCACGTTTAGGTGATAAAGTGATTGAGGTAGAACATCTCACTAAATCTTACGGCGATCGCACTTTAATTGATGATTTATCATTCAGCATTCCAAAAGGGGCTATCGTAGGTATTATTGGGCCAAATGGTGCGGGTAAATCGACCCTATTCCGTATGCTTTCAGGTCAAGAACAACCAGATAGTGGCTCAATTACGATGGGTGAAACGGTTGTACTTGCCTCTGTCGATCAGTTCCGTGACTCAATGGATGATAAGAAAACCGTGTGGGAAGAAGTGTCTAACGGACAAGATATTCTTACTATTGGCAACTTTGAAATTCCAAGCCGTGCGTATGTTGGACGCTTCAACTTCAAAGGCGTAGATCAACAAAAACGTGTTGGCGAATTATCGGGTGGTGAGCGTGGTCGTTTACACTTGGCTAAACTTCTACAACGTGGTGGTAATGTGCTGTTATTGGACGAACCGACCAATGACTTAGACGTTGAAACTTTACGTGCGTTAGAAAATGCGATCTTAGAGTTCCCAGGCTGTGCAATGGTGATATCCCATGACCGTTGGTTCTTAGACCGTATTGCAACTCATATTTTAGATTACGGTGATGAAGGTAAAGTGACGTTCTACGAAGGTAACTTCTCAGACTACGAAGAGTGGAAAAAGAAAACCTTAGGTGAAGCCGCAGCACAACCACATCGTATTAAATATAAGCGTATTGCAAAATAAGAAATTAAAGTGCGGTCACTTTTGACCGCATTTAAATATCCTCAAGGAAAATATATGAAAAAATTATTTTTGATTTCTGCCTCTATTCTTAGCTTAACTGCTTGTGTTTCGACCGAATTATCAAATCAAAATCAGCCTTATGACGCCTCAAAAGATGCTCGTATTCGATTATACGGGCAAAATGGTAGACCTTCTTATTTAACTGTAAATATTGATGGTAAAAAGGAAAAAGTTACTATTGGTGGCGGATTAGGACAAGCATTTAGTTCAATGGTTGGAGCAAAAAGCAACGAAAGTATAGGTATGCCAGCAACAGAATTAAGCAAAGATCCTTCTGCTCATTCAAAATTTTTATCTGGTATATTTTTCAAAGAATTTGTTATCCCTGCTAATAGTGAAGTAACTGTTCAAAATGAAATTATTCCATTAGATCATTCGCATACTCACTATACAACTACTGAAAAAATTACAACTATAATAAAAGGAAAAAGCTGTAAAGGTAACATGATTAGTTTTATTCCTGAGGCTGGTAAAAATTATGAAGTTGCGCCAATAAGTTCTGATAGAGAATGTGGTGTTAGTCTTTATGAAATTAAATAAAATATAAAAATACGGTATCTCTACCACATTTTTATTCAGGAGTGACTATGTTAGTTTATTTGCACATTGTTTGTGCATTTTTAAGTTTGGGATTATTAATTATCCGTGGGGGAATGCAATTAAGTGGGAAAGATTGGCGAGCGATTAAACTACTAAAAATTTTACCGCACTTAGTGGATACACTTTTAATTGCAAGTGGCTTAACGATTTTCTTCTTGGTCGGTTATCAGTTACAAAGCTGGCTCATCATGAAAATCATCATGCTTGTGCTTTATATCTTCTTCTCAGCTAAATATTTTAGTCGTAAAGCAGTCAATCCAAACAATGCATTTCTGGCATTTGCTGTATTAAGTTTCTTGGGTGCAATTTTCTTTGCTTACCAACCAGACTTCATGGAAAGTTAATCATAAAAAAATCCATCTTCAATTGAAGATGGATTTTTTGTTTTATATTAGCCACCCGCTAATTTTACTTTAAACCCTTTTTGTTCTAAAAGTTGTTTTAGTAAATCACGTTTTTCGCCTTGAATCTCAATATTGCCGTCTTTAACTGAACCACCACAACCACAACGTTTTTTAAGTTCAGCCGCTAACTTTTTCAATTCATCATCAGATAAATCGAGCCCAGTAATCACTGAGACGCCCGCACCTTTTCGACCACTGGTTTGTTTTTGGATGCGAACCACACCATCACCTTTAGGGCGTTGTACCGGCTGTTTTTGCGCTTTAATTCGACCGATTTCGGTAGAATAAACTAAAGTACTCTCTGTCATATTACGAAAGTGATGAATTAATTGAACGAAGCACTTCTGCTGGATTTTCAGCTTGAGTTATTGGGCGACCAATTACTAAATAATCAGAACCAGAACGAATAGCCGCTGCAGGTGTCATAACGCGACGTTGATCGCCAAAATCACTTCCAATTGGACGAATCCCTGGCGTGACTAATTTAAAATCAGGACCACAAGTATTACGTAAAATCTCCACTTCTTGTGGTGAACAAACAACTCCATCTAATCCCGCACGCTGTGTTAAATGCGCAAGACGTAATACATGCTCAAGTGGTGAAGAGTTAATACCGATTTGTAATAAATCCAAATCTTCCATACTGGTCAATACCGTTACAGCAATTAATAAAGGCGCATCTTTTCCATAAGGTTCAAGAATTTTCTTCGCCTCTTCCATCATTTTCAGACCACCGCTAGCATGGACATCAACCATCCATACCCCTAAATCAGCCGCAGAACGCACTGCTCTTGCCACAGTATTAGGAATATCATGAAATTTAAGATCGAGGAAAACATCAAATTGGCGCTCGTGTAATTGCTTAACAAAATTTGTTCCCAGTGTGGTAAACATTTCTTTACCCACTTTTAAGCGGCATAAGCTTGGATCAATTTGATCCACGAGGGATAGCGCTTGCGCTTCCGTTTCGTAATCCAATGCAACGATTACTTTGCTATTCATAATTTTACCTCACTGTGTCAATTAATTATGTTCTGGTTTGATGGATTCCCACTGTTTGCAAGAAGGACAATTCCACATTAATTTATGGGTTTGATAACCGCAATTTGAGCAACGATAACCAAAGCCTTGCTTAATTCTCTCACCGACCATTTTATGTAGCAAAATTAAGCTTTCTTTACCTCGCCCTTCCTCTGCATCATCAATTTGGAATTGAATAAAACGGTGGAAAATAGATGTACTTGGATTTTTGGTTAGTTGTTGATAAAGCTTTGATTGAGCGGCACTCTTGCCATCTTTCTCTTCAATCACGCTTGCTAACATTAAATCGACTTTTGTATTGTTAACCTGCTGACTGGCTCTAATTAGAAATAACTCAAAGTTATCTCTCTCCCCTAATTCATCATAACAATATTTGAGCGTTTTCAGCACTTCACCAATATAAATTGGATTTTGATCAAGAATATTCTCTAAAAACTGAATGGCTTGACGATAGTTTTTATTAGCCATTTCTAAATCAGCAAGCAACATTGATGCTCTCACACTGGTTGGAGATACATTCAGCGCTTTTTGTAAAATACTGCGTTTTTCGTCCGCACTTTCAAGTTCACCGCTTAAGGCATATTCACAATAACATTGTGCTAATTCCACATTATTTTCTTTGGGTGAGATCTTGGCAAGCTTCTCTGCGATATTAACGGCTTTTTTCCATTCTTTTGTTTTTTGATAAATCACCAAAAGCTGTTGCAGTGCATTTTCTGCAAACTCTGGCTCATCTACCATAATAATATAAAGGGCTTCAGCACGGTCATAAAAACCCACCGTCATGAAATCTTTGGCAAGTTGCTGTTTAGCTAATAATTTTTGTTCGAAAGAATAATTGGGACTACGATCGAGCGCTTGATGGATCCGTAAGGCACGATCCACTTCGCCTCGAGAACGGAAAAGGTTACCGAGTGTTAGCTCAGCTTCAAATTGTGAGTTGCTTTCAATTTCATTTTCTGTTTCTTGTTTTTGCAACATATCAAGAAACAAATCAACAGCTTTATCCGTTTGATTAGAAAGCAAAAAATTGACCCCCGTGACATAATCACGGGAGAGTTTATTACTAACATCTTCCTGATCTTTCTTGGCACTCCGATGCCCCATATACCAACCGTAAGCGGCGGCTATTGGCAGAAGCAGAAAGAGTAATTCAAGCATTATGCTGCCTTATCGCGAGTAGTCGTTAATTCGTTAATTTGTAATGTTTGACGTTTAACTTGACGCGCTAACGACATATTTTTGAATTTTAATTTTAAGTAGAAGAATCCGGTAATTAACCAACCTAAAATTAATCCAAAACCAAATAAAATCGCGACTAACGTTGAAAGTTGGAATTGGCTTTCAGCAACAATGTAGTTAAAGGTGATTACTTGATCATTATTCGCCCCTATAGTTACCGCAACGATTACGATAGCTAGCACAATAATGAGTCCGAGAATATATTTAATCATCACAATCTCCTTGTTAAGAATAGTTTCATTATGCCAAAATTTGTAATAAAAAACGACACCTAAGTGTCGTTTTATTGATATCGATTGAATGTTTAAGCAAAAACATTTACGCGATCTTTTAATTCTTTACCCGCTTTAAAGTGCGGTACAGATTTAGCATCTAATTTTACAGAATCACCAGTTTTAGGATTACGGCCCACTCGCGGTTGACGATGGTGTAAAGAGAAGCTACCAAAACCACGTACTTCAATACGATTACCTTCTTCTAAAGATTGTGCAATGAGTTCAAGAATATCCTTTACAATACCTTCTACTTCTTTTGCGGATAAAGTTGGGTGCTTTGTTGATAGATTTTCAATTAGTTCAGATTTAGTCATCGTCAACTCTCCTTTAAATTTGTACTTAAACTTGTTATTAAGACTTACAGGTAATGCATTAGTTCATAATAAATTACCGCTAAATCCTTGTTAATTATAGCTGGTAATAATAAGGCTGAGTCAATGACCCAGCCTTATTCATGTGAATTAATTATTCACCTTTAGCTGCTTTGAAAGCTTCAGCCATTGCGTTTGGAATAGCAACATCTTCTTGTTTATTATTCACGTTTGCAACTGCAGCTGCTTCTTCAGCTTGATCTTTCGCTTTTACAGATAAGTGAACGATACGAGCTTTACGATCAACACCAGTGTATTTCGCTTCAACTACATCACCTGCTGCAACTTCGTTTGTTAAGTCTGCTGCACGGATATAACCTTCAACGCCACCTGCTAATTCAACTTTAGCACCTTTAGCGTCAGCTTCAACAACAGTTGCAGAAACTACAGCACCTTTTTTGGTGTTTGCTACGAAGTTGTTGAATGGATCATCTTCAAGTTGTTTGATACCTAAAGAAATTCGTTCTTTCACTGCATCTACTGCTAATACTACTGCAGATACTTCATCACCTTTTTTGTAGTTGCGAACTGCTTCTTCACCTGCAACATTCCAAGAAATGTCAGATAAGTGAACTAAACCGTCGATACCACCTTCAAGACCGATGAAGATACCGAAATCAGTGATTGATTTAATTTTACCAGTAACTTTGTCGCCTTTGTTGTGAGTTTCAGCGAATTGAGTCCATGGGTTAGGTTTGCATTGTTTTAAACCTAAAGAAATACGACGACGCTCTTCGTCAACTTCTAATACCATTACTTCAACTGTATCGCCAAGGCTTACAACTTTAGATGGGTGGATGTTTTTGTTAGTCCAATCCATTTCAGAAACGTGAACTAAACCTTCAACACCATCTAAGATTTCAACGAAACAACCGTAGTCAGTTAAGTTAGTTACTTTACCAGTTAATTTGCTGTTTACTGGGTGGTTTTCAGCGATAGCAACCCAAGGATCTTGACCTAATTGTTTTAAGCCTAAAGATACGCGAGTACGATCTTTGTCAAATTTTAATACTTTAACAGTTACTTCGTCGCCTACATTCACGATTTCGCTTGGGTGTTTAACACGTTTCCAAGCCATATCAGTGATGTGTAATAAACCGTCAACGCCACCTAAATCTACGAATGCACCGTAGTCAGTTAAGTTTTTAACGATACCTTTAACTTCTGAACCTTCAGCTAGGTTCTCAAGGATTTGTTCACGTTCTTGGCTGTTTTCAGATTCGATCACTGCACGACGAGAAACTACAACGTTGTTACGTTTTTGATCTAATTTGATTACTTTGAATTCTAATTCTTTACCAAGTAGGTGATCAGCTTCACGCGCAGGACGTGTATCAACTAATGAACCAGGTAAGAATGCACGAACACCGTTTAACTCAACTGTGAAACCGCCTTTCACTTTACCGTTGATTAAACCGATAACGGTCGCTTTTTCTTCGTAAGCTTTTTCTAATTCAATCCAAGATTCGTGACGAACAGCTTTCTCACGAGAAAGTTTAGTTTCGCCGTAACCATCTTCAACTGCATCTAAAGCTACGTTTACTGTGTCGCCAACTTTAACTTCAAGTTCACCTTGAGCGTTTTGGAATTCAGCAACAGGAATTGCAGATTCAGATTTTAAGCCTGCATCAACAAGTACAAAGCCTTTTTGAATAGCAACAACAGTACCGCTAACGATTGAACCTTGACGGGTTTCAAGGCCTTTTAATGATTCTTCAAAGAGTTGAGCAAAAGATTCTGACATATAAATAATCTTCTTAATTTAAGTTAATAACATCCACATTAAGATCCATAAAATGCGGGGTTGAGGATAAATGTCTATTCTTCCTTGAATAAACAGTTAAATCGAAATTGACGCTTTTTGTTGAATATAATCCAACGCTTGAGCAATGACTTCATCAATACTCAATGTTGTACTATCTAACAATAAAGCATCGTCAGCCGGTTTCAATGGCGCAACCTCACGATTTCTATCGCGAAAATCGCGTTCTTGTATCTCGGCTAAAATCTGTGCAAAGTTACCATTAATTCCCTTATTTTGCAACTGTTTATAGCGTCTTTTTGCACGTTCTTCCGCACTTGCATCTAAAAACAGTTTAACTTGTGCATTTGGGAAAACCACGGTCCCCATATCTCGCCCATCAGCAATCAGGCCATCATTTTTGCTAAAATCCTGCTGAAGTTGCAGTAAAGCAGACCGCACTTTTGGGAAAACCGCCACTTTTGAGGCGGCTTCCGCCACTTCTTGCGTACGGATTAAATGACTCACATCCATCCCTCCAAGAAGCACATTGACTTCTCCATTCTTTGGAATGAACTGAATATCTAAATGACGCGCTAACTCCGCTAATCCCTCTTCATCGGTTAAGTCTGCATGGCGTTTCAGTGCAGCCAATGCCGTCACGCGATAAATAGCGCCACTATCTAATAAGGTAAAACCTAACTTTTCTGCCAACGCGTAACAAAGTGTTCCTTTCCCTGCTCCGCTTGGGCCATCAACGGTGATGATTATCCCCATATATTACCTCTTATAATCTTTCTATCATGCCCAACACTAATGCCGAGGATTGTTTAGCTGCAAGTGGGAGAAATTCTTCAAATGACATACTCGCTTCGCCATCGCCTGCATCTGAAATGGCTCGAACGACTACAAACGGTACGTTAAAGGCATGACAAACTTGTGCAATTGCTGTGGCTTCCATTTCTACTGCTGTCACATTGGGGAAATCCGCTTTAATTTGAGCAATTTTTTCTTCGCTATTAATAAAGCTATCGCCCGAACAAATTAAACCACGTTTCACATTTTGCCCTTGTGATTGGGCAATTTCGTCTGCTAAATCCGCTAATTTTTTATCTGAAAGAAAAGCCGCTGGATTCGCAGGTAACTGACCTTTTTCATAGCCAAATGCCGTCACATCAGCATCGTGATAGCTGGTTTCATCGGAAATAACGATATCTCCTACCTTTAAGCCTTTTGCCACACCACCTGCTGAGCCTGTATTTAAAACCACATCAGGTTTAGCTAATTGTAATAAAGCGGTAGTGCCAATAGCTGCCGCAACTTTACCAATCCCTGATTGCAATAATGCGACTTCTTTACCATTAATTTTGCCTTCAAAAATGACCGCACTTGCCACTTTTGTTTCTTTTTTATCTGTCATTAATTGGGATAAAATTTCCACTTCTTGTGCCATTGCACCAACAATCCCGATTTTCATTATTTTTTCCTTTCTTGTTCGAGTTTACTCACTAAGAAATCTAATACTGCTACGCCATAATCATCGTTATAGAGCGTACTCGCGGTGAGAACATATTTTCCGCCCACAACCACATAAGGGAAAGTAAAGACACCATATTCTTCTGTCAAATAAATGGCGTTACTCACATCCTCTTTCACTTCTTTGGAATGGACAACTTTATTAAATTCAGTTTTACTAATCCCTTGTGAGACAACCCATTCACGCATCTTATCTAATGTGGATAATTCGGTATAGCGTGCTTTTTCAGAGGTTTCAAATAACAACACATCTGATAACTCACCCACTTTTAAACGCTGTAATGTATAGAATATTGTGGCTGAAAATTTAGCTTCATTTGTAGCAACGGGATGTTCTTCTAATGCCACTTTATTTGGACGAATTTGGCTATAAAGTTGCAAAATATCTTGAGCTGAAGAACAAACTCGGCAATCGTAATCAAAGAAAAATTGGATAGGAATTTTACGATCATTTCTTTTAGCTTGTTCAATGGGTTCTTGATATGAAAAATAATCTCGACCATCTTCAAACTGTGCCACATTTGCTGGTGGTAAGTGCGGTGAATTTTTGGCAGAAAAATCCTTTGCATTGACTTCACCGAATGCGACATTTGTCACACTCAGCAATATCATTGCAAAGGATCCTTTTAATAATTTATTCTGCCAAACTTTTTTCATAAATTAACCAATTGGTTCAATATAATCGACTAATAATTGGAGGTTTCGATTTCCACGAAACTCATTAATTTCTAACTTATAAGCAAATTTTGCCTGCTTAATCGACAAATCGGGATAATACCGAGTATCGATATTAAACGCAATGGCATCTAATAATGGACCACCATTTTTAGGCTCAACAAGCATTTTTAAATGATTTTGATTTTGTCCGATTGCACGTTGCTCAAAAATTTTAAATTCGCCATCAAAAACAGGCTCAGGAAAAGCTTGTCCCCAAGGCCCGCCAGATTTTATCACTTCTGCTGTTTCAATACTAAATTCATTTGCTTGAAGTTCGCCATCCGTCCAAATCACACCTTGTAATTGATCTTCATTTAACCAATCTTGCACCGTTTGATTAAAAATCTTTTGAAAATCAGGGAAAAAGCTTTCTTTAATGCTTAATCCTGCTGCCATGGCATGACCGCCAAATTTTAAAATCATATCCGGATGTTGGGAATGAATACGCTCTAATACATCGCGCATATGCAAGCCTTCAATTGAACGAGCAGAACCTTTTAAAATGCCTTCTTGATCTTGTGCAAAAGCAATGACTGGTCGATGGTATTGATCTTTGATTCGAGAAGCCACAATACCTAATACACCTTGATGCCAATCTGGCTGGAATAAAGCTATCCCCATCGGTAATTCATCAGAAAGTGCGGTGAGATTTCGGCAAATTTCTAAGGCTTCTAACTTCATGCCTTGCTCAATTTCTTTTCTAGCCTGATTCAAGCTGTCCAAATCCAAGGCTTGTGCTCTTGCCTCTTGCATACTTTCTGCAAGTAATAACTCTACACCAACAGACATATTATCTAATCGGCCCGCAGCATTTAAACGTGGTGCAATCGCAAAGCCCAAATCAGCCGAGCAAAGTTTTTCGACTTCTCGATTAGCCACTTCAGCGAGAGCAATAATTCCTGGTCGACAACGTTTCGCACGAATTCTCATCAACCCTTGATGGGCTAAAATACGGTTATTTTGATCAAGGGGAACAACGTCTGCAATCGTGCCGAGCGCAACTAAATCCAGTAATTCAGTAAAATTAGGTTGTGTTTCTGCCGTAAAAATGCCCAACTCGCGAAATTTGGCACGCAAAGCGAGCATTAAATAAAACGCTACGCCTACACCGGCTAAACATTTTGAAGGGAAACCACATTGTTGCAAATTTGGATTAACAATGGCATCAGCATTCGGCAGTATTTCTGGTGGCAAGTGATGATCGGTAATCAACACCTTCACACCCTGCTCTTTTAAATATGCCACTCCCTCAAAAGACGATACCCCGTTATCCACCGTCATTAATAACTGCACGTCTTTTTCCATTGCCATTTCAGCAACGGGTACACTCAAACCATAGCCTTGCTCAAAACGATTCGGTACAAGGTATTCCACATCAGTAAAGCCAAGCATACGCAAAGCTAATACTGAAAGTGCCGTACTGGTTGCCCCGTCTGCATCAAAATCACCGACAATAACAATCTTTTGTTGCTGTTGATAAGCATTAACCAATAAATCTACGGCTTGTTGAATGCCGTGTAATTGATTGGGATTCAGCATTGATTGCAAAGTGCGGTCTAATTCTTGGCTGTTTTTAATATGGCGAGAACGATAGAGACGATCGAGTAATGCATTATCTGAAACAGAATTTCCGGCAGGAATTTCACGACGTTTGATGAGTTTTTTCACGGTGTTTTGTTATTTAAAATTATCACCTAAAGGAACATTTGATATGTGCTTTGATGATATGAATATTTAAAGGGCGTATATCATACGCCCCCACTACTAACAATTATTGTGCAGATTCTTGTAACACAGCTAATAAATCATGAGGTTTTAAATATCCGCCAAGCACTTCACCTGTTGAAGTCACAATACTTGGTGTACCTTGTACGCCGAGTTGTACACCTAAATCATAGTGTCTTTTCACAATGTTAGGCGTTTTCAATTCTTTCGGTAAGTTACCTTTTTCTGCTTCGTTCAATGCAAATACAGGATCTTTCGATGTCCAAATTGCTTCCATTTGGCGAGCAGTTTCATTCATTCCGGCACGTGGGAATGCAAGATAACGAACAGTAATACCTAAATCATTATATTCTTTCACTTGTTGATGAAGGATATGGCAATAATGGCAAGTAATATCCATGAATACGGTCACAACATATTTTTCATTTTTTGCCGGATAAATGATCATTTCGTTTTTTAACGCATTCACTTTATCCGCTAAAAGTTTACCTGCCACATCAACTGGGCCTTTATTTGTTAATTCATACATTTTGCCTTGCAAAACATATTGACCATTTTCGCTCACATATAAAATGCCTTGATCAGTCACGGCTGTTTTAAGGCCTTTTACCGGTGAATCTTTCACTTCAATATTTTTCGCACCTAATGCCTGTAGCTTCGATTTAATCTCAGCATCAGTCGCCATTGCAGTGGCAGAAGCTGTGATTAAAAGTGCGGTCAGTAATTTCTTCATATTTCTTTGTTCCTAAATTTATGAAAATAAGCGCAAATTATAAAGTAATTGAGAATTTATGCAAAATTGTTATTCCTAAAAATAACCAACTAAAAACCTCAATTAAATAGTTGACGAAATCACTACATTTTTTTTACAATGCGCAACGTACCCATGTAGGGGTACAAATTTTATTTTATTCAAAAGAGGTTATCTCAATGAAAAATTTATTAAAAATGACAGCTATCGCAGCATTAACTTTCACTTCTATCAGTGCATTTGCTGCATCTCAACAAGCTGAAGAAGTGAAAAAGTTTCAAGCGTGGGAAGAAACAGCAAGTAAAAAACTTGAAGCAAGTTTTGATGCAATTTCTGTTGCATCTGCAAATAGCAATGCGACCGAAACTGAAGCGGCTGTTGCAGCATTTGATAAACAAGCAGCAGAAAATGTGGCAGAATTGGAAGCATTGGGAATTAAAAGTGAAGAAGTTTCACCACTTGTTTCTATGTATAAAGAATACGTAGATGCTGAAAAAGAAGTGGCCCAACTAATTTTGTCTCAAGTAAAATCACCATCTCTTGACAATGCTGGTAAAGTTCCTGAAGCTGTCGCAAAAGCAAACCAAAAGGATGATGCAATTGACAAATTAGCAGAACAATTAGAAGAAAAATTCCCTGCTGAATAATTTCATTCTTTTTAATCATACTTAAACCTTATTTATTTCAGAAATAAATAAGGTTTTTTGTTTCTCTATAATCTACCCAACCCTAAGCATATCCTTTATAATCCATCTCCCATTTAGCTTAAAAACTTAGTTATTATGTTCGAAATCAATCCAATCAAAAGCAAAATCACCAACCTTTCCGAGCGCACTTCTGTGCTTCGGGGGTATCTTTGACTTCGACGCAAAAGTCGAGCGTTTAGAAGAAGTTAATGCCGAATTAGAACAACCTGATGTGTGGAACGAACCCGAAAAAGCCCAAGCGCTTGGGAAAGAACGCGTTTCACTTGAACAAGTGGTTGATACCATCAAAAATTTAGAACAAGGTTTAGAAGATGTTGAAGGGCTTCTTGAATTAGCCGTTGAAGCTGAGGATGAAGAGACCTTCAATGAAGCTGTTGCCGAATTAGATGAGCTTGAACAACAACTCGCAAAATTAGAATTCCGCCGTATGTTTAGCGGTGAACACGATGCGTGCGATTGCTATGTCGATTTACAAGCCGGTTCAGGTGGTACAGAAGCACAAGACTGGACGGAAATGTTACTTCGCATGTACCTTCGTTGGGCTGAAAGTAAAGGTTTTAAAACTGAATTAATGGAAGTATCCGATGGTGATGTGGCGGGTTTAAAATCAGCGACGATTCGTGTCAGTGGTGAATACGCTTTCGGTTGGTTACGCACAGAAACCGGTATCCATCGTTTAGTGCGCAAAAGCCCATTTGACTCTAATAACCGTCGCCATACATCATTTGCAGCAGCTTTCGTTTATCCTGAAATTGATGACGATATTGATATTGAAATCAATCCGGCCGATTTACGTATTGACGTTTATCGTGCATCTGGTGCGGGTGGTCAGCACGTCAATAAAACTGAAAGTGCGGTGCGTATTACTCACATGCCAAGTGGAATTGTCGTGCAATGTCAAAACGATCGTTCTCAACACAAAAATAAAGATCAAGCCATGAAGCAGTTAAAAGCGAAATTGTATGAGCTTGAGTTACAAAAGAAAAATGCGGATAAACAAGCGATGGAAGATAATAAATCGGATATCGGTTGGGGCAGCCAAATTCGTTCTTATGTACTAGATGATGCGCGCATTAAGGATCTCCGCACAGGCGTTGAAAATCGTAATACACAAGCCGTACTAGATGGCGATCTCGATCGCTTTATTGAGGCAAGCTTGAAAGCAGGGCTTTAATCATCTCTTTTATACAAAAAAAGTGCGGTCAATTTTAACCGCACTTTTTTATTACAACTCTTCTTTTTCTTTCATTTTATTCTTGCCTAGCACTGTATCTTTCATCACCGTCAGCAATTCTTTTTGCACATGAGAAAGTTTTGGTTTTTCCGACTTTTCAAATGCCAGTGGACGACAAAACTCCATAGCCTTAATACCCAATCGAGCTGTCAATAATCCCACGCCAATTCCCTGTGCTGCTCGTGCAGAAAGTTTTGCGGTAATATCTTGCGAAAGCCAATCCATCCCTAAATCTTGCACGATTTCAGTCGCACCGGCAAAAGCAAGATTCACCAATACCATTCTGAGCAAACGAAGACGGGTAAAATACCCAAGCTCAATCCCATAAATCGCTGCAATTTTATTGATTAAACGAATATTGCGCCAAGCAATAAAAAACATATCAATCACAGCTAAAGGACTAATTGCCACAATCACAGCGGATTCTGCCGACATTTTCGTAATCAGTTTTTTCGCTTTTTGATCAAAAGACTGTAACACTGTCTTACTGAATAAATGAGTAACTTCACGAGCAGAATAACTTTCATTCAGCTGTTTTTCCCATTGGACAATTGAGGGATGTTGCGAATCCAATTTTAAGGTATCGGCAATCGATAAACACAAGGCTTTTCCTTGCTCACTATCCTGTTCTGAAAAAACTTGATGATTTTTAACCGCACTTTCACCTATTAATCGCTGACTTTGTTCTTGTAGATTCAACCGTTTTTTGAGTTTCACCAAACGTCGCCATTCTGCGATGATTTCAGATAAACCAAACATCACCACAACAAAACTCACCAAGGCGAAAGCAAGGTAAATCCATTGTTGGTTTTGATAACTATCCCAAATCCATTGAACAGATTGCGCAACCGTCGCCCCTAAAAACAAAAGTGCGGTCAATTTTAAAGCTGTTTTCCAACCACTCGCTTTTGGCTTCACTATTTGTTCAAATTGCTCGTCCAACAACTCTCCTTCTAAAGGTTCATTATCGATGGTTGTTTCAACATTATAAAATTCCTGCTTAGGCAGAATTTCTTGTTCTTCTGGTTGTTGAGATTGTGTGAAAATTTGTTTTGTCATTATTCTTTCCAATAAAAATAGAAATGGTATTTTACTTCGAATTTCTTTAGCAAATCTTAAATGGCTGAAATAAAAAAGCAATATTGACTAGAAAATAAAATGAGCTACTATAGTCATGTCCACAATTAGTTTATCTAATGTGTTAAGTTTTAACTGTTAACTAACTAGAAGGATCTTTTCATGAAGAAACTTATCGCCACTGCGGTGCTCTCCGCATGTTCCATGGCTTATGCCAATACCGACATTCCAAACTACAATACCGATTCTCATCTGTATGAATTCACTCAAACTTATGACTTAGTTGCACCAAAAGGTTCGCAAGGACAAACGAACCTGTGGGTGCCTTTACCGTTTAATGGCGAGTATCAACAGGTAAAATCTATCCATTTTGAAGGTAACTATTTGGATGCCTATGTAACAGAAAACAACAAATATGGTGCTAAAACGCTCTTTGCGACTTGGGATAAAGATGCACAAAAACGCGATTTAAAAATCACTATGGTGATTGAAACCAAAGATCGTGAACCTATGGTTAAAGGTGCGTTGACGAATTACAAGCCACCAAAAGACATTCACTATTCTGTTGATGTACAAGAATATTTAAAACCGACTCAACATATTAAAACTGATGGCATTGCGAAACAGTTCGCCGATAAAATTGTGGGCACTGAAACCAATCCATTGAAAAAAGCTGAGTTGATTCACCAATGGATCGTCAACAATATGGAACGTGACAATTCTGTTCTAGGCTGTGGTGATGGCGATGTAGAAAAAATTCTAACCACTGGTGTGTTAAAAGGTAAATGTACCGATATTAACTCTGTTTTCGTTGCTCTTGCTCGTGCCAGCGGTATTCCTGCTCGTGAAATTTTCGGTATTCGTTTAGGTGCAGCGGATAAAATGGGCAAATATTCCAAAGGTGCATTCGGTAGTGCGGACGAACATGGCGTAGCAAACGTAAGTGGTGGTCAGCATTGTCGTGCTGAGTTCTATCTTGCGGGATTCGGCTGGGTGCCTGTTGATTCTGCAGACGTGGCAAAAATGCGTTTAGCAGAGAAAAAATCGGTTGATGATCAGGATACACAAGCCGTTGCCAAATACTTATTCGGTAACTGGGAAGCAAACTGGGTAGGATTTAATCATGCGCGTGACTTCGATTTATATCCACAGCCAGAACTTGCCCCACTCAACAACTTTGGCTATCCGTATGCCGAAGTCGGTGGTGACCCGCTAAATTCCTTTGATCCGAAAGAATTTAAATATGACTACATCTCTAAAAAGCTCTAATAAATCTTTTTGGGTTGCGATTGCCACCGCGCTAAGTGCTGCGGTGGCATCAACTTTGTGCTGCATTGCGCCTTTAATCTATTTAGTATTTGGCGTGTCATCTACATGGTTGATTGGCTTGGGTGAATATGATTATTTACGCATTCCTATGCTTATCGTTTCATTATGCGCCTTTGCCTACGGCTTTTGGTTATTGATGTTTTCCAAAAAAATCATTTGCAGCAAATACATTTCCCGTAAAAAGCTTATTGTTTTGTACTGGATTGTATTTATCGTCATGCTCTTTTTCTTAACTTATCCAACCATTTTACCGTGGATTTTAGAGCTTTCTAATTAGGAACAAAAAATGAAGAAATTAACGACCGCACTTTTGCTTTCATTATTCATCTTCTCTGCCGCTCAGGCGGAAGAAACAAAGCAAGTTGTGCTAAAAGTGAATGAAATGAACTGCCAGCTTTGTGCTTATTTGGTGAATAAAGAATTACGTAATATTGATGGCGTGATTTCCACTAAAGCCTCCATTAAAGATAGAACTGTGACTGTTGTAGAAGATCCGAAAGTTTCTGATGAGCAATTGATTCATGCGATTCATAAATTGGAATATACGGCGGAAGTAGTTAAGTAAAGTGGTAAAAAAATAAAAGTGCGGTCAAAATTGACCGCACTTTTTTATCTTTAAGAATCGACTTATTTAATCACGCCACATGCCATACGTGGGCCGCCACCGCCAAGTGGAGCTGGATGATCTGAGTGGTTATCACCGCCCGCGTGAATCATAATAGAATGACCACGAACTTCATCTAATTTTTTAAGACGTGGCGCTAAAACAGGGTTAGTTGCTGTACCATCATGTAATACAGTTAAAGCCGGTAAGTCACCTAAGTGAGCATCATCTTGCCATGGGTAACCGTGTTGTTTTGCGCCTTTAGGATCCCAGTGACCGCCAGCCGCTAAACCTGCTGTTAATTTACCGTCTTTTTCTTTTGGATCACAGCTTGGATTTTCATGAATGTGGAAACCATGTAAACCTTCAGCTAAACCTTGTAGATTTGGTGTAAACACTAAACCATAATTTGATTCAGTAATGGTTACAGTCCCTACATCCTTGTTACCATTTGCAGGATCTAATTGTTGTACTTTTACTTCGATTGAAGGACCTGCTGGTTTTGCCATATGGTCATGTGCATTTGCCACGCCAGCAGCACAAATTCCGCTGATTGCTAATGCTAAGAGAGTTTTCATTTTCATCATAAGCTCCTTTACTTTAGAAAGACTCAAATTAATTCTACCTAAATACCAATAAAAAAATAGTGGTTTATATTAAGTATTTGACAATTAAATCGATTTGATTTTTCTATCAATCAAACCTATCCGCCAATAAAAACTGTAAAACTGCATCCATTCTTAAATGCGGGATGCTTTCACCCTGTTGTAAAACTTGAGGTTCAAAGGAATCAAAATCAAAAGATTGTTTTGACCAGAACTCTGCACTAGGTAGTTTACTTGGTACAGACCCCGGATAAAGCGTAATAAGTTGCTTATCTACAGAACGCACTCCTTGAATAGCTTTGATTTGTTTACCGTTTTGATTAACTAAAACTTGTTTTGTCGCTCGAATCGCAGCAATTGCCGTGTATTCTGTATCAATCCCTTCAAATTCAACATGACGACCGCCCTCTTGCACCAATTGACGCATAAGGCTAATTAAGTTTTGAATTTGATCGGTTGTGATATGATCGGCTTTTGTTGCCACAAACATTAACTTATCAATATTCGGGGAAAACAAACGATTAAGTAAATTGCGCTTCCCATAATGGAAATTTTTGAAAAGCTGATTAAGCCCTGTTTGCATATCGATAAAAGCTTGTTGGCTATGATTTAGTGGAGTTAAGCAATCGGCTAAAATCACTTGGCGATCAAAAGTAGAAAAATAATTTTCATAAAAGCCTTTCACCACCTTATTACGATAATAATCATATCGCTTATTCAACACGGCAAAATAGCTATTGGATTTCGCCTCTCTTTTCAGTTTTGACCATTGTTCTTCCGACAAATGCAATAACGGGAAAAATTGTAATACAGGTGCGCCTTCTAATTCCCCAGGCAAGACAAATCGGCCAGGTTGAATAAATTGCATTCCTTCTGCTTTGCAGGCAAGCAAATAATCGGTATAAGATTTTGCAATCTGCGCTAAAACATCTTCATTGACGACCGCACTTAGGTCGAGCTTTTTCAGTTTATCCAACCAATCTTGAGCAAACTGCTGGCGAATACCTGATGTAATTTTGGCTTGTTCAAATGACCATTGTTGAAAATCTAAATTCAGCAAAGGTAAATCTAATAGCCATTCACCAGGATAATCAAAAATATCCAAATATAATGTGCCACGTTCTTTAAAATGGCGAAGTAAGCCCGATTGGCGTTCAAAACGAATAGCAAGGCGTGTTTCACTTACGCCTCGAGTAGATTGGCACCACTGTGGTGGATTATTCATTAAATCATTGAGATTCGCTTCATAATCAAAACGTGGAATACTTAAATCCTGCTGAGGAACACGTTTTACCGCTAAAATAGATTGATTTCGAGCAGCCTCAAATAAAGGAAGATGAGCATTTCCCTCTTGATTAATATGTAACAATTGATTAATCAAACTCGTAATAAAAGCCGTTTTACCGCTTCGACTTAGCCCTGTCACAGCCAGACGCAAAGTGCGGTCAAATCCACGATTGATTATTTGATTAATTTCCCGATTAATTGATTTAAACATATCCTAAAAATCCAATAACTAGCCATTTTTGCCAAGATATTTTACAATTCACTCAATTTATCACAAAACGGTCTTTAATAATAAAGCTATGTTACGTCGAAATGTCACTTTTTGTTTTTTATTGTGTGGGTTGAGCCAAATTAATCTGGCACAAGCCGCACCAAGCATACCCAAAATGCTGACAGAAAACGGCTTAACCTACTGCACGAATGCATCGGGCTTTTCCTTTAACCCGCAAACCGCTGATGCCGGCACTAGTATGAATGTAGTGACGGAGCAAATTTATAACAAATTGTTTGATATTAAAGACCATAGTGCTGCGCTTGTTCCTGTGTTAGCCCAATCTTATTCTCTTTCATCTGATGGAAAACAAATTCTCATTAACCTTCGTAAAGGGGTGAAATTCCATCATACCCCTTGGTTTACGCCTACGCGTGACTTTAATGCAGAAGATGTGGTCTTTTCGATTAATCGTGTTTTAGGACACGATACTTACCTGCCTACACTTTCTGATGATGTGGTCACCTACAAAAATCCACAATATAGAATCTTCCATGAGCAGGCTAAGAAGGTTCACTTTCCGTATTTTGAAAGTATTAAATTAAACCAAAAAATTAAAAGCATCACAGCAACGAACCCTTATCAGGTCAAAATTGATCTATTTGAACCCGATGCTTCAATTCTGTCACATCTTGCCAGTCAATACTCTATTATTTTCTCGCAAGAATATGCGTATCAATTAAGTGCGGATGATAACCTCACCCAATTGGATACGCATCCTGTTGGCACGGGCCCTTATCAAGTAAAAGATTACGTGTATAACCAATATGTTCGCTTGGTTCGCAATGAGGATTATTGGAAAAAAGAAGCCAAAATTAAAAATATTATTGTGGATCTTTCTGCGGATCGTACAGGACGTTTAATTAAATTCTTTAATAATGAATGTCAAATCGCGTCTTATCCTGAAGTCAGTCAACTCGGTTTGTTAAGCGAAAAAGATGATCGTTATTATCTGCAATCTACAGATGGAATGAACCTAGCCTATTTGGCTTTCAATTTCCAAAAGCCATTAATGCAGGATAAAACCATTCGCCAAGCCATTTCACAAAGCTTAAATCGTTTTAGAATTGTGCGAAATATTTACCATAATACAGCAACCGTAGCGAATAACATTATCCCTGATATATCTTGGGCTTCTGCGATTAATACGCCTGATTTTTCTTATGATTATCAACCCTCAGAAGCGGAAAAAACATTACGTGATAAAAAACTCGCGTTAAAGATGTGGGTAATAAACGAAGAACAAGTATATAACCCTGCACCAATTAAAATGGCAGAGCTCATCAAATGGGATTTAGCCAAAGCGGGAGTGGATGTTAAAGTGCGGTCAGTAACACGCACGTTTTTAATCGAACAATTGCGAAAAGGCACAGAAGATTATGATTTAATCTTAACAGGTTGGCTTGCTGGAAACCTTGATCCTGACGGTTTTATGCGCCCGATTTTAAGTTGTGATACACAAAAGGAAATCACTAATCTATCCAATTGGTGTAACCCTGAATTTGATAAGATGATGGATCGCGCACTATCCACTAATCATTTATATGAACGGTCTAAAGCGTATAACAATGCGCAAGAGCTCATTTTGAACGAATTACCTATTGTGCCAATTGCAAACGTAAAACGACTTTTAGTCGCACGTGGTAATGTAAAAGGAATTGAAATGACTCCATTTGGTAGCATCAATTTTTCTACCTTGTATTTCATGAAAAATAAGGAGAAAAAATAATGCTCTTTTCAGCAATTCGTTACGTCATTTGGGTAAGCATTTTATTATTGATTTTATCCGTATTAAGTTTTGTGATTTTAATGCGAGATCCGCTCAATGCTGATCTTGTCACAAGTAACATTTATAGTGCTTATTATCATTACCTTACATCATTGTTACAGGGCGATTTAGGAATTACCTATAACGGCGGAGAATCGTTAAAAGATTTAATTTTTACTGTATTACCACCTACATTAGAGCTCTGTTTTACCGCACTTTTATTGGCTTGCATCTTAGGTATTCCTCTCGGCGTATTAAGTGCGGTCTATAATCAGCGTCCTTGTGCACGCGCATTGCAAAGTATCTCTAATGTTGGTTTATCTATTCCTATTTTCTGGTTTGCCCCGATTTTACTCTATGTAGCAGCGATTCAAAGCTGGGAGATTGCAGCCATCGGGCAGTATAATTTGCTGTATGAAATCAAACCTATCACAGGTTTCCCTACCATTGACATGTGGTTTGTTGATATCCCTTACCGAACCAAAATCGTACAAAACGTTTTACAGCATTTAGCCTTACCGACATTAGTGCTTTGTATTCTGCCGACAATGGAATTTATCCGCATCATTCAGCAACGAGCTGATTATTTACTTCAACAAGAATATGCCAAAGCGGCTGTAACACGTGGATGGTCGAAATGGACAATTTTAAAACGTTACGTTTTTCGTAATACATTTCCATTATTGATTCCACAGCTTACTCGCGTATTTACCTTAGTATTAACACAATGTATGTTGGTAGAAAACGTTTTAGGTTGGCCAGGAATAGGACGTTGGCTGATTGATGCCGTAACCCAACAAGATTACAACAGTATTTCTGCCGGTGTCGTAGTGATCGGTGTTTGCATCATCATTATTGATACCTTAGCCAAGTCGCTGATGTTTATGTTAGATCCATTTAATAAGAAGGGCTGGTATGCAAGATAGAGAACCTGATGAATTTCGTGAAAGCACCTCCTTCTTTCAAATTTGGTTGCTTTTCCGCCAAAATCGTGTGGCATTATTTAGTTTCTATTTATTTTTTATCCTGATTTTGGTCGCTATTTTCCCGAAACTCATCATGCCTTATAGCGAAAGCATGGAGTTTGTGGGAGAAGAATTGATGCCGCCATCTTGGGTAGAAAAAGGTCGTATCGCCTTTTTCTTTGGCACGGACGATCTTGGCCGAGATGTACTCAGTCGATTAATAATGGGGACACAATACACTCTTGGTTCATCCCTTTTGGTGGTTATCGCTGTGGCAATTATTGGGGGCGCACTAGGTATTCTTGCGGGCATGTCTGACGGGATTAAAGCGCGTTTTTTAGGTCATTTTTTCGATGCTTTTTTATCGATTCCTATTTTGCTGATTGCCATTATCATTTCCACGTTAATGGAACCGAGCTTAATGAATGCGATGTTTGCTACCCTATTAGCTATTTTGCCGTATTTTGTGCATGCCATTTATCAAGCCATTCAACAAGAGCTGAAGAAAGACTATGTTCTCCTACTCAAATTAGATGGCATTTCAAATTGGGAGCTACTAAAAACTACAATCTTGCCTAATATTAGTGCTATCTATACGCAAGAAATCGCCCGTGCGTTTGTGGTGGCAATTTTAGATATCACAGCATTAAGCTTTATTTCTCTTGGTGCGCAACGCCCTATGCCAGAATGGGGGGCGATGATCAAAGACTCACTGGAGTTAATTTATCTTGCGCCTTGGACTGTTTTATTACCTGGTTTTGCTATTATTTTTACCATTTTATTAAGCATTATTTTTACTAACGGATTGTGTCAAGCAATCAATAAATATTACGAGTAACCCATGGCGCTGTTAGATATTCGCAATCTTAATATTGAAATTCAAACACCAAACGGCCGCATAAAAATTGTGGACGGCGTCAATCTTTCGCTTAATGAAGGGGAAATTCTAGGGCTCGTCGGTGAATCAGGTTCAGGTAAAAGCTTAATCGCTAAAGTGATCAGTAATTCTATCAAGGAAAACTGGATTGTCACCGCTGACCGTTTTCGTTTTAATGATGTTGAATTGCTTAAACTGACTCCGAATCAACGTCGAAAAATCGTTGGAAAAGAAATTTCAATGATTTTCCAAAATCCATTAAGCTGCCTAGACCCAAGTCGAAAAATCGGCAAACAGCTTATCCAAAGTATTCCCAATTGGACCTTTAAAGGCCGTTGGTGGCAATGGTTTGGTTGGAAAAAACGTCGCGCAATTGAACTACTACACCGCGTAGGTATCAAAGATCACCAAGACATTATGGCAAGTTATCCAGATGACCTCACTGAAGGTGAAGGGCAAAAAGTGATGATCGCTGTAGCAGTGGCGAATCAACCTCGCCTATTAATTGCGGACGAACCCACTAATTCTTTGGAATCCATTACGGCTTTGCAGATTTTCCGCTTGCTTTCAAGTATGAACCAAAACCAAGGTACAACGATTTTATTAGCAAGTAACGATCTTAAAAGTATAAGTGAATGGTGTGATAGCATTTCCGTCCTTTATTGTGGGCAAAATACGGAATCAGGACCAACTGAACAATTATTGGAAACGCCTCATCACCCTTATACGCAAGCCTTGCTCTACTCTGTGCCAGATTTTAGTCGTCCTTTAAGTTTTAAAAGCAAATTAGGAACACTAGAAGGCACCGTACCAATTTTGGAACAAATGCCTATTGGTTGTCGTTTAGGGCCTCGTTGTCCTTTCGCTCAACGTGAATGTATTCAAAAACCAAGCCGCTATCGTATTAAACAGCATGAGTTCTCCTGCCATCATCCGATTAATCTTCGAGAACGGCAGTTTAAAGATAAAGTGGCAGCTTCACCGCTTACGCTCAACACTGAATCAAAAGGAAACGAATAATGCCATTATTAAAAGTGGAAAATCTCAGTAAAACCTTTGATGGTCCAGCCAAACTTTTTGGCTCTGAGCGGTTTTATGCGGTAAAGGACGTCAGCTTTTCGCTTAGTCGGAAAGAAACGCTTGCGATTATTGGTAAAAATGGCTCAGGAAAATCAACCTTAGTGAAAATGATTGCAGGGATTACGTCCCCGACTTCGGGAAAAATCTTATTTAATGATTTACCACTCCAATTTGAAGATTTTCACTATCGCGCGCAACATATCCGAATGGTTTTCCAGGATGCGAATTCAGCGTTTAACCCTCGCTTAAATATTGGTCAAGCCTTAGATGCACCGCTGCGATTAATTACCGATTGGGATGAAGAAACGCGCAATCAAAAGATCTTTGAAACGCTTTCGTTGGTAGGGCTTTATCCTGATTACACCAACCTTAAAATTAAACATCTCTCTGTCAGTCAAAAACAACGGATCGCTTTGGCTCGCGCACTCATTCTTCAGCCTGAAGTGATTATTATTGATGATGCACTTGGTACATTAGATGCCTCCGTTCGCGTTCAATTGCTTAATCTAATTTTAGATTTACAAGAACACTTAGGCATTTCCTATATTTATATTGGACAAAATTTAGGCATTATCAAACATATTGCAGATCAAGTTTTGGTGATGGATGATGGTGAAATTATCGAATCTGGTACACCAAGAGAAATCTTTTCTAATCCTCAAAATAATATTACTCGCCTACTTGTAGAAAGCCATTTTGGTCAATTGCTTGATGAAAATGCTTGGCAAACAACGACTTCCTAATTCTCTTTAAAATAAGTTAGGCATAGACATCTCAAAAAAACGTCTTTAAAATTGACCGCTCTTTTCATTCTTTTTAACAAAATAGGAAAGCAATTATGCAAGCATTATTAAAACTCACTAACTTTGTGAGTAAAACTTTCGCATTATGGGCGATTGTTTTTGCTCTTCTCGCCTTTCTCTTCCCTGCACAATTTAAAATTTTTGCGCCATACATTCCTTACCTTTTAGGTTTAGTCATGTTTGGTATGGGGATTACCTTAACCTTTGCTGATTTCAGTGAAGTGGCTAAACATCCTAAATCTGTATTCATTGGTGTGGCAGGTCAATTTATCATTATGCCTGCTATCGCATTCGGATTAGCGAAAGCTTTCGATTTGCCAGCTGATTTAGCGGTCGGTGTCATTCTTGTGGGGGCTTGCCCGGGTGGTACTTCATCAAACGTAATGACTTACTTAGCGAGAGGTAACACAGCGCTTTCTGTCGCATGTACAACAATCTCAACCTTACTTTCACCATTATTAACGCCTGCTATTTTCTATGTGTTAGCAAGTCAATGGTTAGATATTAATGCGGGCGCGATGTTTATGTCTGTATTACAAATGGTATTATTCCCAATTTTCTTAGGTTTAGTTGTTCGTGCACTCTTCAAAAAACAGGTGGAACAAGCAAGCCAAACTATGCCATTAGTGTCTGTTATTTCTATTGTATTAATCCTTGCAGCCGTCGTAGCAGTAAGTAAAGATAAGATCGTAGAATCTGGCCTATTAATTTTCAGCGTAGTGGTTTTACATAACTGCTTAGGCTATTTAATTGGCTACTTTGCGGCAAAATTATTTAAACTTAATACGGCGGATAGTAAAGCGGTGGCAATTGAAGTCGGTATGCAAAACTCAGGTTTAGGTGCGGCATTAGCTGCTGCTCATTTTAACCCAATTGCAGCGGTACCAAGTGCTTTATTTAGTTTCTGGCACAATGTATCGGGTCCAATTTTGGCAAATATTTTCTCTAATATCAAAAATGAAAAATAAGCGATTTGGGTAAAAAATAAGGGCGGAAATTACATTCCGCCCTTTTTGTATTTTACTGTTTTACTTAACCGAACCACAATTTAAACAATACAAATACTGCCCTTTTGGATCATTAAATTTGGTTAACACATTCAGTTGTTTTTTTACTTGATGCACTTCTTGTGGCAATCCCAACCAATTTGTCAGTAAGGCTTGACCTTTTTGTTTAAGCTTACGATCTAATTGAGCTAAGAAACTATTATCTTCATCAACCAACCATTGCACACTAAAGCTATCCATATATTTATCCGGATTTTGGTTTACTAGGGCTCCTACTTTCTCAATGGCTACATCTATATCACCTAATTCATCCACCAAAGCATTTTTATGTGCATCTTGCCCTAACCAAACTTGGCCTTGAGCAATTTTATCTACTTTATCTTTTGATAACTGACGACCACGGCTTACGACCTCTAAGAAGCGGTCATAACCATTTTCAATACCAAGTTGATAGATATCTTGAGTATTTTTATTCAGAGGGCTTAAAGCTGATGTTTCCGCGAGATCTGTTGTCGCTACCCCATCGGTACTCATTCCCATTTTTTTAATCGTGTTTTCAAAGGTTGGGAATAATGCAAAGATCCCAATG
Source organism: Haemophilus parainfluenzae T3T1 (assembly GCF_000210895.1). NCBI lineage: Bacteria > Pseudomonadati > Pseudomonadota > Gammaproteobacteria > Pasteurellales > Pasteurellaceae > Parahaemophilus > Parahaemophilus parainfluenzae. The sequence continues at coordinate 1,483,694 of NC_015964.1, read as the reverse complement.
GAACCCGTAATCGTATTTTTATCTGCCACAATATAATCTGCAGTAGATGAAATCCAATAACCACCAGATGCAGCCATACCGCCCATAGATACCACAACAGGCTTACCTGCTTTTTGAAGATTTTCAGTTTCCTGACGAATAATTTCTGATGCAAAAGCGCTACCGCCCGGAGAATTAACACGGAGAACAACTGCCTTCACTTTCTCATTATCGTGAGCCTGTCTTAATAATCTCGCAATGGTATCACCACCAGCAGACTCTTCATTGCTTTCCCCATCAATAATTGTCCCTTCGACATTAACTACAGCAACGATATTTTTTTCATTTGGATCAACAGAGAAACGATCACCTAAATCAGATAAATAATCTTCAAAATCTAATAATTTAGTATTTCCCTCTGCATCTTGACCAAAAAATGCGGTCAATTTTTTATCTAAATCCAATCTTGTCGCAAAATGTGTCACTAACTGACGTTTTTTCACATAAGCCGTTTCATCACCCTTTAACGCTTTTAAATCACTAATATATTTTTGTGCATTGGGTAATACATCATTAGCGGTAATATGACGATTAACCATTAACGTTTGCATGTAGTTTTGCCACATCCCCCCAAGCCATTTCTGCATATTCGCTCGTGCTTCTGGTGACATATCATCACGCAAGAAAGGTTCTACCGCGGACTTATATGTCCCCACTCGGAAAATATGCGGCGTAATTTCAAGTTTTTCGAGCATGGATTTGAAGTAAAGATTTTCATAACGTAAACCTTGAATACCGACTTGTCCAATCGGATTGAGATAAATTTCATCCGCAAAACTCGCAAGAAAATATTGTGATTGTGTGTAATTGTCAGCATAAGCAATAACTGGCTTTTCTGATTCTTTAAAACTTTGAATGGCCTTTCCTACATACTCTAATGATGGAAGATCCCCCCCTTCAAAGTCATTTAAATTCAACACTAAACCACGAATGCGTTCATCATCTTTCGCAGATAAAATACTTTGCACCACATCAAAGGTTGAATATTTATAAGAGACTTTTTCATTATTTAAACGTTGGAGTTCCTTTTCCCAACTCAACATATCTTCCGTGTTATCCGCAAGATAGCCCGTTAAATTTAAATATAATGCACCTTGATCACCTGATAATACTTGGCTTTTCTTACCATCACCAAAAAGGCCGACAAGAAAAATCAACGCTAAAACAAATAATAAAAACACAAAATTCATCACAAGATTTCGGATAAAATTGAGCGCTTTACAACAAAATTTCAATACGCTTAATATGGTATTCATGTGAAATTAAACCTTTAAAAACAGAAATAAAAATTGTGCGTAGCCTATCATAAAGTTTAGTGAAAAACTATGTTATAATTAACCGCACTTAAAACTAAAAAAGGGAAAAACACTATGGACGCATTAACTCTTTTAACACAACGCAAATCCAATAAAAAATTAACGGCGCCAGCACCTAGCCAAGTGCAATTAGAACAAATGTTTCAAGCAGCTTTACGTGCACCCGATCATGGTAAACTCGAACCTTATCATTTTGTCGTGATGCAAGGCACTGGTTTAAGTAAATTAGAGAACTTACTCAAAGTAGCGGTGACTGAATTTAATTTAGGTGAAGAGCGACTAAAAAAAGCAGAGAATTTTGCACGCCGCGCACCGATGGTTATTGCTGTCATTGCTAAAATTAATCATGAAGTCGCCAAAGTTCCTGGTTGGGAACAAATGCTTACTGCAGGTGCAGCAACTTATGCTCTTCAACTTGCTGGTAATGCGCTAGGCTTTGAGAGCTTTTGGGCAACGGGGCCACTTATTGAAGGACGTGAATTACGTGAAGCATTTGGCTGTGGTAAAAATGATAAGATTGTTGCCTTATTACAAATTGGTACAGCGGCTGAAAAATTAGAAAAAGAGTGTAAACCAAAAGATTTATCACGTTTCGTGAGCCATTTATAAAAATCAAAAAAGGCGGATATTTCCGCCTTTTCTGTTCCTTTTATTCTAACTCGCCTTCTATCCCGCTTCGGATTTTGTGCTCAAACGCCGTATAATCCACTAAAAAGGCATCATGACCATAATCCGACGGAAACTCGTAAAATTTTAAATCGACTCCCGCTTGTTCTAAAAGCTGTTTACTTTTATGTAAATCAATGGATTTAAATAGTTGATCTGTCGTGACGGATACTAACGTATAACGTGCTTTAATTCGAGATAAAGCTTCTTTTACATCCGCATAACCAACACTTGGATCATATAGATCGAGAGCTCGTAATAAATGCAAATAAGTGTTGGCATCAAAACGATCTAAGAATTTTTTACCTTGATAACTCAAATAGGATTCTACTTGAAAGTGATCGCCCCAGAATTGCCCTTCAGATTTAGTTGCACGACCAAATGCCTTAGCCAACTGCACATCGGTACGATACGTTAACATTCCCAACATGCGCGCAATGGAAAGGCCCTGATTTGGCGGTATCCCATCATAATAGTCACCATTATTGAAATTCGGATCATTAATCACCGCTTGGCGCATGACATGGTTAAACCCTATGGCTTCCGCACTAAAGAAGATAGAAGAACAAAGATTCACAATGTTATCCATAAAATCTGGATAATCAATTGCCCATTGTGTGGCTTGCATACCACCAAAAGAGCCCCCCACTATTGCTTTTAAATGTGGGATACCAAGGTGCTCAAGTAACGCTTTTTGTACTTTGATAATATCTTGAACAATAATATTGGGGAACTGGCTACCGTAAGGTTTTCCTGTAGTGGGATTAATTGAGCTTGGTCCCGTTGTCCCTTTACACCCGCCTAATACATTTGAGCAAATAAAAAAGTACTTAGATGTATCAAAGGCTAGACCTTCGCCCATAAAGTTTTGCCACCAACCATCTTTATTCGGTTCATCAAAATAAGGTTCGGCATCTCCTGTTAAGGCATGACAAATCAATACAGCATTGCTTTTATCTGCATTTAAAGTGCCGTAAGTTTGATATGCGACATTAATAGGCGAAAGCTGCCCACCCAATGTTAATTGGAGGGGATTGTCTTGAAACAGCACGACATTTTGCACAGCCATTAAAATGATAACCTTTTACGTTGATGATTTACCAATTATCAACAGCTCATGTTTTTTGTCAAGAAATTTTAGACGTTTAGACGTCTAAATATTTCCTTATCAATTTAGTAAACAAATTACACTTGAAATTATTTTGCTTTTTCAGTATGTTAGCCATATGCAACTATCCAAAATGCTGTCAAAAATGACCGCACTTTCATGGCTCTCTCGCCTTCCGCTGAAAAAACTCCTCGGCTACGCTTTGGGGTTAGGTTTACTCGTCTTGATTGGTTGTTTCACCATTGATCGCGCTGTGAGTTTCTATGTCCAGGATCGCGTTTATGAAGACGTTGAAACACTCCCACATCGTCACTATGCATTAGTATTGGGCACATCCAAATATGTTGCCAAAGGTAAAACCAACAAATATTACGACTACCGTTTAGAAGCATCAAAATACTTAATCGATCAAAATAAAGTTGATTATTTACTGCTAAGTGGTGATAACCGCACGCTTCAATATAACGAACCTCGTACCATGTTTTTGGACCTACGTAGAATGGGCGTGTCTGAAAGCGTCATGTTTAAAGATTTTGCAGGATTCCGCACCTTAGACTCTGTTGTGCGAGCTAATAAAGTTTTCCAAGTTCCTTCCTTTACGATCATCAGTCAAAAATTCCATTGTGAACGCGCGCTACTTATTGCTAAACATTACGATATTGATGCCATTTGTTTCACCGCTAAACAGCCAGAAGTTTATTTTGGGACACGTGTCCGCGAAATGTTTGCTCGTGTGAAAGCTGTATTAGACTTAATTATCGGGGTAAAACCCTACTTTCTTGGTACACCAGAACCGCTACCAATGCCTGCTGAATAGTTAACTATTCTTTAATTTTTACCCTGTTTAATCAAAAAACATCTAAATAAAAAGATTTTTATACGATTTTTTATCATATTTATTTGACAATTTTTACTTAAATCGCTATTTCTAATAGCCATCATAAAACACAACATCTTACTTTTTTATTTTAGAGGATTATCTTATGTCTCATTTATCGGTAGCAAAATTTGGTGGTACATCCGTCGCGAACTATTCCGCGATGCAAGCTTGTGCCAAAATCGTTATTGCAGATCCTAATACTCGCGTTGTCGTGCTTTCTGCCTCTGCTGGCGTAACAAACTTATTAGTTGCCTTAGCCAATGGTGTCGAAGCTGAAGAGCGCGCGAAATTAATTGGTGAAGTCCGCCAAATTCAAGAAAACATTTTAAATGAATTAAAAGACGACAGCCGTGTTCGCCCTATCATCGAAAAATACTTAGAAAATATTACCGCACTTTCTGAAGCGGCTAGCCTTGCGACATCACTTGCTTTAACTGATGAAATCATCAGTCAAGGTGAAATGATGTCAACACAGATTTTCATTGAAGTATTAAGAGAATTACAAGCCTCTGCGACTTGGGTGGATGTTCGTACTTTAGTGGCGACTAATGATAACTTTGGTAAAGCCGCACCCGATGATGCGCAAACTCAAGCGAACTGCGATAATTTATTAAAACCATTAATCGACCGTGGCGAATTAGTCATCACTCAAGGCTTTATCGGTCGTGAACCAGGCGGTAAAACGACTACTTTAGGTCGTGGTGGTAGTGACTACTCTGCTGCACTTTTAGCGGAAGTATTAAACGCAAAAGATGTATTAATTTGGACGGATGTGGCGGGAATTTACACCACAGACCCGCGTGTCGTCCCTGAAGCAAAACGTATTGATACCATGAGCTTTGCTGAAGCTGCTGAAATGGCAACTTTCGGCGCTAAAGTATTACACCCAGCAACATTACTTCCAGCTGTACGCAGTAATATTCCCGTTTATGTAGGTTCAAGTAAAGCGCCTGATGCTGGTGGTACTTGGGTAACACGCGATCCACAACCACGTCCGACATTCCGTGCAATTGCAGTTCGCCGTGATCAAACTTTATTGACGCTTTCAAGCTTAAGCATGTTACACGCCCAAGGATTCCTTGCGAATGTATTCAATATCTTAGCCAAATATAAAATTTCGGTGGACACCATTACCACTTCTGAAGTGAGTATTGCATTAACTTTAGATAAAACAGGTTCTGCTTCATCTGGTGTTGAATTACTTTCACCAGAATTATTAGAAGAATTAAGTCAATATTGCACCGTGAAGGTCGATACCGGATTATCACTTGTCGCATTAATTGGAAATGACTTACACCTTGCTTCTGGTGTAGCAAAACGCATTTTCGACACGCTCGAAGGTTATAACATTCGCATGATTAGCTATGGTGCAAGCACGAATAACATTTGTATGCTAGCACATAGCGACAAAGCGGATGATGTAGTACGTTCATTACATAAATCGTTGTTTGAATAATAAATTTAAGGAAAGTGCGGTTAAAAATAACCGCACTTTTTTACGTTTTAAATTTGAGATTACGGCAAAAAAAGAGTAAAGTAATCGTTTGTCTGATTTATAAACTTACGCAAACTTAAGGCGGAAATTATGGGAAAAAGTGTTGTTGTTCTTGGCGCTCAATGGGGCGATGAAGGGAAAGGCAAGATCGTTGATTTATTAACGGATCGAGTCAAATATGTGGTGCGTTACCAAGGTGGTCACAACGCAGGTCACACGTTAATTATTAATGGTGAAAAAACTGTATTACGCTTAATTCCATCGGGTATTTTACGTGATAACGTGACCTGTTTAATCGGTAACGGCGTGGTGCTTTCTCCTGCCGCATTAATGCAAGAAATGGGCGAATTAGAAAGCCGTGGCGTAAAAGTACGTGAACGTTTATTAATTTCAGAAGCTTGTCCATTAATCCTACCTTATCACGTTGCAATGGATCACGCTCGTGAAGCCGCATTAGGTAAAAAAGCCATTGGTACAACCGGTCGTGGTATCGGCCCCGCTTATGAAGATAAAGTCGCTCGTCGTGGTTTACGTGTGGGCGATTTATTCAATCGCGAAGCCTTTGCTGAAAAATTAAAAAATATCCTTGAATACTATAATTTCCAATTGGTGAACTACTACAAAGTAGAACCTGTTGATTATCAAAAAACATTAGACGATGTGTTCGCGGTAGCTGATATTATTACCGGCATGGTGGCGGATATTACAACCATCTTAGATACCGCTCGCAAAAATGGCGACAACATTTTATTCGAAGGTGCACAAGGCACCATGCTTGATATCGACCACGGCACCTATCCGTATGTAACCAGTTCGAACACCACAGCAGGCGGCGTAGCAACTGGTTCTGGTTTCGGTCCTCGTAACCTTGATTATGTGTTAGGTATCATCAAAGCATACTGTACACGTGTTGGTGGCGGTCCATTCACCACAGAATTATTCGATGAAACTGGTGCTGAAATTGCTCGCAAAGGTAATGAATTTGGTGCAGTAACTGGTCGTCCTCGTCGTTGTGGTTGGTTTGATGCCGTAGCCATTCGCCGTGCGATTCAACTTAACTCTATTTCTGGCTTCTGTATGACCAAATTAGACGTATTAGATGGTTTCGATGAAGTGAAAATCTGTACCGCTTACAAAATGCCAAATGGCGAAATCGTTGAATATGCACCACTAGCAGCGAAAGATTGGGAAGGCGTAGAGCCAATTTACGAAACCTTACCAGGATGGAAAGAAAACACCTTCGGTGTGACTGATGTAAATAAACTACCGCAAACTTGCCGTGATTACATCAAACGTATCGAAGAAGTAACTGGTGTGCCAGTAGCTATCCTTTCAACAGGTCCAGATCGTGTTCAAACAATGATTTTACGCGATCCATTTGCAGCCTAAAACAGCATAAAAATAAACCGCACTTTGGCACAACCAAGTGCGGTTATTTTTTTAAGGAGTTTTTGATGACTGAACAAGATATTGCTGACTACCTAAAAAATCACCCTGATTTTTTTACCCATCGCCCTGAGCTACTTCAACAGCTTAGTATTCCGCATAGCCATGAAGAAGGGACGATTTCGTTAGTCGAAGCACAACTTGCTCAGCAACGAGAACAAATCAAAACGCTTACTCAACTCCTCGAAAAATTTCATCAACTTGCTCATCAAGAAGCGGATATCTTCTTTGCTCTCTTACCTTTGCAGAAAAAACTATTTCAAACAGAAGACTTCATTGCCATCAATGAAAAGCTTGATGACTGGGCAAAAGGCTATGAACTAGAAGGTGCTAAAATCTTACTTTTCACTGACAGCTGGCAAAAAAATAATTCTATTCCTGAACAACATTGGTTAGACCGAAAAGCCTTTGAACTCATTCGCCTAGAGCGTATGGGGTTACGCCAATTCTATTTAGGCGATCTCTCCAATAAAGAAAAAGCCCTCATGTTCCTTCCAGAAGAGCTCCCTATCGGCTCTGTGGCGATTTGCCGTTTGGGTGGAACACCGCAAAAACCAACCGCACTTTTACTCTTCAAATCTCGCGACACTGACCGTTTTCACAACGACCAAGACACCACATTTCTTCGACATTTAGTCGATATTGTGGAATTACATTTGGGAAGATGGCTTTAAACGGTATTAAGTGATCTCTATCACAAATCTGAAAATTATTTAAATTTAGACTTTTATATTCAAATATTTAAGCGTATTTTGTAGGTTAGATGTTTTGGTATAAATGTCGATCGTAGTTTGATCTCATTTACTGATTTTATCCCTATCTCAGTGAGGTTTCATTATGAATAAAAAAATGTCTTTAACATTGATTGCCATTGGACTAGGTATGTCACTTAGTAATATGGCGGCGGCACAAGAAAAATTAATTGTGTACACATCAATGAAAGAATCATTAATTGGTGCATTAAAAGCAAAATTTACTGAAAAACATCCAGATGTTGAAATGGATTATCAGTCTGCCGGCGCCGGAAAATTGATGGCTAAAATTGCAACGGAAAAAGAATCCGGGAAAATTATGGCCGATGTGATTTGGACAAGTGAAGTACCTGACTTCTTCCAAATGAAAAAAAACGGCATGCTTGAAGCTTATGTTTCTCCTGAAACTGCCAATATTGTTAACCCTATCCCTAACTTTGATGGTTCCTTTACCCCAATCCGCCTCGGTACACTAGCAATAGCCTACAATACTCGCTTCGTTAAAGATAACCCGCCTGCTGAATGGGCTGATATCTTAAAACCTGAATATAAAGGTGCGTTTGGTATTGCAAACCCTGCATTATCGGGTACTTCATATATGAGTGTGTCTTTATTAAAGGATAAATTTGGTTGGGAATTCTTTGAAAAATTAAAAGCAAATAAAGCTAAAGTGGGTAAAGGCGCAGGACAAGTTATCGACGATACCGCATCTGGTGATTTATTAGCCTCCCTCGCTGTTGACTATATTACCAACGATAAAATCAAAAAAGGCGCGCAATTAAAATTGGTTTATCCAAAAGAAACGCTTGTCATCCCTAGCCCTGCAGCGATCTTAAAAGGTACTGAACACCTTGCTGCTTCACAAAAATTTATTGACTTCTTACTTTCTGAAGATGGACAAAAAATCATTGCAAATGAAGGAACATTACCAGTTAGAAAAGGTATTGAACTTGATGCTAAATTTGGTATGCCATCTCTAGAGGATGCGGTATCAAGAGCAATTCCTATTGACTATGAAAAATTAATGTCAGAAAAAGAAGAAACAATTAAACATTTCACTCAAATTCTTCAAGGTCGTTAATCAGTAAGGAGTAGTGATTATGGCAACAATTACATTTGAAAATGTATCCAAAAAATTCGGTTCAAATGAAGTGTTAAAAAATCTGTCCTTAGTTGTACAAGATGGAGAATGTTTTACGCTTCTTGGCCCATCCGGCTGTGGGAAAACTGTCTTATTACGCCTGCTTGCAGGATTTGATGTGCCAGATAGTGGCCGTATTTTAATTGATGATGTGGTTGTTGCCGATCCCGCTACAAACACGGATATTCCACCAGATCAACGCGGTTTAGGTGTGGTCTTCCAAGATTATGCTGTTTGGCCGCATATGACAGTCTTTGACAATATCGCCTACCCTCTTAAATTAAAGAATATTGAAAAACAAGCTCTCCATAAACAAGTGATGGAAGTGGTCGAATTAGTTAATTTGACTGGTTTAGAAGAACGTTTACCTTCTCAATTATCAGGAGGGCAACAACAGCGCGTTGCTCTCGCAAGGGCGTTAGTTGCTAAACCGTCTTTAATGCTCTTGGACGAACCTCTCAATAATTTGGATGCCAATCTTCGAGAGGAAATGCGTTTTGAAATTAAAGAATTACAGAAAAAACTTGGCATTACTATTCTGTACGTAACACATGACCAAGAAATTGCCCTCGCAATATCAGATCGTTTGGCCATTATGAATGAACACGGCGATATCCAACAAGTTGGAACACCATGGGACATTTATGAGCGTTCAGAAAATGAGATGGTGTTTAAATTTATGGGCCTCGCAAATTTCATTCCTGTGAGATACCAAAATAATCATCATTATATTGGAGAAGGTAATCAAATTTTAAACTGGAAAAACTTGCCACCTAACTCAGGGAAATTAGGATGTCGACCTTCCGATATCATACTAAGCAAAAACAATGAAGGTTTACTAGGAAAAATATCAAGGGCCAGCTTTCTTGGCGCAGTAATGGATTATATGGTAGAGATTGATGGTGTAACACTACGAACAGAAATCCCAACTAATAAAGCATTACGTAATAATTTAATGTTCAATGAAGGTGAAAATTGCTTTATCAGTTTTCATGATTTGCTTTGGTTTGATTCTGCTAAAGAAATCTAGAGGGGTTTATTATGGCTACAACTATTCAAAATAATCATCCATTCAATATTGCTAACGTTATTCTAGCCTTATCTATCGGTATCTTAGTTATCGTTGTTGCGGTTCCTGTTTTACTTATTTTCCTTAATTCTTTTTGGGTTGATGGACAATTTAATATCACTGATGTGGTGAATATTCTTAAGCAAGAAGAAACCTATGAAGCATTACTCAATTCACTTTTTATCGCATCTGGCGTAACTGTGATGAGTACGATTATTGGTACATTTTTTGCTTGGTTAGTGACTCGAACAGATCTACCTTATAAAGGTTTTATGAAAGTGATGTTCCTTGTACCTTTTATGCTTCCTTCTTTCATTGGGGCATTAGCTTGGAAAATGTTACTTTCACCACGTTCTGGCTACATTAACCAATTCTTCATGGATTTAGGATTTGATGGGCCTATTTTTAATATCTATAGCTATGCCGGTATTATGGCCGTAGAAACGATGTATCTTTTCCCATTCGTCTTTATCCAAGTCTGTGGTGCATTAGAGCGTATGGACCCTACATTAGAAGAATCAGCGAGAATCTCAGGCGCAAGCCTCTTTACCATTACACGTAAAATTACCATTCCACTCGTCATGCCAAGTATTCTTTCTGGTGCATTACTCATTATGCTCTATTCTATGGCTCACTTTGGTACTGTTGCCGTACTAGGCGTAGAAAATGGTATTTTTAACATTCCAACCCTCATTTATGAACGTATTCACCAAAGTGCGGGTAGTTTTGAAGCCATTCGTACCGGTACTGTACTTGCAACTGTTTTAGTATTCACTGCGGCACTGATTATTTGGTTACAAAACAAAATCTTAAATAAAGGTCGATTCCAAATTATTGCAGGTAAAAGCTTTAGACCTATCGAAGTAAAACTTCGTGGTTTGAGAAAACCGTTGCTTGTTATTTGCTTACTCTACATCGCCTTTACTATCGTATTGCCTACAGTCACGATTTTCCTTGTTGGCGGATTAAAAACCTATGGATTGCCAATTACATGGGAAAATCTCACATTAGATAACTATAAATTCATCTTATTTGAATGGCAGTTAACAAAAGATGCAATTCGCAATAGTGTGACTCTCGGTCTCGCTGCAGCATTGATTACCATGTTTGCAGGGGTAATGATTTCTTATGTTATCGTTAAAATGCGTGTTCGCGGAAAAGGCATCCTTGAGTTCTTAGGGATGTTACCATTCTCCGTACCTGGCTCTGTAATTGCTCTTGGGGTAATCCTTGCCTGGAGTGGTAAATTTGGCATCAATCTCTACAACACAGTTTGGATTATTTTAATTGCCTATATCGCTCGTTATATGGCTTTCTCACTCAAAGCCAACTCTGCTGCACTTGAGCAAGTGCATGATTCATTAGTTGAAGCTTCTCGAGCATGTGGAGCAAGTATGTGGCAATCTTTAAAAGATATTGTTATCCCACTCGTAAGACCAGGGATGATTGCCGCTTTCTTCCTGATTTTCCTTCCTGCTCTACGTGAATTGACTGTTTCTGTTATGTTATATGGTCCTTCTACACGAACCATCGGTGTCGCAATTTATACTCTAAATGAAGACGGTGAAACGGTTTATTCTGCAGCATTAGCGGGTATTGCCCTAATAATCATTGTGTTAGGCCAAACTGTTATTAAACGTTATGCTGAAAAGAAAACTCAAAAATAGAAGGTTAGGAGTAAAAGATGAGCTATATTCAATTAAATCATGTCATGAAAAAATTTGGTGATGTTATTGCCATTGAAGATCTTAACCTTTCTATCAAAAAAGGCGAATGTTTCTCTATGCTAGGGCCATCAGGTTGTGGAAAAACAACTACCCTACGAATGATTGCAGGCTTTGAAGACTTAGATGGTGGGGAGATTAAAGTCGGTGATAAATTACTGTCATCGAAGAAAAACAATTTCTATCTCCCGCCAGAGAAACGCAATTTTGGCATGGTCTTTCAGGCCTTTGCGGTATGGCCACATATGACGGTATATGATAACGTTGCCTTTCCGTTAAAACTCAAAAATATTTCAGCCCAAGAAATTGAAAAACGAACAACCGATGCGCTAAGACACACTAATTTACTTAGTGTTGCCAAGAAAAGCCCTGATGATTTATCTGGTGGCGGAAAACAACGTGTCGCACTTGCTAGAGCATTAGCAATTAACCCAGACGTCATGTTACTAGACGAACCATTATCAAGCTTAGACCCACATCTTCGCGAAGAAATGCGGTTTGAAATTAAGGCATTACAGAAAAAATTTGGGTTCTCAATTATTTATGTGACGCATGACCAATCTGAAGCGATGGCACTTTCAGATCGTATTATGGTTATGAAGAAAGGGGCGGTACAACAAATTGATACCCCATTAAATATTTATAACAACCCCGCTAACAAGTTTGTCTTCAATTTTATCGGGTTATCAAATCAATTAAATGTAAACCTGTCATCACAAGGTATTCATATTGATAAAGTTGATGGTATTTTCAATCTTCCAGAAATGCCAAATAATGACTTACTTTCACAAGGGAAAGCCATATTAGCAAGCCGTCCATCTGACATTGAATTTGTTCAACAAGGTGGAATTCCTGGTGTCGTAAAACGTCGTTCCTATCTTGGTGAAGTGACGGATTATAATATCCAAGTTGGTGATCAAGATATTCGTGTTCAAATTGGACGACGAGATACTGGCCCGAAAGAAGGGGAAACATGTCAGATAGCCTTTGAACATCTGCATTGGTACCCAGCTGAATAATATATCCTAAGTGCGGTTAAATTTAACCGCACTTTTATTTTTTGTGATAATTAAACAAGCTATCCTAATTATCAACTAATCTTTGATCCTGCTCACAATTTCAAGAAAATAAACTTTCTTTATTTTTCAACTCTTTTTACAATATCTTTGTTTTTATTATTAAAAACAAACAATTAAATTTAACTTCAGATATCACAAGGGTCTAATTATGAAAATTTTAACTTGGCCTGTGGTTGCAGGTGCTGCACTTGGTATCGTTGCGCCACTTCTCACTTACAATGGCAATCCTGGTAATATGGGATTTTGTGCAGCTTGTTTCTTACGCGATACAGCAGGTTCGCTTGGATTACATCACGCCGCCCCATTACAATACCTTCGCCCAGAACTCATTGGATTAGTTTTAGGTGCACTCGTCAGTGCATTCTTATCTAAGGAATTTAAACCTCGTGGTGGCTCTGCCCCACTCGCTCGTATTAGCTTAGGCTTTTTTGCGATGCTTGGTGCACTCATTTTCTTAGGTTGTCCATGGCGTGCTTATTTACGATTAGGTGGCGGTGATCTCACTGCAATTGCCGGTATCGTAGGATTGTTTGCCGGTGTATTAGGCGGTATTTTCTTCGCTAATCGAGGATTCTCATTAGGTAAATCTAAGGAACAAAGCCAATCTTCTGGCTTAATCGGTCCAATCTTTGCTGTAATTTTGCTTGTTTTAGCCTTAACCCAATTTAAATTTGGTGAAAATCTCGCGATTTACACCTCTGAAAAAGGGCCTGGCGCACAACATGCGGCTATTTGGATGTCACTTGCTGGCGGATTACTTCTTGGTGTGCTGATGCAAAAATCGCGTTTTTGCACCATTGGGGCATTCCGAAACTTTGTCCTCTTCCGTGATGCACATTTATTAAACGGTGTGATTGCATTGATTGTCTTTGCAGCAATAACTAATGCCTTATTAGGTCAATTCCATTTAGGCTTTGAAAAACAACCTATCGCGCATAATGACTATCTCTACAATTTCCTTTCTATGGCGCTTTGCGGTCTTTGCTTTGCATTAGGCGGTGGTTGTCCAGGTAAGCAATTAGTCAATATTGGTGAAGGGAACAATGACTCTGCATTATTTGTGCTCGGTATGCTACTGGGTGCAGCAGCGGCACATAACTTTGGTTTCGCAGCCGCTCCTACTGGCGTTCCAACCTTTACGCCTTATGTTTTACTTGCCGGTTTTGCAGTTTGTTTATATATCGCATTAACCAATAAATCGGAAGCTTAACATTCATTCAAAATAAACAAAAAGGAAGTCAATCATGACTTCCTTTTTTCGTTTTCAAAAGTGCGGTCATTTTTAACCGCACTTTCTACATCATTAGAGAATATTTTTCTCACCACGGGAAAGGCTAATTAAGCCTGAACGAACAATCTCAAGTAATGTACTTTCTTCCTTCACAGCCTCAACAAAAGCATCTAATTTGTCTTTTGTACCTGTTAATTGAATTGTGTAGGATTTTGTTGTTACATCCACAATCTGACCACGGAAGATGTCGGCTAAACGTTTTAACTCATCACGCGATGAACCCGTTGCACGCACCTTCACTAGCAACACTTCACGCTCTACGTGATCATGTTCACTCAAATTGATGACTTTAAACACGTCCACTAATTTGTGAAGTTGCTTTTCAATTTGCTCAAGCACTTGCTCATCCCCCACCGCTTCAATCGTCATACGAGAAAGGGTTGGGTCGTCCGTAGGTGCCACGGTTAAGCTTTCAATATTAAATGCACGTTGGGAAAATAAGCCGACCACTCGAGATAATGCACCGGATTCATTTTCTAATAAAACAGATAAAATTCTACGCATTATTCATTCTCCTCTTGTGGTTTGCTTAAAATCATCTCATTCATCGCCCCGCCGCGAACTTGCATTGGGTAAACGTGTTCGGTTTCATCAACGTTAATATCAACAAAGACCAATTTATTTTTAATGCTGAAGGCTTCTTGTAATTTGCTTTCTAATTCATCAGGTGTCGAAATTTGAATTCCCACATGACCATAAGATTCGGCTAACTTCACGAAATCCGGTAAAGAATTCATATAAGTTTGAGAATGGCGGCCAGAGTAAATCAAATCCTGCCATTGTTTTACCATGCCTAAGAAGTGGTTGTTCAAACAAATTACCACAACAGGAATACCATATTGCGTTGCTGTTGAAAGCTCTTGGATATTCATTTGAATACTACCATCACCCGTTACACAAACCACGGTTGCTTCAGGATGCGCAAGTTTTACCCCTAATGCAGCCGGTAAACCGAAGCCCATGGTACCCGCACCACCTGAATTGATCCAACGACGCGGTAAATCAAACGGATAATGTAATGCGGCAAACATTTGGTGTTGCCCTACATCCGATGCCACATACGCTTGGCCTTTTGTGATGCGATATACGGCTTCCATCACTTGCTGTGGTTTGATGACGCCTGAAGTACGGTCGAAATCCAAGCATTTTTTCGCTTTCCATTCATCGATTTGTTTCCACCAATCTTCCAAGTGATTTTGCGGACGCGAACCAATTTCTTCACCTAATAAGCTTAAGAACTCATCCAATACATTTTTCGCGTTACCTACAATTGGAATCGCAACAGGGACGTTTTTAGAAATAGAGGTTGGGTCAATATCAATTTGAATCACTTTTGCATTCGGGCAATATTTATCTAAGTTATTAGTGGTACGGTCATCAAAACGAACCCCAACACCAAGAATTAAATCACTTTCATGCATCGCTGTATTGGCTTCATAAGTCCCGTGCATCCCAAGCATGCCTAAAAATTGTTTGTCCGTACTTGGGTACACGCCTAACCCCATTAATGATGAGGTGACCGGTAAATTTAAACGTTGTGCAAATTGCGTTAATTCTTCATGACAACCTGCCGCAATTGCCCCGCCACCCACGAATAAAACCGGTTTTTTAGCTACTAATAATGCTTTTAACGCTTTCTTAATTTGACCTTTATGACCATTTACCGTTGGATTATAAGAACGAAGCTCAACAGATTTTGGATATTCGTAAGGATATTTTAAAGTTGGATTTACGGTATCTTTTGGAATGTCTACGACAACGGGACCTGGACGGCCTGTTGATGCGATATAAAAGGCTTTTTTCAAGATCCCCGGAATGTCTTCTGCTTTTTTAACGATAAAGCTGTGTTTAACCACTGGGCGAGAAATCCCCACCATATCACATTCTTGGAACGCATCACGACCGATTAAGCTACTCATGACCTGACCTGAAATGATCACCATTGGTACTGAATCAGTATAAGCGGTCAAAATACCCGTAATCGCATTGGTTGCACCTGGTCCTGATGTCACTAACACACAACCTACTTTACCGGTCGCACGTGCATAACCATCTGCCATATGTACCGCAGCTTGCTCATGACGAACTAAAATATGCTCAATCCCACCAAGAGTATGGATTGCATCATAAATATCCAATACGGCACCGCCTGGATAACCAAATAAATACTCAACGCCTTCGTCACGCAAAGACTGAACCACCATTTCCGCACCGGATAATTTCTTCATATTTTACTCCTAAAACTGACCGCACTTTTATTTGTTACGATTCGTGTCAAAACAATGGAACCATCATACCGAAAGAAAACAACTTGTCTAGCATTGCAAAAGTCTAAAAAAACAAATTTAAAAGCATTAAAATCTAGCAAAGTTAAAAAATAAAGTTTTAAATAAAGATTAAAACGAAAAAACAAAGAGAATTGCATTTTTATATAGAGTTTTATAAAAATAAAAAAATTTTATTCTTTTGTTCAGAAATTTGAACTAGATCACATTTTAAATGTTGTTTTCTCTTATGAGTGGAGGGAAAAGAATCGATGACAAGAAAAAACCGCACTTGGAAACCCCAAAGTGCGGTTAGAATTTAAGAGGTTTTTAATTAGCCTTTATAGCGTTTGAACACTAAAGTCGCATTTGTACCACCGAAACCAAAGCTGTTTGACATGACAGTTTGTAAGCCTGCATTTTCTTTTGTTTCAGTCACGATATTGCAGCCTTCTGCCGCTTCGTCTAATTTTTCAATATTAATGCTTGGTGCAATGAAGTCATTGTGTAGCATTAATAAGGTATAGATTGCTTCGTGTGCACCAGCAGCACCTAAAGAGTGACCGGTCATTGATTTGGTTGAAGAAATCGCGGGGATTTTGTCACCAAATACATTTTTGATTGCACCTAATTCTTTCACGTCACCAACTGGTGTTGATGTACCGTGTACGTTGATATAATCAATTGGGGTATCTACCGTTGCCATTGCTTGTTTCATACAACGCTCTGCACCTTCACCACTTGGCGCTACCATGTCGTAACCATCAGAGGTTGCACCGTAGCCCACGATTTCTGCGTAGATTTTTGCGCCACGTGCTAATGCGTGTTCTAATTCTTCAACCACAACAACTGCGCCACCACCAGCGATAACGAAACCATCACGGTCTGCATCGTAAGCACGAGACGCTTTTTCTGGGGTATCATTATATTTAGTTGAAACCGCACCCATTGCATCGAATTCTGTTGCACATTCCCAAGATAATTCTTCCGCACCACCAGCGAAAACCACATCTTGTTTACCTAATTGGATTAATTCAACTGCGTGACCGATACAGTGTGCAGACGTTGCACAAGCAGAACTGATTGAGTAGTTCACACCGCGGATTTTGTAAGGGGTTGCTAAACAAGCTGACACACTTGATGCCATAGTTTTAGTTACTGCGTAAGGACCAATTGCTTTCACACCACGTGGACCACGCACTGCATCACAAGCGACTAATTGGTTGTGTGCAGAACCGGTACCTGCACCGATTACAAGACCGGTACGGTCATTTGAAACTTGATCTTCTGTTAAACCTGAATCTTCAATCGCTTCACGCATAGAAAGGTATGCATAAGCTGCCGCATCCCCCATAAAACGATACACTTTACGATCGATGTGCTCGCTTGGATCAAGTTTGATTGTGCCGGCAACATGGCTACGCATTTTCATTTCAATAAACTCAGGCACGACTTCAATACCAGATTTACCTGCTTTTAATGAAGCCAAAACTTCTTCTTTGTTGTTACCGATACTTGAAATAATACCAAAACCAGTAATTACAGCTCTTTTCATTCTTTATTCCTTATGAGTTAGGGGAAATTTAATTCAACTTACAGTTGTTAGCTGAACGCAATTTACTATGAAATGAAAATATTGCAAGCAATAATTCATTTGTTCGACCAGTTAAGTTTTAACCGACTCAAAATTTCCGTGCTATTATAAAAGAATTTGATAAGGCAAAAAAGGGCTAACACATGTTCACCATTCAGCACGCAAAAATTCATTTTAACGAAGAGAATACGCCTGTTTCGGATAAATTTGATGACGTGTATTTTTCTAATCAAGATGGCTTAGCGGAAACGCATTACGTGTTTTTAGAAGGCAATCAGTTGTGGGAACGTTGGGTTAATTATCAAGAAGTCCATTTTGTTATTGCTGAAACGGGGTTTGGCACAGGATTAAATTTCTTTGCAGTGACCTCGCTATTCCGTGAATTTCGTCAAAAATACCCAGATTCGCCTTTAAAACGCCTTTATTTTATCTCTTTTGAAAAATACCCTTTGCCACTTGATGCATTACAACAAGCCCATTTAGCCTATCCGCAATTTTCTCATCTCGCTCAGCATTTGCAACAGCATTGGCTTAATCCCGTTCAAGGTTGCTATCGTTTTCATTTTGATGAAAGCACGTTAGATCTTTGGTTTGGCGATGTCGCTGAAAATCTGCCACTGCTTGGCGATTATATGAATGGTAAAATTGATGCCTGGTTTTTAGATGGTTTTGCGCCGAGTAAAAACCCCGACATGTGGAATGAGCAGCTTTATCAGCAAATGTTTCGTTTTACCAAGCCACAAGGCACCTTTGCGACCTTTACTGCGGCAAGTGCGGTTAGAAAAGGCTTAGAAAATGCGGGCTTTAATATTAAGAAACGCAAAGGCTTTGGTAAAAAACGGGAATGTCTTTCTGGTCAAAAAACGCACGAAAAACTGACCGCACTTTCTACGCCCTGGTTTCATAGTCAGCCAGCCAATCTCAAAGAACAAGATATTGCCATTATTGGTGGCGGGATAGCCTCGCTTTGTACAGCCATTTCATTGGTTAAACGTGGGGCTAAAATCACAATTTATTGCGAAAATGAGCAAACTGCCCTGAATGCATCTGGCAATAAACAAGGCGCTTTTTATCCGCAACTGAGCGATGATAACGAGCGTAATATTCGTTTTTATATTCATGCCTTCGCCTATGGTCATCAATTTCTACAATGGGCAATTCAGCAACAAATCGAATTTGAACATGAGTTCTGTGGTGTTGCACTTTGTGCTTACAATGAGAAAACAGAAAGTAAATTAAATAAAATCGCTGAGCTGAATTTGCCTTCTGATTTATATCAGTCACTAAACCAAACTGAATTAAGTGAAAAAGTGGGCTTACCGTTACCTTTTGGTGGCGCTTTTATCCCTCAAGGCGCTTGGCTTGCACCTCGTCAGTTAGTTCAACACACTTTTGCCTTTTTAGAGAAACAATGTGTCCAGATTAAAACATCACAAAAAGTAACCGCACTTTCGCAAGCAGAAAATGGTTGGCAAATCACCACAGCTGAAAATAAAACGTTCAACCATGAAGTAGTTGTTTTGGCAAACGGGCATAAACTCACTGATTTTGAACAAACACAAAAACTCCCACTCTACCCTGTTCGCGGGCAAGTGAGCCAAATTCCGACATCGGAAAACTTACTTAAACTCAAAACCGTATTGTGCTATGACGGCTATCTGACTCCAGTCGATCAAGCGAAAGCCAGTCATTGTATTGGTGCAAGTCATGTTCGTGATAATGCGACTCGTGAATTTAGCCTAACTGAACAACAAGAAAACCAACAAAAAATTCAGCAAAATATACCTGAAGACTGGACAAAAGAAGTGGATACATCGGGCAATCTTGCTCGAATCGGGGTGCGTTGTTCGGTACGAGATCTCACCCCAATGATGGGGGCTGTTCCTCATTTTTCAGCGCAGCAAACACAATATCAAAACTTATTTAATTTACGCCGCCGTAAACAGCCAATAGAACAAGCCGAAAACTACCCAAACCTCTATTTAATCGGCGCATTAGGCTCACGAGGATTAACCTCTGCACCGTTTTTAGGAGAAACACTGGCTTCCTTAATTTATGGTGAGCCCTTACCGATGAGTGAAGATCTGATTCATAACTTAATGCCAAACCGCAGTTGGGTCAGACGCTGGTTGAAAGGTGCAGAGGTGAAATAAAAAAAGTGCGGTTAAAATCAACCGCACTTTTTCTTAATACAAGCTTAAACGTTGTAATCGCTGTCTGGCGATTTCTTTGATTTCATCCTTTTTCGCCGTATTCATAATTTCCAAATAAAGCAATTTAGCCAAACCAATATTCACTTGTGTCCCAATCCCTTCTTCATACAAACGAGCCAAACGGAATCGCCCCTCATTGCTACCCGCATTCGCGGCTTTTTGGAACCATTCAAAGGCTTTGGTGAATTCTTTCTGATTGGTATAAATTTCCCCTAATGTAAGCATGGCATCAGGATCTTTTGTCGCACTGGTTTCAAATAATTTAATCGCTTGAGCGGTATCTTGTTTTACATAGTTATTGCCGTTGAAATACATGACCGCCAAATTATTGATAGCTTTAATACTGCCTCGCTCAGCAGCTTCACTAAACCACCAATAAGCCAACTCTTTATTTTCATCCACTCCACGGCCTAAATTATAAAGCATCCCTAAATTGCTTTGCGCTTGTAAATTACCTTCCAACGCAAGAGGATACATAATTTCAAAAACGGCTTTCCAATCTTGTTTCTCAGCCAGTTTTTGCGCCAGATCCATTTTTTGCTGATCCGTCATTTGCGCTTTATCGACCAAATCAATGGTTTTCATCGCAAATGCTGAACTGCTTAAGGTAAGCGTGGCAAGGAGTAAAAGTTTGGCTAATGTCTTCATCTTATAATGTCGCTATCAATAAAATAATCAAAAAAATGGCGGATGTTCCGAATTCTATTAGACCGACTTGCTTAACCGAAAGTTTCTTGGTGGGTAAATAAATGGCACGAATTAACGCCAGCACAAAAGCAAGTGATAAGACATATTGTTGGGTAAATAAACAACCGAGCACGCAAAGCATATGGAAAATAATAGAGGCTTTGAGATAAAGCGGATTTTTACGTTCACGCATCATTGATTTGACGTAAAGCGTCGTGCCAATAAAAAATAAGCTTGGATACAGTGCTACCCACCAGATTTTTTCATCAAAAGTGCGGTCAGAAAAATAATAGGATCCCATACCTGCAAGGGCAAAAATCGCAATACCCGCTAAATCATTGAGAAGATTACGTTCATCTTTTTTCTTGGTGTAATAGATACTCACCAACACAAAAGGAAACATGGCTGCAATAAAGAAAAGAATTTGCCAGTTATAAAAAATGGCAGGAAGCGCAAATAAAAAAGCTGCGACACCATAGATGATTGTCCACTTTTTATATTCCGCCATATTTTTGCCTTTAAAGAGACTCAGCATTGGGTAACTCAGCAAATACATGGTGAACCAAGCTAACAGCAAAAAGAAATGCGCCCAAACAGGTGAAGCTAATAACATACCGTAAACAAAAGGCAATAATGCCATCACAATGGCGCCATATTGATTCGAAATCAGGAGTTTCATAGTTTCCTTTAGTTGATAAAAATTCTCAATTATTTTATCTCACAATTTCTTGATTTACAAAGTCTAAAACCACCTTTAGAATGGAATTATCTTCATCAAAAAGGAGCTATTATGTCGATTCAACGCATTCAACCAAGCAAACGCTTTTCTGAAGTGGTCATTCATAACAATACTGCCTATTTTGCAGGCCAAGTACCGGAAAAAACCGTTAAGCAAAATGCTTACGAGCAAACCAAAGAAGTTCTTTCACTGATCGATAAATTATTGGCTGAAATTGGTTCTGAAAAAGGTAAAATTCTTACCACGCAAATTTTCCTTGCTGATATGGCAGATTATGCTCAACTTAACCAAGCATGGGATGAATGGGTCGATAGTCAAAATCCACCAAGCCGAGCAACAGTAGAAGCGAAACTTGCAGATCCTGATTGGAAAGTTGAAATCGTTATTATTGCAGCCGTGTAAACACAGCTTTTTCAAAATGTGATCAACCGCAAAGAAAATTTTTCGATTTTCCTTTACACTAGACACTGAATTCAAAAGAAGGAGTAATGTATGCAATCATGGATACCAGAAATATGGCAAGCCGCTGTGATTGGGCTTGTGGTTGGCGTAATCTTAGGCTATTTGCTGTTACGTTTAACAAAAGGTTCAGTCAAAAAACAAGTTCAAACCGAAGCTGAACTAAAAGAAGTAAAAACACAATTAAGCGATAAACAAGCACAACTTGAAAAACATTTCGCGGAAAGTGCTGAATTATTTAAAACCTTAATTGGTGATTATCAAAAACTCTATCGTCACTATGCCGTTTCATCTGAAACCTTACTTGGTAATAAACCCGCCGACAAAGGTTTATTTACCCAGCAATTAGTGACTGCCTCATCAGAAAGCAAATCTGAAGAGCCACCGCGTGATTATTCTGAAGGTTCATCTGGCTTATTAAAAACAGATAAAGAAAACCAATAATGATTAATCGTTGAACAATAAAAAAATCAGGGATTAAATACTTAATCCCTGATTTTTTATTAGTGATTACTCAATACTTGAGCCGGTTGTAATTTTGCTGCCCGACTGGCTGGATAAAGACTGGCGAGTAAACTCAATACCAATGCCGCCACGAGAACTAATACAACATCGAACCAATGTAATTCGCTTGGTAAGAAATCAACGAAATAGATACCATCTGATAACAGTTTTTTACCAAGTAATGCCTCGATGCCTTGAATAATCGGCGTGAGATTCAGTGCGAGTACGACACCTAATACGATACCAATCAAACACCCTTTCATTCCTGCAAGCAAGCCATACCAAATAAAGATCTGCTTAATAAAACCATTATTCGCCCCCAGGGTTCGCATAATCGCGATATCACCTTGCTTATCTTTTACCGCCATAATTAAGGTTGAAACGATATTAAAACACGCCACCCCAATTACAAGCACCATGGCGATATACATTACCGTACGGATAAGCTGAATATCACGATACATATAGCCAAATTTTGCCACCCAGTTTTGGATATAAAGCAGTTGAGGATAATCATTCAGCATCGAATAATCCATTTCTTGTACTTTGAATGGATCATCAATTTTCAATTCAACACCGGTAATTTGATCTTCGCGATACCCCATTAACTCTTGCGCTTGAGGTAATGCCAGTAAGGCATAACTGTGGTCTAACTGACCATCTAAACGTAAAATAGCGGTCACTTGAACACGCTCACGATTAGGTTGAGCCATTTGATCTTCGCCATTCGGTTGAGAGATTAATAACGACACCCAATCGCCTGCTTTGACATCTAACTCTTTGGCAATACCAGAGCCCAGCACCAATCCGCCTTCTTCTGCGAATTTTTGCCAGCCATCACCTTCCACAAACTGACCAAGAGAGCTCACTTGATCTTCAGCTTGCTTATCGACCCCTTTCACTTGTACAACTTTAAGTTTATTGCCATTTTCGACTAAGGCAGTAAAACTCACAAAAGGTGAAAGTGCGGTAATTTTTTTGTTCGTTTTTAGACGTTCCGCAAGGTTCTGCCAATGGTTTAATGTGGCTTCATTGGCATGTGGATTTACCATGATTTCCGTATGTGGCACGACAGCCAAAATACGTGAATTCAACTCACGCTCAAAACCATTCATCGCACTTAATCCCACAATCAATACTGCCACACCAAGGGCGATACCGATAGCAGAGAATTTTGAAATTAACGCCACCAACGGATTCTTTTGCTTACCCCGTTGATAACGCCAACTAATGAAAAAAGGCGTACTCATTATGCACCTTCCTTCAAAATGCCATCTTGCATCGTTAAACAACGAGACAGTTTTTGTGCTAATGACATATCATGTGTCACCAATAAAAACGCAATATTTTGTTCCGCATTCAAGGTTTGAATCAACTCAAAAATACTTTCTGTAGTTTTATGATCCAAGTTCCCGGTTGGTTCATCGGCTAAGACGAGAGCGGGATTATTCACCAATGCACGAGCAATTGCCACACGTTGACGTTCACCACCTGAAAGAGCAGATGGACGATGGGTAATGCGATGACTTAAGCCTACTGCACCCAATATTTTTTCAGCACGATCTTTTGCTTCTGTTTTATTCTGACGACCAATTAACATCGGCATCATCACATTTTCTAACGCGGTAAAATCCGCCATTAAATGGTGAAATTGATACACAAAACCTAGATTTTGGTTGCGTAATTTGGCCAATTCACTTTCAGACGCTTTTTGCAAAGATTGCCCTTTAATAAAGACTTCCCCACTACTTGGCTGATCTAAACCACCCAAAGTGTGTAATAAAGTACTTTTTCCCGAACCAGAACTCCCCACAATCGCCACTAATTCTTGTGGTTTCATGGCAAAGCTTACGCCTTTTAATACTTGGGTTTGGTTCTCGCCTTCTTGGTAAAATTTATTAATATTTTGGCATTCTAATAAGTAGTTATTCATATTTTACTCATAACGTAATGCTTCCGCCGGCTCTGTTTTTGCCGCGCGATAAGCGGGATAAATGGTTGATAATAAAGATAACAATAAAGAAAAGGCAATCACAATAATGACTTGCACAGGCTCAATGGATGTTGGCAAGAAAACACCGTTCGGATTGACCGCCCTTAAAATTGCCCCAAGGTTCAAGGTGATTAATACGCCCAGTACGGCACCAATCAACGTGCCCACTAGCCCAACCAATAAACCTTGATAAATAAAGATCGAACGTACTTGTGATTTAGTCACACCTTGCGTTTGCAAAATGGCGATTTCCCCTTGTTTATCTACCACCATTAAACTTAATGAGGTCACAATATTGGAAATCGCAACAACGATAATTAAACTAATCAACAAGCCCATCATATTTTTTTCCATACGAACCGCTTGGAAAAACTCCCCTTTTTGGACACGCCAATCGCTGATATGGCTATCTTTAAAATAGGTTGGTAATTCTGTGATTTGGAAAGGATCATCTAGGAATAAACGATAGCCTTGTGCCTCACCTGGTTGAATACGCATTAGGCGACCAATATCGGCTAAATTAGCAAAAACTTCATAACCTGACGCTTCGCCATAATCATAGTAAAGCTCACTCACCGTAAATAAACGCTGCATCGGCACGCGACCAAATGGGGTATATTGGCTATTTTCCGTGATCATTAAGCGAACTTTATCGCCCACCGCTAAGCCTAATTTTTGTGCCAATTTATCGCCCATAATTAACTTAAACTCACCTTGCGGTAAAAGTTGGTTAAACTGGCTAGGATCGATGTCCTCTAATAAAGGATCATCTGAAAAAGACTGAATACCAATCACTTGTCCTGCGCTCACGCCTTTTGCCGTTTGAAACACAACATTTGTGGTATTAATCGGCACAGCTTTTTGCACAAAGTGCGGTGTATTTTCAAGCGGTTTTTCTGCCGAAATAGGCGCTTCTTGACTAACAATCGCGTGTGGAATGCTCGAAAGCACCTGTTGTTTTTGATAGCCTTCTAATCCATTCATGACAGAAAGCACAATAATCAATGCCATCACACCCAGTACGATGCCAAAGCTTGCCAAATTAGCAACAAGTCGCCCAAAACGATCGGCGCTTTTTGCACGCCAATATCGCAGAGCGACGTATAAAGAAATAGGTAAATTCATTATTTTTGATTTAATTGTTGAACGAAATCTTCGATATTTTGCATCATTTTTTTCGTTAGCGTGGTTACCGCACTATCACTCGCCCAAGCAATATGAGGTGTGATAATTAAATTCGGCATCGTTTTCGCTAATTCAATCAGTGGATTGTTTTTCTCTGGTGGTTCTTTCACTAACACATCTAATGCGGCACCACCTAATTGTCCTGATTTTAATGCGTCACAAACCGCTTGCTCATCAATCAATGGACCACGACCAGTATTGATTAAATACGCACCTTTCTTACAAAGTGACAAGGTTTCTTGATTGATTAAATTTTTAGTTGTTTCAGTCAATGCACAATGCAATGTCAGAATATCAGCCTGTTTTAGCACCTCTTCAAAAGGCGTGTAACCTTCACGACAAGTTGTCGCGTTTTGATGTTCAGCATACAGGACTTTCATGCCTAAAAGTTCTGCTAAACGCCCTACTTCTGTACCTAAACAGCCTTTTCCAAACACGCCTAACGTTGAACCTTTAACATCTGTAATGGGATAATCAAAGTAGCAGAACTGTTTACTCTCAGTCCATTTGCCAGTGATTTGATCACGCTGCCAACCAGCCAAGCTGTGTTTTAACGCAAAAATCATCCCCAATACGTGCTCAGGTACAGTCGTGACAGAATAACCCGTCACATTTTTAACCGTCACACCCAATTCTTTTGCTGCGTCTAAATCTACGTTATCGGTGCCTGTTGCGGTGAGAGCAATGAGTTTTAATTTCGGTAATTGTTGCAATACCTCGCGGCTTAAAATCACTTTATTGGTGATAATAATATCCGCGTCTTTTGCTCGCTCAATGGTTTGCTCTGCGGAAGTATATTTATACTCTACCCAGTTATGCGGAAAGCTTGGACGAGGAATAGAAATATGTTTTGGAATTGCGGTGCTGTCTAAAAATACGATATTCATTGTTTTCTCCTTTTAATAGAACAAAAGTGCGGTCAAAAACAATGCTTTTTTCAACCGCACTTCTCAATTAG
Organism: Haemophilus parainfluenzae T3T1; assembly: GCF_000210895.1. Taxonomy (NCBI): domain Bacteria; kingdom Pseudomonadati; phylum Pseudomonadota; class Gammaproteobacteria; order Pasteurellales; family Pasteurellaceae; genus Parahaemophilus; species Parahaemophilus parainfluenzae. Next base: position 1,457,092 of record NC_015964.1, on the reverse strand, counting down.
ATAGACGTATCCAATTCAGGGAAAGACTTCACTAAATCATCAATGGCTTTCATCTGTGAGACAAAACCTTCTAATGCCGAAAGTGGCAATGCAGAAGGGCCATCACATTTTGCTTGATTTGGATTTGGATGCGCTTCTAAGAATAAGCCTGCAATGCCAATTGCTAAACCAGAACGGGCTAATTCGGTCACTTGTTCACGACGACCGCCTGAAGCAGCACCAAACGGATCACGGCATTGTAATGAATGAGTCACGTCAAAAATAATTGGGCTGCCTTTCGACACTTTTTTCATTACGCCGAAGCCTAACATATCCACTACTAAATTATCGTAACCGAAGTTTGAACCGCGATCACAAAGGATAATTTTATCGTTACCACATTCTTCAAATTTATCCACGATATTACCCATTTGACCTGGGCTTAAGAATTGTGGTTTTTTCACGTTAATTACCGCACCGGTTTTTGCCATAGCTTCGACTAAATCAGTTTGACGAGCTAAGAATGCCGGTAACTGAATCACATCCACCACATCAGCAACAGGCTGACATTGATAAATTTCGTGCACATCGGTAATCACTTTCACACCAAAGGTTTCTTTTATCTCTTGGAAAATTTTTAAACCTTCTTCCATGCCTGGACCACGGTAAGAATGAATTGAAGAACGGTTAGCTTTATCGAAAGATGCTTTAAAAATATAAGGAACGCCCAACTTTTCAGTCACTTTTACGTAAGCTTCACAAACTTGCATTGCCATATCGCGACTTTCAAGCACGTTCATCCCGCCGAAAAGCACAAAGGGTTTGTCATTTGCGACATCAATATTGCCAATTTTTACAATTTTATTTTGCATAATATTTCCTTTTTAATGGATGGACTTGGCATCTTTCAATGCTTCGCCTTTCAGTTCTAAAAGTTGAGTTTTTAACAGAGAAGAAGTGGGATCATTCGGACATTGATCAACAAAATATTCCAAATCCTCAATGGCTGAAGGATAAGCGCCCATTTGCGCCAACACTAAGCCACGATCGCGAATATCGTAAGGATCTTTTCTTCCCGCTAACAAGAATTGGATATAATTAAAAGCCAAATCGTTTTGTTCTTCACGAATTAAGGCATTTTTGGCGAGCTGGCGAAAACGTGCGGTAAGCATCGGAATATCTGCTCGAGCTAAATCTTCAGGTTGAATTGTAGCCCCAAAACCAAAGGCGCCTTCATAGAGTTTTTTCAATTCATCCACTGAAATATATTTTCCACTCCAAGGATCAATAAACGCCACTTCACCATCGACTTCTGCACGTAAAATCAGTTGCGTCGGGAAATTCACGGGATAAATCGGCAATTTTAAACTTGCGGCGAGATAAAGTACTAAAGCGCCAAGACTCACTGGCATGCCTTCACGTTCTTCTAAAATATACGGAAGGTATAAATTACGAGCATAGAAATAATTATCCGCATCGCAATGAAAGCCCCAATCACCGTAAAATAGCTGTAATAATTGGTGAATTTTAGCTTTATCATCCCATTCTTCAGGAATAGCTTGGCGAGCTTTACGCACTAAACTTCCCACGAGCCCTCTTATACGAGGCTCATCAATTTGCTCTTTCTCACAAATGCTCAGATAAAAATGAGTTAGCTCAGTATATAAGACTTTTTGATCGTATTTCATTACCGCTTCCAATATCCCAACGTTACGCGCTCATTGTCGCCATAATCCCGTATGGTTGCAACCCCTTGCCAATGATTTTGCCAGAAAATTGACCGCACTTCTTCGCCCTGTTTCCAACCGTGTTCTAACAATAAATAACCACCATCATTTAAATGTCCTGGTGCATACTCAATAAGATGACGTAAATCAGCTAAACCGTTTTCGCCCGCCACCAACGCCGAACGAGGCTCGAAACGCACATCACCTTGGAAAAGATGCTCATCGGTTTCATCAATATAAGGCGGATTACTGACGATAATATCAAACTGCACTTCAACATGTTCAAACCAACGACTCTGCAAAAATTGCACCTTAAGCTGATTTTTTTCGGCATTGGATTGTGCTAACTCGACGACTTCTGGCATTAAATCCACACCGATGACATCTAATTGAATATTCTTTTTTTGACAAATAGGAGAAAGCTCAGAAGCCAACGCCAACGCAATGGCGCCAGTGCCGGTTCCAAGATCGAGAATACGAAAGTGCGGTGGATTTTCTTCCAGTTTTTCTAACGCAATTTGCAATGCTTTTTCTACGAGAATTTCAGTATCGGGGCGAGGAATTAATGTTCCTTCAGACACATTTAAAGACAAGGACCAGAATTCTTTTTCGCCGAGGATATAAGCGATAGGTTCGCCTTTTAAACGACGATCTAAAAGTGCGGTCAATTTTAACCGCACTTTTTCATCAATTTCCGTTTCATCGAAAGCTAAAATTTGTGTTCTCGATTTACCCGTTGCGTGTTGCAATAGCACTAACGCATCAACTTTACCATTCTCTGTCGGATTTACCTGATTTAAGGCTTGCGCAGCATCGGCAAGCCATTGTTGATAGGTCATTAATTATTCTCAGATAACGCCGCTAATTGATCCGCTTGATATTCAGTGATAATCGGCTGAATAAGCTCGTCAATTTTGCCGTTCATCACTTCATCTAAGCGATAGAGCGTTAAGTTGATACGGTGATCCGTTACACGACCTTGTGGGTAGTTATAAGTGCGAATTTTATCAGAACGATCGCCTGAACCTAATAAGTTACGGCGGGTATCTGCTTGCTCTGCCGCTTGACGTTCTTGCTCCGCTTGAACAATACGTGAAGCCAAGACAGACATCGCTTTGGCTTTGTTTTTATGTTGTGAACGCTCATCTTGACATTCCACCACAATACCCGTTGGAATGTGGGTAATACGTACCGCAGAATCAGTCGTATTAACGTGCTGACCACCTGCACCAGATGAACGGTAGGTATCAATACGTAAATCTGCAGGATTGATTTCCGGCATTTCAGATTCAGGCAATTCAGGCATAACCGCAACAGTACAAGCAGAGGTATGAATACGACCTTGGCTTTCTGTTTTTGGTACACGTTGTACACGGTGGCCGCCTGATTCAAATTTTAACTGACCATATACGCCATCACCGCTTACTTTAACGATGACTTCTTTATAACCGCCCTGCTCGCTTTCATTTGCGCTGAGCATTTCAACACGCCAGCGTTTACTTTCTGCATAACGGCTGTACATACGGAATAAATCACCGGCAAAGATACCCGCTTCATCCCCACCTGTACCCGCACGAATTTCTAAATAGCAGTTATATTCATCATTTGGATCTTTCGGCAATAAAAGAATTTGAAGTTGTTGTTCCACGTCTTCAATTTCGACTTTGGATTCTTCAATTTCCATTTCTGCCATTTCTTTCATTTCAGGATCATCTAACATCAACTCTGCTTCAGCAATGTTAGAATTAAGCTGATTCCAACGATTAAAACATTTCACCACATCTTCAAGTTGTGAATATTCTTTAGAATACGCACGGAATTTATCCTGATCCGAAATCACCGACGCATCGCCTAGCAATGCCTCTAATTCTTCATAACGTTCTTTTAAACTTTCAAGTTTTGCAATAATAGAATCTTTCATATTTTTATAAAGTTAAAGCCAAAAATAAAATCGGCCTATTCTAGCCGATTTTAAGGAAAATTGACAGACGCAAAATCTGCCTAAAAATGACCGCGCTTTAGATGCGAGTAACATCAAATTTCGCTAAATCAATTCGATCTTCAGTGCCATAAAATTGAGCCAATGCATGACGCAAGGTTTCTGCGCGTTTTGGTAAGCCTTTTTCTGCATAGGTTTTTACTTGTTCATATACCGCTTGCTTAAATGGTTGCGTATCTCCTGGATTGCCATTCAAATTATCCGCACTCGCAAAATAGCGGAATCCTGCCGCTGTGGCTAAAATCCATTCCAACGCTTGAGGCTTCACTTCGACCTTTTCAAAATCACGCTGACGTGCTTCAGAACGACCATCTGGCTCATACCAATAGCCAAAATCTTCTAATTTACGGCGCTCTTTCCCCGCCACTAACCAATGGGCAATTTCATGTAATGCACTGCTGTAAAAGCCTCTCGCAAAGTAAATCGCGTTATAAGGCACATCATCATTTGCAGGAATGTAAATCGGCTCATCCCCACCTTTAACCAATCGCGTATTATATTCTTCTTCAAAACATTGATTAAAAATCGCAATGATGTCCTCAAGTTTATGTTCCATGCTTTCTCCAAATATTTTTATCAATAAAGCCTCTTAAAAGGTTTGAGAATTATCTCATTTTTAATGTTTTTCACAAAATCTGGTTGAATAATAAAAAAGGAGATATCCTCGCTTGGATAATACATTCGGCAAACGGATAGAATAATGAAGCAAAAGCTATCTGAAAGAATTTTTTAGACGGTCTTGGGAAAACAACAACGAATATTGGATTTTTTATCCCAATACTCGCTGACTATCCGATCTATAACTTATTCTGAAGTGTTCGTGTATCAAAATCTATCAGAAAAGGTTTTCTAGCCTTGTGTAAATCATGAAACATATCGGTAAAAGAAGAGTTACACTTAAATGTGTATCTTTTTAATTTAAATTTAACCGGTTGGCAATTTACTTGATCACTGTTACCACATAATTGAACCATGCCTTTAGTTTCTTTGTTTTCACTCTCTCTTCCAATTTCAACCAACACGACTTCTCCCAGTTCATTTTTACAATCAATCCCACTTCCAGGGAGTTGTAGTAAATGTTTTTGAAGAATATGATCGGTATCAACAAAATGAACATCTGCCTGTACTTCATCTAAGCTATTATTAATAGAGTAATTTTTAAATTCTACTTCATAATCATAAGAAGCACAGGAAGTCAGAAACATGACAATAAAAAGAAGTGAAGAATTAGATCTCAACATTTTTTAATTCCTTTAATAAGATATCAGAAGCAGATTTTTTCTTTTCCAAAAATTTTGTATCAACATTGCATTTACTTTTCTGTGATAAGTACCAGACTATGCTGACAATATTGCTATTTAGATATTAGCTCAACGATTACATACGGTGGCGATCAAATCACGTATTTTACTGTATTAAATAAAAAAGGTGAGCCAAAATGCTCACCTTCTAAAGGCCTCCTCTGCTTTGGATGTGGGTCAGTTGTCCGGCGACATCGTAGCCGTATTCGCGCCGGCTGCGGTTGTGGATTTGCTGCAGGATTCTGCCCATAGGGTCGTATTGTGTTTGTTGGCGGATATGTTTGCCAGAGGCACGTTCGGTTTCACGGTGTAGTTTGCAAAAAGCCGTCTGAAAACCCGATATGATTTCAGACGACCTTTTTATCGTTTCGTTTCTATTTTACTTTTGAAGCTCTTCCAATTCTTTTTCACCAAAGCGGACTTGACCTTTATCTTCACACTTGAGTAGCCGCTAAACGTATCTTCCCGAAAAATAGGATTGCCGTTCTCATCCCTCTTGGCCTGACCTATTCGGCAGGCAGAAGTTCTCCTCGACTGATTGGTTTTCATGACCGATAAAGTTATCAAAGCCGTATTTTCCTAATAATATTAGTAATAAGCAGTATTGTTGATTTCATAACGTTGATGGAGCTTAGCATCTGGCAATACAAATTTTTGTCCATCTTTTTGAAGATACGCTTCGGTTAATTCAAAATGATCATCAAATTTCAATTTCAACGTGGCAAACTGATTTATTAAAGGTGTACTGATATTGTGCGCTTGATTCCTTCCGGGGAACGCCTGTTGAAATATCTTGTATAACCCGTTTAGTCGGGCATCATCGTATATGATTTTATAATCATTCTGTTCTTGTTCTTCAGTCTTAAATGGATGCAATCTGATGCCCCACCGATTACCCGTTTCTTTGTCTATTAACCATATCCTGATGTAAGTTGGCATCGCCTTCATTGCCTTCTTCTCTTCTTCTATCCTCTCCTTACCGATGGCCGTCCAGCGCTCCGTATTAGCGAATTCCATATAATATTCGCCATTCCATTCTCCTCCATCCACTTCAACTTCCAAATTCCATGGATATTTTGTTTGCATTTGTTTATACCATTCTGCACTGACCTTTTTGGATCCAGCTATATAAGTGTGATAGAAATCGGGGTGTTCTTTACTTACTCTATCTAAGTATTCAGCCCTTCTTTTAGGGTCATGATAAAACTCAACATCGTAATACCACATTTCATTAAAGTGGTGTTTAGCAGCCTCTTCTAAAGAAGGTACAATTTCTCTTGCTTGCCAGGACATTAATTCCTTATGAATAAAAGTGCTGGTCAAATTCAACGTAACCCAACCACCAGGAGCAACAGCTAATTCAAAATTATTGGGAGATTCATATCGCGGAGTTTCAGTATCCTCTACTGCATTATTAAATACCCTGTAACTTTTTGCCATCATAGGACGTATCTTGTCTGTAGGAAGAGCTTCGTCCAGCTGATAAAATTTATTTTCAAACTGGGATAAATAGGTAAAAGTTAACCTTTCGGGAAGTAAATCAAACTCTGCCGTTCTTCCTAAGTATCCTCCTCGCCCCCAGATAGAGCCTGTACCAAAGAAGTTTCGCAAGACCGTTCCGTTCTGCAAATAAAAATCAGAACTGTACTTATTAGATACGTCTACCGCATATGCTCCCAACGTCAAATATGAAGAATTTTCCGGTGTGGCGTTAACCAATATAGCCTCCGCCATCTTAACACCCCAAGCCATGCCTTTTGCCTGTTCGGGATTGCCGTTGCCTTCAATCATTCTATTTAATCCTATGTTTGCCAATACAATGCTGAGGTAACCTGCTGCTACTATTCCTAAAAGGATATTTGTTTTCTTGTGTTTCATTCAGACGGCCTTTTGACTATCTTATTGATTCCAATAAAGATACGAATTAATGATATCAATCCAGTATCCGTAAATTACCCAGACATTGAGCAGAATGAAAACAACTGCACAATATTTCCAATGACGGTTTTGATACATTCTGATAATGCAGTAGGCATTGACTATCAAAAAGAATGCGTATTTGCCAATTTCCTCCCAAAGCACCTGAAGACTTAATATCATATATTCCATATTACCAACCATTTAAATTTTTCTAGGTTCCTAATCGTTAAATTCAAAAGAATTCTCTCCGTTTTTACATAGATATCTAAATTATTTACATTTTTAATGATAACCCATATATCTACCTTTGATAATAATTATAGAATATGCAATGCTACCAGACAATAAGGTGTGCGGAAATAAAAAGGTTCAACGAATATTACCGTAAAGCCTGTGAGCGCATTGGTGAATTAGAATTAAAAAAATTGGCATAATAATTAATTTTGACATAAAAGCCGTCTGAAATTTCAGACGGCTTTTTATGGCAAAGTGCGGTCAGATTTTTAGATGTTTTTTCAAATTCAATTCAAAATTAAACCGCTTGTTTGATCTAAATGGATAAAAGCTATTTCGGCGGACGCTGCAGGAGCAGACACGGTCGCGGTGCATCAGGGGAAGTTGTCGTCTTCGGCATTCTGAAACGTAACGGACGGGTCTATATCGTTGCCGTAGATAATGCCAAGTCCGATGCTTTGCCTGTTATCAAACAGAAAATCATGCCGGACTGCATTGTTTACATGGATAGCCTGAGCAGCTATGACAAGCCGGGCGTCAGCGGTTTTATCCATCACCACTTCAACCATTCCAAAGCGCTTGCAGACCATCAGAACCACATCAACGGGATTGAGAATTTTGGAATCAGGCAAAATGCGTCTTGCAAAAATACAACGGAATCGATCGCAAATCTTTCCCGCTTTTCTTGAAAGAATGCGAATTTCGATTTAACTTCGGCACACCGTCTCAACAGCTTAAAATCCTGCGGGATTGGTGTGGAATTTAGAGCTAATCTAGTACAGCCCCTACTTAAATATATAAAGCTGCAATATTTGCTAAATTTGTCTACTTTCGTCTGCTTTTAACATGCGTAAAAACTTCTTTCTAGATAACTTGATAGGAGAATTTATAGCTATTCCCCATTGTAGAAAAAACTAAAAAATATTATATAAAATATAAAATAACTAATTGTATAAATAAAAATAAGATTTAGAGTTTGCAAGATAATTTTTCTTATTATTTCCCTTTTGCTTCTTAAAGTAAAAAATATTTGTGTTATAAAAAATAAAATTGGGACATACATTATAATTAAATCATCTCCATGTATCACCCATAAAAAATAAAACCATAGCCTTTTAATACCAAATATTTCAGAGAAGCAAAAAAAAAGATAATATTAAAGTATACAGAATGATAAAGATATTAGAGTATAATATACTACCAGACAGTTTTTTATAAAAAAATTCATTCTTCAATCCTAGATTATTTAATGTTTTTGTAAGCTTTTTTGGCATCAGAAGTAAAATCTTGGCAATTATTGGACACAACATGATATGTGTTATTCCCATATTTTTTCCAATAACTACTCCGTCATGTCGATTTGAACTCTTAGGTAAAACCACCCTCATTTCTTCCACTTGATTTACTGCTTTTTTCATTTTCAAATCATCATAATGTTTTCCTGAGCATTTATATTTGGCAATTATTTTAGGGCTGTTTCAGAAAATGGCCCTGTAGTTGTAAATCCAATATTTGTACCATCATCAAAGAAAATATGTTCATGGAAGATGCCCAAATCTAAACCGGTCCAACCTGAAGTTCTAAAATCAAATGGCATACCATTCAATGGTCGCGTACATATGCGCGCAAGGTCTAAAGTAATCTGGACATTTTGCCACCTCTTTAATCTTCGGTGCTGATGCAGCTTAGGCTTCTTCTCGGTATTTTTATGACAGGGACAGCCGTCTTGTAGAGACTAACTTTTGTTATCGCCTGAGGAGGATGTATTTTAGGTCGTCTGAAAGTTTTTCAGACGACCTTTTTGAAAGTTGGGTGTTCAACTTAGTCTATGTTTGCTTACTGACTAATAGGAATACCAAACCACAGTTCATATGAAGCTAAACCAATCCAGTCGATATTTGCATTTTCATCTGAGCGAATAGTTTTTCCGGAGCTATACTCGCCCGTCTTAAATAAAATGGGCTCCAAGAAATATGATTTGAAATTACAGCTCATCTTCAGATTATCAATCTGCATGCACAACTTCTGTATGAACGGGCTTTGAACAAAAGATTTTGTTGTAATCTTTTGAATCTTTTTATCGAATGCCGAATACCTGCCGCCCAACAAAGTATTTTCCTTAAGCGCTTTCTCAACCGACTTTCTTGATGTCTCGCTGCTGCTCCAGTTTAACTGTATTTCATACAATTTATTTTTATCGATTTGCGCAATGGAGTACTTAATGGCATTAATGAGCTGATCTTCAGTCAACCGATGAACCGCCCCTTCTGAGTCTGATGCTCGATAATGTCTAAAATTCAGAACATATTTTCCAGGCATGATTTCCCAATGTATCACATTGGAAACGGTAATATTATCATCCATTGTAAATTGAATAGTCTTCTCACAACCCTCGTTAATAGTGCGGGTACAAGCATTAGCATCGGCAAAAACAATGGCAATAAAACATGTAAAAAGAAATTTTTTAATTAACATGAACATTTCCCCTTAGGTAAAATCCAATAATCCTCACCGTACGTACTTACATATGGATAACTATACTCACTATTGCTATCAGTAACAACAGCGACGTGACTATCTGATAGCACAGATTTATCTATTACTGATATTGCAGAACAAAGTGGATTTCATAGCGATACCGCCTTGCGTCAGCACTTCTTGAAAAAACATAAGATTTCACCGAATCGCTGGCGTAAGCAGTTTCAAATTGAGGATGTTTAGATCTTTTTATTTTAAAGTGCGGTCAGATTTTTAGATGTTTTTGCAAATTCAATTCAAAATTAAAACCGCTTGTTTGATCTAAACTCAGTCTATTCCTCTTCCTCTCCCTATCAAAAAGTTTGATAAGCGTTTGAAATAAAAAAGGTGAGCTAAAATGCTCACCTTCTAAACAAATATTTCTCAATTATCAATTAGCCAAATACTTTTTCCAAGTGTGCTTGGTAGTCTGCTAAGTATTGTTCTACTTGTGGATTCTTGATCACATCGTTACATAAGAATGTCGGCAGACGGGTCAAGCCGATGAACTCATTGAGTTTGTGGAAGTGCATATATAAAGCATCCACGCCTTTGCCTTCGAAGAAATCGCCTTCACGAGTAAACGCTTCAATCGGCGCATTCCAAGTAAGCGAAAGCATGTGTTTTTTACCTTGCAACAAGCCACCTGTGCCATAGCCTTCGGTTGGATTGACACGATGGCGGCCATCACTGTGGTAAAGCTTGCCGTGTCCAGCGGTTAATACTTCGTCTATGTATTTTTTCACTGTCCAAGGTTCGTGCATCCACCAACCTGGCATCTGCCAAATCACGGCATCCATCCACAAGAATTTTTCGATTTCTGCCTCAACATCATAGCCGGCATCAATCACGGTTTCTTTTACATTGTGTCCAAGTGCGGTCAAAACTTCTTTCGCTTTTTTATGAAGTGTGTGGTTTAACTCACCATGCGAATGTCCGAAATCTTTACCACCATCTAATAATAAAATATTCATTTTTTCTCCTTTAGCTGATAATTTACCGATTACTAAGCACTTTACTAATGCAACAATTTAACCAATCAATAAGCGCCAACTATTAAATACACTACTCAAATTCGAGAGTTTGATAGAAGTTAAAAGCGCAATAAAAAAGCCTTGAAGTCATTATTTTCAAGGCTTTAAAGTCTTTCATAGGACTTGATAGGTTTATTTTGTGGTGGAGCTGGCGGGAGTTGAACCCGCGTCCGAAATTACTCTACCTTCAGTACTACACGTTTAGTCTCGTCTTTAATTTCACTTAAGCATGCGGACAGACACGCTAAACTTAAGCTAGTTTGATTCAATTTAGTGCTTCGATCCTCAAACGGTGGCTTCCACACGATCTCGTTTTGATTTGACTCCGCTTTATCCCCGTCTTACGAGCGGAAGCTGGGGAGCGAAGGCTATGAGCAGGTTATTAAGCTGCTAAAGCGTATTGTTCGTCGTTTGCGACTATTTTTTTGCGGTTTATTTACGAGGCCTACCGCACCTCGACGTGCACCTTGGGCTTCGCTAATCCCGTCGAATCCAGAATCAGCCCCAAAATCGTTCGGCAGTTTATCAAAAAATCCAAGAAAGGAAAAGAAGCTATTTATTAACCAGAGAAGTTAGGGTAAAATTTTGCCACTTTTTTATAAGGAATCGAATAATGAAAACATTAAAATCTCTGACCGCACTTTCATTAGGTGCATTATGTTTAGCATTTAACACACAAGTTATTGCAAAAGAAGCAATACCTGCAAAAGCATCACAAGCAACTCAACAAGTGGCAAAAGCGAGTGATAACATCGACAAATACCTTGCCATCAATATTGGTAATCGTGAAATGGTGGTTGACGAAAATGGCCAAGCATTAAGTGCATTCAAACATGAAATCACTAACATTGGTCAAAAACCAATCAAAAATATTCAATGGGTGGGCGTATATGTGAATAACCGTAAAGTTATTTACAGCCAAGATATGCAAATCAATTTAGAAACCCCATTACAACCGGGTAAATCCATCAATATTAATTTACAAATTCCGTTTGTTCAATTGGCTGAAGATGCACGTAAAGTCTTTATGAACCAACAAGAAAAAATTGATGTTTATCCTATTGAACGCGTTATCCTGTTTGGTGATAAAACCGTTCTCTCAGATCGTTAATTTTCTTATCTAGCCCACGTAATGTGGGCTTTTTAATAACTGTATGGTTGAACAGTTATTTTCTTTTCGATATACTAAAAACACGCCTAATTTTGACCGCACTTACCGCATGAATTCCACCCGAAAAATCATTCACATTGATATGGATTGCTTTTATGCCTCTGTTGAAATCCGTGAAAATCCAACGCTACAGGGAAAACCTGTCGCAGTAGGTGGTAGTTCTCGACAACGTGGTGTGCTTACCACCTGTAATTATGAAGCACGAAAATTTGGGCTACACAGTGCAATGCCAACAGCACAAGCCATCAAAAAATGCCCTAATCTGATTTTAGTGCCTGTTAATATGCCACTTTATAAACAGGTATCCGCACAAATTCATCAGATCTTTCAGCGCTATACGTCTATCATTGAGCCACTTTCCTTAGATGAAGCTTATTTAGATGTCACGGATTGTACACAATGTTCAGGATCCGCCACCTGGATCGCACAAGAAATTCGTCAAGCCATTTTTGATGAGTTAAAACTGACTGCCTCTGCCGGTGTGGCGCCCCTTAAATTTCTCGCCAAAATTGCCTCCGATATGAATAAACCGAACGGACAATTTGTGATTCAACCTCATGAAGTTGAACAGTTTGTAAAAACGCTACCATTGAAGAAAATCCCAGGTGTGGGCAAAGTCACCTCTGAACGTTTATTGAAAATGGGGTTAGAAACTTGTGAAGATGTGCAAAAACTCGATCAATCTATTCTGTTGAATATCTTCGGGAAAATGGGCAAGCGAATTTGGGATTTTAGCCATGGCATTGATGAGCGAGAAATCCAAGCACATCGAGAAAGAAAATCTATCGGTGTAGAACGCACTTTATCCGAAAATATTCGTCATCTCGAACAAGGTATAGCATTGCTAGATAATCTCTATGCCGAGCTTATTCGTCGCATTGAACGGAGCGCGCCGAATATCCCTTTAACAGCTTTTCGCAAAATTGGGGTGAAATTAAAGTTTGAAGATTTTCAGGTGACGACCTTAGAAAAGACAGGATTACCTTTATCAATAAAAAGCTTTCAGCAATTACTGGAACAAATTTGGCAACGTAGCCAGGGGAAGTCTATTCGTCTTGTGGGATTACACGTGACGTTACCGGAAGAAAACCATTTAGAACAAATGAGCTTGTGGTAAAACACAAAGGAAAATGACCGCACTTTTATTCATTCTATCTTAATGAGATGTGAAAAAACAAAAGTGCGGTCATTTTTGATGAATTTGTTGAGTTGGTCGATAAGCCGAGTTCTGTCGTGGACAATCATTCCTCTAGGCGACAAATTACTCTGCCGCTCAAGCAACCTACCCGAACTCTGGACGGGCCACCCATTGAGTTCCTATTTGGTCTTGCTACGAGTGGAGTTTACCTTGCTGCACGTTGTTACCAACGGCACGGTGTGCTCTTACCACACCCTTTCACCCTTACCGTTTTCACGGCGGTCTGCTCTCTGTTGCACTGGTCGTCGGCTCACGCCGCCCGGACGTTATCCGGCACTCTGCCCTTTGTAGCTCGGACTTTCCTCTCGTTTACTTGTCCCACTAGGTCGTGCGAACACGGTTAAGGGCTTCAATAAACCAGCGATTGTCTAACCAACTCGCGGCGTAGTATAGGGGGAATTCAAAGGGCGGTCAAATTTTCATTCTTATTTTTAATAACTTCCGTTAGAATAGCCCCATAAAACACGGTTATTTTCAACCGCACTTCTATCATAAGGATCTCCTATGAATTATTTACAAATCGCACGAGAAACGCTTTCTGTTGAAAGCCAAGCGCTCAAACAACTAAGCCAACGCTTGGATGATGAGTTTTCTCAAGTTGTGGATCTTATCCTTGCTTGCGAAGGCCGTTTGGTCATCGGTGGTATTGGTAAATCGGGGCTAATTGGCAAAAAAATGGTGGCGACTTTTGCCTCTACAGGAACACCAAGTTTCTTCCTGCACCCGACTGAAGCCTTTCATGGCGATTTAGGTATGTTAAAACCGATCGACATTGTGATGCTGATTTCTTATAGCGGTGAAACCGATGATGTAAATAAACTCATTCCAAGTTTGAAAAACTTTGGCAATAAAATTATTGCATTAACCAGCAATAAAAACTCAACGCTTGCTCGCCATGCGGATTATGTTTTAGATATCACTGTCGAACGCGAAGTCTGTCCAAACAACCTTGCACCAACCACTTCTGCGTTAGTGACTTTAGCCTTAGGCGACGCACTTGCAGTTTCATTAATTACAGCGCGTCATTTCCAACCGGCTGATTTTGCGAAATTCCATCCGGGTGGCAGCCTTGGCCGTCGTTTGTTATGCAAAGTAAAAGATCAAATGCAAACTCGATTACCGATTACCACACCAGATACCAGCTTCACTGATTGCTTAACTATTATGAATGAAGGTCGTATGGGTGTGGCATTAGTCATGGAAAACCAACAACTTAAAGGCATTATTACCGATGGTGATGTGCGCCGAGCATTAACAGCTAATGGTGCTGATACGCTTAATAAAACCGCGAAAGAATTGATGACCTCTTCACCGAAAACTATTCATGAAAATGAATTCTTAGCGAAAGCGGAAGACTTGATGAAAGAGAAGAAAATCCACTCTCTTGTTGTGGTCAATGATGAAAATAATGTTGTTGGTTTAGTGGAGTTCTCAAGCTAATGATTAACGAAAAATTAAAGAAAATTAAATTGGTCATCACCGATGTTGATGGCGTATTAACTGACGGACTACTCCATTATGATGCAAATGGCGAAGCCATTAAAAGCTTCCATGTGCGCGATGGACTTGGTGTCAAAATGTTGATGGATGCAGGTATTCAGGTAGCCGTATTATCGGGCAGAGATTCTGCGATTCTGCGTAAGCGAATTAATGATCTCGGAATTAAATTGTTCTTTTTAGGCAAACTTGAAAAAGAAAGCGCTTGTTTGGATCTCATGAAACAAGCAGGTGTTACCGCAGAACAAACTGCCTATATTGGTGATGACAGCGTCGATCTCCCTGCTTTTGCAACCTGTGGCCTTTCTTTTGCCGTTGCTGACTCTGCACCTTATGTGCAAAATGCTGTAGATTATGTGCTTGCCCTTGGTGGTGGTAAAGGGGCATTCCGTGAAATGTCCGATATGATTTTACATGCTCAGGGCAAAGATGAAGTCTATACTTCAGCCAAGGGCTTTTTAAAATCAGTCAAAAATATGGGGCAATAACACCTATAACACTATTCAAAATATCTAAAAACATAACCGCACTTTGATGATTCAAAAGTGCGGTTATTTCTTTTTATGTTTTATTGATTTGCCGGTAAAGCACCCGAATTCCAAGTTGGTGCTTCAGCTGGTTTCTTCACTTGCAACATAAAGCGCTGATTTGCCGTTGCTTGCGGTTGAACAATCGTACCCGATGGGGTCGAGAACGAAATGCCACCTTTCAACAATTGCTGTACGCTACCGGTATTAAATTCTGCGCCTTTCCAACCAAGGTTGAAATCATAACCTGATGAAACCCAGAACTCTGAATTTTTACGTACCAAATGTTGATATTTCGGTGTAATCGCAATATGTACCAACACACGATCACCTAAAGAATTCAATTCAAACTTACGCACGGTGCCCACTTCAACGCCTCGATAAAGCACAGGTGATCCTTCTGTTAAATTCATCGCATCACTGGTTTCCAAAATAAATGGCACGCCATTGCTGTATTTATTTCGAGGCTGTGCGGTTTGCGCTAAATTAAACTGTGTTTTTGATGGTCCATTGCCTAACTCAATATCAATGTAAGGCTGTAAAAGGCTATCTAAGTTTTCAATCCCACCCGCTGAAATTTGTGGGGAAATCACTTTAAATACGGTACCCTCTTTTGCAATCATCCCCATATAACTTGGGTTAATTAATGCTTTTGCTGTGATACGATTTGTTTTTTGATCAAGGGCAATCTGCTCAACTTCACCCACATTCATACCAAGATAACGCAAGCTCATTCCTTTACTTAAAGATGTTGCATCATCTGTGAGTAACGTAATCACTTGCCCCGCTGATTTTGCTCTTAGTTCACTTGGATAAAGTGTTTTATTTTTGCCTGAACCCGTATTATCAAAACTAATTGCGCCTTTTAATGATCGCGCAACCGGTGATGCCTGGATACTAATGCCTTTCGGCGTAATATCAATTTGTGCCGCACTTTCTACCCAGAATACACTTTTATCTGTAAGAAGATTTTGATAAGCCGGATAAATATACACATCAATATCAAAGTTATTGGCTTTCGGTCTTACGTTAATAATTTTACCCACTTCAAACTGACGATAAAGCACCACAGAACCTTTGCTAATACTTGGCAAATTAGTGGAATGTAGCACAATACTTGGATTCACTAAGTTACCCGTAATACCCGTTTCTGCACTACTGATATCTTTATAAAGTGGATAGCTTGAATGTGGAGCACCACTTCCTTTTTTAGGTAATACTCTCACCCCACCTTGCAACCATTTTGATGGTGTTGCAGATTCAAAACGTAAGCCATCAATACCAAAACTTACATCGAAATTAGAGGCAGCCACAAATTGAGTATTTTCATGAATAAGATTGCGATATTCTGCAGCTATTGCCGCTTCAAATTTCACACCATCAACATTTAAGTGCTGCTTCACAATTTGACCAATAGCAATATTGTTATAAAACACCGATTGTCCTTCAGCAATACCATAAGTTTCTGGTGCGGTTAAGGTTAAAATCAAAGTATTCGGTGCTTTGAGTAATAACTCATGTTCTCGAATCACATCAAATTGTGTTTTGCTTTCTCCGCTACCTGGAATAATTTCAAAATAATCTCCACGGAAGAATTTTTTCGGATTAGCCACATCACCCAAATCTAACTTACGATTTTTTAACACAATACGTGTATTCGTTTTTAAGAGGTTAGCTTGGTTTGGATCGATTAATAATGTGCCTTTTAAAATTTCTTCATTATTTTCGTCCGCACTTAAAGATGAAAGAAGCCCTACTTGCTCATCACCATAATAAACAGAGGTTTGCCCAGCATCTAAACCTGCAGTCACTGGAATAGTCACCTCAACTTCAATACCTCGTTTAGCCGCTTGCAAGTTAGAATAAAGTGTATAGTGGCTATTAGTCACAGCTTGCGGGCTATCTGGCGGTGAATCAAATGATACCGCACCTTGCACCACTGAATTTAAACTATCAATCTCTACATTCACACCTGATGCATTAATGTTAGCGTTGATACCACTGATATTCCAGAAGCGTGAATCTTTCTTCACAAAACGAGCAAAGGCTTTATCAATCACCACATCAATTTCAACTTTATTCTCTTTATTGAAGCGGTAATCATAAATTTTCCCGACCGGCATTTTTTTGAAGTAAACAGAAGCCCCTATCGAAATCGAACCTAAATCATCCGAAATTAAATGAATTAATAAATCGCCAGGATTTACTTGTGCAATAGGCCCTTGTTCTTCCGCAATAAATTCATCTTCTGAATCACCATCACCTGGTTGAAGCGTAATGTAATTTCCTGAAACTAAAGAGTCTAAACCTGAAATCCCCGCGAGTGATACGCTCGGTTGCACAAGCCAAAATTTAGTATTTTCCTTTAACACATCGGTGGCTTCAGAATGAATACTTGCCTCAACTTTCACTTTTTGCATATTGTCAGTAAAGTTAACCTTCTTCACAACGCCAATTTGCAAACCTTGATAGCGAATCGGTGTTTTATCTGCAACCAACCCTGCACCATTAGAAAATGTAATCGTAATCATCTTTCCTTGTTCTTGCACAATTTGGAAAAATAAAATCGCACCAATACATAATGCAATAAAAGGTAACAACCAAAATGGTGAGATGCGTTTATTCTTACGTAATAACGCTTCTACATTGTTATATTGCTCATCAATAGATTGAGATTCTGGTTTATTGTTTTCTGTCATAAATTTTCCAAATTAATCGACTATCAAACTGAGAAGTTGAAATCATAGTTAAAAACACTGCTGCACCGAAATAAAATGCAGCAGGGCCTACAGTAAAATTAATAATCTGTCCACGTGTTACTAGAGACATCATCAAGGCTAACACAAAAAGATCCAGCATTGACCAACGTCCTACAAAGTGTACGATATGTAATAGCCGCATCTGCCATTTAATTGAATGTCGCCATTTAAAATGCACGCTTGCCAGTAAATACAACATAATGAGGATTTTGCTTACTGGCACAAAAATACTGGCGAAGAATACCACGAAAGCAACAAAATAGCTGCCCATGCTTATAAATGACATCACGCCCGACATCAAGGTATCTTGTGACAAACTTCCTGTTAAATAAACGCCAGAGATTGGGAGCAAGTTTGCCGGGAAAAGCATGATAATCCCTGCCACTAATGTCGCCCAAACGCGTTGTAATTTTACACTCTCTGGTATTTCAATAAGCGATGCACAACGTGGACAAATTGCTCGATGACGGTGATCGTATTCTTGATCTTCTTTTAAAAAAGTGTAATCGCAGGCTGTACAAAGTTCTAAAGGTTTATCGCTTTTGGTAACTGGTTTCTGATCGGGATAAAAATCATGCCACAAGTCATCTAAATTAATTTTAATGAATAATAACGTGGTTAAAAGTGCAGTAAAAACAAAAGCAATTAAATACACATCTACTTCTAATGTGGCATATTCACGCACTTTAAACATGGTGACACCCAGTGCAACTAAATATACGTCAAACATGACCCAAGGCTTAATATATCCCACAAATAATAAGACATTACGAGGCTTAATTTTGAGTAATTTAGAAAGCTGCAACATAATGACTAAAATCGCAAAAGATACAGGCATTAAAACAGCACAGATAAAAATCATAAATGCAGTATAGGAATATCCCTCCACTGCCATTTTCCAAATTCCTTTCCAAACAGAAGCATCAATTTTAGTACCCAGCAAATCTAAGCTCAATAATGGATAACCTAAAGCAAATGGCATTAAAATTAAGATAGAAAGGGCGATTAATGAACAACGTTTAAGTGACCAACGACTTCCTGATTGCAATTTATGATGGCAACGCGGACATTGCGCGTGCTCCCCTTCTTGCGGACGACAAACAGACACCGTTGCATCGCATCCTATGCAACGCACGAGTTTATAAGTGGCATGAGTAAAATCAGGTGTTTTTGTCATTATGTTTTCAGAAATTATAAAAGTGGACTATTTTAGCCTGAATTAAGGGAATTTGTGAAGTTATTCATTAGAGTTAGAAACGGAATTATTCTGTCCAACCATTGTCAATCCTTATAAAAGTGCGGTAAACTGTGCAAGTTTTTATTTTTTTATCCTAGGAAAACTCAGAAATGACAGATTCTCAAGTTGAAGCCCAAGTTGAAAATAATGCTGAAGGCGTTCAAAAATTAACTGATACAAAAGCGATCATTGCATATCTTGTGGAAAAATTCCCACTTTGCTTTATTGCAGAAGGTGAAGCTAAACCATTAAAAATTGGTCTTTTCCAAGATCTTGCTGAAGCATTAAAAGATGATGAACGTGTCAGCAAAACTCAATTACGTCAGGCTTTACGTCAATACACCTCCAACTGGCGCTATTTACACGGCTGCCGAGAAGGTGCTGAGCGTGTGGATTTATACGGCAATCCTGCTGGTATATTAGATGCAGAACACGTTTCTCATGCCGCTCAGCAATTAGCTGAAGCAAAAGCAAAATTTGCAGAAAAACGCAAAGCAGAATTAGCAGCGAAAAAAGCACAACAAAAACGACCTGCTCGTAAACCCAATGCAAATCAAGCAACTCGCAAACCAAAAGCCCCACAAGTAAAACTAAGTGCGGTTGATTTCACAACACTTTCTGCAGGTAGCAAAGTGAAAGTGAAAGTAGCAGAACAAGCGAAAAATGCGACCGTATTAAATGTGGAAAAAGATGGCGCACGCGTAGAACTTGAGAATGGTTTAGTGATGACTGTCACCGCAGATCGTTTATTTGCCTAATAATTTATTTCTTATCGGGAAAGGTTAAATGAAATTACATACAACCAAAAGTCTTATTGCTACAGCAATTTTAGGTGCGTTATTTCTTCATTCGTCTGACACATTTGCAGTGCAGCCGAAATTAAAGCAAAGCGATATTACGATTCCTTCCGCAACTGACGCAAACCAGTTAGCAACAAAGCGTGCAACGACACGTTTAACACAATCACATTATCGTAAATTCCAGCTTGATGACGCCTTTTCCGAAAAGATTTTTGATCGTTATATTAAAAGCTTAGATTACAGCCATAACACCTTTTTACAATCAGATATTGATGATTTACGTGCTAAATATGGTTCTAAATTAGATGATCAACTTAATGAGGGCGATCTTTCAGCTGCATTTGCGATTTACGATCTGATGATGAAACGTCGCTATGAACGTTATGCTTATGCGTTATCTTTATTAGATCAAGAACCTGATTTAAAAGGTAATGATCAAATTGAGATCGACCGTGAAAAAGCACCTTTTCCTACAAGCGAAGAAGAAGTAAACAAGCTTTGGGAACAACGTGTCAAAAATGATGTAATCAGTCTGAAGTTAAAAGATAAAAAATGGCCTGAAATTAAAGAAAAACTGACTAAACGTTATAATTTAGCCATTCGTCGATTAACTCAAACCAAAGCGGATGACATTGTTCAGATTTATATTAATGCCTTTGCTCGAGAAATCGATCCGCATACAAGCTATCTTGCGCCGCGTACTGCAAAAAGCTTCAATGAAAGTATGAATCTTTCCTTAGAAGGAATTGGTGCAACATTACAATCGGAAGATGACGAAACCAGCATCAAGTCTTTAGTGCCAGGTGCACCGGCTGAACGCAGTAAAAAATTACAAGCGGGCGATAAAATCATTGGTGTTGGCCAAGAAAAAGGCGAAATCGAAGATATTATCGGTTGGCGTTTAGAAGATATCGTTGACAAAATCAAAGGTAAAAAAGGGACAAAAGTTCGTCTTGAAATTGAACCTGCAAAAGGTGGAAAAAGCCGTATTGTGACCCTAGTTCGCGATAAAGTACGTATCGAAGACCAAGCAGCCAAACTCACCGTTTCTAAAGTAGAAGAGGAAACGGTTGGGGTCATTAAAATTCCAAGTTTCTATATTGGCTTAACTGATGATGTGAAAAAATTATTAGTAGATGCTGAGAAGAAAAAAATTGGCGCTTTAATTGTGGATCTTCGTGAAAATGGCGGCGGTGCGTTAACGGAAGCCGTTGCATTGAGTGGTTTATTCATCACTGATGGTCCAGTAGTACAAGTTCGTGATGCTTATCAACGCATTCGTGTACACGAAGATGACGACAATGCTCAGCAATATAAAGGGCCATTGCTGGTAATGATTAATCGTTTCAGTGCGTCTGCTTCTGAAATTTTTGCTGCCGCAATGCAAGATTACAATCGTGGTATCATTATTGGGCAAAATACCTTTGGTAAAGGTACAGTACAACAAAGTCGTTCATTAAACTTTGTTTATGATTTAGACCAAACACCACTTGGCGTGCTGCAATATACTATCCAAAAATTCTATCGAATTAATGGTGGTTCAACCCAATTAAAAGGTGTATCAGCAGATATTAATTTCCCTGAAATTATTGATGCAAAAGAAATTGGGGAAGAAAAAGAAGATAACGCATTACCTTGGGATAAAATTCCACCGGCGACTTATTCTGAAACCAACAAAGCGCGTAAAGATGTTGAACCATTAAATGAAAAACATCTTGAGCGTATTGCAAAAGATCCTGAGTTTATTGCTTTAAATGAAGATCTTAAAATTCGTGATGAACGTCGTGAGCGCAAATTCTTATCATTGAATTTCCAAGAGCGCAAAGCGGAAAATGATAAAGATGATGCGAGACGTTTAAAAGATTTAAATGATCGTTTTAAACGTGAAGGTAAAAAAGCATTAAAAGATATTGATGATTTACCAAAAGACTATGAAGCGCCAGATTTCTTCTTAAAAGAAGCGGAAAAAATGGCAGCTGATTTAGTGAAACTCAATGCTAATCAACAAAAAGTGGATGCTGAAATAAAACAAGAAGCGGCAAAAGCAACAAAATAACGATTATTTTGACCGCACTTTAGCAGATAAAAAAACTGAAGTGCGGTTATTTTTATGAATATTTTTAAAGGTATAGTAATGTTAAAAGGAACAATGAAATTAAGCACATTAGTCTTATCATTATCAATGATGACGTCAGGTTGTGCGTTAGCAGACTGGGCAAAAACAGTTGGGCAACCTCAACAAGCCGAAAATAAAGGCGTTGATATGTCTAAATTAAGCCCTGAAGAGCGTGCAAAACTTGAAGCGGAAATCAAAGAAGACCAAGCTCGCCTAGCAGCTGAAAAGCAAACCATGCTAGAGATGTCATTAACTCATGAAATTGGCGAACAAAATCTGCAGTTCAAACCAATTTTGGCAAAATTATATGCCGATAATAAATATGACTTAATGTGGAAAGACAAGGCTGCGGAAAAACAATTCCTACGTGAATATGCGGCCATGGTTGCGTCTGGTATTTCTAAACGTTCGGCGCAATCATTAATCAATTTACATAACGCTGAAAAAACTGGCGGCCTCACCTATGATGTATTGTTAAGTGATGCTTTCCTTGATTACTTGTATTACAGCAAGAACGTAAATCAACAAGCACAACGTTGGTTATATGCAACGAATGCTTATAAACCAGAATTACCAAATCAAGAAATTATTGACCAATGGCAAAGTGCGGTTAAAAACAATGCGGTTTCTGACTTTGTGAATGGATTATCCAACCATAACCGTTTATACCGTGAAACTGTACAATCACTCCCGTCAATGATTTCACCTTCAGGTATTTCTGCGATAGGTAAAAAACTCGCTCTCAATGCTCAGCGTTTACGTATTATTCCTGATTTTGAAAATGGGATTTTCGTTAATATTCCAAGCTATCAATTGAAATATTATCGTGATGGTAAAGTTCTTCTAGAATCACGCGTCATTGTGGGTAAAAATGAACGCCGTACGCCAGTGATGTACAGCCGTTTGAGTAACGTGGTGGTGAATCCACCTTGGAATGCCCCTACACGTTTAATCAATGAGGATATTTTACCGAAATTAAAACGTGACCCAAGCTATGCTACTGCCCACAACTACTCTATTTTAGATAGTAACGGCAACACCATTAATCCTCATTCTATTAATTGGAGTAGTATTGGTAATAAATTCCCATACCGAATTCGTCAAGCTGCGGGAGATAGTGCATTAGGTAACTATAAATTTAATATGCCAAGCTCTGATGCGATTTATCTTCACGACACCCCAAATCATAGCTTATTTAGCAAAAAAGATCGTGCATTAAGCTCTGGTTGTGTGCGTGTAGAGAAATCAGATCAACTTGCCTCTATCTTGTTAAAAGAAGCTGGCTGGTCAGAAGATAAAAAACGTAATGCTTTAGCGAGTAAAAAAACGGTATCGGCTAACATTCGTACAAATGACCCTGTATTCTTATATTATGTAACTGCATGGGTAGAAAACGGTCAAACACACGTTTTACCAGACATTTATAAATACGATGATGCAGCAAGCTTTAGCGACATTGATTGGGCGGTTGTAAAAAAATATCTTTAAAAATGGTTTACACTAGGGAACTTTTTAATACAAAAATTGTCTAGTGTGAAGGATAGGTAATAAAAGAGACTATAAAATGGGTAATATTGACAAAAATCGTCGCAAATGGCTTTCGTTAGGCGGCATTGTTTTAGGTGCAAGCATGATGCCAACTTCGGTATTAGCCATGGTCTCTACACCCAAACCTCGCATTCTCAGCTTTTATAATGTCAACACAAATGAACGATTAAGTGGTGAATTCTCTGCAACCACAGGGTTTACTCGTTCACTACTTGGTAAACTTGATTATTTTATGAGAGATCGCCGTACAGACCAAGTGCGTCGTATGGATCCCAATCTCTTCATGAAGTTTTATCATTTACAAAGTGATTTGGGCTTACGTACTGCACAAATTGATGTGATTTGTGGCTATCGTAGTGCGGCAACAAATGCTATGCGTCATCGCCAAAGCCGAGGTGTAGCAAGTAATAGCTATCATATCAAAGGCCAGGCTATCGATTTTAGAATCCCCGGTGTGTCTTTAGCAAGATTACGCCAAGCAGCTGAAAATCTAGAGAACGGTGGTGTGGGATATTATCCTTACAGTAATTTTATTCACGTGGATACCGGCCCTGTAAGAACATGGCGTGGTGCATAAAAAACAGTTTAATTTTAGACCGCACTTTAGTGCGGTTTTTTGTTATAAATAATAAGGAAAAAAGATGAATATTGAAATTATTCCAGTTACAGCCTTTCAGCAAAATTGCTCTCTTATTTGGGATGATGAAAAAAATGCGGCAATTATCGATCCTGGTGGCAATGCGGAAAATCTTATTCAACGCATTGAGGAATTAGAATTAAACCTAAAAGCAGTCTTATTAACACATGGCCATCTTGATCATGTGGGTGCCGCTGAAGCAATTCGTGATCATTTTAACATTGAAATCTGGGGCTCACAGGAAGAAGATCGCTTTCTGTTTGAAAGTCTACCACAACAATCTCAACAATTTGGTTTACCTTATATTTCCGCATTTACGCCGGATCGCTGGTTTAATCAAGAAGGCGAAAAAATTCAAATTGGCGCATTTACCTTTGAAATTCTTCATCTTCCTGGCCATACACCTGGCCACATTGGTTTTATTGAGCATGAAAAAAATATTGCTTTTACTGGCGATGTACTTTTCCAAAACAGTATTGGTCGTACAGACTTCCCTCGTGGGGATTTCGATACATTAATCTCATCAATCAAAAATAAATTATTTACATTAAATGATGATATGGTTGTTATTGCAGGACATGGTCCTTACACAACTATTGGACAAGAAAAACGAAGCAACCCGTTTTTGAAGTAAAGATCTGAATTTTGGGTAAAAAAAAGCTCCTAATTTCTTAGGAGCACCAAAAAGGAATTTATGAATAAAATCTCTAAAGTTTAGCTTTATCAAAGGAATCTCGATAAAACACTGACGATTATATTGACACTTTCTGACAAATGCAAGCTTTTTCTTTACACAGATTTACAATTCTTTACAGTTTGCTATTTTTATAATCACTTCGACGGCTTTTTCCATCCCTTCGAGGGTAACTAATTCATGCTTGCTATGGAAATTATAGCCACCAGTAAAGATATTTGGGCAAGCCAATCCTTTTTCTGCTAAAAATGCCCCATCCGTTCCACCGCGTATTGGTTTATGATTTGGAGTAATACCGCAAGCTTTCATTGCTGCATCAGCAAGTTTAATCGCCTGTGGAACATTTTTGACAGTGTCATACATATTTTTGTAACTGTCTTCAATGACACATTCCACGGGCTCTTTCAGGCTTTTATCTCTATTAAATTTTTCTACAAGTTGATAAATAAATGCCTTACGTTGCTCAAAATTAGCTTGGTCAAAATCTCGAATGAGATAATGTAATTCAACTTTCTCAATATCCCCCTTAAAATCCTCTAAATGGAAAAAACCTTCTTTTCCTGATGTTTTTTCGGGAACATCATCTTTTGGAAAACCTTGTTGAAACTCACAAGCTAAGGTAAGCGCATTCACCAATTTATTTTTAGCATACCCTGGATGAATACCTCGTCCCTTAAAGGTTATTTTTGCCGTTGCTGCATTAAAATTCTCATACTCGAGCTCGCCCACTTCTCCTCCATCGATGGTATATGCCCAATCACAAGGGAAATCCTCCAATGGGAAATAATGCATTCCTAAACCAATTTCTTCATCAGGCGTAAATGCAACCCGAATATTACAATGTAGTATATTTTCCCGTTGCAAGACAGAAAGTGCGGTCATAATTTCTGCGATTCCGGCCTTATTATCTGCACCAAGTAAAGTGGTTCCATCTGTCACAATCAAGGTTTTGCCAATAAGCTGATGTAAAAATGGATAATACACAGGGCTAATAAACTCTTCCCCTAAACCTAATGCAATATCTCCTCCCCGATAATTTTCGATCACTTCAGGTTGAACATTTTTACCGCTGCATTGAGGGGAGGTATCTAGGTGGGAAATAAAACCTATGGTTTGTGTTAACTCGGGATGATTTGAGGGTAAATAAGCCGTCACGACGGCATGCTTAGTCACATTGACATCTTGTAAACCAAGTTCAATCAATTCTTTCTGCAAATGCAAAGCCAACTTCATTTGCCCTGCTGAACTTGGTGAATGTTTTGCAGAAGATTTAGATTGCGTATCAAACGCGACATACGTTAAAAATCGCTCTAATAATTTATTATTATCTTGTTCTTCCATTTTGAAATTCTCCTTTGTTTTGCTGCTAGTCTAATCCCAAAAATCCTTGCAGTTCTTGATATATAACAAGAAAGTGAAGAGTTATAAAATTTTCTGAAAAAAGTGCGGTCAATATTTCAATAAAATTTTTCCTAAAAACGCGATTAAATCCTTTTCATCATTAACAATTCGCTATATCATATCCGTTCAATTTTATGTCGCCCCTGCATCATTTTTGCAGGTTCATTTCTACTCAGTACCGATTAAATTGGTGAAATTAGGGAGAAAACCAAAGCTAGTGGAAAATCTGGTTCAAAAGCCTATTATTGAGCTTCGTTCAATCAAAAAATCCTATGGTTCTAACACAATTATTAATGATTTTAATCTAACCATTAATAATGGTGAATTCGTCACAATTCTTGGCCCATCAGGCTGTGGTAAAACGACAGTATTGCGTTTATTAGCGGGTTTAGAAGAGTTAGATGAAGGTCATATTATTTTGGACGGTGAAGATATTACTAATGTTCCGGCAGAAAAACGCCACATTAACACCGTGTTCCAAAGTTATGCATTATTCCCGCATATGACTATTTTTGATAACGTGGCTTTTGGTTTGCGTATGCAAAAAGTGGCAGAAAGCGAAATTAAACCTCGCGTTCTGGATGCATTGCGTATGGTGCAATTAGAAGAAATGGCCGACCGTAAACCTGCTCAACTTTCTGGTGGTCAGCAACAACGTATCGCGATTGCTCGTGCTGTTGTGAATAAGCCAAAAGTGTTGCTACTTGATGAATCTTTATCTGCGCTGGATTATAAGTTGCGTAAACAAATGCAAAATGAACTTAAACAATTACAGCGTCAACTTGGCATTACCTTTATTTTCGTTACTCACGATCAAGAAGAAGCGATCACCATGTCTGACCGTATCGTCTTGTTACGTAAAGGTAAAATTGCACAAGATGGTTCACCACGTGAAATCTATGAAGATCCAGCCAACCTATTCGTCGCTCGCTTCATTGGTGAAATCAACGTATTTGATGCAACTGTGATTGAACGTAAATCTGACGATGAGCTACTTGCCAACGTAGAAGGTCGTGTATGTGATATTCACACCAGTATCTCTGCTGAAAAAGGTCAAAAACTACAAGTTTTATTACGTCCTGAAGATATTGTGATTGAAGAGCTTGACGAAAATGAGCACTCAAATGCCATTATTGGTCGCATTGTGGATCGTACCTATAAAGGGATGACACTTGAGTCTACGGTCGAATTTGATCACAACGGTAAACGCGTATTAGTGAGCGAATTCTTTAACGAAGATGACCCACATATGGATCACAGCGTTGGTCAACGTGTAGGTATTACATGGCACGAAGGTTGGGAGGTTGTACTCAACGATGAAGATAATCAATAATAAATTTCAGAAAATTACTGTTGCAATTATCTTCAGTTGGTTAATCTTCTTTGTGCTAATTCCAAACTTATTGGTTTTAACCGTAAGTTTTTTAACCCGAGATGGTAGCGACTTTTATGCTTTGCCATTTACTTTAGATAACTACACTAACCTGTTTAATCCGCTTTATGCACAGGTTGTGTGGAATTCATTGTATATGTCTGGCATCGCGACGATTATTTGCTTACTCATTGGCTATCCATTTGCCTTTATGATCAGCAAAATTAATCCAAAATATCGTCCATTTTTATTATTCCTCGTGGTATTGCCATTCTGGACAAACTCACTTATTCGTATCTATGGAATGAAAGTCTTCCTTGGTGTGAAAGGTGTGCTAAATACCATGTTAATGGATATGGGCATTTTGAGTGAGCCTATTCGTATTTTAAATACCGAAGTAGCTGTAATCATTGGTTTAGTGTATCTCCTTTTACCATTTATGATTCTACCGCTCTACTCTGCTATTGAAAAATTAGATGGACGTTTATTAGAAGCGGCAAGAGATTTAGGCGCGAATGCGGTTCAACGTTTCTTCCGTGTGATTTTGCCATTAACCATGCCAGGTATCGTAGCGGGTTGTTTATTAGTATTACTACCTGCAATGGGTATGTTCTACGTAGCGGACTTACTGGGTGGTGCGAAAGTATTATTAGTTGGTAACGTGATTAAGAGTGAATTCTTAATTTCTCGTAACTGGCCATTTGGTTCTGCAATCAGTATTGGCTTAACCATCTTAATGGCATTATTGATTTTCGTTTACTATCGTGCAAATAAATTATTGAATAAGAAAGTGGAGTTAGAATAATGAGTCGTTTACTACGTAATATTTTTATGTTTGTGGTATACGCTTATTTGTATATCCCAATTATTATCTTGGTAACTAACTCCTTTAACGAAGACCGTTATGGTTTAAGTTGGAAAGGCTTTAGTTGGAACTGGTATGAACGTTTATTTAATAATGATACCTTAATCCAAGCTGCGTTCCACTCTGTCACTATTGCTTTCTTTGCAGCAACCTTAGCAACTATTGTGGGTGGTTTAACCGCGATTGCACTTTATCGCTATCGTTTCTGTGGTAAACAAGCAGTAAGCGGTATGTTATTTATCGTCATGATGTCACCTGATATCGTTATGGCGGTGTCTCTACTTGCCTTATTCATGGTTGTAGGGATTTCGTTAGGTTTCTGGTCATTATTATTGGCGCACGTAACGTTCTGTTTACCTTATGTTACCGTGACGATTTTCTCTCGCTTAAATGGCTTTGATGCAAGAATGCTTGAAGCGGCGAAAGATTTAGGTGCTAGCGAAGTCACTATTTTGCGTAAAATTATCCTACCACTTGCCTTACCTGCAGTGGTATCAGGTTGGTTATTAAGCTTTACTATTTCATTAGATGATGTTGTTGTATCCTCTTTCGTAAGTGGTGTTAGCTATGAAATCCTACCGTTGCGTATCTTCTCACTTGTAAAAACAGGTGTAACACCAGAAGTAAACGCGTTAGCAACGATTATGATTGTGCTTTCATTAGGATTAGTCATTTTAAGTCAATTAATTACACGCAAAAATAATCATTAAACATTGATATAAAAAGGTTTCACAAATCTTTTAAGATCAAATAAAATACGCCTTGACGCACAATCAAGGCGTTTTTTATACCTGCAGTAATGCAGGTGGTTTTTTACCCCCTCTTTTACGGAGAACAAAGAAAAATGAAAAAATTTGCAGGTTTGCTTACTGCCGGTTTAGTTGCCGCTACATTAACTGCTTGTAACGACAAAGAAGCCAAGTCTGATGCAACAAAAGCACAGGCTCCAGCAAATGATACTGTGTACTTATATACTTGGACTGAATATGTACCAGATGGTCTTTTAGATGACTTCACAAAAGAAACTGGTATCAAAGTTATCGTAGCAAGTCTCGAATCTAATGAGACTATGTATGCCAAAATGAAAACCCAAGGTGATGCAGGCGGTTATGATGTGATTGCACCATCTAACTACTTCGTATCTAAAATGGCACGAGAAGGCATGCTACAAGAATTAGATCACAGTAAATTACCTGTTATCAAAGAATTAGACCCTGATTGGCTCAACAAACCTTATGACAAAGGCAATAAATACTCGCTTCCTCAGTTGTTAGGTGCGCCAGGTATTGCATTTAATACCAATACCTATAAAGGTTCTGACTTCACTTCCTGGGGCGATTTCTGGAAACCTGAATATGCAAACAAAATCCAATTATTGGATGATGCGCGTGAAGTATTCAATATTGCGTTATTAAAAATTGGTCAAGATCCAAACACCAAAGATCCAGCAATTATCAAGCAAGCTTATGAAGAGTTATTGAAATTACGTCCAAACGTACTTTCTTTCAATTCTGATAACCCTGCAAACTCTTTCATCTCTGGTGAAGTAGAATTAGGTCAGTTATGGAATGGTTCTGTACGTATCGCGAAAAAAGAACAAGCGCCATTAAATATGGTGTTCCCAAAAGAAGGCCCTGTTCTTTGGGTTGATACTTTAGCGATTCCTAAAACTTCTAAAAATCCAGATGGAGCACACAAGTTAATTAACTACTTATTAGGTGCAAAAGCAGCGGAAAAATTGACTTTAGCGATCGGTTACCCAACAGCTAACCTTGAAGCGAAAAAAGTACTTCCAAAAGAAATCACTGAAGATCCATCTATTTATCCAACAGCTGAAATTCTTCAAAAAAGCCACTGGCAAGATGATGTAGGTGATGCGATTCAATATTACGAACAGTATTACCAAGAGTTAAAAGCAGCAAAATAATGCGTTTTTAAGTGATAACAAAAAGTGCGGCCAAATTTAGCCGCACTTTTTTATATTTACCGTTTGAGAAGAAACTATTTATAGCGTTTTTTTGATGCGTTTTTATCTTGCTCTTGTAAACGGTCAAGCTTTTCTTTAATTTGAATTTCCATACCACGATTAGTTGGGAAATAATACTGAGTATCTTTCAGTTCTGGTGGGAAGTAATTTTCTCCAGCAGCATAAGCGTTAGGTTCATCATGTGCATAACGATATTCAGCTCCATAACCTAATTCTTTCATTAAAGCCGTTGGCGCATTACGTAAATGAGGTGGCACATCGAAATCAGGAAACTCTTTTGCATGTTGTTTGGCTGCATTAAATGCGTTGTAAACGGCATTACTCTTCGGTGCTACGGCTAAATAAATAATAGCTTGAGCAATAGCTCGCTCTCCTTCATAAGCGCCAACTCTCGTAAAACAATCCCAAGCCGCTAGAGCCACTTGCATTGCTCGAGGATCCGCATTACCCACATCTTCTGAAGCTATCGCTAATAAACGTCGTGCAACATAGAGAGGATCGCCGCCTGCAGTGATAATTCGCGCATACCAGTAAAGTGCCGCATCTGCTGCTGAGCCTCGAATAGACTTATGCAAAGCAGAAATCAAATCATAAAAACGATCGCCTTGTTTATCAAAACGTGCTTGTCGTTCACCTAATACTTCTTTCAACAAAGTGCGGTCTAATTTTTTACCATTTTCAGCTTCAGAAGCCATGTCCACCATCAATTCAAGGCAGTTTAAAGCCAGGCGAGCATCACCATTCACATATTCGGCTAATACCTGTAGTAAATTTTCTTCTAAAACTAACCGCTCTTTACCTAATCCTCGCTCCGGATCAGAAATCGCCTGTTTTAGAACTTGTTCGATTTCAGCAATTGTCAATGACTTAAGGAGATAAACTCTCGCACGAGAAAGCAATGCATTATTTAATTCAAAGGAAGGATTTTCCGTTGTCGCACCAATAAAAATAATCGTGCCATCTTCAATATGGGGTAAAAATGCATCTTGTTGGCTTTTGTTAAAGCGATGCACTTCATCCACAAATAAAATCGTTTGGCGATCTGCAAGTCGATTTTGTTTCGCGCGCTCAATTGATTCTCGAATTTCTTTTACGCCACTTGTTACAGCCGAAATTCGTTCAACTTCCGCATTGATACGATTAGCAATAATTTCCGCCAGTGTCGTTTTACCTGTACCTGGCGGTCCCCACAGAATCATAGAATGAACATGCCCTGCTTGAATTGCTTTACGAAGCGGCTTTCCTTCCCCAATTAAATGTGTCTGCCCATAATATTGTTCCAAATTTGTTGGACGCATACGGGCAGCTAAAGGGCGAAAGTCATTTTCAGCAAAATCAAAATCCAGATTAGACATATTCTTTCCTTAATAAGCAAAAGGTGTGAAGATTATCATTCACACCTTATGGATTATTTTTTACCTTTGCGTTGGTCATCCAATTCCACGCCTTTCGGTACGCTAAATTGGAATAAGCTATCAGCTAAGGTTTGATTTGTAATGTTACGCAATACGTAAAGATTGGTTTGACCATCTTTTTCTGTGGTACTGAAATTTTTTAACACACCATTTGCATCTACGCGAATATCAAATTGTTTAATATTGCTATTTTTCGCTTTTGGCTTTAACACAAAGGTATCCACATTCTGCGTCACTGAATACTGATTCCAGTGACTTTTATCGTTACTGGTTAAAAGCACGAAAGGGGTATTATTTACTGCATCCTTCACCCATTGAGCTGTCACTTGTTGCACAAATGGATCGTAATACCAAAGGGTTTTACCATCTGCAATAATTTGTGTTTCTTGCGGTGATTTGGTATCCATACGGAAAAGATTTGGACGTTTAATTTGAAGTTTCCCACTTCCTTGTTGAACGTTTTTACCACCAGCAGAAGTCACGGTTTGCGAGAAATCAGCACTTAATACCGTTACTTGATTTAAGCGATTTTGCAGCTCATCTGCAGCATCAGCAAAAGCAAAGTTACTTGCGCTTAAAAGTGCAGTAAGTGCGGTCATTTTTAATAATGTTTTTTTCATTCTACTTTCCTTTTTGTAAAGTGAAACTTAAGAGAATTAATATTCGGAACGTCGAGCTAAAATTTCTCGTTTTCCATTTTTCATTGGGCCTAAAATACCTTGCTCTTCGAGCTGATCCATAATTCTAGCCGCTCGGTTAAACCCAACACTAAATTTACGTTGAACATAAGAAGTCGAGGTATTGCCTGTGCTTAAGACAAACTCAACGACGTCATCAAATAATGCATCAAGATCGCCACTGCTTGCCGTTGATTTCTCACCTGAGTCTTCATCATCCGCGCCGTCTAAAATGCCATCGATATAATTTGGTTTACCACGTGCACGCCAATCATCTGCTACACGGGCCACCTCATCATCACTCATAAAGGCACCATGTACCCGAACAAGATCCGAAGAACCTTGACCTGAATATAACATGTCACCTCGGCCCAATAAGGCTTCTGCACCGCCTTGATCCAGAATCGTTCTAGAGTCAATTTTACTTGCCACAGTAAAGGCAATACGGCTTGGAATATTAGCTTTAATTAATCCGGTAATCACATCTACTGATGGACGTTGTGTGGCTAAAATCAGGTGAATACCAATCGCACGGGCTTTTTGTGCTAAGCGAGCGATTAACTCTTCAATCTGTTTACCTGCAACCATCATTAAGTCTGCAAACTCATCAACGATCACAACAATATAACTCAATTTTTCTAATGGAGGCGGCATCTTATCCATTGTATCGCCAGGTTTCCAAATTGGGTTTGGAATTGGCATATTGAGTTTTTCATATTCTTCAATTTTTTCGTTATACCCTTCAATGTTACGCACACGTAAAGCTGACAATAATTGATAACGACGTTCCATTTCATCTACGCACCAACGCAGTGCATTCGCCGCTTTTTTCATATCCGTCACCACAGGAGTAAGCAAGTGCGGGATATCGTTATAAATAGAAAGCTCAACCACTTTTGGGTCAATCATAATAAATTTTACTTCATCCGGTGTCACACGGAAAAGCAAACTTAAAATCATGGTATTCACACCAACAGATTTACCAGAGCCTGTTGAACCCGCAACAAGTAAGTGAGGCATTTTAGCCAAATCAACCACAACGGGTTTTCCGCTAATATCTTTCCCCAAAGCCATTGAAAGCAATGATGTTGAGGAACGGAATTCATTACTATCGAGCACATCACGCAATGGCACTATTTGACGGTGTGCATTTGGCGTTTCAATACCAATATAAGGTTTGCCAGGAATCACTTCTGCTACACGGATCGCGCGGAACATCAACGCACGTGCTAAATCGGTATCAATGCTTGTTACTTTTGATGCTTTTACACCTGGCTGTAATTCAAGTTCATAGCGAGTCACCACTGGGCCAACTAACACATCTTGTACCGTTGCTTTGACATTAAAATTCTTTAATTGTTGTTCTATGCGTGCGGATGTGTCTAAAATTTCTTCACGCGTAATGTCTTGAGCCTGCGTTGGGCGATGCTCAAGTAAATCTAAACTTGGTAATGGTGTCGTTGGTTTTTCACGTTTATTCGTTGGTTGTTGGAATGCGGGATGAATAAGCGTATCAGAATACGGCTTATAGGTTGTTTCAGTTGCATTCTCAATATGAATTTCACGCGCTTTAACTGGTGAAGCTGTCGACTCATTCAAGATCACTTTTAATGCATCTTCAGCATTTGAGGCTTTTGCACGCACTTCCATTTCTTGCATACGAGCTTGCTCTTGCGCAGCAAACTGACGAGCTAATTCATCTTCTAAACCATCATTTTCTGATTCTAAAGATTCATCATAAGTTGGATAAAGTGCGGTCGTATTTTCAGGTGTTTTTAGTGACACTTTTGGTATGACATTTTCTTCAAAAATATCATCTGAATCATCCACACTTTGAGGATTCAATTGTGTATTTTTCCATGTTGCTGAAAAATCTTCTTTTGTTGGTAATTCAACGGAAGAAGAGGCAGAAATAGACACATTCGGTAAATTGTCTGATTCAACCGTGAAACCTTTAAACTTATCTTCTAATTTTTCAACATCTGCAGGCTCTGAGGCACTCGGTGAGGATAGTCCGCTGATATTAATTAGCTGCTCAGGCTTAACAAAGGTATTCTCAGTCGCCTCCTCTTTTTCATTTTCTGTAGATTCTGTTTCCAATTGAGAATCAGAAAAAGCAAGTTGTTGAGGAGCCTCAATCACAATTTGTTCAAGATCATCTACAGAAGTATGCTCTGCATGCTCCTCTTCTGCCGGCTGATTTTTCATGGTTAGCCAATGGTAGAATTTCACAATTAAACGAATTAATGATGCACCAGAACAGAAAATAAAGCCCACTACCGCACAGATAAAGCCGACTAAAATACAGCCAAACTTGCCGAGTGTAGGATATAAGTTCACTACTAAACTGCCACCAAACACGCCGCCAGCTAAATAGTAGTTCGTATTTGAAAGCAACAATGTGGACATCATGGTTAAGCCCACGATGAGAGCAATAAAGCCAAAGGAACGTAATGCAATGCGGGTGGCCGAGAGAGAATGAACCGCTTTGGTTTTCAGTAAATAAATCGGTACGATAAAAATGACAAATGGAATGAGATGACCGACATAGCCGAGAAAAACAAAAAATGCATCAATTAACCAGGCACCAAAAGCACCGGCTTTATTGATGGTTTCAGTTTGAAAACTTGCTGTAGACCAAGAGTTATCTAATGGTGTATAGCTTGACCATGCCACGATTAAATATAAACCTAAAAGTGCGGTCAATCCGAGTAATAATTCTGCTAAATATTGTTTCGGTGTAAATCGTTTTGTAATTTGTTTAATCATTTTTATTTTAGTACGAGATAATTAGTTTGTTTCACTTCTTCCATGACGACATAAGTTCGGGTGTCATTCACACCGGGTAAGCGCAATAATGTGGTACCTAATAATTTTCGATATGCCGCCATATCTGCTACACGTGTTTTGAGTAAATAATCGAAATCACCTGATACCAAATGACATTCGAGAATTTCATCAAGCGCTTGAATCGCAGCATTAAACTCTTCGAAAACATCCGGTTTACCACGCACAAGCGTGATTTCAACGATCACCAATAAAGGTGCATCCAGTAATTCAGGATTTAGTAGTGCACGATAGCCCATAATCACACCTTGTTTCTCTAGGCGTTTTACCCTTTCTAAACAAGGCGTTGGCGATAACCCCACTTTCTTTGATAAATCGATATTAGAGATTTTACCGTTGCGTTGTAATTCATTTAAGATTTTGATATCAATGCTATCCAACGCTTTATTTAATTTCTTTTCCATAACCTTTCCTTATGTACGGCGCATATTCTATCTAATTTATCAAAAACTTTCAGTAATCAGACAACAATAGGACAACGTTTTTTAGAAATTATCCAAAATGGCAAGTGCATCAGCGAGTTTTTTCACCGTAAAAACTTCCATATTCTCAACCGCACTTTTCGGCTTATTGGCAAAAGGGACGATCGCACGTTTAAAACCATGCTTTGCGGCTTCACTAATACGTTCTTGACCACTGGTCACCGGGCGAATTTCACCCGCTAACCCGACTTCCCCAAAGACAACTAAATCTTGTGGTAATGGGCGATTACGGAAACTGGAAATTAATGCAAGTAATAACGCAAGATCTACGCCTGTTTCCCCGACTTTTACCCCACCAACGACATTCACAAAAACATCTTGATCCGACATTTGTAATCCACCATGACGATGTAATACCGCAAGCAATAAGGCTAGACGATTTTGTTCTAGCCCTACCGCCACACGGCGTGGATTAGCGAGCATGGAATGATCCACCAACGCTTGAATTTCCACCAAAAGCGGACGCGTTCCTTCCCACAGTACCATCACGGAACTACCTGGTGTTTGCTCATCTCCCCGGCTTAAGAAAATCGCCGATGGATTTTTCACCTCACGCAAACCTTGCTCTGTCATACCAAATACACCCAGCTCATTCACCGCACCAAAACGGTTTTTATGACTACGTAACGTACGGAAACGGGAATCAGCCTCCCCTTCTAGCAATAATGAACAGTCAATGGCATGTTCCAATACTTTCGGACCTGCAAGGGTGCCATCTTTCGTAACATGTCCAACCATAATGATCGCGACCTGTCGGGTTTTCGCATAACGAGTCAGAAAAGAGGCGCATTCACGCACTTGTGCCACGCTTCCTGGAGAAGATTGAATATCCGAAAGATGCATAACTTGGATCGAATCCACCACAATAATTTGAGGTTTTAACTGATCTGCTAAATTACAAATTTGCTCAACCGATGTTTCAGATAGCATATTTAATTTATCAGTTGGCAGATTTAAGCGATTAGCTCGCATGGCCACTTGTTGAAGCGACTCTTCCCCTGTTACATAAAGTGCGGTCATATTTTTTGCTAATCCACACATCACTTGAAGTAACAAGGTACTTTTCCCCGCACCAGGATGCCCACCAATTAAAATGGCACTCCCCGGTACGATCCCGCCGCCTAACACGCGATCTAATTCTTTAAATCCACTGGTGAAACGCGGTGTCTCTTGCAAGCTAATTTCAGAAAGTGTTTGGATTTTTGCACGGGTTTCTCCTGCATAACCACTGAAACGATCATTTTTTATGGAATTTGAGGCTGAAATTAACCGCACTTCACTGATCGTATTCCATGCTTTACAGGCAGAACATTGCCCTTGCCAGCGTGAAAATTCAGCGCCACAATCATTACATACATAAGCGGTTTTAGGAGCTTTTGCCATTTTTATTATCCTTTAGAGAACCCGTTTTACGCCATCAACATCATTAAGCCAAGCATTCTTTCAAAATACGCACGACTCTT
The DNA here is from genome assembly GCF_000210895.1 of Haemophilus parainfluenzae T3T1. NCBI lineage: Bacteria > Pseudomonadati > Pseudomonadota > Gammaproteobacteria > Pasteurellales > Pasteurellaceae > Parahaemophilus > Parahaemophilus parainfluenzae. The sequence goes on along the minus strand of NC_015964.1, from coordinate 1,419,688 downwards.
TAATAACGCTTTTAACTTCTCAATGGTTTGAAAATTATCTTTTGTTTCGCTATGAAAGGTAATCAAGCCTTTTATTTCATTAAGGAAAAATTGATTACTAGCTAATAACTCAGCTGATCGATTTTCTTCCAGTTTTTCAAACAGAGCTTTATTGTCATCATAATAATGATAAAGATTGAAAAATGCGCCGACACGTTCAACGGTCTTCATAAAATCGAAAGCAAACACATCTGTTGGGAATGAAAGCGTTTCTTCAATTAATTGTTGTTCCATTTTCATAACCGCACTCAATTTCTGGCGAGAATCTACCGCACTTCCCTCTCTTTCCTCTTTTAAGAAATCACGCCATTTGTTTAGCCAATCAATTAAAAGTGGTTTGCTACCTAATTGATAGCCTCGTTTTGCTTTACTTGCTGAACTAAAATACACATCCTGTTCAAAAGGTAAAAGTGAGACAAAATAGAAAAGATCTGAAACAAGCCCTTCTTTTAATTCAAATTCAATTTCACAAATAGGCTGTGTTTTCTCTCCTGACGAAATCTTCCCCTGATCAAAAGCCACTTCAATTTTTGATGCACCAAACGCAACCAACCAAAAAGTGCGGTTAAAATCTGTTGAGAAAATTGGCTGTAATGCTGCGGAAGGCAAATTTTCAAATGGATACAACGACGTTAATTGTGCCGATGTAGGTACTGAATCATCAGGTATAGATAAATTATATTCTGGACGGCTATGCAATCCGCCAACCACTTTTCCGTCTGTTTTTAAGGTGAGTGTGAAATCACTATTTTCCTGACGGACACGCAATCCCATTTTTTGTTTAGCTAAAAAATGATCGGGATAATCGAAATAGGTATTTCCTAGGAAGACAGTATTTTGTTCTAAAATATTGAATTGATTAAGATGTGTTTTTAGGGTATCGAAAGCATCAGGGGTAACTGCAAGCTTTAATTCAACTTCATTACTCATTTTATTTTTCCTTATCAATTTTAACTGTTTAAATATACAGATAATTTTATACAAATCAAGATCTTTTTCGTGTATTTCCCTATAAAATCAGGTAATATGCAACGGAAATTTTAACCCTTGTTATGGAGTAAAACACCTATGGCAATGAACAATATTCTCGGATTATTTGCCCATTCTCCTTTAAAACCACTGCAGAAACATTCTGACAAAGTGACTGAATGTTGTGATTTATTAATTCCATTCTTCCAACATACCTTTGTAAAACAATGGGATGATGCAGAAAAAACACGTCTAGATATTTCTCAATGTGAACGTGAAGCAGATAGTTTAAAACGCGAAATCCGTTTGAAATTGCCTCGCGGTTTATTTTTACCCATTGATCGTACCGACTTACTCGAATTAGTTACCCAACAAGACAAATTAGCTAACTATGCTAAAGACATTGCTGGTCGTATGATTGGTCGCCAATTTGGAATTCCTGAAGAAATGCAGGAAGAATTTTTGCACTATGTGAAACGTAGTTTAGATTCTATTCATCAAGCTCATTTAGTGATTGAAGAAATGGATAAACTACTTGAAACCGGTTTTAAAGGCCGTGAATTAAATTTAGTGAACCATATGATTCAAGAGCTAGACAGCATTGAAGATGATACGGATCAAATGCAAATTAAATTGCGTAAACTGCTCTACACGATTGAAAGCCGTTATAACCCTATTGATGTGATGTTCTTATATAAAATCATCGAATGGGTTGGCGTATTAGCCGATCAAGCTCAACGTGTTGGATCTCGCATTGAATTGATGCTAGCCCGTTCCTAATTTTGACGACATTAACTACAACATAGGAAATCACTATGGAAATTATTAATGCATACGGTTCGTGGTTAGTCTTAATTACCGCGGTATTCGGTTTTTTTATGGCATTTGGTATTGGTGCCAACGACGTATCAAACTCAATGGGCACCTCAGTTGGTTCTGGGACCATTACAGCCAAACAAGCGATCATTATTGCCCTCATTTTTGAATCTGCTGGGGCTTATTTGGCCGGCGGTGAAGTAACTGAAACCATTAAAAGCGGTGTTATCGATCCTACTCAATTTATCGAAGCTCCCGATCTCTTAGCATTAGGGATGCTTTCAGCGCTCTTTGCATCAGGCGCTTGGTTATTTATCGCCACTAAAATGGGCTGGCCTGTTTCTGGTACCCACACTATCATTGGAGCTTTAATCGGTTTTGCTTGTATTACGATTGGTCCAGGTTCTGTTGACTGGTCCACAATTGGTGGGATTGTTGGTAGCTGGTTTATCACGCCAGTAATTGCAGGACTTTTAGCTTATACCATCTTTGCAAGCATCCAAAAACTCATATTTGATACTGAGAACCCACTAAAAAATGCACAAAAATATGGTCCTTATTACATGGCTATTACTGTATTTGTGCTTTGTATCGTGACTATGGCAAAAGGTTTAAAACACGTTGGTTTAAATCTTTCAACAAATGAAACGCTCGGTATTTCATTGCTAATTAGCATCATTGGTATGATTTTCTGCCACTTCTACTTCCGCAGTAAAAGATTCACTGAAAAAGCGTCAAAAGGTGCATTCGGTTCGGTAGAAAAGATTTTTAGTATCTTAATGCTTTTAACCGCTTGTGCAATGGCATTCGCACATGGGTCTAATGACGTAGCTAACGCAATTGGTCCGCTTTCTTCTGTGGTCTCAATTGTGGAAAATGGGGGACAAATCCTTAGCGGTGGAAAATTAGCTTGGTGGATTTTACCTTTAGGTGCATTAGGTATCGCAGTTGGTCTGATTGCAATGGGACAAAAAGTGATGGCAACTGTAGGATCAGGTATTACCGATTTAACCCCGAGCCGTGGTTTTGCTGCACAATTTGCAACAGCGATGACCGTAGTAGTAGCATCTGGTACTGGTTTACCAATCTCTACTACACAAACTTTAGTGGGTGCAATCTTAGGTATCGGTTTCGCACGTGGTATTGCAGCACTTAACTTAACGGTTATCCGTAACATCATTAGTTCATGGGTTGTGACGTTACCTGCTGGTGCATTCTTTGCGATTGTGATTTTCTACATCCTTCGCGCGATTTTCCACTAGTATAATTATTAAAAGTGCGGTTATTTTTCATTGTATTTTCTGACCGCACTTCCTTCATGAATCTAGGAAGTATTATGTCAAAAGTGAGCAAACTTTTATTTTCTTGTGTTTTACTGGGCTCAACCATTGGGACAGTACAAGCTGAAACGCAATATGTGACAGAAAATCTGAACACCTATTTACGCAAAGGTGCAGGCGATCAGTTTAAGATCGCGGGTGCAATCCAATCTGGCGAAGCGGTAACAGTCTTAGGACAAGAAGGAAAATATACCCTAATTCGTGATAATAAAAATCGCGAGGCTTGGATTTTAACCTCTGAACTGAGTTCTACGCCAAGTAGCCGCGAAGAAAATCCAAAATTAAAAGCACAGGTTCAAGAACTGACGTTGAAACTGAGTCGCGTCGATTCAGATTGGCAGCAACGTACAAACGAAATTCAACGCCGTAGCAAACAAGCGGAACAACAAAGCAGCGAATTGCTTGAACAAAATTCACAACTTAAACGTGAACTAGAAATGACGAAAAATAAAAACCGTGATTTAGAAGCAATGCTTGATGCGAATAAACGCGAAATTGCGATCCAATGGTTTATTTATGGCGGTTCAGTATTAGGTGTAGGTTTATTAATTGGCTTAGTATTACCTCACATTTTACCAAGACGTAAACGTCGTGATAGCTGGTAATGATTCATCATTGAGGTAGGCATTTGCCTACCTTTTCTTTATATTTTGACGGGAGAGTAAAATGGACATTTATCTTGTCGGTGGTGCTGTACGTGATCAACTTTTAGGTTTGCCAGTGAAAGATCGTGATTGGGTTGTCGTGGGAGCAACACCAGAAATGTTGCTGGCTCAAGGTTACCAACAAGTTGGCAAAGACTTCCCTGTTTTTCTCAATCCTCAAAACCATGAAGAATATGCGCTTGCCCGTACAGAACGAAAATCAGGCAAAGGCTACACTGGATTTATTTGTGATTTTTCAGATGATATTACGCTTGAACAAGATTTAATTCGTCGAGATCTCACCATTAATGCTATTGCCCAAGACAAAGATGGCAAACTGCACGATCCTTATCATGGCGTAGAAGATATTCATCAACGTATTTTACGTCATATTTCGCCTGCTTTTGCTGAAGATCCACTTCGTGTATTACGTGTTGCACGCTTTGCGGCTCGCTTTCATCATTTAGGTTTTTCTATTGCCGGAGAAACCCTTAAATTAATGGCTGAACTCACTGAACAAGGTGAACTCGCCCACCTAACGGCTGAGCGAGTTTGGATGGAAACAGAAAAAGCATTAAACGAACCGCATCCTGAAATTTATTTTGAAACGCTACATCAAGTCGGCGCACTCAAAGTACTTTTCCCTGAGATTGCCGCCTTAGACGGTGTACCGAACCCAGCCAAATACCATCCTGAAATTGACAGCTTTATTCATACCATGCTCGTATTGCAACAAGCGGTTAAACTCACAGAAAATACCAACTTGAATAAAAGTGCGGTTCGTTTTGCAGCGATTTGTCATGATCTTGGAAAAGCCCTTACACCAAAAGAAAATTGGCCAAGTCATCATGGTCATGAAAAAGCGGGGATTAAACCGACTCGTTCATTATGTAAACGCCTTAGAGTGCCTAATTATCTTCAAGAATTAGCCGAATTAACTTGTGAATATCACACGCATGTGCATAAAGCCTTAGAACTTCGCCCTGAAACAGTGGTGAAACTCTTTAATACGTTTGATGTTTGGCGTAAACCTCAGCGCTTCGAAGAATTTCTATTAGTATGTTTATCTGATACTCGCGGGCGAACGAGCTTTGAAAATAAAGAATATCCGCAAATTGATTATCTCAAAGCGCTTTATCAAGCTGCCCTTGCTGCTGATGTACAGCAAGTCATTGCAGATGGTTTTGAAAAACAAGGTATTCGAGATGAATTAACGCGTCGAAGAATTGCAGCAGTGAAAGCCGAGAAAACTCGCTTAAATGCTTAATCAAGCTTTACTAAAAGTCAACTAACCCTTACAATATGTGCAATTTTTTAGTAAATATTTTGTTATGAAATTATTAAAATCTCTTCTCACACCTGTATTTGCAAGTGTGATCTTGTCTGCTTGTACACTTGATGCAGAGCGCCCAACAGATGTTCAGCATATCGATAAAAACGATATTACGTGGCAACAGCACCTCAAAAAAATCAAACAAATTCAATCTTATAGCACAAAAGGACAAATTGGTTACATCAGTCCACAAGAGCGTTTTTCTAGTCGCTTTGAATGGCAATATCAAAACCCGAAAGCCTATAAGTTAAAACTTTATTCTCTGATCAGCAAAACAACGTTGACCATGGAAATGCATCCAAATGGGATGACAATTTCGGATAATAAAGGCAATCAGCAATCTGATAAAAATGCCAAATTATTGTTACGTGAAATCATCGGAATGGATGTGCCATTAGAGCATTTATCTTATTGGTTAAAAGGTCAGCCTGCGGATAACTCAGATTACCAAGTCGGAACGAATCATCTTTTATCTGAATTTAGCTACCCACTTGATGGTTCGATTTGGACAGCTGATTACCTAAGCTATCATCCGGATAATTCGATGCCTGAAAATATTCTGTTAAAGAATAAAAGTACATCACAAACCCTAAAAATTCGTGTGGATGAATGGGCGTTCTAATGAAAACACATCACTTTTCAACCGCACTTTCAACTTCTCTTGGAAAGCCTAACCGCTTTCCAAGCCCCGCAAAACTCAATTTATTTCTCTATATAAACGGTAAACTGCCAAACGGCTACCACGAATTACAAACGCTTTTCCAATTTCTTGATTTCGGCGATTGGCTCACCATTGATATTCGCCAAGATAAACAAATCCACATCACACCAGAAATTCCTGGCTTACCTCTAGAACAAAATTTAATCTATCGTGCAGCGACACTACTACAGGAAAAAACAGGCTGTACGCTCGGTGCCACAATTCATTTAGATAAAATTCTGCCAATGGGCGGTGGTATTGGTGGCGGTTCATCCAATGCGGCAACTACCCTCCTTGCTTTAAACTATTTATGGCAAACCCATTTATCTATTGATGAACTTGCTGAGCTCGGACTAAAACTTGGTGCAGATGTCCCCATCTTTGTTCATGGTCAAGCCGCTTTTGCAGAAGGCGTAGGTGAAAAAATCCAATACTGTGAACCACTAGAAAAATATTATGTGGTACTAAAACCTGAAACTGCGATTTCTACTGCGGTGGTTTTTAGCGATCCCGATTTGCCTCGCAATACAGAAAAAAGATCTCTTGCTGAACTTCTGAATCACCCGTTTGCAAACGATTGCGAAAAAGTCGTACGAACTCAATATCCAGAAGTTGAAAAAGCCCTATTATGGTTGCTACAATATGCACCAGCCAGATTAACCGGAACCGGAGCTTGTGTTTTTGCTGAATTTGATGATGAAAAATCAGCACAAGCTGTTTTCCAACAAAAACCGAAGGAATTTTTCGGCTTTGTTGCTAAAGGATTAAACGTTTCACCATTACATGCGATGTTGAAACAACTCTCGACCAACCAATCTATCTATACTCAACCTGAGGTTATATAAAATGCCAGACATTAAACTCTTTGCTGGAAATGCTACGCCTGAGCTAGCGAAAAAGATTTCTGAACGTCTTTACATTTCATTAGGCGATGCCACTGTTGGACGCTTTAGCGATGGTGAGATCCAAGTGCAAATTAATGAAAATGTGCGTGGTGCAGACGTATTTATTATCCAATCTACCTGTGCGCCAACAAATGACAACCTGATGGAATTGATTGTCATGGTCGATGCTTTACGTCGTGCATCTGCTGGTCGTATTACTGCCGTTGTTCCTTATTTTGGTTATGCTCGTCAAGATCGTCGTGTGCGTTCTGCTCGTGTACCAATCACCGCAAAAGTAGTGGCTGATTTACTTTCAACCGTAGGGATTGACCGATTATTAACCTGTGACTTACACGCAGAACAAATCCAAGGTTTCTTTGATATACCGGTTGATAACGTATTCGGTTCACCGGTTTTACTTGATGATATCTTGAAGAAAACAGATCTTGTCAATCCTATCGTTGTTTCTCCGGATATCGGTGGTGTTGTTCGTGCTCGTGCGGTAGCGAAATTATTAAATGATACCGAAATGGCGATCATCGATAAACGTCGTCCGCGCGCGAATGTATCACAAGTTATGCACATTATCGGGGATGTCGCAGATCGTGATTGTATCCTTGTAGATGATATGATTGATACAGGCGGTACATTATGTAAAGCGGCTGAAGCATTGAAAGAACGTGGTGCAAAACGCGTGTTTGCCTATGCGACTCACGCGGTATTCTCTGGTTTAGCAGCACAACATTTAGCAAGCGATGCCATTGATGAAATCGTGGTAACAGATACTGTTCCACTATCACCTGAAATGCAAGCGCTTGGCAAAGTTCGAGTGCTTACCCTTTCAAGTATGCTGGCTGAAGCAATTCGTCGTATCAGCAATGAAGAATCTATCTCAGCAATGTTTGAATAATTCTTTTACTTAACATTCATTTTAAAAGTGCGGTCAGAAAACCTTGTGTTTTTTGACCGCACTTTTTTATGCTTCTATTAAAAATAAGGCAAAAAAAAAGTGCCCCATTGGGGCACTACTCGGAAAGCAAAATAGATGTCGGCTATTTAAAAATAGCACTTGTTTTTAGTGGCTTAAGAATACGGCAAAGTACTTTTTATTGCAAATAACAATTTTCAAATTTGTGAGCTAAATCACGATTTTTCTTCACTTTTTTATTTTTAATCGTTTACGAATAAAAAAGAGGAGCATATAGCTCCCCTTCTCCAGAAATAGAATTAAATTAGCCGTTAATAAATTTTTCGCCTAATTCAATATCAGCACGCAATGTTGGTAACATTGCTTCTAAAGCTTCTTGTTCAAATTTGCTTAAGGTACCGATTGGTAAAATTTCTTCTACCCCTTCTTTACCTAAACGTACTGGTTGAGCGAAGAAACGTGCATATTTGCCATCACCTTCTACATAAGTACATTCAACGACAGTTTCACCACTTAAGCCTTTCACTAATGAACGAGCAAAACGTGCTGCAGCTTGAGCCATAGAAAGTGTCGCAGAACCGCCACCTGCTTTTGCTTCAACCACTTCAGTACCTGCGTTTTGGATACGTTTTGTTAATGGTGCGATTTCTTCTTCTTTCCACTCAGCATATTGAACTTGTGAAAGTAATGGAAGAATGGTTACACCTGAGTGTCCACCAATTACTGGTACGCTTGTACGAGAAACATTTAAGCCTTTTAATTCAGAAACGAATGTTTCAGAACGTAATACGTCTAAAGTGGTGACACCGAATAATTTACGTTTGTCGTAAACACCTGCTTTTTTCAACACTTCTGCAGCAATCGCAACAGTCGTATTCACAGGATTGGTGATAATACCTACACAAGCTTTTGGACAAGTTTTTGCAACATGTTCAATTAAGTTACGCACGATCCCAGCATTGATGTTGAAAAGATCTGAACGATCCATACCCGGTTTACGTGCTACCCCTGCAGAAATTAAAACGACATCAGCACCTTTAAGTGCTGGTGTTGGATCTTCTCCCGCAAAACCTTCTACTTTCACCGCTGTTGGAATATGACTCACATCTTTAGCCACACCTGGTGTCACTGGTGCAATATCATAAAGTGCTAATTCACTTTCAGCGGGTAATTGTAATTTAAGTAATAAGGCTAATGCTTGACCAATGCCGCCTGCTGCGCCTAATACTACAACTTTCATAAAATACTCCTCATGTATTAATTAATCCTAACTAGGTAGAATTCTAAAGTCTTAGCCGTTAAATTACAAACAGAGAAGTTCAATTATGCGATCTAGCTCAAACTTTTCAAACAACAAATTCATTTCAATTGATTAAAATGAATTTTTATGCAATTCTTATGCAAATTCCCCTGTGCGAGAATAACTATGTCTGATCAATTAACAAAAGCCTTTAAAGAACTGCTACACCAAGAGCGATTTGCTTCTCAAAGTGAAATCGTTGAAGCCTTAAAGAATCAAGGATTCCAAACCATTAATCAATCTAAAGTTTCACGTATGTTAAGCAAATTTGGTGCAGTTCGAGCAAGAAATACCAAAATGGAAATGGTGTATTGCTTACCAAGTGAATTGAGTGTACCTGCCACTAGCAGTCCATTAAAAAATCTGGTTTTGGATATTGATCACAATGATTTCGTCATCGTCATCAAAACCTCTCCAGGTGCCGCACAGCTAATTGCCCGTTTATTGGACTCCATTGGTAAACCAGAAGGCATTTTAGGCACGATTGCGGGGGATGACACAATATTTGTCACCCCAACCAAAAATACAACAATTAAAGCGCTTTTAGCACAAATTCAAGCGCTTTTTGAAAGCAGCTTATAATGAATATCTTAGTAACCGGTGGAACAGGATTTGTTGGGAAAGCCTTAGTTACGGCACTACTGTCTCGTGGTGATAGCGTTACCGTATTGACTCGCTCTATTGAAAAAGCCCAATCTGTTTTTCCTGAAAAAACACTTCAATTTTTGACCGCACTTTCAACACTCAAAGATTTAAATTCCTTTGATGCGGTTATTAATCTTGCCGGTGAGCCAATCTTCGATAAAAGATGGACAGTTCAGCAAAAAGAGAAACTGCGTCATAGTCGCATTGATTTAACACAACAGCTTGTTCAACTTATTAATCAAAGTGAATATCCCCCAGCCCTGATTTCAGGTTCCGCAACTGGAATTTATGGAAACTGTGGCGAAGATCTGATTACCGAAGACACAAATCCAAGTACTCAATTTACCGCTCAACTTTGTATTGATTGGGAAAATGCAGCAAAACAAGCCAATACAAGAGTCTGTTTAGTGAGAACCGGATTAGTACTTTCTCCAAAAGGCGGCGCTTTGGCAAAAATTCTACCGCTCTATCGCTTTGGACTAGGCGGAAAATTAGGGAATGGTGAGCAATATTGGAGCTGGATCGCATTAGAGGATATGGTAAAAGGACTTCTCTTCTTACTTGATCATAATGATTGTGAAGGTACATTTAATTTTACTGCGCCACATCCCATTAAAAACAAGACCTTTAACCAATTATTAGGTAAGGCATTACATCGCCCTTATTTTGCTCAAGTGCCTCAGTTTTTATTAACTACTATTCTAGGCGAGCGCGCTTGCATTCTTTTAGACAGCCAGAATGCCTATCCAAAACACTTGTTAGATTGCGGATTTACATTCCAATATGAAAGCTTAAAAGATTACTTTAATCACATCCTTTAATTAATGTTTGAAAGAGCGATTGAAAACACTTATAGGTCATCTTCCTGTACTTTGAATTTGACCTATCACGATTTATCCCCTACTCAGTAAGCGTCTTCACCAAATCCATCACAAATTCTAGCCGCTCTTTGTTTTCTGGAAGTGCTTTCACAAACTTAAATTTTAGTGGACCATCAAAGCGATAAACAATTGGATTTTGTTGAATTAATTTGATGAATTTTTCAGGATCAACTTTTGCTGAAGGTGAAAATTCAATAAAGCCCCCTTGAGCCCCTGCATCAATTTTCAGTACTTTTAATGGTTTCACCATTAAACGCATCTCAGCAATTTGTAAAAGATTTTTCGTTGCTTCAGGTAATAAGCCAAAGCGATCGATTAATTCAACTTTTAATTCATCTAACTCTTGTTTACTTTCCGCTGCTGCAATGCGTTTATAGAATGACAAACGCATATTCACGTCACCAAGATAGTCATCTGGCAATAAAGCTGGAACACGTAACTCAATTTCAGCTTGCTGATGTGTAATCTCTTCTAATGAAGGTTCTCTTCCCTCTTTTAAGGCTTTAACTGCCGCATCAAGTAATTCCATATAGAGTGAAAAACCGATACTTTCAATTTGCCCGCTTTGTTCATTACCCAATAATTCACCTGCACCACGAATTTCTAAGTCATGTGTTGCAAGAATGAACCCTGCACCTAAGTTATCTAAACTTTCTAATGCCTCTAAACGACGTTTCGCATCTTTCGTCATTAATTTCGGTGGAGGTGTAAGCAAATACGCATAAGCTTGATGATGGGAACGCCCTACTCGACCACGCAACTGGTGAAGCTGAGCTAAACCAAAATTATCTGCGCGTTCAATGATGATCGTATTTGCCGTTGGTACGTCAATCCCTGTTTCAATAATGGTGGAACAAACTAATACGTTATAACGTTGATGATAAAAATCACTCATCACGCGTTCAAGTTCACGTTCTCGCATTTGCCCATGACCAATCACGACACGAGCTTCTGGTACAAGTGCGGTCAGTTTTTCTGCTGTATTTTCAATACTAGCCACATCATTATGCAAATAATAAACTTGCCCACCACGCAAAATCTCACGCAGGATGGCTTCACGAATGATTAAATCATCTTTCTGGCGAACAAATGTTTTGATACTCACTCGACGAGCCGGTGGTGTCGCAATAATAGAAAGATCGCGAATACCATTCATCGCCATATTCAAAGTACGAGGAATTGGCGTTGCAGTAAGTGTTAAAATATCAATATTCTCTCGAAGTTGTTTAATTTTCTCTTTTTGTCCCACACCAAAGCGATGTTCTTCATCAATGATGAGTAAGCCAAGATCAGAAAACTTAACATCGGATTGAATTAATTTATGGGTTCCAATCAGAATATCGACTTTTCCTTCGGCTAAATTTTCTAAGATTTGTTTTTGCTCTTTGGTTGTTTTAAAGCGAGAAAGTACTTCCACATTAACCGGCAAATTAGCGAAACGATCTTTAAAATTCTCGTAATGCTGTTGAGCTAACAAGGTTGTAGGGACTAATACAGCCACTTGTTTATGGTTCATGACCGCCAAAAATGCGGCTCGCATCGCCACTTCAGTTTTCCCAAAGCCCACATCACCACAAACTAAACGGTCCATTGCTTTGGGTTGACACATATCCGAAATGACGGCATTAATCGCCATGGCTTGATCGTGCGTTTCCTCAAAAGGGAAGGTTGCAGCGAATTGCTGGAATTCCTCACGATCATATTTAAATTCAAAGCCTTTTTTCACTTCTCTTTGAGCATACACATCAAGTAATTCCGCAGCCACATCACGAATTTTTTCTGCGGCTTTTTGACGCGTTTTCGACCATGATTCATTACCTAATTTATGTAATGGCGCTGTTTCATCTGAGCCGCCTACATATCGACTAATCAAATGAAGAGAACCAACTGGCACATAAAGCTTGGACTCATTCGCATAATTGATCAGCAAATATTCTGCTTTTAAGCCCCCTGTATCAAGCGTGACTAACCCACCATAACGCCCAACACCATGATCTAAATGCACCACAGGCTGACCAATTTTTAATTCAGCCAGATTACGCACTAAGATATCAGGATTCACCGCCTTACGTTTATCACGCTGACGTTGTTGTACTCGCTCACCTAAAATTTCATGTTCAGTAATGACAGCTAATTTGGCCTCATCAAGAATAAAACCTTGCTCAAGACGACTGACCCACAGATTAAACTTGTCTTGATTGGCTTCAGATAAGGTTTTAATCTGTTTAGGTTTAATTTTTAATGCTGAAAGCAAATCCAGTAAAGTTTCACGTCGTCCTTCAGTTTCAACTGAAAATAAAACATTTCCTTTAAAATGCTCAATAAACTGACGAAGTTGCGATAACGGTTCTTTTTGCTGTGATTGAATGGTCAAGACAGGTAATGCGGACACCGCTAAATTTTTCTGACGAACAGATGACCGCACTTTTTCTGCTTTAAAATTAATTTTAGGATAATTTTTTAATGCATGATTTACCGCATCAATATTTAGCCACAAACGTTCTGGCGGCAAAAGAGGGCGCATTGGATCGACTTTTCGATGCTCATAGCGCTGTTTTGCATCAAGATAAAAACGTTCTCCTTGTGCTTGATTTGTTTCCATATCCACAAACAACGTTTTTTCTGGCAAGTAATCAAACAACGTTGCCATTTCATCAAAGAATAACGGCTGCCAATATTCAATCCCTGAAATTAATGTGCCTTTACTGATTTGCTGATAAATATGTTCTGGATCACGACGAATTTCTCCAAAAGTTTCTCTAAATTGTGTACGGAAAAACTCAATACCTTTCTCATCTGTTGGAAATTCGTGTGCAGGTAATAAATTAATGGATTGAATTTCATCCAACGTTCGCTGCGTATCGACATCAAAAGTACGAATCGAATCAATTTCATCATCAAAAAAATCTAAACGAAATGGAACCGCACTTCCCATCGGGAAAAGATCTAAAAGTGATCCGCGTACGGCATATTCGCCATGTTCTAGCACTTGTTCTACAGAACGATATCCTGCTGACTCTAATTGTAATCGCAATTTTTCAATGACTAGACGATCACCTTTTTTAATCAAAAGGACATTATGCTGTAGATATTTCGGCGGGCACACACGTTGCATTAATGTGCTAATCGGCAAAACAAAGATGCCTTTTTTAGTATTTTGTAAATGAAACAGCGCACTTAAACGAGAAGAAATTATTTCTTGATGAGGAGAAAAAAAATCATAAGGCAACGTTTCCCAATCAGGAAAAAACTGAACGGGCTGAGAAGTTAAATCCGGTAAAACTTGTGATAAACGAACCGCACTTTTGGTATCCGGTGTCACAACCACCGTCAATCCATCGTATTGCTCTGCAATTTCACTAACCGCAAGTGCATCAGCACTCGCCAATACATTGCCAAGAATTTTATGGTCATTGGGCTGAGTTGGAATATCAAAATTAAAATAGGTTGTTTTCATAAGTGCGGTCAATTTTTATCTCATTTTTTGCTTGAACAGTTGATTAGTTTAGCAAATTCACTCTACTTTTCAATAATTATCTGTATAAAAAAACAGGGTTAAATTAACCCTGTTTTCTTTTATTTTTTGAGCGGTTCTAGTGGTTTCTCTTTTTTTACCTTACCATCATCATCAAATTCAATGCGTGGCATACAACCTCGACAACTACCTTTATCTAAACCAAGCTCACTGCAAAATTTATTGTATTCATCTACCGCTTTACGGAACCAACCTTTTTTTTCTTGTTCGCTCATTTTGCCTCCTTTTTTAATTTTTGTGCAATTTCCGAACGTAATAATTTTAACCCATTTTTCTTATTATAGGGTATCTGTTTTGTGATGAAATAATCTCTCATTAAAGGGCAATCTTTTTCATCTAAATTCATTAAAAATCGACGAATTGCCGGCAAAGCGGAAGCTAAAGTGCGGTGAAAATAAGCAAAATTTTTTAAGCTGAGCCAATCTTCGTCAATCAATTCCCAATCTACTGATATGCTATTAAATTCCTGAACGAGCGGATGGAAAGACAAAGGTATATTTCGTTGAAAAGATTTCATTACTTCTTTTTCTAATTCAATCCCTTGTGCAGAAAGCCCCTTTAGAGCGATAGCTGAATAACAACCACTACTCGCTTCTAAATGCTCGCCTAAATGAACAAGAGAAAAACCACATTTCTGCCAAAATTGAGCCAGTTCTTTGGTATAACCAAAACTCACTGATAAATAATCCAGATCGGCATTTTGTGTGATGTATTCAATAAGTTGTGTACCAATACCATGCTGCTGCCACATAGGCTGGACCGCAATTCTCGAAATACGTAAAGAATGCAATTCACAAGCCTTTTGTTGTTGAGCATGAAAACAAAGTGCTTGAGGCACGAGATTGCCTTTCGGGCGTCTAATCCCTTGTTGAATTGCTTCAATGAGGGCTGAATCTTCAATCCCGCCTTCTTTTAATGCCCAAACAGCGCCTAGTAAATTTTGCTCACTTCCAGCGGTAAAAAAACACTGTGAATTGACATCAAATAATCGCCGTAGATCTAATGGTGATGTACGATAATGAGCTAATGTCATCAACCCATAGAATTGAGACAATGAAGAAAGTATTTCCTCTTGTGAGCGTTCAGTAATTTGACAGAACTTGCTTTTATCGTATACCGTTTGTTTAAACTCATCCTCTACATTCAATAATAAAAGCTCATCGATAAATGCCTCTAAAGCATCATCTTTCGACCAACGTAGCGGTTCAATAAGCTCAAAGTCAGAGAAAGTGCGGTTAATTTTTTGCTTAAATTTAAGCTCAAAGCCTCGCCCGGTTCCCTCATAACTATGAATAGTTGTCGTAAATAAAATATGCTTAAAATGATGGGAAAAAGCAGTAAGTTGAGCAATCGGCAACATTGCCGCCTCATCAACAAAAAGCCAAGCATTTTCAGAAAAAGAAGGATCATTTTGCAAAACAAGGAAAAGCGCATCTGGTGCAATAAAGATAATCTCTTTTTGTGAAAATTCACCCAAAATATTGACCGCACTTTTATTTGGAGCTGTAAGGTAAATTTTAGTATCCAGTTGATTCGCTAATAAGCCTGCTAGAGCTGATTTCCCTCTTCCTCGTTTAGCCGTAAGAAAGTAAAGTTCAGATTCTTTTTGTAAGATTCGCTCAATAATTTTCTGCTGATCTAAGGTCGCGTTGTGATTTACAAATTCTCGTTGAAAAGTGCGGTCAAATTTTAAATCATTTTGATGATAAAGGACAGGGAAGCCATATTTATGAATACAATGCTTAAAATATGCAATAAATCTTGGCGTCGTAATTGCCTCAAGCGAACCTGACCAACGAAGACTATCTTCGTCTATTTGGAAATGAAGTTTCTCCCAATTTGATAGCAAGACAATTAAGGCACCATTCATTTTCAATGTACCGGCCGCAATGGCGAGCGCCTCTAAATGGATACCTTTTCGTGCATCAAACAAGATCGTCTCAAACTCTTGCCCAAGAAGATTTTGAATTTTAGAAAACTCATTAATAATCAAGGTATTTGCCGGCAAATTAGACGGCACATTCTCACTGACCAAAATTTGAAAATGACGTGTCATGAATTACTTTTCTAAATACGCTTCTAATTCAGCTAAATTTTGAGGCCATTCATTTCTGAGTTGCTTTATCCATGAAGCAATATCGGATGTCCAATTTGGTAATAAGGTATCTTGAGCCTGTTTTGCGATATTTTGAACATTAACAAGTCCTACCGACGCGGCTGCACCTTTAATTTTATGTGCGACATCTGACACCGTTTGTTGCATATCTGAATTTGCAAGATAATCGTCATACGCTGTTTCTAATTCATCTAAATAAATCGGCATCCATTGTTTAAATAACGCCACATTAGCTTTAGCTTGAGATTTTCCGATTAACTCAATAAGTGAAATATTGATGCCTTCTTGAACCTGAGGAGTTTCTTCTTCATCAGAAATACATTCAATATCATCGCCTAAAAAGGTTTTAAAGCACTGACGTAATTCAACCAAAGAAAGTGGCTTGCGTAATACCCCATCCATACCCTGTTCTTGATATTCTTCTTCGCTGTGCATCACGTTCGCTGTAAAGGCAATTAAAGGCGGGAGAAAATCGTAAATCCCTTCTTCGTAGTTTTTACGCAAATATTGTGCAATATCAAAACCTGACATATCTGGTAATTTAATATCAAGAAAAACAATATCATAGGTGTTTTTCTCAAATAATCGGATCGCCTGTTCACCATTCATGGCAACATCAACGTAATGCCCCTGCTTTTCAAGAATACTTTTGGCCACAACCACATTCAATTCAACATCTTCAACTAATAAAATAGACAGATGCTGCATGGCTGTTTCAGCATTCATATCATTAGCTTGAGCTTTATCCGCAATAATCGTTAAATAAAAAGTAGAACCTTTATCCAACTCACTTTCAACGGTTAAATCCCCTTGCATTAACTGCGCAAGATTCTTAGAAATCGCAAGACCGATGCCACTTCCTGCGGAACGGTGAATATTATCTTTAACTTGATAATACATGGTAAAAATCTTATCCAGTTCGCAAGAAGCAATACCTGCCCCCGTATCTGCAACACTAAATTGATATTGATTATCTTGGATTTTCTGTACTGTTAGGATAACTTCACCTTTATCAGTAAATTTCACCGCATTACCAATTAGATTCCAAAGAATTTGGCTGATCCGAGCACGATCGAGATAAAGCCAATTAGGTAAATTCTTATCCTGATTTAAAGAAAACTTTAGCCCCTTTTGTTCTGCCATTAAGGTACCAAAATTATAGAAATCATTAAGTAGTGAATGGAAATCACAAGGCTGGATATTTAATTCAATACGTTTAGAGTCGATCTTATCTAAGTCAATAATATCACTAAAAATATGACCTAAACTGACTGCACTTAGATTAATCGTATTCAGATAATTCTGTTGTTGTTCGGTTAATTTATCATCTAATAAAATTCGACTTAAGCCAATGATTCCATTTAATGGGGTACGTAACTCATGGCTAATGGTAGCCAGTAAGGTACTTTTATCACGATTATTTTTTTCTAATCGAGCGAGCGTTTTAGAGAGCTCTAAACGGGAACGCTCTAATCGCTCAACAAGTAGCGTAAAGAAATAAATAACAAAAGGAGCGGTAAATAAACCAAAAGTAATCGAGCGAACAATATCACTCCAGTGAATACCATCACTAAACAGTGTACTTAATAAGATTTGTATACAAAGAGCCAAAATCGCAAGAATAGCAATGCCAAGTAAAGAGAAGCGAACTCGACCTAATCGAATAACCCAGTCAACATAGCGTTGAGCAAAATATCTAAAGTTTTTCATTGTTTGTATTGAGAAATAAAAATTGAGATCATTCTATAGAGTTTTTAATAAAAATCCATAAACAAAAACCCCAAGCCATTCAGCTCGGGGTTCACATTCAGTACCTGGCGGTGTCCTACTCTCACATGGGGAAGCCCCACACTACCATCGGCGCATCGGCGTTTCACTTCTGAGTTCGGTATGGGGTCAGGTGGGACCACCGCTCTATCGCCGCCAGGATTATTCCTTTAATAACTTCTTCTATCTCTTTCTGCTCTCACTATCTCTAGTGCTCACAACCAAACAAGCTGATTTAACTTCAAAACTTTCTCTTTCTTCTCTGAGTTTGTTTCGTCTTCTCAACACCCAAAACCCTTGAGCGTTGTATAGTTAAGCCTCTCGGGCAATTAGTATCTGTTAGCTCAACGGCTCGCACCGCTTACACACCAGACCTATCTACGTCTTAGTCTTAAACAACCCTTACTGTCTTAAAGACAGGGAGAACTCATCTCTTGGCAAGTTTCGTGCTTAGATGCTTTCAGCACTTATCTCTTCCGCACTTAGCTACCCGGCAATGCGTCTGGCGACACAACCGGAACACCAGTGGTGCGTCCACTCCGGTCCTCTCGTACTAGGAGCAGCCCCAATCAATTCTCCAACGCCCACGGCAGATAGGGACCGAACTGTCTCACGACGTTCTAAACCCAGCTCGCGTACCACTTTAAATGGCGAACAGCCATACCCTTGGGACCTACTTCAGCCCCAGGATGTGATGAGCCGACATCGAGGTGCCAAACACCGCCGTCGATATGAACTCTTGGGCGGTATCAGCCTGTTATCCCCGGAGTACCTTTTATCCGTTGAGCGATGGCCCTTCCATTCAGAACCACCGGATCACTATGACCTACTTTCGTACCTGCTCGACTTGTCTGTCTCGCAGTTAAGCTTGCTTATACCATTGCACTAACCTGACGATGTCCGACCGTCATTAGCAAACCTTC
Source organism: Haemophilus parainfluenzae T3T1 (assembly GCF_000210895.1). NCBI lineage: Bacteria > Pseudomonadati > Pseudomonadota > Gammaproteobacteria > Pasteurellales > Pasteurellaceae > Parahaemophilus > Parahaemophilus parainfluenzae. Next base: position 1,400,868 of record NC_015964.1, on the reverse strand, counting down.
GTGCTCCTCCGTTACTCTTTGGGAGGAGACCGCCCCAGTCAAACTACCCACCAGACACTGTCCGAGACCACGTTTCGTAATCTTCGTTAGAACATCAAACGTTAAAGGGTGGTATTTCAAGGACGACTCCAACAATACTGGCGTATCATCTTCATAGTCTCCCACCTATCCTACACATCAAAATTCAATGTTCAGTGTCAAGCTATAGTAAAGGTTCACGGGGTCTTTCCGTCTAGCCGCGGGTACACCGCATCTTCACGGCGATTTCAATTTCACTGAGTCTCGGGTGGAGACAGCCTGGCCATCATTATGCCATTCGTGCAGGTCGGAACTTACCCGACAAGGAATTTCGCTACCTTAGGACCGTTATAGTTACGGCCGCCGTTTACTGGGGCTTCGATCAGGAGCTTCTCTTTCGATTACACCATCAATTAACCTTCCAGCACCGGGCAGGCATCACACCCTATACGTCCACTTTCGTGTTTGCAGAGTGCTGTGTTTTTAATAAACAGTTGCAGCCAGCTGGTATCTTCGACCGGTTCAACCTTCGCCCGCAAGGGACTACAATCTACGCCGGCGCACCTTCTCCCGAAGTTACGGTGCTATTTTGCCTAGTTCCTTCACCCGAGTTCTCTCAAGCGCCTGAGTATTCTCTACCTGACCACCTGTGTCGGTTTTCAGTACGGTTTAGATAAACCTGAAGCTTAGTGGCTTTTCCTGGAAGTGTGGTATCGGTTACTTCAGCTCCGTAGAGCCTCGTCATCATCTCTCAGTGTTAAAGAAGTCCGGATTTGCCTAAACTTCACACCTACAAACTTAAACGCACATATCCAACAGTGCGATAACCTAACCTGCTCCGTCCCCACATCGCAGTTTATCCAAGTACGGGAATATTAACCCGTTTCCCATCGACTACGCTTTTCAGCCTCGCCTTAGGGGCCGACTCACCCTGCCCCGATTAACGTTGGACAGGAACCCTTGGTCTTCCGGCGAACGGGTTTTTCACCCGTTTTATCGTTACTTATGTCAGCATTCGCACTTCTGATACGTCCAGCAGCCCTCTCGAGCCACCTTCATCCGCTTACAGAACGCTCCCCTACCCAACAGACTTTCGTCTGATGCCGCAGCTTCGGTGCTATATTTGAGCCCCGTTACATCTTCCGCGCAGGCCGACTCGACTAGTGAGCTATTACGCTTTCTTTAAATGATGGCTGCTTCTAAGCCAACATCCTAGCTGTCTAAGCCTTCCCACTTCGTTTCCCACTTAATATAGACTTTGGGACCTTAGCTGGCGGTCTGGGTTGTTTCCCTCTCCACGACGGACGTTAGCACCCGCCGTGTGTCTCCTGAGTATCACTCTTCGGTATTCGTAGTTTGCATCGGGTTGGTAATCCGGGATGGACCCCTAGCCGAAACAGTGCTCTACCCCCGAAGGTGTCCGCTCAAGGCTCTACCTAAATAGATTTCGGGGAGAACCAGCTATCTCCCGGTTTGATTGGCCTTTCACCCCCAGCCACAAGTCATCCGCTAATTTTTCAACATTAGTCGGTTCGGTCCTCCAGTTAGTGTTACCCAACCTTCAACCTGCCCATGGCTAGATCACCGGGTTTCGGGTCTATACCTTGCAACTAGACGCCCAGTTAAGACTCGGTTTCCCTTCGGCTCCCCTATTCGGTTAACCTCGCTACAAAATATAAGTCGCTGACCCATTATACAAAAGGTACGCAGTCACCCTTAAAGGGCTCCCACTGCTTGTACGTACAAGGTTTCAGGTTCTATTTCACTCCCCTCACCGGGGTTCTTTTCGCCTTTCCTTCACAGTACTGGTTCACTATCGGTCAATCAGGAGTATTTAGCCTTGGAGGATGGTCCCCCCATCTTCAAACAGGATATCACGTGTCCCGCCCTACTTATCGTTAGCTTAGTACCATGACCTGGACTTCGAGTACGGGGCTATCACCCTGTATCGCCAAGCTTCCCAGCTTGTTCCTCTGTCTCTGTCATTATCACTAACAGGCTCCTTCGCGTTCGCTCGCCGCTACTAACGAAATCTCGGTTGATTTCTTTTCCTCGGGGTACTTAGATGTTTCAGTTCTCCCGGTTTGCCTCACTTACCTATGGATTCAGTAAGTGATAGTAGATTCTTCATCTACTGGGTTTCCCCATTCGGACATCTTGGATTAAACGCCTCTTATCGACTCATCCAAGCTTTTCGCAGATTAGCACGTCCTTCGTCGCCTCTGATTGCCAAGGCATCCACCTTGTACGCTTAGTCACTTAACTATACAACCTCAAAAATTCTTGATGTTGTGTTTTCAACTAAACACTTGATTGCTTTTGTTCAATCAAGATTTTCTTCTTACTCAGACTTTTTCTTATCCTTTAAAGGACTTGAAAGTCTCTTCAGTTTTTCAGCTTGTTTCCTGGTTGTTAAAGAACAGAAATAACATTTTCAGTTATCATCGTTAAATAAACTCACTAAGTATAAAAACTCAATTTACTTAACGATGATAAGTGGTGGAGATAAGCGGGATCGAACCGCTGACCTCCTGCGTGCAAGGCAGGCGCTCTCCCAGCTGAGCTATATCCCCATGTCATCGTTTATTTATTACCTTATTCACCTTCATCACTCACTCAGTTTGAGTGGTGGGTCTGAGTGGACTTGAACCACCGACCTCACCCTTATCAGGGGTGCGCTCTAACCACCTGAGCTACAGACCCAAGGGAATAACGGCTTTCTGCTCGATATTGCCTACAATACATCAATCAATCTGTGTGGACACTTATTGTCTCTCGTTTTTGGTAAGGAGGTGATCCAACCGCAGGTTCCCCTACGGTTACCTTGTTACGACTTCACCCCAGTCATGAATCATACCGTGGTAAACGCCCTCCCGAAGGTTAAGCTATCTACTTCTGGTACAACCCACTCCCATGGTGTGACGGGCGGTGTGTACAAGGCCCGGGAACGTATTCACCGCAACATTCTGATTTGCGATTACTAGCGATTCCGACTTCATGGAGTCGAGTTGCAGACTCCAATCCGGACTTAGACGTACTTTGTGAGATTCGCTCCAGCTCGCACTATCGCTTCCCTCTGTATACGCCATTGTAGCACGTGTGTAGCCCTACTCGTAAGGGCCATGATGACTTGACGTCATCCCCACCTTCCTCCGGTTTATCACCGGCAGTCTCCTTTGAGTTCCCGACCTAATCGCTGGCAACAAAGGATAAGGGTTGCGCTCGTTGCGGGACTTAACCCAACATTTCACAACACGAGCTGACGACAGCCATGCAGCACCTGTCTCAGAGTTCCCGAAGGCACCAATCCATCTCTGGAAAGTTCTCTGGATGTCAAGAGTAGGTAAGGTTCTTCGCGTTGCATCGAATTAAACCACATGCTCCACCGCTTGTGCGGGCCCCCGTCAATTCATTTGAGTTTTAACCTTGCGGCCGTACTCCCCAGGCGGTCGATTTATCACGTTAGCTACGGGCGCCAAACTTAAAGCTCAACCCCCAAATCGACATCGTTTACAGCGTGGACTACCAGGGTATCTAATCCTGTTTGCTCCCCACGCTTTCGCACATGAGCGTCAGTACATTCCCAAGGGGCTGCCTTCGCCTTCGGTATTCCTCCACATCTCTACGCATTTCACCGCTACACGTGGAATTCTACCCCTCCCTAAAGTACTCTAGCGACCCAGTATGAAATGCAATTCCCAGGTTAAGCCCGGGGCTTTCACACCTCACTTAAGTCACCGCCTGCGTGCCCTTTACGCCCAGTTATTCCGATTAACGCTCGCACCCTCCGTATTACCGCGGCTGCTGGCACGGAGTTAGCCGGTGCTTCTTCTGTAGTTAACGTCAATCACCTAGTCTATTAAACTAAATGCCTTCCTCGCTACCGAAAGAACTTTACAACCCGAAGGCCTTCTTCATTCACGCGGCATGGCTGCGTCAGGGTTGCCCCCATTGCGCAATATTCCCCACTGCTGCCTCCCGTAGGAGTCTGGGCCGTGTCTCAGTCCCAGTGTGGCTGGTCATCCTCTCAGACCAGCTAGAGATCGTCGGCTTGGTGAGCCTTTACCTCACCAACTACCTAATCCCACTTGGGCTCATCCTATGGCATGTGGCCCGAAGGTCCCACACTTTAATCTTTCGATATTACGCGGTATTAGCTACAGTTTCCCGTAGTTATCCCCCTCCATAAGCTAGATTCCCAAGCATTACTCACCCGTCCGCCACTCGTCATCAAAGAAGCAAGCTTCTTTATGTTACCGTTCGACTTGCATGTGTTAAGCCTGCCGCCAGCGTTCAATCTGAGCCATGATCAAACTCTTCAATTCAAGTTCAATCGCTCAATACTGCTGACATAAAATGTCACTACTTAAAAAAGTATTATGAATTTCTAGTTAGCACCTATTAAGACTTCAAAATTAAAAAATATTTTTAAAACAAGTCAATCAACAAGTGCCCACACAGATTGTCTGATATATTGTTAAAGAGCAAAAAACAACGACGCACTGGTTTTATTAAAGATTCACAACAGCGCGTCGTTGTGTGGGGCGTATTATAGGACTTTCAGAATTCTTTGCAAGTGCTTTTTTATAAAAAAATTCAATTTTTTTACTGTCTGATGATTTAATCATCAAAGCGAATTGTCTTTGTTCAACATTCAAGGTAAATTACCCCAAAAAGAGTAAGCAATCTAATGAGGTCTTTATGAATTTTGAACAAATGATTGGTTTCGGTGTGGCAGGAAATTTCGCAGGTCATTTAGAGCAAGCCGGCGAAGCGGCTGATTTCACTCAAGTAAAAACAGAAAATGCCATTCAACCCAAAGCGATTTTCCCGTTTTATGTGCCAAGCGAAAAAGCCGGCTTTCTTTCTACCTTTCCTTTAAGTCACAATCAAATTAATTTTCCACAAGGTGCTGATAATCTGCAAATTGAGCCTGAAATTGCACTTATTTGTGATCTTATCTATAAAGAAAAGCAAGTTGAGAAAATTATTCCGTGCTATTTTGCAGCCTATAATGACTGCTCTATTCGTCGACCTAATGCGAAAAAAATTTGTGAAAAGAAAAACTGGGGAGCGGCAAGTAAAGGTATTTCTACCAAACTAATTCCTCTTTCTTCCTTTATTAAGGGAAGTGAAATTGATCAATATCGTATCGCTTGCTTCCATAAAAGAAATAGCGAGCTCAATACGTATGGTATTGACAGCCCCGCTATCGGTTATAGCTATTTCCACCAACAATTATTAGATTGGATCGTCGATAGAATGAATAATCAACCCGATGAGGGACCAATGAATCATATTGCTTCTTTATTAGAACAAGCAAACTATCCGAAACAGGCTATTATTAGTATTGGCGCCACCCGTTATACCGAGTTTGGTGAAACGCATTTCTTGCAGCCTAATGATCTCAGTATTGTTGCTGTGTATAATGGTGAAAAATATTCTGCAGAGGAAATTGAGCAAATGGCAAGAGATGAAAAATTTGCGGATGACATTTCAACGCTTATTCAGGAAGTGGTTTAGCATACATATAAAAAGTGCGGTTAATTTTGACCGCACTTTTTTTACTTTCTTCTTAAAGAAACTTCTCCAGCATTAAAATACCGCTCTCCTTCATCGGTTATGACTTTTAAATAACCACGTTTATCAATTCCCTGCTCTATACCTGAAATCGCACCTTGTTCAGTAAAGACATTCACTTCATCACCAAAAAATTCATTATGGTTTATCCATTGTTGCATGAATTCCTCATCAATGCCCTTTTCTTCAAATTTAGCTAATCGAGAATAAATGCGCTGAATTACTTTAATAAGGATCGTCTCACGATCTATATTTGGATCCTGTTCGGTTAGCTGCGCATACGGCTGACTAATTTCGGTTGATTGGGGTAACTTCACATTAATTCCAATACCAATCACTAAGTTTAATAAACCATTCTTATTATTAATAATTTCTACTAATATGCCACCTAGTTTTCGCCCTGAAAGCAAAATATCATTTGGCCATTTCACTTTCACATTTAACGCTTCTGCAATAGCCAAACCAATCACTAAACTTAATCCATCCAATGCTTTTTTAGGATCTATCGTCCAATAAAAACTGAAAATTAACTGCCCTGCAAACGGTGAAAGCCATTGGCGACCACGACGACCACGCCCGGCTGTTTGATATTCTGCCAAACACAAATCACCTTTTTTTAATTGCTCAATTTGTCTTGATATAAATTCATTTGTTGAAGAAATGGTTCGATGATAATGCACGGAATAAGGTGAAAGTGTGGTCGAAATTGCTTGCGGATTTAACAAGGGCATTTCTGGCACAAGCTGATAAACCTCATTTTCTTCTTGAATATTCAATCCCACTTCTCTCAACAATGCTATTTCTTGCGTCAATTCATTCGACGTAATATTTAAAAACGACATCAAATCTGACTGCACTTTAGGTTGGCAATCAGACAAACAATCCAATAGCGATGACATATTCATTCCTTCTCATAAAAACCTTGGCAAATCTTACCATAAAAGCGAAAAAATTCATTTTCAACCACATGAAAAATCTGTATAATCCCGCCGCAATATTTTTTGACACAATTTTTAACCGCGAGATATTGCCATGCTTAGAATCAAACAAGAAGCTCTGACTTTTGACGACGTTCTACTCGTCCCCGCTCATTCAACTGTTCTTCCGAACACAGCCAACCTCTCAACTCAACTCACCAAAGAAATTCGCTTAAATATTCCTATGCTTTCTGCTGCAATGGATACTGTCACAGAAACCAAATTAGCAATCTCTTTAGCACAAGAAGGTGGTATCGGCTTTATTCATAAAAACATGACGATCGAACGCCAAGCGGATCGTGTTCGTAAAGTGAAAAAATTCGAAAGTGGTATCGTTTCTGAACCTGTGACAGTTTCGCCAGATTTAACCCTTGCAGCACTTGCTGAAATGGTGAAGAAAAACGGCTTCGCAGGCTACCCTGTTGTCGATGCTGAAAATAACTTAATCGGTATCATCACTGGCCGTGACACGCGTTTCGTAAAAGATTTAAGTAAAACTGTTTCACAATTAATGACAAAAAAAGAAGATTTAGTCACCGTAAAAGAAGGTGCAAGCCGTGAAACGATTTTAGAATTAATGCATCAAAACCGCGTAGAGAAAGTACTTGTAGTAGATGATGCATTCAAATTAAAAGGCATGATCACCGTTAAAGACTTCCAAAAAGCGGAACAAAAACCAAATGCATGTAAAGATGAATTCGGTCGTTTACGTGTTGGTGCGGCTGTAGGTGCAGGCCCAGGTAACGAAGAACGTATTGATGCTTTAGTGAAAGCCGGCGTAGATGTGTTGTTAATCGACTCTTCTCACGGTCACTCTGAAGGTGTGTTACAACGTGTTCGTGAAACTCGTGCAAAATATCCAAACTTACCTATCGTTGCGGGTAACGTAGCGACTGCTGAAGGTGCTATCGCACTTGCAGACGCAGGCGCAAGCGCAGTGAAAGTAGGTATCGGCCCTGGCTCTATTTGTACCACTCGTATCGTGACTGGTGTAGGTGTTCCACAAATCACCGCTATCGCTGATGCAGCTGCGGCATTAAAAGATCGTGGTATTCCAGTTATCGCTGACGGTGGCATCCGTTTCTCTGGTGATATTGCAAAAGCTATCGCTGCAGGTGCAAGCTGTGTAATGGTGGGTTCAATGTTTGCCGGTACTGAAGAAGCACCGGGTGAAATCGAACTTTATCAAGGTCGTGCATTTAAATCTTACCGTGGTATGGGTTCATTAGGTGCGATGGCAAAAGGCTCATCAGATCGTTACTTCCAATCAGATAACGCGGCAGACAAACTCGTACCAGAAGGTATCGAAGGTCGTATTCCATATAAAGGTTACTTAAAAGAAATTATCCACCAACAAATGGGTGGCTTACGTTCTTGCATGGGCTTAACTGGCTGCGCAACTATCGAAGAATTACGTACAAAAGCAGAATTCGTTCGCATCAGTGGTGCGGGTATTAAAGAAAGCCACGTTCATGACGTAACCATTACTAAAGAAGCGCCAAACTATCGTATGGGTTAAAATAAAAGGTATTTTATATGCATCTCCCTAATGTTAAACAAAAAATAACTAACCAAGAATTATGCGATATTTTTAAATGTTCAACTCAAGGTGGTATGAGAAGATCTCTAAAAACTAAAACTCTTGTTTTAGTTACCAAAACTTATGGACAACAGACGTATATCAATTACTGGGAAAATGATATTTTATACTTAACAGGGATGGGATTAACTGGCAATCAAACCCTAAGCTCTCAAAATAAAACTTTATCGGAATCAGATAGTAACAATGTTACTCTACACTTATTCGAAAACGACGCACCTAATTCATATATTTATGAAGGGGTTGTTACATTAGCGGGGCCGATTATTAAGAAAACTCAGAAAGATAAAAATGGAAATAACCGCAAAGTATATATCTTTCCACTAAAGAAAATTAATACAATTTAGAGAAAAAAATGACAAACATCCACAATCATAAAATCCTGATCCTCGACTTCGGTTCACAATATACTCAACTGATTGCACGTCGTGTACGTGAAATCGGTGTGTACTGCGAACTTTGGGCGTGGGATGTAACTGAAGAACAAATCCGTGAATTTAATCCAGACGGTATCATTCTTTCTGGTGGTCCAGAAAGTACCACTGAAGAAAACAGCCCGCGTGCACCTGAATATGTATTTAATGCAGGTGTGCCTGTATTGGGTATTTGTTACGGTATGCAAACAATGGCGATGCAACTTGGCGGTTTAACTGAAACCTCTGAGCATCGTGAATTCGGCTATGCTTCTGTTTTAATGGATAATCCGACCGCACTTTTCGCTCATTTAAATGATGGCGATAGCAAATTGGATGTATGGATGAGCCATGGCGATAAAGTAACTCGTTTACCTGAAAACTTCCAAGTTACTGGTACGACTCCAACCTGTCCAATTGCCGCGATGTCTGATGAAAGCCGTCGTTTCTACGGCGTACAATTCCACCCAGAAGTGACCCATACTAAAAAAGGCTTGGAATTATTAATGAATTTCGTGGTAAACATTTGTGGTTGCGAAACAAAATGGACAGCAGAAAACATTATCGAAGATGCCGTTGCTCGCATTAAAGAGCAAGTGGGTGATGATGAAGTGATTCTAGGTTTATCTGGTGGTGTCGACTCTTCTGTGGTTGCATTACTTTTACACCGTGCTATCGGCAAAAACTTACACTGCGTATTCGTGGATAACGGTTTACTCCGCTTACACGAAGGCGATCAAGTCATGGAAATGTTTGGCGATAAATTCGGCTTGAACATTACCCGTGTTGATGCGGAAAGCCGTTTCTTAGGTGAGCTTGCAGGTGTATCGGATCCTGAAGCAAAACGTAAAATTATCGGTAAAGTGTTTGTTGATGTGTTCGATGATGAATCGAAAAAACTCACTAATGTGAAATGGTTGGCACAAGGTACGATCTACCCTGATGTCATCGAATCCGCAGCAAGCAAAACCGGTAAAGCACATGTAATTAAATCACACCACAACGTAGGTGGCTTACCAGACTATATGAAACTTGGCTTAGTTGAACCTTTACGTGAATTATTTAAAGATGAGGTGCGTAAAATCGGTTTAGCATTAGGCTTACCAGCTGAAATGATCAACCGCCACCCGTTCCCTGGCCCAGGTTTAGGCGTGCGTGTATTAGGCGAAGTGAAAAAAGAATACTGCGATTTATTACGCCGTGCGGATGCAATCTTTATCGAAGAATTACGCAACAGCGGTTGGTATGAAAAAACCAGTCAGGCTTTCAGCGTATTCTTACCAGTGAAATCTGTTGGTGTGATGGGCGATGGCCGTAAATACGATTGGGTTATCTCACTACGTGCGGTAGAAACCATCGACTTTATGACCGCACATTGGGCTCACTTGCCTTATGATTTATTAGGCAAAGTGTCTAACCGCATTATCAACGAAGTGAATGGTATTTCCCGCGTGGTGTACGACATCAGTGGAAAACCCCCAGCAACTATCGAGTGGGAATAAAAAATCACTTTTTCAGATACTTCCTAATTATTTCAATACACCAAATAAAGCCTTGCATATCAAGGCTTTATTTATTTCACCATAATTACTAATCAACGCATTTAAAAACAATATAGATTTTAATAATTGAACGTTATTACTTGTTCTTTTACATTGACTTCTGCCTTACCCCCAAAAGGAATGATACATCTCGGTGTAGCATGCCCAACATTCACATTGTAAACGATTGACACATTTTTATCTGAAAGCTCTTCCAGCAAAATTGATTTATATTCGTCATAATATGTTTCATTCTGTGGCTTTCCAACTAAAACACCTGTCAGAACATCAAATAGCCCATAGTCTTTCAGCACATTAATCATTTTTCTAAATAATTCAGGTGCTGTTTTCTCTTCACTCGTTTCTAAAAGTAGAATTTTTCCCTTCCAATCCTCTAATTTTGGAAAAAGGTTATATTTTTCACATAAAGAAACGGTATCCTCAAATCTAGCGTTATCAAAAATATCATAAATTGACTCTAAGCACCCGCCCAATATCTTCCCTTTAAATATTGATTGCCCTTTTAATAATTCAAAGCCTTTGTTTGGATAGCTACACATTTCTACCCCAACCGTATTTTCACTAAAATCCTCTCTTTCTTGATACCATACATCACTTGGGCGTATTTCCTTAATTTTCCCTGTAGTCACCAGTTCTTCAAAATATTGTTTGGTATATGGCAACATATCTTTGGAAAGCTCGCATACGTCAGGTAAAAATGCTTGTCCATAAAAAGTCTTAATGCCGACTTTATGCAACATAAAGTGATTTATCGTGGTATCCGAGAAGCCTAAAAATATTTTCTGTGTTACGACCTTTTCTAACTCATTATTATCAAAAAGATAAGGTAATAATCTATAAGTGTCTTCACCACCAATCGCACACAAAATCATATCAATCGAGTCATCCATAAATGCGGTCAATAAGTCTTGAGCTCTGCATTCAGGATGATTTTTTATAAATTCCATCCCCTTAAGCGCATTAGGCAGAAACTCAACTTCAATACCATATTGTTTTAATCTCTCCAACCCGATATTAAGTTCATGTTGAATAAAGCCTTCCCCCATAATGCCGCTCGATAAACTAACAATACCAATTTTTTTGACTCTCATATTTCCTCTCTCAATTATCCTATCGCTTACAACATCTATTTTTCATATTCTCTGTTAGATTTGTAACGACCAAAGACTTACATCTAAAACACAATACTATGTGATGAATAATTATAAAAGTTATTTTGTTTTTTCTTTTATCTATTGTTTAATATCTACAACTTTTCCAAGCAAGATTCACTATGGACATCGCATTTTTACTCGGCACTAAAATTATTGAACTGACACTTATTGTGCTTATTGGCTATGGGTTGGTTAAATCAAAATTATTAAAATCTGAAGATAGCAAGACGCTTTCCGTTATTGGGCTTTATGTCATCAGTCCTGCAGTGATGATTGAAGCCTTTCAAATTGATTACACGCCTGAAATTTTGCAAGGTTTACAGCTTTCACTGCTTATGGCGGTGTTTCTTCAGGTTATTCTGATTATTATTGGCAGTCTGTTAAAGCGCCTATTAAACCTTGATCCTATTGAACATGCCACTTCCATTTATTCCAATTCTGGTAACTTAATTATTCCAATTGTGATGTCGTTATTTGGCAAAGAATGGGTAATTTACGCCAGCTGTTTTATTGTGGTTCAAACCTTTCTATTTTGGACGCATTGCCGTTTGATTATTGTAGGAAAAGGAAATTTATCCTTGAAGATGATTGCCAAAAACATCAATATTTGGTCAATTCTCGTCGGAGCATTTTTATTTGCTTTTCAAATAAAATTACCAAGTATTATCAATGGTACACTCTCTTCGATTGGCTTATTTATTGGTCCAAATGCCATGCTTGTTGCGGGTATGCTGATTGCGGCAATTCCTTTACGGAGCATCGTATCATCCAAACGCATTTATTTAGTCACACTTTTGCGCTTGTTACTTATTCCGATTGCATTATTGGTATTAATAAAACTGATTGGGTTTGTGCATTGGGCTGAAAAAGGCGAAATTATTGTGTTGATTAGCTTTTTAGCAACCACGAGCCCATCTGCTTCAACCGTGACACAAATGGCAGTGATTTATAACAACAATCCACAGAAAGCCAGCGCCATCTATGGTGTAACGACGCTGCTTTGTATGTTTACTATGCCACTGGTGATTGCCTTATATCAAATATGGGGGTAAATCGTGGAAAAGTGCGGTCAATTATTTAAGCACTTTTGATGCCGGCTGCTCTTTTTTCAAACGATAAAGTTGATATAAGTTAACGAAAACTAAGAAGGCGTTTAGAAGCGCAACTGGATAAGATTTGATGATCAAACTGTAAACGACAAAAAGTACCGCTCCAATTGCATTAACAACTCTCAAGTGAACAATCGATTTAAATAAAAAAGACGCAGCCACAAAGAATGTTGCCAAATAACCTAATAATTCGATGAAATTAAATTCCATAAATCTCTCCGTCAACAATGATTGAGGCGGCATCATAAAAGATTTTGGAATTCAGGAAAAGAGGCGAAATAAAGGCAACCGATTGCAATATCAAGAAATTTTTATTTCACTCAACATTCGCTCAGATAAAGACTTTTTGCACTAAAAACATATAAAAAATTGTGCCTGCTGAGATAGAAAGAAACATGTTCTTTTTCCAGAAATGTAACCCTAATACCAAAGCACCCGCAATGAAATCGGGTAAGCCGTGATAACCACTCAACACATCCACATTTTTATAGCAATACACCACTAACATCCCAAACATCGCCGCAGGCAATACTTTGCCAAGATAACGAATATAGTCTGGAATCGGGCGATTGGCGGGAAAGATCCAGAAGGGCAATAATCGAGTAAATTGCACGCACACAATACAAATCACAATAGTGATAATTTGTTCCATCAATGTCATTTTAGTGCCTCCAATTTAGATGAAAGTTTCGGGCGTCTTACGGTTAACAGAATCCAAATACTAATGAGTGTTGGCACTAAAAAGTGTTCTTTCCCAACAATTAACAGCGATGCAAAAGCCACACCTAAACCTAATAATGAACTTTCATGAGATTTCTCTTTGAGCCAGTTTTCAGCAAAAATCACCAGGAAAAGCGCGGTCATACCAAACTCTACCCCTTTTAAATCAAAAGGAATGATTGAACCAAATAGATTACCTAATCCCGCTCCAACGACCCAATAAAGATGGAGATAAAAACTGACAAAGAACATATACCAGCCTTTATCTAAATGATCGGGAATCTTCGCCATATAGTTAAGGGAAAAACTTTCATCTACTAGAGTACTAATTAAATACCAACGTTTTTTCCCAATTTGAGCACCATATTTTTCTAACATGGAAATGGCATAAAAAATCTGACGACCACTTACCATCAGCGTAACTAATGCGACACTTAAAGGCGAAAAAGGCATGACTAATGCTGCAGCAGCAATAAACTCCACGGAGCCCGCATAAATGAGTGCTGCCATTGCAACAGGGAACCAAACACCGAATCCAAGTGCTTTCATGTAAATGCCATATGCAATGCCTAAAAATAAAAATCCGGCAAGCATTGGCATGCTGTAAGGAAATGCCGCTTTTGCTGCGGCTTTGATGGGATTTTCTGTCACTACTTCTGACATATTGACCTACTACAACTCTAAAACAGACAAACCAGGTAAGGTCGAAAAACTTTGTGCTTTTACTGTTTGATGGAAATCTTCGATATAAGCTAAATTGGCATCTTCTTTACGAATTGCCGCATAAAGGTTACTGTACAACCCTTCTTCTGTAATTTTGCGTGCCACCACATACCCTTTTTCTAAATAAGGCAATGCCGCCCAATAAGGCACAGTGGCAATTCCCCGATGACTTGCCACTAACTGGATCAAGGCGATCGTTAGCTCTGTTGTACGACGCGGCGGATTAATGCCTTTCGGTTTCAACACTTGACGATATAAATCTAACATATCATCAGGCACGGGATAGGTTACCCAAGTTTCTTCAGCAAAATCTTCCGCCTGCCAAACGTCTTTATTGGCTAATGGATGATCTTTAGAACAAATCCCCACCATTTCATAAGAAAACAGCGGCTTAAATAAAACATCATCATTTTGTTCAACGTCTGACACAATCGCCCAATCTGCACGATGAGACAACAACAATCCTACAGGATCGGTATGGAAACCTGAGACGATATCCAATTCTACTAGGCTCCAATGCTGACGAAACTCATCCATCGCCGGCATTAACCAGTCGAAGCAAGTATGACACTCTACTGCAATTCTTAACTGACCTGCATCACCGTGTTTTACGCGTGCGAGCTCACGTTCTGCATCAACTACTTTTGGAAGAATTTCATTGGCAAGACGAATCAAACGATCGCCTGCTGCGGTAAAACGCAATGGATTACTTTTACGCTCAAATAGAGGTAAACCGAATTGCTCTTCCATTAACTTAATTTGATGAGAAAGTGCTGATTGTGTTAAATACACACGTTTTGCCGCCATTGAAACACTGCCTGTTTCCTTTAAAGCAAGCAAGGTTCTTAGGTGACGAAGTTCAAGAAATGTGGGTTTCATTAGAATAATTCATAAAGTTATAGCATTAGATGAGCAACATGATAACGCAAATTAAATTTGTCGAAAAGAAAGTGCGGTCAAAAACGTTGATATTTTTGACCGCACTTAGGCCGATTATTTATCTAATTGAACAGGAAGAAATAAGCTCAATGGACGTTTTTTCACAATTTGACAAACTTCATACCAAATTGGCCACCAGCTATCAATTTCCGCATTCAAAGAACGCAATGCAACCCAAAGCGTTAATGAAAAACTGACAATTAAATTCACTAAACCAATTAATAATACAAAACCAATGCATTGTAAAAGCAATGAATAGGTGAATTGTCCGCTCACTGCAATATAACCCACATTCGCAGATGAAAATGCCACATGACGAATATCTAACGGAAGGTGCGTTAAGTAACCCACCACACCGGTAATACCAAGCAGCATACCAAAGCAAAGGTTACCGATAAGCGAGCCATAATTCTCATGCATATAATTAGCAAATTTAACGCGAGATTTCTCAGACATTAATTTTTTCAATAATGGATGTTGGGCTAAACGCATGCGCATATTCAAATAATTGCTGCGGTTATCAAAATAGCCCGAAATAATCCCTGAGCAGAATAACCATACACCCGCAATGGCGGCAAACCATAAGGTTCCTGCAAAAGGATCAATGCTATGCAACTGATACGCGATTTGATCGGCATTCATCAATGGCTCACCCGTTTTATATTGGTAACCAAACGCAATCAATGCGGCTAAGCCCATCGCAATGAGCACATTACCTAGCACAGCAATACTTTGAGAACGAAATACATCCACTAATAATTGGGCTAATTTCATATTGACGGTTTTACCTTGAGGCGTTTTCTCAACAGCCTCAGCAAAACGGGCTGCAGTCATGGCTGGCTGTTTGGTTGCAACTGTGAAATGCAACATAAAGATCACCATAAAACCTAAGCCGTAATTTAAGCCTTCGGCAATCCCTTTCCAGACTTTGTCATCAATGATGCTACCTAGATAGGTTTTAAATAACGCCATCAGTGCAATTAATACACCACCACCCGCTGCAGAATAAAACATTGCCCAATACTCTTTTTTATCTCGAGTAATGTAATGCTCACCATGATCGCCGGCATTCTGCGTAACACTACGAGCCATCAATCCTGAGCTTTGTTTCCATAGTCGCGAAATACTATGTCGTTCTGCTGCTGCACGAGCAAAACAACCGGTTAATAATAAGATTCGACGCGGCAAATAGCGATTTGAAACAAAAATCGCCATCAAGGTTTCTAATCGTTCTAAAGTCTGGGAAAGACGTTCCAATAAATACGCCGTATTTAAGGATGATCCCACTACCGCCCCACGTTTCTGTAAGCCAATAATCAATGCCTTACATTGATCAAACATTACCTGTAAATGGCTATCATCAAAAACCGTTGATTGGCGACGCGCCTCTACCCAATCAACCACTTCATGGTGTAAAGCCACAAAAGGCGAATCTGCATTCAACAGAGAAGGTTCCATTCGCATCAGCTCAGGATCCATATCTTCAGCGGCAATCCAAATTGAAAGCATTTCAATGGCAAATAGCCCTTCACTTTCAATATGATTTTTTAAACGCTCACGATCTTTTTGTTCTGTATAACGGGTTAAAACACCAAATACGCCTCGCCATGTTTTTAATGGGACGGCATCAATCCAGCGGGCATCATTTTTATCACTGAACAATAAATAAAAAATATCACGTAAATCATTAATATCTTTAAAAGACGGGTTAAAACGCTCATAAATACGCGTTTTCATTTCTTGTCCAAAACCGCCACGCGTAAGAATTCCGCTGCTAATAAACAAGGGATAAAGACGTAAACCACATAACCAACCGCATAATAATTTCGAAACAGAATAGCCTAATTCTTTATCGTTCTTTAAGATAAACTTAAATAAATGCAAGGTCGGCGAAATTTTTTCTGTGGGGCTGCTACGTAATAATTGGCACAAGCCCTCTACAAGACCAAAAGCATCATTTTCCGCCACTTTGTTACGCAAAAATTGCGGTAAGGTATCGGTTTTAATCATGAGCTTTCTCCTTCTATCATTTATATTCAAAAGCGAGACATTATACAGCTCTGTTAGATAAAGTAAAAATGAGCGGAAAAGTGCGGTCAATTTTGAAAGGATTTTAAAAGAAAAGGCGTATGCTTCCATACGCCCTTAAATTGATATTATTTCTCTTTCTTCAACAAGAAAATACCTTGTTCAGAGAAGTTCACATAAGCTTGTTTGAGATCAGCATTGAAGTCTTCTGGTTTGGTGTTAATGAGCAATTCTTTGCCTGCCCAAATTGCCACCACTTCCCAGTGGTTACCCATATAGACTGCACTCTTGATTTCACATTGTTGTGCAGCTTCACCTTCGGCTTTTAAATAAATCGCTTCAGGACGCACGCCCACTAAGCATTCGCCATCTGGTAAATTAAATTGCGCGGCATTACTTAATGGTAATTTGTAACCATTAACATCAATAGTGTTATTTTCCAATTTAGCTTCAAAGATACTCGATTCGCCCATGAAGTTTGCTAGGAATAAAGAGTTTGGACGCAAATAAAGCTCTTTTGCAGGTGCTTTTTGCATGATTTTACCTTTATTCATGACGATAACTTCATCGGATACCGCAAATGCTTCAGTTTGGTCGTGAGTCACATAAAGTGAGGTAATACCTAAACTTTGTTGTAATTCACGGATTTTTTCACGCATAGAACGACGTAAGTTTGCATCCAAGTTACTTAATGGTTCATCAAAAAGTAATACTTTTGGTTTTAATACTAACGCACGTGCTAATGCCACACGTTGTTGTTGACCACCCGAAATTTGATCCACAAAACGATCTTCAAACCCCGCTAAGTCAACCAATTCTAACGCTTCTTTTACACGTTTAGCGCGCTCTTCTTTACCCACGCCTTGCATACGTAAACCATAACCGACGTTATCACCGATGCTCATATGCGGGAACAATGCGTAAGATTGGAATACGATACAAATATCACGATTTTGAATAGACGATTTGGTTACATCTTCACCATCAATAAAAATTTGACCTGAAGTTGGGTTTTCTAAGCCTGCCACTAAACGTAACACAGTGGTTTTACCACAACCAGATGGCCCTAATAAGGTCACCATGGTGCCACGTTTAATGGTTAAATCTAAATTATCAATGACTGTGGATTTACCAAAAGATTTGGTGATATTTTTTAATACTAAGAAATCATTATTACTCATAATATTTACCTACAACTTAACGAGTTAATTCATTTTTTTCGCTTTAGAACGGGAAATTCGGGTATCACCCACAATCCAGTCAAAGAATAAAATAATAGCCATCATCACGATGATTAAAATTGAACCGTATGCGATAGCAACACCATATTCACCATCTTCTACACGGTTTAAAATATAGGCTGTTGCCACACGTGTATCAGCAGTGACTAAGAAGATAATCGCACTTACGGTAGTCATCGCACGAACGAAGCTGGTGACCAATGCAGAAAGTAACGCTGGTTTTAACAATGGTAAAACGATAAACCATAAGGTTTTCCATGAGCTGCCTTTTAAAGAAAGAGATGCTTCATCGAGTGATTTATCTAATTGACCAAGACCTGCAATCGCTGCTCGCATACCGATTGGTAAATCACGCATGACCATTGAGATGATCACGATAATGCTGGTACCCGTAATGTAAAGTGGCGCATTGTTAAAGGCTAAAATATAAGATACCCCTGCAACGGTTCCTGGTACCGCAAAACAAAGCATAGTTAAGAACTCAAGAGATTTTTTACCTTGGAAATCTTTACGCACCACAATATATGCAATTAATAAACCGAAAAGTGCGGTCAATGGTGCGGCAATTCCTGCATAGATTAAGGTATTAATCAATGATGGCCATGCCCCATCACTTAAGCCTTGTCCGAATAACATCGCATAGTTTTTGAAGGTTAAAGTATAATCCACGCCCCAGTTTACAGTGAAACTACCATAGAAAATACTGCCGTATAACGCTAAGTTAAAGAATACCCAGAAACCAAGCATACAAATGATGGTATATTTCAAACCAGTTGGTAAATCTTGTACATCGCCACGATAGGATTTACCTGAAACGGTCACATAAGAGCGGTTACCAATCCAAATATATTGGATGATAAATACGGCTAATGAGAAGATTAAAAGCATCGAACCTAACGTACTTGCTGAAGCATAATCTAATTGTGAGCCTGCGATATAGAAGTAGATTTGTGTCGCGATGACGTCAAAGCTACCGCCCAATACTAATGGGTTACTAAAATCCGCTAAGGATTGGATAAACACGATTAAGAATGAGTTTGCCAATGCCGGACGTAATAATGGGAAGATGATATTGAAGAAAGTTTGGTAACGATTTGCACGTAAGGTGTAAGACGCCTCTTCAATTGATGGATGAACCGATTTTAATGCCCCATCTAAAATCATGAATGAAATCGGCGCAAAAGCAAGAATCTGTGCAATGGCAATCCCGTTGAAACCGTATAACCAGTTATGGTTCTCAAATCCAAATGTTGTGGATAAGAACTCTGTCACATAACCAGAACGGCCAAGCATTAATGTTACCCCTAAGCCCACAACGAATGGCGGTGTGACGATTGGTAAAATAGAGAAAATTTTACCAATAAATGCCGTTCTACGTGCAATACGGGTGGTATAAAGCGCAAATGCCAAACCGAAAATCGTTGATACGATTCCTACAAAGCCAGACAAGAATAGCGAGTTACTAATAACACGTACAATATAGCTTTGAGTTAAAATTCGCATCACTTGTTGCGGTGCAAAAGTATCACCGTCATAGAACATTGAAACAAAGATAGCCAATGTTGGATAAACGATGAAGAAGAAAATTAATAAGATAATGCAAAGTAAAGAGGCAATAATAAATTTATCCCCTTGCATCACTTTTAATTTGGCGAAAGAAAACGTCGCCAATGCGGTTAAACTCGAGATTAATACAATCACAGAATAACCCATGCTGACTTTATAAATTGTCGCACTGACAAAGATAAACAATGCCGCCGCAGCAACAAGATAAAGCTCTGCTTTCGCTTGTGTATCCTTCGGTAATTTAAGAAGCGGCATCAAACCGTATAAAAGAACCGGTAAAAACCATAATACCGTAATATTTAATGAAGACCACCCCATTGCACCTAGGTATTCATCGCTTGTGCTTTCAAACAAGCCATAATCTAAAGCATGGGAAGGCAGAAGAAGAAATGCAATCACTGCAAGAATTATCCAAAAATTAGCGGATTGGATAATAGGAAGTTTATTTGCGTTCATACAACCTCGCATAAAAGAAAAAAAGCGAAATAATATAATAGCTATTATTTCGCTATGTATACATCATTATTTTGCTAATTTAACATCATCAACCCATTTTGTGATCAAACGTTTACGTAAATCACTTGAGCCGTATTTGTCAAAATCATAATTAATTAAATTGATGGATTTAAAATCGAGCGCATAAGGCGATTGCTCAGCAGTGCTATTGGTTAAAATAGAATACGCTTCCCCTTTTTTCCAGGTTAACTCTTGCGCTTCTTTTGATAACGCCCAATCCACAAATAATTTCGCATTTTCAAGGTTTCTTGCACCTTTAATAATGCTCACGCCACCAATTTCATAGCCTGTACCTTCGCAAGGTACAACTAATTCAACCGGTGCGCCTTTTGCTTTCTCTAAAGAATATTCATGTAAAAAACCAATTCCGATTGCGGTTTCACCACGCGCTGTATTACGGGTTGCGGTGTTACCGGATTTAGTATATTGGGAAACGTTTTTATTGAGTTCTTTGAGATATTTGAACGCTTCATCCTCACCCCAAAGTTGGATATAGGTCGCTAACTGAGTATAACCTGTTCCTGAACTTTGAGGATCGGCTGC
This sequence comes from Haemophilus parainfluenzae T3T1, assembly GCF_000210895.1. Lineage (NCBI taxonomy): Bacteria > Pseudomonadati > Pseudomonadota > Gammaproteobacteria > Pasteurellales > Pasteurellaceae > Parahaemophilus > Parahaemophilus parainfluenzae. The sequence goes on along the minus strand of NC_015964.1, from coordinate 1,380,179 downwards.
TTGGATCTCATTACGATACGCAGGATCGGCTAGATCTTTCCAACATTTTGGTGTCGGTAAATTAAGCTTTTTCAAACGTTCTGGGTTAATACCGAAGCCTAATACACCGAGATAAATCGCGGAGGAATAGTTGCCTTTAATTTTAGCAGGGTCTCTAAACTGTTCAGGAATTTGTGCGAGATTTGGTGACTTATACGCTTCAAGTAAGCCCATTTCACCCGCTTGAGAATGAGGATCCAGCGTACCGCCATACCACACATCCCCTTGAGGGTTGTCTTTCTCAGCATCAATTTTGGCTAAAATTGTGCCTGTGCCACCACGGATAAAACTGGTTTTAATACCGTATTTTTTCTCAAAAGCCATGGTTTCTTGCTCGCACATCGTGTTTTGTGCACTGCAATAAACAACTAAACGGCCTTCTGCTGCTGATGCGTGAGAGCTCAGTAACACGCCACCAAATACAACACCAGAAAGTGCTAAAGCAACGTTAGACATTTTCATTGGTTCACTCCTGTGTTTATAAAAGAAGATGAGCTGATACGCTCATCGTAGAAACCCACGTAAAAACTATTTAGTGGGGCTAAAATGGCAAAAGTGCGGTCAAAAATCTCATGTTTTTCAACCGCACTTTAACTACTATTTCGCTAATTTAACGTCTTGAACCCATTTTTCAATTAAGGCTTTGCGTTGTTCGGTTGCACCGTATTTTTCAAAGTCATAATTGATCAGATTAAGTTTACTTGGATCAAACGCGGTTGGCGATTGTTCCGCTGTGGTGTTGGTTAAGATTTGTAAAGAATCACCTTGTTTCCATGCTAACTCTTGACCTTCTTTAGATAATGCCCAATCCACGAATAATTTTGCATTATCGATGTTACGCGCACCTTTTAAGATACTCACGCCACCTAATTCATAGCCAGTACCTTCGCAAGGCACCACTAATTCCAACGGCGCACCTTGACGTTTTTCAAGTGCATAATCGTGTAAGAAACCGATACCTACCGCAGTTTCACCACGTGCCGCATTACGAGACGGGGTGACACCTGATTTGGTGTATTGAGATACGTTTGGATGTAATGCTTTTAAGAAATCAAAGGCTTTTTCTTCGCCCCAAAGCTGAACGAAAGTTGCCAATGCAGTGTAAGCTGTACCTGCACTTTGTGGGTCAGCAATTTGCACTTCGCCTTTTAAGCGAGGATCAGTTAAATCTTTCCAGCATTTTGGTACTTCTTTAATACCTAATTTTGCTAAACGCTCGGTATTCACACCAAAACCTAAGATACCCATGTAAATCGCAGAGACATAATGTCCTTTGGTTTTCGCTGGATCACGGAAACGTTCTACGATTTCATCAATGTGTTTAGATTTATAAGGTTCGATTAAGCCTAATTCAGCCGCTTGTGCTTGAGGGTCGAATGTACCACCAAACCATACGTCTGCTTGCGGGTTATTTTTTTCTGCTTCAACTTTTGCGAAAGTACTGCCTGAACCATTGCGAATAAATGAGGTTTTCACATCATATTTTTCGCCAAACGCTTTCGTTGTCGTTTCACAAAGAATGTTGGTCGCACTACAATACACCACCAAACGCCCTTGAGCATTAACAGCAGATGATGTCATGAAACCAGCAGCTAAAAGTGCGGTTGAAATTGAGAGAGAAATTTTATTCATTTTCATTGTAGCTCCTCATAAATAACACAGATGAAATAATAAAAACGAGCACAGCGTAAGCGAAAACGAAAAAAATTTCCGTGAAGTACTTCACAAATTTAAAAAATTAAAATAAAAAAAGAAAGAAAGGTGAATTTAAGCTGATTTTTCTTTATAATCCCAGTAATTTTTACCTTCCGTTTTTGAGGACGTTCCATGTCAAACTCATCTTGTATTATCATCGCCATCACGGGTGCATCCGCTTCAGGCAAAAGTTCCATCGCTTCTACCGTTCATAAAGAACTTTGCAACGAGTTAGGATGCCAAGAAATTGGGATTATTGCTGAAGACAGCTACTATAAAGATCAAAGCCATTTAGAGATGAGTGAGCGCATAAAAACAAACTATGACCACCCTAATTCAATGGATAGAGATTTACTCATTCAACACTTAAAAGACTTAAAAAATGGAACCGCCGTAGATATTCCTGTCTATAGTTATGTTGATCACACCAGAACAGGCGAAACCAAACACTTCACGCCGAAAAAAATTGTCATTTTAGAAGGCATCTTATTGCTCACTGATGAGCGAGTTCGCCAATTAGCTGATATTTCTGTCTTCGTGGATACGCCATCAGACATTTGTTTTATCCGCCGTTTACAACGTGATATGGAAGAACGTGGTCGTTCATTACAATCTGTTATTGACCAATACCGCGCAACCGTTCGTCCAATGTTCTTACAATTTATTGAGCCATCAAAACAATATGCGGATATCGTAATTCCTCGTGGCGGTAAAAACCGTATTGCGATTAATATGTTAAAAGCTCAAATTCTTCATTTATTAAACGAAAAATAGGAAAAATCATGCGCCTTTGCGATACCGATATCGAACGCTATCTAGATGATGGCATTATTTCTTTAACGCCTCGTCCTGAAAATGACAAAATCAATGGGGCAACCATTGATGTGCGTTTAGGCAATTCATTTCGCGTATTTCGTGAACATTCCGCACCTTATATTGATTTAAGTGGCCCGAAAGAAGAAGTCTCTGCTCAACTTGAATCAGTGATGAGTGACGAAATTATTATCGGTGATGATGAAGCCTTCTTCTTACACCCTGGTATGTTGGCGTTAGCAACCACATTGGAGTCAGTGAAACTCCCTGCCAATATTATCGGTTGGTTAGATGGTCGCTCTTCACTTGCTCGTTTAGGTTTAATGGTACATGTAACCGCACATCGTATCGATCCAGGTTGGGAAGGCAAAATTGTGTTGGAATTCTACAACTCCGGCAAATTACCTTTAGCATTGCGTCCAAATATGGTGATTGGAGCATTGAGTTTTGAGGTGTTAAGCGGCCCGGCAGCGCGCCCTTACACTAGCCGTAAAGATGCCAAATATAAACATCAGCAAAATGCGGTGGCTAGCCGAATTAATGAGGATTAATCAATGAAAAAGATCGCAATTAGCCTGTTGATCGTGCTGTTTGCGATCTTTGCTTTTTTTTATGCACGAATTCAAAAACTGGAAACAGTGATTACTACCGCACTAGCTCAGCATGAAACTACCTTCCAAGAGTTTAATGTGGGCATTTTCCCTGAGCCGTATATTTCCTTTGACAAAGTTCAACATAATCAAATAAGTATTGAAAAAATAACTGGAAAATTTTCTCTGCCATCATTAGTTTTGGGTAATGCTCAACTACAAGAATTAGTTGCTCAAAATATCAAGTTATCCCCAAAAGCACAAAACTCAGCAAATGTTCAAGTACATTTCAACGGTTTCCCACTTAATTATATTACTAGTGATGATATTCCATTTAGCACAACAACTCTCATTACTGTTGAACTAGCAAAACCACTTTATGGCAGTAATAGAATCTTTAATTTTCGTTTTATCAAAGGTCATGTTACCCTCCGTCGGGAAAGTGAATCACTTATTCAATTTGATGATGTTCAATTCAATCAGCAAGACCTGGGCTATATTGAAATTCATACAGATTTAACAAAGCCACAGAAACGTGCCATTGCTTACATTAAACCTAGATGTACCACAAATTGTCTTGCCGTACTCAAATTTGATAGCTATCTACAAAAAAGTGCGGTCAATTTTTCTGGTAAAAATTTTCCTTTAACGCAGTTGTTAGCTTTACTTAATTTCCCGCAAACCATGACAGGTACGAGTGATTTTAACACTCAATTAGCCTTTACAAACTCAGAATTAATCGAAGGGAAATTTGATTTTAATGCGCGTGATGGAGAGCTTTTAGGATTGAATTTATTAGATATGGCGGCACAGTATTTACCAATTAATTACAACAGTGATTTAACTGCAAGCAGAAATATGAATACGCCTTACGAGCGTTTTGAGTCAAATCTTTCGCTTGAAAACCACTTACTCAAAGTCGATAAAATAAGCTTAAAAACAACCGCACTTTTAGGTGAAGGTTCTGGAGCCATTGATTTAGATAATGTACAATGCGACGTCAATTTAACTTTAAGATCAACTGACGAAAAATACAAAAAACTGGCATTGCCTATTCGCTTTTTCGATAGCTGCTATGCACCACAATACAAGTTAAATATTGATAAAAATTTCCGTCATCAACTTAAGGAATTAATTAAAGAGAAATTAAAATAATGTCGTTTTACCAAAAAGCAGAAAAAACTCAATTTTGGCGCGTAGTTATCATGGCTTGCGCCGCTTTTATTTTTAATACCACAGAATTTGTGCCCGTTGCGTTACTCACCGATATCGGACAAAGTTTTGATATGCAAAGCTCCGATGTGGGGTTAATGATGACCGTTTATGCTTGGACTGTCATGATTATGTCTTTACCCGCCATGCTCGCGACAGGTGATATGGAACGTAAAGGTTTGTTACTGAAACTTTTCGTGATTTTTATTATCGGCCATATTATCTCGGTCATCGCTTGGAATTACTGGATTCTTCTTATTGCTCGTATGTGTATTGCGGTAGCGCATTCACTCTTCTGGGCGATTACAGCATCATTAGTCATGCGTGTGGCACCGAAGAATAAGAAAACACAAGCAATTGGTATGCTCGCCATTGGTACATCCCTTGCAACTATTTTGGGCTTACCGTTAGGACGTGTAGTTGGTCAATTAGTTGGCTGGCGTATTACTTTTGCAATCATTGCTGCATTAGCTGTAGTGGTGATGATATTGATTATGCGTTTATTACCAAATCTACCAAGTAAAAATGCCGGCTCACTTTCTAGTCTACCGATTTTGGCAAAACGTCCATTACTCATTGGACTTTATGCCACAACGGTACTTATCGTTTCAGCACACTTTACCGCTTATACCTATATTGAGCCATTTATGGTTCAAATCGGACAAATGGATCCTAATCTTACCACGATGATTCTTTTAGTTTTTGGTATTTCAGGTGTGACAGCGAGTGTGATTTTTAACCGATTATACCGTTTTGGCGCCACACAATTTATTATCCATGCAATTCTGTTATTAGCTATTTCCTTAGGCTTTATGCTTACTTCGGCAGGTTATACCGCAACAATGTTTGCCTTGGCCTTTGTTTGGGGTATAGGAATCTCTTGTATCGGACTCGCATTACAAATGCGTGTACTGCAACTTGCGCCCGATGCAACAGACGTAGCGAGCGCCATTTATTCAGGTATTTTTAATGCAGGTATTGGTGCAGGCGCACTATTTGGTAACCAAATAACACGTCACATTGGTCTTGAATATATAGGCTTTAGTGGCGCAGCATTAGCGATGATTGCACTCGGCATCTTTGTCTTCTTTAATTTCCGCTATCGTACTCAAAATGCCTAAAAAATGACCGCACTTACTCAAGTGCGGTCATTTTCTTTTCTCTTTCTAATCGAGATGGAAACAAGCAATTAACTTACCATCAGGATATTTTTCCAATTTAGGCTGTTCATTTCGACATTTATCGGTCGCTTTCCAACAACGTGGATTAAATGCACAACCTTTTGGTGGATTAATCGGGCTTGGTAATTCGCCCTTTAATTTAATCCGCTGACGACGTAATTCAGGCGATAATCTTGGTGTCGCTGAAAGCAACGCTTGTGTATAAGGGTGCTGAGGATTATTAAAGATTTGTGCTTTTGTGCCCATTTCAACACAGCGGCCTAAATACATCACCATCACCTCATCAGCAATATGCTCAACCACCGAAAGATCATGGGAAATAAATACGTAAGATAAACCAAGCTCTGCTTGCAAATCCATCATCAAATTCAGCACTTGCGCACGAACGGATACGTCTAACGCAGAAACGGGTTCATCCGCTACAACCACATCAGGATTAAGCATTAAACCACGAGCAATCGCGATACGCTGACGTTGCCCACCTGAAAACATATGTGGATAGCGATTATAAAACTCGGCACGCAACCCCACTTTTGCCATCATGGACAATACTTTTTCTTTACGTTCTTTAGCCGATAGACTGGTATTAATGACTAGGGGCTCTTCCAAAATTGTGCCAATCTTCTTACGCGGGTTCAGTGATGCGTAAGGGTTTTGAAACACGATTTGGATTTTCTGACGACGCAATGCTTTCGTTTCGTGATCATTCACTAAGAAGTTTTGCCCGTTGTAATACAATTCACCTTCAGTAGGTTCTTCTATCATGGTTAAAAGACGACCAAGTGTGGATTTCCCACAACCAGACTCCCCAACCACTGCAAGGGTTTTACCACGTTCTAAAGAAAAAGACACCCCATCTAACGCTTTCACTTGCTGTGTTTTCGCAAACATTCCTTTTTTCACTGGGTAATATTTTTTCAGCCCGATAGCATTGAGCAATGGAGCATTCTCTTGTGCGACATTAGACATTGCTTGGTTCTCCTTGGGCATTTAATGGGGTGTGACATTTTACTTGTCGATTTCTTACGTGACGTAATTCTGGTTCAACTGTTCGACAAAGATCGGTCGCATACGGACAACGTGGATTTAACAAGCAACCTTGTGGACGATCGTATTTACCTGGCACCACACCGGGTAAAGATTGCAAACGAGATTTACCTTCGGCAAATTCAGGTAAAGAACGTAATAACGCTTGAGTGTAAGGATGTTTTGGTTCACGGAAAATATCTTCTGCTCGCCCTTCTTCTACTACTTGTCCTGCATACATCACAATAATGCGATGTGCCGCTTCTGCGACTAGCGCAAGATCGTGCGTGATCAGAATTAACGACATACATTCTTTTTGCTGTAACTCAAGCAACAAATCTACAATTTGTGCTTGAATAGTCACATCCAGTGCGGTGGTTGGTTCATCTGCAATCAGCAATCTCGGTTTACAAGCTATCGCCATAGCAATCATAACGCGTTGGCTCATCCCGCCAGAAAGCTGGTGCGGATAAACATCAATACGTGATTCAGGATCAGGAATACCGACTAAGCGTAATAGCTCTAAGGTGCGCTCACGGCGTTCTTTTTTACTACCGCCTTGATGCGCTTTAATGGCTTCCATAATTTGGAAACCCACCGTATAAGCAGGATTTAAGCTTGTCATCGGATCTTGGAAGATCATGGCAATATCTGCGCCAATCAATTCTTGCTTTTCTTTTGGTGCTAAACTTAAAAGATCTTTTCCTTCAAACGATAAGCCTTTCGCTGATACACGCCCTGGAAAATCAATTAAGCCCATCACGGCAAGGGAACTCACGGATTTCCCCGAGCCAGACTCGCCAACAATGCCTAAGACTTCACCTTGATTAACTTGGTAGCTAATGCGATCGACCGCTTTAAAAGGTGTTTTTTCATCACCAAAGTGAACAGAAAGTTCTTTTACATCTAATAATACCATTCTGCCCCTCTATTGTTTTAATTTTGGATCGAGCGCATCACGCAACCCGTCGCCCATTAAGTTAAATGCTAAAACAAGCGATAAAATCACTAAACCTGGAATCGTAACCAACCAGTTGGCCGCCTGCATAAAGCTACGTGATTCAGATAACATGGTCCCCAATTCTGGCGTTGGTGGTTTTGCACCGATACCTAAGAAACCTAAGGTCGCTAATTCTAAAATGGCATTAGAAATGCCCATTGTCATTTGTACGATAAGCGGTGCAAGACAATTCGGTAAAATGACAATAAACATCAAGCGTAATACGCTTGCTCCCGCTACACGCGAAGAGGTGACATAATCTCTGTTTTTCTCATTTAATACCGCTGCACGTGTTAAGCGCACATAACTTGGAATCGAAACCACGGCAATCGCCAACGTCGCATTGGTTAAAGAGGGCTCTAAAATTGATACCACCACAATGGTTAAAAGCAAGTTTGGGATAGCCAACATGATGTCAATAAAACGAACAATTAATGTATCTAATGGTCCACCATAATAGCCTGCGAGCAAGCCAAGACTCGTCCCTAAAATGCAAGATAAAATCACAATAATGAAACCCGCAAAAACAGAAATGCGCGTACCATAAATAATACGAGAAAGAATATCTCGCCCAATGTCATCTGTACCCAGTAAATAAGCAGAATTACCGCCTTCATACCAAGCTGGCGGTAACAATAAAGCCGAACGATTTTGTTCGATAGGATCAAAAGGTGCAATCCAAGGTGCAAAAATACTGATTAATGCCACTGCAAGGATAAAAGCGAGCCCAATCACTGCCCCTTTATTTTGTTTGAAATAAAACCAAAACTCCTGCAGCGGTGTGCGAGGTGCGAAGGTTTCAATAGGTAAAGTTTGTTCCGTCATTAATAAGGCTCCTTATTGATGGCGAATACGTGGGTTTACCACGCCATAAAGTAAATCGATCGTTAAATTCACCACAATAATAATTGTAGCAATAATCAACACGGCGCCTTGTAAGACAGGATAATCACGATTGGAAATCGCATCAATAATCCATTTACCAATACCCGGCCATGAGAAAATCGTTTCGGTTAAAACGGCACCAGATAATAACTGCCCGACAATCAAACCCACGACTGTCACAACAGGGATAAGCGCATTGCGTAGTGCATGAAAAATTACAATTCGGGTATAGCTTAAGCCTTTAGCTTTTGCCGTACGAATATAATCTTCCCCTAATACTTCCAACATTGAGGAGCGAGTCATTCGGGTAATCACCGCAAGTGGAATGGTACCTAGCACAACAGCAGGGAGAATCAATGACTTAACTGCATTTTCAAAAGCACCTGGTACACCAGAAAGCCAAGTATCGATTAACATAAAACCGGTTGGTGTGTCGATCCAGAAACTGTCTTCTAAACGTCCTCCTTGTGGCAAACCAAACCAAGGCGAAACATATAAGATCAAAATTAATCCCCACCAGAAAATTGGCATGGAATAACCCGTTAAGGACATGGCTGTCACGGTATGAGAAATCCAACTATCTTTCTTGACGGCCGCAATCGTTCCGAGCGAAATACCTGCAATTAACGACCAAAATAGTGCAAAGAAAGCTAATTCAAACGTGGCTGGAAAAAGTGTAAAAAACTCAGTCAGAACAGGTTGTCGAGTACGGAATGATTCACCAAAATCGCCTTGTATTACATTACCAATATAATTGAAATATTGCTGATACAACGGTAAATCGAGACCAAGTTGCTTCATCATTTGTTGATGAACTTCGGGTGTTAAACCTCGCTCTCCCATCATAATCTCCACAGGATCGCCTGGAATAAAATGAATGAGCGCAAAAGTCACAAAAGTAATGGCGATAAAGGTAGGAATCACCATTAAAATACGTTTTAAAATAAATTTAAACATCTACTTCCCACATGATAAAAGTGCGGTCATTTCTTCGAATGCTTTCGCACTTGGCACCTTGAGCACAAACATCAATATTCATGCCCGCTGCAATAAAATCCTCCCGATTCTACCGCACTTTTTCTAATTTTGCCAAATGCGCAATCAACCACTTAATGCCTTGAGCTTGGAAAGCGATTTGTAAACGGGTGTTATTATCTGAGCCTTCAACGTTTATCACTGTGCCAAAACCAAACTTTTCATGTTTCACTTTTTGTCCCATTTTCCATTCATTTTCAGGCAAACTCGTGCTTAAACTCCCTACTTTCGCTTGGTTTAATGCTCGAGTCACTGTTCCGCGCAAACGGATTTCCTGAATACATTCTGATGGCAATTCGGTAATAAAACGTGAAGGCAAATGACGTTCTTCTTTTGTATAAACACGACGACTTTCTGCATAACAAATCGTCAGTTTTTGCTTAGCACGTGTAATGCCCACATAAGCAAGACGGCGTTCTTCTTCTAAACGACCTGGTTCTTCAAATGAACGGAAACTTGGGAATATGCCCTCTTCTACTCCCACCATAAACACGCGTGGGAATTCCAAACCTTTTGCTGAGTGTAAGGTCATCATTTCTACACAAGATTGATGAGGGGATGCCTGCTCTTCTCCCGCTTCTAAAGAAGCATGAGTTAAAAAGGCGGTAAGATCGGTCATGTCTTCTGCTTCATTAGGTTTGATAAATTCTCGGGTTGCCGTCACCAGTTCTTCTAAGTTTTCAATACGGACTTCACCCTTTTCGCCTTTTTCCTGTTTATACATATCGTATAAGCCGGAATGTTTAATCACGAAATCGGTCTGTGCAAACAATGGCATCTCGGCTGTATCCACCTGTAAAGAATTAATCAACTCTTGGAAGCGCAACAATGCGGTTGAAGCTCGCCCTGTTAGCATATTTTCTTGTATGGCTACTTGAACAGCTTGCCATAAAGTAATTTGACGCTCACGGGTTAAATTTCGTAACACATCTAAAGTACGATCACCAATGCCACGTGTAGGCGTATTAATTACACGTTCAAATGCCGCATCATCTTGACGATTATTAATTAAGCGTAAATACGCCAACGCATCTTTAATTTCTTGGCGTTCGAAGAATCGCATCCCACCATAAATCCGGTATGGAATTTGGCAACGAATCAACGCTTCTTCAATAACACGAGATTGGCTATTACTACGATATAAAACGGCACAATCATCTAATTTTCCGCCGTCATCTACCCAGTTTTGAATCTGAGAAGCCACAAATTTTGCCTCATCTAATTCATTAAATGCGGCATAAATACCTACTGGCTCACCCATTTCACCGTCGGTCCATAAATTCTTACCGAGACGATCACTATTATTCGAAATAAGTTGGTTGGCACTTTTCAAAATATTGCCGGTAGAACGATAGTTTTGCTCCAAACGGATAGTTTCAGCGTTGAAATCTTTTAAGAATTTTTGAATATTTTCGACTTGTGCACCACGCCATCCATAAATGGATTGGTCATCATCGCCCACAATCATCACTTTGCCCGTATTGCCGGCAAGAATTTTGATCCAGACATATTGAATTTTATTGGTATCTTGAAACTCGTCCACCAAAATATGCTGAAAACGTTGCTGATAGCGCTGCAAAATCACCGGCTTTTTAGCAAATAATTCATACGCACGAATTAACAATTCCGCAAAATCCACCAAGCCCGCACGATCACAAGTATCTTGATAAATTTGATAAATCTTAATCCACTCTTTTTCCTGACGATCACCGAAATCATCAATATCTTGCGGTCTTAAACCTTCATCTTTTTTATTATTGATATACCAGCACGCTTGTTTAGGTGGAAACGCTTTATCGTCATAATTGTGCAATTTCATCAAGCGTTTTACTAAACGAAGTTGGTCTTCAGAATCCAAAATTTGGAAATCTTGTGGCAAGTTCACATCTAAATGGTGAGCACGTAATAATCGATGGGCAATGCTATGGAATGTGCCAATCCACATACCAAATAGATTCGATTGAGCATGTTTAGATAAGGTATCTTGAATACGATGACGCATTTCAGCAGCGGCTTTATTGGTGAAGGTTACCGCCATGATGCTGCCTTCAGAAATATTTTCTACAGCAATCAACCAAGCAATACGGTGAGTCAGTACGCGAGTTTTACCACTTCCAGCCCCCGCGAGCACAAGGTAATTGCCAAGCGGTGCTGCCACTGCTTCACGTTGTTTATCATTCAAGCCATCAAGTAATTCTGAAATATCCATTGCTCTTATTTTAATCTGGTTAAATTTACAGGGGATTATAGTGGGAATTATACGTTTAAACAATCCCAATATTTACAAATTTCCTCTGCCCGCTTATATTAGCAATATCAAATAATTACTAAATATTGACGAAGAAAAAGGAGACATAATGTCAATAAAAACCACGTTAAAATTAACCGCACTTTCAGCCCTAACCGCCCTCGCGTACACCTCTCACGCACAGGCTGAAGGCAAACTCACCGTGTATTGCAGTGTACAAAATGTCGTATGTGAAAAAGTCACGCAAGCCTTTAGTAAAAAATACAATGTAGATGCACAATTTGTACGTAATAGTACAGGCGTCGTATTAGGCAAAATTAAAGCTGAAAAAGAAAACCCTCAAGCTGATTTCTGGTTTGGCGGCACCATTGAACCGCATCTTCAAGCCGCAGAATTAGGCTTGCTTGAATCCTACCGTTCCCCATTACAAAAAGATATCATGCCGCAGTTTAAATCTTTAATGGATCAACGCGGCAATTTCACCTCTGTGATTTACTTAATGGAACTTGGCATTGGGGTAAATACTAAAAAATTAAAAGAATTGAATATTCCTGCGCCAAAATGTTATGCAGATCTAATAAAACCAGAATATAAAGGATACATTCAATACCCTGACCCTCGTGTTTCTGGTACTGGCTACTCGCTTATCAGTACGTTTTCCACATTATGGGGAGAAGAAAAAGCCTTCGACTATCTGAAAAAACTAGAACCCAATCTCATGCAACATACCAAAACAGGTCTTGCAAGCAACTATTTGGCTAATGGTACCGTAGCGATTGATTTAGGTTTTATGTTGGTTTATCCGCGTGAGAAGAAAAATGGTGCACCAGTTGAAGGCATTTTACCATGCGAAGGCGTGGGCTATTCTTTAGGCGGAGCAAGCATCATTAAAGGATCTAGAAACCTTGATAATGCCAAACTGTTTATGGATTTCGTGCTAAGCAAAGAAGCCCAAGAAATTCCGTGGAGAGAATCTGATTCTTATCAACTTCCAACCAATATTCATGCTGAACCAGCGCCTGGTTTCTTACCGGCTAGCAAATTAAAACTGGTGGATATTGATTTTATGAAATTCGGTACAGATCAAGAAGGCAAACGCCTTACCCAACGTTGGGTTTCTGAAGTACTCTTAGAGGGTAAATCACCAAAAGAATAAACAGAATAAAAAAAGTGCGGTCAAAAATAAGAATGTTTTTGGCCGCACTTGTTTTTATTAATTCTTAGATGAACAATACTCTTGAATACTTTGCCAAGTTAAATTCTTATAATGGTGGTACACTGGATGGAAAATTGTTTCATCTTTATATTCAGGTATCCAAGGCTTTCTATCTGTTATATAGTGAATAATCCATGGAGATTTAGTTACGAATGGTAAAAATGTGAAGTTATAGTGAGCTTGAACATTATAGCGAACATCAATTCTTAGCCAGCGATTAAATAGAACAAAGTTCAAAATATCTTGATCTGCATAGAGTACATCTGAATAATATAATGCTGTAACTAACAGTTTACTCGTCATATTTTCTGCTCGACATTTCACTAAATCCCATAATATTACACCTGCATTAAAATAAGGTTTGAAATTTTCTCCACCTTGGTAAGAAATACATGATTCTAGTTCTTTAGGCGTGTTTAAAACATACCAGTGAGGTGTATTTTCATTTGATAAATTATAGTCATCAATAGCCGCAATCGGGCAGCCTTTCATATCAGCATGAAATAAATTTGATAATGATGAATTTACAATGATATCGCTATCCAAATAAAGTACCCGATCTTCTTGAATTAATTCTGGAATGAAGAATCGAGCATAAGTGAGTTCATTAACATGTTTTAATTTATTAGGCAGTTTTTTTATGATTTCATTAATAGCGAATGAATTAGGCATTATTTTTTGGTTTAAACGCTGAATAGCCGGATTAGCCTCACTTAACCAAATAGATGAAAGTTGATTATTAAACTTCGCGAGATTTTGAGCTTGTTTAATAAACCAATCTTCCGGAATATCTGTATGAATAATATAGATATGCACCTGAGAGTTATGGTAGCAAATAGATTTTAATAAGGTTTCAAGTGGTTCTAGATAATTTTTATCGGCACAAAGTGCAATATTTATTTTATTTGTTGTCATATTATTCCAATTTTACAGTTAAAGCTTCTGAGAACATCATCAAAGGATTATAATTCCTTATAACAACTAAGCTAAAACCAACCGCTCTTTTCCTGCATAGATATTCGCTTTTCCAGGACGAGCAAAGCCGATAAGGGAAAGATTGTGTTGTTCGGCCATATTGACAGCAAGATCTGTTGCAGCAGAAATCGCAACAAGTAACTCGATGCCACAAGCGACCGATTTTTGAACCATTTCATAACTAGCTCGGCTTGAAACAAGTACGAATCCTTGCGGTTGATTCTGTTTAGCATGCCAGCCGATTAATTTATCTAGCGCGACATGCCGCCCTACATCCTCTCGAATCGCCAGTAAATTGCCGGATAAATCAAAAAAGGCCGCTGCATGTGTAGCCCCTGTTTCTTTCCCGAGTTCTTGATTGGCTTGTAATTGTTCTAAGCAACCATCTAATAAATTTAAATTAAATTGGGAAGTGCGGTCTAATTTTGGCAATTTTTTATAAACTTGTGAGATTTGTTCTGTGCCGCAAATGCCACATCCTGTTCTGCCTGTTAATGTTCGGCGATGATCTTTTAATGCCACAAATTGGCGGCTAGATAATTCAATTTGCACTTCGATGCCATTGCATACTTCCACCACATCAATGCCATAAATATCCGCTTTTTTCTCAATAATACCTTCTGCCAATGAAAAGCCTAAAGCAAAATCCTCTAAATCTTGTGGAGAACACATCATGACGGTATGCGCAATACCATTATAGACAAGAGAAACAGGGACTTCCGCAGCCAGACTATCTTGTTTTTCAATGAAAAGTGCGGTCGGATTTTCAGGTGTTTTTTTAAAAAAATTGATTGTTTTTTGGATTATCCAGTGCATTATTTTTTCCCAATAAAATGACTCTTGTAAAAATGTTACTTTTTTTTAACAAAAAATGTTTATTTTGTGATCTAGCTCAAGTTTTGAAACGATTATAACAAGTTTTGATTATAGATTTCAGGTTAAAAAATAGTTAAAATTATCCCTGTTTAAATTGGTCATTGTTATAGCCGATTTAATGGTTGATACGTTATTTTAACGAAATCAAATAAATTATCTATACGAATTTATACTATCGAAATATCTTAACGGTTCGCCGTTATGAAGGAGTGATTATGCAGGTCTCTAGACGTAAGTTCTTTAAGATCTGTGCAGGTGGTATGGCGGGGACGTCTGCGGCAATGTTGGGCTTTGCACCATCATCTGTTTTAGCAGCGCCACGTGAGTACAAATTATTACGGGCATTTGAATCCCGTAACACCTGTACATATTGTTCTGTAAGCTGTGGTATGTTGCTATATAGCACAGGTAAACCTTACGATTCCTTAAGCAGCCACACAGGTACCAATACCCGTTCTAAATTATTCCACCTTGAAGGTGACCCAGACCATCCGGTAAGCCGTGGTGCGTTGTGTCCGAAAGGTGCAGGTGCGTTAGACTATGTTAATAGTAAAAGTCGCGTACTATATCCTGAATATCGTGCACCAGGTTCTGACAAGTGGGAACGTATTTCTTGGAAAGATGCAATCAAACGCATTTCTCGCTTACTAAAAGATGACCGTGATGCCAACTTTGTTGAAAAAGATGCAAGTGGCAAAACTGTTAACCGTTGGACAACTACAGGTATTATGACCGCCTCTGCTATGAGTAATGAGGCCGCACTTCTTACCCAAAAATGGGTTCGAATGATGGGCATAGTGCCGATGTGTAACCAAGCGAATACTTGACACGGACCAACGGTAGCAAGTCTTGCTCCATCATTTGGTCGCGGTGCCATGACAAACAACTGGGTTGACATCAAAAACGCCAATCTTATTATCGTTCAAGGCGGTAACCCTGCTGAAGCTCACCCTGTTGGCTTCCGTTGGGCGATCGAAGCGAAGAAAAACGGTGCAAAAATCATCGTAGTTGATCCTCGCTTTAACCGTACAGCGTCTGTAGCTGACCTTCATGCGCCAATTCGTTCTGGTACTGATATCGCATTCTTAATGGGTGTGATCCGTTACCTATTGGAAACCAATCAAATCCAACACGAATACGTTAAACACTATACCAATGCTTCATTCTTAATTGATGAAGGCTTCAAATTTGAAGATGGTTTATTTGTAGGTTTTGATGAAGAAAAACATGCTTACGATAAATCAAAATGGAATTACCAATTTGATGAAAATGGTTTTGCTAAACGTGATATGACCTTACAAGATCCACGTTGTGTGATTAATATCTTGAAAGATCACGTCTCTCGCTATACCCCAGAAATGGTTGAGCGTATCACAGGTGTCAAACAAAAAACCTTCTTACAAATCTGTGAAGAGATTGGTAAAACCTCTGCTCCAAATAAAACTATGACGCACTTATATGCGTTAGGCTTGACTGAGCATACAATTGGTACACAAAACATTCGCTCAATGGCAATGATCCAATTACTCTTAGGTAATATGGGTATGCCAGGCGGTGGTATTAATGCATTGCGTGGACACTCAAACGTTCAAGGTACAACAGATATGGGCTTATTGCCGATGTCTTTACCAGGTTATATGCGTCTACCAAATGATAAAGATACCTCTTATGAGCAGTATATCAACGCAATTACGCCAAAAGATATCGTACCGAACCAAGTAAACTACTATCGTAATACGTCGAAATTCTTCGTCAGTTTGATGAAAACGTTCTATGGTGATAAAGCAACCAAAGAAAATGGTTGGGGCTTCGATTTCTTACCAAAAGCAGATCGTTTATACGATCCTATCACTCATGTTAAGTTAATGAATGATGGCAAATTGAACGGTTGGATTTTACAAGGTTTCAACGTATTAAACTCATTACCGAACAAAAACAAAACTGTTGCAGGTATGAGCAAATTGAAATTCTTAATCGTAATGGATCCACTTCAAACTGAATCTTCTGAATTCTGGAAAAACTTTGGTGAATCAAACGATGTAAATCCAGCTGATATTCAAACTGAAGTATTCCGTTTACCAACTACTTGTTTCGCAGAAGAAGATGGCTCTATTGCCAACTCTGGTCGTTGGGCACAATGGCACTGGAAAGGCTGTGACCAACCAGGTGAAGCACTACCAGATGTTGAAATTCTTTCTATGATTCGTGAAGAGATGCATCATCTCTATCAAGAAGACTTGAAAAAAGGTATTCAACCAAAAGGTTTAGAATCTTTCGAAGCGATGACTTGGAACTATGCACAACCGCATGCACCAAGCTCCGCAGAGTTAGCAAAAGAATTAAATGGTTATGCCCTTGAAGATCTTTTAGATGCTAACGGTAATGTGGTTTATAAGAAAGGTCAATTACTTAACGGATTCGCTCATTTACGTGATGACGGTACCACCTCTGCTGGTAACTGGATCTACGTAGGTCAATGGACTGAAAAAGGTAACCAAATGGCAAACCGTGACAATTCTGACCCTTCAGGTTTAGGTTGTACATTAGGTTGGGGCTTCGCATGGCCAGCAAACCGCCGCGTCCTTTATAGCCGCGCTTCACTAGATATTAACGGTAATCCTTGGGATAAGAACCGTCAATTAATCAAATGGAACGGTAAAAACTGGAACTGGCATGATGTGGCTGACTATGGTACACAGCCACCAGGTTCTGATGCGGGTCCATTCATTATGTCTGCAGAAGGTGTAGGCCGTTTATTTGCAGTAGATAAAATTGGAAGCGGTCCACTACCGGAGCACTATGAACCAATTGAAAGCCCAATTGATACTAACCCACTGCATCCAAAAGTAGTCTCTGATCCGACAATTCGTATCTATAAAGAAGACCGCGAATTTATCGGCTCAAACAAAGACTTCCCGTATGTGGCAACGACTTATCGTTTGACCGAGCACTTCCACAGTTGGACAGCTCAATCTGCGTTAAATATCATCGCTCAACCACAACAATTCGTGGAAATCGGTGAAAAATTAGCTGCAGAAAAAGGTATCCAAAAAGGTGATATGGTGAAAATTACTTCTCGCCGTGGCTACATTAAAGCCGTCGCAGTAGTAACAAAACGTTTAAAAGATTTAGAAATCGACGGACGTACCGTACACCACATAGGTATTCCAATTCACTGGGGTATGAAAGCCTTAAATGGTAAAGGTAATCGTGGTTTCTCAACCAATACCTTAACACCATCTTGGGGTGAGTCGGTTACACAAACACCAGAATATAAAACATTCTTGGTAAATATCGAGAAGGCGGAGGCATAATATGGCAGGAAATGGTCAAGGCGTTCAATCGCAAGACATTATCAAGGTCTCCGCTACGTCTGGTTTTACGCCGGCACCTCAAGCGCGAGATCATAAAGTTGAAGTAGCAAAATTAATCGACGTATCCACCTGTATCGGTTGTAAAGCCTGTCAGGTGGGCTGTTCAGAATGGAATGATATCCGCTCTGACGTCAATGCAAAATGTGTGGGGATCTACGATAACCCTGTAGATCTCAATGCAAAAGCGTGGACGGTAATGCGCTTTAACGAAGTAGAAGAAAATGATCGTTTAGAATGGTTAATCCGTAAAGATGGTTGTATGCACTGTTCAGAACCAGGCTGTTTAAAAGCTTGTCCTGCACCAGGTGCAATCATCCAATATGCGAACGGTATCGTGGATTTCCAATCTGATAAATGTATCGGTTGTGGTTACTGTATCGCAGGTTGTCCGTTCAACATTCCACGTATGAACCCAGACGACAACCGCGTGTACAAATGTACCCTTTGTGTGGATCGTGTTTCTGTAGGCCAAGAACCGGCTTGTGTGAAAACATGTCCAACTGGTGCAATTCGTTTTGGTTCTAAAGAAGAAATGAAACTCTACGCAGAACAACGTGTTGCAGACTTAAAATCACGTGGTTACGAAAATGCGGGCATCTATGACCCTGAAGGCGTGGGCGGTACACACGTAATGTATGTATTACATCATGCTGATAAACCAGAGCTTTATTCCGGTCTTCCTAAAGATCCACAAATTGACCTCTCTGTCACTGTGTGGAAAGATATCTTGAAACCGGTAGCAGCTGTGGCAATGGGTGGTTTAGCACTTGCTGAAATTGGTCACTACTTAGCTGTAGGTCCAAACGTAGAAGAAGATGTGGAAGATCATCACCACAAATTTGAAGAAGAAGATAGAAAAGGGGGCAAAGATGAGTAAGATTGAGATTAGCAATGATACTCGAATCATTCGTCATAGAACGCCTGCTCGTTTTAGCCACTGGCTACTCGTAATCTGCTTCTTTATGACGATGTTCACTGGTGTGGCTTTCTTCTTCCCAGATTTTGCGTGGTTAACTGAGATTTTAGGTACCCCGCAACTGGCGCGAGCAATTCACCCGTTCACCGGTATCATTATGTTTGTTGCCTTTATTTTCCTTGGCTATCTTTACTGGGATCACAACATTCCAGAGAAAAACGATATCCGTTGGTTAAAAGGCATGCTTGAAGTATTGAAAGGAAATGAACACGCTGTTGCTTATAACGGTAAATATAACCTTGGTCAAAAAATGTTATTCTGGACATTGAACTTGGCAATGGTTACCTTGCTTGTAACTGGCGTCATTATGTGGCGTCAATTTTTCTCGCACTACTTCTCTATTCCGGTATTACGTTTTGCGATTTTACTTCACTCTTTAAGTGCATTCATGTTGTTCACCGGTATCTTGGTACACATGTACATGGCATTCTGGGTAAAAGGCTCCATTCGTGGTATCGTGGAAGGCTGGGTAACCGTTCGCTGGGCGAAAAAACACCACCCGAAATGGTATAACGAAGAAGTACTTCCTAAGCTAGAAGAAGACCTTAAAAACGAAGCTGAAGGTAAAAAAGTAAAAACCAAAGCATTGTTCAAAGGTATCAATGGCTAAAATCAAAAAGTGCGGTTAAAATTGACCGCACTTTTTCTTATAAATACTTAAGAGACAATTATGAGTATCAAAATCTTATCTGCAGACGAAATCAAACAAAAAACGAATTCATACGATATTCCCCCTGTTTTGTTTGCTAACCCTAAAAATCTTTATCAACGTCGTGCAAAACGTTTAAGAGAATTAGCGAAAGATCATCCATTGGCTGATTATTTACTCTTTGCTGCAGATGTTGTGGAAAGCCAATTAAGCGTATTTGAAAAAAATCCATTAGAAAAACAGCATTTCGATAATTTAGATGAACTTGAACCGTTAAATACTAAAACATTTAAACGCTCAAGCATTTGGATTGAATATCTCAAAGAAATTTTACATAGCATTAAACCAAAAGCGAATGAACAGGTTCTTGCTACGATTGAGAATCTTGAAAAGGCCTCTGATAAAGAGCTTGAAGAAATGGCTAGCCATCTTTTAAGCCAAGAATTTAATTTAGTGAGCACCGATAAAGCCGTCTTTATTTGGGCTGCGCTTTCTCTTTATTGGTTACAACTGGCTCAACAAATTCCTCATAACAGTCGCCAAGAAGGAACTGACAATCTACATTACTGCCCTGTTTGTGGTTCTGCACCCGTGTCAAGTGTTGTCCATATCGGTACTTCACAAGGTTTACGCTATTTGCACTGCAATCTCTGTGAAAGTGAGTGGAATTTAGTGCGCGCACAATGTACAAACTGCAATGAACACAAAAATCTTGAAATGTGGTCATTAAATGAAGAGCTTGCTCTTGTTCGTGCAGAAACCTGCGGCGATTGCCAAAGCTACTTAAAAATCATGTTCCAAGAAAAAGATCCGAATGTTGAAGCGGTAGCCGATGATTTAGCATCAATTTTCTTAGATATTGAAATGGAAGAAAAAGGCTTCGCACGCAGTGGATTAAATCCATTTGTCTTCCCAGCAGAAGAAGTGTAATGTCTTACTTTTCAGGTAAACAAAGTGCGGTCAAAATTGACCGCACTTTTTCATGCTAGAGATAACATGCCATCACGACAGCATTTTCTCGTCCACCATCTGGTTTCGGATAATAATTCTTACGAATATCAACCTCATTAAATCCCAGCTTTTCATAAAGGAAACGAGCAGGATTCGATTCACGCACTTCAAGCCAAAGCGTTTGAATACCTTTCTCTTTAAGCTTATCCATTAAACCTTGCAATAAAAACGAACCGTAGCCCTTTCCTTGTTGAGCTGGTTCAATCGCAATATTAAATAATGTCGCTTCATCTAATACCGTTTGGCAAATAGCAAAACCAAGCACTTGCTCCTTCTCCACTAATTTCAAATTGAGATAACGCTCGCCGACATTATTTTTCAATGTTCCCAATGACCAAGGCACAAGGTGTGCTGCTTGTTCAATTTCATATAAGCGATTCATATCGCATTCTTCAAT
The DNA here is from genome assembly GCF_000210895.1 of Haemophilus parainfluenzae T3T1. Lineage (NCBI taxonomy): Bacteria > Pseudomonadati > Pseudomonadota > Gammaproteobacteria > Pasteurellales > Pasteurellaceae > Parahaemophilus > Parahaemophilus parainfluenzae. The sequence goes on along the minus strand of NC_015964.1, from coordinate 1,358,981 downwards.
AGAAAAAAGAGAAGGCATAATGATTAAATTTGTTGGATTTGTTGCCAAAGCTCACGTTTAGCTTGGCTATCTTGCTGGAATTGTTGCCAATCAACAGAGCGATAAACTCGCTCTGCATTTAGGCAATAAGGCAAAGTGCGGTCGATTTCATCAGCATTTTCAGCCAATAACCAATACCGTACAGAATGTTGTAACGTGATATGTTGAATTTGATCGAAATTCAGGCAAAGGCAATCTTCTTTTTTGAGCTCTAGCGCAAGTCGAATATCTGCAAAAAGCGGTGAACTTGAGAGATTATCATTGACCACCACAATAAATTTCACTTGTTCTGAAACACTCACACCTACCGCCCCTTGCAATACTTCTGGGCGATAAAGCTGCCAACGGGTTATTCCCATTTCATTTAAAAGAAGATTGCGTCTATCCATAGATTAACGAGCGATAGTATCTAGCGGATAATCTCTTAAACCTTTAACAATTGCTTTTTCTTGCGCATCTGTTGGTTTTTCTTGATACGCTTTTAAGCTACGGAAAGAAAGAATGTTTTTTGCTTGATAAATCACGGCGATAAAACGTTGGAAATCTTTACCATCACAAGCATAGTAAACATCTGAAGCGTTACCAATCGTTTTTAAATCACATACTTTTTTATTTGTATCAAGATATTTTGTCGTTAATGATGGAACGTGAGAAACATCTTTCAGGTAGTAAGTTTCACTAGTGATAAATTTACGGTTACTACGATCTACACTAGATGCACCACTTAAGAAACGCGGATCTTCTGATTTATCAAAGGCTTTTGTTTGTTTATAGAATTTCTCGCCGTTGAATGTTACTTCTTGATTACCTTTTTTGATGCGCTCAAACTGCGCATCTAAGCTTTGCGCTTGTGCAGCAGGTAATTCAACTTTTGAGCTTGTTGTTGGTAAGGTTGAAGTTTTTTGTTTGCTACCTTGAAGTTGTTCGATTAATTGACAGCCAGACAATAAACTTGCCATTGCGACTGCGGTGATGATTTTTTTCATAAATAATTCCTTAATAAATACGTTTAAATCGTTTTCTTTTGTTAGAATAACACGTAATTTTAACCAATAAACCACAGGATTTAAAGCGTGATTTCTCTCGAAAGCGAAGTTTTACAACGCCATCTTCCCCTTTTTAGCGGTAAATCAATTCTTCTTGCCGGCAGCATTAATGATGATTTCCCTCAAATATTGCAAAAACATTGCCAATCTGTGCAGGTTTGGAGTTGGTATTTTGATTATGCAAAAACCCAAAGTGCGGTCAATTTTGAGGTTGAATTTCAGCCGCAAGCCGATTTGATTATTTATTATTGGACGAAGAATAAACAAGAAGTGAATTTTCAGCTGATGCAACTACTCGCCAAAAGTAAAATTGGTCAAGAAGTGTTGATTATCGGTGAAAATCGTTGTGGCGTCCGTTCAGCTGAAAAACTGCTTGAACCTTATGGTGAAATTGGCAAAATCGACTCTGCGCGTCGTTGCGGTTTATACCATTTTGCCTTACAAAAACAACCGCACTTTGATCTTCAATCTTATTGGAAATGCTACCAAAATGATGCATTAGGCGATCTCCGTATTTTCAGCTTGCCGGGTGTATTCAGTGCCAATGAACTTGATAATGGAACGTCACTTCTACTTTCTACCTTAACGTCACCAATTCAAGGCAAAGTATTAGACGTTGGTTGTGGTGCGGGTGTCATTGGTTCAATGATCAAAAAACATCACCCTAAAGCGGATGTCACAATGACTGATATTCATGCAATGGCAATTCAATCTGCTCGCCAAACGCTTGCTGAAAATCAACTTGAAGGCCGGGTTATCGCAAGCGATGTGTTTTCCCATATTGAAGGGAAATTTGATCTGATCATTTCAAACCCGCCTTTCCACGATGGAGTCGATACTGCTTATCGTGCAGTGAAAGAACTTATTCAACAAGCAAAATGGCATTTGACGGCCGGTGGTGAACTTCGTATTGTTGCTAATGCATTTCTGCCCTATCCCGATTTATTAGCGCAACATTTCGGTAAGTTTGAAGTCCTTGCTCAAACCACCAAATTTAAAGTGTATTCCGTGAGAAATTAAGGAGAAAACAATGTTTGTAACCAGTTCAGCTATTCAAAATGGTGCCTTTGAAGACAAATATGGTAAACGCGGCACACAATTTAGCCCAAATGGTATGCCGACCTACTCTATTCCCTTTGAAATTCACGATGCCCCTCAAGGCACTAAATCCTTTGCAGTTGTCTTAGAAGATAAAGACGCAATTACGGCAAGTGGCTTTGTGTGGATTCATTGGCTCATTGCAGATCTTGAACGTATGGTTATTCAAGAAAATGAAAGCCAAACCGCAACAGATTATGTACAGGGTGCAAACACTTGGGCGAGTAAATTAGGTCAATTTGATATTGAAGAAGCCTCATTCTATGGTGGTATGGCACCACCAAACTGTTTACATCGTTACGAGCTTATTGTGTATGCACTCGATACCAAACTAAACCTCAAACCGGGATTCCGTTTTAATGATCTACATTTTGCGATGCAAGGGCATATTTTGGATCAAGCTGTGATAATGGGCACCTATGATGTTTAATCATTTATAGCTCATCCTAAAAATACCATAAAAAATGACCGCACTTCGATAAAGTACGGTCATTTATTTTGAGGGTTTATAATGTGATTTTATTTGATGAGTCTTTGACTAATTTCGAGTGCGCTTTTTTCTGTTCTTTCATCTTATTGCTCGTTTCACGGCGTAAAGTTGAAAGTTCCGCATTGCGAATGTTGTACTCATCCACACGGCCTTCATAGTCATCACGCATATTTTCGATAATCGCACGAACATCTTCAATGCTCATATCATCACGAATATATTGATTTAAGTTATCTAATAATAAGACACGTTTTTGGTTATCACGAATTTTGCGGTTGTTGTCTTCAATGTCGCGCTTAAGTTTATTTTTTAAACGATATAAACGCACATACTCTAATACTTCTTGGAAGGATTTACTTACATTTCCCATGATCTACTCTCTCAAAGTTAAAAACAAACTCGGAGTAATGTAGCCTTTTTTTTCGTTCCCGTCAAAAGCTTAAATTTAAATTGATGGATTAGATCAAAAAACTGTTTGATTTAGTTGATTATCCTAGTCGGTAGTGGTAAAAATGAAGAATCCATTCAAAATAAAATAAGGAAACACAATGTCAAAAGTCTTTAATTTTAGCGCTGGTCCAGCCATGATTTTTCCTGAGGTTCTACAAAAAGCACAAGCTGAGCTAACCAACTGGCTTGGTCAAGGTGTATCGGTAATGGAAGTCAGTCACCGTGGCAAATATTTTATGGAATTGATTGCTCAAGCAGAAAAAGATCTACGCGAGGTATATCACATTCCAGATAACTATCGTGTGTTATTCCTACAAGGTGGGGCTCGTGGTCAATTTGCGGCATTACCAATGAACCTAATTGGTGAGAAAGGCAAAGCACTTTACTTAAATAGCGGACATTGGTCTGCAACCGCAGCAAAAGAAGCGCGTAACTTTGCTGAAATTGATGAAATTACCATTGTGGAAAATGGTGATCACACTCACATCACCAATCTTGATTTCAGCAAAATCGCTGAACAATACGATTACGTTCACTATTGCCCAAATGAAACTATCAGCGGTGTTGAAATTTTTGATGTACCTAATGTGGGCAATGCGGTACTTGTAGCCGATATGTCATCTAATGTGCTCTCTCGCGAAATTGATATTAGCAAATTTGGTGTCATTTACGCGGGTGCACAAAAAAATCTTGGTCCAGCAGGGATTACACTTGTAATTATTCGCGATGATTTAATTGGTCATGCTCGCCAAGCCACTCCATCAATTTGGAATTATGCAACACAGCGTGATGCTGATTCCATGATCAATACCCCACCAACCTTTGCTTGGTATCTCTGTTCATTGGTTTTCAAACACATTCAAGCAATTGGCGGCTTAAAAGAAATTGCAAAACGTAACGCCGTGAAAGCACAAACCCTTTATGACTACATTGATAGCAGCAAACTCTATCGTAACGTCGTAGCTAAAGAAAACCGTTCAACCATGAATGTCACATTTGTGACAGGCAATCCTGAACTTGATGCTAAATTTGTTGCAGAATCTACAGCTGCCGGTCTTCAAGCTTTAAAAGGTCACAAAGTGCTAGGTGGTATGCGTGCCTCTATCTATAATGCGATGCCATTAGAAGGCGTGCAAGCACTCATTGAATTCATGAAAAAATTTGAAGCTGAAAATAGCTAATTATCTGATTTATTAAACTCAACGTGCGGGCTGAAAGGCCCGCTCGTTTTTATAAGGAAAGCATATGCAATACATCAACGTCGCCAATCAAGGCGTAAAATCTCTTTCACCTTACCAAGCAGGAAAACCCATCGAAGAACTCGAACGTGAATTAGGTATTACTAATATCGTTAAACTTGCTTCAAATGAAAACCCTTTCGGTTTTCCTGAAAGTGCTAAAAAAGCCATTCAAGCCCAACTTGATCATCTAACTCGCTATCCTGATGCGAATGGTTTTGAACTTAAAGCGGCTATTGCAAAAAAATTTGGTGTGCAACCAAACCAAATCACCCTTGGCAATGGTTCTAACGATTTATTAGAGCTCTTTGCTCATACCTTTGCGGGTGAGTATGATGAAGTGATTTATTCACAATACGCCTTTATTGTTTACCCTTTAGTGACCAAAGCCATTAACGCTGTCGCAAAAGAAATTCCTGCTAAAGATTGGGGACACGATTTAAACGGATTTTTGACCGAACTTTCAGATAAAACCAAGCTGATTTTTATTGCCAATCCAAACAACCCAACGGGGAATTTCTTAACGGAAGCAGAATTGGATGCTTTCTTGGCCAAAGTACCTGAAAACGTAATTGTGGTATTAGATGAAGCGTATACTGAATTTACCCATCCTAGTGAACGGGTTAATTCTTTTGCGTTACTAGATAAATACCCGAACCTTATCGTTTCTCGCTCCCTATCAAAAGCTTATGGATTGGCGGGTTTACGAATTGGCTACGCGGTCTCTAATCCTGAAATTGCAGATTTATTAAACCGTGTTCGTCAGCCATTTAACTGTAATAGTCTTGCTTTGACCAGTGCGATTGCAGTGATGAATGATGATGCTTTCGTGGAAAAAGTGGCTGAAAATAATCGCCAAGAAATGAAACGTTATGAAGCCTTCTGTCAACAATATGGCTTAGACTTTATTCCGTCTAAAGGTAACTTTATTACCATTGATTTTAAACAGCCTGCTGCACCAATTTATGATTCATTATTACGTGAAGGTGTCATTGTTCGTCCTATTGCAGGTTATGGTATGCCAAATCACTTACGCATCAGTATTGGCTTACCGCAAGAAAATGACAAATTTTTTACTGCACTTAAAAAAGTGCTTAATTTAGGAAATAAAAAATAGGAGCTTTTATGACACAAGTAACAATGATGGGCAATCCCATTGAAGTAAGTGGCAACTTTCCCAAAAAAGGGGAAAAAGTGACCGCACTTATACTCACCAATAAAGAACTTGCTGACGTGACGCTTGATGCTTATGCAGGAAAACGCAAGGTCTTAAATATTTTCCCGAGTATTGATACAGGTGTATGTGCAACTTCTGTTCGTAAATTCAATCAACAGGCAGCTAATTTAAAGAATGCCGTGGTACTTTGCATTTCAGCAGACTTACCTTTTGCACAAGCACGATTCTGCGGTGCGGAAGGTATTGAGAAGGTAGAAACACTTTCTACTTTCCGTCATAAAGAAGCCCATGAAAACTTAGGGGTAAACATCAAAACTGGTCCAATCGCAGGTTTAACTGCTCGTTCAGTGATTGTTTTAGATGAAAACAACAATGTGTTACATAGTGAATTGGTATCTGAAATTAAAGATGAACCAAATTATGAAGCTGCGCTAGCCGCACTATAATGAATAAGGCGCTTTTCTCATAGAAAGCGCCTTTTTATTTATTCAGGGAAAATCTCATTCAATATCAATGCTATTCCATCATCATTATGAGAAGCCGTGACACGATTTGCGGCTTGTTTAATTTCATCGGGTGCATTGCCCATTGCAACGCCCAATCCCACACTTTCTAGCATATCTAAATCGTTAAAGTTATCGCCGAAAGCAACACATTCTTCCATCTTCACATGGAAGTAATCTTCGAGAAAACGTACTGCATTACCTTTTGTCGCGGATTTATGCATCACTTCAAGGAAATTCGCATGAGAACGGCAAATGCTTAAATGTGGGAATTTCTCTTTTAGGATTTTCTCAATACTAATCACTTCGTCTGTTTCACCAATGATTTGGATTTTATGCGGAGAATAAACCGCACTTTCATCATAAGGATCGATTTGAATGCCTGTCACGCTACGTTCATAAATCACCCATTTATTATCTAAATCACGAGCGACACAATCATCATAAGTATAATAATTCACACCCAACGCAGGATGGTCTGCTAATACTTGATTAATGGCTTGAATATCAGCGGGATCAATTTGTACTGAATAAATAGGCGTAGCGTTTTTATCTAAAATCAAGGCGCCACTAAATGCCACAATGATGTTGTAATTTTCAATGAGTTTCGCATAAGGCCAAATACCCAGCGGCGAACGCGCAGAGATTGGTGTAAATGGAATACCTTGTTTTGTAATGCGTTGAATTGCATCTAAGGTTTTAGGCGAAATTCGATGATCCGACGTTAATAAGGTACCATCAAAATCACTGAATACGGCTTTATACATAATTGCTCCAAATTGTTATTATTTTTCTGAAAGGTAAGGATCGGCAAAGCCTAAACCTTGCATAATTTCAGTTTCTAAACTTTCCATTTCTTCAGCTTCATCATCGTCAATGTGATCGTACCCCAACAAATGTAAGCTGCCATGCACAATCATATGCGCCCAATGTGCCATTAAAGGCTTTTCTTGCTCGATAGCTTCACGCTCCACCACTTGACGACAAATCACTAAATCGCCCAACAGCGGTAATTCCACTTCATCAGGGCATTCAAAAGGGAAAGACAACACATTAGTTGGACGATCTTTTCCACGATAAGTCAAATTTAAATCATGACTTTCTGCTTCATCAACAATGCGCACGGTCATTTCCACATTATCACTTTCTGGTTGCACTGCGGCTGTTGCCCATTGCAGAATTTGCGCTTCTGATGGCAAGCCTTCAGTATTTTCGCTCGCCAGTTGCAAATCGATAATCATATTGCCCATGTTATTCTCCTAAATTCGTTTCATTTTCTGACCGCACTTTTTGCTCACGTTCAGCTCGACGCTGCGCTGCGATTTCTTGACGGCGGATTTCATCTTGGGCTTCCCATTCTTCGTAAGCTTGCACTACTTTTGCCACCACAGGATGTCGCACAATATCTTTACTTTCAAAGTAGTTAAAGCTTAATTCCGATACTTTACTTAACACTTCCATGGCGTGACGTAAACCCGATTTGGTGCTGCGCGGTAAATCGATTTGGGTTACATCCCCTGTAATCACGGCTTTAGAATTAAAACCAATACGGGTTAAAAACATTTTCATTTGTTCGACCGTCGTATTTTGGCTTTCATCTAGAATGATAAAGCTATCATTAAGTGTTCGCCCACGCATATAAGCTAATGGCGCGATTTCAATCACATTACGCTCCATCAATTTTTGTACGCGTTCAAAGCCAAGCATTTCAAATAACGCATCATAAAGCGGTCGTAAATAAGGTTCAATTTTCTGTCCTAAATCACCCGGCAGGAAACCTAATTTTTCGCCCGCTTCCACCGCAGGACGAGTCAGCAAAATGCGACGAATTTCTTGGCGTTCTAATGCCTCTACAGCTGCTGCTACGGCTAAAAAAGTTTTCCCCGTTCCGGCGGGTCCAATTCCAAAACTAATATCGTGCGTAAGAATATTGTGTAAATACTGAATTTGATTTTCACCACGCGGTTTAATCAAACCACGCTTAGTTTTAATTGTGGTGCTATAAACGTGATTTTCACTGCGTGACTCACTTCCCGCTTGAGATAACATTCTGCTCTCTTGCAAGGCAATATGCACATCTTCTAAATCAAGTTCTTTCACTTTCCCTTTAATTGGTGCAGTTTCCACATATAATGTTTGGATTAATTTCGCCGCACGCTCAATTAATTGTTCATGGTGAGATTTGGGATTTTCATCATTTGATTTCACGGTGAAAGTGAAATTATTACGGGAAATATTGAGGTTAAATTCTTTTTCAATCAGTTTGATATTTTCATCAAATGCACCGCAAAGGGATTGCAGACGATCATTTTCTTGAGGTTCTAAGGTAAAAGTTGTCATTAAATTTCATTTTAGAATTGTGAATACTGTCTCCATTTTAGCCTAATTACGATGAATGTAAAACGGGCTTCACCAACTGATGAAGCCCGATAACCAAATTAAGGCAATTCTGGGAAAAGCATCTTAATCACATTCATTGTCAATCGTCGAGATTGTCCACTAAATGGGAAAATATGCATCATCATCATAGGATTAAAGTTTGCCTCAATCACACCCCACGAACGTAGGCTCGGTTCTGCCGGCTTTTTCAAATCAGGAATAATCAAATCCACGCCACACACTGCCGCCCCCATTGCTTTGCTAATCCCGACCGCAATTTCTTTGTAACTGGCATGCATTTCATCCGTCATATCAATAGAATCGCCGCCTGTACTAATATTGGAATTCGCACGTAATTGGACAAGTTGATCTTTCGCTGGAATAGAATCCACAGTTAAGCCTTGTTCCTTAAGCTGCAACTGCTCAATATCCCCTAATGCAATTTTTTTCAATGGTGTTCGACTACCATCGCCCCGTAAAGGATGATCATTTTTAGCCGCAACTAATTCAGCAACGGTATGTACACCATCTCCAATGACATTTGCTGGAACACGTAATAAGACAGCTAACGTTTGATCGCCTAACACAAAGAAACGGTATTCGGTGCCAAGTAGATAATCTTCAACCATGATCTCTTTATCTTCACGGAAAGCAATTTCTACTGCTTTTGCAAAATCATCTCTATCCGTTACACCTTGTTGGAAAATACTGATCCCTAAACCAAAATTCGTTGATTTTGGCTTAATCACGACAGCTCGATTTTCAAAAAGTGGGAAATTTTCGACCGCACTTTTCACATCGGTAAACTCGATGCTTTGCGGTACATTAAATCCTGCTTTCGCTAACACTTTCTTCGTCACCACTTTATTTTCCATAATGAGTGGAGAAATATAGCTATCGTGAGAAGTCATATTACCGTTTTTCACATATTCCAAATGATCGCCAAATTGAAGACTGATAAATTGATCGCGTTCATCTAAAATCTCAATCTTTAGCCCTTTTTGGATTGCATCAAACAATAACGCTTGTGTGGACAGTTCCATATTATCAAACGCAGTTAATGCATAAAAACGTTCAAAGGCTTTTGCTTTATTAGATTGCGCAATATCGGCCCCTAATTGTTGGTAACTACCGACCTGTTCAATTGCCGCAACCACTTTTGCACAAAGCGTTTGGCTTGGATCCGCAAATTGCTCCAATTTGTTTTTAACAATCGTTTTTATCTCATCACTCACATTAAGTTGTTCAAGCATCTTGAGCATTTCAAGGAGGACTAATTCGCCTTCTACCGCATAAACACTTTGCTCTCTTGGATCTTCCCATGCTACTTCAGCAAGACGTGCTTTGCCTAATTTTATACCTTCTTGATCAGCGGTATCCTCAAGCCATGCCATTAACAAAATAAAATAATGAATGAATTTCGCATCAGCGAGTTCCATTCCATAAGGTGCAAACGGATTGAGATCAAACAAACGAAATTCTAAATATTGAATTCCTTTTTCAAGTAAATCTCGCGCTTTTTTAGCACCACGCAAACGTACACTCGAGTAAAACTCTTTTTCCGCAATCAAATCACCCGATTTCACCCAGTGTTCTAACGTCTCAACATACTCTTGCAAACTGTCATAAGAGACGTGGATCTTCGGATTATTCACATAACCATATTTCCCTGAACGTAAACTCCGCACATATTGATGCGGTTTAAGGGGTGAATTGCCTCTGAAATATTTTTCCTCTACCGTCGGTGTTGCAGAAAACAAGTAAAGTAAAATCCATTGATAGCGTAAGAAGTTCTTCGCTATTTTTAGGTAAAAATTATTTTGAAAATCAACCGCACTTTGTATTTCATTTTGTGCATGAAATAAAGCATCAATAAACTTAGGGTCAATTTGAAAATTGTAATGAATACCACTGACCATTTGCTTATATTTACCGTAAGACTGGACTAAATGCTCCCGATAAGCCACATCTTCCTGATTATCTAATTGTGCAACCTTAATGTGTTCTTCTGGCGGTAATCCTGCAGGCATACTAAAAGGAAAAATAAATTCATCCTCCGGTAAAGTTCGCAAAGTCACTTCATGAATGGCTGAAAGCCAACGTAGTGTATCCTCTAACTTTTTCATAGGGGGAGTCACCAATTCCAACTGACTTTCTGCAAAATCAGTTTGAATATAAGGGTGAAAACGACGATTACCAAAAGCTTTAGGATGCGGTGACGTCACAATTGAACCATCTGCATATACCCGTTGACTTTCCTTTTCAATCCCAAACGACCCTTGCTGGAATAAGAGCTCTAAATGATGTTGTTTAATGATTTGCTGAATATTCATATCCGTCCTTATTAGAAATTTCTACTAGACATTATGGAGAAAAATTAACATAGGACGAAGTAAAAAAATAGAATGGGATATGAAATTTTGATATAAGAGAAAAACATCTGAGAATTATTTGCATTATCTCTTTTAAATATATTAGAATGGGACGAATTTTATTTTCAGAAAATGGGCGATTTGCCCGATAACATAAAGGAGTTTTCATGAAAATTAAGCACTTCCAAATTGCCGCACTAACCGGCTTAATGGCGTTTGCAGGATTCGCTTCTGCAGATATTACTGTTTACAATGGACAGCACAAAGAAGGTTCTCAAGCTGTTGCTGATGCATTTACAAAAGCAACGGGCATTAAAGTGACCTTAAACAGTGCTAAAAGTGATCAACTTGCAGGTCAATTAAAAGAAGAGGGCGATAAAACCCCTGCTGACGTATTCTTTTCTGAACAAACTGCACCTTTCGCTGCCCTGTCTGATGCGGGCTTATTAGAACCGCTTTCTGCAGATACTATTAAACAAACTGCACACAAAGGTGTGCCTGTTGCACCGAAAAAAGACTGGGTCGCATTAAGCGGTCGTTCTCGTGTTGTGGTTTACGATCACACTAAATTATCTGAAAAAGACATGGAAAAATCCGTGTTAGATTATGCAACACCAAAATGGAAAGATAAAATTGGTTACGTTCCAACTTCAGGCGCATTCTTAGAGCAAGTTGTTGCGATTACCAAATTAAAAGGTAAAGATGCCGCTCTTAAATGGTTAAAAGGCTTAAAAGAAAACGGCAAACTTTATGCGAAAAACAGTGTTGCCCTTCAAGCGGTTGAAAATGGTGAAGTACCAGCAGCGTTAATTAACAACTATTACTGGTATACTCTGGCAAAAGAAAAAGGTGCTGAAAACCTCAAAACACGTCTTTATTTTATTCGTCATCAAGATCCTGGTGCATTAGTGACTTATTCTGGTGCTGCTGTATTAAAAGGGTCTAAAAATAAAGAAGAAGCGAAAAAATTCGTTGATTTCTTAGCAAGTAAAGAAGGACAACAAGCGTTTGTTTCAGTACGTGCAGAATACCCACTTCGTACCGATGTGGTTTCTCCATTTAACATGGAACCTTATGCAAAATTAGAAGCGCCTGTTGTTTCAGCAACCACTTCTGAAGACAAAGACAACGCAAACAAACTTATTGAAGAAGCTGGTTTGAAATAAGTTTAATTTACTATGCAATATAGGGCGTGTAATACACGCCCTTCTGTTATTTACTCGACTTACTCTATACTTTTTAAAGGATTTTTCTGTGTCTAATCGCCCACCTCGCTGGCTTATAGCCTTAATCGTGCTGATTAGTTTGCCATTATTACTCCCTTTTTTATATGTTATTGAGCGTGCTGCAGATGTCGGATTGGCTCGCAGCATTGAATTACTTTGGCGCCCAAGAATGTGGGAATTGCTCAGTAACACCCTACTTTTAATGGTATTTGTTACACTTTTTGCCATTATTCTCGGCACACTATGTGCATTTTTATTAGAACGTTATCGCTTTTGGGGAAAAGGCTTTTTCCAAGTAGCCATGACGCTCCCTCTTTGTATTCCGGCTTTTGTCAGTTGTTTTACGTGGATCAGTCTCACCTTCAGAGTGGAAGGCTTCTGGGGAACCATCGGCATTATGACGCTGAGTTCTTTCCCGCTTGCTTATCTCCCTGTCGCGGCGACCTTAAAAAGACTCGACCGCTCTTTAGAAGAAGTGAGCCTTTCACTGGCGAAAAGCCATGCTTACACATTTTGGCATGCGATTTTTCCGCAACTCAAACCCGCCATCGGTAGCAGCGTATTATTAATTGCGCTTCATATGTTAGTAGAGTTTGGAGCTGTGTCTATTTTAAATTACCAAACCTTCACTACGGCAATTTTCCAAGAATATGAAATGGCCTTTAATAACAACACCGCCGCCTTACTTTCTGGTGTATTAATGGTGATCTGTATCTTTGTTGTGATGGGGGAAATTCGTTTTAGAGGCACACAAACACTCTATCAAAGCGGCAAAGGCGTAATACGCCCCTATCCGTTGAAAATGCTCTCAGCAGGAAAACAAATTTTAGTCGTTAGCTTTTTTACTACCATTTTTGTGCTTAGTATTGGTGTACCAATTACTATGCTGATTTATTGGCTAACCGTGGGAAGTTCCATTGAAAATGCGGTCGATTTTGGGGAATTTTTTACCGCCTTCACAAATTCACTGACTATATCAACACTGGGTGCAACACTTACCGTTATTTGTGCACTACCATTGGTATGGGCAGCGGTACGCTATCGCAGTAAATTGACGATTTGGCTTGATCGAATCCCTTATCTACTTCACGCTGTACCAGGGCTTGTTATCGCATTATCGTTGGTCTTCTTTACTATCAACTATGCGTATTCGCTTTATCAAACCTTTGCCATGGTTGTCGTCGCCTACTTTATGCTTTATCTTCCCATGGCACAAACGACCTTGCGTAGCTCACTTGAACAAATGTCTAGTAACATTGAAAAGGTAGGACAAAGCTTAGGCCGTAGCAACTTTTATATTTTCCGTACTTTAGTCATTCCGGCCATGTTACCAGGGATTGCCGCTGCGTTTGCTTTAGTGTTCTTAAACTTAATGAAAGAGCTCACCGCTACCCTATTATTGACCCCTAATGACATTAAAACGCTCTCAACCGCGGTGTGGGAATATACCTCTGATGCACAATATGCAGCTGCAACGCCTTATGCCATTATGTTAGTGCTATTTTCAGGGATTCCTGTGTTTTTCCTGAAACGATACGGTTTTAAATAACGAGAAAATAAAAATGACAACATTACTCGACATTAAAAATTTGAATAAATCCTTTAACGGATACCAGGTTCTACACAATATCTCTCTGCAATTAGAGAAAGGTGAAATTCTGTTTCTTCTTGGTGCATCTGGTTGTGGAAAAACCACCTTATTGCGTAGTATTGCTGGTTTTGAACAACCAACAAGCGGTGAGATTTGGTTAAAGAATCAACCTATTTTTAAAGAAAACCTCAATGTGCCAACCCAACAGCGCAAATTAGGCTATGTGGTACAAGAAGGCGTGTTATTTCCTCATTTAAATGTTTACCGCAACATTGCTTATGGCTTAGGTGATGGTAAAGGGAAAACGGAAGAGGAAAAACAACGCATACAGGAAGTGATGAAACTGACGGGCATTAGCAGCTTAGCTGACCGTTTCCCACATCAGCTTTCTGGTGGTCAACAGCAACGTGTCGCACTTGCTCGAGCACTTGCACCAAGCCCTGAATTAATCCTGTTTGATGAGCCATTTAGTGCGTTAGATGAGCATCTTAGAAATCAAATTCGTTACGATATGTTACAAGTATTAAGAGAAAGTGGTTCCTCTGCTGTATTTGTGACCCATGATCGTGATGAAGCACTATGTCATGCAGACAAAATCGCAGTGATTCAAGAAGGGAAAATTCTCCAAATTGCGACACCTAAAACGCTCTATTGGTCACCTCAGTATTTGTCTATTGCTAAATTTATTGGGGAAAGCATTATTCTTCCTGCAACATTAAAAAGCGATGGCATCGCAACCTGTCAATTAGGTGAAATTGCCGTCGAAAATAAAGGAAGTGGTCATACACAAGGGAAAGTGTTATTCCGCCCTGAGCAATTCTCTCTTGCGAAAAAAATCCAAGATCCGACCGCTTCTTTTAACGGTGAGATTAAGCGGATAGAATCAAGAGGACGAGCGATCAATATTTGTATTGATGTTAGCGGTTATGAATTGAATATCAATGAAGATCTCATTAACGAATATCATACTGGCGAACAAGTCACGCTGTATTTATATGGGAAAGGGGTATTCTATAATGACTAAAAAAGCGGAACATATTGTTCCGCCTTTTTATATGATTTAATGACCAAGTGATTTTCGCATCTTGATGTTGAGCATTTCAACTACGGCTGAGAAGCCCATTGCAAAGTAAATGTAGCCTTTTGGAATATGAATATCCAAGCTTTCGGCAATTAAACTTACTCCAACTAAAATTAAGAATGCTAAGGCTAAAATCTTCAATGTCGGATGAGTATCCACAAAATCACCAATTGGTTTCGCGGCAAACATCATCACACCAACTGCAATCATAATTGCCAAGATCATCACAGGAAGGTGATTTGCCATCCCTACTGCTGTGATCACAGAGTCTAAAGAAAACACAATATCTAAAATTGCAATTTGGATTAACACGCCCAAATAGCTGACTTTCTTCTTGTTATTCTCTTCTTCATGATGTGCTTCAGGATGCATCGCTTCTTTAATTTCGCCTGTACTTTTCACTATTAGGAATAAGCCTCCAAGGAATAAAATCAAATCGCGACCCGAAATTTCCTGACCGACTAACGTGAACAACGGCTCCGTTAATTTCATCATCCAAGAAAGGGAAACAAGAAGTAAAATACGGGTAATCATCGCTAATCCAAGACCGATAATACGACCAGATTGGCGTTGATTTGCGGGTAAACGTCCCACTAAAATACTAATAAAAATAATGTTATCGATACCCAAGACGATTTCAAGTGCGGTCAAAGTGAGCAATGAAATCCATGCTTCAGGATCAACAAGCCATTCAAACATAATATGTTCCTATAATAAAATCCGAAAGGTTGAATCATAGACAGTTCGCGTAGAAAATCAAGATTTTTCCTAACTTTTTAAGGTCTCGAAAATCTTTTCCGCTAACGCTTTAGAAATACCGGGTACAGAGGCGATTTCATCCAATGTGGCATTTTTGACACCTTGTAATCCACCTAAATATTTCAACAAGGCTTGGCGTCGTTTGGCGCCTACCCCTTCAATGGTTTCTAAGCCACTTTGGGTAAAGGCTTTTTGACGTTTTTGACGATGACCGCTAATCGCATGATTATGGCTTTCATCTCGAATATGTTGGATTAAATGCAGCGCAAGGCTATCATCCGGCAAGTGAATCTCACGATCTTGTTTGCTGATAATCAACACTTCTTGTCCTGCTCGACGATCCACACCTTTTGCCACACCGATTAAGTGCGGTCGATTTTTATCCCATTTTACGTTGAGGTGATGAAAAACCTCTAAGGCGCGATTAAGCTGTCCTTTACCACCATCAATAAAAATAATATCGGGAATTTTATCTTCATCAAGATCACGATCGTAACGTTTCTTTAAGGCTTGCTCCATCGCGGCATAATCATCGCCACCCGTAATACCTTCAATATTAAAACGGCGATAATCTGATTTCAGTGGTCCTTCTTGATTAAATACCACGCAAGATGCCACAGTTTGATTCCCCATCGTATGACTAATATCAAAACATTCCATACGTTTAATTTCAGGCATATCGAGCAATTCGCAAAGGGCTTGATAACGTTCGTGCATTCGGGAAGATTGTTTAAGTTGAGTCGCTAACGCCGCTTTGGCATTAATTTGCGCTAGTTGTAGATATTTACCTTTATCGCCTTTAGCGGATTCTTGTATCACCACTTTTCGGCCAGCTTGTTCCGTTAATAAGGCTTCAAGCTCCGCTTTTTCATCTAATTTATGATCCACAATAATACTATTAGGGATACTTCTGCCTTGATGGCCTTGCAAATAAAACTGCCCAACAAACGTTGCTGTTAATTCGGATAAATCTGTATTAGCAGGCACTTTCGGAAAATAACTGCGATTGCCCAATACTTTGCCTTGACGAATAAACATTACCTGAACACAAGCTAAACCGTGCTGATACGCAATGGACATAATATCCATATCGTCCAAACGTTCATTGGACACGAATTGTTTTTCGATAACCGCACGAACCGCTTGAATTTGGTCACGATAACGTGCCGCGCCTTCAAAATCCAAGTCTCGGCTCGCCTGCTCCATTTTGCCAATGAGATAATCTAATACTTGCTGATCTTTCCCTTGTAAAAATAATCGCGCTAATTCCACTTGTTGGTTATATTCCTCATCAGTCACATAGTCTGGCACACAAGGTGCGGAGCAACGCCCGATTTGATATTGCAAACAAGGGCGGGAACGATTGTTATAAACCGAATTTTCACATTGACGAACAGGGAATAATTTTTGCATTAACGACAAGGTTTCACGTACTGCACCTGCATGAGGATAAGGTCCGAAATACTCACCTGCAATTTTTTTCGTTCCACGATAAGAAGTAATACGAGGATGACGTTCTTTCGTCAATAAAATAAAAGGATAGGATTTATCATCTCGCAATAATACGTTATAACGAGGTTGATAAAGCTTAATGAAATTATGCTCAAGCAATAATGCTTCTGTTTCAGAAGAAGTAATCGTCGTATCAATATGATGAATTGACGACACCAAGGCTTCTGTTTTTTTGCTACTTAAGTTTTTTCGGAAATAGCTGGAAAGGCGCTTTTTAAGATCTTTCGCTTTGCCCACATAAATAACCTGATCTTTATCGTCATACATACGATAAACACCAGGTTCATGAGAAACGTCTGAGAGAAACTTTTTAGAATCAAACATAAATAAGATTTTTGTTTCCAAACAGAAAACAAGATTTACATTACTTGAAAAACATCAAATATTAGAAAACTGCTTCTAATCGTAAAAATGCACCAACATGATGGCTACGGTCTTTCTTTCTATCATTGTAATAGCTTAATTCTGGTTGAATAAATAGCCATTTTCGCCAAATTGGCTGACGCCAACTTATAAATGGGCCATATTGATTAATATCAAATTTTTTATTATCCAAATAACCACCAACAAAGATACCGTAATTTAAACGTTTATTATTAGCAAAATCATGTTCCTGATAAATACTATTTCCCCATGAAATCTCTTCATCAATGTCATGTGCATATTGTAGATACAAGTTGTTTCCGATAAAAATATTTGGGGTACGTTGGTATTTCGTTTCGAAATTAGTACGCACGTAATGCTTACTATTGCTACCATAACGATAAATTTGTTCTAACCGAGTAGAAAGCTCATCATTAATTTGCCACTCTTTATAAGCTTTAAAACGGACAAAAATATCTACCCCAGAGCGGATACCAAGATCAAAATGAGTATTTACTCCTAAGCTTTTAATGCTATCAGACCAACGTAAGCCAATAGATGCATTATCATTGCGTGCTTGACTGCTATTATAATATTTCTTATTTTCTAACGGTTTTTTATAAATGTTTCCAATATAGTTTTTATCATTCTCTTGGTTTTCAACATCTTCATCACCAAATACCAAGCTTAACTGTTTTTTCACACCCGGTAAGCGAATTTTACCTCGTACACGCGGCTTAAATGACAAATGATCGTAATGATTCCATTGACTATCTAGCATCACTCGTAGTTTGGCACCCGCTGGATTCTCAGGATCGGGATCACTTATCCAGTTATCAATGCTCTTAGCCCAACTATTTAAGGTTTCTTTGATTCTGTCATGTTGTTTATCTACCCATTTCTGTTCTTCCGCTTGTACTATTTGTGGGATTTGACTCACGAAGACGCATATCATTAATAAGTTAAATTTTTTCATTTCTTCGTCCTTGATTTAATGAACGTACTGATCTTAATTTGCAGTTAAAATTGACCGCACTTTTTCTAAATCTTCAGCCGTATCCACACCAACAGCCGGGACTTCTTTCGCCAATTCCACATGAATACGCTCACCGTACCATAATACACGGAGTTGCTCTAACTTCTCTAAGTTTTCTAATTGTGTTGGTGCCCATTGCACATATTGCTTAATAAAGCCTGCACGGTAAGCATAAATACCGATATGACGAAGATACGCATCAGCCAGTTGTGCCTTGGAGGTATCTGCTAATTGCATAAATTGATCACGATCGTAAGGGATTACTGAACGGGAAAAATATAAAACGTAGCCATCTTTATCCGTAACGACTTTCACGGCATTTGGGTTAAATAACTCTTCCGCTTCGTGAATTTTTACCGCAAGCGTCGCCATATTCACGTTAAACTTCGCTAAATTTTCTGCCACTTGACTCACAATAACGGGAGGAATTAACGGCTCATCCCCTTGGATGTTTACAATAATTTCATCATCAGCAATACCAAGCTTACTCACTACTTCTGCTAAACGCTCTGTACCGGAATTATGCGCTTCTGATGTCATACACACTTCTGCCCCAAAAGCTTTTGCTGCTTTCTCAACTTGTTCGTTATCTGTGGCGATAATCACTCGGCTCGCACCTGATTGTTGAGCTTTTTCAAAAACATGTTGAATCATAGGTTTACCGGCAATATCTGCTAAAGGTTTACCTGGTAAGCGGCTCGATGCAAAACGAGCAGGGATAATAACTGTAAATGACATAATCATTCCTTATTCTTTCAGTGTTTCGGCTTTCTCTGCCAACAAAACCGGCACGCCGTTTTCAATAGGATACGCCACTTGCTCAAAAGGGCAAATGAGCCGTTGATTTTCTTGATCGTATTTCAATCTTGCCAAACATCGCGGGCAAGCGATCACTTCTAATAATCGAGGATTAAGTTTCTCATGCATATTTCACTCGAATAGAGTTAAACTAAATGACGGATTTTTTCCCACAATTGTGGAAGTTTTTGGCCTTGGTTTTCAGCCTCAACAATCTCCGCATCAACTGGGACATACCACCAATTCTCTTTAGCAAAAGCTTGGCATTTTACGGCATCCTTTTCGGTCATAAAGAGCGGTTGGTTTTCAGCAAGTTTTTCTAATAATTGTGATTCAAAATGTTGATGATCTTGAAAAGCTTTCGTATTGGCTAAACGAATATTTAAATTTTCCAACATCGTGAAAAAACGTTGAGGATTGCCAATTCCCGCAATGGCTGAACCTTGGGTAAACTCACTTAGTAAGCGTTTTTCTGCCGTCACTAAATTAATCGCATAGTGAGGAACTAACGTCATAATGGCATCAGAATAAGCATTTTTTCCGCCATTAGTAATCACAAAGTCCACATTTTTTAAACGACTTGGTAATTCACGTAAAGGCCCAGCTGGTAATACAAAGCCGTTCCCTAAAGTACGTTCTGCGTCCATCACCACAATTTCAATATCACGCTGCAACTTATAATGTTGTAATCCATCATCCGAAATAATCAGATCGCAATCCTGTGTTTTCAAAAGTAATTCGATAGCGTGTTGACGATTCGGTGAAATCACCACTGGCACACCTGTTCTTTTGGCGATTAAAACAGGTTCATCGCCCCCTTGAACGGGATCTGTTTCAGGTGTAACAAGTAAAGGATAGGTTTTAGATTGGCTACCATAGCCACGAGAAATCACGCCTACACGCAACCCTTGTTTTTGTAACTCTTCCACTAACCACACCACGACAGGGGTTTTACCATTTCCACCAACAGAAAGATTACCAACAATAATGACAGGTTTCGGGGATTTATAAGAAGATAAGATATTTAGGGAAAATAATGCTCGGCGAATTTGGCTAATCAACCAAAATAGCAGAGAAAAAGGCAGGAGCAACCAAGCTAGCTTTGAATTTGAGTACCAAAAAGGCATTTCATTTATCCTATATTGATTTTGGGCGAACACATTGGTTCGCCCTTATTATTTTATCCGCTAAACTGCATACTGTGTAATTGTTTATATGCACCATCAAGTGCTAATAAATCTTGGTGTGTACCACGTTCTTTAATTTCACCGTGTTCAATAACTAAGATTTCATCGGCATTTTCAATGGTTGATAAACGATGGGCGATAACCAATACCGTACGATCTTTTTTCAGTTCCTCTAATGCGGACTGAATCGCACGTTCAGATTCGGTATCGAGTGCAGAAGTCGCCTCATCTAAAATTAAGACAGGTGAATTACGTAATAACGCACGAGCAATGGCTAAACGCTGACGTTGACCACCAGAAAGACTTGCTCCATTCTCACCGATAACGGTATCAAAACCTTGTGGAAGTTTCTCGATAAACTCTAAGGCATAAGCCGCTTTTGCTGCTTCGATAATTTGCTCACGCGTGTATTTATCTTCTGCCGCATAGGCAATATTATTGGCAATCGTATCATTAAATAAATGCACTTGTTGAGAAACAACAGAACAATTCTCACGTAAATTAGATAGACGATAATCTTGAATTCTCACGCCATCTAATAAAATCTCACCTTCATCAATATCGTAGAAACGCGTTACCAAATTGGCAATGGTTGATTTACCCGAACCTGAACGTCCCACTAATGCCACAGTTTTGCCTGCGGGCACATAAAAAGAGATATTATTTAAGGCCCTCTCTTCTTTCCCCTCATAAGCAAAACTCACGTTTTTAAATTCTAAATCACCTTTGGCGGGTTCTGCTTTATACGTGCCATTATCTTTTTCAGTTTCTAAATCTAAGATAGAAAATAATGTCTGACAGGCCGCCATGCCTCGTTGGAATTGTGAGTTTACATTCGTCAAGGATTTTAATGGGCGCATCATCGCTAACATGGAAGAAAAGACGACAGTAAAAGAACCTGCGGTTAAATTATGTTCTGCAATTAATGGTGTAGTTGCTAAATAAAGCACTGCCGCCAACGCCAAAGAGGCAATAACTTGCACAACCGGATCTGAAATGGCATCAGCAGTCACCATCTTCATTCCTTTACGGCGCATATCATTGCTGACTTTATCGAAACGCTCTTCTTCCACTAACTGACCACCAAAAGAAAGCACCACTTTATGCCCTTTTAGCATTTGTTCCGTCGCAGAAGTTAATTCCCCCATGGAATCTTGCATGTTTTTACTAAGCTTACGGAAGATCTTCGATACAAAGCGAATAAGCACTGCAATAATTGGCCCGATGACGAAAAGAACCAACGTCAGTTCCCAACTGGTGTAAAACATCACCACGAGCAATGAAACTAAATAGGCCCCCTCACGTACAATGGTCACTAATGAATTAGAGGAAGAATTGGCAATCATTTCTGAATCGTAAGTAATACGAGAAAGCAATTTCCCCGTTGAATTACGATCAAAGAAACTCACCGGCATAAACATTAAATGCTTAAACAAGCGGCGGCGCATAATCATCACCACTTTGCCTGATACCCAAGCCAAACAATAGCTGGAAATAAAGTTAGTCACTCCACGCAACATAATCATACCAACCACAACAAACGCCATCAGTTTTAGGAAGGAATGATCTGCTTTCCCAAACCCGTCATCAAGCAAAGGCTTAAGCATATAAATCAGGCCTGAATCAGCCAATGCATTAAAAATGAGAGCGACAGCAGCGACAAATAACCCTGATTTAAAAGGTGAAATCATCGGCCATAAACGCTTAAAAGTTTGCGAGGTTGAGAAATCTTTATCTTGCATAGTTTGTTCTTGCATCACATTGTCTTAATAAAAATTGGCTGCATTGTACCTGTTATTTCGGGGATAATCCAATTACACGGGCAAACCAAGGTGAAAAATCCCCTCTCACTTTTTCAATTTCAATGCCTTTTTCAGTAAAATTTAACCTTATATGACCTGAAATAGCCGTATTTTCGACCGCACTTTGATAACGATTTAATCGTTCAATCACGATTGGATGAGGAAAATTCCACGCATTCCATCGTCCGCTTGAAATTAAGGCAAGATCAGGTTTCGCCTGTCCCAGTAAAATCTCGCCTGTTGAGGTTTTACTGCCATGATGTCCTACCTGTAACACATTAATTTTGCCTAGTTTTTCAGCAAAAGATTTTTCTGTTGCCACATCAGCATCACCGGTTAAAAGGATCTGATACTGTCCATCCGTTAATACAATCACGCAAGATTGAGGATTCTCCGCCCTGTCTGTAATTTGTTTTGGTGAAAGAATTTTAAAATCAAGTCCTCCCCACTGCCATTGTTTTCCCTGAAGACAAAAAGTGCGGTGCGTTTCACCATAGTTTTTGCGAGAAGGTGTAATCAGTTCAATCTCTGGATATGCGGCTAAAATCGCTTTAGCGCCACCCGAATGATCGTTATCATCATGGCTTAAAATCAAGGTTTCAAGTTCAATGCCTTCCCGTTGAAGATAAGGCAATATTTCTAATTCCGCCATGGAAGAAGCCCCTATTCCACTCTGCCAAGCGGGCCCCGTATCATACAACACGCCTTTTCCCTCTTTCACAATTAAGGTTGCTAAACCTTGTCCAACATCTAAGGTATCTAACTGCCATTTGGGTTTCGTGATATATCGATATCCTAGAGTCCCCATACAAACACAAAAAATAAAAATAACATCTCGAAGCGCTTGTTTATAAGCTTCTGGCGATAAGATTTTTGTGCTGTTTAATGTGAAAAATCGACTTGATTTTAGCGGTGTGTTTTTTGTTTTCCCTTGAGATGCAAAATACAATCCCCCTAACATCACACCAAAAACAAAGCTTAAAAGTGCGGTCAGAATGAGGGATAAATTAATCGAAATCGGCATATACGAGCCTTGGAAAAAACTGAGGCATTGTGTAATACCTTGAGCAATCGCATTTGAAAAATGCCAAGAAGAAAATGCGCCATTCGTTAACATCGCAAAGAGAATCAAGGGTACAAGTACGAAGCTATATAAGGGCACTGCAATTAAATTCGCCAAGAATCCATTTAACGCCAAGCCATTAAAGAAGAAAAGCTGAATAGGTGTGAATAAAATCAGCAGCCCCAACTGCAAATGAAACAAGCCCAAAATCCACCGCACTTTGCCGGATAATTTTTGATGCTGCCACTCAATGATTGATAAGGGAACATATCGGTACCACACAATCAGACAGGTAACAGCACCAACTGAAAGCCAAAAGCTCACCGAAAGTGGCATAAGTGGATCACAAAACAGTAAAAACGCTACCACTAAACAAAGCATTTGCAAAGGCGTGTAATATCGTCGCGAAAATTGAAGGATTGCAATAAAAAGCAATGCCATCATTGCACGAAAGGTCGGTAAACTAAATCCAGCTAAATAGGCGTAACCTAAAGCAATCAACACGCCAAAGCAAAGCGGAAACCAGGGTGAAATAAAGCGTGTTGGCAATACAAATTGCAATAATCGAGCAAAGAAAAAGCCTATCCCCATGGCTAAACCAATATGGAGTCCTGAAATGGCAATTAAATGTGCTGTATTCGTTTGTTGATAAATCAGCCATGTTTTATTATCCAGCCAAGCCCGCTCACCAAATGCCAATGCGATAAGCAAGCCTTGCAAAGAAAGTCCTTCCGTCTGTTTGAGACTATTCTGTAGAAAATCTGTGCGATAAGAAAAATCGCCCCCAATTTTGGCCGCACTTTTCACATTCCCTACGGCAATAATCCTTTTGGAAAAATACCATTGTTGTCGATCAAATCCACCATGATTTAATCTCGCCGAAATAGGACGAAGCTTTACATCTGCCCGCCAAATTTCACCAAGTTGTGGTTTTTCTGGTGCTCTCCAATTAATAAAAATTTGTTGTTCTTTCCCATCAAATAAAGACGTCGTCGCAACTAACGTTTGATAATCTTGCTGATGAAGAATTTCTGAAATGTGAAGATCTAACGTGATTTTATTCGGTAAACTTGAAATTTTTTCGGCTTGGGTCAATAACGATAAGGCTTGTGAATGCACGTAAGCTAAGGTAAGCAAAAACCAAATGCCGTTAATGCAAAAATTTCTGACTTTAAAATAATTGAACCAATGGAAACAAAATGCGGTCATAACCAACAATAAAATGCTCAGCCCCGCTCGTTGCCAGGTAAACAGTAAAAAATCGGGCACAACAAGCAAAGAAAAGGCTGAAACGATGAGCATGATGCACAGTTGAAATAACGTGAGTTTCATTTGGAGTGTGATTTATAGCGAGAAAATAAGGCAACCTAGCCTTAACCTCATAAATAAACAAATAATTACGCCATTTTTTGCGATCTCGATCGCAAAATTTAAATTTCCAGGCTAAATTTATTTGCTAAATAGATGAAGTTCTGCTATTTATATCGCCCTTAAAATAACTAGGTTCTTATGTCAGCTATTTTTAGCAATAAGAACTAATCACAAAAACAAGACAGGACGTCATTAAATTCTGTACTATTATTAGGAGTTATCAATGTCTAAGGCATCTCTAAGTTTGCTGGATTTAGCCGGTGTTACACCTTATCAACCTAAGAAAGATGAGGAATACATGAATGAAGATCAAATTCTTCATTTCAGAAAAATTTTAACTGCATGGCACGAGCAAATTGTGGAAGAAGCATCAAGAACTGTTGCTCATATGCAAGATGAAGCGTCAAACTTCCCGGATCCAGCTGACCGTGCGACCCAAGAAGAAGAATTCAGTCTTGAATTACGTAACCGCGATCGCGAGCGTAAACTAATGAAAAAGATTGAATACACATTGAAAAAATTGGACACCGATGATTTCGGTTACTGCGATTCTTGTGGGGAAGAAATTGGCATTCGTCGCTTAGAAGCACGTCCTACTGCTGATCTTTGTATCGATTGCAAAACCCTTGCTGAAATTCGTGAAAAACAAGTCGCAGGTTAATTGATTCAAATAACCCAACGAAAAAGTGCGGTCAAAAACAACCGCACTTTTCGTGTTTTTATCAAATGCGCATTTAACATAGAGAATGGAGTAAATTATTCTTACTTATATAAAAAATTTATTTGGTAAAAAAACTAAAAAAGAAACTGAAACCAATATAAATTCGCCTGTCCCAAAAACAGCGCCAAAAACTGAAAAACCAAACGTTTCAAAAACAGAGCGTTCACAACCCAAGATCGCCCCGTCCTCTTCTCACCACAAAAAAACGAACACCCAAGCGCATCGTCACGACAAACATATCGTTAAAGCCTCTCATTTTGGTATTAACCCACGTATGTTTAGCCGTAATGCCATTACCGTGGTAGAAAAATTGCAACGTCAAGGTTACGACGCTTATATCGTTGGGGGGTGTTTGCGTGATTTATTGTTGGGTAAGCATCCAAAAGATTTTGATGTGGCAACGAATGCGCGTCCCGACCAAATTCAAGCGGTATTCCAACGTCAATGTCGTTTAGTCGGTCGTCGTTTCCGCCTTGCGCATATTATGTTTGGTCGCGATGTGATCGAAGTGGCCACATTCCGTGCCAGCCATTCGGATGCACGCAGCGAAAATCAAGCGAAACAAAGCGATGAAGGGATGTTACTGCGTGATAATGTGTACGGCACCATTGAACAAGATGCCGAACGCCGTGATTTCACGGTAAACGCGCTTTACTACAATCCGCAAGATAATACGCTTCGTGATTACTTCAACGGAATTGATGATCTGAAAAACGGAAAACTACGTCTGATTGGCGATCCCGTTACCCGTTATCAAGAAGATCCTGTGCGTATGTTACGTTCTGTGCGCTTTATGGCGAAATTGGATATGTTCTTGGAAAAACCAAGTGAACAGCCAATTCGTGAGCTTGCACCATTGCTGAAAAATATTCCACCGGCGCGTTTATTCGATGAAAGCTTAAAATTATTGCAGTCTGGCAATGGTGTAAAAACCTATAAATTACTTCGTCAATATGGCTTATTTGAACAGCTTTTCCCAAGCTTAACGCCTTATTTCACCGAAAAAGAAGACAGCCTTGCGGAACGTATGATTTTAACTTCGTTAAATTCAACTGATGAACGTATTGCCGATAAATTACGTATCAATCCAGCCTTTTTATTTGCGGCATTCTTCTGGTATCCATTACGCGAAAAAGTGGATGTGCTGAAAAATGAAGGTGGCTTAAACAATCACGATGCCTATGCCCTTGCGGCAAATGAAGTGCTTGATCAATTATGCCGATCATTAGCCGCACCTCGTCGTCATACATCCGTTATTCGTGATATTTGGATGTTGCAATTACAATTGCTTAAACGCACGGGTTCTCACCCTGCTCGCACGATGGAACATCAAAAATTCCGTGCAGCCTTTGATTTATTGGCGATGCGTGCTGAAGTGGAAGGCGGTGAAACCGTTGAACTCGCAAAATGGTGGCATGAGTACCAACTCAGCAATCAAGAACAACGTCGCCAGTTGGTTCAAGAGCAACAAAAATTGCATCCAGCGCCAAAGAAAAAATATTATCGCAGACGTAAACCTAAGGCGGCTAACTAATGGTTCAAGTGTATATCGCCCTAGGCAGTAATTTAAATACGCCTACTGAACAATTAAATTCGGCATTAGAGGCAATCTCTGCGCTACCTAATACTGAATTAAAATCGGTGAGCGGATTTTACCAAAGCAAACCATTAGGCCCGCAAGATCAACCGGATTATGTAAATGCAGTAGCGATGATCGAAACCACTCGCCCACCTTTAGCTTTACTCGATGAATTGCAACGTATCGAAAATGAACAAGGTCGCGTGCGTTTACGTCGTTGGGGTGAGCGTACACTGGATTTGGACATTCTGCTTTATGGCGATCAAATCATTCAAAATGAACGCTTAACGGTTCCTCATTACGATATGAAAAACCGCGAATTCGTGATTGTGCCACTTAATGATATCGCACAAGATTTGGTTTTACCTGAAGGCGAAAAAGTCGCCGATTTGGTGAAAGCTTTTGAAAATCATCAAATGCATAAAATCAAAAACAGCGAGAAAATTGACCGCACTTAACTCAAAACAAAAGGGCTGATATTTACTATCAGCCCTTCTTTTTTACCTATCAATCTAGACGGCAACGGAAACAAAGATTTCTGTGCCGATAATCACACAAATAAAACCAACCAACATTGGGACAGACATACGTTTTACGATTTCAAATGGTGAGATTTTTCCCATACCGGATACCGCCACAACCACACCAGAAACCGGTGATAAACCACGTCCTAAGTTAGAGGCTTGTAACATTGGAATGGTTAAGAACGCTGGATTGACGCCCATTTGAGTGGCTAATTTTGGAATTAATTCTGCAAAAGCATAGAACGCCGCGTTACCTGAACCTGTCGCCATGGTGGCTAAAATGGTAATCACCGCAAGCACTAACATCATAAAGAATGCTGAACCGCCGAAGGATTGTGCTGAGTCGATTAAATTAGTGATAAAGCCGATTGTACTTAAACTTTGTGCAAATACACCTGCCGCCACTAAAAGCATCACCACACCTGCAAAGGCATCTGCCATACCGCGATATGCCACAATGAGATTATCAAACGTTTGTTTTGCGTTAAAGCTACGTAAGAAATCTACCGCAGCAGTAATGATAAAACAAAGCACCATCACAGTAACGATGTGTAAATTTGGTAAGCCCCATTTACCGTCAAAAATCAATACGCCAATAATGGGTAATAATGGCAAAATCGCATAGTAGTTTGGTGCTGTGGTTTTAATTTCATCTGCATTCAAACGTTCTACTTGCACGCCTTCTTTTTTATCTAAATAACGCTGCCAAAAGAAGTGTGCGACAGCAATCCCTAAAATCGCAAAAATCGAAACCGGCAATGCGGTGCTAAAAGCAAACTCACCTAAAGGAATTTTTGAAATTTCAGCAGAAAGCACCACATCACCCGAAGTTGGGGAAAGGATAATCGAAATTGGCGATGCACAAATTGCTGCCGCAGCCCCACGTGAAATCCCCACGTTTACCATGACAGGGAATAATGTCGCCATTAATAACACGCCTAAACCTGTTGCAGATGACACAGCAAAAGACATCAAACATGCAAGGAAGTAAGCAAACACCATTAAAATATAAGGTGAACGGATATTTTTCAGTGGTTTTGAAACCAATTTCACCACCACATCATTAGCACCAAGATGAGTCATGTACACGGAGAAACCACATAACACCATAATCATCAAGCCTAAGCCGCCGCCACGATTACCGAGTAGATATTTCACATATTCTAAAATATCAAAATAGGTGGAACCGGTGCTTTTCACGCCTTCTGGTAAAATCGAATGTCCCATCAGCACTGAAATGAATAACAAGACCAAGCCCCCGAACATCAACACACCGGTCGCTGAATAGCCTTTCACGATATAATATGCCACCAAAACAATGGCAATCAAACCTATAATCAGATCCATAATTTACCTCTTTATTAAAATAATAATATCAGCAAGATAGCGATTGAATTGGCAGTTGTAAATCAGTTCAATACGAAAATTTGAGGTAGATCACAAAAAGAGTTTGGAGGGAAAGTGCGGTCGGTTTTGATAGAATTTTTGAAGTTAAAAACATTTGAGAAAATGACCGCACTTTTTTAAAGCAGAACGATGGCTCAAGCGCCCTCGCTTGGCCCAAATAAGCACAAGAGTGGATGCTTGCACTATCTAGGGTGCGAGCCCCTTAAATTGAATATACAAGCACACGTAGGGAGATGTGAGCCATCTGAGTGCTATCGAGGAGATTATAGAAATCATCTTATCGCTTGAATTTTCTGAAATAGATTTTCGATTGCACTCATATCACGATCTTTTGATAAAATTTCTAAATTATTTTCTTTTGCTGCTGCAAAGTGAAACATATCAAATTGATACTTTTCAATAACCTTTGTGCTTCCTGTTTTTTGATTTGCTTTATCCAAACGAAATAAATTCCGAGCTAAATCAGAAATATCATCATTAATATCAATTACCTGAAATGCTTTTAAAGCATTTTTTAACGTATTTAATTTTTCAATATTATCCCATTCTACACCACGTAAAACCTCATAACGAATTAATGGTGTCAAAAACAATAAAGTTTCAGGATCTTTAAGTTTTAATGCTAAATCTTGTAATACTTCCGCTTTTTTACTTGAGTTTGCATTTGGATCCACTAAATAAATTAAATAATTTGTATCTAATAAATAACCTTTCATTATTTAGTCTCCAAATTAGCTAATTCCTGTTGAACCAATTTTAACAAGGTTTGTTTCGCCTCCTGTTGCCCTTCTTCTTGAGCTCTTTGAACTTTTAATCGATTTAAATTTACATCAAAAGCATCATTTAATAAATCAATGAAAGAAACTTTGCTTGGGTAATCAATAAGTTCAGCATAGACAACACCATCATTTTCACAACGTTTCAAGCGGTAGGCTTCACCGGTCTTTAATTGACTAATTACAATAGGTGAATGAGTGGTAATAAAAAAGATTGTTTTAGGGAATAATTCTTTTAATAAAGGAACAATATTCACTTGCCACTTATTATGTAAATGGCTTTCTATTTCATCAATTAAGATTATACCGGGAACATTTGCAATCTGTAGCTCATTAGTGAAATAACTGTATCCAGCAATAATTGATTGGATAATTTTTAAAATAGAAGTAAAACCACTGGAAAGCTCTGAAATTTCTCGTTTTTGATTTTCTATTTTTAGAAAAACTCGATTATCGCCTGATATTTCGAGGAAATCTTTATCAATTCTATGATCTACTTTATTTAATAAAGACAATAATGTTTTAATTTCAATCTCTCGATTATCTTCTTTAGACTGATAAGGATTTGAAGATAAAGCACGCTGAACAATCCATTCTTCAATATTAGAATCCATATTCAAATTTTTTAGATGTTGTGGATTTCCATTAAAACTTGTCAATAAATACTCTAAATACCCTTTTTGCCGTTTAGATTTATTACCTAATTTAGAAACGTTTCCTCTTTCATACTCATAGATTTTCTCATTTATTGCACCGCGATGTTGTGCAGATAAATAAACGACCGGATAAGAATGCATAGCCGAAATAAATGCATAATTATGATTACCCAAAGAAAAACCACTATTCTCATTAAAACTGAAAGAAATATCATTGATAGTAGCAGATTTAAAAGGAATTAATGAATGCTGTATATAAGAATCTGTTTTCATTGCTTGTTTGTTCGTAAATAGCAATATAGCAAACAGACTTTCTAAAAACTTTGTCTTTCCAATCCCATTTTCCCCAATAAAAGTATAAACCCGTTGATTAGGAAATAATTCCGCTTCAATCGTGCCGACGCCTTTGACTTGCTCAAAATGAAATTTCTTTAAATGCAATATATTATTCATCTGCAATGTCCTCTTTAAAGCAAATATTTCTTAGGTAATTTTTCACTTTACCAAATACAACCATTCTTATTCTGATCAACATAAAATACTATCTTTCATTATAGCTCATCTGCTAACTTTTCCTTAGTTAACTAAACAATATTAATAAAGCATCTCCCCACAACACCACATTCACCGCCTTTCTCCCACGATAAACTAAGGCTTGATTAGGGGAAAAATACTGTGGTTGATCACTATAATACTGTGGTTGATCACTATAATACCTTGGTGATATCTTACTCTATATTTTGAATAACCCCTAAAACCCGCTTCTCCGATACCTGATATTTCGTCCCTAGTTGCTGTGCAAATAAACTCACCCTTAATTCTTCAATCATATAGCGAATTTCCGCCACTTCATCAGAAATAGGTTTGGATTTTGGCAGTTTAGCGAGCAATTGTTGATAAGCCTGTTGAACCTGCTCCACGCGTAGCATCGCAGCACGATCTCGATTTACATCTTGAGCCAACTTATCAATACGTTTATCAACGGCTTGCAGATAACGCTGTAAATCCGGTAGGCGATCATAACCGCTCTTTTGCACAAAACCTGGATAAATCAGTCCGCTTAACTGCGCCTTAATATCGGAAAAGGCAAAGGCCATAGTGAAATCCATTTTGCCTTTTAAACGTTGGTTTAAGGCATGGTTAAGGGAGAGAATTTGCTCCACTTTTTGTGCAATATCTACGGTCACTTCATTCAGATTTTCCCGCACGAAATCACGCAATTTTTCAAAGCCTGCCTCATCCCATACAAAACCGCCAAAATCGGCAATAAGTTTATCCACCGCACAAGCGATACAGTCATCGATCAAATCCAACACTCGACCGAACGGAGTAAAATACAGCCCCAATTTAGCTTTATTCGGCAATTTTTCATGCAGATACTTAATTGGTGATGGCACATTGAGTAGCAACAATCGACGCAAACCTTGTTGCATTGCCACTGCTTGCTCAAACTCTGTTTCAAACAGTTTGATACCTACGGCATCTTTTTCATCTACAATAGCCGGGAACGCTTTGACGCTAAAACCACGCTGTTTTTGTTCGTAACATTGTGGTAAATCTGCAAAACTCCAAATATGCAATCCGCTTTGCTCAATGCCATCATCTGCTACAGCAGAAATACTTTCCTGCACACGATCTTTTAAGTTGAATTTCAGCTCATCCAAATTCATGGATTCCGCGATTTTCTTGCCGTTTTCATCCACCACACGGAACGTCATTTTCAAATGGCTTGGGATTTGTTCCCAATTCCAATGTTCTGCTTCTACGGTGACGCCCGTCATACGACGTAATTCATAAATTAGCGTATCTAATAATGGTTTCTCCAGCGGCACTGCTCGACTTAAAAAAGCTTGAGCATAATTAGGTGCCGGCACAAAATTACGACGATAAGATTTCGGCAGCGATTTAATCAGCGCGATCACCAGCTCTTCACGCAAGCCTGGAATTTGCCAATCAAAGCCGGTCATTTCCACTTGGTTGAGCAATGGCAACGGAATATGCACGGTCACCCCGTCCGCATCGGTACCTGGTTCAAATTGATACGTCAGTTTGAGTTTCAAATTACCTTGATGCCAGAAATTCGGGAAATCCAGCTTGCTCACTTGTTCCGCATCATCATTAATCAAGAATGAACGTTCAAAATTAAGCAATTCAGGATCTTTTTGCTGCGCCTTTTTCCACCAGGTATCAAAATGTTTTTGGGAAACTACTTCTGTGCCAATACGCTGATCGTAAAATTCAAAAAGCGTGCGGTCATCCACCAAAATATCACGGCGGCGGCTTTTGTGTTCCAACTCCTCTACTTCTCGAACGAGTCGTTGATTTTCTTTGAAGAATTTATGTTTGGTATTCCAATCCCCTTCCACTAAGGCTGATTGAATAAAGATCTCGCGGCTTACCGTCGGATCAATAGCACCGTAATTCACCGGTCGCGCAGCCACAATCGGCACACCGTAAAGCGTGACTTTTTCATCGGCAATTACCGCCCCACGGGATTTCGACCAATGCGGTTCTGAATAGGATTTTTTAATTAAATGCTCGGCAAGTGGCTCAATCCATTCTGGCTCAATTTCCGCCACCATACGCCCCCATAGCTTGGAGGTTTCCACTAACTCTGCCGCCATCACCCATTTCGGTTGTTTTTTGAAAAGCACAGAATTGGGGAAAATTGCAAAATGGGCATTACGCGCGCCAAGATATTGTTGTTTTTCCGATTCTTTTAGACCAATATGAGAAAGCAAGCCGCTTAAAAGTGCGGTATGAATTTGCTGATATTCTGCTTTTTCAGAATTAATCGGCAAGCCCATTTCACGCACGGTTAAACGAATTTGATGATAAATATCCTGCCATTCACGAATACGTAAATAATTTAAGAAATCCTTTTGGCATTGACGACGGAATTGGTTTTTACTCAATTCTTTTTGTTGTTCTTGTAGATAACGCCAAAGATTTAAGAACGCCAAGAAATCCGATTTTTTATCGGCAAAACGACGATGTTTTTCATCGGAAGCTTGTTGTTTTTCTTGTGGGCGCTCGCGAGGATCTTGAATGGATAACGCGGCGACAATAATCATCACTTCATGCAACGCACCTTGTGAGACAGCAGTCAGCAACATCTTCGCTAAACGAGGATCCACAGGGAGTTGAGCTAATTGACGGCCTACTGCCGTTAATTGACGTTTCTCGCCCGCTTTAGTGCGAACCATTTCAAACGCACCCAATTCTTCCAACAGTTTTATACCATCTTGAATATGGCGTTTATCTGGCGCATCAACAAACGGGAAAGCTTCAATATCATCTAAGCCCAATGCCGTCATTTGCAAAATAACGGAGGCTAAATTGGTGCGCAGGATTTCAGGATCGGTAAACTCCGGACGAGAATTAAAATCCTCTTCCGAATATAAACGAATACAAATCCCTTCACTTACACGACCACAACGACCTTTACGCTGATTAGCAGATGCCTGTGAAATAGGTTCAATCGGTAAACGTTGCACTTTGGTGCGATAGCTATAACGGGAAATGCGTGCTGTACCTGGGTCAATCACATATTTAATGCCCGGCACGGTCAATGAGGTTTCCGCGACGTTAGTCGCTAATACAATGCGATTTAATCCGCTTGGGTGGAAAATTTTATTTTGCTCTTGCGCAGAAAGGCGTGCAAAGAGCGGTAGAATTTCCGTATGTTTTAGATTTTGTTTTTGTAAGGCTTCGGCAGTATCGCGAATTTCTCGCTCACCATTCATAAAGATCAAAATATCGCCACGACCTTCCGCCTGCAGTTCATCCACCGCATTAAGAATGCCTTGTAGCTGATCTTGATCGTCTTCCTCTACTACGGGACGATAACGTACTTCAACAGGATAGGTTCTGCCTGAGACTTCAATAATCGGGGCATTGTTGAAATGTTTGGAAAAGCGTTCCACATCAATGGTCGCAGAAGTGATGATAAGTTTTAAA
This sequence comes from Haemophilus parainfluenzae T3T1, assembly GCF_000210895.1. Taxonomy (NCBI): domain Bacteria; kingdom Pseudomonadati; phylum Pseudomonadota; class Gammaproteobacteria; order Pasteurellales; family Pasteurellaceae; genus Parahaemophilus; species Parahaemophilus parainfluenzae. The sequence goes on along the minus strand of NC_015964.1, from coordinate 1,324,777 downwards.
TCACGACGACGTGGTAAAAGCTGTTTCAGATAACCAAGAATAAAATCATTGTTCAGACTGCGTTCGTGAGCTTCGTCGATAATCAAACAAGAATATTGATTGAGAAAACGATCGTTTTGAATTTCTGCTAATAAGATCCCATCGGTCATCAATTTGATTTGTGTATCATCACTGATTTGATCATTAAAACGAACCTTATAACCAACTAAACCACCAAGCTCTGTTTCCAGCTCTTCTGCAATACGCGCTGCCACTGAACGAGCGGCAATACGGCGAGGCTGAGTATGACCAATCATGCCCAAATTGCCGAAACCTAATTCCAAACACATTTTTGGCAATTGGGTGGTTTTACCTGAACCGGTTTCCCCTGCCACCACAATGACCTGATGTTCAGAAAGCAGTTTTTGAATTTCTGCTTTGCGTTGGCTAACGGGCAAACTCTCTGGAAAAACAATCGGATTTTTAACCGCACTTTTACGATTTTCTACACGTAATTGAACCTGTTCAATCTGTTGCTGAATTTCAGCAGCCACAGCTTGTTGAGCTTCTTGGCTTTTAATTTTTCCAATACCATGAATACGAGCGGATAAACGACGTTGATCCACCAGCATAATACCGTTGAGTTTCGAAAAGAGAGATTGTTGTATCGGATTTAATTCACGTTTGACTGATTTGTTCTTCATACTGATTTACTTTTAAAACTACCGTAAGCCAAGCAAAGCCAACCAATTAAAAATAACGTTCCGCCAATCGGTGTCACCCAAACAAGGAATTTGCTAGCGCCAAGGGCAAGTGCATAAAGACTACCGCTAAAAAGAAGAATACCGTAAGCCCAAGTCCCTGCAGCGAAATTAGCCATTTTGTTGGTAACCAATGCTTCACGGCATAATTGCAAAATGCCAATCGCAAAAATTGCAATGGTGTGGAACATTTGATATCTCACACCTGTTTCAATCCACGCTAATTCTTTAGGCTCTAAAACTTTGCTTAATCCGTGGGCGGCAAAAGCGCCAATCGCCACACATAAAAAACCGCTTAATCCCGCGATAAATAACCATTTGTTTTTCATTTAAAATTTTCCTAGTAATACCGCTAAAATACCGGCAGCGATGAGTGGACCTACCGGAATCCCACCTAAGAAAGACACACCAATAATCGTACCAATTAATAATCCTGTCACCAAAACAGGTTGTTCACTCATTAATGGGACGCCTTTCCCTGCAAGCCATGCGACGAATACCCCTGTTAAAATAGAAACGCCCATTTTCCAGTTTAAAAATGAACTGAGATCGGGCAGTTGAATGTTTCCCGACACTAGCGGCGCAAGCACACCAATCGTTAAGATGATGATCCCAATTTTGACACCGTATTGTTCGAGTATAGGAATGTATTTGGATAATAAGGTTTGCTGCATGATTAACAGCACGGCGGCTGAGATGGTAATCGCGCTATTTTGGCTAATTAAGCCTAAAACAATTAAGAAAACCAATAACAACGCGACCATATTGAATTGTAATGTCATAATACCTCTAAAGTGCGGTCAAAAAACTGACCATTTTTATGCGTGTAAAGTTTTTGTAAATTATACCAATTTCTTGCTTTTCTGTGTTTTTTATTTAGTGAAAAAAGGCTAGAATACAAGTCAACTTTCTTCTCATACTTCCTGTTTTTACTAAGGTTTTTTGCCCTATGTCGAATGCCGTCAGCCCTGAATTAATTAAAACTGTTGTCCTGCTTGCTACCAGTGTCACTATCGTGCCGCTTTTCAAGCGTATTGGCTTAGGTAGCGTGTTGGGTTATTTAGTGGCAGGTTGTTTAATTGGTCCTTCGGTATTTGGCATGATAGAAGATGCGGAATCAGTTCTCCATATGGCGGAACTGGGCGTGGTGATGTTCTTATTCATTATCGGTTTGGAAATGCATCCCGAACGCTTATGGGCAATGAGAAAAGCAATCTTTGGGCGAGGTTTTCTACAAGTAGGGCTATGTGGTGCACTGCTTACCTTTGCCGGTATCTATATATTAAATCTTCCTAAAGAAGTCGCGTTTATTGCAGGTATGGGCTTTACGCTCTCCTCTACTGCTATCGTAATGCAGGTATTAGAAGAACGCGGCATTACGAATACACCAAAAGGCCAACGGGTGATTTCAACCTTAATTTTTGAAGATTTATCCATTGTGCCATTATTGGCTTCTATTGCCTTTTTAACGCCTGAAACCAAACACATTGAACATCAAACCAACTGGACATCTATTGCTATTGCACTCGGCGCCGTTGTCGGTTTAGTGGTTGCCGGTAAATGGTTAATGAACCCTATTTTCCGCTTAATTTCAAAAGCTCACATTCGTGAAATGATGACAGCCGCCGCCTTGCTTGTCGTATTAGGTGCGGCATTAGCGATGGAAGCGAGTGGCCTTTCAATGGCGATGGGCGCATTCGTTGCGGGTGTGATGCTTTCAGAATCCGCATTCCGCCACCAATTAGAAGCCGATATTGAACCATTCCGTGGTTTATTGCTCGGTCTCTTCTTTATGGGCGTGGGAATGTCGCTTGACCTCAGTTTAGTCTTCAATGATGCGGTTTGGTTGTTAGGTATCGTATGCCTTTACATCGTCGGCAAAGCCTTAGCCGTTTATACCGTGGCGCGTATTACAAAACTAGACCGCACCGAATCTGTTGGGCGAATGACCATTATGGCGCACGGTGGTGAATTTGCATTCGTACTCTTCTCTGCTGCAACCACTGCAGGCGTGATGACAAAAGATCAAAATGCGACTTTTACCGCTGCAGTCATTATCTCGATGTTATTCTCCCCATTAATTGGTTTATTAATGCGTAAAATCAACCAACGCAAATCAGCAAATCAAGAGGAAAAAATCGATACTAGCGATCTTGATCCAATTGTGGATTTAGAAGATAGCGTGCTCGTAATTGGTTTTGGTCGTTTCAGCCAAATTGTGTGTCAATCGCTTCTTGTTCGTGGCATTAACGTATCGGTGATTGACCGCAACATCGAGAACATCCGTGCGGCAGCGAAATTCGGTTTTAAAGTTTATTACGGTGATGGTATTCGTCTTGATGTATTACGCACTGCCGGTATCGAAAAAGCTAAATGTGTCGTCATTGGGATTAATGATACACAACGTATTGAAAACATCGTTCAGAATTTGAAAGATGCTTATCCGAAACTCCCTATTTTGGCGCGAACTTATGACCGCAGAACAACCGTGAATCTTATCAAGCAAGATGTGGACTTTATTGTACGTGAGACCTTTGAGTCTGCCCTCACGCTCAGTCATGCAACACTAATGCAATTAGGTATCAATAAAATTGAAGCTGACGAGGTCATTGCAGAAGTTCGTTACTTAGATCAAGAACGATTGAATGAAGAAGTTTTACATGGTTTTTCTACAGACATCATCCGAAAATATTGGATGCCAAAACCTTTCATTAAACCACATTCTGATGCTGAAGCACTCAATGAGGAAACGGCTGAGATCTTAGAAAAAGAAGATGACACCAATGACGAAGCAGCGGTTGAAACCCTTCTTCATGATGATTCTGAAACCGAAAAACAAAAAGAAGTTGAATAATAAAAAAGCCCGATAAATCATTATCGGGCTTTTTATTAGGCTTTCAGTGTTACAATCCAGCAATTATGGATTTGTTTATTACGCTCAAAATCAAGCGGTAAAGTTTTCGCTGAAATTTCGACCGCACTTAATCCCAATTCATCTAACGCCTCAAAGTCCATTTTAAAACCACGTTTATTGTTCGAGAACACGACGGTGCCGTTAGGGCGTAAAATACGTTTGAGGTTACGCATCAATTTAATATGGTCACGTTGTACATCCCAGCTATCTTCCATACGCTTAGAATTCGAGAATGTTGGCGGATCCACGAAAATCAAATCAAACTGTCGATCACATTTCTCTAACCACTGCAAACAATCTGCTTGTATGAGCTTGTGCTGTTTGCCTTCGATATCATTTAAAATCAGGTTTTGCTCTGCCCAGTTTAAATAGGTGTTCGACATATCCACGGTCGTCGTCGATTTTGCCCCACCTAATGCCGCATGCACTGTTGCGGAACCGGTATAAGCAAAAAGATTAAGGAAATCTTTGCCTTTTGCCATTTCGCCAACCATTTTACGGGTTAAACGATGATCTAAGAATAACCCTGTATCCAAGTAATCCGTCAAATTCACCCAAAGCTGAGCGCCGTATTCATTCACATAGAAATATTCGCCTTTATTAGCCAATTTTTCATATTGATTCGTGCCTTTTTGTTTTTGACGCACTTTCAAAATCAGTTTATTGGTTTCAATACCGGTGACTTGCAAGGTTGCAGTCACTGCATCCAATAAACGTTGACGCGCTTTATTTTCATCAATATTTTTGGGTGCGGCATACTCTTGCACCACGATATGATCACCATAACGATCCACCGCTACGTTATATTCTGGTAAATCGGCATCATATAAACGATAAGCATCAAGGCCTTGCTGCTTCGCCCATTTTTCAATTTTCTTGATATTTTTCTGCAAACGATTCGCAAAATCCACCGCTACCGTTGAAGTGCGGTCAAATTCAAGCGGATTTTCAGCCGCACTTTCTTTACGTTCTGAAATTTGATAATTCTTTTGAACACAATCTAACGGACCATTTTTTGCTTTAAATTGACGATGTGAACGCATACGCAAACAATCAAGCAACGTAGATTCACTACTGAAAATCGACGCATTCCAACCACCAAATTCATTTTTAAGACGTTGTCCAAAGACTGAATATAGTGCAATCAAAGCAGGAGTTGTACCTAAACGCTCACCGTAAGGCGGGTTACAAATCACTGTTCCCACTTCATCTGGACTTGGATTTTTTAATGCGGCGACATCACCTTGTTTCCACTGAATTAAGTGTGCTACGCCTGCATTTTGTGCGTTCTTTTGCGCTTTTTTCAGTACGCGATGATCGAGATCGAAGCCATAAAAATGCGGTTTTGGATTTTGATTAAAATAAGTTTCAGCTTGCTGTACCGCTTCTGCTTTCACCTTATCCCAAGCATCTTGATTATGCCCTTTCCAGCAATCAAAGCCCCAATGTAAACGATGTAATTGCGGTGCAATTTGTGCTTCCATCTGTGCTGCTTCGATTAACAAAGTACCCGAACCGCACATTGGATCCACTAATGGTGTCCCTTTTTTCCAACCTGAACGAAGCACTATCGCAGCGGCTAAGGTTTCACGTAAAGGCGCTTGCCCTGTATCTTCACGATAGCCACGTAAATGCAATGCTTCGCCACTTAAATCGAGTGAAACGACAAGTTCTTCTTTATTTAAATAAACATGAATTCGCACATCTGGATAGTCTTTATCCACATTTGGACGCGCTTTCCCTTGGCGTTCAAAATAATCCACAATGGCATCTTTTACACGCATCGCACCAAATTGGGTGTGACGAATTTCTTGGTTTGTTCCGTTGAAATCAACAAAAAATGTAGCTTTCTCATCAAAATAACTTAACCAATCCTGCCCTGTCACAATTGAATACAAGTCTAAATCACTATATACCTTTCCATTTACAATCGGTAACAAAATACGCGAAGCCAAACGTGACCATAATAAGCTGCGATAAAGTGTTTCATCATCAGCCTGAAAATGTACGCCGCCTTGTACAATTTTACATTCCGTTGCACCAAGCTCTGTCAGTTCGACTTTTAATAGTTCTTCAAAACCACGGGCAGTTGTGGCAAATAGTTGTTTCATGCGTTTTCTCGATAGGGAAAAATTGGGCGGATTATAGCACGAAAGTGCGGTTAAATTTGGGGATATTTGAAGAATATTCCCCCTCTTTTGTAAAGAGGGGGCGAGGGGGAGATTTTAATTATTTACTTAAACATTGAGCATAGCTATCAGCGGTGGCTTGAAGGAAATTCGCATAAGAATTTGGACCAAGCTGTACGTTATCGCCAATAGGATCTAAACGACCTACATTGACTTTTGTGCTTTGCGCTAGCGAATCAATCACTTTTGGTGTGAATTGAGGCTCAGCAAAAAGACAATTTACATGGTGTTCTTCAATCTCTTCTTTGATATGAGCAATGGTTTTTGCACCTGGTGCCACTAATGGATTAATGGTGAAATAACCGGTTTGATTTAAACCATAAGCATCATTGAAATAACTATAAGCATCATGGAACACAAAAAAGCCTTTATCTTTAAGTGGCGCTAATTGTGCTTTGATCTTGTCGCTTTGCTCGGTCAACGTGCGGTTAAAATCGGCTAAGTTTTTCGCAATGAGCTCTTTTTTATCTGGGTGTTGTTCTGTTAATTTATCCGCGACTTTCTGTGCCACAATTTGGCTAATGGCGGGTGAATACCATAAATGCCAGTTCACACTTAACCCATTTTCATCAACATCGTGGTGGTGATGATCATGATCATGGTCATGACCGTGTTCGTGTTTATGGTCGTGTCCATGTTTGTGATCATGGCTATGTCCGTGCTCATGCTCATCACCTTCATGGTAATGTTCATGATGAACTTTACTTAAAAGTGGTTTAATTTCTGGAATCGCAGAAATATTGATGACTTTTTTGCTATCAATTTGGCTAATTGGTTTTGCTAAGAAAGCGTCAATATCTTCACCAACCCAAAGCACTAAATCCGCCGATTTCACTTTTTGCACATCTGAAAGTTTTAAGCTGTAATCATGTGGAGAAGCACCAGCAGGCACTAAAATTTGCGTATCCGTTACACCATTAGCAATAGACGATGTAATAAAACCGAGGGGTTTTACGGATGCCAATACATCTGCATTTGCCATCATTGGAAGTGTTAAAAGTGCGGTAGAAATTGCACTCATTTTTAATACTTGTTTCATTTTTGTTTCCTTACTTTTATTGGGAATTATTCTCAAAGCCAACATAGACTACGCTTTTTTGATAAAATTGCAACATTTCAAATTAAAAAAATGAAGTGATATTTCTTCATCTTATTAAATACTTTTATTCATAAAGAAAAAGCAACGTTTTCACGTTGCTCCATTTCTTTATTTTAATAACTTGTCTATTACCCTAGAAACGGCAAAGAATCCAAAGGTTGCGGTGATCATGGTTGCTGCACCAAAGCCATTTGCACAATTCATGGTGGCTGATACTTCACAGCCCTCGCTCATTTTAGGGAAAATCAGAGGCTGACTGGAAAACACCGCATCAACTGCGAACTTACGTTGTGGATTTTGGGTAAAATTAAAATCCTTACGTAAAACTGACCGCACTTTCGCCAATAATGGATCTTGGATCGTTTTGCTTAAATCCGCAATTTGGATTTTGGATGGATCTGTCTGACCACCTGCGCCACCAATAGTAATAATCTTGATTTTATTACGTTTGCAATAGGCAATCATCGCCGCTTTGGTTTTCACATTATCAATGGCATCAATGACATAATCATAGCCACGATTTAAATATTCGGCTTGATTATCCGGTGAGATGAAATCATCAATGACATTTATCACACATTCTGGATTAATCAGCTTAACTCTCTCGGCCATCACTTCTGTTTTAAGCTTGCCAATATTGCCACTCAACGCAGGAAGCTGACGATTAATATTAGTGACACAAATATCATCCATATCAATCATTGTGATCTGCCCTACGCCACTTCGCGCAAGCGCTTCCACCACCCACGAACCTACACCGCCAATACCAATGACGCACACATGAGCCTGACGCAAACGCGCCAAGCCTTCTGGTGTATAAAGGCGACCAATGCCGCCAAAACGTTGTTCGTAGTTATCGACACGAGCCATTATTGTAGAACCCAAACGCGTCCATAGTGTTTTGATAAACCAGCGATGTGACCCGCTTGATCGCCAATACCACGGTATAAATCAAAGTGGTGACCATTTACTGCTCCGCCCACATCAAGTGCCACCATTAAGTGTAATTTGTGTGTGCCCATCCAGTTACCCTCATTATCAATATCAGGTACTTCAACCAATAATACGGTTCCAGAAGGAATGACATTGCGATCAGAAGCAACAGCAGCCATTGGCACTAAAGGCACACCTGCAGAACCTTTCACTTTACCTGTTGGATCGTTTTTAAAGAAAACATAAGATGGATTACGTTCTAACAATTCTCGTACGCGAGATGGGTTTGCTTTCCCCCATTCACGAATCGCTTGAATAGACATTTTTTCTTTTGGAATTTCACCATCTTCTACTAACAAACGACCAACCGCTTGATATTTATAACCATTTTGCCCCGCATAGGCTAAATAATTTAAATTACCATCGCCGTAATCAACATAACCACTCCCCTGTACGCCAAGTAAGAAGTTATCCATCATTGAATCACTATAAGCAAGCTCTAAGCCCTTCCCTGCCAATGCACCATTGTAAATTTCCGCACGACTATAACGTTTATAACTTGGCATCGCATAAATTGGGTATTGGTATTTGCCTTGTGCAGTGCGGCGAGCATGAATAACCGGCGAATAATATCCCGTCATCAAGACGTTTTGATAACCATCAAAACCTTTCATAATTTGAGGGTTAATGCCGTATTGTGCTAATTCATTTACATTTGCTCCTGCAAGCACCCAGTTTGTGATTTTGCCATAATTCGCAGCAAAGCGATTGGTAATTGAGCTTGAGTAGCCACGCACGTTAGAGAGCTGTGTTAAAAAATCACCTTGGTTTACAACCGCACTTTTGTTATCCACAGAAGCCACAGGGCTTAAAATAGCTTGTTGATAAGTACGTCCGCTATACTTTGCCCCAAATTTTTGTGGATCATCGCCCGTTGCTGTACGCGGCAAGCTAGAATTATTTTTAGAAGAGACTTTACTTGGTGCTGAACCACATGACGCAAGCACCGAAACTGCCGCCATTACAGAGAGCATTTTTACAGCGAGATTTTGACGAAATTTCATTCTTATTTTCCTAAATTAAACTAACTCAATACAAAGTTGCATACGCTATCAAAAATTCCCTTTGAGGACTAGCACTATTTCATAAAATGGTTAATTAATATTCATTTTGTTTATTTTCTTAACAAACGGAAAGTCAAATTCAGTTTAAATCTTGCAATAATTTTTGAAACGAGTATATTACGCGCCATCAGACGCGGGGTGGAGCAGCTTGGTAGCTCGTCGGGCTCATAACCCGAAGGCCGTCGGTTCAAATCCGGCCCCCGCAACCAAATTACAAAGCACCGAAATTTCGGTGCTTTTTTCGTTTTTAGATAAAGATAAAATTGAATCGAAATAAAAAGGCACATGTCGTGAAACATTATGCCTTTATCTATCAATCTTATTAGATTTGATACTTTGTTTTATCGCCAATATCAAAATGCAATGGCATTCGCCATTTTTGAACCGCAAGAATCAATAATAATCCCCCAACGATCACCGACAAAATTCGGGCAATCCAACCTCCTTCAAATACCCAAGCAAACCAAAGTGCAGCGACAAATGCAGGTTGTAAATTTAATAGCGGTACTCTAAAACAGAAGTATTCTTTAAAGCATAAACCGCCCAGTGTGACCAATGCGCCACCTAACGCTAATTCATGCCAACCTAAAAGCGCACATAAAAGTGCAAGCCAGGTGGCAAATTGGAATGTTAAGCGGAAATGTTTTAAATAAATATGAAGGGATGACGCACAACAAGTTGCCGCAATCAACACGGCAATTTGAGCCTGTTGAGGATACCAAGTTAAAGTCAAGATGCTAAATGCCGCAATGACAAAACCTGTACGATAAATAATGACGGTGAGTTTATCCCAAACATCCATTGGAGATTGAATATGTGGATCAGCCATGCTATTTCCTTATTTTTGATGATAAAAAGTGCGGTCAAAAACACCCTCATTTTTGACCGCACTTTGCATTGAGATTATTTTAATCGATCTAAAATCTTTTGATGAATTCCACCAAAGCTACCATTTGACATCACAAGAATCTGATCCCTTGGTTTCGCTTCTGCCACAATCATATCGACTAATTTATCAACGCTTCCAGTGTAATGTGCCGGTTGTACACATTGTCCCGCAATTTCAGCCACATCCCATGGAATATTATCTGGTTGTAACATAAATACCGCATCAGCACGTCCAAGCGCTGGCGCAATTTCATCTTTATGTACGCCCATTTTCATGGTGTTTGAACGAGGCTCTAATACGGCAAGAATACGTACGCCACCACCTACTTTATCACGCAACGCAGTAAGTGTCGCCAGAATGGCTTCTGGATGGTGAGCGAAGTCATCATAAACCGTAATACCGTTTACTTCCCCCTTCACTTCTAAACGACGTTTTGCATTGATAAAGCTGCCCAATGCCTGACATGCATCTTCAATTTTGATACCCGCATGGTAAGCCGCCACAATCGCCATTAACGCATTGTGCATATTGTGCTGTCCGACAATATTCCATTTCACTTCAGCCACTTTTTTACCGTGATGGAATACAGCAAATTCTGAACAATCATTGGTAATACGTTCCGCAAACCATTCTTTATCTTTACCGATAAATTGCTGTTCTGACCAACAACCCATATTGAGCGTTTCTTTTACACTCTGCTCATCAGCAAAAGAAAGAACACGTCCTGTAGAAGGAATAGTTCGGATCATATGATGGAATTGACGCTGGATCGCATGAAGATCATCGAAGATATCAGCATGATCGAAGCTGATATTGTTAATGATCAAAGTTTTCGGATTGTAATGTACAAATTTAGAACGTTTGTCAAAGAACGCCGTATCGTACTCATCCGCTTCAATCACGAAGAACTCGCTTTCCCCTAAACGAGCAGATGTACCAAAATTCCCCGCAATACCACCGATTAGGAAACCTGGTTTTAACCCATTTTGTTCTAAAATCCAGGCCAACATACCCGTTGTTGTGGTTTTACCATGTGTACCTGAAACTGCTAACACCCAACGATTACGCAATAAATGGTCGTGTAACCATTGTGGACCTGATGTGTAAGGCAAGGCATTATCTAAAACATATTCCACGCAAGGATTACCACGTTTCATGGCATTTCCGACAATCACCATATCGGGTGCAGGCTGAAGTTGAGCCACATCATAATTGGGAATAATTTCAATGCCCTGCTCTTGTAAAAAAGTGCTCATCGGTGGGTAAACATTGGTATCGGAACCTGTTACTTTATAGCCCATTTGTTTGGCAATCATCGCGACACCGCCCATAAAGGTCCCGCAGATGCCTAAAATATGAATATGTTTCATTGTTCTTCTCTAGTTGCTAAAAATGCTGACTATGATAAATCAACTCAAAGATTGAGTAAATAAGGGCTGTTTACATAAACAGCCCTCTTTCTTATTTGATTCGGTCAAAGCCTGCTTGAAGATCGGCAATTAATTCATCCGTGTCTTCAAATCCAATATGCACACGAATTAATGAACCTGTTAATTTACGCTCAATACCTGGGCGAATTTTCGCAATTTCTTCTGGTTGATTACATAAAATGAGCGATTCAAACCCCCCCCAAGAATAAGCCATTGTGAAAAGCTCAAAATGATCCATAAAGGCGGCAAGCTCTTCATCGTTTAAACGTTTATGTAATTCAAAAGAGAATAAACCGCTTGCGCCGGTAAAGTCACGCTTAAAGTTTTCATGACCTGGACAGCTTGGTAACGCAGGATGATACACTGCTTTAACTTGGGGTTGTTCACTCAACCATTTGGCGATTTTTAAACTACTTTCATGATGTTGTTTTAATCGTACACCTAAGGTGCGAATGCCACGAGCTGTCGTATAAGCGGAATCTGCATCAACCATTTGTCCCATTAAATAAGAATGCTCGCGCAATTTATCCCAAGTACGTGCATTAGCCACAGCAGTACCAATCATAATATCAGAATGCCCCACTAAATATTTGGTCCCTGCTTGAATAGAGATATCAATATCGTGTTCTAACGCTTTGAATAGTACGCCCCCTGCCCATGTATTATCGATCATAACGACGATTTCAGGGCTTACTTCTCGAACCGCTTTAACAATCGCAGGAATATCAGGTACTTCCATCGTTAAAGAGCTTGGCGACTCTAAAAATAAAACTTTCGTATTTGGCTGCACGAGTTTGGCAACATCTGCGCTTATCATGGGATCATAATAGGTCGTATCAATATGCATTTTTTTCAAAATTACATTACAAAAATCTTGTGTCGGCTCATAGGCAGCCCCTGTCATTAAGACATGATCGCCTGTTTCCACAAAGGATAAAATAGCATTTGTTACCGCTGCAGCGCCACAAGGATAAAGGTAACAACCAGCTCCGCCTTCCATTTCACACATTAAATCCTGAAGTGCAAAGTGTGTTAACGTGCCACGACGACCGTAGAAAAGTTCACCCTTGTAACGATTTTTTGTACAATGTTTTTTATCTGCAATAGTTTCAAATACTAAAGAAGATGCACGCTGAACCACGGGGTTAACAGAACCTTGAGTAAAGCGCTTTTTACGCCCTGCATGAACCAGTGTGGTCGATAAGGTATGATGTTCTGACATATATTTCACCTGTAACTTAGACAATATTAATTAATTCAATAGATAAAAACAGCTGTTAAAGTGCGGTTAATTTTCTTAAAATAATCGGCGACTTTTTGCATCCGCAAAATTTTTATTAACTTTCATATAGGAATTATGACTATGGTATTAGTAACTCGTCAAGCTCCAGATTTTACTTGCGCTGCAGTTTTAGGCAACGGAGAAATCGTTAATAACTTCAATTTCAAGAAACACATCAATGGTAAAGCGGCAGTATTATTCTTCTATCCATTAGACTTTACTTTCGTTTGCCCATCTGAGTTAATCGCATTCGACCACCGTTACGAAGAGTTCAAAAAACGTGGTGTTGAAGTTGTTGGTGTATCTATCGACTCAGAATTCACTCACAATGCATGGCGTAATACCCCAACTGAAAACGGCGGTATCGGTGCAGTTAAATATGCATTAGCTGCCGACGTTAAACACGAAATCGCTAAAGCATACGGTATCGAACACCCTGAAGAAGGTGTTGCGTTACGTGGTTCATTCTTAATTGACAAAAACGGCGTTGTTCGTCACCAAGTGGTTAATGACTTACCATTAGGTCGTAACATCGATGAAATGTTACGTATGGTAGATGCATTACAATTCCACGAAGAACACGGTGAAGTTTGCCCTGCTCAATGGGAAAAAGGCAAAGAAGGTATGAAAGACAGCCCTGAAGGTGTTGCTAAATACTTGAAACAAAACGCTGACAAACTTTAATTTTTAAGAAAAAGCCACATTAAGTGGCTTTTTTTATTTTTGTAGATCCTTTAGAATGAGCGTATCTTTAACCAAAGTGCGGTTATTTTTTATGAAATATAATATTCCTATTTTTCTGACGATTCTCCGAGTGATTTTAATCCCATTCTTCGTCGTGGCATTTTATTTACCAATCCCTTCTGCTCCTTTTATTACAACGCTCATTTTCTTTATTGCCGGTGTCACCGACTGGTTTGATGGCTATCTCGCACGAAAATTAAAACAAACAACCCGTTTCGGTGCTTTCCTTGATCCTGTAGCTGATAAAGTGATGGTTATTACCGCACTTGTATTAATTGTGGAATATCAACATTCTTTCTGGATTACTATTCCAGCGATTATCATGATTTCTCGTGAAATCATTATCTCTGCTTTACGCGAATGGATGGCTGAATTAGGTGAACGTAATAAAGTGGCCGTTTCATGGCTAGGAAAAGTGAAAACCACCTCTCAAATGCTCGCTTTAGGTGGATTACTCTGGCGATATAATGTGTATATGGAAACGCTGGCAATTATATTGCTCTATTTAGCTGCGATTTTAACGGTTTGGTCTATGCTCCAATACTTAAAAGCAGCCAAAGGCAGCTTGTTAGATAACATTGAATTATAGAATTGGCTAAATTTTAAATGAAAGGTGCGGTTATTTTAATCGCACCTTTTGTTTTTGAATTATTTTTAACCAATCAAAAACTTTTTTACGAATTTTATTTGACACAATACGATAAATCCGTAAAATACGCCCCGTTGTTTGGCAACAAGCAAACGCGGGAATAGCTCAGTTGGTAGAGCACGACCTTGCCAAGGTCGGGGTCGCGAGTTCGAGCCTCGTTTCCCGCTCCAATTTGCCCGAGTGGTGGAATCGGTAGACACAAGGGATTTAAAATCCCTCGCCTTTCGAGGCGTGCCAGTTCAAGTCTGGCTTCGGGCACCATTTCAAAATTGTACCAGTGGGTCGTTAGCTCAGTCGGTAGAGCAGCGGACTTTTAATCCGTTGGTCGAAGGTTCGAATCCTTCACGACCCACCACTTTAAATCAGCACCTTAACGGGTGTTTTTTTATGCCTAAAATTTAGGATAAAGACTTTCCTACTCTCTTTTTCTAAAAACATATAAAAAAATAACCGCACTCTCGTACGGTTACTTATCCATATTCACTTTAAATGATTAGCCGTGATAACGTCCTACACCTAATTCATCTTCTTTACGAGTACGGTTCATCACTTCTTGTGGAGATTGTGCAATACGTAATCCCATTTGGTCTTCAGTACGCACCACTTCACCACGTAGAGAGTTAGTATAAACATCGGTAATCTTGATATCGACAAACTTACCAATCATATCTGGTGAGCCTTGGAAATTCACAATACGATTGTTTTCAGTACGTCCTGTTAATTCCATAATATCTTTCTTAGACGGCCCTTCTACCAATACACGTTGCTCTGTACCAAGCATACGGCGACTATATTGTGCAGCTTGTTGGTTGATACGCTCTTGTAAAAGATAGAGACGTTGTTTTTTCTCTTCTTCAGTAACATCATCTGGCATATCTGCTGCAGGTGTGCCTGGACGTGCAGAATAGATAAAGCTGAAGCTCATATCAAAATTCACTTGCGCGATCAGGTTCATCGTTTGTTCAAACTCTTCCTTGGTTTCACCTGGGAAGCCAACAATGAAATCTGAGCTGATTTGAATATTTGGACGCACTGCACGTAATTTACGAATGATTGATTTATATTCTAACGCGGTATGACCCCGTTTCATCATGGTTAAAATACGGTCTGAACCAGCTTGTACTGGTAAGTGTACGAAGTCTACCAACTCAGGCGTATCACGATACACATCAATAATATCATCAGTAAATTCGATTGGGTGGCTGGTGGTAAAACGCAAACGGTCGATACCATCAATAGATGCCACTAAACGTAATAATTCTGCAAATGTACAAATACCACCATCAAATGTCGGGCCGCGATATGCGTTTACGTTTTGGCCTAATAAATTAATTTCACGTACACCTTGCTCTGCCAACTGCGCAATTTCAAATAACACATCATCAACAGGACGGCTCACTTCTTCACCACGGGTATAAGGCACCACACAGTAAGTACAATATTTATTACAGCCTTCCATAATGGACACAAACGCAGTTGGACCTTCTGCACGAGGTTCCGGTAAACGGTCAAATTTCTCAATTTCAGGGAAACTCACATCCACCACCGAACTTTTACCGCCACGAATTTGGTTAATCATTTCAGGCAAACGATGTAAAGTTTGCGGACCAAATACAATATCCACATAAGGCGCACGATGACGAATATGCTCACCTTCTTGTGAAGCCACACAACCGCCCACACCAATCACTAAGTTTGGATTTTGTTTTTTTAATTCTTTCCAACGACCTAACTGATGGAACACTTTTTCTTGTGCTTTTTCACGGATAGAACAGGTGTTAAGAAGTAACACATCTGCTTCTTCTGGAATATCAGTTAATTCCAAACCATGTGTATTTAAGAGAAGATCGGCCATTTTTGATGAATCATACTCATTCATCTGACAGCCCCATGTTTTAATATGTAATTTTTGCGTCATATTGCTTAAAAATAAAGATTAGTAAAAAGATAAAATCGGTCGGCTATTGTACAGATTTGTGGCAATTCTGGCTAGTGTAAAATGGACTTTTACCTATTTCGGTATAGAAAAAGTGCGGTTAAAATCATCTAAATTTTAACCGCACTTTGTTTAGTATCCTTCTTCCTCCATATTGGGTAGGAATGTTTTTTGTTTGATTCGTTTTACTCTCGTTTCAATTCGTCCATCTGGGTGTAGCTCAATTTCACGCCAACCTGGTTGTAAGGTATCTAACGCAAAATGATTGCTATCCGGCTTAAATTGAATACAAGTCGCTGGCGTTGCCATGGTTTGATAACCCTGCCAATAGCCATCAACCTGCTGATGAATATGCCCGTATAAAATCCCTTTTACATTGTTGAATTGAGCAAGAACGGCTGAGAAGCCATGTGCATTACGCAAGTTATGCTGATCAAGCCATGCTGAATTCGTTGGTAATAAATGATGATGCAATACGACTAAGCTATGACGTGCTGGATTTTCCGCTAATTTTGTTTTTAACCAATCTAACTGATAAGCACTCAATTCACCATGAGGCACACCGGATACTTGGCTATCTAACAAAATCACTTGCCAATGTTTGCCTAGAAGTAAATGTTTTGACGCATTAATAGGCGATTGGCTTAAATGCTCGACCATTTTAGGTTGAAAATCATGGTTACCCGGAAGCCAAAATACTGACTTATTTAACGGTTTAACCATTTCAACAAATCGCAGATAGCCTTCGTCGCTACTATCTTGTACCAAATCCCCTGTTGCAAGCACGACATCGTACTCAAAAGGCTCCAACTGAATTTCTTTTAACACCTGAGAAAAACTTTCGTGCGTGTTGATACCTAATAAGTCTTTGCTTGTATCTCTAAACAAATGAGGATCGGTAATTTGTAATAATTTGACAACTTCACTCGCAGGTTCGTATTCAAATCTATTGTTCATGGGACTCCTATTGCCAGCGTTGCTGCAATTGGGCGTAATTTAATTGAAGCCATTGCAAGCCCATTACTGCAATGCCATTATCAATTTTGCCATCACACATCCATTGATAGGCTTGCTCACGTTTCACCACATGAACACGGATGTCTTCATTCTCTTCAGCTAAACCATGAAGTCCCTTGGCTTTTGAGCTATCTACTCGACCGACAAACAAATGAATACGTTCGACGATACCGCCCGGGCTATCCCACACGCTTAAACAATGTGTAAGATCTTGAACAGATACGCCTGCTTCCTCTTCACTTTCACGCAAAGCGACCTCTTCAGGTTGTTCCCCCTCTTCTACCATCCCGGCGATCAATTCTAATAACCAAGGAGAACGAGCAGAACCAGGTTGATATGCACCAATGCGTACTTGTTCCACCAAAACCACCGAATCTTCTTTCGGATCGTAAGCAATCACGGCAGAGGCGGCACCTTTTACCAACAACTCTCGTGTTACGACACCACTTTCGCCACCGGCAAAAAGTTTGTGTTTGAACTGTACTTTCTTAAGTGTAAAAAAACCTTTATAAACAGTTTCTTCATTAAGAACTTCTATATCATGCTGACTAAACTGTTGAATTTCTGACATCATTACTCTCCTAGTATCGAGGTCGCATAATACTCCCATAAAAAAATAAAAAAAACTGAACCCTCTATTTTTTTGTCGAAACTTTGAAGCCGGTCACAAAAAAAGAAAACCTATGATGATTTCTTATTCATCATAGGTTTACATTAAAAATTTATTTAAATTAACAAACGCGGCTGGTTATCTCCCCATCTGCTACCTTCGTTTTAATGGTGTCACCTGTTTTGACTTGCTTCACACTCACAATGGCATGTCCTTTGACATCTTCCGCGATGGAATATCCTCGCGCTAATACTTTTAATGGACTTAATCCATCTAACTTGCCACACAATGTTGCCAATTTATTTTGACGTTCCGTGACTTGACGATTCGCCCCTAAATTTAACCGCACTTGTAACTGAGCTAAATATTGGGATTGTTTTTGCAACCGATAAGGCAACGGATTTTGTTTTAAGCGTGCTGAAAGTGCGGTCAATTTTTGCTGCGTTTTATCCACTTGGCGCTGCATTGCCAAAACTAAACGATGATGTAATTGTTCTGTTCTGGCTTTCTGCATCAATAATTGATTTTGCGGATGTTGATTTTGCAGACGTAAACGTAACTGTTGTAAACGTTGTTGTTGATGACTAAAAATACGATCTAACGCCATCTCCAAACGCTGTTGTTTATAGGCTAACTGTTGAAGTAATTCCTGCTGATTGCGACTCACTAACTCTGCCGCTGCAGACGGCGTCGGCGCTCGTAAATCAGCTACAAAATCTGCAATGGTAACATCCGTTTCGTGACCGACTGCACTGATAATCGGTAAATTAGAACGGAAAATCGCACGTGCCACTTCTTCTTCATTAAAGCACCAAAGATCTTCTAAGGAACCACCACCTCGACCGACGATCAATACATCCACTTCTTGACGCGCATTAGCGAGTTCAATTATTTGGACGATTTCAGCCGTTGCTTCTTTGCCCTGCACTGCCGTTGGATAAATCACCACTTTTAAACTGGGATCTCGGCGAGCCAAAATATGCAGAATATCTTGCAATGCGGCACCAGTCGAAGAGGTCACAATACCTACTGCTTTAGCAAATTCCGGTAAGCTTTTCTTTAAGTTTTGTGCAAACAACCCTTCAGCCGCCAATTTCATTTTTAGCGCTTCAAATTGCTGTTGCAATAATCCTTCGCCAGCAGGGTGCATAGATTCAATAATCAGCTGATAATCACCGCGAGATTCATATAAACTGACATTCGCCCGCACCAAGACCTGCATGCCGTTTTGCGGACGAAATCCCACCCGCAAATTTTTCATGCGGAACATGGCACCGCGAACCTGGGCATTTTCATCTTTAAGCGTTAAATACCAATGCCCTGACACAGGTTGAGTGAAATTAGAAATCTCCCCTGTAAGCCAAATCTGTGAAAAACTCCCTTCTAGCATTTGGCGAGCGGCGCTGTTAAGCTGGGAAACGGAGTAAATGTTTTCAGACATTATTCAATCAACACCCAACCGTCATCTAACCAGTTACAAATCGAATCGAGCAATAATTCCATTGTACTTTCAGGATCTTCTGTATCATTCACTAAATTATTTAAGAATGCCCAATCTAGCGCTTCACCATCGGAAAGACGTTTCAATACTTCCGCTTCAATAACATTCACTTCATCCAACCATTCGCCATTCGCATAAATGCGGAGCGGATTTTCGGTGTAAAGCAATTTGCAGTTATTGTCCTGCATTAATACACCTTGTTCCTCTTCTAAAATTGACCGCACTTCGTCAGGATCGGACATCTCATCCGATACTAACATTTCATAACGACGTGAACTCACTGTACCTGCTACTGCTTGTTTAAATAAGGCATCAAAGGCTTCTGACTCTGCCAATTTCGCTAAGAATTGTTTTTTCATCGCCTGAATATTTTCATCCGCCAATTTGCCCGTACTTTGCTCTGATTGTGTTAAGCGTAACGGTAATTGGAATTCGCTTAAATTCAATTCAGGATCTTGATGACAAAACGCTTTGTTCACGTTATCGAAAATGTCTGCTAAATTCGGGTAACGCAAACCAAAAGAAAAGGTCAAACAATCATCTTCTGCCACACCGTAATGCGACATACGAGCCGGAATATAAAGAATATCGCCCGGATTCATCACTTCATCAATCACCAATTCGCCCATATCATCGAAAATACGGATGGGCTGATTCGGTTTGAATTCAGTGGAAGAATCGCACCATTTACCTAGTTGCCAACGGCGATGACCATAGCCTTGTACTAAGAACACATCATATTCGTCATAATGTTTACCAACGGAACCACCTTTAGGTGCATAGGACACCATAATATCGTCGCGTTGCCACTGTGGGATAAAGCCAAATTTATTCCAAAGCTGACCGAGTTCTGTACTCCATTGTTCTAGATTTTGAACGAGCACCGACCATTTTTCGGGTACATCTGCAAAATCTTCTTCAGATAACGGACTGAAAAACACTTTCCAATTATCATCTGAAAAAGTTTTGACTAAACGCGCGGTCACCTCTTCGCCTTGTGCTAATTCGATGATATCGTCAGGCTCAAATTGACCAACAATTTCAGGCAAGCCATTACGAATAATCAATGGTTTTTTCTGCCAATAATCACGCAGGAAAATTTCAGGGGTAATGCCCTCAGGCAGACAATATTGGTTGGAAAGTGCGGTCATTTTTTTACTCCTTTTCCTGTTTTTCTTGTTGGGCTTTTTCTTGTGCGGCTTTGGCTTGCTCTGCTGCACGTTTACGACGAATTTCTTTAGGATCCGCTAATAATGGACGGTAAATCTCAATACGATCGCCATCTTTTAATTGATCCGTTAATTTTGCAGGACGGGAATAAATCCCGACTTTATTCTCGCGCAAATCAATCTCTGTAAACTGTTGTAAAATGCCTGATTGCAAAATAGCCGTTTGGATCATCGTGCCTTCATCCACTTTGAAGGATTTTAAATAATAGCGATCCGGCAAGGCATAAGCGATTTCAATATTAATTTGGTTCATGTCTTATTCTGTCTTAATGAGTTTTCCGTTATTATAGCGGAAAAGTGCGGTCAATATTAACGATAAAATCAGGAGTTCATCATGAATTGGGTATTTTTTGCCATTGGTTCAGCCTTTTTCGCTGGACTTACCGCTATTTTAGGCAAATTAGGCGTTGAAGGCATTAACAGCAATCTCGCGACCTTTATCCGTACGATTGTGGTTTTACTCGTTACAGCGGGTATCATTAGCGCCCGCAATGAATGGCAACTACCACAACATATTGCGGCAAAACCACTCACTTTTTTAATTCTTTCAGGTGTTGCTACGGGCCTATCTTGGCTTTGTTATTATCGCGCGTTACAAATGGCGCCCGCCTCTTGGGTTGCGCCCATTGATAAACTCAGTGTGGTGATAGCCATTATTTTAGGCGTGGTATTGTTAGGTGAACCCTTAAGTATGAAATTAGTCATAGGAAGTCTATTAATTCTCTCGGGCGTTTTAGTCTTAGCCTTATAGATTGAGAAATTAGCCCTTTTTCGCTACAATACGCCACTATTTTTATTCAAGCAGAAAACTATGTCTGAAATTAAACTCATCGTGGGGCTGGGAAACCCTGGCGATAAATATGCGGAAACCCGCCACAATGCAGGTGAATGGCTGATTGAGCGTTTGGCTCGTCGCTTTAATGTTTCGCTTAATGCAGAAAATAAATTCTTCGGTTATGTAGGAAAAACACTGATTAACGGCAAAGAAGTCCGTTTTTTAGTGCCAACGACGTTTATGAATTTGAGCGGAAAAGCCGTAGGGGCTCTTGCTAATTTTTATCGCATCAAACCAGAAGAAATTTTAGTGCTACACGATGAATTAGACTTACCGCCGGGCACCGTAAAACTCAAACAAGGTGGCGGACATGGCGGTCACAATGGTTTAAAAGATATCGTGGCTCAGCTTGGTAACAGCAACAATTTCTATCGTTTACGCATTGGCATTGGCCATCCTGGACACCGTGATTTAGTTTCAGGTTTTGTGCTTAACAAACCCGCACCAGCAGAAAGAGAAGCGCTCGATAAAGCTTTAGACGAAGCCACCGATTGCATTGAATTGCTTTTCAAAGAAGGCATGGTGAAAGCCACCAATCGCTTAAACAGTTTTAAAATTTAACTCAAAAGTGCAGTGAAAAAACACCATAAATTTTAACCGCACTTACGCTCACAATAAGGAAAACATCATGGGATTTAAATGTGGTATCGTTGGTTTGCCAAATGTCGGTAAATCTACCCTTTTTAATGCATTAACCAAAGCCGGGATCGAAGCGGCAAACTATCCGTTCTGTACCATCGAACCAAATACTGGCGTGGTACCAATGCCGGATCCGCGTTTAGATGCGTTAGCGGAAATTGTTAAACCTGAACGTGTGTTGCCAACCACCATGGAATTTGTGGATATCGCTGGCTTAGTTGCGGGTGCAAGTAAAGGTGAAGGCTTAGGAAATAAATTCCTAGCTAACATCCGTGAAACTGATGCGATTGGTCATGTTGTTCGTTGCTTTGAAAATGATGACATCGTGCACGTTGCAGGTAAAATCGATCCATTAAGCGATATCGAAACCATCAATACCGAATTAGCCCTTGCTGACTTAGACAGCTGCGAACGTGCCATCCAACGTTTACAAAAACGTGCTAAAGGTGGCGATAAAGACGCAAAATTTGAGCTTTCTGTGATGGAAAAAATCCTTCCTGTACTTTCTGAAGCAGGCATGATTCGTTCTGTTCCTTTAGATAAAGATGAGTTATTAGCAATTAAAAGCTATAACTTCCTCACATTAAAACCAACCATGTACATTGCGAACGTAAATGAAGACGGTTTTGAAAATAACCCGTATTTAGACAAAGTACGTGAGTTTGCAGAAAAAGAAGGCTCTGTTGTGGTGCCTGTATGTGCGGCGATTGAAGCAGAAATTGCTGAGCTTGATGACGATGAAAAAATCGAATTCTTACAGGATCTTGGCATTGATGAACCTGGTTTAAACCGTGTAATTCGTGCAGGTTATGCTTTATTAAATCTTCAAACCTACTTCACTGCAGGTGTGAAAGAAGTGCGCGCATGGACAGTTTCTGTTGGTGCAACCGCCCCTAAAGCGGCCGCTGTAATCCACACAGACTTTGAAAAAGGCTTCATCCGTGCAGAAGTGATTGCTTACGA
Organism: Haemophilus parainfluenzae T3T1; assembly: GCF_000210895.1. Classification (NCBI taxonomy): domain Bacteria; kingdom Pseudomonadati; phylum Pseudomonadota; class Gammaproteobacteria; order Pasteurellales; family Pasteurellaceae; genus Parahaemophilus; species Parahaemophilus parainfluenzae. The sequence continues at coordinate 1,302,054 of NC_015964.1, read as the reverse complement.
TGACTTCATCCAATTCAAAGGTGAAAACGGTGCAAAAGAAGCGGGTAAATGGCGCTTAGAAGGTAAGGACTACATCGTCCAAGATGGTGATGTCATGCACTTCCGCTTTAACGTATAAAAACACTTCAGACCGCATGATTATGCGGTCTTTTTGTATTTATAAAAGGAAAAAAACAATGTCGGATAAATTAAATCAACTCATCGAATTGTTAAAACTAGAAAAAATTGATGATCTTATCTTTCGTGGTGCAAGTGAAGACTTAGGTTTTCGTCAAGTGTTTGGCGGTCAAGTTGTAGCACAATCTCTTTCTGCTGCAATGCAAGTTGCCCCGCCGGAGCGCGTACTCCATTCCTGCCATGCTTACTTTTTAGCGCCTGGCGACAGTCAATACCCGATTATTTATGATGTAGAAACCTTACGTGAAGGACGCAACTTTTCTGCATTACGCGTAAAAGCCATTCAGCATAAAAATGTGATTTGCCACGTCACCGCCTCATTTCAAGTACCTGAAGAAGGCTTTGACCACCAATCAGCTATGCCGGAAGTGCCAGGCCCTGAGCAATGTATTGATGAACACGAAATCATGTTAAAAGTAGCGCAAACTTTACCTGAAAGCTTGAGTGAAAAATTTGCTCAAGAGCGACCATTTCAGATTCATAGCCGATATTTGAACAATCCATTTGATGGTCAAGAACTGCCGCCAGAACAATATGCTTGGTTTAAAACCAATGGAGAAGCACCATTAGATTTGCAGACGCAACAATGTCTTTTAGCGTATTTTTCTGATTTCCACTGTATTTTGACCGCACTTCACCCACACGGGAAAGGCTTTTTACAGAAAGGGATGAAAGTGGCCACGATCGACCACAGTATTTGGTTCCACCGCCCTTTCAATTTAAATAATTGGCACTTACATGCCATTGAAAGTAACAATGCTTTTGCAGGGCGTGGTTTAGCGAGAGGACAAATTTTTGCTGCAGATGGCGCATTAATTGCCACCACACAGCAGGAAGGTTTAATTCGTTATCAAGAATAACCACACTTTAAAATAAGGTGCAGACTAGCCTTCGTAACCGATATCTTCGAAGGTCGGATTTTCTGCGCCTTGTTTGGCTAATTCATCACAAATTTCATTTTCACGATGGCCTGAATGGCCTTTCACCCACTGCCAATCAATGTTATGGGTTTGAATCGCCTGATCTAACGCAATCCATAAATCCTGATTTTTTACCGCTTTGCCCGTGCTGGCTTTCCAATTGTTTTTCTTCCAATTGTAAATCCATTGCGTGATGCCATTTTTCATATATTGGCTATCGCTATAAAGCGTTACATGGCAAGGCTCTTTTAAGCTATTTAAAGCCTCAATCACAGCTCGTAATTCCATGCGATTATTGGTGGTTTTGAAATACCCTTTTGAAATATGTTTTTCATGCTGTTTATAGCGCAGGACAATCCCTATGCCACCGGCTCCCGGATTGCCTAGGCAAGATCCATCCGTAAAAATTTCAATCTGTTTTTGCATAACTAATTCGAGCTTGTGTAAAATAGGCAGTATTTTAAAGGAAACAAATAGGTAGAACAATGATAAATCCGGATCGCCAAATTGTACTAGATACTGAAACCACCGGTATGAACCAAATTGGCGCACATTACGAAGGACATTGCATTATTGAAATTGGCGCGGTGGAAATGATCAACCGCAAATATACGGGCAATAATTTTCACATTTATATTAAGCCGGATCGTTTGGTTGATCCTGATGCCATTAAAGTTCACGGTATTACGGATGAAATGCTTGCGGATAAACCGGATTTCAAAACGATTGCACAGGACTTTATTGAATATATTCGTGGTGCCGAACTGCTGATTCACAACGCCCCCTTCGACGTGGGCTTTATGGACTATGAATTCCGTAAACTCGGGTTAGATATCAAAACGACCGACATTTGCCTCGTCACTGATACGTTGCAAATGGCGCGCCAAATGTACCCGGGAAAACGTAATAGCTTAGATGCCTTGTGTGATCGTTTAGGCATTGATAACAGCAAACGAACACTCCACGGTGCGTTACTGGATGCGGAGATTTTAGCCGACGTTTATTTGTCCATGACGGGCGGGCAAACCAGTCTATTTGATGAAGATCATGCGGATATTTCAATTATCCAAGCTGGTGCCAATATGCAAGATCGTCAAAGTACGGTCAATTTTTCGCAAAATTTAAAAGTGTTACAACCCACTGATGATGAAATCCAAGCCCATTTGGATTTCCTTAAATTGGTCAATAAAAAAAGCGACGGCAAATGTTTTTGGTCTATTCGTACGAGTGACGAAACCTCACATTAATCGGTTATCTATTAATCAGATAAACATAAAAAAGAAAAAAAAGATTGACGGTTTTAACGTTCATCATTATTATACCCAGCACTTAGCGGAGTGGTAGTTCAGCTGGTTAGAATACCTGCCTGTCACGCAGGGGGTCGCGGGTTCGAGTCCCGTCCATTCCGCCAATTTAAAACTTGTCTTAATATACTCACGGAGTGGTAGTTCAGCTGGTTAGAATACCTGCCTGTCACGCAGGGGGTCGCGGGTTCGAGTCCCGTCCATTCCGCCAATTAAGCCGAGATAATGAAGCACCAGAAGGTGCTTTTTTTATGCCCGAATTTTACCTGCCAGCCAACATTCGCTATAATTAACCAAATTTACATTTTACAGAGATATTTTTATGACAACTCCTGTCGTTGCCTTAGTGGGTCGCCCAAACGTAGGCAAATCCACCCTATTCAACCGTTTAACCCGTACTCGCGATGCACTTGTCGCTGACTTTCCTGGCTTAACCCGAGATCGTAAATACGGTCATGCCAATATTTCTGGCTATGATTTTATTGTGATCGATACCGGCGGTATTGATGGCACAGAAGAAGGCGTTGAAGAAAAAATGGCAGAACAATCCTTATTAGCGATTGAAGAAGCCGATGTCGTGCTTTTCTTAGTGGATGCGCGCGCAGGTTTAACGGCTGCAGACATTGGTATTGCCAACTACTTACGCCAACGTACGAATAAAACAACCGTCGTGGTGGCAAACAAAACTGATGGTATTGATGCAGATTCACACTGTGCGGAATTCTATCAATTAGGCTTAGGTGAAATTGAACAAATTGCCGCATCACAAGGTCGTGGTGTAACCCAGTTAATGGAGCAAGTACTTGCCCCTTTAGCGGAAAAATTACAAGAAAACGAAGCAGAAAATGACCGCACTTCTGATGAAGAAGAAAAAGATGAATGGGATCACGAATTTGACTTCGATTCAGAGGAAGATACGTCATTAATTGATGACGCATTAGACGAAGAGCTTGAAGAAGAACAAGATAAAAATATCAAAATTGCGATTGTAGGCCGTCCAAACGTCGGTAAATCCACATTAACCAATCGTATTTTAGGTGAAGATCGCGTGGTGGTTTACGACATGCCAGGCACAACGCGTGACAGTATCTACATTCCGATGGAACGCGATGGGCAACAATACACCTTGATTGATACAGCGGGTGTGCGTAAACGTGGAAAAGTGCATTTAGCCGTTGAGAAATTCTCTGTCATTAAAACATTACAAGCGATTCAAGATGCAAACGTGGTGTTACTCACAATTGATGCGCGTGAAAACATTTCAGACCAAGATCTCTCTCTACTTGGCTTTATCTTAAATGCAGGACGCTCACTCGTGATCGTCGTGAATAAATGGGACGGCTTAGATCAAGATGTGAAAGATCGCGTCAAATCTGAATTAGATCGCCGTCTTGATTTCATCGACTTTGCCCGTGTGCATTTTATTTCTGCTTTACACGGCAGTGGCGTGGGGAATCTTTTTGATTCGATTAAAGAAGCTTATGCTTGTGCAACGCAAAAAATGACGACGTCCCTTCTCACCCGCATTTTACAAATGGCAACGGATGAGCATCAGCCACCAATGATTGGCGGGCGTCGCATTAAATTAAAATACGCTCACCCAGGTGGCTATAATCCACCAATTATCGTGGTGCATGGTAACCAAATGGATAAATTACCGGATTCATACAAACGTTATTTATCTAATTATTATCGTAAGAGTTTGAAAATTATTGGTTCGCCAATCCGCTTGCTATTCCAAGAAGGTTCAAACCCATTCGCGGGTAGAAAAAATAAACTCACACCAAACCAATTACGTAAACGTAAACGCTTGATGAAGTTTATCAAAAAAGCGAAACGCTAATCTTAACAAACAAAGAGCGGTCAAAAATCACTGTGAATTTTGACCGCTCTTTTTTATTGTAAAAACAACATAAAAACCACATTAAAAAATGAGTAATATAAAGTTATCAATTTGTTTTTTTTGATGAAAGTTTTAATTTTAAGGTGGTATTATTAAAATATAATTTACATTATTTAAAAGAATGTTTAGACTAAATTTTAATCCATCCAAAGCACATTCAAATATGAAAAAACGTAATATCATTTTCTTACTTATCCCGCTAATTACTGCTTGCGGAGTAAATTCATTTTCAGCATCAGACCGTAACGATACTCAAAAGCTTTCTGCACCCAAAGCATTTGACCCCAAACGCACACAATATAGTTGTGAAACCTGGACACCACCTTCCCCGCCCGATGCCGAATCCCATCTTTGGTATCGTGCTGCCACTTTGATTCATGCCAAAGATGGACGCAGGAATAAACAGGAGCTGCAGAATATGATTATCTTGTACGAAGCGGCTGCATCAAAAGGACATTATCAGGCAATTAACAACCTCTACTTACTCTACACTCACGTACAAGGTGCAAGCGGTACATTGTTTGATCCTTTGCAGAAACGAGCACGTAAATGGCTGCATTATGGTCTGGACAAAAATTGGGCAATGGCAAACTATTGGCTGTTTGACGCTTTGTATGAAGGTAATGCAGGCTATAGCCATAATCCCAAACTTGGACTTGCCTACTTGCAAAAAGCAGTAGATTTAGGTGTGCCGCTGGCACAATATGATTTGGCGCAGATTTACGATAAACGATTTAAAGATTATAACACGCGTGAACTGCTGCTTGATTGCGCAGCTAGGCAGGGTTTTTCTGCTGCCATGAGAGAATTGTCCATGATTAAGGAAATCCGCTATGGTAATCTAAAAGAATCACTGTTGCTGATGCACAATGCGGTACGACAAGGTAGTGAAAGTGGAGGTAAGGCTGCCTTAAATCTGACAATGGTTTATGCCAAAAATAAGGCACTTATGGATAAATTTATTGCGACCCCTGCCGATCCTGTCCGCGAAGCAGCTTATGCCGAGTTGGAAAAAGCCCTTATGGGGACAGGTACCAAAAGTGGCAACACCTTCTATACCTTCCCACGCCTAGACAAAGTCCTCCCTCTTCCACCAGCCAAAACCCATTGGAAAGGCATCTACTCCGCAATGAGTAAAGAAGACGCAGCGTTCTACCAAAATCCGCCTGACACCGCCGCCCTTGCTGCCGATATTCTCAAACGCGGTATTGTCAAAAAAGAAGACATATATTGGCCACCGCGCAAGGATTAATCGTTAACAAGCATTAAAAAGGCGGTCAGATTTTAAAAGCAATTTGCTTGAAAATCTGACCGCACTTTTATGTTTAAAATATGACTAAATTATTCGTCTATAACCACTTTGCCAATATAGCCTAAATTGCGATAACGTTGTGCGTAATCAATGCCATAGCCGACAACAAATTCATCCGGAATAGAAAAACCAATCCATTCAACAGGTACTTCCACTTCTCGGCGAGAAGGTTTATCTAACAAGGTACAAATCGCTAAGCTTGCAGGATCGCGTAAATTTAAAATGCCACGCACTTTTTCAAGGGTGTAACCCGTATCAATAATGTCCTCAACAATTAGCACGTGTTCATTACGAATATCCCCTTCAAGATCTTTCGTAATTTTCACATCGTGATTACTTGTCATTCCGCAACCATAGCTTGAAGTCGTCATAAACTCGACTTCTACTGGTAATTTTAATTCACGCACGAGATCGGCCATGAACATAAATGAACCACGTAAAAGCCCGACAACAATCAGTTTATCAATGGCTTTTTGTTGATAAAAACGCGTAATTTCCGCGCCAAGTTCAGCTATGCGACTACGGACATCCGCTTCTGAAATCATAATATCGACATGGTGTTTTTTCATGGTCTTTCCTTTTTAATTTAATCGTTTGCGTATTCTACAATAAAAAAGGCTGAAGTTTAAACCTTCAGCCTTTTTAACCCTAACGAATTTACTTTCTACTCTACCTGTTGAAGCAACCTGCAATCGCTACGAAACAGATGTGCGTATAGTAGCAGAAAGAAAATACATGTCAATAAGAATTATTATCATTTTTAAAAATTTATTAATTTCCTGAAATTTTCATCTTATCTAACAAGATTGAACCTGTTTGAATATTGGATCGATGTTCAATATCATCTGCTACTGCCACAATATTTTTCAACATATCCTGTAATTGACCGGCAATGGTAATTTCAGCAACTGGATATTGGATTTCACCATTTTCCACCCAAAAACCCGCTGCACCACGGGAATAATCCCCCGTCACAATATTTACACCTTGCCCCATGACATCGGTAACCAATAAACCAGTGCCCATCTGGCGTAAAAGTGCGGTCAATCCCCCCGTTAAATTTGGTTTTACAAGCCAGTTGTGAATACCACCTGCATGACCAGTACTTTGCATGCCCATTTTTCTACCACTGTAACTGGTGAGCAAATAGGTTTGCAATACGCCATCTTGAATAATTTCAAGATTCTGTGTACGAACCCCTTCGCTATCAAAAGGCGTGGAGGCTAAACGTTTTAACAAATGCGGACGCTCACTAATTTGGAACCAATCTGGCAATACTTGTTTTCCAAGATGATCGAGCAAGAAACTGGATTTACGATATAAGCTGCCGCCACTAATCGCGCCCGTTAAATGAGAAATTAATCCTGTTGCCACATCATTTAAGAAAATCACCGGCACTTCACGTGTCGTTAATTTTTGTGGATTTAAACGCGCAATCACTTTTTTCGCACAATTCTGCCCTACCCAATCCGCTGAAGAAAGTGCATCAAACTCACGTGAAACCGTATATTCGTAGTCATTTTCAAGTTGATCTAGCTCGCCACCAATCACCGAACAAGATAAAGAATAACGACTAGATAAGTAACTTTGTAGCATGCCGTGTGTATTGCCATAAACACGCACGCCAGTATGTGAATTAAAACTTGCACCGTTACTATTCACGATTTTAGCATCGTATTCCAACGCTGATTTTTCAGCCTCTAAAGCTAATTTGGTAGCCTGTTCAACATCAACATTTGCGCTATGATAAAGTGCTAAATCGGGTGCTTCAAAAGCCATTAATTCTTTATCGGCGAGCCCTGTGCAATCGTCTGGTGAGGTATATTTTGCAATGGCAAGTGCGGCTTCAACGGTGTTTTTAATCGCTTCTTCACTTAAATCTGAAGTAGAGGCATTGCCTTTTTGTTGGCCTAAATAAACAGAAATACCTAATGCCCCATCGTTAGTAAATTCAACATTTTCAATCTCTTGCAGACGGGTTGAAACCGATAAACCACTCACTTTTGTCACACCGACTTCCGCGGTGGCGCCCGCTTTCTGGGCGGTTTCAATAGCAAAACTGACTGCATCTCGCAATGTTTGCTCTTGAGATTTTAAAAGTGCGGTTAAATTTTCTGCTGTTTTCATGGTGATAATCCTATTAAAAATTTGCGCCATTTTATCTTATTTTGAAAGTTTATGCTAAAATGCACCAAATTTTTCATAAGGTAACAGAATGGCAAAACGTAAGAAAAAAGAAGCCTTTGATTGGGAAGATGAAGACCAAGAAGAGATTATTTGGGTAAGTAAAAGTGAAATCAAACGCGACGCTGAGGATTTAAAACAGCTCGGCGAGAAATTGGTGAACTTAACCAAAGCAAATCTGACTAAGGTTCCACTAGACGATAGCTTGAAAGATGCCATTGAATTAGCGCAACGTCTACAAAAAGAGGCGCGTCGTCGCCAATTGCAATACATCGGTAAGCTCTTACGCTCAATTGATGCAGAGCCTATTCGTGAAGCTTTAGAAAAAATTGAAAATAAACATAATCAGCAGCAAGCGATGTTGCATAAATTGGAAATCTTACGTGATGAATTAGTTGCGAAAGGTGATGCAGCACTGACTGATTTGTTAAATGAACATCCTTCTGCAGATCGCCAACAATTACGTAATTTGATTCGTGCAGCACAGAAAGAGAAGGAACAAAATAAGCCATCAAAAGCTTATCGCGAGATTTATCAGATCTTAAAAACACTCATTTTAGAAGACTAAAATACGGCTATTTTTGACCGCACTTTGTGGCAAAAAAGTGCTATGATTAGTTACCCTTTTAAGAAGGAAAGAACGTTATTTATGAATATTCGTTGGAATATTATTTTAGGTGTCATCGCCTTGGCTTTATTAGGCTGGTATTATTCGCTTAATCAAGATCATGGCGATTTACAAAGCCTAATCAAAAAGCCTGATAGCCCAGAATACGTCGGTAATAAAATGGAAACCACTGTATTCTCGCCAGAAGGAAAAAAACAATATCTCGCGATTTCCGATAAGGTGGAATATTACACACAAGACGGTCATACGGATTTTATTTCGCCATTAGTCTATCTTTTTGATGTCTCTTTAGATAATAAAGACAAAGATACGAAAACCGATAAAATTCAATTAGAAAAACAAAATTGGAAGCTTAGCGCGAAAAAGGCAAAATTAACTAAAGATCAAATGCTCTATCTTGAAGGTGGTGTGGTTGCCGAGAGCCTTGATCCTTTATCTCGCCTACAACGTGTTGAGACCGAAGCCGCAGTGATTAATTTAAAGACACAAGACATTACTTCCGATACGCAAGTAAAAATTAACGGATTAAACTTTAACTCAAGTGGATTGAAGTTAGTCGGAAATTTACGTCAGCAAGTTGCAACTCTAAAGGAACAGGTAAAAACATATTATGAAATCAACAAACAATAAAATTCTGCTTTTAACGGCATTAATGATGACATCTTTGTCTGCTTTTGCGTTAAAAGACGATACCAATAAACCGATTAATATTGTCTCAGATAATCAATCTTTAGATATGGAAAACAGCGTCGTAACCTTTACGGATAACGTTGTAATTACGCAAGGTTCCATTTTGATTAAAGCCAATAAAGTAGTCATTACTCGCCCACCAGAAAATTCAGGTAAAAAAGAAACCGTCGAAGCATTTGGTAGCCCTGTTACCTTCCACCAGCAACTTGATGATGGTAAACCTGTTGACGGTAGAGCGAATAAAGTTCACTACGATTTAGGCACTGAATTCTTAACATTGACCGGTAATGCTGAATTAAAACAATTAGATAGCAAAATTAATGGTGAACGCATCACTTATGATGTGAAAAAACAACAGTTAAAAGCCAATGGTAATGGAAAATCGCGTGTGCAAACCGTCTTAATTCCAACCCAATTACAACAAAAAGGTAAAAAATAACCGATGTCTGTATTACAAGCTGAATTCCTCGCAAAAAGCTATAAAAGCCGAAAAGTGGTTTCTGATGTGAGTTTAACCGTAAACTCCAATGAAATCGTTGGCCTACTTGGTCCAAATGGTGCAGGTAAAACCACTACTTTCTACATGGTCGTCGGTTTAGTACGTCATGATCAGGGAAAAATCACCATTGATGGCGATGATATTAGCGTATTACCTATGCATGAACGTGCACGCAGAGGAATTGGCTATTTACCACAAGAAGCTTCTATCTTCCGTCGTTTAACCGTATATGAAAACCTTATGGCGGTATTAGAAATTCGTAAAGATCTCACGGCAGAACAACGCAGAGAGAGAGCGGATGAGTTAATTGATGAGTTCAATATTGGCCATATTCGTGATAGCCTGGGGCAATCTCTTTCAGGTGGCGAACGTCGTCGTGTGGAAATTGCGCGCGCATTAGCGGCAAATCCAAAATTTATTTTATTAGATGAACCTTTTGCAGGTGTAGACCCAATTTCGGTTACGGATATTAAGAAAATCATCACAGATCTCCGCAATCGTGGTTTAGGCGTGTTAATTACCGACCATAACGTACGCGAAACCCTTGATGTTTGTGAACGAGCTTATATTGTTGGCGAAGGAAAAATTATCGCGACCGGCACACCGGAAGAAGTCATGAATGATGAGCACGTTAAACGTGTCTATTTAGGCGAACAATTTAAACTATAACCTATGAAATTTACGACATTGCTCTCCCCTGATGATATTCGTCAGGGGGTTGCTTTTTCTAGCAAGAAACGATTATTTGAATCTATTGCCGCTTTCGTTGTGGAAAAACTTCACTGCGAAAATGGTGAACAGGCTTGTTTTGAATGTTTATTTGAGCGGGAAAAATTAGGTAATTCAGGATTAGGCAATGGTGTCGCTATGCCTAAAGCCAAGTTACCTGCTACTGTATCAGATAAGATCCTAACGGTATTTATGCAATTAGAAACGCCTGTCGAATATGATGCTGTTGATAATAAACCGGTAGATATCGTTTTTGCAGTGCTCGTACCCGAAAATCACTGCCAAGAATATATTCCTGTTCTGGCAGAACTCAATGAAAAATTAACTGATAAAAACTTAATTAAACAACTTCGTTCAGCACAAAGTGCGGATGAAATTTGGCAAATTTTTGAATGTGCTGATCATTCAGAGGAATCTGAAGACGACACAAATTTAGATAATATTGAACCTCAAGAGGTATAACCTAACCAACTAACCATAAGGAATCACGCAGATGGAAATTATTATTATCAGCGGTCGCTCCGGCGCGGGGAAATCTGTCGCATTACGAGCTTTGGAAGATATGGGCTATTATTGCGTGGATAATCTCCCACTCGACTTACTTCCTCAACTCACCAATATTCTCGCCAAAACTCAAACGGCTGTTGCCATCAGCCTCGATATTCGAAATCTTCCCCATTCCAGTGCTGATTTAGACAAGATTCTGACAGATATTCAAGCTACTTATTCCGTCAAAATTATCTTTCTAGATAGCGATCGTAGTACACTTATTCGTCGTTACAGCGATTCACGTCGTCTTCACCCACTCTCAGCACAAGATCTCCCGCTTGAATCAGCGATTGATTTAGAATATCAGCAACTTGAGCCTTTAATTCAACATGCTAATTTTATTATTGATACCGCACCACTTTCTACCCATTCGTTATCTGAACGTTTAAGAGAAGTTTTACGGGGTAATACGGATAAAGAACTTAAAATCGTGGTTGAGTCGTTTGGCTTTAAATACGGCATTCCGCTTGATGCCGATTATGTCTTTGATGTACGTTTTCTACCTAATCCGCACTGGAACCCAGAACTTCGTCCAATGACGGGGCTTGATGAACCTGTTGCACAATTTTTACTCGCGCATGATGAAGTGAATAATTTTATCTACCAAACGCGTAATTACATCGAAACATGGTTACCGATGTTAGAGCAAAATAACCGAAGCTATCTCACTATTGCCATCGGCTGTACAGGCGGTAAACATCGTTCTGTTTACATTGCTCAACAAATTGGTGAATATTTCCAAGCCAAAGGCAAGAATGTGAAAATTCAACATAAATCCTTGGAAAAGAATAAAAAGAATTAATCAAACCATAAAAAAACGCAGCGACTTGCTGCGTTTTTTATTAAACCACATATTGCTCAAAAATCTCGGGTAAATGCGCAATTAACGTTTCTTTTCCCGCCACGGCTTCATTCTGCCAAACTTGCAATAGCACATCTGGCGTAAATAATTGTGAGGCCTGTTCAGCTAAAGGTAAATAGCTAATATGCCAAGGCTCTCGACCCACTTTTTTACCTTCAGGTTGGCTTATAAACGGCAAAGCAAACTCAAAGTGCGGTAGATTTTCAGTGAGAAATTCACTTAGCTCAAAAAAATAGCCACCGCTTTCATATTCCCAAGGTTCAAGTTGTAATGATTGACCTTGCGGCAAAAGATCAGGATCAAAAATATCGATTTCTGTTCCCCAATGATGACGACTTCCTCCTGGAAGCGCTGACCAACGTAAAATGGCTTGTGCTTTTTGCCAATCATCGAACGACGCTAAATCTAATGGATTTCCCGCATCATCATGCACTTTGCGTTCGCCGTTAAATTTACCGTTCCAAATAAGTTGTTGACGTTCAAAATCACGAAAGCTACTTGCGGGCTGCAAATTAAAGCCATTTTTGACCGCACTTTGCTGCAATCCTTGAAAGGCTTTCATTGCCTCTGCTTGCAAAAAATGATTCGGAGAATGGGGTGTAGGCAAATTGATCAAATGTTCACGAGATTTGCCAGTTAACATTTCAGGCGTTAATTTCATCTTACTTGTCCAATAAATTCACTAACATTTGATGATAAATCTGACCGCACTTGGCAAGATCATCTACATTGACACATTCATTCACTTTATGAATCGTCGCATTAAGCGGCCCAAATTCCACCACTTCAGCGCCCATCAATGCAATAAAACGTCCATCAGAGGTACCACCGCCTGTTTCTGCTTGTGGTGTAACTCCGGTTGTTTGCTCAATAGCCGTCGTTAACGCATCTAATAATTTGCCCGGTTTCGTTAAAAATGGTTTACCCGATAAATTCCAATCAATACGGTATTTCAAACCATGCTTTTCGAGCATTTCTGCCACTTTCTGCTTAATAATTTCATCAGTCACTTCCGTACAATAACGTAAATTGAATTGCACATAAAGCTCACCAGGGATGACATTATTACTCCCAGTGCCTGCATGAATATTGGCAATTTGCAAACTGGTCGGCGGGAAAAATTCGTTGCCATTATCCCATTGATAAGTGGTTAATTCCTGCAAGAAAGGTGCGGCTTTATGAATTGGATTTTCCGCTAAATGAGGATAAGCCACATGACCTTGAATACCTTGAATGTAGAGGTTACCTGTAATCGAACCCCGACGACCATTTTTGACTACATCGCCTAATGTTTTTGAACTAGATGGCTCCCCCACCATGCAATAAGTGATTTTCTCACCGCGCGCCATTAAGGTTTCGACAACACGTACGGTGCCATCTTTCGCGGCTGCCTCTTCGTCAGAAGTAATCAACAAAGCAATCGTTCCCTTATGATTCGGATTGGCTTTCACATATTCTTCTGCCGCCACAATCATTGCTGCTAATGAGCCTTTCATATCTGCCGTACCACGACCATAAAGCATATCATCCACAATGTCGGCAGAAAATGGCGGATAAGTCCATTGTGTTTCATCTCCCGTTGGCACCACATCGGTATGCCCTGCAAAAGCGATAACGGGCTCACCACTACCATGCTTCGCCCATAAATTTAACGTATCGTTGAAAGGCATCCATTCAATTTGAAAGCCGAGTTTTTCTAAACGTTCCGCAATTAATTGCTGACAGCCCTCATCATTCGGGCTAATAGAGGGGCGACGAATTAATGCTTGTGCAAGCTCAATAGTTTTTTGTTTCATAATATTAAGTGACGACTAAAAGTGCGGTCTAATTTAACAAAATTTTCCTTCAATTTAAATCCGTTCAAATAAAAAACGGATAACCTCGTTATCCGTTTTTATTAGTTTATGAAGAATCCTAGAATTGAACTTGTAAACGTAACCAATATTGACGTCCTGGCTCGTTCACTCGAACAGTTTGAAGCCCCGCTGAAGGATCTGCGCCTTTACTCACAAATTCTGCATAGGATTTATTAAATAAGTTATCAATTCCGCCCTGCAAAGTGGCATATTTATTAATTTTCCACCCTGTATTAAAGGATAACGTTCTAAAGCCTGCTGAAGCACCGATGTCCTGCCCAATAATGTTGCCTTGTCCTGTTGCATAGCGTTTTTGTGCCGAAACTACTCGCCATAATACTCCCGCGCTCAAGGTTTCATTATCCCAAGTTAATGAGTTTTTCCATTCTAATGGCGGTGTTTGAGCGAGTGGACGGTCGTCCGTGCGATTTTTACCATAGGTATAAGCCAAACTACTACCGATTTCCCAGTGGCGTGCAAATTTCCATTTACCTTCAATTTCGCCACCTAATCGAGTTGCCTTGATATTACGAGCCGAAACATCTTTGCCTACTCGTTCTAACATAATGAAATCGCGGACATCACTACCAAATAGCGACACAGAAAAATCAAAGGTGTCATTCTTCCACATCAATCCCGTATCAATTTGACGGTTTTGCTCTTTATCTAAAACTTGGCTTGCACGGCGTTCCCAATAATCTGGCGCTCGCTCTGCAATCCCTACACCGGCATAATATTTAATGCCATTGATTTCTTCTTCCCAACGGAAGAAACCTGAATGTAAAGCATACGTATGGTGTTTATTTGGGTGATTTGCCATTAAAGTGTCGTATTCAGCTTTCACTTCATCATAACGATAACCCGAAATAAACTTACGACTATCGCTTGCCGTCCAGGCCCCCTCAACAAATCCGCCCCATTGAGTAAAGTTTTGCTGTGGTTGATAAGGCTTGTGTCTATAGCCCTCACCATGCATTTCCATACGTGAAAGGTGTTTATCGCGCATATAATCAATGCCTGTTTGCAAATTAATATCCGACCAATCAAAGGTTGCTTTCAAATGCCCTGTATTGGTTTCACGTTTTGGATTCATTGCTTTTTTAACTTGATTTCCCATCATGCTTAAATAACGCATACTATAAGTATCCATCACATGATCAATCTTGCTTTGACCATAACGTAATTCAAGTTCAGTGAACCATGGTGTAATATTACGTTGTACAAATCGAACATTCCACGCATCACGATCAAACTTACTCCCATCCATCATTCGATCTGCATAAGCTGCTTCGCCTCGACTACGTTCATAAGTTCCAGTCAATAAGGTGTTTTCTGTCGGTGTGAAACCGAGCTGTAACATTTGATTACGACGCTCAAAAGAGGAATGAACTCGATTGCCATCGCCATCTTTGTAATTACCCGCCTCATTGTGTGACATACTTGTGCGTAAATAACCATATTTACCACCCGCCATCGCATCGAAATAAGCATCTCTACGTTTGTTTCCGCCAAGCGTTACACTGCCGTTTAAATAGGTATTTTGAGTATCAAATTCAGGCTCTTTACGAACAAAACGAACTGCGCCCGCGACCAAGCCAGAACCTTCAGTTACAGTTTGGGGACCTTTGGTCACGACAACTTCATCATAAGCTGATGGGAAAATATAGGCTGTTGGCGGATCCATTCGGTTGCTACATCCACCATAAATGAATTGGTCGTCTGCTTGAATATTCAAGCGAGAACCACCTAACCCGCGAAATAACGGATCGCCAGAACTCCCACCTTTACGAATCACGCTCATATTTGCCACAGATTGCAATAAATCTGCACCATCACCAGCAGGTAAAGGTTGAAGCGTTGTTTTAGGATTAAGTTTGACCGAATTGGTATTCGTCTGAGTAACACCTGTTACCACAATAGGATCCAGTAATGTTACAGACTGCGTATCCTCAGCAAAAGCATTAGATATAAAAAATGAAAGAGGAAGGAGGGCAAAATAAGATTTGTTATGCATAATCAATCCCTTGTTTTGGCACTTGAGTCATAAAAACCACAATTCAACCACATAAAATCTTTCAAACAAATACGCAACCGTTATGAAACATTTATCACATTAATGATTGAGATTGTAACAATACTGTAATGAATATTATTCTTATTAAGTGCAAAAGGCAAGGTTAAAAGATGGCTATTTACTTATGCATTTCTGGTAAACATACTACTGCCAGCACTAATTGAGCTAACGCCAAAATAGTGCAAGGAAGACCTAATAAAAAATAAGCTCCTATAATTGTATCAATAGTGCTATCCCAGTTTAAATCAACAAAATGCAAAGATAATCCGACGATAATAGGGATTAAAAAAGGCATAAAAAATGCCACCAATAAATACCGCCCATAGTAGCGACTTGCTTTTTCCCGAGTAACAAAAAAGATAAGTGTTGTCATCACCCCAGGTACAAATGAAATAAGAAAAGAAAGAAAAAATGCCTCATCAACAAATTCAGAAACAATGACTGCACATAATAATGCAATAAAAAAACTCCCAATAAAAAAACGTGGTATAGTCTTTTGTAATGCATTATTCATCTTTATATTTCCTTTCAAATAAAATTAATAACTCTAATAAGCAGATAAGAAAGCCTCCAGCTTTAATAAAGAACAAGGTTAAGAGGTTACTGTGTGTCCCATATTTTTATAAAACACGCTTGTGCTAACACCAGTTGAGCTACTCCCAATATACAAGCCAAAATACCGTGCGTTAGATAATACTCTACAAGCGTATCAATAGCATCATGCCAACTGTTTAAATAAATCAAATCGAATAATGTGGTCAGGATCGGAATTAAAAAGGGTGGCATCAAAAATGCCAGTAACAAATACCGCGAATAGTAGCTACTTGCTTTTTCCTGAGTGATGTAAAAAACAAACGTTGTAATCGCACTAGGTATAAATACGATAAAAAAAGTATAAAAAAATACCCATACCACGTCATCTGATGAGCTGCCATCCATTGAAGCAAGAAATAAATCAACGACGACTGCGCATAATAATGCAATAAAAAAACTCCCAATAAAAAAACGTCGTATAGCTTTTTGCTGTTCACTTTGTTGTTCATTATTCATTTTTATATTTCCTTTCAAATAAAATTAATAACTCTAATAAGCAGTAAGAAAGTCTCCAGCCTTTAATAAAAGGCAAGGTTAAAAAATTATTGTGCATTATGCATTTATGGCAAGCATATTGCTGCCAATACCAGTTGAACTACTCCCAATATACAAGCCAAAATACCGTGCGTTAGATAATACTCTACAAGCGTATCAATAGCATCATGCCAACTGTTTAAATAAATCAAATCGAATAATGTGGCCAGGAGTGGAATTAAAAAGGGTGGCATCAAAAGTGCCAGTAACAAATACCGCGAATAGTAGCTACTTGCTTTTTCCTGAGTGATGTAAAAAACAAACGTTGTAATCGCACTAGGTATAAATACGATAAAAAAAGTATAAAAAAATATCCATACCACGTCATCTGGGCCGTGATCCATTGAAGCAATAAATAAATCAACGACAGCAGCGCACAATAATGCAATAAAAAAACTCCCAATAAAAAAACGTCGTATAGCTTTTTGCTGTTCACTTTGTTGTTCATTATTCATTTTTATATTTCCTTTTAAACAAAATTAATAGCTCTAAGAAGTAGATAAACAAGTAAAAATAAATTCCCTACTTTAATACTACTTAAATGCTGCAATATATTCTTTTTCGTTGAAGCCAATCAATGCCTTACCATCTTGCAAAATAATCGGGCGTTTGATTAACGTTGGATTTTCAGCTAATACGGAAAGTGCGGTAGATTTCGAGAGTGTATTTTTCACATTTTCATCAAGATTACGCCAAGTTGTGCTGCGTTTATTGACTAAATTTTCCCAACCAAATTGGGCTTCTGCTTGTTGTAAGAATTGAGTATCTAATCCATCCACACGATAATCATGTAATTTATGTTGAATATTATGTTCAGTTAGCCACTTCAATGCTTTTTTCACCGTATCACAGTTTTTAATGCCATAAACGATAATCATATTCTCACCTCTAAAAACAAAAAATCCTCAATTCATTTAGAACGAGGATTTTAACTGCTACATGAATAAATCACAAATAGATTAGCCCGATACAAATTTTCACATCCAAAAGAAAAAGTGCGGTAAAAATCAACCGCACTTTTCAAAAGGGAAATTAGAATTCGTAACCTACGCCCACTTTAGCGCCATAGTTATTCACTTTAGTATCGTCAAAGCTACCTAAACGGTTATATTCTAAACCACCGTTTGCATACACTTTTTCTGCTAATTTATATTTAGCACCCGCGACTACGCCATAACCCACTTTGGTTTCAGAAGAGCTTTTATAGCGTTGATCCGCACGCTCTTCAAATTTGAAACGGTTTGCCGCAAGACGAGCACCAACATAAGGTTCAATTTGAGAATTGGTATCGAAGTCATAGAATACTGTCGCACCTAAACCTTGAACTTTAGTACCTTGGAAGTTGCCGTGATGAGTATAATCACCTGCTACACGCATATTACCTAATTTGTAACCTACTGCAACACGAGGTTCAACTTTAGTTTTGCTTGAACCACCATTGCTTAATTTAGTTTTTGAAAGACCTAGATCACCTTCTGCATATAAACCTGCGTTTGCTGTTGAAGCAACCGCTAATGCACCGACAACGATAGCTAATAATGATTTTTTCATTGGATAACCCCTGTTATTTGATTGAAAACATTACGAATATATCACAGCACTCATTAATTTTCACTATGAAAAACCAATTTTCCCTGACATTTTCGACATAAATAGGCAATTTTATCGCGTTGAATGCTATTATGCCGACGAATCGTTAAATAATGGGTCTGACATTCGCATTGATAAGCAAACATTTTGCCTTGTACATTCTCTACATCAAATTGATGACAAGTATCAGCCGGAAGATTAAATAACTGTGTCATCACCGCTTGCCATTCCTGTCCATGCGGTTTCACTCGCCCAAATACTTGATACACAATAAGGTGGGCTAATTCATGAGGAACCACCTGACGAATAAATTCATCTGAGTTCTCGAGTAGTAAAGTGCGGTTAAATTTAATCTCATTTTTCTGCAAGTATGCAACGCCAGCCTTTACACCTCGCAAGTCATAACTGATTGTCGGAATAGGAAATTTCCGTTGAAAGTAATTTTCAGCGAGTTGTAATGTTTCTGCAAGTTTGCGCTGTACCTGCATTTTTACATGCCGAAACTGAGTTTGAGATGACATCATCATGTTAAGTAAACAAAAACCGCTAGATTAGCGGTTTTTATCATACACACTTTATTTACTTATTTAAGACCGGCTGCTGCACGCAATTCTTCTGCACGATCTACTTTTTCCCATGGGAATTGTTCACGACCGAAGTGTCCATACGCCGCAGTTTGGCGATAGATTGGTTGAATTAAATTTAACATTTTAATTAAACCATAAGGACGTAAATCGAAGAATTCACGCACTAACTTAACCAATAATTCGTTTGATACTTTTCCTGTACCGAAGGTTTCCACCATGATAGAGGTTGGCTCAGCCACGCCAATTGCATAAGAAAGTTGAATTTCACAACGATCTGCAAGACCTGCTGCAACAATATTTTTAGCCACATAACGTGCTGCATAAGCAGCTGAACGGTCTACTTTTGATGGATCTTTACCAGAGAATGCGCCACCACCATGACGAGCCGCGCCACCGTATGTATCGACAATGATTTTACGACCCGTTAAGCCACAGTCACCCATTGGGCCACCAATCACAAAACGACCGGTTGGGTTAATGAAATATTTTGTTTGTTGAGATAACCATTCGCTTGGCAAAATTGGCTTGATGATTTCTTCCATCACGCCTTCATAAATTTCTTTTTGTGAGACTTCTTCACTATGTTGTGTAGAAAGGACGACTGCATCTACACCCACGATTTTGTTATCTTCGTATTTTAAGGTCACTTGGCTTTTCGCATCAGGGCGTAACCATGCTAATTTGCCACTTTTACGCACTTCAGCTTGTTTTTCCATTAAACGATGCGCATAAGTAATCGCCGCAGGCATCAAGACTTCCGTTTCATTTGTCGCATAACCAAACATGATCCCTTGGTCACCCGCACCTTGATCTAATGGATTCTCACGATCCACACCTTGGTTAATATCAGATGATTGTTTACCAATCGCATTTAATACCGCACAAGAATTGCCATCAAACCCCATTTCTGAGTGTTTGTAACCAATATCACAGATGACTTGGCGAGTGAGATTTTCAATATCAACCCATGCTGATGTCGTAATTTCACCACCGACTAACGCCATCCCTGTTTTTACATAGGTTTCGCAAGCCACACGAGCTTTAGGATCTTGTTTTAAAATTTCATCAAGTACCGCATCAGAAATTTGATCGGCAATCTTATCTGGATGTCCTTCTGAAACCGATTCAGAAGTAAATAAATAGCTAGACATAAGTTCTCTTCTTTTGGATGTATTGACGTATAGACGTCTATAATACGCTTTTTTGACTAATAAGCAAGCATTCCTATCAAGTATTTTTAAAATGTGACAAGAAGAATCTAAGCTTTACGACAAAATTCAGCTCATTAATGCATTAAATGGGCGACAAGCGCCCATTTATTTACCTGATTTTACTTCACTAAATCCAACATTTCTTGCGCATTCGCCAAGGCTAGTTCTGTAATTTCACTGCCACCCAGTAATCTTGCAAGAGCTGGAACTCTCTCTTCTTGAGAAAGTGCGGTCATTTTAGTTTCTGTTTTATCATCAACGGTAAATTTCTCTACATTAAATTGCTGATGCCCATGACATGCTACTTGTGGTAAATGGGTCACACAAAGTACTTGGCATTTATCGCCTAATTGACGTAATAATTTACCCACTACACTCGCGGTTTTACCACTAATCCCAACATCGACTTCGTCAAAGATCAGCGTCGGAATCGCCGATTGATCGGACGTTAAGACTTGAATCGCTAATGAAATACGAGAAAGCTCCCCCCCAGATGCCACTTTTGCTAGCGGTTGTGCTTGTTGTCCTAAATTACTGCGTAAAGTAAAGACAATATTATCTGCCCCATTTGACGCAACTTTAGTTAAATCCGAATTCACTTCAATGAAAAATTCTGCATTTTCCATTGCAAGCCCTTTGATAGAATGTGTAACCAGCTGTGCTAATTTTCCTGCAGCTTGGCAACGGCTTTCATGTAATTGTTTGGCCGTATGTTGCATTTTCTCAAAGGCTGCTTTTTCTTCTAGAATCAGACGCTCTTCACTTTCTGAAAAATCTAAAAGTGCGGTCAATTCTGCTTTTAATTTTTGATGCCAATCCACCAATTCTTCTGGTTTCACATTGTGCTTACGTGCAAGTTGTAAAGCTTGCCCTAAACGCTGCTCAATCTCTTGTAACAACATCGGATCTTGCTCAATATGAGAAGCAAGATGCTGCACTTCACTTGTCGCCTCTTGTACTTGGATAAGTGCATCATTCAACATTGTTTGAACGGAGGCATAGCGAGGATCTAACTCACTTAATTCATCAATATACTGCGTCGCACGATAAAGCATAGAATCGATACTCACGGTCTCATTTTCACTGAGTAGCTGTAAGGCTGATTGTGATAACTGTGTCAGCTGTTCGCTATTTGATAGACGGCGTTGATCCTCTTCCAACTCCAAATATTCATTTGGACGAAGGGCAAACTCATCCAACTCCTCAACCTGATATTGTAAAAGCTGTTTCTTCGCTTCATTTTCAGCAACTTTTTGTTGGAAGGTTTTAACTTGCGTTTGAAGATTTTTCCACGTGCGATAATCTTCCCGCATTTGTGCGAGCAAATCATGGTGATGTGCAAATGTATCCACCAACTGAAGCTGATAATCATTTTTCAATAATAACTGCGAAGCGTGCTGCCCATTAATATGAATAAGATATTGACCAATTTCTTTTAATTGAGAAGCTGATACAGGCGTGCTATTAATAAAGGCTTTAGAACGCCCATCTGCATTAATGACACGGCGTAAAATACAATCAGAGGGATTATCAGGATCTTGCAATTCTTGCTCTTGCAACCATTGATAAGCGGGGTTCGTTGGTTCAATAAAAAAGGTGGCGCAGATTTCGGCTCTTTCCTGCCCTTCTCGAACCATAGACGTTTCAATACGTTGCCCTAAGCATAACCCCAATGCATCAATAGCAATGGATTTTCCTGCGCCAGTTTCCCCCGTGATCACAGACATTCCTTTCGCAAATTCAATCTCTAATTGACGAACAATTGCAAAATTATTGATGGTAAGTTGGGTTAGCATAAAAAAATCTCCTTAACTGTATATCCATATATTATAACTGTTACAATATACAGTAAAGAGATTTTTAAACTTTTGGGATTAGAAATTTTTAAGCCAGCCTAATTTTGTGCTTAATACATTGTAATAATTATAATTTTTTAGGTGTAATAGGCGCAGTTTATGCGGGCTTTTTTCAATATGAACGATATCATCAGGAGAAAAATCTAGCGCAATTTGACTATCACAGCCTAATTCCAACTGTGAAGTATTATGTTCAGCAAAACGAATTGAAATTTTGCTATCGCCATCAATTACTAATGGTCGAGAAGAAAGTGTATGTGGGAACATCGGCACAAGGGCAATCGCATTTAAATTTGGCGTTAAAATTGGGCCGCCTGCGGAAAGCGAATAAGCGGTTGAACCTGTGGGAGTGGAAACAATCAAGCCATCTGAACGTTGAGAAAAGGCAAATTTATCATTGATATAGACATGGAAATCAATCATATGCGCAATTTTGGCGGGGTGAATCACCGCCTCATTTACTGCATTACCACTAGAAATAATTTCGCCATTGCGTTCAATTTTAGCTTCCAATAAAAAACGCTCTTCGACAAAAAACTCGCCGCGTTCCAAACACGCTTCAAGCTGTGCATAAGCATTTTTGGGGTCGATATCAGTCAAAAAGCCTAAGTTGCCTCGGTTAATACCAATCATTGGAATATTATATTTAGCCAAAATGCGAGCACGCCCTAGCATATTGCCATCACCACCGATTACAATCACGAGTTGAGCTTGCTCTCCAATTTCTTCAACCGTTGCTAACACCTCTTCCGGTAAACCGAATTTTTCCCCCACTTCTTTTTCCACTAAAACTTGATATCCTCGCTCTTTCAGCCATTGATACAAGTTTTTATGCATTTGCAAATTAATGTCGCGACGTGGTTTTCCCATCAAGGCGATGGTTTTAAATGATTTGACTAATTCATCCATAACTATGATTGCTCCCAAGTACAGACTTCCTGATTTTTGACCGCACTTGAATTTAAAATTTTAGCCATTATATTACATAGCAATTCAGTTTTGCTAAAATAGCACTAATTTTTGATAAATGGAGAAAAAGATGTCAGAACAAGCACAAAACTTAAATGAAAATGAAGAACTTGTTGAAGAAGTTCAGCAGGAAACCACCGCAACGGAAGATCCGTTAGAAGAAGCGATTGCCCGTGTACAAGAACTTGAAGAACAATTAAAAGCACAAGTAGAAGAAACCTCTAAAAAAGAGCAAGATTTATTGCTCCGTACGCGTGCAGAAATTGATAATATGCGTCGTCGTAGCGAACAAGACATCGAAAAAGCACATAAATTTGCGCTCGAAAAATTCTCAAAAGACATTTTAAATACCATTGATAACTTAGAGCGTGCGCTTGCCACACCAGCCAATAAGGAAGATGAAAACATCAAAGCCCTATTCGATGGCGTCGAGCTGACTTTAAAAGAGTTACTCTCAACGGTTTCTCGCTTTGGTGTCGAGCCTGTTGGTGCAGTAGGTGATACCTTTAATCCGGATCTTCACCAAGCTATCTCTATGCAACCAGCAGAAGGCTTTACAACGAATCAAATCACCACCGTTTTACAAAAAGGTTATACATTAAATGGTCGAGTGATTCGCCCAGCTATGGTAATGGTTGCAGCTTAATTTCTTTTCTATAACTTAAAGAGCGGACGATTTTTCGTCCGTTTTTTATTGCCAAAAATCTTGATTTAGATCAAATTTATTAAAAAATAATTTGAGAATAATTCTCAACAAAAACACTCTTGCTTTCCAGATCTAGCAAGGTTTCAACTCAATTTCAATCATCAAAAATTGACAAATAACACTACATATTGTGTGTTGATCTATTAAATAAAACTATATATAGTGCTTTCGTTTTTTTTAAGTTAGCCTATATAGGAGTCATAAAATGAATGCTTTCTTCGTGATTAAGCGTGATGGTTCACGAATTGGGTTTGACCTACAACGTATTACTAATGCAATCAGAAAAGCGGCAAGTGCGGTCAATATTGTTGATGAAATGTATATCCATGATCTGAGCCAGCGAATTAATACCGAGATTTTTAGTCACTATCAGCATGAAATTGATATCAACCAGATTCAAAAAATCGTTGAAGATCACTTAATGACAAGCAAGTATCCCCAAATTGCACGTGCCTATATTGAATATCGTCACGATCGTGATCTTGCTCGTGAAAAACGCAGCCAATTAACCAAAGAAATTGAAGGGCTGATTGAACAAAGCAACGTGGAATTGCTTAATGAAAATGCGAATAAAGATGCGAAAGTGATCCCTACCCAGCGTGATTTACTGGCAGGTATTGTGGCCAAACATTATGCCAAACGTCACATTCTGCCAAGAGATGTTGTTGAAGCCCATGAAAAAGGCGAAATCCATTATCACGACTTAGACTACGCGCCATTTTTCCCGATGTTCAACTGCATGCTGGTTGATCTAAAAGGCATGCTTTCGCATGGCTTTAAAATGGGTAATGCCGAAATTGAACCGCCTAAATCTATCGGCACAGCAACAGCAGTTACCGCACAAATTATTGCTCAAGTAGCCAGCCATATTTATGGCGGTACAACCATTAATCGCATTGATGAAGTGCTTGCACCTTATGTCCAACTCAGTTTTGAAAAACATTTGAAAAATGCCGCCCAATGGCAAATTCCTGATGCTGAAGATTATGCGAAAGCGCTAATTGAAAAAGAATGTTTTGATGCGTTTCAATCCCTTGAATATGAAGTTAATACACTCCATACGTCCAATGGTCAAACGCCGTTTGTTACCTTTGGTTTTGGCTTAGGCACAAGTTGGCAAGAACGTTTAATTCAGCAATCAATCTTGAAAAACCGTATTCGTGGCTTAGGTAAAAATCACAAAACGCCAGTCTTCCCTAAACTGGTCTTTACCATTAAAAAAGGTGTGAACCAAAACGAACAAGATCCAAACTATGACATTAAAAAACTGGCATTAGAATGCGCCTCAAAACGCATGTATCCAGATATTTTAAACTATGATCAAGTGGTCAAAGTCACCGGTTCATTCAAAGCGCCAATGGGTTGTCGTAGCTTCTTGGGTGCTTATGAAGAAAACAGTCATGAAGTGCATGATGGGCGCAACAATTTAGGTGTGGTAAGTTTGAATCTGCCTCGTATTGCCCTTGAAGCACAAGGAAATGAAGAAAAATTCTACCGCACTTTAGATGAACGCCTAGCCCTTGCGAAGAAAGCCTTACTTACCCGTATTGCTCGCTTAGAAAATACCAAAGCTCGTGTTGCGCCAATTCTCTATATGGAAGGAGCTTGTGGCGTTCGCTTAAAAGCCGATGATAATGTTGCCGATATTTTCAAAAATGGACGAGCATCAATTTCTTTAGGCTATATTGGTATTCATGAAACCATCAATGCGCTGTATAAAAAAGGACATATTTTTGACGATGAACAACTGCGTGAAAAAGGCATCGCGATTGTGCGTCGTTTAAATGAAGCGGTAAAACAATGGCAGAAAGAAACGGGTTATGCATTTAGCCTTTATTCCACACCAAGTGAAAACTTGTGCGATCGTTTCTGTCGTTTAGATACCAAACAATTTGGTGTGATTGAAGGCGTTACCGATAAAGGCTACTACACTAACAGCTATCACTTAGATGTAGAGAAAAAAGTGAATCCATACGATAAATTAGACTTTGAAATGCCTTATCCTGAATTAGCGAGTGGCGGCTTTATCTGTTATGGCGAATACCCTAACATTCAACATAACCTCAAAGCACTCGAAGATGTGTGGGATTATAGCTATGATCGCGTGCCTTATTACGGCACCAACACGCCAATTGATGAATGTTACGAATGTGGTTTCACAGGAGAATTCAATTGTACAAGTAAAGGTTTTGTCTGCCCGAAATGCGGTAATCATGACAGTGCAAAAGTTTCCGTAACCCGACGGGTTTGTGGTTATCTCGGCAGTCCTGATGCTCGTCCATTCAATGCGGGCAAACAGGAAGAAGTAAAACGTCGAGTGAAACACCTATAATGTCGCAACATTGATTATGATAAAATAGCTCATCAAAAGTGAGCTATTTTTATTTCAATAAATAAGGAAGTACCATGCCAACACTTACACAAATCACGCAATCCATCATGCAAGATCCCGATAATCAATCCTTTACTGCAAAGGGTATCGAACCGCTTTTTGCTGCGCCAACTACCGCTCGTATTAATATTGTCGGACAAGCCCCTGGAATTAAAGCCCAAGAAAGTCGTTTATATTGGAATGATAAAAGCGGTGATCGCCTACGTGAATGGCTCGGTGTGGATCGCGATACCTTCTATCATTCTGGTTTGTTTGCGGTCATCCCGATGGACTTTTATTACCCTGGAAAAGGCAAATCCGGTGATTTACCACCGCGCAAAGGCTTCGCAGAAAAATGGCATCCGCTAATTCTCGCTAATTTGCCTAATATTGAGCTGACGATTCTTATTGGACAATATGCACAAAAATACTATTTGCCAGAAAATAACCTTAATGTCACTGAGACAGTTCACCATTTTCGTGATTTTCTTCCTCACTTTCTTCCGCTTGTTCACCCATCTCCACGCAACCAAATTTGGCTCAAGAAAAATCCATGGTTTGAACAAGAGATTGTGCCAACATTGCAAAAGCAAGTGAAAGCGATTTTATCTAGTTAAACCAATATTCCACCCATAAAGTGCGGTCAAAAATCAGGAGGTTTTTGACCGCACTTTGCTTTAATTAAAGTTATAAAAATTTAAACTATCAAAAAAGACATGATTCAATTGCTTGTTCCACCTTAAACTTCGCTTCTTCCAACAAGTTTTGGGATTCTTGTCGCAAGCGATCAGATTGTTGAATTAAATCAGCGATTTGGGTTTGAATTTTCTCTTCTACATTTGGAATAACAATTTGTTTAATATCGTTTGCAGAAATATTTGTTTGAACGCCACCAGTTCCCATACGCTCTAATTGATATTTTCCGATAATCGAATTAATGATGAGCGGCAATACCTCGACATTAATATTTTGAGGAGAGATTCGCATGATTCTTTGATTTACTACCGCATTTACACCTTTAGGCACTTTACAAGAGTTTCCAATAGTACCGGACATTGATATTAGTATGTCATTTTCATTTGCAACATCTTTAGGACTTAAACTAATATCTCCTTGTGGAATCAACATAGCATTAGATATATCTAATGTGCCATTCCCGATATTATTAATTCGGATTAAAGGGATTCCCGTTTCTGTATATGTCTCACTTTTGTAAGCAAAACCAGTTGAAAAATCTTTAATAAAATAATCTAAGGTATTATATCCTTTAGGATAGCTCTTGATTTTATCTATCAATTTTTCATACTTTTCCTGATAAAACTCCGCATCCAGCCTACCCGATGTACCAAAACTGTCGGCAAAGGATTTGATATTGATCGTTTGTGAAGGTGGATTGAAGTCTTTTAATTTTAAAGTGTCTAGTAGCAGTAGTTCTGCTTGTCTATACATACTTTTAGCTTCAAGTTCTAAATCAAATACTTTATCTACTAATGATGAAATTTCATAAATAAAGTCACTTTCAAATTTAGGAACATATAAACTTCTAATTGCAGCCTTATCAATTGTTAAAGGAACTGTCCCATTAATTTTTCTATTGATAATTTTTAAACCAAAATTTGTATTAAAGTAAATATAAAGAAATTTTTCATTTATACATGAATTTTCATTTGTTCTAATTAAGAACAAATTCATTCCTAATGATGTTGGTCTATTTAAATATGGCATTAAATAAGATTTACCTGGCGTTCCTATCTTATTTATAAGCAATTCACCACCAAAAACTTGGCTTTTAGATAAAAAGTTATAGGCTTTTTTTGTTATATATTTAACATTATCTGAAAAATTATTTGTTTCTAGGTCTGTCGTTCTAACCATATAAGCAAAATTAGGCTCATCTAACAGCTCAAAAACTTCAGATATAGCTTCATAACTTCCATTTGCATGAAAATCAGTCAATACTGAAATCTCATCTTTTAGTACGATATTAGGAATAGATTTAATTTTTCTATAAGCGGAAATATATTCCTTCATAAAAAATTCATCATCTATTCTAAACTTTTCATTATCTAATATGATTTCTGAAAATAGCACTTCTTTTACCTCCAGCCCCTCCAACAGTCGCTGGTATTTCGCAGCATCAAAGGGGCTTAGGGCTTTCCCACAAAAGACAATTTTTCTTTTTTAGCAAATTCTAAAAAGGCTTCAGCTATCCCATCTTGAGTTTTGCCGTCGTGGTTAAACAGGTCGTGCTTAACGATTAAATGTCCATGACTATCCAGTACAGGTGAACCATCTTCATTACGGACAAAGATTTTATCGCCGCTGTTGTCTTTACTCGGCTCCTGCATTGTGGCAAAGAAAATCGGGTAGTCTTCGACTTTCGGGCAAAGTTCATCATGCCATTTTTGCACGAATAAAACGCTGGTTTTGGTGCCAGTATGTGGTTTAAATACATTCCCATGCAAACCAACTACTGCAAGGATACGACAACGTTCTGCAATAAATTCGCGGATGGCTTTATCGGAGCTATTGTTGAAACGACCTTGCGGCAACACGATTGCCATGCGTCCGCCGTCTTTTAAGAAATCCAGGTTGCGTTCGATAAAGAGAATGTCGCGCCCAACTTTGGTTTGGGCTTTGCCGTTGGGCTTCTTCCCCAGTTCGTATTTCGCCAAAATACGGCTTTCTTTTATGTCACCTGCAAACGGCGGATTCGCCATCAGAATGTCGAAACCGAAATCGCGGTTGCTGTCTTTTTGCTTTCTGAGTTTGCGCAAACCTTTCCAACCGTTGCCATAAGTATCGAGCCAGTTTTCGTCTTTAGTTTTTTCATCCCAGCGCTCCCAATCCAACGTGTTTAAATGCAATACGTTGGTTTGCCCGTCGCCTGCAATCAGATTTAGCGTACGTGCAACGCGTACAGCTCTTTCATCAAAATCGATAGCAAAAACTTTCTTGATAACGTAATCAGTACATTCAATAGGCTTTTCTTCGCTGGTAAACAAATGGCTTTTTTCCATGCCTTGCTCTTTTAGAATCTGTTCCCATACGTGGAAGATTGTGTGAACAGGAAAGCCACAACTGCCTGCAGCTGTATCGATAATGGTTTCATCCGCAGCCGGATTGAGCATTTTTACGCACATATCAATCACATAGCGCGGCGTGAAATATTGTCCTTTTTCGCCTTTGCTGGATTTGTTAATCAGGTATTCAAAAGCTTCATCCACCACATCCAAATTGGAATTAAACAGCTTAACATCTTGCAGTGAAGAAACACAGACAGACAAATGCGAAGGGGTAAGCTGGATTTTGCTGTCTTCGGAAAATACCCCTTCCCATTTTTCACAAGCTTTTTCAAATAAATCTTGGATTTTATTTTTTAATTCAATTTCGGTATCACCACTATTACGGAATACTAAATAGCGTTTTTTATTCCGGCCGCTCTCCATTTCGTCATAGAGTTTGGTAAAGATCAGCTTAAAGAGCTCTTCAAATACATCCACGCCAGCATTTGCCAAGACTTCATCTTCCATTTCTAAAATTAAATCTTTCAATGACTTGCGTTCATTGACGAGCTTATCTTTTCGGATTAAATCATCAATAGTGTATTTTTCATTCAATACATCAGACAATTTTTCCGATACTCTCGGTAATGCGGGAATATCTTCAAAGTAATTTGGGTCTTTTCGATGATAAAAAGAAATGGAATCGCCGTTCGTCCATACACCGATTGGTGCGCCTGTGGCATTGCAATAGGATTTGAGCTGTTCTTTACCGTCTTTGAGTTTAGGTTTTTTGAGCTCAACAATGATATAGGCAGAATTCGGATTGTCTTTATCAAATACAACAATATCTGCTCGTTTACTGTCGTCCCGACCAAAGGTAACACTATATTCCAACTGAATACGCTCTGCCGGATAACCGTAGTCATCCATCAAAATCATCAAATACAGCTGACGGACGATTTCTTCAGGTGTTAGCTTGATTTCTTTATTGCGGATGCGGCAATTCAGATAATAGTGGGTTTTGCCTTTAACAATTTTTTCGCTGATTTGAGATTCAAGTTTAGCCACTTGTTCAGGGCTAAATTGAGAAAGTTTGTAGTTAGAATCTTTTAGGATTGCACTTAGGCTAATTGCTTGATTGTCCATTGTATTGTCCGTTAGAAGTTATATAAGAAGATTGTTCAGATTCTAACAAATTACTACTGTGTTTTATACTCATCCCAAATTTTTAATGCATAATTTTACTAAAAAAACTCTCTATTAAATCATCATGTAAAATCGCCTCACCTTGACCGCACTTTGCTTTAATACTAATCAATTTTTAGTATGCATTATTTTCTGATTAATTACTCTTGTGCTACAATCGGCGGCCATAAAAAATATAAGGAGAAATATGCAATCAATCCCCGTCACCAATTCTCAACGAAAAGCATGGAATAAACAAACCATTATATTCCTCTTTGATGTCGCGCTATTTTTTATTTTACTTAATACCCTTCCTTTTGAACCTGCGGCAAACAAAGGATTATCTTTACTCGCATTTGTAGCTATTTTATGGCTTACCGAAGCCGTCAGTGTAACGATCACTGCATTGTTCGTGCCCATTTTATCTGTCCTGTTAGGATTGGCTAATAGTCGTGAAGCGCTTGTTGCCTTTGCGGATCCGACCATTTTCTTATTCTTTGGTGGTTTTGCACTTGCAACCGCATTAAATGTACAAAAAATAGATCAAATGATTTCAAATAAAATCATGCAGTTAGCGCGGGGTCGGTTATCTGTTGCTGTACTCTATTTATTCGTCGCAACAGCATTTTTGTCCATGTGGATGAGCAATACCGCTACTGCTGCAATGATGATCCCACTTTCAATGACTATCTTAAGTCAGTTAGACCGCAATAAAGATCACAATACTTATGTATTTGTGTTATTGGGTATTGCCTACAGTGCCACTATTGGGGGGATGGGTACGCTTGTGGGAAGCCCTCCTAATGCCATCGCTGCCTCTCAGCTTCATTTAGGTTTTGCTGACTGGTTAATGTATGGTACGCCAGTCATGTTAATTTTGTTCCCTGTAATTATTGGTTGGTTATACCTTGTTTTTAAACCCAAACTTGGCCTTCGTTTTGATGCGGAATTTGCCAAAATTCACATGACGAAAAAACGTATTTTAACCTTAACTATCTTTGTGACCGTGGCAATTCTTTGGATTTTTGGTGGTTACATCAATCCAATTCTTTCTCAATTATTAGGTTTACCAAAACCCATTGGCAGTTTTGACAGTATGGTTGCTCTATCGGCTGCAATCGTCATTTGTGTAACTGGTATCGCAAGCTGGAAAGAAGTACAAGACAATACGGAATGGGGCGTGTTATTCCTTTTTGGTGGCGGCTTAACCTTAAGTTCTGTGCTTACCCATTCTGGTGCAAGCAAAATCATGGCGGATGGTATCGTCTTCATCATTGAAGGCGGGCACT
This sequence comes from Haemophilus parainfluenzae T3T1, assembly GCF_000210895.1. NCBI lineage: Bacteria > Pseudomonadati > Pseudomonadota > Gammaproteobacteria > Pasteurellales > Pasteurellaceae > Parahaemophilus > Parahaemophilus parainfluenzae. The sequence continues at coordinate 1,270,470 of NC_015964.1, read as the reverse complement.
ACTATGTGATGGCATTAATTGTTGCCGCCTTTATTGTCTGCTTAACTGAGTTTACCTCAAACACAGCAAGTGCTGCTTTACTGGTTCCAATCTTTATTTCTATTGCAAATGCACTGAATATGCCACCACTTGGTTTTGCGATGATTATTGGCCTAGGGGCATCTTGTGCCTTTATGATGCCGGTCGGGACACCACCAAATGCGATTGTGTACTCGACAGGTTTTGTGAAACAATCCGAAATGATCCGCGTGGGTAAATTTATTGATTTAACCTGTATGCTAATTATCGGGACAATTGCTTATATCTTCTGGATGTAACCTTTAAAACCGAAAAAGTGCGGTTAAAAACAAGATGATTTTTAACCGCACTTTTTTATTTTATTTACGCAAACGTTTGCCTGAAATAAAAATTAACGTATAATTCGCACAATTTTTTTACTTAGGGAAACCAAATGAATAACAACCTGCTTTATACGGTGGAAGACAAACCACCTTTCGGATTGAGTTTACTCCTTGCCGCACAGCATTTACTTGCCGCACTAGGGGGAATTATTGCCGTACCATTAGTCATTGGTAACGTCTTAAAATTACCTACCGAAGACACCATTACGCTAGTGAATGCTGCACTCTTGATTTCTGGTGTGGTAACGGTTATCCAATGTAAAGGATTAGGACCTGTGGGTATTCGTTTACCAAGTGTAATGGGGACCAGTTTTACTTTCGTTGCTGCTGCACTTGCCATCGGTTTCAGTGAATATGGCATCGCTGGTATATTAGGCTCTTCTCTCATTGGTTCCTTAGTGATGATTATCGGCAGTTTCTTCATGCCATATATTCGTAAATTGTTCCCACCACTTGTGACAGGGACTGTTGTCATGATGATCGGCTTAAGCCTGATTCCAGTTGCGGTTGACTGGTTTGCAGGTGGTCAACGTGGTGATGCGAATTATGCGACGCCAGAAAATTTAATGATGGCGAGCTTTGTCTTAGTGATCGTGGTCGCTCTCGTGCAATGGGGTAAAGGTATTTTCTCTGCAGCCGCCATCGTTATTGGGATGATGACTGGTTATATCGTCTGTTTAGCGATGGGCTGGGTGAGCTTTGAAGGTGTAAAACAAGCACAAACTTTTGCGATTCCACAACCTCTACACTTTGGTTTAGCCTTCCCTATTTCAGGCATTATCGGTATGTCTATCGCCTATTTAGTGACGATCGTTGAATCAAGCGGTAACTTCTTAGCACTAGGTAATGCCACCAAAACCGAAATCACTGGCAGACATTTACGCGGCGGGGTTTTAGCCGATGGTTTAGGATCTGCCTTAGCGGCCATTATGTCCACTACGCCATTCTCGTCATTCTCACAAAATATCGGCGTGATTTCCTTAACTGGCGTAGCAAGCCGTCACGTGGTTGCGCTAACCGGTGTGCTTCTAGCGCTAGCGGGCTTATTCCCTGTATTCGGTGCATTAATTGTTTCAATTCCATTACCGGTATTGGGCGGTGCAGGCTTAATGATGTTCGCGATGATTATCGCTGCGGGTATTCAAATGTTGGATAAAGTCGCACGTAGTAAACGCAATGGTTTAATCATCGCCATTTCTATTGGCTGTGGCTTAGCGGTGACAACTCGTCCAGAATTGCTTGATAAATTACCGCACTTTTTCAAAGAGGTGCTTGGTTCAGGCATCACAGTAGGCTCATTACTTGCCTTAATTCTTAACCTAGTCCTTCCAGAAGATAAAGTGGAAGAAACAAAAGAATAAAAATGCATCTCAACTAAGGGCAGATTAACGCTGCCCTTTTCTTTTCCTGTAAAACATTTCTAAAACTGACCGCACTTTGTTAAAATCAGGCATCATTTTCCATTTATGAAGGAATAAAAATGGCAGATTTACCTTTCTTCGTTGAGCTCAACGAACAAAATCTTACTGAAACGTTGCAACGTTCGGTGGAAACACCACTTGTCATTAACTTTTATGCACCAAGCCATAAAGAATCAGCTGATTTTGCAAAAGTTCTCCAACGTGTTGCTGAACAACACCAAGGACAATTTATTCTCGGCTTAGTCAATTGTGAAACCGAACAAATGATTGCTGCTCAATTTCGTATTCAAGCATTGCCTACGACCTATCTTTTCAAAGAGGCTCAAGCAATAGATGCGTTCCCTGGTGCATTAGATGAAGCCAGTTTATTACAACGTTTGAGTGCAATTTTGCCAAAAGAAGAAGATTTAAAATTCCAAAAAGCCTTGGATTTTTTACAAGTAGAAGATTACGACTCTGCCCTTCCATTACTGAAAGAAGCCTGGGAACTTTCAGATAAGAAAAACAGCGATGTCGCATTACTTTATGCGGAAACCTATATTGCCATGAAGAAAACGGAACCTGCGGCAGATATTTTAGCGCAAATCCCTATTCAGGATCGTGACAGTCGTTGGCATGGCTTACAGGCACAGATCGAACTTTTAATTAAAGCGGCTGATACGCCAGAAATTCAGCAATTACAAGCGGATTATGCGAAAAATCCAACACCTGAAATTGCGTTGAAATTGGCAGTTCAGCTACATCAAGCCAATCGAAACGAAGAAGCATTGGATTTATTATTTAGCATTCTTAAACAAGATCTTTCTGCGGAAAATGGTGAAGTGAAACAACAGTTTTTATCTATTTTATCAGCCATTGGCAATGCGGATCCTATCACCAATAAATATCGCCGATTGCTGTATTCATTGCTTTACTAATACGATCAACTATTTTTTTATGCATGAAGGCTTTATAATGAACGAATTCCAAAAGCCTCATGCTTTATTTTATAAACAAAGGATTCTTTATGTCAGATGTTAAACACAGCAAATTATTAATTTTAGGTTCAGGCCCTGCAGGTTATACTGCCGCTATTTATGCCGCACGTGCAAACTTAAAACCTGTTTTAGTGACCGGTCTTCAACAAGGTGGCCAACTTACTACCACGGACGAAATTGAAAACTGGCCGGGTGATTTTGAAATGACCACTGGTCCAGGTTTAATGCAACGTATGTTGCAACACGCTGAAAAATTTGAAACGGAAATCGTGTTTGATCATATTAATAAAGTCGATTTATCTTCTCGCCCATTCAAACTTTATGGCGATATGCAAACCTTCACATGTGATGCATTAATCATCGCAACAGGGGCATCAGCACGTTATATCGGATTGGAATCTGAAACCGCTTATAAAGGCCGTGGCGTTTCAGCTTGTGCAACCTGTGATGGTTTCTTCTATCGCAATAAACCGGTTGCCGTTGTCGGTGGCGGAAATACCGCAGTGGAAGAAGCACTTTACTTGGCTAACATTGCTTCTGAAGTGCACTTAATCCACCGTCGCGATAGCTTCCGTGCAGAAAAAATCTTAATCGATCGCTTATACAAAAAAGTCGAAGAAGGCAAAATCGTGCTTCATACTGACCGCACTTTGAATGAAGTGTTAGGCGATAATATGGGCGTAACCGGTGTACGTTTAGAAAACGTGAAAACCGGCGAAAAAGAAGACGTGAAATTAGACGGTTTATTTATTGCCATCGGTCATGCGCCAAATACTGAAATCTTCCAAGGTCAGCTTGAACTTAATAACGGTTATATTGTGGTGAAATCTGGTCTTGAAGGCAATGCAACAGCGACCTCTGTGGAAGGTGTATTTGCTGCAGGTGATGTGATGGATCACAACTATCGTCAAGCCATTACTTCAGCTGGAACAGGCTGTATGGCTGCATTAGATGCTGAACGTTATTTAGATGCACAAGAATAAATAAATTTCCTTATTTATTTTCCCCTCTTTAGCCAAGAGGGGGTAAGGGAGATTTTAAAGAATCAATGCTGAATCAATAAATTCACCCTTCAAACTCCCTCTCAATAGAGAGGGAGAACTTTTTAAATATTAACTCTACAAATCTATGGACAAACTTCGCCAAAAATATTTACAAAAATGGCTTCGTGCGCAGCAACAACCTGTTAAAAAATTAATGCGCACCAATGTTGCCCTTGCCACACTTTCTTCCTTAATTCTTGTGGCTCAAACCTATTTTCTTGCGACATTGCTCGACAAGCTCATTATGCAACATGTCGATCGCGGTGAGCTGGTTCCATATTTTATTGCATTAATCATTACTTTTGCTTTGCGTGCGGTTATTTTATGGCTACGCGAAAAAATTGGCTTTAAAGCAGGTCGATTACTGCGCAACCATATGCGCCAAAAGATCTTAGACAAAATCCATCAAGTTGGTCCCGCAACCATCAATAACAAACCCGCCGGAAGCTGGGCAAGTATCATGCTTGAACAAGTGGAAAATCTGCATAACTTCTATGCGCGTTTCTTACCACAACAAAGTTTGTCTGCCATTGTACCAATGGTGATTTTAATTGCTGTATTCCCACTCAACTGGGCGGCTGGATTGATTTTGATGGTCACGGCTCCGCTTGTGCCTATTTTTATGATTCTAGTAGGAATTGCAGCTGCAGATAGCAGCCAAAAAAATATGGCCACCCTTTCTCGCTTAAGTGCTCAATTCTTGGATCGCTTACGCGGTTTAGAAACCTTGCGCCTTTTCAACCGCACTTCAGAACAAACACAACATATTGAAAATACAACAGAAGACTTCCGTGAAACAACCATGACAGTACTTAAAATGGCGTTTCTCTCTTCTGCCGTGTTAGAGTTTTTCACGTCCATTTCCATTGCTTTAATGGCGGTGTACTTTGGTTTTAGTTATTTAGGCCAAGTCGAATTTGGTACTTATGGCACCATGCTGACCTTATTTACCGGCTTTTTCTGCTTAATTCTTGCACCAGAATTTTATCAACCATTGCGTGATCTCGGGACTTACTATCACGATCGTGCAGCAGGTATTGGTGCTGCTGATGCCATTGTCGATTTCTTAGAAGCAGATTATTTAATTGCACATCAAGGCAATGAACAAATTCCAGCACAAAGTGCGGTCGAAATTCAGGCTGAAAATTTAGTGGCACTTTCTCCACAAGGTCAACCATTAACGAAGCCTCTTTCGTTCCATATTCCGAAAGAAAGCCATATTGCTCTTGTCGGCCAAAGTGGCGCAGGAAAAACCTCTTTAATCAATGTATTACTCGGTTTCTTGCCTTATGAAGGTAGCTTAAAAATTAACGGTGTAGAACTTAATCAAAGCCGTTTAAGCGACTGGCGTAAACAAATTGCGTGGGTCGGTCAAAACCCATTACTACTACAAGGTAGCATCAAAGAAAATCTACTTTTAGGTGATATTCAAGCAACTGATGAGCAAATTGAGCAAGCCTTGATTTCTGCGCAAGCGAAAGAGTTTACCGAGAAATTAGGCTTAGATAGCGAAATTAAAGATGGTGGGATTGGAGTATCCGTAGGTCAAGCTCAACGCTTAGCTATCGCACGCGCTTTACTACGCAAAGGCAATTTATTATTACTCGATGAGCCAACCGCTAGCCTGGATGCTCAGTCAGAGAATCTGGTACTTGCAGCCCTTGCAGAAATGAGCCATAACCAAACGACCTTAATGATCACACACCGTATTGAAGATCTAAAACAATGTGACAATATTTTTGTGATGCAAGAAGGTGAAATTATTCAACAAGGGCATTTCAACCAATTAAAAGATCAAGGCTTCTTTGCCGAATTATTGGCTCAACGAAAAGAGGATATTCAATAATGCGTGCTTTACTTCCCTTTTTACGTTTATTTAAATTCGCCAAGTTGTCTTTATTTTTAGGCTTGGTTTTAATGATTACCGGCCTTGCATCTAGCATAGGCTTGCTGACCACATCGGGTTGGTTTTTAGCTGCAACAGCAATTGCGGGTCTTGGCACGTTATTTAATTTCTTCTATCCTTCTGCTTCTGTGCGTGGGCTTGCCATTGGCCGCACCCTTTTCCGTTATTTTGAAAAGTTGGTGACGCACGACGCGACTTTCCGTATTTTGGCTAAATTACGCGTACAAGTGTTTGAGAAGATTATTCCCTTAAGTCCAGCTGTGTTAAATCGCTACCGTAACAGCGATTTATTAAACCGCTTAGTGTCTGATGTAGATACACTCGATAGCCTTTATCTTCGCTTAATTGCGCCATTTATTACGGCTATTTTTGTGATTCTAGCTATGTGTATTGGCCTAAGTTTTGTCAATGTACCTTTAGCCTTAGGTCTAGGTGCGAGCCTGCTTTTATTGGTATTCGTTATTCCAACCGTTTTCTACCAACTGGGTAAAAAATTTGGCGATAAACTTGTGCATTCACGTGCGCTTTATCGCACCCAATTCTTAGAATTTATCCAAGCACAAGCGGAATTATTGCTCTTTAATGCCGAAGATAAATTGAAAAATAACATGGCAAAAACCGAAGCTAACTGGCAAGCAGACCAACAAAAAGAAGCCAATTTAAGCGGATTTTCAACCGCACTGTCACTCTTCTTAAATGGTTTGATTATTGCCGCCATGTTGTGGTTTAGCTCACAAGCGGAATTTGGCAACGATGAATACCGTATGGCGTTTATTGCGCTTTTCACTTTTGCTGCTTTAGCTTCATTTGAAATCTTAATGCCATTAGGCTCGGCATTCTTACATATCGGGCAAGTAATTGCTTCAGCTGAACGCGTGACAGATATTATCGAGCAGCAACCATTAGTGACCTTTAATGGCAAAGCGGAATTCGATCAAAACACCACAACATTAATTGAAGCGAAAGATCTTTCTTTTACTTATCCTGAACGTCAAAATCGTGCTTTAGAGAGTTTGAATTTAACCATTCAAAAAGGCCAAAAAGTCGCGATTTTAGGTAAAACAGGTAGCGGAAAATCCACTTTATTACAGCTTTTAGTGCGTAATTATGATGCCAACCAAGGAGAATTATTCCTTGCTGGCAAGCCAATTGCTGATTATGCAGAAGACACATTACGCAGCCAATTCTGCTTTTTAACACAACGTGTTCATGTATTTAGTGATACGCTTCGTCAAAATCTGCAATTCGCAAGTGCGGTCAATATTTCAGATGAAAAAATGATCGAGGTGTTAAATCAGGTTGGTTTAGGAAAATTGTTGGAACAAGAACAAGGCCTAGATATTTGGCTAGGCGATGGCGGCCGTCCACTATCTGGTGGAGAACAACGTCGTTTAGGCTTAGCACGTATTTTGCTTAATGATGCGCCAATTTTATTATTAGATGAGCCAACCGAAGGTTTAGACCGCGAAACTGAACGCCAAATTCTGCGTTTAATTCTTGCCCATGCTGAAAATAAAACCTTAATTATGGTGACTCACCGCTTAACGGCGATTGAGCAATTTGATGAACTTTGTGTGATTGATGAAGCGAAGCTAATTGAAAAAGGCACTTACGCAGAATTATTGCAATTAGAAAAAGGGTTCTTCAAACAATTAGTTGAGCGAGTGTAAAATAAGAAAGGATAAGTTGGGTGGAAATCTTCCCAGCTGATTCTCGGCACACAGAAATTCCGACTTTGGCTGCTTTCTTCCGAACCTGACCGAGTAAACCGGACACCGTTGCGAGAGACCGAGAAGATTTCCATTGATATCGCAATGCGATTAGGTGGGCTATTATGCAAGAATTGGCCCTGTATTGCAAAGGTTAATTTATCAATTCGGTGAATTTGACGAGAAAATCAACCGCACTTTTAAGGCAAAACCATGAACTATCTCCAATACTACCCGACAGATGTTGTAAATGGCGAAGGCACCCGTTGCACCCTTTTCGTGAGCGGCTGTACGCATGGTTGCCGTGGTTGTTACAATCAAAAGAGCTGGTCTTTTGATAATGGCGTATTATTCGATGAAGCGATGGAACAACAGATCATCAATGATTTAAAAGATACGCGCATTAAACGTCAAGGGCTCACGCTTTCAGGTGGAGATCCGATGCATCCTCGTAATGTTGAAGCCTTACTTCCTTTTGTACAGCGTGTAAAAAAAGAATGCCCTGATAAGGATATTTGGGTGTGGACGGGTTATAAACTGGATGAACTTGATGATTATCAACGTCAAATGTTGCCTTATATTGATGTGCTTATTGATGGAAAATTTATACAAGAACAGGCTGACCCAAGCTTGGTTTGGCGTGGTTCAGCCAATCAAGTGATTTATCGTTTTAAGGTTTAACCGAATAAGGTTAAGCTATTCTGCCAAGCCGTTTCTTTAATCACTTCAGCATTTTCACTTCTTAAACGGCATAACGCCTCAAAGGTGTGAACTATCCGCTCTGGTCGATTAGGTTGTCCTTGAAAGCCAAACACCGGCATATCTGGTGTATCCGTTTCTAATACCAATGCCTCTAATGGTAACTTCGCAATTGCTTGGCGCGTTTTATTCGCACGTTCATAAGTGATGGTACCACCTACGCCAATTTTATAGCCTAAATCCACAAATCGTTTTGCTTGATCATAACTTCCAGAAAAACCATGCACCACGCCACATTTTGTCAAATTAGCCTGTTTCAAAAAACGGAATAATTGCTCGTGGGATTTCCGACTATGTAAATTGACCGACAGATTGTATTTCTTCGCTAAATAAAGCTGACTTTCTAAAAAGTGCTGTTGCTTTTGCCATAATTCATCAGTCAATAAATCAGGAATTGCACATTCTAAGCCAATTTCTGCTACGGCTGTACAATTTTGATTACGAACAGATAATGCCGCATCCAATATCTCTAAATCATGCTCTTGATGCTCTTTGATATAAAGAGGATGCAACCCAAGCCCACAATAAAGATGCTCAGGGAAAAGTGCGGTCATATTTTGGATCGTTTTAAAATCCGGCTCTTTTACCGCCACAATCAAGATTTTTTGCACATCAACTTGCTTAGCATTATCCACCAGCTGAGCTAATGGCTCTCCCGTGTCATGATGAAGATAATCGAGGTGGGTATGAGTATCGAAGAAAGGCATTGCGTTATTTCACTTAAGAAAAAAAGTGTGTAGATTACGCATCCACACACCGAATTAATTATTCTACAGACACCGATGTAATCACGACATCTTCTGTTGGAACATCTTGGTGGAAACCTTTATTACCGGTTTTTACTTTTTTGATTTTATCAACCACATCCATGCCTTCAACCACTTCACCGAATACGGCATATCCCCATTCTTGCACAACTTCACGGCCAAACATCTCTTTTGAACGGTAGTTTAAGAAGTCATTATCTGCCACGTTAATGAAGAATTGTGCCGTTGCAGAATGTGGATCAGAGGTACGCGCCATGGCGATTGTGCCACGTTTGTTACTTAAACGATTGTTAGCTTCATTTTGGATCGGTGCGTTTGTTGCTTTTTCACGCATTCCGCTTTCCATACCACCGCCTTGGATCATAAATCCATCAATAACACGATGGAAAATTGTGTTATTATAGAAACCGTTTTTACAATAATTTAAAAAGTTTTCTGCAGTGATTGGCGCTTTATCAAAATCAAGTTTAATTTTAATATCGCCAAAATTTGTGTGTAATGTAACCATGTTGTTTTCCTCTTGAAAATTAAGGCATTCATTATTCCACAAATGGCGAGAAAGTGCCACAATGAGCAGAAAAAGTGCGGTCGTTTTCCAACCAGTTCTAAGAGAAAAAATATGCTAAAGATCTTTAATACCCTCACTCGAGAAAAAGAAGTATTCAAACCTATCCATGAAGGAAAAGTGGGTATGTATGTGTGCGGCGTGACCGTTTACGATTTATGCCATATTGGCCATGGCCGTACCTTTGTATGTTTTGATGTGATTGCCCGCTATTTACGTTCTTTAGGTTACGATTTAACTTATGTGCGTAATATCACGGATGTGGATGATAAAATCATTAAACGTGCATTAGAAAACAAAGAAACCTGCGATCAACTTGTAGATCGCATGGTGCAAGAAATGTATAAAGATTTTGATGCGTTAAATGTACTACGTCCAGATTTTGAGCCTCGTGCGACGCATCATATTCCAGAAATTATTGAGATTGTGGAAAAACTGATTGCACGTGGTCATGCTTATGTTGCAGACAATGGCGACGTGATGTTTGATGTAGAAAGCTTTAAGGAATACGGCAAATTATCACGCCAAGATCTCGACCAATTACAAGCTGGAGCACGTATTGAAATTAATGAAATCAAGAAAAACCCAATGGATTTCGTGCTTTGGAAAATGTCAAAAGAAAACGAACCAAGCTGGCCATCACCATGGGGCGCAGGTCGTCCAGGTTGGCACATTGAATGTTCGGCAATGAACTGCAAACAACTTGGCGAACATTTTGATATTCATGGTGGCGGTTCTGATTTAATGTTCCCGCATCACGAAAATGAAATTGCGCAATCTTGCTGTGCTCATGGCGGCCAATATGTGAATTATTGGATCCATTCCGGCATGATCATGGTAGATAAAGAAAAAATGTCGAAATCCCTCGGCAACTTCTTCACTATTCGTGATGTATTAAACCACTACAATGCAGAAGCGGTGCGTTATTTCTTACTAACGGCACACTATCGTAGCCAACTCAATTATAGTGAAGAAAACCTGAATTTAGCACAAGGTGCATTAGAACGTTTGTATACCGCTTTACGTGGCACCGATCAAAGTGCGGTTGCTTTGGGCGGTGAAAATTTTGTGGAAGCCTTCCGTGAGGCAATGGATGATGATTTCAATACACCGAATGCCCTTTCTGTCTTATTTGAAATGGCGCGTGAAATCAATAAATTGAAAACTGAAGATGCAGAAAAAGCCAATGGTCTTGCTGCTCGTTTACGTGAATTAGCGGGTATCTTAGGTTTACTTCAACAAGATCCAGAAAAATTCTTACAAGCTGGTTCTGACGATGATGAAGTCGCAAAAATTGAAGCGCTTATCAAACAACGAAACGAAGCGCGTGCTGCTAAAGATTGGGCTGCTGCAGATGCGGCTCGTAATGAACTCACTGCAATGGGAATTGTGTTAGAAGACGGCCCTAACGGCACGACGTGGCGTAAACAATAACCTCGCAATTTTTCACATCAATTTTCCATTTTTTCAAACTCAAGGTGTAGCTATTCCGCTCAACCTTCATTCAGGTAACTCAAAGTATGAGTCGCCGAGGTAACTGTTGGGATAATGCTCCAATGGAGCGTTGGTTCCGCAGCTTTAAATATGAATGGATGCAAGAGGGCGACTATATAACCTTGGGGCAAGCGATGGACGATGTGAGAGCTTATGTGATGTATTACAATTTTGTTCGCCCACATCGTTACAATCAAGGTTTGGCGCCTGTTTTAACAAAAAAAACCTATCGGGGACTGTTAAATTAGCTGATCACTACATTAATCAGTAAAAGATAAAAGGGCGAAGATTATTAGAATCTTTGCCCTTAATGTTATCTGCATTTTTACAAAAAATAATATTTTCAATTTTTGAAAAAAAGTGTAAGAAAAAAAGCTTATCTCCGACTAATAGAATAACTAGGAAGCATTTCCTACCATAATGAACTAAATAGTTTCATAAAATAGGTAATCAATCAGAGGAAAAAATGAAAGATTGTAAGATGCAAGGTATCAGCAGCGGCGTGAGTTTATTGATTCTACGCTTTTTTCTTGCGTGGGAATTTTTAGAGGCAGGGTTAGAAAAATGGAATGGTCAAAATTGGTTTACTGAAATACAAGATCGTTTTCCTTTTCCATTTAATCTTATTCCAGCCGATATTAATTGGCACGTTGCAATGGGATCTGAATTAATTTTCCCATTCTTGCTGATATTTGGGGTGCTAACACGTTTTAGTGCATTAAGTTTAACGATTTTAATCTCTGTCGCGTGGTATAGCATTCACGCCGATTCAGGTTATAACGTTTGTGATAATGGTTATAAATTACCCTTAATTTATGTGGTAACTTTATTAATCTTAATTACGCAGGGAGCAGGGAAACTCTCTTTAGACACGCTTATTAAGAAGGTTTATCCAACTAAAAGCTGGTTGAAATTCCTCTAACTATATATTCAATATCAAATTCTAGGAGATTTAAATGAAAAAATTATCCACTTTAGCCGCATTAGCAGGAGCATTAACGATGACAGTAGCTACTGTTGCACACGCTGAGCCAAAATCAAGCAGTACAGATAAAGCTGCAACACCTTGTGTAGGTGATAAATGTGTGAAAACAAAAGCTGCAGAAGGTAAATGCGGAGAAGGCAAATGTGGTGCAAACGAAACGAAAGCCGCAGAAGGTAAATGTGGTGAAGGTAAATGTGGTGCGAGCAAACCAAAAGCTGCAGAAGGTAAATGTGGTGAAGGTAAATGTGGCTCTAAATAATCGTATTTAAATCTAGATGCCATACATAACACTGGTGTAAATTTACGCCAGTGTTGTATTAAAAGGAGTAAATAATTATGTTACAAGGTGCAGGATTAGGGTATCGTCGAGATTTAGCAGATGATTTTTTGAATTTATCATCAAATAATGCGATTCAGTTTATGGAAGTTGCTCCAGAAAATTGGGTAAAAATGGGAGGAGCTGCTCGTTATAAATTTGATCAAGCCGCTGAAAGATATCCACTTGCGGTACACGGACTATCACTTTCATTAGGCGGGCAAGCACCACTTGATCGCGAGTTATTAAAAAATACTAAAGCATTAATGACTCAATATAATTCGACATTTTTTTCTGAACATTTGAGTTATTGTGAATGTGAAGGGCATTTATATGATTTATTACCTATGCCATTTACTGAAGAAGCTGTAAAACACGTAGCACAGAGAATCCGCTATGTGCAAGATTTTTTAGGATTGCAAATTTCATTAGAAAACACCTCTTATTATTTACACTCTCCCACCAGCACAATGAATGAAGTAGAATTTTTAAATGCTATTGCACAAGAAGCGGATTGTAGTATTCATTTAGATGTGAATAATATTTATGTAAATGGCATCAATCACGGTTTACTTGATCCTTATGTTTTTTTAGATCAAGTAGATGTGAAACGTGTCAATTACATTCATATTGCAGGACACGACGAAGAACATTCTGCGGCACAAGTTGTGGAGGATTTAGAAGGGGAATCATTTAATAAAATAAAAGGGGCATATCGCTATTTACCAGAGTTATTAATTGATACGCACGGTGAGGCAGTAAAAGGTACTGTGTGGGATTTATTAGAATATGCCTATCAACGACTACCTGTCATTCCGCCAACATTATTAGAGCGTGATTTCAATTTCCCTCCATTTGCAGAACTTTATGCTGAAGTTGAACATATTGCACAACTACAGCAAAAATATGCTCAAAAAGAGGTAATATCCTATGCAGCCTAAACCTTCGCTTATTGAAACACAAAAAGCACTTGCCACAGCAGTTCGATTGGCTAATGCTCAACCTCTAAATGGTTATGCTCCGAATCGCCTTGCTGTTTATGCTCGTTTAGTTCGAAATAACATCTTTGGTTTTATTGACCGTTGTTTTGTTGAAGCGCCTAAACACGTTTCTGCTGAGAGTTGGTCTCAGACAAAAGAATTTTTTGTATTAAAAGGAAAATCACATTCGCCTTATTTTCAAGATATTGCTGGAGAATTTCTCTTATTTTGTCAAGAAAAAGAGAGTTTTGACGCCAATATACTGGCATTGATGGATTTTGAAAATACTCAATTACTTGCAGAAGTTTCTTTAGCAAAAGTACCTGAAAAATTTGAGTGGAATAAGTATAGCGTAATGCAGTTATCTGATGCCGCTTATTTAAAAAGCTATGAAGTCGATTTTTTATCAAGCGATTTTAAACAATTTGATGAAAACCCTATGCAAGCTGTTATATGGCGGGATAGCGATTTTAATATTCTGCAACAACGCTTATCTGAACTTGACTTTTGGCTATTAAGTTATATACAAGAACAACCTTCGTCTTTAGAAGAGGTATTATCTGCCTTAAATACAGTTGTTGAAGATAGCACTCCCTTAATTCCATTATTGGAAAACACCTGGGTGAATTGGATTAATGCTGAAGTGCTTTATCCCAAAGTATGAGTCGCCGAGGTAACTGTTGGGATAATGCCCCAATGGAGCGTTGGTTTCGCAGCTTTAAATATGAATGGATGCAAGAGGGCGACTATATAACCTTGAGGCAAGCGATGGACGATGTGAGAGTTTATGTGATGTATTACAATTTTGTTCGCCCACATCGTTACAATCAAGGTTTGCCACCTGTTTTAACAAAAACAACCTATCGGGAACTGTTGAATTAGCTGATCACTCCATCCCTATTGAGTTAAAATTTCAATAGTAATTTTAAGGTTTTCAATCGGTTAAACCTTTGTGCAACTGCTACATAATACCGCCATTTTATCATTTTGCATCGGCATCGACTCTTTGGTCATAGGCATGGGAGCTTTTGTCATTGACATCTCATTGGATTTCATATCTATCGCATAAAGACTGGTTGCAAAGAAAAGTGCAGCAATAGCAGTAAAGGTTGTTTTTACAGTAATATTTTTCATTTTGAATCTTCCTTAATTTGTGAATAATTAGCGTGATCTAGAAAGGTCTTTTCCTTTCATTATCATTAGACGAATGAGAACCTATTTCTTACACATTTTCCAAGGAAAAAATATGGAAACCGGAATTTCCGATAAAGAACTGATACAAATTAGAGAGCAAATGCTGAAGTTTGCCACATTACAGGTGAGTAATCCTGTATTAGCTGAAGATTTGGTTCAAGAAAGTTTTTTGAGTGCATTTAACAATCTCGAGCACTTTAAGCGACAAGCCGCATTTAAAACGTGGGTCTTTGCTATCTTAAAAAATAAAATCATCGATTTTCTTCGCCAGAAAGGCAAATTTGTCCTTGAAACCGAAATAGAAGATGAAGAACAAACCAATCATTTCTTTGATGAAGGGGGACACTGGAAAGCTGAACATTCTCCACTCGATCTCGAACTGAGCGAAGGTGCGGTCTATTCCGAAGAGTTTTGGCTGATTTTTGAAACTTGCTTAACTTGCCTACCTGCCAAACAAGCCAAGATTTTTATGATGAGAGAGTTTTTGGAATTATCTTCTGAAGAAATTTGCCAAGAAAATCAACTAAGCATAAGTAACTTGCACACAACACTCTATCGTGCCCGCTTACAACTTCAAAACTGCTTATCTCATAAACTTTAAGGAGTGACTTTATGAAATGTCGTCAAGCGACTCGACTTATTTCAGATGCTCAAGAACGCCCATTAATGACTAAAGAAAAAATTGGGCTCAATGTGCATCTTGCTATTTGTACACATTGCCGTAAATTTCAACGAAATTGTGGCACATTGAGAAAATTAATGAAGGATTTCAGAGAATAAAAAAGCGGAAGAGAACTTCCGCTTATTACTCTATTACTTCGCAATTAACGCTGTTGCACGAGAAATGACTTCTTTGATTTCATCATCCGTCAATTTACCTTCTTTCACAAATTGCACTTTGCCGGTTTTATCAAGCAAAATAATCACGCTGTCTTTTTCACGTAATCCCCATGCATTTTTGACCGCACTTTTATCATCTAAAATCACTTGGCTATGGGCATTTTCTTTTTTGCCTTTTTCTGCGCTATTTTTCACAAACATGCCCGTGCCCACAACAGCATCATCAGCATTAATAATGGTTGTGGTTTGATATTTAGCTTGGTTAAAATGAGCTGCTTTGATAGCTTCAATCATCGCTTGATTTTTCTCTTTTGCTGCACTTCTGCCTGCAATATGTTGAATCACTCGTACTTTGCCAGGTAATGCTGTTGAGCTCCATGATTTATACGCCACATCATTGCCATTTAAAGTGATTTCGCCCTTATCTGAAACCATTACGTTCGCTAAAAGTTGGTTAGGTTGGATATTGTGAGCGAATGCATTAACTGAGATTAAACTCCCCATCACTGCACTCAAAAACATAATTTTTTTCATAAATACCTCATAAATTCCGTGAAATTGCCCATTTTTTGGCGAATAGTCACTTTTTTGTTATACTCCGTGCGCATTATACTTTGCTTAAATCAGATAAAGAAGGAAAAAGAAATGGATCAAATGCCAGCTTGCCCAAAATGTAAAGGCGAATATGTTTATCACGATTCTGTGAATTTTGTTTGCCCTGATTGTGGCAATGAGTGGAATGGTAACGAAGCAGTTGAAACCGATGAAGATCAACTGATTGTTAAAGACAGCAACGGTAATTTATTAGCCGATGGTGATGATGTGCTTTTAATTAAAGATTTAAAATTAAAAGGTTCATCTGAAGTGTTAAAGAAAGGCACGAAATTCAAAAATATCCGTTTAGTTAACGGAGATCACAATGTCGATTGTGGCAAAATCATGTTGAAATCAGAGTTCTTGAAAAAAGCTTAAGAATTCCCAATAAAAAGAGCGGTCGATTTAAAAAAACTTTAAAATTGACCGCTCTTTTTTATTTTCGCTATACCTTCGCAGGTTTCACAATTTCACTTGGATAACAACCAAGCACTTTCAGATAATTACTGAACTGCTTAAGCTCTTCTAAGGCAATTTGGGTATCTGGATGATGAATGTTTCCTTCAATCTCCAAATAGAACATTTCTTCCCAAGGTTTGCCATAAATAGGACGAGATTCAAGCTTGGTCATATTAATACCGTGCTTTTTAAACACAAGTAAAGCATCCACCAAAGAACCCGCTTGTTGCGATGTTGTCATCAACAATAAAGTTTTCGTGTGAATTTGCGGTGAAACTTCTCGAGCTTGTTTTGCCACTACAATAAAACGAGTAATATTGTTTTCTTGATTCGCAATATTATGTTTTAACACATGTAAGCCGTAAAGCTTGCCGCCATCTTCATTGCCCAGTGCCGCAATATTCGGTTTATTCAAGCTTGATACAAGCTGCATTGCATGAGAGCTACTTTCACAGTACTCGATATGCACTCGCTCAAGACTTTGAATAAATTGACTACACTGCTGGATCACCTGTGGATGGCTATAAAGTGTATCAATTTTGCTTAAATCATCCTGCTCATTCACTAAAACACAGTGCTTGATAGGATAAGCCAACTCGCCTACCAAAGATAAGGTGGTATGTTGAAGCAAATCATAAACTTCATTAATTGCACCAGATGTGGTGTTTTCTAAAGGAAGTACACCATAATCAGCTTCTCCACTTTCAACTTTTTCAAAAATTTGAGCAAAGGAATCACAACTGATTTCAGCAAATTGTTGATGGTAGCGAGCCGCATAATTACGCGCAGCCAAATTAGAGTAAGAACCACGCTTGCCTAAGAAAGCAATATGTAACGTTTCTTCTCGTTGCTCATTGAGCTTTTTCTGCAAATACACTTGTTGTGTTAATACAGAATCTTCAATGATTTTTTGGAAGACTGACGTAATATACTGTGGTTCAAGCTGATAATTTTGACTTTCAGCAAATTGCACAAGCTCTTGTAAGAGTTGTTGCTCACGCTCTAGATCGCGCAACGCTTTTTGCGTCACTTCTTTGCTTCTTACTACATCATATGCCAGGCGATGACGCTCTGAAAGCAGCTTTAACAAGCTGCGATCAATTTGCGTAATTTGCTGACGAATTTCTGATAAATCTAATGCCATTTCATTCCTTACTTAAAGGTTACTTCATTATGAGGGATGTATTTTTCAGCATTAATAGGTGAATTTTTCTCAAAAAATTCTTTTAAAACATCCGCATCAATAAAACCTGTGTTAACAAAAGTTGGATTTTTGGTCATGACTGGATAACCATCTCCACCTGCTGCATTATAGCTTGGTACAGAAATACGGTAAATTTTATTTAAATCCAATGGTTTGCCTTGAATTTTCACATTTTCAACTTTCTTATCTGCACGATTCACTGTCATGCTGATACCTGAATATTGCGCATAGGCACCAGAATCTACTTCTTTCAATGCCACCACATTTAAATAATCCAGTAATTCTTTACCAGTTAGTTCGAAATAACTCACAATGTTACCAAATGGATGGATTTTTAAAATGTCTTTATAAGTTACATCACCTTCTTGGATAGAATCACGAATACCACCTGAGTTCATGATACCAATGTCTGCTTTCGCTTTTTGACGTTGTGCTTCTGCAATTAAGTGACCAAGGTTAGTTTGTTCAAAACGAATAATGGTACGATCACCTTCTAACTTACCGTTTAATTTCCCCACTTTTTGGCTTAATAAAGCATCACCTTTATCTTGGTAAGATTTTAAAAGTTTTTCCATTTCTGGATCTTGTGGAATCTCTTCGGCATAGTTCACATATTCTGTTTTACCGTCTTCTTTTTTCACTTTTTTCTTCAAGTTCACTGGAATTAATTGATAATTCACTAATTTTAATTCACCATTTTTGAACTCAAAGTCTGCACGACCAACATATTTGCCCCATTCAAAGGCCTGCATAATCCAAGTACCATTTTGGAAATCTGGTTTACATGGCTGAGTTGGTTGATAATCTTTAATCCATACACCTTTGTCATCCACACAAATCGGATCATGGCTGTGACCACCGATAATCATATCGAATGCGCCTTTATCTAAATTACGTGCAAGACTTACATCACCAGGCGCATTTGACCCATGTTTCGCATCATAGTAATAGCCCATATGTGTTAAAGCGATTTTTACATCGGGCTTAACTTTTTCATTTAGCGCTTTTAATGTGGCTTTTGCTGATGTTGTTGGATCTTCAAACTTCACATTGTGAAGGTATTCTGGGTTACCTAATTTTGCGGTATCTTCGGTGGTTAAACCTACCACGGCAATTTTAAGATCTTGTTTATTTAAAATGGTATAAGGCTTAACTAAGGTTTTACCTGTTTTAGTATTAATCACGTTTGCAGATAAGAATGGGAAATTCGCCCATTTTTCTTGCATATCAAGCACTTGTAATGGATTATCAAACTCGTGATTACCTAATACGGTTGCTTCATAGCCCATTGCGTTCATTGCTTTAATATCAGGTTCTGCCGTTTGCATATCTGACTCAGGTACACCAGTATTAAAATCACCTGCATTTAATAAAACGAGTGAGCCACCTTTTTGCTCCACTTCTGCTTTTACACGATTAACAATTGTTTTGTGTGCTGGAAAGCCATATTCACCTTTTGCATTCGGCCAAAAATGTCCGTGCGTATCATTGGTGTGCAATATGGTAAATTGATAGGTTTTATCTTGTTCATATGCCATTGCCGCAGAAGTTGCTAGCACAAGAGGAAGCACGGTAAATAATTTTTTCATAATAAAAAACACCTCTATTTTTGACCGCTCTTTACCTTCGCAGAAAACAAAAATAACAGAGCAAGATGGGAAATAAAAAAGCTATACTCCCAAAAGAAGTATAGCTTTTCAACAAAACATTGTTAGATGAGTACCTGCGCAGGCGCAATATAACCTTGTGGAACTTGTTTCTTATCTTCAAAGGTAACAAATTCCCACGCTTCCTGATCGGCAAGTACAGCACGGAGTAGCTTGTTATTTAAACCGTGACCAGATTTATAAGCTTTGAAATCACCGATGATGTTATAGCCACACATATAAAGATCGCCAATCGCATCAAGCATCTTGTGACGAACCAATTCATCTCTGAAGCGTAACCCATCTTCATTTAAGATACGATAATCATCTAATACGATGGCATTATCTAGGCTACCGCCTAATGCAAGACCTTGAGATTGAAGATACTCAATATCTTTCATGAAACCAAAGGTTCTTGCACGACTAATTTGATGTACGAATGCTTGTGCTGAGAAATCCATCACGTAATTACGTACATTTTTACTAATCGCAGGATGATCAAAGTCGATGGTGAAATCTAAACGGAAACCATTATAAGGTTTGAATTCTGCCCATTTGTCACCGTCTTCTACTCGTACATTTTTCTTAATACGAATAAATTTCTTCGGTGCATTTTGTTCTTCAATACCTGCGTCTAAAAGCAAGTAAATGAATGGGCTTGCACTACCGTCCATTATTGGAATTTCAGGTGCATCAACTTCGATAATGATATTATCGATACCTAAACCTGCTAATGCTGCATTTAAGTGTTCTACGGTTGAAACACGCACACCTTGTTCATTCACAAGTGCAGTACAAAGCATTGTATCGCGCACTGAATCCGCATTCGCAGGGAAAGTCACTGGCGGATTAAGATCAGTACGGCAGTAAATCACGCCAGTATTCGGCATAGCCGGGCGCAACGTTAATGTTACTTTTTTACCGCTATGTAAGCCTACACCTGTGACTTTAATGCTTTGTTTTAATGTTCTTTGTTTAATCATCTCTTTTACCTTATTGCTTTACAACAAGATTACTTTTACTCTTATTTCTCATCACGACCAAATGATGCCGGATTGAAGAAATTAGGATTGTTTCTTAACTGTTCTAAACGACTTGGATCAAGCGGTTTATTTAAGTTACCGTATTGCGAATTTTGTTCCTGTGCTGGTTCTGGTTGTGGATTATGTCTTAATGCATCTAAACCATGTAAACCAACTGGCGGTTGTGGTTGAATCGTTTCTTGCGCTACAGGTTGTTGAACTTGAGCTTGTTGCACTGTCGCTTGAGGACGAGCAATCACTACAGGCTCTGCTGAAACTACATCACCTAAACCTGTTGCAACGATCGTTACACGAATTTCATTGCTCATTTCAGGAACTAAACTGGTACCTACTACGATAGTCGCATCTTCTGATGCAAAGCTACCTACTGTGTCACCCACTACGTTAAATTCGTCAAAGCCAAGATCCATGCCTGAGGTAATATTAACAAGGATACCTTTAGCATTAGAAAGATCGACTTTCTCTAATAAATCATTTTTAATTGCAAGACGTGCTGCTTCTTCCGCACGACCCGCACCTGGCTCACTTTGAGCAGAACCAAAACCAATCATCGCTTGGCCCATTTCGGACATAACGGTTCTTACGTCAGCAAAGTCCACGTTGATTAAACCTGGAGAGGTAATCATATCGGAGATGCCCATAACAGAGTTACGTAATACGTCATTTGCAGCAGCAAAAGCATCAATTAATGTTGCATTTTTCGGGAGAACTTTTTGAATTTGTTGGTTAGGAATGATGATCATTGAATCCACATATTGTGAAAGATCCTTAATCCCTAATTCAGCAAATTGCATACGTTTTTTGCCTTCAAAGCTAAATGGCTTAGTAACAACAGCAACAGTTAAAATGCCTAATTCTTTCGCTACTTTAGCAACGATTGGTGCCGCCCCAGTACCTGTACCACCACCCATACCGGCAGCGATAAAGACCATGTCTGCACCTTCAAGCATTTTACGGATTTCTTCTTGGTCATCTTCAGCCGCTTTACGACCTACATTTGGGTTTGCGCCCGCACCAAGACCTTTAGTTGTTGCCCCACCAATTTGTACAGTTTGTTGAACTTGGCTTTTGCGTAATGCTTGTGCATCGGTATTCACCGCATAGAATACGATCTTACCGTGCTCATCGCTATCAATTGCACTTTCGCCCAAGAAATTACCATTGAATTCTTGTTGCACCATGTTAGCAACCATATGGTTAACTGCGTTACCGCCGCCTCCACCAACACCGACAACCTTAATCAGTGCACCTGTTTGCTCTTCAAAATCACCATACTCTGGGTATAACATTTGCTGTTCTCCGTTACTGCTAATACTCTGTTAGCATATTAATAAAAGTTAAATATTTTCTATTGTAAATTAAAACGCTAAAATTATCAAAATTCTGATTTCACTTTATTGAAAAAACTTTTTACACCTTTCCAGATTTTTTTGCAAAGCGCCTCTTCACTGTAACCAGAATCAACAGGATCATTATCACTATTTTGATGATGATATTGTAGTAATCCGACTACAGTTGAATATTGCGGGCGATTTACATAATCCGTTAAGCCTGTAATATTCAATGGACTACCAATACGCACTTGGCAACCAAATACATTCGAAGCACAATCTTTTAAGTCTTCAATTTGTGCACCACCACCGGTAATAACGACACCAGCAATCAATTCAAATTTAATATGTTTGCTTTCTAAATCTGCTTTAAGCTTATCTAATTCGTCCTTAACAACGCCTAATAGTTCAATATATCTTGCTGAAGTGATTAAAGATAAATCACTTTTTGTTAAAGCGCGCGGCGCTCGACCACCAATACTTGCCACTTCAATTTTTTTATCGCCATGTAGGCGAGCTGGATACAATGCACTTGCATAGTTCACTTTAATACGTTCAGCTTCTGCACGAGAAACAGTACATGCATGAGCAATATCATTCGTGACAATATTGCCTGCATAAGGAATAACCTTGCTAAAGCGTAATGAACCATTGGTATAAACCATCACATTCATAGTACCTGCGCCGAAATCGATTAAACACACGCCTAAATCTTTTTCATCTTCAGTTAAAACAGAATGTGTTGCAGCAAAGCCGGAGAACACGACTTTATCAACTTGTAAACCACAGCGTTCAACCGCTTTTTTCAAGTTATTTTGCCAGTCTTGGTGACAAGCGATTAAATGTACATTTGCTTTCAAACGAACACCGTGTAGACCTAATGGATTTTTAATATTAACTTGTTTATCTACCGCGTATTCTTGAGGAATAATGTGTAATAAAGAAAGACCTTCAGGTAATTTTACTGAGCTTGCTGTATGTAAAGCATCATCAATCTCTTCTTGGGTCACTTCATTTTCAGAAATAGCAACAAAACCGCTCTCATTCAGGCTTTGAATATGTTCACCTGTAATTGCAAGAGTCACACTCATAATTTGGCAATCAGCCATTGATTCAGCCGCTTCAATAGCACGTTGGATAGAGTTAACAACGGCATCTAAATCAGTAATACTGCCACGATCAATCCCTTTCGATGGACAACTACCCACGCCAAGTACATTTACGACGCCATCAGGAAGCACCTCCCCAACGACAGCAACCACTTTTGATGTACCAACTTCAAGACCTACAATTACTTTCGGTTCCAACTCTTTTCCCATTTTCTTATTACACCTAATGAATTATTTTATTTCTCTGTCAATCCAACCGCAGCTGATGCAGATGCATAGCGCAAATCTACATAATCAATTCGTTTACCTTCAGGCACTTCAATTTGTGGGTAAATCGTTACAAATCGATCTAATTTGGGTTTCCAATCTCCGCGCCCAAGTTTCAATACTATATCATTATCTAGCGTAACTTGCCACGCACCGCGATCATCAATTCGAACACCTTTAACAACTAAATTTTTGGCTTTAAAATCAGCGAAAATTTGATTCCAAGCTTCTAATACTTTCAAGCTTTGATAATCTGGGCCACCTAAATAAGGTAAAGCTTTTTCTTTTAACTTATCCATCGGTAATTGGAAAACAGTTCCCTCTTTTGTGACGAACTCTGTTTTGTTCCAAATTGCGACTGGCTGATATTCTGATAACCAGATACTTAAACGATTTGGCCAAATTTTGCGAACTACCGCACCTTTTACCCAAGGAATCGTTTCAAGCTGCTCTTGAATTTGCTTAACGTCTTGTCCCCAGAAGCCCTTAAGTGAACCCATTTTAAGCAATACGTCTTGCACATCCGGATAAGTAGTAAATTCATTTTGGCCCACTAATGCATAGGCAGTGATTTTTCTATCACCGTCTAAGCTTTCAAGCCAATTTTGCCAGTTTGAATAAACGAAATACCCTAGCCCCGCACAAAGTAACACCAAAGCAAGTTTAATCTGCAGCATAAAACGGAATTTACCTTCTCCATTAGATGAGCGACCAAATTGCGTTGGCGGTGTATTTTTGCGCTTAATTACATTCATTACGCACTCAACTCCAAAATTTTCACAACGAGTTGTTCAAATGAAATACCGACTGTTGACGCAGATTTAGGGAACAAACTGTGACTTGTCATGCCTGGGTTCGTATTTACTTCGACTAAACGGAAATTACCTTGTGCATCAGTCATCACATCAATACGGCTCCAGCCACGACACCCCACAACGTCATAAGCACGTTTAACTAATTTCGCTAATTCTTGTTCACGTTCAACTGAAAGACCGGCAGGGCAAAAATATTGAGTGTTATCTGAAATATATTTCGCATCGTAATCATAAAACTCCCCTTCAGGCACAATGCGAACAGCTGGCAATACCTCTCCACCTAAAACAGGCACTGTTAATTCATCGCCCGCTAACCATTCTTCAATCAAAATGGTGTTATCAAATTTAAGTGCATAATCGACCGCACTTTTTAATTCTTCGACTGCTTTTACTTTCGTTAAACCCACACTTGAACCTTCAAGAGATGGCTTAACCATCAAAGGTAAACCTAATTTTTCGACCACAGCTTGTGGGTTTAGTTCGTTAGCGTTTTCTTTGGTCACGATCTCCATATCGGCAACAGGTAAACCAAAGGCTTTCCATAACATTTTAGTACGCATTTTATCCATGGTTAATGCTGAAGCCATCACGCCACAACCAGTATAAGGTAAGCCAATTTGTTCTAATAAACCTTGCATGGTGCCATCTTCACCACCTCGACCATGTAAAATGTTAAAGACACGATCAAAACCATCTGCTTTTAAATTCGCGACATTATATTCTTTAGGATCGATACCGTGAGCATTATAACCTTGGCTTACTAAGGCGTTTAACACGGCTGCACCAGAATTAAGAGAAACTTCACGTTCAGCTGATGTGCCGCCTAACAACACGGCAATTTTTTCTTGTTTTAAATTCATTGTTTTATCCTGTTTTCTTTTTATTCTTCGTCAAAAGTGCGGTTATTTTTCGGTGTATTTATGCTTTCCAACGTTCAGCTAAACCACGAGAAATTTTGCTTACACTTCCCGCACCTTGGGCAAGAATTAAATCACCATCTTGAATAATTTGGTCTAACACATCACCAAGTTGTTCCGTATCTGAAACTAAAATTGGATCGACTTTTCCTAGATTACGAATAGAACGACAAAGTGCTTTACTATCTGCACCGACAATTGGCGCTTCGCCTGCCGCATACACGTCTAACATAATCAATGCATCCACTTGGGATAATACTTGCACGAATTCATCAAATAAATCGCGAGTACGTGAATAACGGTGAGGTTGGAAAATCATGACAATACGTTTATCTCCCCAGCCTTCACGGGCCGCTTTAATTGTTACATCAACTTCTGTTGGGTGATGACCATAATCATCCACTAAGCGTACTTTACCATTTGGACGAATAAACTCGCCTAATTGGTCGAAACGTCTGCCCGCACCTTGGAAATCAGCAAGCGCTTCTAAAATCGCTTCATTACCAATGCCTTCTTCTTTTGCTACAGCAAGTGCTGCCGTCGCATTTAACGCATTGTGTTTTCCTGGTACATTTAATAACACATTAATGCGTTCACCACTTGGACAAACTACAGTGTAATGACCTTGGAAACCGGTTTGTTCATAATCTTCGATACGATAGTCAGCATGTTCACTGAAGCCATAGGTTAATACTTGGCGACCAACTTGAGGAACAAGCTCCATTAACACAGCATCATCCGCACACATCACCGCTAAGCCATAGAACGGCAAGTTATGTAAGAATTTTACATAAGTGGCTTTCATTTTCTCAAAGTCACCTTCATAGGTATCCATATGATCCGGTTCAATATTGGTCACCACAGAAACCATCGGTTGTAAATGTAAGAAAGAGGCATCGCTTTCATCCGCTTCTGCGATTAAATAACGGCTTGCACCTAAATGTGCGTTTTTACCAGCTGATTTAACTAAACCACCATTAACGAAAGTTGGATCCAGTTTCGCTTGAGTATAAATCATCGAAATCATGGCTGTTGTTGTGGTTTTACCATGGGTCCCCGCAACTGCTATACCATGACGGAAACGCATAATTTCAGCTAACATTTGTGCTCGCTGAATCACGGGAATACGATTTTGTTTAGCGGCGATTAATTCTGGGTTATCTTCATGGATCGCGCTTGATACCACAACCACACTCGCCCCTTGCACATTTTCAGCTTGGTGACCGATGAAAATTTTTGCGCCAGCTTGAGCAAGACGTTGAGTCACGGCACCATCTGCAATATCAGAACCAGAGATATCATAACCTTCATTTAATAAAATTTCGGCAATCCCACTCATACCGGCGCCGCCGATACCAATGAAATGAATTTGTTGAACCCGACGCATCTCAGGGATAATCTTTCTAATTTCGTCCGAAATATGTTTCATATTATTTCACCTTTATTTTTAACCGCACTTTTAGGTTAAGGGTTTATTTACTATCCCTCAACTTCTCTGTTCTTATTTCGCGTTCTCTACGATAACATCAGCTACACGTTTAGCTGCCAACGGGGCCGACATTTCTTTTGCCTTAATCGCCATCGCTAGTAATATTTCACGATCTGTTTTTTCTAAGAAATCGACCAACACATCCGCATTTAATTCATTTTGCTGAATAATTTTTGCTGCGCCTACATCGGCAAGATATTTCGCATTTAAATATTGTTGTTGATCTTTATGCTGGAATGGTACAAAAATCGCAGGCGTCCCCACAGCAGCTAATTCGCATACTGTTAGTGCACCAGAGCGACAAATCACCACATCCGCCCAAGCGTAGGCTTCTGCCATATCATCAATAAATTCTGTAATTTTGACCGAGTCTGCATGTTCACCATAAAGTGCGGTCACACTTTCAACAGAACCTTTACCCACTTGATGACGCACTTCTAGTTTATCTGCCAAACGAGCAACCACTTGTGGGATAGTCTGATTGAGTACGCGAGCCCCTTGGCTTCCACCCACGACAAGTACTCTCAATTTTCCACTTCTTTCTGAAAAACGCGCTTGTGGTGATGGCATTTCAAATAAATCTTGGCGAACTGGGTTTCCTACAACTTCGGCATCTTTGAATGCCGTTGGGAAAGCTTGTAATACACGCGTCGCAATTTTTGCCAACCATTCATTGGTTAAGCCCGCTACGGCATTTTGTTCATGTAAAATAACTGGCACACCACAAAGTTTTGCAGCAATACCACCAGGGCCTGATACATAACCGCCCATACCTAATACCGCATTAGGTTGATATTCTTGAATAATTTTACGAGCTTGTAGTACCGCTCTTAAAATAGCAAAAGGCGCACCAAGTAAAGCTTTTATGCCTTTACCCCGCAACCCTGAAATTTGAATAAAACGAATCGGAATGCCATGTTTTGGTACAAGCTGTGCTTCCATTCGATCTTTGGTGCCTAACCAGCAAATTTCCCAACCTTCTTTTTGTAAGGTTTGAGCAACCGCGATGGCGGGGAAAACATGTCCACCAGTACCACCCGCCATAACTAATAATTTTTTACTCATAAATATCCCTAATCATCTCTCAAACGTGCTTGACCACCACGTTGTAATCTATTTTCATGGTCAATACGCAATAAAATTCCCACAGTTGCTGACATAATAATGATACTTGAACCACCGTAACTCACTAATGGGAAAGTTAAACCTTTTGTTGGTAACATTCCTAAGGCCATGCCAAGATTGACGAAACCTTGGAAGAAAATCCAGAAACTAATACCTAAAGCAAAAAAGCCACGGAAACGCTGTTCTAATATGAGAGATTCACGTCCAATTTTCATCGCACGGAAAATCAATAACCCCAAGAGAATCACAACCACCAAAATACCAATAAAACCGAACTCTTCACCAATAATCGCCATGATAAAGTCAGTATGTGCTTCAGGAAGATAATCGAGTTTTTGAATGGAGTTACCGAGTCCTTCCCCACTAATTTCACCACGACCAAACGCCATCAAAGAGTTAGTCAGCTGGAACCCTGTTCCGTAAGGATCTTTAAACGGTTCTAAGAAACCGGTAAAACGTTTTAAACGATAAGAGGCAGTAAGAACTAACCAAGCAAACAACGCCAAACCCAAAATCATCAAAAAGATGAATTGGAGAAGTTGAGCCCCTACAATAAACAACATCCCTGACATAATGACAAAAAGAACTATTGTACTACCTAAATCAGGTTGTAATAGTAAAAAAGCACCCAATGCAAACACAACAATAAAGGGTTTACCAATACTGGCGCGTTTAGAACGAACCTCATCATAACGACGCGTAAAATAACTCGCGAGGAAACAAGTTAAAGCTAGCTTAGCAAACTCTGCCGGCTGGAAATTTAAAATACCTAGAGAAATCCAACGTTTTGCCCCGTTAACAGAGGTTCCAACCATAAGAACTAGTATCAACAACACAATTGCCAATAAGAAAATTTTGGCATGCCATTTTTCCCATTGAGAGGAAGAAATTTGGAGGGTTAAATAGCAGGTTGCTAAAGAAAGTAAGACATAAACGGCATCACGTTTAGCAAAATAGAATGTATCATTAAATACGCGTGCACTGTAAGGCATCGATGCAGAAGTTACTGCCACCAAACCAATCAGCAATAGCACGACAAAAAGCCAAAACAATGCGCGATCGTAAAGTAATCCCTGCGGAGTCACTCTCGCCCATTGTTCATAATTTCGTTTAATTTTATTGATAAATTCCATTACTACCCTAATTTTTTAAGCTAATTTTGCTAAACGAGTAAACTCTTCGCCACGTTTTTCAAAAGAGGCAAACTGATCCAAACTTGCACAAGCAGGAGATAATAACACCATATCACCTGATTTTAAATGTGGACGTAAAAATGAAATGGCTTGCTCCATGGTTTCAAACAAATGACTTTGGCTTGATAGTGCCGCAAGTTGTTTGCCATCACGACCAAAACAATACGTTGAAATATGAGGTTGATTGATTAAATCGGCGAGTTCAGAAAAATCTGCGCCTTTACCATCACCACCTAATAAAAGGTGTAACGTTCCCTCAACATATAAACCCGCTAATGCTGCAACGGTGCTACCTACATTTGTGGCTTTAGAATCATTAATCCAACGAACGCCATTCGCTTGATGGGCTAATTGGAAACGATGATCTAGGCCTTTAAATTGACGAAGTGCGGTACGAATTGCCTCTAAATTTATGCCTACTGCCTGTGCTAACGCTGTCGCCGCTAAAATATTCATATAATTATGGCGACCAACTAAGGTGGCTTCATCACAAGGTAAAATCACTTCCTCTTTCGCCATTAAGTACTGTTTACCGTTTTCGGTTTTCAACCAGTAATCCGCTTGATTTTCAGCAAAAGACACAACCTTCTTAGCTTGATTTTCACCTTCGCCAAAAGTAAGTTTATCTTCTAAATTCACTACCGCTGTTTCCGCATTGTGGTAAATACGTAATTTGGCTTGGCGATAATCTTCTAAATCCACATAACGATCCATGTGATCTTCAGTCACATTAAGCACTGTCGCTGCAGCTGCTTTCAAGCTATAAGTAGTTTCAAGTTGGAAACTGGAAAGTTCTAAGACATAAAGATCACAATCTTCATTTAATAATGACAACGCAGGAATGCCAATGTTTCCCCCCATTCCTACTTTTATTCCCGCCGCTTTTGCCATTTCATAGACCAATGTTGTCACGGTGCTTTTACCGTTAGAACCAGTAATCCCGATAATTGGCTTCGTTGCTGCTCGGCAGAATAATTCAATATCTCCTATTACTTCCACGCCAGCTGAAAGTGCGGTCTGAATTTCAGGTGTTTTTACTGCGAGTCCCGGGCTAATGACAATAATATCGCTTTCAAGTAACCATTGTTGATTTAGACTACCCGTGTGTAAAGGAACATTTTTAGGTAATTGATCCGCACCAGCTGGATGTTGGCGTGTATCAATCACACGGATATTAGCTTGTTGAGATTGAAGATATTCAACGCAAGAAAGGCCTGTTTTTCCGAGGCCTATGATGGTGATAGTTTTATTTTGATATAGAGTTGTCATGTTGTTTTTCTTCTCTCGTATTCTGGGATCACACAGGGTGCAACAAGTGCACCCTACAAAAATTATCTTAGTTTGAGCGTTACAAGCCCCATCAACACCAACATCAAGGAAATAATCCAAAACCGAATAATCACCCGAGGTTCTGGCCAGCCTTTCAATTCAAAGTGGTGATGAATTGGTGCCATTCTGAAAATACGCTGTTTTCTTAATTTGTAGGAACCCACTTGTAAAATTACAGACAAGGCTTCAACAACAAATACCCCACCCATAATCACTAATAAGAATTCTTGACGAACAAGGATGGCAACAACACCAAGTGCGCCACCAAGTGCAAGAGAGCCTACATCGCCCATAAAGACTTGAGCCGGATAAGTATTAAACCATAAGAAACCTAAGCCTGCGCCTACGATTGCGGTACAGAACACCACGACTTCTGAGCTATATTTGATATAAGGGATATGTAAATATTCTGCAAAATTAACGTTACCAGTCGCCCATGCAATCAAAGCAAATGCACCAGCCACTAAAGCTGTTGGCATAATGGCAAGACCATCTAAACCGTCGGTTAAATTTACCGCATTGCCTGTGCCCACAATCACAAAGTAAGACAACACAATATAGAATAGACCTAATTGCGGCATGATATCTTTGAAGAATGGAATCACTAAACGAGTTGCATCTGTATCATGACCTAACCAATACAACCAAATGATCGCCACTAATGCGACTACTGACATCCAGAAATATTTCCAACGCGCAATTAAACCATCGGTATTTTTACGTGTAATTTTACGGAAATCATCTACAAAGCCAATTGCACCATAACCAAACAATACAAACAAACAAATCCAAACATAAGGATTCGCTAAGTTGGCCCACAATAAAGTACTCACACCAATGGAGAATAAAATCATCACACCGCCCATGGTTGGGGTGCCTTTTTTCGCAAAGTGACTTTCAGGTCCGTCATTACGCACTTCTTGACCAAATTTTAAAATTTGAAGGCGTTTGATCACTTTCGGACCAATCCATAAAGAAATGAAAAGTGCGGTCAATAATGCCAAAATCGCACGTACGGTAATATAGGAAATGGCATTAAATGCCGTTTCATAGCGAACTAAGTATTCAGCAAGCCAAACTAACATAAGCTATCCTTTAATGAATAAATCGTCTCTTCCATTTTCATTGAGCGAGAGCCTTTCGCTAATACGACGACTTTTTGGTTTTCTTGTAATTTCTGTTTAATAATATCTAACGCATAAGCTGTCAATTCAGCTTTATCTGTAAAATGTTTTCCTAAAACAGCTTCAGAAATGACCGCACTTTCTATTCCGTAAGAAAGCACTAAATCTAATTTCGCTTGTTTTGCATGTTCGCCCACTTGTTGATGACATTTTAGACTATCTTCGCCTAATTCTTTCATATCACCCACGAGTAGAATACGGAAAGCATCGTAACCTTTTAAAACATCGATCGCTGCTTGTAAAGAATCGACATTCGCATTGTAAGTATCATCTAATAAAAGTAGATTTTCATTCACTTGAATCGGGAATAATCTTCCTTTTACTTGAGAACGATGTTCAAGACCTGCTTTTACATCAGCAAGACTCGCCCCCACATTCATAGCAAGTGCGGTCGCTGCCAAGGCATTTTTTACATTATGCTCACCTAAATAAGGCAAATTAATTTCAATGCTACCTTTTGGTGAAACTAACGTAAAGGTTGAGCCATTAGGTGAATGTTTTACATTTTCAGCTTTGTAATCACGACCATTAAAATATTGAATAGCATGGGAACCAATTTCTTTTTGCCACAATTCAATATAATTATGTTCACTGTTAATAATCGCCACGCCATTTTGGGTTAAACCACGATAGATTTCACCTTTCGCACGCGCTACACCTTCAATGGAGCCAAATCCCTCTAAATGTGCAGCCGCTACATTATTCACTAATGCGGCCTCAGGCTGAGCAAGATGCGTGGTGTAATCAATTTCACCTTGATGATTGGCACCTAATTCAATAACGGCAAATTTATGTTGTTCGGTTAAGCGTAATAACGTTAATGGTACACCAATATCATTGTTAAAATTACCATTTGTGAATAACACGGCTTCAGGATTGCCAGCTGTTTGTTGCAAAATGGATGCAGTCATCTCTTTCACCGTAGTTTTACCCGATGAACCTGTCATCGCCACGGTACGAGGATTAATTTTTTCACGTAACCATTTTGCTAATTGACCAAGGGCTAAGCGCGTATCTGCGACAACCAATTGTGGCGTTGCAATTTCGGTGTTAGCTTGTTGCACAACTAAGGCTGCCGCACCTTGCTCAACGGCTTTATCTAAGTATTGATGGGCATCAAAATGCTCACCTTTTAACGCAAAGAAAAGCGAGTTAGATACCGATCTACGTGTATCCGTATTGATATTTTCAACAACGGCCTGCTCATCTCCAGTAAGATCAGCATTTAAAATTTGAGCAAGCTGTTGGGTAGTTAGTTTAATCATTCTATTTTTTTATTTTTTCGTTAAATAAGCTTCAGCCACTTCTTGATCGGAGAAATGAAGTGTTTTATCACCAATGATTTGATAATTTTCATGACCTTTACCGGCAATCACAATCACATCATTTTCAACTGCATTCTCAATGGTAAATTTGATGGCTTCTTCGCGATCTGGAATCACACCAACATCTTCCATTCGACTAAAGCCAGTAAGAATATCTGCTTCAATTTTATTTGGGTCTTCTGTACGCGGATTATCTTGGGTTACGATCACTAAATCTGCAAACTGCTCAGCCGCTTTTGCCATCAGCGGACGCTTGCCTGCATCACGATCTCCGCCACAACCAAAGATACACCAAAGTTTGCCTTTACAATGTTCACGCGCGGCATTTAATGCCTTTTCTAATGCATCCGGAGTGTGCGCATAATCAACGATAACAGTTGGTTTGCCTGCTTTTTTAATCAATTCCATTCTTCCATTTACCCCTTTTAGCTGTGAAACTGTACGGATAAGTTCATCAAAAGAATAACCTAAAGCCAATAAAACGGCTGTGGCTAACAGCAGATTACTCACGTTAAAGGCGCCAATTAATGGGCTATGTAATGTGCCATTACCCCAACTTGAAGCAACATCAATCACCGCACCTTCGTGAGTAAAACAAATCTGTGTTGCATAAAGCCATTGTTTAGAAGTTGGTTGAAAATCCGGGCGACAGCTGACTGCAATACCATTTGGTAATTCACTTAACCACGCAGCTCCAATAGGATCGTCAGCATTAAGAATTTGTAATTCGGGGGCTAAATCAACGAAAAAGCGTTTTTTAGCTTCTGCATACTTTTCCATTGTCTCGTGATAATCCAAATGATCACGACTTAAATTGGTAAAAATAGCGGCTTTAAATTTAAGGGCTTCAACACGGTGTTGAACTAAACCATGTGAAGACACTTCGATAGAAGCAAAACCAGCCCCTTTCTCTACAAAATCAGCGAGGTTTTCTTGAACTTCAACGGCTGAGCCTGTGGTGTTTTTTGCTTCTTTAACTTGACCTAACAAGCCATTACCAATAGTACCCATGACGGCTGCTTTATGGCCGAATAGCGTTGCCCATTGAGCTAATAATTGAGAAACGGTGGTTTTACCGTTTGTTCCAGTTACACCAACTAACGTCAGTTTTTCGGAAGGATGTTCATAGAATTTACCTGCCAATGCAGAAAGATTGGCAGATAAATGATAGTAATGAATCACTGGCACATTATTTTGCCATTGGATGCTCAAATGCTCGTTTTCTAAATCTGTTTCTAAAACGACCGCACTTGCGCCAGAAGAGATGGATTGAGGAACAAATTGACTCGCATCAAAACGATGCCCTTTTACTGCCACAAACAAATCACCTTGGGTAACCTTGCGGCTATCTAACACCATCGCCTTCACATTAATGTCTGAAAGCACCGGAAGATCAAAAAGTGCGGTCAATTTTTTCATTGTTTTGCCTTTTCTTAATTCATTTTTTCAAATTTTTGATCGCTTAAGCGAACAGTACGTCTTGCTGTTTTTTCTGTTGGTTCTGCATCTGGTGCAATACCGTTAGCACGTAAGGTATAACCCATAATGCTAGAGAATACCGGGGCAGATACCGCACCACCATAGTACTGCCCGGCTTTCGGATCGTTAATCAAAATAACTAATGCATAACGTGGATCGCTAATTGGTGCTATACCCGCTGTAAATGCCACATATTTATTAACATAGTGACCATTTTCAATTTTACGTGCCGTACCTGTTTTCACACCAACACGATAACCTTCAACCATCGCACGTTTATTTTTGATTGCCACTTTCTCTAACATACCCACGACGTCTTTCGTAATTTTTTCAGAGAAGACACGTTGACCAATGACTGGCGGATCGACTTTTGTGATAGAAAGCGGACGATAAATCCCGAAGCTGCCTAAAGTGGCATAAGCACGCGCAATTTGTAATGGTGTTGAAGTAATACCATAACCATAAGCTACCGTAGCTCGTTCGATATCCGCCCAACGTTTACGGTTTGCATTTAATACACCACGTTGCTCACCAATTAAGCCTAACTCTGTATCTTTACCCAAACCTGCATTTTGGTAAGTTTCCATCAATGCTGAAGGTGGCATACGTAACGCAAGACGGCTCACACCTCGGTTACTGGAGTTAATTAAAATTTCATCTAAGGTTTGTTGTGGGCGAGGTGCCACGTCCACGATTTCTTTACCACTCACAGTAAATGAACCTGTATTAATCACTTCATCACGTCTCGCTGCGCCACGTTGAAGTGCGGTCAAAACAACGAAAGGTTTTACGGTTGAACCTGGCTCAAAGGTATCCGTAATCGCACGGTTACGTTTTAATTCATCTTTTACATTAGCCAAGTTATTTGGGTTGTAAGAAGGCGCTGTTGCCATTGCTAACACTTCACCCGTACGCACATCTACCAATACCGCTGTACCTGATTCTGCTTTATTTTCAGTTACCGCTTTTTTGATTTCACGATACACCATTGATTGCAATTTTTCATCGATGCTTAAGGTCACATCTTGTGCATCGTATTTTTTCTCATCTGCAATATGCTCAACCACGTTACCACGTTTGTCTTTACGAACAACACGTGCACCGTCTTTCCCCACTAGCATTGAGTTAAAGCTCGCCTCAACGCCTTCAATACCTTTACCATCAATGTTGGTAAAGCCGATTAATTGAGCCGCTTCTTCTACACGTGGATAAAAACGACGAGGTTCAGTTTCTAATGAAATACCTTTAATTTTGAGGTCACGGATATAATTTGCTTTGCCCGCCTCTACTTGACGTGCTAAATACAAGAAACCTGATTTTGGATTTTTCTCAATTTTTTTCACCAACTCTGCAGGTGTCATATTTAATTCGTTAGCAAGGGCTTTGATACGTTCTTTATCCTCTAATGCATTTTCTTTTAACATTAAACGAGGTTCAGCCACAATTGCGCTCATCGGCACACTCACCGATAATAATTGGCCATTACGATCTAAAATTGAACCACGAACAGAAAGCACATCATCTTTACGTAATGAACGTTTGTCCGCTTCACCAGAAAGGGTTTCAGAATTAACCGATTGCACATAAGCAGCACGAGCCACTAATGCGCCTAAGCCTAAGAAAATAAAACTTGTCGCAATGAGATAACGACCACGAAGGAAGCATTTCTCAAACACCATTTTCGGTTTGTTTGGTTTTACTGACGCAGGTTGAGCCAATTTTCTAATTGTTTTCTTTGGCTTTCCTGGTTTCTTAGAGGAATTAAATCTAACCATTTTATTCAAAATTCCTATTCAAAAATAACCACTTCTTGTTCACTTTGAACACGTTGCATTTTTAATGTACCAATTGCAATAGATTCAACTCTTGTATTATCACTTTCGGTTGCTTCTTGTAATTGCAAATTGCGATATTCGTTTTCAAGGGCTTGGTGTTGTAATACCAATTGCCCGTTTTCAGAAATTAAGCCTCGTGTTTGGTGGGTCATCCAAATCGTGCCCATTGCAGAAGCTAAAATTAATAAAAGTAAGACGACAACTAATTTATTAGAAGAAAAAATATCTTCAACGAGAATATGTTGTAAAGGATAACGTTCGCTATTTTCTAACATCTTATTTCACCCTTTCCGCAATACGTAAAACCGCACTTCTTGAGCGTGGATTTGCCGAAATTTCAGCCTCACTCGGCTGAATAGCTTTACCAATGATTTTTAACTTTTGATTACGTTGAATTTGATCTTCACGTAGTGGTAAGCCTCTTGGAATATCCTCGCCTTTGCTTTGCTTACGCATGAAATGTTTTACCATTCTGTCTTCAAGTGAATGGAAACTGATAATCGATAAACGCCCTTCAGGGGCTAACATATCTAATGCAGAATTTAATACACTTTCTAATTCATCTAATTCTGCATTAATATAAATTCGAATGGCTTGGAAACTACGAGTAGCCGGATGCTTATGTTTATCTTTAAATGGTACGGCTTGAGCAATTAATTCAGCGAGCTGAGAAGTACGACTCAAACATTCTGTGCCATTTTTAACCGCACTTTTATTAAATTCTACGATGGCAGTGGCAATTCGTTTTGCAAAACGCTCTTCACCAAAGGTTTTTAACACCCAAGTTAAATCATCAACAGATACTTGCTTTAGCCACTCTGCCGCAGATAAACCTTGTGTGGTATCCATGCGCATATCTAACGGGCCATCTTTCATAAAACTGAAACCACGGTCTGCTTCATCAAGCTGTGGAGATGACACCCCTAAATCCAGCAAAATACCGTCAATTTTACCAACTAAATCGAGTTTTTGACAGATGTCTGGAATGTGAGAAAAGCTATTATGTTCAATATGAAAACGAGGGTCTTGAATTTTTTCAGCTTCAGCAATTGCACGAGGGTCGCGATCGATAGCAATTAAACGACCATTTTCAGAAAGTTGGGAAAGAATAAGACGAGAATGACCACCACGACCAAAGGTACCATCGATATAAATTCCGTTTTCTTTCAACGCCAAACCATTCACCGCTTCGTGAAGCAAAACTGTGATATGTTCAGGTGCAGAAAAGGAATTTTGCATAGTCATAAGTAAAAAGTAAACGTTAAATCAAAATCGATAAAGAGAAGATAGAGCGGCGCAAGCACCGCTTATCCTGCTAGTGCTGCTGTTCTATAATGACAGCATTTTTAGTTCTTCAGAAGCACCGAATTCAGCACTTGAGCCAATTTCGATATCTTCATCAATTTGTGCATACCATTCGGTATCACTCCAAATTTCAAATTTATTCAACTGCCCTACCAACATTAAGCCTTTTTCTAATTTTGCGTGTTGACGTAATGGACCACTTAATAAGATACGACCTTGCGCATCCATTTCACATTCAGTGGCATAACCAAGCATAACACGTTGTAAACGGCGTTGATTTGGGTCAAAGTTGGAGAGTGAAAGTAGTTTTTGTTCGATTTTTTCCCACTCATCTAAAGGATAAAGCAATAAACAAGGCTGACGAATATCAACGGTACAAACCATTTGGCCTTGGTTCTTTTCCATGATTTCAGCACGATAACGAGTAGGAATCGCTACACGCCCCTTCGCATCTAAATTTACCGCTGCTGCACCACGAAACATTTTTCTACCTTTAAACGTTTATTTTTAGAAAAATTAGCAGAATTCTCCACAAAATTCCACTTTTCACCACTTTGTGTAAGTTTATCGGTTGTAGCCTTAACTTGCAAGCAATTAAAACGTAAAGATTGGTAAATTTTGGTAATAAAATAAACAAAAAAACCGTTTGAGGTTTTCCTCAAACGGTTTTTAAATTTTTAACTCAATTTGACTAGTTATTTACATAAGCTTCTTCGTCACGAGCACCTAATGGTTTAAGCTGTGTGAAGAATAATACTAAACAAAGTGCTGTTAAACCTAAGCCGATATAAACAGATAATTGATAGTCTAAACCGAAACCAATTTTGTTGTATGCTAGGTAAGTGAAACATACTGTACTGATAAATACCGCAGGAATTGTACATACCCAGTGGAATTTATTATAACGGTATAAGTATGCTGCTGCAGTCCATAACATTACCATCGCTGTGGTTTGGTTTGCCCAAGTGAAGTAACGCCATAAGATTGAGAAGTCGATTTTTGATACGATAAAACCAAGCGTAAATAATGGAACAGCAATCATTAAACGTTTAGCTAAGGTTTTTTGTTCTAAGTTGAAGAATTCTGCAATAACAAGACGTGCCGCACGGAATGCTGTATCGCCTGATGTAATTGGAAGAACAACCACACCTAATACTGCAAAAATACCACCAACAAGACCTAAGAAGTGGATAGAAGAATCATAAACCACTTTAGAAGGAGAACCCGCTTTAATCGCTGCTAATAAATCTGGTAAAGAATCATAGAAACTTAAACCAACCGCACACCATACTAATGCAATCACACCTTCACCGATCATCGCACCGTAGAAAATGAAACGAGCTTCTTTTTCGTTTTCAGTACAACGCGCCATTAACGGGCTTTGTGTTGCGTGGAAACCTGATAATGCACCACAAGAGATTGTTAAGAACAAGAGTGGCCATAATGGTAGATCTGCACGGGTTTCAAAGTTTTGGAAGAATTTCTCAAAAGACATACCGTCCACAGAACGATAGAAAGAAATTGGATCCGCAGAGCTAAGATCTGCACTGACTAAACCATATACCATACCTACTGACATAAAGAGCAATAATGCACCGAAGAACGGATAGATACGACCAATGATTTTATCAACTGGAAGTAATGTCGCAAGAATATAGTAAATGAAGATGATAGCAGTCCAAACATTGATAACAGTTGCTTTGTCCATACCCCAAACGGTAATACCACCCGCTTCAGCTGCTTGATGGATTTCTTCCGCATTGCTAATAGAAATGCTACCTGTAGCAGCACCGAATACGTCCATAGTGATCGTACCCATTAATTGAGCAGGACTTGCAACGAATACCACACCCACTAATAATAAAAGCACAACAGCTAATACGTTAATGAATGCTTTAACTGGACGACCTAAGTATTTACCTGCAAGGTTTGGCATAGATGCCCCGCCATTACGCACACTTAACATTCCGCAGAAATAATCGTGTACTGCACCAGCAAAGATACAACCAACGACGATCCAAAGCATAGCAACTGGTCCGTATAACGCACCAAGAATCGGACCAAAGATTGGGCCTGTACCAGCAATATTTAATAATTGAATTAACCAAATCTTGGTTTTAGACATGGGCATATAGTCAACGCCATCATTCATGGTATACGCTGGCGTTTGACGATTTGGATTGATCACAAAAATGCGCTCAATCACTCGACTATAAAAGAAATAACCTGCAAGCAATAACGCCACGCAGAAGAAAAACCACAACATAAAAAATACTCCTCAGGAATAAATGAATACCGAAATCTAGCCATATGCTAGACTTCGTCGGCGGTATTCTAAGTTAAAATTCTCAAAATCAAAAATTTTAATTTTTACAATGTTTCAAATTTGTGATCTATATCACGTTTATCATTACGCTTTTTTCACTTACAATAAGCTCATAAATTCAAATAATTAAAAAAGGATCATAAATGGCTCTTACTCGCTGCCCTGAATGTCGTAAAAAAATCAGCGAATCCGCTCAATTTTGTCCGAATTGTGGTTTTTCTTTTAAAGAAGAAGATCTTGAAATTTACAAACAAAAACTCGAAGAACGACGCCAACATAATGCCGAAATTAATCGAAAAAGCACTAAACTTCACCTTATTTGGTTCGCTATTTTCACCATCGTTATTTTGCTCGCAAGTTGGCTGACAGGAGAATAAAAAGTGCGGTCAAAAAATAATGAAAATTTTGACCGCACTTTAATTAGAACCCAATCCGTCGTGTCGTTGAAGAAAACGCTGGTTTCACTTCACATTCACCTTGTAATGAGCTCAGCCAATCTTGCACCTTTTGAAAAGGAGAAAATTGGTGACGACGAGCCACTGCAGCAAAATCTCCAGGCGTCAGCAGATTAAGCGATTCAATCTGACTTAAATCCTCTTCCGATAATGATGGCAACCCTAAGATTTCAGCCTGTTGTTTAGCAAAATCTAAACGTTGTTTCAGTGTTAAATAATCAAACTTCAATTTCAAATCAAAGCGACGTAATGCTGCTGGATCAAGCACTTCAATCAGGTTTGTTGAAACCACCATTAATCCCTCAAAACGTTCAATTTGTGTCAACATTTCATTCACTTGTGAATGTTCCCAACTTCGGTCTGCGCCTTCTCGAGAAAATAAGAAGGTATCTACTTCATCTAGCACCAATAACGCATTATCATTTTTCGCTTGTTCAAAGGCTTGTGCAATATTTCGTTCTGTTCCGCCCACATAAGAATCAAGTAAATCAGAGCCTTGTTTTAACAACAGTGGCATATCTAACTCCTCAGCAAGCCATGCTGCCCAAGCAGTTTTTCCTGTTCCTGGCGGGCCATAGCAACAAATTCGCCCTTTTTTCGACCGTTTTAACCCTTCACTAATATGATGAATATTGTCATTACAAGCCACATAATCCAAGTTATAGTCGGCTTTGCCTAAAACAAGCGGTTCGATTTTCGGTTTATTTTGCGATTTTAAGGTTTGATTAAACATCATGAGCAAAGTCTCAGCAAAATTAGATGTGTTGAGTTCCTTTGCCACCCGAATTGTACGGCTTAAAATCGCCGGCGTTAATGACCGCACTTTCGCAAAATGCTGCACATAAGCCGAACTTAATTTCCCCTCAGTCAGTTGCGTAATCAATGCTGACTTATTTTTCAACGGCAAATCAGGCATTTCTAAAATAAAATCAAATCGGCGTAAAAAAGCAGGATCTATGCCAAAAACAGAATTAGATATCCAAATCATCGGCACATTGTTATTTTCTAATAATTGATTCATCCAAGCTTTATTTTTCTGCGCTACTGAACGCTCAAAAAAACCAGCGCGAAAAACATCTTCTATTTCATCAAAAATCAATAACGAAGATTGCCCTTCTAAAATCTTTTGTGCAACACGGCATTTATTCAAACGCTCTTCCGCTCGGATCACTTCCTCATTTTCATCCATATAAGTAATATTATGTGCCGAAACACTCACTGCTTTTGCTAATAACGTTGCGAACTCTGTTTTTCCTGTACCTGGTGCACCATAAATTAAAATATTTACACCTTTTCTATGAGTAGCGAATGAGGACTGAAGATAATCCAGCATCATTGTTTTCATCTCGTTTAAATAAGCAAAATCGTCTAAACTCAAACTAGGTTCAATAGCTGGTTTTGTACAAGCTTTTAATAACACCTGCTCATTTAATGGTTCTGAGATGAATTCATCAAAATCTAACATTTTTCCCCAATCCAAATAGTCATGGAGGCTATCTGGATTATAGTTTCGTTCAAGCAAGCCATAGCCTAATAGTTTTCCCTTATCTTTTAAGGCAGAAATAATGTCCGATTTTGGCAAACCAAATAAATTTGATAATACCTCACTTACCCCTACAAAATTAGATTTTGGTAATACCTCGCTCAATTTTTTCAATGGCTCATCTAAGCGTAGCTGAACCGATAAACGGAAAAGCGTCTGCTCAGTAGTATTCAATGATAATAATTGGGTCAGCGTATCAATATTTTGTTGAATAATTGGATTCTCGTTTACGCAAAGAGCGGTCAATTTTGGCAACGTTTTATTTCGTGCTTGTAATAATTTTTTTACTTTCGCACGAAAATCATCGCAACGCTCCATTTCACTCGGTAAACCTAAAGCCGCTGCAATATTGTCATAGTGCCAAACATCTTCATGAA
This sequence comes from Haemophilus parainfluenzae T3T1, assembly GCF_000210895.1. Taxonomy (NCBI): domain Bacteria; kingdom Pseudomonadati; phylum Pseudomonadota; class Gammaproteobacteria; order Pasteurellales; family Pasteurellaceae; genus Parahaemophilus; species Parahaemophilus parainfluenzae. The sequence continues at coordinate 1,228,763 of NC_015964.1, read as the reverse complement.
AAACCTCTGCAAATCCTCGATATTCCAATAAAAGTTGCAACATTAATTTTTCGGTATAAGGGGAAACCGATGGGGGGTTAAGTTTGAATTTAGACATAATCATCACTCCAATAAAAAATGCTCAAACCTATTAGGTTTGAGCATAGTTTAAGAAGTAGAGCGACGGATTATGTCGTTAGGAATTTAAAGAAATATCATATCGTTCTTTTAAATACTTTATCATTAAGTTCTTACGATACTGGATAAAGTCTATGTAATTATTCCATACTTCACTATCCAAATCAGGAATAAAATCAAATTTTTCTTTAAGCTCTGGATGAGACAATAAAAATTCTTTCGGAGATTTATTCCATTTATAAAGATTTACACCTGCAGGTAATATTTGGAAATTCCATAAGACATCAACTTCATTTTGATAAATCTCATCATCAATACCTCTATTCATTGGAAATATATGATCAATATGAGGTTTATTTTCCGTAAAATTAAATGCTCTTCCTGGTTGTAACATTTTTAAAGCAAACCAAGGCTGCCAAGTAAAGTTACTTTCATTTAATTCACCTACACGATTTTTGGATACTGCAAATGCTTTGATTTCACTTAGAGGAAATTCATGTTGATTTTTTGCTGCTTCTGTAGCCAAACGAGAAAATTCGTTGACCATTGTCTGCGTATTCCAATCCAAAATTTGTGAAGATAAAAAGTATTGATGAACAGCTTTCATTTGCTTTTTATGTTCGTCATTATAATTATCACTCCATTTATAATTATGATTAATCTCGTTTCGTCTAATTAAATAAATTATCATTGGCAATATAGCTGCCCATCTAGGTATGATATAATTATGGTTTATATTAAACTCGCTTCTTAAATAATTAAAAAAATCAAGAAGAGGAATCTCTACATCTTCTAATTTACTATTAAATAGATCAAGTTCCTCATCAGTTCCCTTGAAGTAGCGATCATCTACGCGAATTGTCCCCTTAATCAAAAGATAAAGTAATTGCAATAACTGTTCTGAAGAAAATTCAATATCATATTTTTTAATTTTATTAGAAAGCTCCCATAATTTCTCTTCAAAATCATAATATTTTGCCTTTATTTTACTTAAAACCAATTCTACTGAAGTCAACGAAACTCCTCCAATATTTAATCGACGAAAAACCTCATTTGCCGTATCAGGACTATTTGCTTTAATTGAGAAATAAGCAATTTGTTTTTTATGATCTTTTACAAAAACATCCCATAATCTATCAAAATTTTGACAAACAATAGGTCTTTTTTCTTTATCATGCTCATACAAAGGTTTTAACCTATCTTCGATAGTATATTTTGCTTCCGATTCTTCCGATGCTTCTGGACAAGATATAGAACAAAGCTCTGTCAACTTTAAATAACGTAATTCAGGGGTTGCATCCTTATTTCTAAATAAGAAACCTGTTTCATCTGCATTTGCATTTTTAGCATCAAAAAATAAATCATAATGTAAAACCCGATCATTAAATGTATATTTCAGTACAGAATATAAAGTTTGTAATCGTTGCTGCCCATCATAAACTAACGATTTACTTTGCCCCCATCTACCTTCTTCAACCGACTTATTGAATTTATTTGATGCGTAATCAGTTAAGAATAGTCGGAAAGGTACTTTAGCTGAATTTTCCCATACAACAATCCCGCCGATAGGATAACCTTGCAATAAAGAATCTAATAATAAGCACACATAATCTTCAGAATTATTGCGATTTCCCCAAACATACTGGCGTTGCACTTCCGGCAAATACCAACCGTTTGTATTGGCATTAATTTTATCTAAAACTTCACGAATGGAGATTCCTTGGTAAGACATAATTTTTCCTTATTAGAATGTTAAATCACAAAGTGAATTATAAAAGTTTCATTTAAGAATAACCATCGATAAATCATCATAAAAGACTTGCTTCGCAACTAATTTACGACACACCGTCAATCGAGATTTATCATTATCATATTGTTTCCAAATTTTTTCTCTTACTTCAGCAGAAAGTCCATCTGTTAATCCATCAGAACACAGTAATAAACTTTCCCCTTGTTGAATTTTAATTTCTTGATAAAAAATTTTATCTTGAAATTCGGAATAATCCGCGACTAAACAAGAAGAAACACCGCCATAAATCGTGGCAAAATCTTCTTCTTTTTTATCGGGAAAATCAGTCAATAATTCAGACAGAATTGAATGATCTTGCGTAATTTGTTGCCATTTTCCTTGGGCATCAATTAAATAAGCACGGCTATCGCCTACGCTGAGAATTTTGGCTTTACGGGTTATTTGATCAATTTCAGCCGCAACAAAAGTGGTTGCTGCGCCAAAATAATCCTCCGCTAATTCTGCAGATAAACTAGATTGTAAATCGTAGATCGTTTGACTACTTATGCTTTCCATTTGGCTTAATAATTGCATTGCCAACTTGCTCGCTTTTTCAGGTCGGTTGCTATTGGAAATACCATCTGCCACGCCCACAATAAAGTGCGGTCGGTTTTCAAGGCGTTTTTCAGCCGTTTTGAGTTTATATTGAAACACCGCCTCACCATTAAAAAGGGCATCTTGGTTGTGTCGCTTGTTGCTGCCAATTTGTTGGCAGAAGGTAATTTCGCAAAAATTTTCCATTATTCAACCGCTTATTGAGAAGGATTTAGCAGGCGATCAATCGCTTTTAGGGCATCTAACGCCTTCATTTCTAGACTTAAAAAGTGCATTTTCGGCACACCTGCATCTTGTGGGTTAATACGGATAAATCCACCCTTTTTTGCTTTCGCCGTACGTTCAGAAAAGCGACGCACAGTTGGAATAGCTTTCCCCGCCCCCAGTTCGATGACGACGAGATTTTGCACTTCTTTTAACCATAAATCGAGCTTATTTCGTTTTAAATTTTGATAATTACTGCTGTAAAAATAATCGTCAAACATGAGTACATTCTGTCTTGCTAAACGCTGACAATAAGGACAACGAGGTGGCTCACTCAATAAGCGCAAGTTTTCGTTATCCACCACAGGTTGAAATTCTTTTGCAGACCAACTTAAATCGCGGCAATTATGCGCACACTGCAAACGCTCTAGTGTGCCATGCACTTCATAAATGCGCCCTTCTTCAAACCCTGCTTTCTGAAAATGCCCATCCACATTACTTGTAAAAACAAAATAACCATACGGTTTGCTTTCTGCCCAACGTTTTAAAATTTGGTAGCCATCATGCGGGATTGTTGCGCGATATTGCGATAAGCGATGCCCGTAAAACCAATAAGCTAACTCTTGATGAGTTTCATAAGCCAATGGCGTCGCAATATCTTCAAAATTGATATTGCGGCCTTTAAACATTGGGTAAGCATTCCAAAACCCGCCGACACTTCTAAAATCTGGCAAACCTGAATCTACGCTCATTCCTGCCCCGGCCGTAATTAAAATGCCATCAGCCTTATGGATAAGTTCCACTGCATAATTTAAGTCATTTTTCATAATACTTTTCTCTGTCCATTTTTCATTGGTGAAATAACCCCAGCTTCCTCTAGCTGCGCTACAATTCTCGCAGCTCGATTAAAGCCTAAACTAAATTTGCGTTGAATCCGTGAACCAGATGTAAATTTTTCTTGTTGCACGAATTTTTTTACATCCTCAAAAAGTGGATCTCGTTTAAAAGTGACTTTCATTGCCATAAGTTTTCTCCTGTGTTGTTTCTATAAAAGGGCTTAAGCGTGTTGTAAGAGGTAAAAAACTCTCTTTTATGGAAAAAATTATATGGAAGGAAGCGACATTTCGTGTCGCTGGAGAATGTTACAAGCGGTTATTTTTAGAAGATCTTTTACAAATAAGATTATCCTTATTGCAATATGTATATTTATCTGTTTATATATACATATAACTTATTAAGGAAAAGAATATGAATAACCAAAATCCGATTGAAATTTACCAAGCTCAAGATGGCACAACACAAGTGGAAGTAAGATTTGAAAATGATACCGTTTGGCTTTCTCAGGCGCAGATGGCAAATATTTTTGATACTAGCTCAGATAACATAAGCCTACACTTAAAAAATATTTTTAATGAAGCAGAACTTGATGAAAATTTAACTACCGAGGATTTCTCGGTAGTTCGACAAGAAGGGAAAAGACAAGTTACTCGTAAGGTTAAACATTATAATTTGGATGCTATTATTTCAGTAGGCTATCGAGTGAAGTCTAAATCTGCAACAAATTTTAGAATCTGGGCAACGGCACGTTTAAAAGAATATCTGACTCAAGGCTATACCATTAACCAAAAACGTTTACAGCAAAATGCTCACGAATTAGAACAAGCACTTGCACTCATTCAAAAAACGGCAAACTCATCAGAATTAACGCTAGAAAGTGGTCGTGGATTAGTGGATATTGTCAGCCGTTATACGCATACCTTTTTATGGCTACAACAATATGATGAAGGTTTACTTACCGAACCACAAACACAGCAAGGCGGTACGTTACCGACTTATATTGAGGCCTGTTCTGCACTAGCAGAGTTAAAATTACAGCTGATGGCAAAAGGTGAAGCAAGTGATCTGTTTGGACGTGAACGAGATAATGGCTTATCTGCGATTCTAGGCAATTTAGATCAAAGTGTATTTGGTGAACCCGCTTATCCAAGCATTGAAGCAAAAGCAGCGCATTTACTTTATTTTGTCGTCAAGAACCATCCTTTTTCAGATGGTAATAAACGCAGTGGCGCATTTTTATTTGTCGATTTCTTACATAGAAATGGGCGTTTGTTTGATCATGATGGACACCCTGTTATCAATGATACGGGGCTTGCAGCACTCACTTTATTAGTTGCTGAATCTGATCCGAAACAAAAAGAAACGCTTATTAGGCTTATTATGCATATGCTTAAACATAAGCAAGATAAGTAATGATAAATAGCGACCGAAGTCGCTATTTATCTATCAACGTTAAACTTAACAAAAAAATTATTTACATAATTCTTTTACTGACTCTACTAATGCTTCCATTTTGTCGTAAGAATTAATGCCACTTGGGCCACCAAAAAATGGGCAAACACAAATTAAAGTATCATTGTACTTGCGATAGAAGATATTAAACTCTTTCAACGCTTTAGTTTCATATACGGCCTCTCCAGTAAAAAACTTAAAGAAGTTATCTTTTTCAGTGACTCCCGTACAAATAATAACTTTAGGATTACATTCATCTATAAGTTGACGATAAAAAGCACCACGATTTTCAACGCACCACTCTCTATATTCATTGAATGTTTCAAATCCTGTCATCTTAATGAATTGATCATTCCATTTAATTGATGATCTATTTTTAAAATTGATTGGTAGCATATTTAATTTGAAACCAATACCTTGTGGGTAAAGCACATCGTATTTTTTAACAAAATGCTCCGCACTTTCTCCATTTTTCCAATCTAAATTGTAGTAGTACCACAAAAACCAACATATTTTTCTGTTATATTGAGTAGTCCAACTACCATCAAAATCATCCTCTACCCAAGAATGCGGTATTAATTTAGGGGTTAAACTAAATTTCTCATAAAAATCATCTGGCGAGTTTTCATCACCTATTCCCCATTCTAATCCACAAAACCATACTTCTGATTTAGGATTTCCACCATCACCTCCCGCGAAAGACACCGCTATTTTTTTAAATTCTTCTGTTACCATTATTCTTATCCTCATTATTTAAGTAGATTTGTCCAAATCCCTATGGTTTCTTCTTGAATTACGCCTTTTTCTTGACCTAATTTTATTGCCAGTTGCTGTAAACTTTTAGCCAACTCAGGATGACCACAATAATTTAAACTACGAATGATGCGAGAAATCTTCTTACTTTCATGCCCGATATTACGTAGCCAAACTTTACGTTCACTCAATTCAGGTTTTGGGAATATTTTATTATCTTCACGATATAAACAGAAGTAATCCAGAATAAAATCAATAGAATATAAAAATTTCTTTTGAATAGCTTCATTTTCAATAAAAAATATTCGGTCTTTCTCATTAAAAACTGGCACTGAACGATTCCATTTGGAACTTTCAGTAACGGGTAAAAGCCAAGGAATATATAAATAAGCATCACCAACCATTCTTTTTGGCATTGCCCACATATCTTGCAAAGATAAATTATGTTGGCTTTTTCTTTGTTCTAAATAAAATTCAATTACTGGATGCATACGTTTCTCGTTAATTCATCAGTCATACAGTATAGCGATATAAAACTCGCTATTTATGTGAAAAGTGCGGTCAGTTTTCTATGATTTTTTAATTTTCTCCAATAACTCTGCTACTACCTTCGGAACGCCCTCACCCGCTTTTTCTTTGATTGCAATCACTTTCTTACGGACAAATCCTGTATTGGGATTGGGATCGATCAAATAGATAAGTGAACCATATGGAGCGAGATTTACTAATCCATTAGCAGGATAAACCTGTAATGAAGTGCCAATAACAATCACAATATCTGCCTTTTTCACTAACTTTTCTGCTTTAGGAAACATGGGTACATTTTCCCCAAAAAAGACTATATGTGGACGCATTGGATGACCGTGATTATCCTTATCCTCTAATAGTTGATCACCCAAACATGGAACAATGTAATCGGTATTAAAACTGCTGCGAGCTTTATTCAATTCCCCATGTAAATGGAGTACGTTAGTACTTCCCGCTCGCTCATGTAAATCATCTACATTTTGAGTAATTATATGAACCTCATAAAACGCTTCCAATTCAACCAAAGCCAAGTGTGCAGCATTAGGCTCTGCCGCTTGAGCATTACGACGTCGTTCATTATAAAATGCCAATACTTTTGCTCGATTTTTCTTTAAGGCTTCAGGTGTGCAAACTTCTTCTACTTTATGCCCTGCCCACAAGCCATCTTCCGCTCTAAAAGTAGGAATACCACTTTCAGCACTAATTCCTGCCCCAGTTAATACCACGCAAATTGGTTTCTTTTCCAAAGTCATTTTTCACGCTCCTTTTTGTCGTAAAATTTCATCAACCTGTCTATCTCTCGCCATCATGCCAAAAATATTCCCTGCTTTATAAAGTGGTTGATAATTATAGCTTTCAATATGCAAGAATGGCTTATCTGAAAGGCGTTGGAAATATTGTTTTAGCTGTGATTTTGAGCGTAATAACACGTCATATTCGGCTTGAATATGAGCACTCATTGCTTCAATACGCATTTTAAATTCATCACTGAGATAAGGGCTGATAATTAAATAGACCGTTTTCTGTTCGGTTGCTGTTTCATCTGCATAAACACATGCCAAATTAAACACTTGCCATTTATAGCGATCGGCAAAAGCACCAATGATTCGACTTTGCTCCTCATTTTCAACTTGCACGAGGGCGGCTGGCTTTTTCAAGCAATCTTGCAAAATATCACTTGGCGTAAAAGGGCCACAGTCCAAATAAGATAGTACACAGTTCCAGTTAGCAAATTGTTCAGTACCAAAATGCAAATGTTTACCTTCAAATTTATCCGCCCCATTTTTAGTGCGATCATCAATTAAATAATCGCCTTGGTTTAAGTTTTTATGGTGAGATAAAATTAACCGCTTGTATAATGCTGAGCCTTTTTCTTCGCCGAAATAATGCTGGATCCATTTTACTTTATCGCTCCAAGCGGATGGATTATGCCAAGGAGCGGTAGAAAGTGCGTAAATATGGTATTTCTTCATCAATTTATGGACAGCAGAAATCGCGTTTGGCATGGGTTCCATTAAGCTGAAAATACCTTCGACTTCATCATATCGACCTTCATACTCTTGCTTGGTTTTCTCATCTAATTTTGCAATACCAGACGGAAAATCAACCATCACATTATCCATATCAATATAAACAATTTTCTTCATTTTAATGCCCTCTCTGTTGATGGCTTAATGATAAAAGATGAAGCGACAATTTATGTCGTTAGGTATTTTCGTCTAAATAAGTGCGGTCAATTTCTTGGTAATCTTCACCAAAATGGGCAATCCACCACTCCAGCATAGCGCTCTCAATCACGGTCGCGGAAATTTCATAGTCGCAGCCACAATCTTTTACAGTTTGATCAGTTGATAATGGTGTTTCTGTCAAAAAGCCACCTGTTTTTTTATCAATACGGAAAGTTAAACGAATCTTTCTACCAGAGCTAAAGCCAAATTTTTGGCTTTCAACATAAGCTTTTAGATTAAATTTCGGACGTTCAAATTGCATTGTGCTGACATTCACTTCAAGTAAACGATGCAAGGCTAAATGTAAAATATCGCCATGTTCATATTCTGCCACCAAATAACTGCTAGGGCCTTGCTGAACAAGGGCTAGAGGCTTAACGTTAGCCTTATGTTTCTTGCCATGAATGCTACGATAATGAACTTTTAAAAAGCGGTTTTGATAAAGTGCGGTACTAATTTGCTTAAAAATTTCAGGATCAATTTTTGCAGGCAATAATGGCTGGCTAGTTGGCGCAATAGCCACTTTATTGAGCCATTCTGAAGCACTTTTTTTATGCGGTTCATAAGCAAGATTGTAATCTGCTTGTTTAAAGAACCCCTCCATCGATTGCATAATATTGGCAGGTAAAATGCCAGCTAAATATTGCTTTGCTAACATCAACACTAACGATTGCTGTTCGTTTAAAATCGGCATATCTAAGCCTTTTGCATCAGGCTTCCAGCGATAGCTATAGGGTTTATCATTGGTATTGCAATCAATTTCAAACTGCTCACATAATGTATTCAATGCACGCTGAATACTGCGTAAATCACGCTCAATACCTAATGCGAGCAATTTCTCTCGCAGTTCTAATGAGCTAATGGAATAGTTTTTCGGAATTAAACGTAATAGTTCGAGGTGGAATTTTAGAGAAGATGATTCGGACATAATTGCCTCATAAATAAAAATATTTTCTTTAATCATATAAAAAATCGGGCAATTTTCAAACTGCCCGATTTGTTTCTATTTTTGACCGCACTTTATGCTTTGGCGGTATCAATACGTTCAAATGCTAACACTTTATTTTCTAACTGACGGAGTAATAAAGTAGCAATACCGGTAATGATGAGATAAATACCACCTGCGATACCATAGATAGTGAGTGCATCATATTCGGTGCCGTAAAGTTGACGTGCATATCCCATGATATCCATGATCGTAATGGTAGAAGCTAATGCTGTACCTTTAAATACCAAGATAATTTCATTGGTATAAGACGGGAGCGCACGTTTTAACGCATAAGGAATCAGGATTTTTAAAGTCTGCAGACGACTTAATCCTAATGCCGCACAGCTTTCCCATTGACCTTTAGAGATCGCTTTTACTGCCCCATGGAATAATTGGGTTGAATAAGCGGCACTATTCAAAGCCAAAGCTAATGCAGCACAGAACCATGCATTGGAAAATAATCCCCATAATGGGCTGTCCACCAACCATTGGAATTGGCCAGGGCCTGCATAAATTAAGAAAAATTGCACTAAAAGCGGGGTCCCTGTAAATAAAACAAGGAATAAATTGACCGCACTTTTCACCAATTTATTGCCAATAGAAAGTAAGAAGGTTAGGCCTAACGCTAAGAAAAAGGCAATAAACAAAGACACGACTGTAAGCAACAGGCTAGTCGGAATGCCTTGAGCAATCACTGCTAAATACTCTTGAAACATTATTCGACTCCCCGTTCAAATCGAGTGAAACGTAATTCTAATTTGCGAATCCCTGCTTGGCTAATCAAGGTAATCACTAAATAAATCAATGCTGCAATACCATACCAAGTGAAAGGCTCATGGGTATTTGTATTGATGTATCCTGCTTGACGCATTAAATCATCTACCCCGATTAACGACACCAGCGCGGTATCTTTTAATAACACGAGCCATTGATTGCTTAAACCCGGTAAAGCATGTCTCCATACTTGTGGCATAATTAAATTGATGAAGGTATAAGGACGGCTTAAGCCTAAAGCTGCACCTGATTCCCACTGCCCTTTTGGAATGGCTTGAATCGCACCACGTAAAGTTTGTGAAGCATAAGAGGCAAAAATCAAAGACAATGCAAATACACCACAACCAAAGGCGCTGAATTCAATATATTCGCCCGTTAGCATTTCTACGACTTGGGTTGAACCAAAATAAATCAGTAGTACGACTAAGATTTCTGGCAAACCACGTAATAAAGCAATGATAATCGCCGTTGGTTTTGCAATAAATGCATATTTATTGGCTTCTAAGGCGGTAAAAACAATGCTGAGTAATAAACCGACAATCAGAGAGCAAATAGCAAGCCCTAAGGTCATTAGGGCTGCGTGTCCAATTAATGTAAGATAATCATAAAACATAGATTATTTAGTCATCCATTTATCATAGATTTTTTGGTATTCGCCGTTTGCTTTCACCGCTTCCAAACCTTTATTCAAGCTTTCAAGCAATTCTTTGCTTGATTTATTTACCGCGATACCTAAACCATTACCGAAATATTTTTTGTCAGTCACTTTCTCGCCAACAAATTGAATTTCAGGCTCTTTAGAAATCATATCAGACAATACAGCAGTATCACCGAAGATGATATCAATACGACCATTTTTTAAGTCTAAGATCGCATCTTGTAAGCTTGCATAAGATTTTGCATTATATTGCTTGGTTTCTGCTGCAGTATATTGTTGGAATGTTGTTCCGTTTTGAACACCAATTGTTTTTGCTGAAGCTAAATCTGCTTTTCCTTTTAGCGCAACATAACTTGCAGAACTATCATAATATGCATTAGAAAATGCTACTTGTTTTGCACGTGCTTCGGTAATATCAATAGCTGAAATCGCTGCATCAAAACGTTTTGCTTTCAAGCTTGGAATTAATGCATCAAAAGATTGGCTTTTGAAATGACAAGTCGCTTGGATTTCCTTACAAATTGCATTCGCTACATCCACATCAAAACCGATAATTTCACCTTTTTCATTTGTTGTTTCAAATGGCGGGTAGCTCGGCTCCATCGCGAAAGTGATTTCTTGTGCATTTGCAGCAAAAGCTGAGCCCATTAACATTGCGCTTAAAAGTAATTTTTTCATGTTGTGTTTCCTTATTCTGAGTGTGAAAGATATTGTTTAAATTGTTCGGTTTTTGGATTATCAAAGCAATCTGCACTGCCCATTTCAATAATCTTACCTTGTTCCATATAAACGACCTTTGTCGCCACTTTTTGTGCCACGTTTACTTCGTGAGTTACAATCACTTGAGTAATGCCCGTTTGCTGAAGTTCTTTAATGATATCAACAATTTGAGCTGTAATCTCAGGATCCAGTGCTGCCGTTGGTTCATCAAACAACAACACTTGTGGTTTCATCATTAATGCTCGAGCAATGGCAACACGTTGTTGCTGACCACCAGATAAGTGAAGTGGGAAACGATCGGCATGCTCTTCTAAACGTAAACGTTTTAAAAGTTCTAATGCATCTTTTTTCGCTTCTTCCTCGCTAATACCTAACACTTTTTTCGGCGCTTCAATCAGGTTTTCAATCACCGTTAAATGTGGCCAAAGATTATATTGTTGGAATACCATACCTACATCTTGACGCAGTTGACGAATGGCTTTCGGATTATTATTAGCCTGAGACAAATCAAAGTGGTTATTCGCAATATGTAATTCACCAGAGGTTGGTACTTCTAATAAATTTAATGTACGGATTAACGTACTTTTTCCTGCACCACTTGGTCCGAGTAACACCACGGTATCGCCTTCTTGTGCATCAAGATTGATATCAAACAATGCCTGTGATGAACCATAAAAGAAATTCAAATTTTTAACACTAATCGCCATTTTAAGTTTACTGCTATCCTTGATTGACCTGTAAGAATGAATAAATATTACTTTTTAGTGATTATTTATGCAAGTATTTTTTATAAAAAATCCCAAAAAACTTTTTGGGATCCTTAAATCATTGAATTTTTAACCGCACTTGTCGCGAATTAGGCCTCTTTCGCCATCTCAAATTCAACTAGCATCATTAAAATATGGATCACTTTGATGTGAATTTCTTGAATACGATCTGCATAACCAAAGTGTGGCACACGAATTTCAACATCTGCTAAGCCGGCCATTTTACCGCCATCTTTACCTGTCATCGCAATCACTTTCATGCCTTTTGCTTTTGCCGCTTCAATCGCATTTAAGATATTTTTAGAATTGCCTGATGTTGATAATCCAAATAAAACATCGCCTTCTTTACCGACGGCTTCAACAAAGCGAGAGAATACATATTCATAACCAAAGTCGTTACTTACACAGCTTAAATGACTCACATCTGAAATTGCAATCGCAGGATAACCTGGGCGGTTTTCACGATAACGACCAGTGAGTTCTTCTGCAAAGTGCATAGCATCACAGTGAGAACCACCATTACCGCAAGATAATACTTTACCGCCATTTTTAAAGCTTTCTGCTAATAATTTAGCCGCTTTCTCAATGAGTTTGATGTTGTTATCATCTGAAACAAACTTATTTAATACGTCTTGTGCTTCCACAAGCTCAGCTTTAATTTGATCAAAATACATTTTATTCTCCTTAAAAATTAAAATTCGAAATCGCGTTGGCATTGTATAGCGTTCATTTCAAATAATCTAGCGCTCTTTCTTATCTCTCTATTTTTCAGCTTACTTCTCATTATTTTGCGATACGAATCACAGATTCAATTAAAAACGCTGTAAAAAATGACCGCACTTTTTAAACTCAATAAATTTAAAAAGGAAACATCATGAGAGCGATTTACTTATTACTTTGCCTCCTATTCAGCCAAATAACCTGGGCGAATGAGCATGATTTAATGCTATTAGACACTTATGAAAACCAAGATGTTCAAGGTTGGGTAATGTCAGAAAAATTAGATGGGGTACGAGGTTATTGGGATGGCAAAACATTATTAAGTCGTCAAGGACTGCCCTTGCCCGCACCGACCTATTTTACCGCTCAATTTCCGCCTTTTGCCATTGATGGTGAGATATTTAGTGAACGTAATCAATTTGAAGAAATTGCTTCTATCACAAAATCCTTTAAAGGTGATAATTGGGCAAAATTAACACTTTATGTTTTTGATGTACCGAATGCCTCAGGAAATCTCTTTGAACGTCTCAAAAACTTAGAAGATTATTTGAAAGATCACCCTACATCTTATATCAAGATTATTCCGCAAATTCCAATACGAGATAAAACGCATTTATTCGAGTATTTACATGAAATTGAAAGGAAAAAAGGTGAAGGTGTTGTGTTACGTAATCCTAATGCGCCTTACGAAAGAAAACGCAGTACACAAATTTTAAAGTTAAAAAATACTTATGATGAAGAATGCACCGTGATAGCACATCACAAAGGGAAAGGACAATTTGAGAATATACTCGGATCGCTCACCTGTGAAAACCATCGTGGAAAATTCAAAATTGGTTCAGGATTTAATCTGAGTGAGCGCGAAAATCCACCGCCTATTGGTAGCACGATTACCTACAAATATCGAGGATTAACTAATTCTGGAAAACCTCGTTTTGCTACTTATTGGCGAGAGAAAAAATAAGAGCGGTCAAAAACATCGCTATTTTTGACCGCTCTTTATATTTGATAACTCAATTATAGGTGTTGATTAATAAACGCTGCTAATTGATTTTTTGGTAACGCACCCACTTGTGTTGCAACAAGTTGGCCATTTTTGAAAAGTAGTAAAGTTGGGATACTACGTACACCAAATTGACCTGCCACTAATTGGTTGTCATCTACGTTGATTTTAACGATTTTTGCTTTACCTGCGAATTCAGGTGCGATTTCATCTAAAATTGGCGCAATCATTTTGCAAGGGCCACACCAAGGTGCCCAGAAATCCACTAATACAGGGATATCTGATTGCACAACCGCAGTTTCAAAATCTGCATCATTAATATGTAATACTTCGCTCATTTTTGTTTCCTTATTTAATAAGGTGCTGACAAATCAACACCTAGCGTTAATTGATGTTATGCATAATAGCACAAGGCATATTGAATTGCACAGATTAGTCCGATTGATAAAAACTAATTATTTAAGTTGTGCAAATGCCTGTAATAAATCGGCTTTGATGTCTTCTACATCTTCTAAACCAACAGAAAAACGCAATAATGTGTTTGTAATACCACGAGCGACGCGTTCTGCTTCTGGAATATCCATATGGGTTTGGGTTGCTGGATAAGTAATAAAGCTTTCTGTTCCCCCTAAGCTTTCTGCAAAGGTAATCAACTTGATTGATTTTAAGAACGTATTGACCCAATTTTCATCTTTCAAACGGAAAGACAGCATACCGCCTTTGTTTGGATATAACACACTATCAATTTGTGGCTGTTCGCGTAAAAATTCTGCAATCTCCTTCGCATTATCTTGATGGCGTTTCATCCGTAATGAAAGGGTTTTCATTCCACGCACGGTTAACCAGGAATCAAACGGCGAAAGTACGGCACCTGCGCCATTTTGAATATAGGCGATACGATCACAAAGCTCTTGTCCTTTTGCAATAATCAAGCCAACTAAACTATCATTATGACCTGCAATATATTTCGTGCCACTATGGATTACAATATCTGCCCCTAAATCTAATGGACGAGATAGCACAGGAGTTAAGAAGGTATTATCCACAATCATTAATAAATTGTGTTTTTTCGCTAATTTCGCAATTTCTGCAACATCACACTCTTCCATTAATGGATTTGATGGGGTTTCAATAAAAATCGCTTTTGTATTCACTGTAATCGCAGCTTCAATTTCAGCTAAAGAAGCGGTATTCACATAAATGGGTTTTACGCTGTTGTTATTTTTATAGGCAAAATCCAATAAACGATAAGTTCCACCATATACATCACTTGATACAATCCATTCATCTGGACCTTTAAATAAATTCATCAGCACTTGAATTGCCGCCATACCAGAAGCAAAAGCAAAACCACGATCACCATTCTCTAATTTTGCAACTGTATCTTCCAAAACACTACGCGTTGGGTTTTTCGTGCGGGTATAATCAAAGCCCGTACTTTCACCAATCCCATGATGGCCATAAGCTGTTGAAAGATAAATTGGCGTTGAAACCGCACCTGTGCGCTCATCACTGCGATTCCCCGCTTGGGCTAATAATGTATCGATAGAATATTGTTGTGTCATAATTTACCTCTAAAACATGCAAAAACTTGACCGCACTTTTCTTTATTTAATGGCGAGCAAAACGCTCCAATTTTGTCATAAAGCCACTCACGATAAAAGTAGAAATTGAAAACTCTGTGAAAATTATATTCTTGTGCCAAATTTTGCTGTAATTTCAACCGAAACGAAGATTTTTTCAACATTTGAATTTTTTTTTAAGATCTTCGATTGACAGAATTTCAAATTCCCGTAAAATGCACCGCACTAACAGCGTATGCGGGAATAGCTCAGTTGGTAGAGCACGACCTTGCCAAGGTCGGGGTCGCGAGTTCGAGCCTCGTTTCCCGCTCCAAACTAACGGCGTGTTAGCAAAGCGGTTATGCACTGGATTGCAAATCCATGTAGCTCGGTTCGACTCCGGGACACGCCTCCATAACCACGCAGTTAGTTAATCACTCGATGCCCGAGTGGTGGAATCGGTAGACACAAGGGATTTAAAATCCCTCGCCTTTCGAGGCGTGCCAGTTCAAGTCTGGCTTCGGGCACCATCTAATTCCAAACCAATAATCAGTACCTAGTCCAATACTTAACTTTAATTTTTAATTATCGTTAGGTGAGGAATTATGGACTTCTCTTCTATTTCTAAAAAACCTTATATTATTACTGTCGCTTGTACTAAAGGCGGTTCTGCAAAAAGTACAAATGCTGCCAATATTGGGGCGTTCTGCGCTGACCACGGTTTAAGAACTCTTCTTATTGATACTGATACTCAACCAACCTTAAGCTCTTATTATGCTTTAACTGAAGAAGCTCCCGGTGGTATTTATGAGTTTTTAACCCGTCGTGATATTGAACCTTCCCATATCATTTCAAAAACATCCATTCCAAATTTGGATTTAATTCAATCAAATGACCCATCAAACAATGTAAGTCAAACTCTACGTAATGCCCCTGATGGTGCAATTCGATTTAGTCACTTAATTAAAAACATTGATAATTATGATGTTATTGTGGTTGATACTCGAGGTACTAGAGACATTACTGTCGATATGTCTGTCTTAGCAGCTGACATCCTATTCTGCCCTATTCTTCCACACATTCTTTCTGCGAAAGAATTTATCCGTGGAACTATCGGAATGTATCAAGATTTAGAAACCTTTGAATCATTTGGCTTCAAATTACCACCTCTCAAAGCTATCGCAAATTGCGTTGATAATACTAATGACGTGAAATTTGTACTCAATCAATTACACGTACTCTTTGAAACCAATTTTGATGAAAGCAAAACCTTCCTTGATTTTTCAATCCCTGCGCATGTGGCATATAGAGAAGCTGCAACTTATTCATTGCCAGTTTATCGCCATAGCCAAGCTGAATATCCTGTTATCAAAGAACTGTGTTGCTTGTTACTCCCTCAATTTAAAACACTTTTTGATAAACCAATGAAAAAGGAAGGCTAATATGACTGATAAACTTATTGCTTCTATTGAAGCGGAAAGTGCGGTCATTGGTGCTCTCATTATTGATAATGACAAATTTGATGAGATCGCAACTTTACTGCGCTCTGATGATTTTTATGTCTCAGCTCATAAAGTATTGTTTGAAGGTGTTAGCCATCTATTAACACAAGGAAAACCCGCTGATATTTTAACTTTGGAGCAGTATTTCAAAGATAAAAAACTGATTGAGCAGATAGGGGGATTAGCATATCTAGCAGAAGTTATTCACAATACTCCTTCTGCATCAAATATCACTGCCTATGCTGAGATTATTTCTCGTTATAGCAAACAACGTCGTTTTTTGACCCTGGGCCAGTTTATTGTAACTGAAATGCAATCTTCAAAAGATGAAATTGAATTAACTTCTTTTGAGGAAAGTGTTGATAAGCAATATACCAATATTGTCATCGAACAAGAGACGGATGGTGTTGCTGATCTTAATGCAAGTTTCGAGCGAATCCTTTCTCGCATGGAAACGTCCTCTATTAATGCCGATCCAGTTAGTGGAACACCAACAGGCATTATTGAATTAGATAGAGCAACAACAGGCGGTCAACCAGGAGAACTTATCATTATTGCAGCTCGTCCAGCAATGGGTAAAACAACCTTTGCACAAACGATTGCCGCAAGTACGTTAGATAAATTTCCAGACAGCCCTATCCAATTTTACAGTCAAGAAATGCCAGCTGATCAACTATTAGAACGTTTTATGGCAATGCGCTCTCGCGTCAGCTTGCAATCTATTCGTCAAGCGACTGAGCTTGAAGAGGAAGAATGGACTCGCCTTGCTAATGCAATGGGGACAATTAAAAAAGACTGGAAAGGTCGTTTGTTAATTGATGATGAAGCTTCTTTAACACCTCATTGTTTACGCGCCAAAGTACGTAAAAACACTCGTCTATACGGCAAACCTAAAGCGATTTTCATTGATTACATCCAACTAATGAGAACCGGAAGTAAAACTGAAAATCGCAATTTAGAACTTGCCGAAATATCCAATGATTTAAAGAAATTAGCCAAAGAAACTGGATGCCCAATTTATGCATTATCTCAACTAAACCGAAGTTTAGAAAATCGAGCTAATAAGCGTCCAATCAATGCCGACTTACGTGACTCCGGCTCTCTTGAACAAGATGCTGATGTCATCATTCATCTTTATAGAGATGAAATTTATAACCCTGACACAGAAGATAAAGGCATTGCGGAAATCATCATTGGTAAACAGCGTAATGGCCCGTTAGCCACAGTAAAAACACTGTTTCAAGGTCAATACAGCATTTTTGAGAATTTAACGACACAGGATAGATATTATGAATAATCCATTTATTGCTAAAAATAAAAAACAACAAAGTCAATTAGACGCGATTGCGAAAGGATTAAATGTTCAACCTATTAATAATCAGTCTGCTGCTTATCAAACAACAACAGCAACACATTATCCTGCGCAATCTAAATACATTACCGTTACGTTAGATAAATTACGCCCTTATGAACACAACCCTCGTAAGACACGTAATCCTAACTTTGAAATGATTAAAGAGTCAATTCGTCGTCGTGGTCTTGATCATAAACCAAATATCACTCAACGACCTGGTGAACCTTTCTATATCATTGCTGACGGTGGGAATACTCGTATTCAAGCATTAAAAGAACTATTTACAGAGACTCAAGATCAACGTTTTTGGTCTATTGAATGCTTATATAAACCCTGGAAAGGTGAAAGTGCTGATAGTGTAGAAGCGGAATTAGATTTGCTTATTGGTCATTTAATTGAAAATGATACCCGTGCAGACTTAACCTTTATTGAGAAAGCCTTAGGTATTCAGCAAGCCAAAGAATACTACGAGAAAAAGTTAGGAAAATCCCTTTCTGCTCGCGAGCTTTCAAGTGAGTTAGAAAAAGATGGGTATATCATTCAATTTTCAATGATTGCGAAGATGGGACGTTGCATTGAGTATCTTTATCCTTATATCCCGGATGTACTTTTTAACGGTTTAGGTAATGCGCCAATTGATAAATTGCTTGCGATTCGTAATAACGCCTTAGCCATTTGGCAAAATTATCAATTTGAATTGGAAGTGTCCTTTGATGAAATTTGGGGACACAGCCTAGCTCGTTGTAATGATGACCAATCGTTTCATATCAAAGTATTCCAAGACCATCTCATTGATGAAATGTCATCCATGTTAGGCGATCGTGTTAGTTATGAAGTCCTTTACCTTGAAATTGATCTCGATGAGCAAAAATTCAAGAAAATGGCGCAAAAACAACACGAAATACAACAAAGCGTACAAGAAAGCATCCAAGATGTTCAAGCGTTTAATACGCCACAGCCACAAGAAACCGCATTAGACACATTATCTCAACCTAGCGTAGTCAATACTCCAAAAATGACTACCCCTGAAAAAAAATCAATACCTGCGCCAGTATTAAAGCAAGCAAGTGTTGAAATCTCTCCTTCATTTGAGAATGAAGCAGATGATAAAACAGAAAATGAAGAGTTTAATGAAACTAATGCTAGTTCAGATGGCCTTTCTTTTGATTTTGCTAAAAATTTAACTCAACAATTTGGTATTACTCCAGGCATGAGCATTCAGGAGCAACGCCAACAACGTGCAGAAGAAAATGGATTAGGCTTTGCTTGCGTAGGCCGTCAACCAGTTGATGATATTTGGAAAATTTATCCTGGTCGTCAGCATAAAGTAGAAGCTTATTCACTAGCACTCGATATTGCGGAAAGTGTTGGATTAACTGACTACATTGAACATGTAGTAAAAGAGCCTGTTGATTACACTTACCGCGTAAAACCATTAGATAAAGATGTGAGCGGTGTAGCACAGATGTGTTATGACTTCTTAAATTTATTACAAACAGATGTGCACCCACAGACATCTTTCACCTTATTACCGGAATATTTACTCAATACTCAAGAAATTGATGATACCACGCTAGTTAAATTATTCCGTTTAATTCGCCTCGTTCGCTATATTCGTTCAGAAGGAGATGCATAATGAGCATGTTCAGCAATTTAAACCAAGTGGTATTGAATGAGATTTTGGTTAATTTACAAGAAGGCAATATCAATGTTTGCCGGAACTATGGTTTCTCAAAACAAGAATTGCAAGAAATTGAAAAACTCAGCACAGAGGAAGTTTATGAACTGGCTAACACCAAAGCTCCCTTTGCCAAAGTTGAAATTAATCACGATGCATTTTGGCGATTAGTGGCTCGAGTACGCATGTCGTCACAAGAACGTCGCCTTATTGATCGCGCATTAATGTTAGGTGCATCCATCCAAATGCTCAATTCCTACTTCGGCTTAACCACTTCAAAAGTATCTGCTCGTCGTAGCCTACTTGGAAAACAAGAACCAATGGGACGTAAGCCAGCTGCAACCGAAGAGGAAGAAAAATTAATTTGGGACTTATGGCAAGAGCATAAAGGTGATGTTCAAACAATTGAATCAACAGAAGGACTAGAGCTGTTAATTTTAATTGCGGAAGAAACCGGTATTAATTTAACTGAAATCTGGAAACTTGTTAGCCGCTGGAATGCAGCTTAAAAAACATAACGCCCAACCTAGTGCGTTACGTTAAGTTGGGCGTTATTCATATCGTTAGTAAGGAACTTGGGAAAGTTCATTGGCTATTGTAAAGATGTTTAAGCACATTGCAACAATAAAAATGAAATATTCTCAGAGAGAATTAAATTATGGAAACAAAATTACAAAAGCATGGGTTGCTCTTTTTTGGCAACCAGCATGAAACAGTTCCAACCCGTTTGCTATTTGATCCTTATTTAACATCAAGAGCAAAATTGGCATGGCAACTTATAAAATACAAAGCAAGAGAATTTCAATCAGGCATGTTCCCATCATACGAAGTGCTTGCAAAATTACTTTCAGATAAACCTTATGATGAAGCAGAACTCTCGCGTAAGCTAGTTAGCCAAACGTTGTTATTACTTAGATTAACTCGTTGGCTAACACTTTGTGAAACTGTACGTAATGAGCAAGGTCAAGTATTGGGTAATTTTTACATCCTTCATGATGAACCTATGCCAATCATTGATACGATTCAATTAAACCATGATTACATCGCACTCCTTGAAAAATCCATTCAGCATCGAGATAACTTTGTGCGAGGTGTAGCAAACCATATTGTAGAAAACCTGCTCTCGGATAATACTCAGTGGCATTATATTTCTCACATTGACTGGATGCGAGCTCGCCTTCAAGACTATCAAAAACGTCCAAAAATGGATATTTCAGAGCAAGAAGAATCAACATTTATTCAAGAAAACCTACTAAGTTCCAATAAGGAACTCTGTGAAAAAACAGGGGAACTCAGTAAAAATCACCTTAGTTCCAAAATGGAACTCAGCAAAATCAAACAGAGTTCCAAAAGGGAACTCAGTGCCCAAAACAACGATAAATCATTGATTTCAGACTTAGTTCCAAAAGGGAACTCAGGTTTTTCACAGTACAGTACAAGTACTAGTATTTATATAAATACGTACTGTACTGGTAATGCGGATGAAATTGACTGGCCGACTAATATTCAGTTTTCATCATTGGAAAAAACAGCAATTATGCAAGCAATGCGTGGACTTGATTTAGGAATCTGTAAAGCGATTTTATTTGAGCTTGAACAGCGTGTGATAAAAGGTGAAGTGAAAAAACCACAAGGCTATGTAGTGACATTAATCCAACGTGCACACCGTGGTGAATTTAAACCGTATTTGTATGAACAATTTTTGGCTACACAAGCACAATCATTATCATCAAAAAATCGGTTATCACAACATGATGAAACTAGCTTAGTTAATAATGTGAAAGCCGATAGCGCAATAAAACCAATGCGAGTGCAATCTGAAGAAGAGCGAAAAGCGAGAGCTGATCGCATTCGACAATTTAAGGCTTCAATTTGCAATTAAATTAGCTATACAAAAAGTGAACAGTGTAGAAGGGTTCTACAAAGTACAAAATTTAACCACTGTAAAGGGACTTTACAAAGTACAAATTTTAACCAGTGTGCGGGGACTGCACAGTGAACAAAAATTAACCACTGTGCTAGGGTTGCACAGTGAACAAAAATTAACCACTGTCCAGGGGCTGGACAAAGTACAAATTTTAACCAAATGATAAAAGGTGACATAACATGACAACAACATACAACCAACAGCTTGGGCCGTTACGCAGTGAGATTACATTTACGCTTCATACTCAGTATGCAACACGTCTTTGGAATGGTCGTGACTTAGTTAAAAATGAAGCCGGGGAAGTCGTTACATCATCAATTCTCAGTATTCCTAATGCTCTATCTCTATTGAGTCAAATTCAGCAAGCTGCCGAACAAGATGATCCTTATGCTGATGATTATCTTCTTCGTTTTGAACAAAAAGTATTAGGGTTTCGTAAAGAAATGCAAGATATGACCTGGAGAATGGTTAATCTCTACAGTGAGAAAATCCCTGAAAACTTTCAAATTGAGCGTTGCGCCAATATTGCTCCGATTCAATACCCTATTTTTGTGAATACTCAGCTGGGTTATCAATTATTGTATCTTTTGGCTGATTTTGATTCGTTAGCTCGTACAGTGATGACCGCTTCACATATTGCATTACTTACAAAAGATGATGCGTATGATTGGTTAGAATCCGGTGCTAAATTAATTCGTCGTGCATTTGGTGTGCTTGAGAATTACAGAAATTCCGGTATTACACGCCAAGATGCGCTTGAAAATAACGCTCGCTATCAAGCTGCTGTAAAACGTATGAAATATACCTTAACGCCTGATGTGCTTTCCGGTACAACACGTGCAACATTTGCTCCAACAATTAAAAAATCATCACTTGCTGAATCAGATGATAATGGCTCTGTTGAAGTCAAAATTACAGCAAATAAAACTGAATAATGGAGATTGGGATTATGGATAACGTGCTCATTCCTTCTGATATGTATAAACAATTAGGACGCACAACCCCACTTAATGACTCGCTGAAACAGTTATTCAGTGAGTTAGACTCAGTGCAACAGTATGAATTACTAGCTGAATCCCTTGCTACAGTCCGTGAAGCTTTAATGTTGCAGCAGAATGAAATGTTGCAGAACGTTCGTAAAAGTGAACTTAGTGTATTACCTATTCACATGATCCGAGATAAAGCATCATCATCCGGTGGGACGTTTTTACGCTGGCGCAGTTTTCAAGCCTCTAAGACTGGTGATGCTGTGTTAAATCCGGTATTTAATAATCCTCAGTTATCTTCAGACTTACGACAAAAACTTGTCTCAGCTGAGAAAGAACGCATTTTGATTAATCTGCAGGTCTCCGTACTAAATTTTATGATGAGACAGGTATCAAGTGCGGTAGATAAAATTAAAGAGATAGAAGATCATTTATAACATTCACATTTGTGAACGTTGGATCTTCTAGTTTGTAATCGGCTAATTTATATAGTTTGTGATCGGCTCACTAAAAGGCCTTTTAAAGGTAAGGGGACAAGCCCCTTACCTTAACGAAAAAAAGCCTTTGCCTTTCGTGGTTGTGTTAAAAAATCTCTGTGTTTTTTACTGAATTTACCCTTAAGGATTAGATGTAAAAAATGCACAATCTTGACAGTTAATTTTGTGATTTAGGAGAAATCAATATGGCTGGAATTAATAAAGTAATTATCGTGGGACATTTAGGTAATGATCCTGAAATGCGAAGCATGCCGAATGGTGAAGCAGTTGCAAATATCAGTGTAGCAACTAGCGAAGCTTGGGCGGATAAAAACACCGGTGAACGTCGTGAAGTGACTGAATGGCATCGAATCGTTTTTTATCGCAAATTAGCTGAAATTTGCGGCCAATATCTCAAGAAAGGAGCGCAAGTTTATATTGAAGGACGCTTGCGTACTCGTAAATGGCAAGATCAAAACGGGCAAGATCGTTATACCACGGAAATCCAAGGTGATGTAATGCAAATGTTAGGTACTCGCCCTCAAAGTACAGATGGTGCAAATAATCCTCAGCCAATGCCACAACAAGATGCATCGGCAAATGCTTTTAATGATTCAATACCATTCTGAATTCAATATAATTAAGGTTAATCGTGATGAAAAAAATAATTTTTGTTTTATCTGCAGTCGCTGCTTTAAGTGGTTGTGCTGAATTAAATTCATTGAATGATGCGGTTGGTCATGCTGCAGGTCAACTTAGCAGTGTTCTTGGCGGGGGAAATAAGTCATCGAGTTCTTCCGGTGTGGCTTACACCCAAAGTTCTCGTTCTCATCGCTATAACGTAGAGGATTCAATTACATCATCTAAAAATATTGACTCTCTTTACGTAAAAATTAAACGTAATTTAAAATTCAAAACGCGGGAGGAAGCATTAAGTGGGCTATCCGGGTATGAGCGTCAACGTTACGAATCGCTTTTAGATGAAGAAGGACATGCTCATGAAGCTACTCCTGGTGTCTATTATCACATGGCAAATAGCTATGTTGGCGGTCGAAAAATTGACATAACGCTTGCAAAAGAGGATGGCAAGGTTAGAATTTCTTGGATTGCATCCTCAAATGAATCTGATTTTGCTCAATTTGTTAAATCAGAAGTGATAAAAGCAATAAAATAATAATGATGAATTCTCCTTGTTGCTCCAACGTATGTTGGAGCTTTTTTGAGGATTTTTTATAATGAACCCCGTCTTATAACTATAGTTTCCATTGAGAACCTTTCAGTTACTCCTGGACTCTATCTTACTAATATTCTCGCCCCATGATGAAAGGAGCTTTTTTGCATAATTCTCCTCGTTTATTATTAAATAAGTTATTATTTGCTGTTAAATGTTTCTATTTAATTACGGAAAATAACTATTAGGGCCAACCACATGGAAAATCACCTTTACCATATAAATCATACTAATTGTCGCATTACTATAAATCCTGCTTATCAAACTTAATTTGAACAATTAATTTAACAAATACAACTCTGTTTACATTTATCCCATAGAGATGAAGTGAATATATTTTATTAGGTTTACCGGTTTTGTAATAGCAAGCCAATACATGCTATTGACTACGCCTCTCCTGAAACCGCTCAATTGTTAGAGAAACTTTTTAACGACACTATGCATTGGCGTAAAGCACAAGCTGATATGATTTCTATTAATTTTTACATAGCCGATTAATTCACATTTCGAGCTCTGTATTGGTTTAATTCATTAATCATAGAAGCAAAATCCACATTTTTTGCTCTGTCTGGATTATCCGTCCATCTCAACGTTAATCCATAAGGTGCTATGGCCTTCAATAAGCGGTCTATCTGCTGATGATTACATTCGGTATGAATATAGAGTTTTCTTAAAGTCTGTTCTCTTGGCACACCGCCTTGAGGGCGCATAAACCCCATCCAGTAGATTTTATCTTCATCATTTACTATCTTTGGTATTCCTGTCTGTATATTCGGATAATATTGTCTTAAAATCGCTATTTGAGCTTGAGCAGGTAAATGCTGAGGTATATTCCTATTTAGCTCCTCAAAAAAATTATAGAGGTTAAAAGGTCCATTTCTTCCGTTGACTATTTCTAATTCAGCTCTGATAGCTTCTTTTAACTTGTCATTAAAATAAATCTCGAAGTTTCCATTCTGATGATTACCGTATAATTTGATTTCTTCCAACTTATTTGTATTTTGTAAGTATAAATACAGAAGATCTTTAGATTTTTTATCATTTTCTGCAAAAAACATAAAAAAAATGAACCGTCCAGGTGGCATAGAAATTTCAAAAGCAAAAGTAAAATCACCACGACGGATGGCTTCATTATATGCAGTATGTAACCCATTTAAATTAAAATCTGCAGGCATACAACCTCCCATTTTTTATCTCTTAACAAAAAACAATTTTTCATTGTTCGGCTTCTTATTAATTTTTAATCTAAAAACTCAAAAATATCAATATCTATTCTCAATATTTAGATTAAGGGGATTTATGCCAACTAAACACATTGAAACAGAACTCTGGCAACAGATTGAGGCAAAAACAGTTGAAACAATTATTCAAACTAAAGTGATGATTAAGGAAACCGACATCTTGCAGGAAATCATTAGGAAGGGATTGCAATATATCTCTACTGAAGAATTGAGACAGTATGCGTTACAGAAAAAAGGGAGTAAATGATGATAGAATTCATTGATAAAAAGAAAAAAATAATCTATCGAGATAAAGAATATATTGTACCGGATTGGGTACGTTATGTGGTGACTCAGCCCACAGGAGAAGTATACGGTTTTGAAGAAAAACCTTCACTTGCTCCACAGCCTTCAGACTATCGTTATTGGAATTCTTATGTTAATGGATGGAATCTAGATAATATTAAATTTTGGCGTCTTAGTGCCTGCACAGATTGGCGAAATTCATTAGAGTGCATAGAAGATTAAGAGATATCCAATCATGAAACTTTTCTTATGTGAAAAACCATCACAAGGTAATGATATTGCAAAAATATTAGGCGCGACAAAGCGTGGTGAAGGTTGTTTATCAACACCTGATGGTCAGCTTACAGTTACCTGGGGAATTGGTCATCTAGTAGAGCAATTTAATCCTGAAGAATATGATCCTGCCTTTAAAAAGTGGGCTTTTGAGACCTTGCCAATTATCCCGGGTAAATGGGGGCTTTCACCTAAAAAAGAAACAAAAAAACAGTTCAACGTCGTAATGAAACTTATCAAACAAGCTAAACTTGTTGTCATTGCAACCGATATTGATAGAGAGGGCGAAACTATAGCAAGAGAATTGCTGGATTTAGCAGGATTTCGAGGGCAAATAAAACGCCTTTGGTTGTCTGCACTAGATGATGCCAGTATTCGTAAAGCCTTGGGTGCGCTTAAAGATAATGAGGAGACTCTCCCTCTTTACTATGCAGGACTTGCACGTAGTCGAGCAGATTGGCTTATTGGTATGAATTTCTCTCGTATCTATACCTTATTAGCGCAACAACAAGGGTATCAAGGGAAACCTTTAAGTGTTGGGCGGGTACAAACTCCAACATTAAGCCTGGTTGTTAATCGTGACCGTGAGATAAAAAACTTCATTCCTAAGCAACATTTTGCTTTGCAAGTAATGCTTTCTGATGGAAATCAGCATTTTGCTACGCAATATGTTATTCCGGAGCAATATTGTGATCCTGATGGACTTTGTTTGTCTGCCCAAGTTATACAAGCAGCAAATCAGCAAATTCGTCAATTGGGCCAAGCGAAAATGGAATCAGTTGAAACTAAACGTGAAAGACAAAATGCTCCACTTTGCTTTGCATTAAGTGACTTACAATCAGAAGCTAACCGCCTTTATGGACTGGGTGCGCAAAGGGTATTGGATATAGCTCAATCACTCTATGAGACTCACAAAGCGACAACCTATCCTAGAACAGATTGTGGTTATTTACCGGAGTCTCAGTTTGCTGAAGCCCCTAAAATTATCCAATGTTTATTGCAATCCGATAATCGATTACAACCCCTTGCAGGTATGTTAAACCTTAATCAAAAATCACGAGTTTGGAATGATAAAAAAATTACTGCTCACCATGGCATTATTCCGACTATGATTAAAGCTGATATTAGCAAAATGTCTGATGAAGAATTAAAGCTCTATGATCTCATACGTCGTCGTTATTTAGCTCAATTCTTACCTGTTTCTGAAACAGATAAGACACAAATTATTTTGAAGTGCGGTCAACATATATTAAGTGCACGTGGGAATGTGCTTATTGCTCCAGGTTGGAAAATTCTATTTGGCAAATCACTTGATGAAGATGATGATGCACCTCAAGCCTTGCCGACGTTAAAGCAAGGACAAATCTGTCAGATTTCTGATTCAGAAATAAAAACCTTACAAACATCACCACCTAATCACTTCACGGAAGGCACATTGCTCACCGCAATGAAAAATGCAGCTCGCTTTGTAACTGATGAGCGTTTAAAACAACGCTTACGAGAAACTGAAGGGCTTGGTACAGAAGCCACCCGGGCGGGAACGATTCAAGGTTTGATTGATAAAGGTTTCTTGAAAAAGAAAGGTAAATCACTATTAGCGACAGATGAAGCAATGACGCTAATTGATAATTTACCTCAGATGTTAAAAGATCCTGGTTTAACCGCACTTTGGGAGCAAGCGCTCAATCAAATTGCTGAAAGAACGCTTTCGCTAGAAGTGTTTATGCAAAAACAAGAAGTCTTTGTGCGGCATTTGATGGCTGATTGCCTTAAAAAGGGAATGAGTTTGGGGAATATTGAAATTCGTAAATGCCCTAAGTGCGGTGCACCAATGATTAAAAGAAATGGTAAAAATGGGGCTTTTTTGGGGTGTTCTGCTTATCCAAATTGCCAACATATTGAAAATTTTGATAGCAAAAAGAATACTAAGGGCGCGAAAAGTTCTAAGAAAACATCGAGTAAAAGTGTTAGCGAGCAAATTTCATCTTTACGAAGCTTATTGAATTAGTAGCAAAACATTTTTATTCAGTGATACACTAATCAATATTCAGACATTACAAACTAGTAGGTGCTCGATGTTATTAAATCAACATATCGAATTTTTTGATGTGAAAGGAGTAGGTCATATTGATCTTCAACTCTCAGATAAGCGAATGAGTGTATTAATTGGTACAAATGGTGTGGGGAAAACAAAAACACTGGAGTGCTTATACACACTATTACTGTTCACCAATGACATGATAAGAGACGGTGAATATTATGCATATAAAAAAAATTTTTCATTTAACTCCTCACACATAAATGATGATGTTATCTTTGAGATGTCTAAATTTCAGAATGAAAACACTGGATATCGAATAAACTATCTAGTAAAAGAATTCTTTATACATGATCGCCCTGTTGTTTATCTGGGTGCGCAAAATAGAGGGGAAATAAAACAGAATGATTATGGTTATATTACTCCTTTAGGTGAGTACAAAGAACGGCAGAAGAAATACTTTGAGAATATTATCTCAAGTATGGGGACACATTTCTCTACATTAAACATGGATTCGCCTATTGAAGAATGGTTTATTCAGCGAGCATTATCCTCTAATGCTTATCAAGATAAAGCGGATAATCGTGAAGTTGAGTTACTCACTGTATTACGAGTACTAAATAAAATTGATTCTCGGATAAGTGCTGATCCGAAAGATTTTAAAGTTATCGGGGGAAAAACCGTTTCCTTTAAATTAGATGGCGAAGAGCGTCGTCTTAATGAACTAAGTAGTGGTTTTGCCTCACTAATAAAAATTGTACAAGCCATCGTTGCAGGCTATTCATTTTTTACTAACGCTGATGATATTGAGAATGTGGCAGGTTATGTGCTTATTGATGAGATCGAAAGTCACTTACACATCCAATGGCAAACTAAAATTCTACCGCTATTAACTAATATTTTCCCTAATACTTATTTTATTATCACAACTCATTCATCTTTAATTTTAACGCAGTTGATTAATGGAGCCGCTTATAACCTTGTTAAAGAAAACGATCGTGTAACAGCTAAACTTATTCCTAATGCGGGTCAATCTGCGTTGATTGATTTATTAGAAGAAGCTTTTGGAGTAAACCTAAATAAAATCAGAATTGAAAATACAACGGCAGCAAGCCAAGCAGATGTAAAAAAAGCATTACTTTATTTATTAAGAGGTTCACATGAGTAGCAATAAAATTTTACTTGATGCGAACTTCTTGATTCGTGCACTAGAAGATTCTAGTAGCGAAGAGTACAAGCAACTTACTGATTATTTAGAGAGTGATGACCTTGTTATTTATATTACGCCTTTAATTTACTATGAAGTATTACGCGGTGTAGATTGGGACAATATTAACAATCATACCAAGTTTAAAGGTACCCTTGCTTTAATCAGTAACCTCAATATTGATAAATCTATTGCAGATAAAGCAACAGAACTCGTTAGGTTTGAAAAAAAATACCGAGCCTCTCGAGGAGAGCAATCGAAAAAAATAGATAAACACAACTTCGATATTATGCACTTTTCAACGGCTAAGGTTCACGGATTGAAAATTGCTTCAAATGATGCAGATATTCAAGCCTGGGAAAAACTACATACCGAGTTAATAGCGAGCCAAGCAAATTAATGTTATACTAAAGCCTTCGTAAGACCGTTCGTGAATTGTCGGTTATCAATTCACACTAGCCCAAAATGATTCCAGCACGCTGAAAGGAATTTCTCACATTGATTAACGCTCCTTGTGAGGTGTGCCACCTAGTTAATCAGAGTAATGATGGAGTAACGCCCCAATTTACTCTCGACTTTTCAAATCGCTGGCCATTGCGGATTTTTAAAGTGTATTGCAAAGTGCATTTTGAAAATTCGCAATGGCTTGCTACTTTCTCCTTACCGGAGCCCACCGGTGAAACAATGGGTGCCCTTTGTGTCAATTTGATGCCACAGATATAACCGATTAATGGCCACAAAGTAATCGGATAAGGCGAGTCGTAAAAATCCGTATATGGTAACGAACGTATCAGTATTTTTATGAATCAAATTAATTTGGCCTACTTAACTTTTATTTAATCAATCTATAGTCAAAAACTATAAGGTCATTCAGGAAACTGGGTGACCTTTTCTTTTGAGTAAAATATCTCCAAATAGAATTTTTAATTTTTTATACATTTAAAGTTTGCTTTAGATTTTAATAACAACAGTTTTTAAGGTGCTGTGAAAACAGCCTTTAAGAAGTTGCACGATTCTTGAGAAGCAACGCCTTGCCTTAGCGCAAGTAGAATCATTGCCAAAATTTTTTCCAGCACACTGAAAGGAGAATCTACGAATAATTCGTAGGTGTGCCACCTTAAACCACCCTTAACCTAAAATAAGATTACTTATTCTAGTTTAATCACAATTTAACCCTTGGCGGGAAACATTTTTCCCGTGTTGGGTAAGGATGTTTCTCCGCTTTTTTACTACTTAGGAGAAACATTATGTCTAACCCAAACGCAAAACCAAATTACTTCAATCTTCATACTTCCGGCATTGGTTATTTAAGCGATATTCGCGAAATCAAACCGAAAAAAGGAGATGCATTTTGGGCTTGTCGAATTGCTGCTCTTACAGGTTCTTCCGATTCTCCGGAATATCGTTTTTTTGATATGAACGTATCCGGTGAAGAAACTGTAAATTTAATCAAACGCTGTCAAGAAGCTGTTGAAGCTAAGAAAAAAGTCTTAGTTTCCTTTGTAATGAGTGATTTGTGGTATGACACATTCACTTATTCAAAAGACAGTGAATATCACAAAAAAGGTGATACTGGCGTGTCGATTAAAGGACGACTCTACCGTATTAACTTTATTAAAGTTGATGGTGAGTTGAAATATCAAGCAAAACGCCAAGATGAGCAAGGAATGACTAACCTATAAACCGATGAAAGCCAACAACAAATTTTGTTGGCTTTTTCTTTACCCTGAAGGGGAAACTCCCCTTATGGGTGGTTTCTCCTTTTTTATTTCTATTTGAGGAGAAACCTATGAATACTTACGCTAAATTTTGCCCTAATGTTTTTGTTGCTAAATGTCCGGATGCTCACCAAAAAGGTGACGTTATCATCTTAACCAGTAAATACGGTAAAGAGACTGAAGTGGAGATTCATAATCTCGTAAAAACCTCTGAGGATGCGTATTTTTATTCCTTCACCCGGTGTGATGGAGTGAATAGTCAAGTTCGTGCAGAACAAAAAGCTGAGCGTTATCAAAACGCAGCTAATAATGCATTAAAACGCAGTGAACAATATTGTGAAGCTGCTAATGAAGGCCGTGAATTTCTTCGCTTGGGGGAACCGATTAAAATCGGTCATCATAGCGAAAAACGTCATAGAGCCTTGATTGAACGTAATGCAAGGCGCATGGATAAGTCTGTTGAAGAAATGCGTAAAGCAGAAAGTTATGACGGTAAAATCGCTTATTGGGAACAGATGGCAGGGAAAATTGATTTATCCATGCCGGAAAGTCTTGAGTTCTTTAAGTTTGAATTGGAAAAAGCCAAAGAAAAACACCAAGAGCTTAAAGATAAACCTGAATTGCGAACACATGCTTTTTCTCTCACTTATGCTAAAAAAGCAGTCAATGAGCTTGAGAAAAAAGTAAAATTAGCCGAATTACTTTGGGCGTAAATGCAAGTCAGACTTTTTAAATAAAGTGGACTCTATTAAAACTATGTACCATTAAAGTGTGTGTTAATTTGACCGCACTTTCACCCATAGGGGATATATCCCTTATGGGCGATATTCCCTATTTTAGAAGGAATATCGAATGTTTAAATTAAACGAGCAACAACAAGCTATTTTAGAACAGGCACAGGTTATTTTAACTAAAGTGATGGAAGAAAAGCCCTTTTACCAAGGTGCGCAGGAATTTACTGCTCCATCAATAGCTAAACTCTATTTTCAAACCATTATAGGTAATGAAGAAAGAGAAAATTTCGTGGTACTTTTCTTGGATAGAATCCACAGATTGATTAAATCTGAGGTGATGTTTCAAGGATCTGTTTCAGAAATTTCTGTGTCGATTCGGGAGATTATTCGACAGGCATTAAAGCTAAATGCATCAGCAATTATCATTGGGCACAATCATCCAACTGGAAATGTTGAGCCTAGTGATGCTGATAAATATATAACCAAGAGATTAAAGGAAGCTTGTGAATTAATGGAAATTAAATTACTTGATCACTTTATCGTTTCTGGTTCTGCGTCTTTTTGCTTTACTGATAATCATCTTATGTAGCTAACAACCTTTCACCCATTGGGGGATAACACCCTCAATGGCAGTGTTATCCCCTTTACTTTTTACATTTTAAAAATTTAGGAGAAACACTTATGTGTAAGGAAAATCGTATTTTAGAACTTGGAAAAATCTTCGTCTCTCGTCGTATCTTAGCGGAATTAACTACCGAAAAGATCAATGAGGTCATCTCGTGGCATAAAAATGGCTGCATTATCATGCTGGGGAATAAAGATTGGATTGAAAAACCGCCACATCCGCTTGCAGAAATTGTCATGAATTTCTATCAAGCAGATAATGGTAAAGACACCATTCAACTCTCTACTTCAGTAGATGATGACGGGAATCGAACAACTAAGATTTCTTTTTCTGATGAAAGTGAAGATGAGCAAAGAGGACACTTTGATTGGGATATATGCCAATCAAAAAGAACACCACTTAAGTTAGGGAATGTTTTGTGTACTATCTGCGCTAAACAGTTATTGGGAATGCCAACCATTCATCGCTTAATTGAAAAACAATTAGGTTATGATTGGGGTGCTACCAGCGTTGAAGATTGGATTGAAAACGATCATGCCGTAGAGAAGGATAAACGCATTGTGAGCCAGCATTTTATTGATGGGGAAAGTGTTTTTATCATCACTGAAGCAGATCGTAGCTCTACAACGATTATGCTCGGATATGAATATTAATCTATTTACCTTGAAAGCCTATCTACATAAAGTAGATAGGCTTTTCCTTTTTAGGGTATGATAAATAAAACTCTTTTTAATAGTATAACGATGCCTTATTTAACCTCTTCTCAAACTGAATGCCTAAAATGGTTAGCACTCATTACAATGATTATTGATCATATTGGCGTGGCTTTTTCAAATGCTTACCCGGCCCTATCTTGGTGTCGGGTGATAGGGCGATTTTCCTACGTGGCGTTTGGATTTATCATCGCGCTTAATTTATCTCGAGATAAAGTGAACTTTAAAAGTTATTTCACTTGGATGATAGCAACCGCATTTTTATCTGAAATCAGTTTTACGCTTTTCGAGCCTAATTATGACCGTTTAAATGTCCTATTTCAGTTCTTATCTGTAATCGGGGTAATATGGGTATATAAAAACCGTCAAGACTTAAATAGCTGGGTCATGTTTTTGGGATTGGGCTTTTTTATTATTCTTTCCGCACTCTCTGATTATGGTTTACCTGGGCTTTTATATTGCATTGGTTGTTATCTCTTTTTGCAAACAAAAGATACTCAATATCATCTTATTACGATGCTAACCTGTGTATTGCTCGCACTTTTCGTCAATCACAGTTTTATTGATAATTTCGGGGAAACTATTGTTGAAACAGTTAGTGTCGTCGCTGTTGTAATTGGCACAATGATATTTATTCTTCACCCTAAAGGCCTTCGTCAATGTAATCTCTCAATCTCTCGTATGCCTAAGGCTTTCTTTTACCTTTTTTACCCAGTTCATTTAACAATTATTGTTGGAATAAAATATATTTTTATCAGCTAATTTTTCTATCTTTACTTCAAGAAGAATAAATTATTCAAATTCAGGTGAGAGTTATCCATATTAAGACATTATTTAAATACCTTAATTGGAGCCTCATCATGAAAAAAATTCTATTAACCACGTTTGCATTGGTTGTGCTTTCAGGTTGTGCGCACAGACAAACAGCCGATGAACAACAAGCATTAGAAAATCCAAGTATTCAACAAGGTCAACATCAAGTCTTACAACCGGAAGATCGCATAGTCCGTCCGGATATTTACACAGACTATCAACCTGAACGTACAGAAGTGTTACGTGAAGGTCGTTATACTTTAATTAATTTTTCTCCGGAAGAAGGTCAAAAATATCTTCTTGACCAAAGTGTCTCCGTCAATATGTTAGGCAAAAAGAAACGTGCCTTGACTGCAACTGTTGAACAAGGATTACGTACTACATTAAAAGATACGGGCCTTTCACTTTGCCATGGCTTTGGTCAGAATGAACCAACACTTTCTACACTTTATTCCCGTCCATTACCAAAAGTACATTACCAATTTGGCCCGATGGCTTTACGTGATGCCCTTCAAATGTTAGCGGGGCCAGCTTATGAAATCACTATCAATGATGTTTCTCGTACCGTTTGTTTTAAATTACGCCCAGCTGTACCGGAACGTGCTACAGGGGAAAAGCCGAAAGTAGAAACTACGACAACGACAACAACCACAACGGAAATTATCGAGGAATAAGTAAATGAATCATGTCAAAAAAATATCCTATGTGGCGATGATATTAGGGATGTTTTCTACTGCTGTATTTGCTGATGTCACAGCAGCGAATACGCTGGCTACTCAATCCTTAAACCAGCAAAACTTGGTGACAAATAAATTAAATCAACAAGAATTATTAGCGAAATCCCAGGAATGGGGGTTGACTGAACAAGAATGGCAGCGCTATCAAGAGCTTAATCAAGGTGCTCGTGGTATATGGTCGCCAGGACTTGACCCTTTAACCTCGCTTGGTGTGGAGTCTCGAAATGAGCAGGAAAGAGAGCGTTATGCTCGACTACTGGCAAAAAAAATGCACGACCGCATGGAGCGAGAGCTGCAGTTCCAGCGCACTTATGATCGCGTATTTGCTGAAATGTATCCAAATGAGCAACCATTTAAGGTTGAACCTCATATTTCAGAGCGGTTTGGACGGGTGATTTATTTTACTCGCCTAGAAAATTGTGACAAATGTGAAGCGAATGCTGATCGTGTACTGCAATATGTGAATGATAAAACGCCTATAGATATTTATTTTGTTGGCGTGAAGAATAATGACCAAATCTATAATTGGGCGAAAAAACATAACATCGACCCAAATAAAGTGAATAGAAAATTAATTACCCTTAATCATGATAATGGAGCCTGGTTACAGTATGCAGATGGCAAAATGCCTGCTGCATTCCAAATTCAACAGGATGGGCAATGGCAACAAATCGTCTATTAAAAATCGTATTTAGCTTAATCGGTCTTGGAGTTGCGACTCACTCCGTTGCATTTAATGGCTTTGGAACTGATATTGATGGCTATATTAAAGATGCATCTAATCGCTACCAAGTCGATGAAGCGATGCTACGTGGGTTAGTAAAAATTGAAGATGGGTGGTATGGAAATGTTTCCCCAACCGGGGCAACCGGTGTGGGGCAATTTACCCGGGGCACTTGGAATTGGCTTGCCACAACAGATGAGGGACGTGCTTTAGGGATGACGCTGATCACCCGTTATAATCGAGATACGCCTTTTGACCCGCGCAAAAATAATCAGATAAACACTTTAGCAACCGCACTTTATGCGAGATGGCATATTAATCAGTTTTTTGAGCGAGGCATAAAACCATCCCATGAAAATTTATATCTTGCTCATAATATCGGTATAGATGGTTTACATCGAGCGCTACAAGGTAGAGCAACACGTGAAGATATTCTAAACATGAAGCGCAACGGGATGAAAAAAGGAATGTCGGTACAAGGCTTTCTTGTTTATCAAAGTGAGCGTTTTAATGTCAGTAAACAAATAGCTAACTTCCAGCGCCCTTCAGTATCACCACGTTATCAAATTGAGAATAAACCATTACCAGCCAATTTACATTGGGTTTCTCCAACAGAAACCGCTATGCGTTGGGTTGAGCCAGCGTCAAATCAAACAAATCAACAAGCTATTCGTTGGCAAAATCCAACCAATTAATACGAGAACAGAATTATGCAGTACAAATCCTTTTTCCTTTCTTTGGTCTGCTTAGGAGCAGTAGTTCAGGCGCAAGCTGAATTAAAAGTTATTGGTGATTTTGGCGGAGAAAGTGCAGTCCGTTTTTATGAAGCATTACAACCGGATGAATCAATGGTTCAAGCCTACCCTAATAGCGTTCCTTCAACATTGACCGAAGCGGATATTTTACCTGTTATCTCACATAGAATGACACCGGGCCAAATACAACCAGTTCGAATGAATCTTCCTGGAATGTTGCCTATTTTTCTTATTGGAACAGATAACTTATCTAAAAATTGGCTACACGCTAATTATAATTACCTTAAAAAAATTGGTGCAATGGGACTTGTAGTAAGCGTTAAAACAACAAACGAATTAAGTGAGTTACGCCAATTAGCACCGGATTTAACCTTAATGCCAACGCCAGGGGATGACTTAGCTTCAAGATTGAATCTTGCTCACTACCCTGCTTTATTGACTTCAGAAGGATTGTCGCAATGAGTCAAAAACACGTTTTAGAAGGCTTGCTTAGACCGCCAGTTGAGTTTTTCCCAGCTGCCGTCCATGGTACTTGTGCTTTTGTTTGTTGCGGTGCGCCTTGGTCGCTCGCATTAAATCCTCTTATTGGATATGGATTAGGCGCAGCTTTCGCAGGTATGGGAGTTATGCGTTTTCGTCAAGGCATGGAAATTGTACGCTATCACCGCAATTTACGCAGACTCCCACACTATGCCTTGACCAGTCGTCAAATTCCTGTAAGTAAAAAAGCCTTGTTCTTAGGGCGAGGCTTTGAATGGGAGCCTAAGCATACGCAACGTCTTTATGACTGCTTCTCTGCAAATGGGCAAATTTATTGGAAAAATGGAAAGTGGTTTAAAGCCGCTCGTGATTATGAAAAAGTGCATGATAATTGGTTATCTCGACTCACTTCAATGGACTCTCCATTAAATCCAGTAAGACCGCTACCGCCAGTTGGCGGTATTCCAGTAATGCATGGTGTAGAGCCGAATGAACGCGATATTATGCTTCCATTAGGCGACCGTGGCGGTCATACCTTAGTATTTGGTACGACTGGTGTAGGAAAAACGCGTTTTGCTGAAGTGCTTGTGACACAAGATATACATCGAGGTAAAACACCTGAAGAGCGTGAAGTGGTTGTCTTTTTCGATCCGAAAGGCGACCCAGATATGTTAAAACGAATGTATGCCGAAGCGAAACGTGCGGGGCGTGAAAATGAATTTTATGTATTTCATCTAGGTCATCCTGAAATATCTGCTCGTTATAACCCGGTTG
The DNA here is from genome assembly GCF_000210895.1 of Haemophilus parainfluenzae T3T1. Classification (NCBI taxonomy): domain Bacteria; kingdom Pseudomonadati; phylum Pseudomonadota; class Gammaproteobacteria; order Pasteurellales; family Pasteurellaceae; genus Parahaemophilus; species Parahaemophilus parainfluenzae. The sequence continues at coordinate 1,191,338 of NC_015964.1, read as the reverse complement.
GTCGATTTGGTCGAATTTCAGAGGTGGCAGGACGTATTTCCGGGCAATTAAGTGGTGCGGGAAATAGCGCAGCATTTAAAGAGTTTGCGTGGCGTTTTGTGAATATTGTCTCCCGTGCATTGGTTGAAATGGGAAAACGCCCGGATTATGTGCAAATCTCTCGTTTTGTGCAAAATATTGATGCGCTTTTCTTAGATTATGCCAAACTTCATTTCGATGCTATAGATAAGAAAATATGGCCAACTTTGGCTTCGGTTGCGGCTAACTTAGATGTAAAAAACTTACCGTTCTCGATGAAAGATAGACCACTGATTGCTGTTATTAACCAATATATTTTAGAGAATAAGATTTTTGACCCTGTACTTGAAGGGTTATCAAGTGCGGTACGTTACGATAAAACCTATTTTGATAAAATTGTGGCATCGCTTTTACCGTTACTTGAAAAACTCACAACAGGTAAAACTGCTGAGCTTCTCTCGCCTGATTACACTGATATTCATGATGAGCGCCCTATCTTTGATTGGGAATCTATTATTCGCAAAAGAGGAATTGTCTATGTTGGATTGGATGCATTATCCGATGCGACCGTGGCTGCAGCTGTGGGTAATAGTATGTTTGCTGATTTAGTATCAATGGCTGGTCATATTTATAAATTTGGTGTAGATGAGGGTTTACCGGATGTATTTAAAACTAAAAGTAAACCACCTAAAATCAACCTTCATTGCGATGAATTTAATGAATTAATGGGTGATGAATTTATTCCCCTTATCAATAAAGGTCGTGGTGCGGGAATGCAGGTAACAGCCTATACTCAAACACTTTCAGATATTGAAGCTCGTATTGGAAGTAAAGCGAAAACGGGACAAACAACAGGTAACTTCAATACACTTTTAATGTTCCGGGTAAAAGAGCCGGCCACTGCAGAGTTTTTAACGCGTCAGCTCAACGATGTCACAATTTATCAAAGCATGGTGACATCAAGTACGACAGATAACAGCAATCCGGATGATGGCAAGGCGTTTACGTCTAATACTGGTGAACGTATTTCTGAAAAAATGGTGCCAATGTTATCGCCAGCACATATTACAAATCTACCAAAAGGTCAGGCATTTGCCCTTCTTGAGGGAAGTACGCTTTATAAATTAAGAATGCCTTTACCTGCGGTTGATAAAGATGATGTGATGCCGGAGTCACTCCAAGAATTAACAGCTTACATGCGTAAAAACTACCATATTTCTCCAAATTGGTGGCAATCTGCATTTTCTGATTATGCGCCAAGTCAAGATATAGCAACCGCTTTTCAGTCAATGTCATTAAATCGAGCACCTTCACACGCAGGAGAAGAAATGCTTTTCGGGGATGTTGATACTCCAGTTGCTGAAGATATGGAAGATGAAGATATTGATCAGAATGATGATACAGATGAGGATGATTTTGATGACACAGATGATTAATCAGCCGGATATGAACTTGCTTGATATTCCGGATATGAGCGTAGATTTCAATTCAGTCACTAGCTGTTCTTGTGGGCTAGAAAATGCAGATGAATTACTTAATTACTTTTTGCCTTATTTGGAAGATTGGAATAATCAGCGTTATACCACACATGAATTTGCGAAAAAGTATGCGAATAAAGGCATCTCACTTTGGACGGCTAATGATGTAAAAAAATCTGAAAATGGCATCCAGGCAATTCAAATTTTTTTAGACGGTGAAGTAAAAGGTTATCTTTTCTTTCACTGTAAATTATCTCCAGCGGGAACATTACAGTAATGGCAGAACAACAAGTCAAAAAAAAGAAAAAGGGTCTTTTTTACTACATTAATGCGGTATTAGCCGCCTTATTGGGTTCCCTGATTTTGAGCATTATTCTTGAATGGTTAGGTATTGCATTTTTATGGCCTGAAGAAGGTCATTTACACAGTCAAAAAATGATGCTAACTGAGCTTGGATGGCTTTCTGATAGTCTAACGAGAGGTCTTTTCTATCATTCTCCAAAAGAGCTGGCTGAAGGTCTTATTTTGTCATTACATGAATGGCTTTTTGTGAAAACAGGTGTAAAAGATTGGTTAGCCAACCCTCGTGAGCATAGTGGCGTAGGTTTGTGGGTGTATCATTATGGGCGAGCATATATTGAGTCAGTGATTTATGTTTTTATCACCTTTGTTATTCGACTTGTAGTGATTGTTTTTACTTCCCCACTCTTTTTGTTAGCCGCATTTGCGGGCTTTACTGAAGGGTTAATGATGCGTGACCGTCGTAAATTTGGTGCAGGCAGAGAGTCTAGTTTTCTTTATCATCATGCACGTCGATTAATTGGCCCGATTATGTTGTCGGCATGGGTATTGTATCTTTCTATCCCAATTTCTATTTACCCGAATATAATTTTGGTGCCAGCTGCATTTCTATTTGGCCTATCCATCTGTGTAACGGCAGCAAGCTTTAAAAAATACCTTTAATATTCCTCTATGTTGTCATTATGGGTGCTTATTTTTCCAAGAATAAGCGCCCTTTTTTATCACTAAAAACTGTTTTGAATTTAAAAAGAGTTTCTCATTAAATTTCCCTCTCTTCTTTGGCACTCTTTGCTTGGAATCTGTTTCAAGTAAGGAGTTCTCCGTGACTAAAAATATTTTCAGTTTATCTCTAGCAATAGGGGTATTGTTTGGCGCTATAAGTGCTCAAGCAACAGAGCAAGAGCATTTAGCGCAAGCAATTAAACAGTTGGATGCAGCAAAACTCTCATTACAGCGAGCAGCTGCAAGTGCAAAGGTTTCTGCGAAAAGTCGTGAATATTTTGATTACGCTTCAGCACATCAAGATATTGCTACGGTACAGGCAGGGATTAAGCAATATATTAACCCTTCCCGGGCAATCCCTAGAAATCCTAAAGCTATTCGTAACTTAAAAGAAGATTATCTCAATCTTCGGAGTCAATAGCAGATGAGTAACGCTAATTTCCCTTCTGTTTCACCATTAGACAGTTTTTATACTGTAAGTGGTTTAGACCCGCTAAAACTGAAAATCATGCTGGCCATTATTTTGGTTGTCGTATTATTGCTTGCGTATATGTGGGCAACTAATCATGGCTACAAAGGCATGGTGAACGACGGTGATATTTGGTCATTCTTTAAACTGATTCTATGGGGCGCAGCATTAATTATATGTGTTGTCAGCTTTTTTATTTAACAAACCATAAGGACATCTCATGAAGTTGATTAAATCCTTCTTTCAGAATGTTTCAAGTCGTTTTCTTGCGGTAGTAACTTTACTTTGGTTATCCGTTGAAAATGCGTTTGCTACAGGCGGTGGTAATGGTATCAATGCCTCTAAAATCCCTGATTTTAAAATCCCAGGCGTAGATAGTAATACCAAAGACCCGATGGAAATTATCTATCTTGTTGCTAAATCATTGGCAACCTTGTGTGCAATTTTATTTGCAGCATGGTCAATCATGACAGTGGTTAAAGCATTAATTAAAACCTATAACGCAGCGACTGACGAAAATGACAAAAAAGGATGGGGCCCATTTATTATCGCTCTTATTCTTGGTTTCATTTTAATTTTCTTCAGCCTCTGGTTGGTGAAATTGGCTATCGGTCTGTTTTAATTATCTCTGTGAGGTCAAGATGTCAAGTGATAAAGAACAAACGATCCCCTTTCTTCCTACTCGATTAAATCGTGAATCGAGTGTGTATGGCGGGTTATCTGTAAGTGAATTTATGTTGGCTGCAGCAATGGGATTTATCTTAGGTGCAGTGCTTGGCCTCCTTTGTTGTTTTGCCTTAGGCTTTGATTTTTGGTTGTTAATTCCGTCTCTTGCCATGTTGTTTTGCATTCTTTCTGTGGTGATTGGCAAAGTGATTATTGCGCGCCTTAAACGAGGTAAGCCGGAAGCCTACTTGAATCGAATGATTGAGGTTAAATTAGATGGAATATTAGGGGGGAATCGCTTTATCTCCCGTCAAGGCACTTGGTCTATTCGCCGAGTTAAAAGATAAGAGAGTTTATTATGAGTAACTTAAAAGGGATTGTTCATCAAAAAAATCGCGAAATCATGACCGGGCGAATTGCTATCGGTGCATTGCTTGTGATTTGTTTGGTGCTATGTGCCATTATTTTTACCGCACCAAGTCGATTAATGATTTATAACCCACCGGATTTACGTGCGGGAAGTCAACGCCCTTGGTGGGAAGTGCCAAAATCAACCGTTTATGCCTTTGCTTATCAAACCTTCCAGCAGTTAAACCGCTGGATGGAGAATGGCGAGGAAGAATACAAATTAAATATTGAAAGAAATAAAGCCTTTATTACGCCAAGTTGCCAAGAATTTTTGAAGAAAGACTACTATGACCGTTTATCTAACGGTGAATTACGTGAACGTGCACGTGGTGTTTATGAAATTGTGGGACGTGGATTTAAAGATAATAGTGTGATTGTTCATAGCCCTGATAGCTGGACGGTTAATCTTGATTTAAGTGTAGATGAGTATTTCAAAGATGAACCAGTAAAACGTGTTTTAACCCGCTTCCCGGTCAATATCGTGCGCATGGAAACAGATTTACAACACAACCCTTGGGGATTGGGATTTAACTGCTACAGCTCAATTCCATTACGTTTAGAAGCCAAAGAATTTAAAGAAGGGGATAACCAATAATGAAAAAACTCACTTTGTTACTGAGCGCGGCTTTTATCTTTTCACCAATGACGGCATCTGCCGATGTGTTAATGAAATGGGCACGCAAACCGTTACCTATTGACTTACAAATCGAAAAAGAACGTATTCTATTCGTAGATAAAAATGTAAAAGTAGGTTATCCACCTGAATTAGATAGCAAACTTCGCATTCAATCAACTGGCGGTGCGGTTTATTTAAAAGCAACTGCAGATTTCCCAAAAACACGCTTACAGCTTATGGATGTTGCAACCGGAGAAATAATCTTACTTGATGTGCAAGCGAAGCATTCTGTTGCCAATGCAAGTGAGCCAATTCGTTTTGTTTATGAAAATAAAGTTGAAAAACAAACAACTGCTTATGGCCAAGATGCAAATGCATATAACGAACCAATGCCAAATGCGCGTCCGGCACTCCCCGCTCCAGCTGCATTAACACGTTATGCCGCACAAATGTTTTATGCGCCTTTACGTACAGTTGAGCCTTTGGAAGGTGTGCGCCAAGTTTCACATCGCCTTCCTACACCGCTTAAAACGCTCTTACCTGCATTGCCTGTGCGAGCTACTCCATTACTCAGCTGGCAACTTGATGGGTATGTTGTCACTGCGGTTCGCTTGCAAAACCAGGGGCAATCTCGCATTGATTTAGATCCTCGAGAATTGCAAGGGCGATTTTATGCAGCAACATTTCAGCATAATTGGCTTGGGGGGCATGGTACACCTGAAGATACCACAACGTTATATCTTGTGACAGAAGGTTCACCTAATCATTCTGTTATCCCTCAGTCAAATTCATATAAACCGAAAAAATTGAAAAAAGTCACCACAACAGTGACAACTCAAACGAAATAAGGAGAGAACAATGCAAATGAAAGCAAATAAAGCGTTCTATGTTATTGGTGGGATTACCGCGCTTGTCGTGACGCTGATGGCTGGATTTCTTTTCTCCGGTAGTAGCTCAACAACTACAGCAGAAACCAAAAAAGAAGATGCTTTAGATCTCTCTCTCAAAGATTTATCACCGGAAGAGCTACGCTCAATGGGGCTTGAGGGTGATACATCTAAAGATACGGTGAGAACACTTATTGGTAAAGTGAAGGAAAATAACAAACGCTTTGATGAAGTGATTTTACAAAATGACCGCTTGGTAAAAGAGAATGAGCAGTTAAAAAATCAAGCAAATAATACGGATTATCAAATTCAACAGGCGGTACAAGCAGAAACAGGGGCGTTAATTAATGAGATTAATGCGTTAAAAGATCAGGTTGTACAAGCTGGTAATCAAGTTGTAGGGAATGGAAATGCCCAGGCAAATCCCAATGCTCCTCTACCAATAAACGGAGCAACAACTGGCCCTCAGGTTGAAACTCGAGGGGGAATTAATTGGGTGAACCCTAGTGATATGCCAACTACAGACAGCCAAGGGAATGCTCTACAAGGTATTGGTGTAAATGGTGCAGGAATCGGTTTTCCCAAAACCTTCGATAACAATGTGAATGACATCCGAAAATCGAATGATGGGTTGCAATCTAGTACCGGTAATAATGCAATATTTAATACCGCTACACCATTTTTCACAATTGCAGCTAACTCTACCTTAACTAATTCTGTTGCAATGACTGCGCTTGTTGGGCGTGTGCCGATTGATAATAATGTGACCGAGCCTTATCCGTTTAAATTGCTTATCGGTCGAGATAACTTAATTGCAAATGGTATTGAACTGCCGGATATTGAAGGCGCAATTGTCTCTGGAACCGCAAGCGGTGACTGGACGCTATCTTGTGTACGTGGTGATGTGAAAAGCTTAACTTTTGTATTTAGCGATGGGCGCATTGTTTCAACGGATGATTCTAACAATAAAATTGGCTGGTTATCTGATCCGCACGGTGTGCCTTGCATTCCTGGAGAACGCAGAACGAATGCTCCGGAATATCTAACAACCAACTTTTTCTTAACGGGGGCTTCCGCAGCTGCACAAGGCTTATCATCATCTCAATCAACAACAGTGGTTGATGGCGGTGCAGTAATTGGTGCGGTAACGGGTAATAACGGTAAGTATATTCTTGGTCAAGCGTTAGGTGGCGGTTTGAGAGAAACTGCAGACTGGTTCCGCCAGCGTTATGGCCAAATGTTTGATGCGGTATATGTTCCACCGGGTAAAGAAGTGGCTGTACACATCGAAAAACAAATTGATATTGATTATGACCGCATGTCTAGAAAAGTGAAATACGGACAAGCCTCAAGACAATCTAACTTGGATTAAGGAGCAATAATGAAAGTTTTAATGATGATGGGCGTGATTTTAGCCGCAAGTAGTGTTTTGACTGGCTGCTCAACGTCTCAAGGTGATTTATTGCCAACAGGCGATGCAACGATGAAAGATATTTGGAATAGAGGTGGTAATGATAGCAATATTACATCTTATCGCACACCAAATGGTCGTCTTATTGATGCACCAAATTACGTTTCATCTCGTGAGCAACAAACCTATACCCGCACAGCAGAAAACGAGGTGAAAAACCTTTTCCCTCGTTTACCCAATCCTGATTTAGTGATGTATGTTTACCCTCACTTAACTGATTCATCAGAGCAAATGCCTGTACCTGGGTATTCTTCTGTTATCCCATTTTATGGTCGTGTGCAATATGCCCAACCGGGTGAGCGTACAAGAATGTACTAGATGAGGTAAGAAACGATGGCATTATTTCAAGACGTGTTAGAGGCTTTCTTCCCGGCTAAAAAGGGTGATAAGCCTCAACCTAAAAAGGAACCTATCCTAACATCCATTGCACCGGAAGAAGCACAGCCGGATGATACCAATAACGTAGAAGAGGCGATTGAAATCACTCCTGTTATGCGTAATAGAAAAATGACCAGAGAGCAACATGTTAAAATGCTTTATGGGCGCGATCCCTCTTTTATTTCCAACCTTCCTTATGCGGAATATTTGGAAGAAGAAGGCGTAATGCTTTTTGATGATGCTAAAAGTGCGGGTGCAGTATTTGATATTAAACCTATAGGAACCGAGGGGAGAAGTAGCGATTATCTTAATCGTGTTCGCACGTTGGTTAAAGATGCTTTACAAGATAGTTTCGATGAACTTGATACCAATCCTTACGTCGTACAATTCTATTGTCAGGATGATAAGGATTTAAGCGGTTATGTTGAGAATCTGAGACAGTATATTAAAACCACTTCACCTGAAGCGAGCGGTAGTGCGTTTACAGAACAGTGGCTTGGTGAAATGGAGCGTCACTTAAAAGCAGTAGGTAAACCAGGTGGGCTTTTTGTTGATGACCGGGTAACAAGTACGGCATGGGCTGGAAAAGTGCGTAAAACACGCATGGTTATTTATCGTTATGCTGGAAATAATGAGACAGATACAATCGAGAAATTAAATACAGCTTGTGATCGTGTTCAAAGTGCTTTTATCACAGCTGGATTAACCATGGAGCGCCAAAATGAAACACAAATTCATCGTTGGTTATTAGAATGGTTTAATCCAAATCCATCACGCTATTTTAACGGACTCGATGACAAAGCTTGCTATGATCTTTTATCACTCTCTAAAGATGAGTCCGCTCTACCATTACAAGACCAAGATTTTAGTGAAAATCTCTTTTTTACGCCACCGGAAAGTAAAAATGGCTATTGGTATTTTAATGAGCAACCTCACGAAGTCATTGTAGTTGATAATATTCGTAAGCAGCCGGATGTTGGCCACATGACAGGCGAAGTCACTCGAGGTCGTAATATTAATGCACTATTTGATTTATTGCCGGAATCAACCATTATGGCTATCACTGTAGTCATTCATCCTCAAGATAAATTACAGGCGCATTTAGATAAATTAAGTAGTCGAGCTGTCGGTAATAACTATGAGTCTATCTATTTAAAACAAGATGCCCTCACAGTGACTGAATATTTAAAAGACGGACACAAGCTTTATCAAGCTGGCATGGTTTTCTATGTAAGAGGGAAAGACGATCAAGAGCTACGCATTCGCTCAAGAGAATTAAGAACGGTTTTACTCAGTAATAATTTAGTGCCGGTAAAAGAAGGTAACGAAGTTGCGCCTCTTAATAGCTATTTACGCTGGCTACCGATGAATTTTAATCCTCAATTAGATGCAAAATCTCGTTTTTATACCAAGTATTATTGGGTGCAACACATTGCGAATATGTTACCTGTATTTGGCCGTGAGACAGGAACGGGACACCCAGGGATCACCTATTTTAACCGCGGTGGAAGCCCATTAGATTTTGACCCACTAAACCCTAAAGACCGGACTAAAAATGCGCATAAGCTCATTTTAGGCCCTACAGGTTCAGGTAAATCGGCAACATTAACCGCACAAATGGCGCAACTGATGGCTGTGCACCGTCCTCGCTTGTTTATTGTAGAAGCGGGTAACTCTTTTGGATTGTTTTCAGATTATGCGGAGCGTTACGGTTTAACGGTTAACCGGGTATCTCTTGAGCCAAGTAGTAACATCGCTTTACCGCTCTTCTCTGAAGCGCATCGTTTATTGGAAATGGATATCGATCTTGAAGTTCAAGATGATGACGATAATGAAGATGAAGGCGAGGAACAACGAGACTTACTTGCGGAAATGGAATTAACTGCACGCTTAATGATCACCGGTGGCGAAGCGAAAGAGGATGAGAAAATGAGTCGTGCTGACCGCTCTGCCATTCGCCAGGCTATTTTATTAGCTGCGGAGAAAACCTCACAAGAAACCCCGCCTCGTCAAGTATTAACCGGGGATGTTAAAGCCGCACTTGAGGAATTAAGCCATCGCCCGGATATTCGTCCTGAGCGCGCATCTCGCCTTGCTGATATGGCTGAAGCGATGGATATTTTCTGTACCGGGGTAAATGGTCGATTCTTTAACCGTGAAGGGGAAATTTGGCCAGAGGCTGATATTACACTCGTCGATTTGGCGATGTTTGCACGTGATGGCTATGAAGCTGAATTAGCGATTTCGTATATTTCCCTAATTAACCATATCAACTCCTTAGGTGAAAAATATCAACACAGTTTCCGCCCTATCGTGAACATTACGGATGAGTCGCATATCATTACCGTAAATCCACTTCTAGCGAAGTTCCTGGTTAAAGGTTCTAAAATGTGGCGTAAATTGGGTATTTGGTTATGGTTGGCTACACAGAATATGGCTGACTTCCCTGATGAATCTGATAAATTACTCAGCATGGTTGAATGGTGGGAATTACTTAACCTTTCTAATGATGAAGTCGAACAGGTAAACCGTTTCCGTCGTTTATCTGAAGCTCAGAAAATGATGTTGTTATCTGCAAAAAAAGCAGATAAGAAATATACTGAAGGTGTGGTGCTCGCAACCAATATGGAAGCCTTATTCCGTGTTGTTCCACCTAGTCTTTACTTAGCACTAGGGATGACTGAAAAACACGAGAAAGCACAACGTAAACAATTAATGATGGAACATAACTGTACTGAGTTAGATGCGGCATTGATGGTTGCTAAAGACTTAGACAAAAAACGGGGGATTGCAGTCAATGACGAACTTAACTCAATCGCAGCCTAATCCTAATATGACTTTTCATCGTATTTTTGACATTGGGCCTCGCATCCAATCACTTGCTTTTACCTCTGATGAGGTGAAAGCCTACGTGCTGCATTTCATTGCAAAAATTAAGACAAAAATTGGTTCAAACTGCCAATTAAGCGCATTTCCTCAGCGTGTATTTACTCAATCAAGTTGGAAAGTACACGCTAAAGGAGATAAAGGTGAAGTGCATTTATTATTTAATATCTCCGGGCGTTTCCAATTACCTGTGTTTTCTTCCGAAAACTGGCCAGCTAGACTTAATGTGGAATTAACCGATCACGTTGATGCATATTGGTTAATTCAATATTTGCTTTGGAAATTAGCTGCAATTTGGGAATCCCCTGCTGACTTATCCCCAGTTTTTGGGGATAAGACTGTGGGTAATGAATAAGGAGTGCTGATGTCTCAAGGTGAAAAGCCACAATCAAGAGGATGGCTTAAAAATGTACTCCGTTTTATTGCTATCCTTTTATTTTTATTTTTAGCCCTTACTGCAATTGGCATCTTTGCAACTCAATATCTTCAGAATGTTGATATTCGTGCTTGGTTTATTAAAACGCAGTGGATATGGTTTGCAATACGATTATTACTATATGGTGCGATTATGTTGATGGTCTATTCCATTTCTCGTCGCCAACCATCTTCTATGCCGGCAAAAGCAAAATGGTTAATTGCGATGATTTTAATTTTTGCTGAAGCGATTACACAGATTACTTTAGCTTAGGGGGAAATATGACATTCTCAGTTGACAGTTATCTTGAATATTTCCTGACTCTACTTGGTTGGTTGCTTAATAACGGAGTTTTTGCGTTATTTGTTGGAACAGGGTTATGGCTTCTTCCGCTTATCGGAATGATCTTTAAAATTTGGCGTGACGTAGCTAAACAAGGGGATGATGAAGGTGAGAAAGGGGATTTATTAATCCGCTGGCTCACAATCGAACTCCTTCCAGCAATGCTTATCGTTGTTTTGACATTAGCCCCTCTTATCCCGGTATCATTGAATAACCTTGAATACAATGAACGTTCATCTATTCAATGTGGCTATAAAGTTCCTGCTTCCCCGGATAAATCAGGCTATGCGCCATTTACGACAACATTTGGAGACAGACAAGCCCGAATTCCTATTTGGTGGATGTTGATGCACAAAGTGGATAAAGGTCTAACTTATGGTATGACTGCAGTATTGCCTTGCCAGCGTGATTTACGTCAAGTTAGATTTGAAGTGCAACATCAAAAAATCACTAACCCAGCATTATTAACTGAAGTACAGCAATTTGTGCAACAATGCTATATCCCGGCTCGTCAAAAATTACAAACAAGCCAAATTGCCTTGAGTCCGGCACAAATCCGCGAAACATCCTGGTTAGGTGGTAAATTGCTTATTAATAACAGCGAGCTCTACCCTCGTTTTAGGGCTCAGCAACCTATTAGCACGTTCCCTTATGATGCAAATCGAGATGCGGCATTACCTAATTCGGGAAAAGGTGGTTTCCCAAGCTGTGATCAATGGTGGGATGAAGGTGGAGCTGGATTAAAATCTCGCCTACTTACAGATATGCGTCAAAACTTATCTGCCCAGGTGAGTGATTTCTTTAATTCTATCGACAATCAAGATGAAGCTTTATTGAGAACACTTTTACGTTCTGAAAACATAGATGTTTCAAAAGGGAAAATGTACCAAGGTTACGGTGGTAGTGTTGAATTTGGATTTTGGAATGCCATCACTCGACTCACCTCAACTGTAGGAACTGCAGTAGGAAGTTTAGCGATATTTCCTGGTCTCGATGCAATGCGACAAGCCTTGCCAATGGTTCAATCCTTTATGATTATGGCTCTGATAGTTTTAATTCCAGTCATTACGATTTTAAGTGGTTTTTCAATTAAAGCTGTAGTGACACTAAGCTTTGTATATTTTGCACTTATTACAACAACGTTTTGGTGGGAATTGGCACGATGGTTAGACTCATATATGATTGAGATTATGTACAGCTCACCGTCTCATAACTCATTTAATATTAATTTTTTAGAGAATGCGCAAGACGATATTATCTCTAATTTTGTGATGGGAAGTATGTTTATATTCTTACCAACATTATGGTTTGGCGCTATGTCTTGGGCTGGTATTAATATGGGCGGGGCTATGTCTCAAGCGTTAAAACAAGGTTCAAATCATGCTAGTTCAGCAGGGGGAAAAGGCGGAGAGTTAATTCAAAGCAAGTTAAAATAATAAAAGGGGAATTTATATTCCCCTTTTATTTTATCTCATAAAACTCATTCATGTGTTCAAATGTATCTACGTCATCCTCAACATCAATTCTTGTTCCAAAAGAATAAAAACCAACCCCCTCAGGGCCATCTCGATAGCCATCCTCATGTTCTTCAAATTCTAACAACGTATTCATTATGGATTTATTCTCAGCACCACTGCCATAATCAGTCTCTTTAAAGGATTTAGCTTTAGAAATTATAACTCCGGCCAAAATTGGACTCGCAGCAAGAGCCGCAGCTGTCACAACAGCTTTACGAGGCTTTCCTGGGAGAAATGATAAAGTGCGGTCAATTTTCTTAAAAAATTGTCCGACAGAATGGCCAAATTTTTGAGCATCCATATTCTCTCTCCTATCAAAAATACTCTGACTTACTCTCATTGTACTCTTATTATTCTTTTATTAAAACCTCGTTTTAAGCAGGAAAAATGTGATTTTTGCGATCCACGTCGCAAATTTTACTCATTTTACTGATTTATCTATCTCCTCAATGTATCTTGATAACACAACGCAAATAAATAGCTCAAATAGGGGGGGATATGAAAGTTAGTTTTAAAAAATGGCTGGTCAGTTTAAACGAAGTAGCGCTTAATGAATTAGGAATTGATGAAATGCTTACTCATCTTGATGATGAACTGAATATCATTAACGGAAATGAATGTGAACAAGCGATTTTAAATAATTTAATACAAATCTTTAAAGATAGTGAATACCACTAAAAAAATAAGCGGGAAAATCCCGCTTATTTTATCTCTATTTACGCTTATGAAACTTTCATACTGCGACGTTCAAAGTTTTGAGTTGCACTACCCGCTTTACAGCTCACCGTATCCATTTTACTGCCATTGGTGATATAAAGCATTGGCTCTTCAATACTGTTACTATTGTGTGGTTGCACAAATTGAATCGTGTAACTTGTGCCATTATTTCTCATTTCTAATGAGCTAGTAATAAACCCTGAACCAGTAGCTACATAAGAATCCTGATTAGCAAAAACTTGTTTTACCGGATTTTTAAAAGAAACTTGGCCATAAGTAAATTCATAGTCTGAACCATTCTTTACTACAGATACCGGGCTTCCGTTCTCTGCCGTACAAGAAAAAATATTATTAGCTGCAAATGCAGGTGTTGCACACACAGCAACCGCTGCAATAGTGAGTAATTTTTTCATAAAAATATCCTTTATTTTCCTAAAATGTAATCTGCTTCTTGGTTACGACGTTTAGCATTTACACCATTATTGTTATTTTGACGATTTCTTACTGCATTTGCTAGTGCGTTCATATCGCCTGATTGCGCAGATGCTTGGGCTGCGGCAATCACATCTTTTGTTAATGACCCGTAGTTATAGGCATAAGATGTTAATGCAGCTTGAGCATTTGGTGGTAACTTATCCCATGTTGAAGATGATACGTTATTTCTTGCTCTATTTGCAAACTCTTGTGTGCGACGTGCTAAATCACGCTCTGCGTCAGCACGACTAACTACAGTATCTTTCGTTACTTTGACAATTGTACCATCCGCTTTTGTGATAGTATCTGAACCATATCCGGTGCGATAAGCATTGACATCCCAATATGCTTTATCACTAAACCCTTCAAATTTTTTCAACAACCCTGTTGCTTGATCAAGTGCAGTCCCTTTAATTGCTGGAACTGATGAATAAGAAGTGTTACCTCTACTATTTCCGGATGTACCGCCAGTCCCTGTGTAAGACAGGGAGTTTGACATCTGAGGCACTTCTAAAGTGACATTGTTACGAGGAATATTGATATTGTCAGCATCTGCCAATTCAGCCGCATTGCTATTCGTACCATTAGCTAAATCGCTAATCCGTTTATCTACACTGTCACGTGTAACATTTCCAGTTCCAGTGTTATATTCACGTAGCTCTTTATTTTGTAGAATCGCCACCGCGGAATTCCCGGTAAGTGATTTTTGTAGATCAATCTCCATTCTAATTTGACCTATTTCTCGGTCAATTAAAGTGAGGATCTTTTCTAACTCTTCTTGAGCATCTTTATTGTTGGCCACATTTGGCTCACGCATACCCGTTAAAACAGCTCGACGTGCAAGAAGCATTTTCTCCATTGTTTTAGCTACAGCAATTTCACTGGCTAAACGCTGCCCTAATACTTGAGCATCGGGATCTTCTCGTAAAGACTCAATTAAGCCACGAGTTACAGGAACTGTTGTAGAACTTAATTCTGCAAGTACTTCAACGGAAGGCGTGCTCATGTTAAGCGCTTTTTGTAATTGAGTTACCGTCTTAATATTTTCTTTTTCAATTTCAGGTGTTAAACCAACACCAGCTCGAGAGCTACTAGCAGTACCACAATCTGTTTTACAAGTAGTTAATTGCTTCTCACCGATCACATTCGTTAACCAATCTGTCATATCTTTAGGATTATCCCAAGTTTGACAAAGTAATCCGCTACAACTACTACCGGAGATTCGACCTGATTCTAATACATTACGCTTGTTTTGCATGTTGTAGCCAGCTTTTGCAACATCCTCAACAATTTTGATTGGTTCTTGTCCTTGGCCACCGCGTTTTTTACCCCCGACCCACTCTTTACCTTCCTTACCTTGAGATTCCTCAAGTCTCTTTTTAGCTCGAGTAGCATCTGGTTCAGTTGAAGTAATGTCTTTAAAGGATTCCATATCCGAACTTTGAGACCAACGACCATTTAAAGTTGCGTCTGCAAGCTTCTTAGACATTTCTTCACAGCTGGTTTTTAAGCTATTAAAATCAATTTTACCTTGATATAAACCATTCGTAAGAATATCGTATAACTGAGGATTTGCTCGTTGAATAACCATTGCAGGTAAACTCGCCACAGCTCCTGTGGCTGATTCGATAACGTTACTATAAAGATCTTTAAATCCTTCAGTTAAACCATTTAACTGATTTTTAATACTCGTCTTAATGTCAAAATTACCGCACATCAAGTTAGCTTTCCAACCAATCCCAAATTCAGCTGCAGGAATCGTACCTCGACTCGGGGGAGCCATATAACCTACACCGCCCCCAATTTGATAAAACACCATATCAGACAAAATAGAATCGGCTTTATTAAATCCAAACGGATTACTATTAGAAGCTGATACTGGCATGGTTGAGGATAAGATTGCGCACGATATAGCAATATAAGATGCTTTCAGTGCATGATTTAATTTCATACTCAATTCCTTTATTAATTAGACCAATCAATACTATACAAAAATGTTTGTCCGCGTTTTTTACAGCACTTGTAAGGGCGCCATAATGCCCAGGCATAACTACCATTTTCAGATAGCATACTTGGCGGGTTATCAGGGAAAATAGCACAAGACTGTGAAGTAACCGGGTGAAGCTGTTGCCATTTATGTGTCTTTTCATCCCCTTCTTTCACTGGAGGGGGAAACCACTCACCATTCGATTGATTATCTTTTTTCGCAATCGGTATATATACATGTGGTTGGAAAGTATTTGTCACAACATCTGCTACTCGATGCGCTGTTACAGCTGAAGCTTTATAGTCATGAACTTGTGTTACTGTACCCGCTCGTGGATAAATATTTCCCCAAGTGTCTCCATTTGCTCTAATTTCTCTCATACCTGGAATAAGCGCTTCAGGATAAACCATTTCCGGAACACCAAATCGCCACGCTAAAAAGTCCAAACCACTCAAGTAATAAGGCACAAAAGGCGTTGTCTGACTTTTGCAGTAATACCCTGTACTATTAAGCATTTGACTAATCGCTCCCTGCGGATGACCGATTACATCAACATTTTTAAATGTTGCTTGCGTATAGTCTTTGTGTGGTGATTGATAATCTCCACCTTTTACCCCATTGCTAAGGAAATTCATTTCCACCCAAGGATTTTGAGCCTGATGGTTATAACTTGAAACCACTACCTCGGGAATATAGTGTTTTATTTTCGTAGATGTCCGGATTTTACAGCCGAATTTTGTACAAAATAGCCAAAAACAAGTACCAACGACCTTATAATCTAAACAACTTGTCGAAGCGCTTGATGCCATAATCGATGCAGTGTTTAAAGAAGATTGACCGGACTCCGAAGCTTGTCCTGAAATACTGGTCAACGCAATTGCAATACAAAGCCCGGATAATGTCATTTTTTTCAATTTCATCTTGTCCCCTCTTTTGTAATCTCTCGTTGCCATAAACTTAATGCCTGAGCAATATTGGTTTCACCATATATGACACTATCCTCTTTTCCCGGATATTGAAATAAAACTGCAGGCACCTTCTTGATTCCATTTTGCCAACCACTTATAAGGCCCTGATAAGAACGCTTTAATTGCTCTTCAGACTGTTTCCATTCAGCAGACTGAAAAATCTGAGATGCTTGCTGAGCTGCTACACTAGGATTCGCACTCAATCGCTGACTAATCAAATTTTCCCATTGCTCAACTTGATCAAGTAAATACACCTGGCTTGCAAGCTCTGCGTGAAGAATTGGATAATCTTGTGTTGAATAAACAGTAATTATGGGATTAGGCCCCTGGGCGAACACTGATAGTGGTAACAAACCGAAAAGAAACAGTGATTTTTTTATAGACATAACCATCCCTTACGATGAAATTGGATAGTTGAAACATTAACGAAATGACAGGGGGGAATATATAAAAAATTCTTTTTGATTTTGAGATAAATTCTCCATTTCCAAAAAACAATTTTTAATAGAGATTCGACAGCCTTATTAAGTATGATTGGACTTGATAAGTCGCTGTGCAAACAGCTCTTATAAGTTGCACGATTCTTGAGAAGCAACGCCTTGCCTTAGTGCAAGTAGAATCATAGCCAAAATGTTATCCAGCATTCTGAAAGGATACTCTACGCAATCGTAGGAATGCCACCTTAAAGACCTTCCGAGGGAAAATGATTCCCTTCGGGCATGTCATTTTTCCAAGGAATTTTTTATTTCACATTAGGAGAATGACTATGTCCTCATCCACTCAATTGGAACACTATGATGTTCCATCAAGTAACCCTCTTGAAACTCCAACATTTTCATTTCGTGTGGGAAAACACTTGGGCCGTTTTTTCGTTGCAGCTAAAAACAAAGCAACCGATAAATACAAACAAGTGACATCTGGTATCAATCAAAGCATTGAAGACGAAGAAGCTCGTCGGCTTTGCGAATTACAAATGATGCTAGATAGCCAAGCGGAAGAATATGAGGCAATTATTGATGATGTGCAAAGAACGTGGTTAAAACGAACAACGTTATTTAGCATTTTATTTTTGATTGTCGGTATTGTTGGTACAGTGGGTACTCTTTACTACCTTATGCATTAACATTGCATAAGCTATTCATTTTCAACCCTAAGGGGAATTTTTACCCTTAGAGGTAAAGGTTTCCCTTGCTGTAGGAGAAAACTTATGAAAGTGACATTACATAACAGTTGTTTAGCTTATCTAGCCAAACATAATGACTCAGAATCTCTAATAGAGGAAGTTCGCACTCAAGCATTAAATGCCTGGGAAAATCGAGGAAAAGATGTATCTTCTACTCGTATTATGGTGAATATCCCTAGTCAATACGGACAGAAATATCACTTCTTTACAGTTTCGCCATACGCAAACCGTAAAGATTTGTTAAGTGTAAGGGGGTAAACATGATTAAGCGTTTACTCAAGCTTGTTAGTTCCAATTGGGACAAAAAAACAATGCTGCTGGTTTCTGAAGATTTTCGTAAAATCGGCACTTACATCTTAGGTATTGCGTTTGTCGCAATGTTTGTTCAGAATGACAATATTCCGCTACTTCTTGCCATTATCATTATGATATTTGGCGGAATAGCTTGGTTCTGTGGTGTGTTGTTAGCTAAATATTGCAACAACTTAATGGAGACAGACGGAGCGTAACGTATGAATATTACGTTAAACTGGAATGGGTTCCTCTTTGCAATTGTCTTTGTACTGTTTTTTATGGGAACAGTTGCTTTTATTGGCGTGCGATCATTAAAACGTCAACAAGAGCAAAAAACACAAAGCAAAAAAACACATTCCATTGGTGTTAATTCATAACTGAATTAATACCTGCAACCTTTACAACAAACCTTGATCATGCCATTGGCGTGTTCAAGGTTTTCTTTTACCCGACTGGGAGCAATTTCCCATTCGGGGGGTTGTTCCCTTTTTTTATTGGAGAACAACCATGAAAAAAAGAACTCAACCTGCCAAAGATTTATATCAACAAATTACAGACCAAATCCTCGAAGCATTAGAGCAAGGTGTGATGCCATGGCAGAGACCTTGGGATAGTGGATGGCCACAAATGGCTATTCCATGCAACGGTGAAAGTGGTCGTCAATACTCCGGGATCAACGTACTTCTGCTTTGGATGAGCGCCATTAGAAAAAACTTTACTCAACGCAAGTGGGTAACTTTTCAAGGAGCAAATCATCTAGGTGGCCAAGTCCGAACAGGTGAGAAAAGTACAGTTATTATTTTCTATAAACAAAATATGTTTGAAGAAAAAGACGATAGCGGAAACATTGTACTTGATGAAAACGGTGATCCGAAAATGAAGTCATCTGTATTTATTCGTGGTCATCACGTGTTTAATATTGAACAGTGTGAAGGCTTAGAAAAATACTATGAAGAATATCCTGAACCAGAAAAATCTTCTGAAATGCAAGCTCGTCCGGATTTAGATGTATTACCCAATAAAATGGGTATGCAGCTGTATAACAAAGCACAAGATCGTGCTTGTTATATGCCGAGAAAAGATTGCATTGTGATGCCGGATTTCAAAAAATTCAATACAGCTGACGACTACTATGCAACTCTACTGCATGAATGCGGTCATGCCACCGGGCATAAAGACCGATTAAATCGTGACGGTGTAGCTAAATTTGATAAATTTGGTTCTGAACAATATGCATTTGAAGAATTAATAGCTGAACTCACAAGCGCCTTTACCTGTGCGCACGTGAATGTTTGCAATAATATTTCACAAAATGCAGCGTATATTGAACATTGGATTAACGCATTAAAAGCCGATAAAAAAGCTATTTTCCGAGCATCTTCTCAAGCACGTGAAGCAACACAATTCTTGTTAAATGCTCTCGAATTAACATCGAATGAAGAAGCAAAATTAGCGGCTTAGCCTCTATTAAACCATTCTAACGTTTTTTGTTAGAGCTCTCATAAACCACCCTTTGGGGAGTAATCCTCAAAGGGGATTACTCCCGTTATTTTAGGAGTAATCTATGGATTTCGAGAAAAAATTTACCGCACTTTTTAAATCGATAGCACCACAATATCGACGCTCAGAAGTGTTTTACGACTTTATTACAATCTTTGCCCTGGAATTCTATCTCATTATATATGGTGCACAAGCAGATGAATCGTTGAGACAACGTTATCAGACAGCTGGCGAGCATTATAATGAAGATGAAAAACAAGCTCTCAGTCGCCTTTTCAACATTATTGTTGAGGCTTTGGAGCATAAAACCTATGATTTCCTAGGATCAGTGTTCATGTCGTTGGATTTAGGTGATCAATATAAAGCTCAATATTTCACGCCTGGTCACATTGCCCACTTTATGGCAGCCGTAACTCTATCAGATTGTCATAGTTTAATTAAAAAACGTGGTTTTTTGACATTGCAAGAGCCAACTTGTGGCTCCGGCGTAATGATTATTGAGGCTTATAATTATTTGCGCGAAGAGGACTTCAACCCTCAGCAACAAATGTGGGCTCAAGCAAGAGATTTGGATTTTACTGCAGCATTAATGTGTTATATACAAATGACACTCTTACACATACCGGGAGAAGTCATTATTGGTAACACCCTTAAAGATGAGGTGAATTACCATTTATACACACCAGCTCACATATTGGGGAATTGGAACAAAAAATTGGAGAGTGCAGATTCCTATACTGAAGCAGAATATCAAGTTATTGAACCTGAACCAGTAGAAGAACCCCCGCTTGACATTGATTGGGAAAATGAACCTATGTTTTATTAGAAAAAATGCACTTACTTTAAAAGTAAGTGCATTTTTTTATTTATACAGATTTAAGCTCTACTTTGCTTTGCTCTACTTTGGGACCAATATCCTAAGCTCTTCTAAACCACAACATGAAATAACAGGCTCTTTATCAGAACTATCTAATGGATGAACCCCCGCTTTAAAGTAAACCTCAATAGCCTCAGAAAACATAATATCCCCAGCAAAAATAGCACTAACATCAGCCCTTCCATACTTTTGAATAAAGTCACTAAATTCATCTTTTAGAAATGCATCTTGTGTCTTTGATTTTAATAGATACTTTTCTAACCGACTATAATAAGTAGAATCTTTATATTTCGGACTCGCGAAACGTATTTCTTTTACATTATTATTTGGGCATAACGTATTTTCGACCTTTTTGAAATGGGATATATTATCTGCATTGACATAAACCTCTTCCCACTTAAGGCCCTGATGAATCCCCTAATGATTTTTATCAAAATCATTAAGTTAAGGTAGATACACATCTTGTCATATGATCAAATGGTTTCGCGAAAAATCAATAATCAGACAACAAGATGTGCGAACTCGATATTTTACACGACTCTCTTTACCAATTCTGCCCCGAATTACACTTAAAACGACTCAACAGCTTAACGTTGGCTTGCCACGCATTACTTGACTGTAAAACTCTCACTCTTACCGAACTTGGCCGTAACCTGCCAACCAAAGCGAGAACAAAACATAACATCAAACGAATCGACCGATTGTTAGGTAATCGTCACCTCCACAAAGAGCGACTCGCTGTATACCGTTGGCATGCTAGCTTTATCTGTTCGGGCAATACGATGCCCATTGTACTTGTTGACTGGTCTGATATCCGTGAGCAAAAACGGCTTATGGTATTGCGAGCTTCAGTCGCACTACACGGTCGTTCTGTTACTCTTTATGAGAAAGCGTTCCCGCTTTCAGAGCAATGTTCAAAGAAAGCTCATGACCAATTTCTAGCCGACCTTGCGAGCATTCTACCGAGTAACACCACACCGCTCATTGTCAGTGATGCTGGCTTTAAAGTGCCATGGTATAAATCCGTTGAGAAGCTGGGTTGGTACTGGTTAAGTCGAGTAAGAGGAAAAGTACAATATGCAGACCTAGGAGCGGAAAACTGGAAACCTATCAGCAACTTACATGATATGTCATCTAGTCACTCAAAGACTTTAGGCTATAAGAGGCTGACTAAAAGCAATCCAATCTCATGCCAAATTCTATTGTATAAATCTCGCTCTAAAGGCCGAAAAAATCAGCGCTCGACACGGACTCATTGTCACCACCCGTCACCTAAAATCTACTCAGCGTCGGCAAAGGAGCCATGGATTCTAGCAACTAACTTACCTGTTGAAATTCGAACACCCAAACAACTTGTTAATATCTATTCGAAGCGAATGCAGATTGAAGAAACCTTCCGAGACTTGAAAAGTCCTGCCTACGGACTAGGCCTACGCCATAGCCGAACGAGCAGCTCAGAGCGTTTTGATATCATGCTGCTAATCGCCCTGATGCTTCAACTAACATGTTGGCTTGCGGGCGTTCATGCTCAGAAACAAGGTTGGGACAAGCACTTCCAGGCTAACACAGTCAGAAATCGAAACGTACTCTCAACAGTTCGCTTAGGCATGGAAGTTTTGCGGCATTCTGGCTACACAATAACAAGGGAAGACTTACTCGTGGCTGCAACCCTACTAGCTCAAAATTTATTCACACATGGTTACGCTTTGGGGAAATTATGAGGGGATCTCTCAGTGCATTGCCTCCAATTCCCATAATTTATTACGCCGATAATAACTTGGTGTAACCTTAAAAATGTACTTAAATCGACGTGTAAAAGATTGTTGGGAATCAAATTGATATTTTAATGCGATCTCAAGGATAGTTTTTTTCGTCAACCTCAACTCAACAGCCGCTTTCGTCAAACGACGAGCACGAATATAGCTAGCCAGTGTGACCCCTGTTACTTTTTTGAACAGCCGCTGAAAATACCACTTGGTATAACCCGCTTTATTCGCCACATCATCAAGCAGTAAAGACTGATCTAAATTATGTTCAATCCATAATAGAACATCTTTGATAACCGTTGTATGAAACTGCTTATCATCATATCTTAATTGGATGTTATTAGCTTTATTTTGATAGCGAGAATGCTGTTCAATATACATAAAATAACCTAAATGTTCTTAAGATTGTCACGACCACATCATCATGATACCATAAACATACTGACGGTATGTTATTTTAAATCTATCATGGAAAATAAAAATCATCAACAAGAAAATTTTAAGAGTACCTATCAATCACTGGTTAACTCAGCACGAATATTGTTTGTTGAAAAAGGCTATCAAGCTGTTTCAATAGATGAGATCTCGGGAAAAGCGTTGGTGACCAAAGGTGCCTTTTATCATCACTTTAAAAATAAAAAACAATTACTCAGTGCCTGTTATAAGCAGCAATTAATTATGATTGATGCCTACATCACAACAAAAACTGATTTAACAAATGGTTGGTCTGCCTTAGAAAGTATATTTGAACATTATCTTGATTATATTATTGATAATAATAAAAACCTTATCCCTATCCAAGAAGTGATGCCTATCATTGGTTGGAATGAACTTGAAAAAATTAGCCTTGAATACATTACTGGTAAGGTAAACGCCATTGTCAGCAAATTGATCCAAGAGAACCAACTTAAAGCTTATGATGATGATGTGCTTAAAAACTTACTCAATGGCTGGTTTATGCATATCGCAATACATGCGAAAAACCTAAAAGAGCTTGCCGATAAAAAAGGCCAATTTATTGCTATTTACCGCGGCTTTTTATTGAGCTTGAAAGATAAATAAAATAGATAGGTTTTATTTGAAGCTAAATCTTCTTTATCGTAAAAAATGCCCTCTTGGGTTATCAAGAGGGTCATTATATTTCGCGGAATAACATCATTTGGTGACGAAATAACTAAGCACTTGTCTCCTGTTTACTCCCCTGAGCTTGAGGGGTTAACATGAAGGTCATCGATAGCAGGATAATAATACAGTAAAACGCTAAACCAATAATCCAAATCCAGCCATCCCAAATTGGTAGTGAATGATTATAAATAACAGCAAACAGTAATGGGCCAATAACACCGGTTGCATTGGTAAGGCTCACCAATAATCCCTGTAAAGCACCTTGCTGATGACTCTTTGTTTGGATAGACATCACTCCCTGTAATGCAGGTAAAGCGATCCCACCACCAGCCAATAAAATTAAAACAGGGAAAACTAACCAACCTTCAGATATAAACGCTAAAAAGGCAAATGCACTACTATCTGCAATAAATCCGAGCAGTACTGCCGTTTTTTCGCCCCATTTAGTGGCTATTCTTCCTGCCACAAAGGCTTGGAATACTGAGTGTAAAAGACCAAGACCCGCTAATGAAAAGCCAACCATCATGCTATTCCATCCAAAACGATTTTCGGTAAATAGCACCCACACCGTTGCGGGAATTTGGCCTATCAATTGCGCTGAAAAATAAATAATCAACAAAATGGGCATCGTTTTAAATAAAGTGATGTATACCGAATTCGATTGCGTCTCAACCCCTACTTCGGTATCTGTATTATCACGTGTATTTTTGGTTTCACGGAACCAAAACATAACCACAAGGAAAGCGACAATATTTAGCAACGCAGCGATAAAAAAGGGACTATGCGGTGAAATCTCTCCTGCAAAACCACCAATAATAGGCCCCGCTATTAAACCAAGCCCAAAACTTGCCCCTAACCAACCGAACCACTTCACGCGTTGAGAAGCTGAGGTGGTATCGGCAATGACCGATGCCGCGACAGCCCCAGTAGCTCCTGTGATCCCTGAAAGCAAACGGCCTAAATACAGCATCCAAAGCGCACTTGAAAAAGCCAGCAATAAGTAATCCAGCGATGCGCCTATTAATGACAACAACAGCACTGGGCGCCGACCAAATCGGTCAGACATTTTTCCAAGCCAAGGAGCAAAGATAACCTGCATTAACGCATAAAGTGCAAGCAATACGCCAAAGTGGTTAGCGATATCTTCCGAAGCAATAAATTCACGTAATAACGTTGGCAAGACTGGCATGATAAGGCCAATCCCCATGGCATCGAGTAACGTAATTACCAATGCGATCTTTGTCGAACTATTCATTTCACTTTTCTCTATCACTGATAGGGAGTGGTAGAATAACTCTATCAATGATAGAGTGTCAACAAAAATTAGGAATTAATGATGTCTAGATTAGATAAAAGTAAAGTGATTAACAGCGCATTAGAGCTGCTTAATGAGGTCGGAATCGAAGGTTTAACAACCCGTAAACTCGCCCAGAAGCTAGGTGTAGAGCAGCCTACATTGTATTGGCATGTAAAAAATAAGCGGGCTTTGCTCGACGCCTTAGCCATTGAGATGTTAGATAGGCACCATACTCACTTTTGCCCTTTAGAAGGGGAAAGCTGGCAAGATTTTTTACGTAATAACGCTAAAAGTTTTAGATGTGCTTTACTAAGTCATCGCGATGGAGCAAAAGTACATTTAGGTACACGGCCTACAGAAAAACAGTATGAAACTCTCGAAAATCAATTAGCCTTTTTATGCCAACAAGGTTTTTCACTAGAGAATGCATTATATGCACTCAGCGCTGTGGGGCATTTTACTTTAGGTTGCGTATTGGAAGATCAAGAGCATCAAGTCGCTAAAGAAGAAAGGGAAACACCTACTACTGATAGTATGCCGCCATTATTACGACAAGCTATCGAATTATTTGATCACCAAGGTGCAGAGCCAGCCTTCTTATTCGGCCTTGAATTGATCATATGCGGATTAGAAAAACAACTTAAATGTGAAAGTGGGTCTTAAAAGCAGCATAACCTTTTTCCGTGATGGTAACTTCACGGTAACCAAGATGTCGAGTTAACCACCCTTTAGATTCATAAAGCGAAAATAATGCGGCTCCAACGTACCCACCTAAATGGAAACGGCGTTCACTCCAATCTAAACACGCACAACAGATTTTACGTGAATGTTTGGAAGGAACGTCAATTCCCATTTCATGAAAATATTGAATACCACTTAATGTGATCATTGAACCATTTTCAGTGATCCATTGCTGTTGACAAAGGGAATCATAGATCTTAACGGCAACTTCGCCAGCTAAATGATCATAGCAAGTACGTGCTTTTCGTAAATGCACTGGCGTGGAAACTTTGGCATGTACGCCATGGTTTAAGGAGATCCCCATCATACTTTCCATCAATTCAGCAATATCTTTTCCTGCTAGCCGAAAATAACGATGCTTGCCTTGAGCTACTACTGTGATTAGCTGGCAATCTAATAATTTAGATAAATGACTGCTCGCCGTTGAAGCTGATATATTCGCCACAGAACTTAGCTCAGTGGCCGTCCAAGCTCGCCCATCCATCAAAGCACTGAGTATTTTAACTCGTGAAATGTCAGACATAGCCGCCCCTATCGCGGCTATTGAGGACTCAAAGGTAACCTCTTTTCGTATTAAATTAGCCATCGCAAGTTCACTTTATTGCCCAAGGGAGCGTAACAGATGCAGCCATACTATCATTGTCCGTTATTAATATCAGTTGGTTAGCATGGTCACTGTATTGCACTAAAATATTAATGTTATTCTCCGCCAATACTCGTGCTATTTCGCCAAGTTCCCCCGGTTTTTCCTGTTTTAACTTACGAATTAATGGTGTCCGGATCGCAAGTACTAACAGTCCAGCTTGCTCTAGCGCTATTTTAGCTTCCTTTCCTTGTTCAACAAGAAAATGAGCATGGCATTCATCACCAACCGTAAATATCCCTCCCCCTTCCAATCCAATACCTTTATTACCTAATGTTTTTCCTAGTAATGCTAATTGTCCTATTTGATTATCTAAAACAACGTGAACATCAAACATTATCCTTGTCCTTTTTAAATGAATATTCGCGAGTAATATGAGCAATACTAATTTTGTAAAAATCAAATATTGACTCTCGCCCTTCTTGTTGAGCTTTCGCATGTAAAACATGATTTTTCCATTGCAGAACTGCGTATTCGTTTTCCCACCAAGATAGCGATAACATTTTTCCTTCTGTAGCTAGACTTTGAAAACGTTCAATTGAAATAAAACCAGCTACATGACTTAATAGTGGTCTTAACTCCTCAGCTAAAGTCAAATAGCGAGTTTGTTGGTCGGGTTGTATTTGCACCTCAAATATTACAGCAATCATATTTTTCTCCGTTATTAATCAACAAACAGAGTAATCCACCCGAAAATTAACACTTCGATAAGCAACGAAATATAGAAAGGTCATGCTGCTGTTTTATGTTGTATATCACACTTCTTTAAATTGCTCGGCCTGCGCTTATCATGTTCTCCTTCTCTTATAATTTTGTTTATTATTTATACTTTTTTATTTTTTGCTATCACCGAAAATAGTGCGGATCCCGCATGGTATTTAGGTTTACCCATCATTAAATACCATTGTTGTTATTTTAATCTTTTTAATATTTCATGATTAAGATCACACTAAAATTATGACCCTATTAACTAAAAGTTATGGATACCCTAATAAAACTCATTGTTAAAGATTAGTTAACCAAAGTAACTTCATTTTTCACTATTGTTAAATTGTTATAGTGAAAATTCTGGTAAACTAATAGAGGTAAAAAAATGATCCTAGATGCCAGTTATACATTATTAGTCGCATGTATCGCGCTACTCATAGGAATGTTTGTCGTAAAATTTACCCCGTTCCTACAAAAAAACCACATACCAGAAGCCGTCGTTGGTGGCTTTATTGTTGCAATTGTTCTGTTAATTATTGATAAAACATCAGGTTATTCGTTTACTTTTGATGCTTCATTGCAAAGTTTATTAATGCTCACATTCTTTTCCTCTATCGGGCTAAGTTCTGACTTTTCTCGACTGATTAAAGGAGGAAAGCCGTTAGTTCTATTAACTATTGCAGTAACGATCCTAATCGCCATTCAAAATACTGTCGGCATGAGTATGGCTGTCATGATGAATGAAAGTCCATTTATTGGCTTAATTGCAGGTTCAATTACTCTAACAGGTGGTCATGGTAATGCCGGAGCATGGGGCCCTATTCTCGCTGATAAATATGGTGTAACAGGCGCCGTTGAATTAGCGATGGCTTGTGCAACACTTGGATTAGTGTTGGGTGGTTTAGTTGGCGGCCCTGTTGCCCGTCATCTTTTGAAAAAGGTCTCTATTCCTAAAACAACCGAGCAAGAGCGCGACACTATCGTTGAAGCTTTTGAGCAACCAAGCGTCAAAAGAAAAATCAATGCAAATAACGTTATTGAAACCATTTCAATGCTGATTATCTGTATTGTTGTTGGTGGCTATATCAGTGCATTGTTTAAAGATACTTTTCTGCAACTGCCTACTTTTGTCTGGTGTTTATTTGTCGGTATTATTATCCGTAATACACTGACTCATGTATTTAAACACGAAGTGTTTGAGCCGACCGTCGATGTATTAGGTAGCGTTGCTTTATCGCTTTTCTTGGCAATGGCGTTAATGTCATTAAAATTTGGTCAATTGGCAAGCATGGCAGGGCCAGTATTAATTATCATTGCTGTACAAACTGTTGTCATGGTGCTATTTGCCTGCTTTGTCACCTTCAAAATGATGGGCAAAGATTATGATGCTGTCGTGATCAGCGCGGGTCACTGTGGCTTTGGTATGGGAGCAACACCAACAGCAATTGCGAATATGCAAACAGTCACAAAAGCATTTGGACCATCACATAAAGCTTTCCTTGTCGTTCCTATGGTCGGTGCCTTTATTGTTGATATTTCAAACAGTATCTTAATTAAAATATTTATTGAAATTGGTACATACTTTACCTAATAGCTACACACTACTCGGCGTACTTCTCCTAACAATTTATTATAGGGCAGTATGCCGAGCCGCTTTCTTACCCCGTATATTCCCCTAGTCAATCTATTTAGCTTGCACGTTTACGAATTAATTCTCGTGACAACTAAACCAAAATTTGAATTATGACGAGTATATCTGATTATTTATACTTTATTCGTTAGAATAGTCCGTAGAAATAAATAATCAGTAGGCTACATGGAATGAAATTAAGACATCTCGATATCTTTTATGCTGTAATGACTTGTGGTTCCTTAACGCGTGCGGCTGAAGTTTTACATATTTCTCAACCCGCGGCGAGTAAAGCACTCAAACATGCTGAGCACTGAGAGATCCCCTCATAATTTCCCCAAAACGTAACCATGTGTGAATAGATTTTGAGTAAGCAGGGTTGCAGCCACGAGTGAGTCTTCCCTTGTTATTGTGTAGCCAGAATGCCGCAAAACTTCCATGCCTAAGCGAACTGTTGAGAGTACGTTTCGATTTCTGACTGTGTTAGCCTGGAAGTGCTTGTCCCAACCTTGTTTCTGAGCATGAACGCCCGCAAGCCAACATGTTAGTTGAAGCATCAGGGCGATTAGCAGCATGATATCAAAACGCTCTGAGCTGCTCGTTCGGCTATGGCGTAGGCCTAGTCCGTAGGCAGGACTTTTCAAGTCTCGGAAGGTTTCTTCAATCTGCATTCGCTTCGAATAGATATTAACAAGTTGTTTGGGTGTTCGAATTTCAACAGGTAAGTTAGTTGCTAGAATCCATGGCTCCTTTGCCGACGCTGAGTAGATTTTAGGTGACGGGTGGTGACAATGAGTCCGTGTCGAGCGCTGATTTTTTCGGCCTTTAGAGCGAGATTTATACAATAGAATTTGGCATGAGATTGGATTGCTTTTAGTCAGCCTCTTATAGCCTAAAGTCTTTGAGTGACTAGATGACATATCATGTAAGTTGCTGATAGGTTTCCAGTTTTCCGCTCCTAGGTCTGCATATTGTACTTTTCCTCTTACTCGACTTAACCAGTACCAACCCAGCTTCTCAACGGATTTATACCATGGCACTTTAAAGCCAGCATCACTGACAATGAGCGGTGTGGTGTTACTCGGTAGAATGCTCGCAAGGTCGGCTAGAAATTGGTCATGAGCTTTCTTTGAACATTGCTCTGAAAGCGGGAACGCTTTCTCATAAAGAGTAACAGAACGACCGTGTAGTGCGACTGAAGCTCGCAATACCATAAGCCGTTTTTGCTCACGGATATCAGACCAGTCAACAAGTACAATGGGCATCGTATTGCCCGAACAGATAAAGCTAGCATGCCAACGGTATACAGCGAGTCGCTCTTTGTGGAGGTGACGATTACCTAACAATCGGTCGATTCGTTTGATGTTATGTTTTGTTCTCGCTTTGGTTGGCAGGTTACGGCCAAGTTCGGTAAGAGTGAGAGTTTTACAGTCAAGTAATGCGTGGCAAGCCAACGTTAAGCTGTTGAGTCGTTTTAAGTGTAATTCGGGGCAGAATTGGTAAAGAGAGTCGTGTAAAATATCGAGTTCGCACATCTTGTTGTCTGATTATTGATTTTTCGCGAAACCATTTGATCATATGACAAGATGTGTATCCACCTTAACTTAATGATTTTTACCAAAATCATTAGGGGATTCATCAGCTTAAGGCCTTTAAGTTCACCTGCATCATTTTTAATTTTTTTTTCAATTTTTAGTTTAATGAAATTTGTCATAAATTGACTCCTAGTTATTTAAATCCTAACTGCTTAGACAATATATTTTACATTAAATTCTTCATAAAAAAGAATTTATTAGTTAATTCTTATTCTCTCTGTTATAAATACCTTTTAGTCTCGCCACTGTTGATTTAGATAAATCATATCGTTTCATTACTGTTGAAATAGAATCACCAGCTTTAAAATCCGCATAAATCTTTTTACGTATTTTATCTGTCACTTTAGGTGGACGGCCGCCTAATGCATTTTTATGACCTGAAGCAAGTTTTGTTCGCTTCCCTTCCTGAGTACGCTCGACAATAAAACTTCTTTCCAATTCAGCAAAAATACCTAACAATTGAATTAAGGCCATCCCCATAGGATTGTTTTGGGTTCGGGTATCTATTCCTTGTTGTATTGCAACAAAACCAATATTTTTATTCTTAAATAGTTCAAGTGTATTCAAACACTGAGTAAGACTCCTTCCTAAGCGATCAAGCTTAGTTACTGCAACAACATCCCCCTCTCGAATGTAATCTAGTAATTCATTTAATTGCGCTTTATTTTTCTCAGCTTTACCGGAATGCTTCCCTGAAAAAATTTTTTTGCAGCCATATTCTTTTAATGCTTGAATCTGTTCACTTAAATCCTGCTGCTGGGTTGATACCCTGGCGAAACCTATTAATGCCATATCACTCACCTTAATTAGAAAAATGGAAATCATTCATTCTTATATAACCCTTCTGACTCGTGAAAATAAAATAATCATTTAAATGGATATCTGTAAACATATCCATTTCATCTATATTTACTTCACAATCATTTTCGCTTTTATCTAAAGTAAAGAATTATCTTCGTAACTTCGAGCCCTTTTCTATTTCTGACCTAGACTCCTGAAATTTCTCCTCTAAATTGTTTCATTCTATTAACCCAAACTCTTGCTGAAAGGTTTCTAAATCAGATTAGGAGCTACTTACTAGTGGTAATGGAGCAATATTTACTTCACCTTTCGTAGCCTGAAAGTATATTTGCATTTTATCTGTACGCTACCATAATTCCCGCCAGCTTTAGCTTAATCATCTCCACCTTTAGCTCCATTATTTTTAACTACTGGCATTAATTCTACATTTAGTTTTTTATCATTATTATCGTTATTAATCATTTTTTATCCTTATATGTATTTTAAGCTTAACAATATAAACATCTAAAAATCTTTTTACCCTCAATCAAATGTCTTGCATTGAAATACATTCTTCCATATAATAGGTGCTGTCTTTCAATGTAAGACATATCTAGTTGGTTATCCAACTGTAAGTAACTTAAAGGAGATTATCATGGCTATCACAAACACATCATCTTTCAGCTTTAGATTAGCTGGGGATTTAAAACAGGAGGCGTTCAATATTCTGGAAAATTATGGTTTCACCCCATCTCAAGCATTAAATTTATTTTTAACTGAAATTGTTAATACAAAAACAGTTCCATTAAACCTCTCTTACTTACAGCCAAATGCTACAACACTTAATGCGATGCAAGAAGCTGAAAGCGGAGAATTAGAAATTATCACCTCAGCTAACTCAAATGAGAATATTGTTGAGGTTTTACAAAAAGTAAAAGGAGACCAATTTGGACAATCATCAGCGTCCGACACTTCAAGTCGCTATGACAAAAGAGTTTAGGAAAGACATCAAAAAATTAGCACCAAATCAACTTTGTTCACCACAATTTTCTGAGGTCATGTATTTACTGCAACGAGATCTCACTCTACCGGAAAATTACTTAGATCATCCCTTAAGGGGTGAGATGAACGGTTACCGAGATTGTCATATACTTAACGATCTTGTACTTATCTATCAAATTTTGGAGAAAGAAAACAAAAAAGAACTTAGATTAATCAGAATAGGAACGCACGCAGCCTTATTCAAATAAATTCATACAAATAGACTAAAACGCCTAGCAAAATTCCTTGCTGGGCGTTTTAGTTTATAAAAATAGAACCCGACATTGAACTAGCATTACCTTGGATATTACCTAATACTTGGATATTTCAAGACATACTTTTGACTGAACCAAATACATTGCCACTTACATTTCTTGTTGACCTACGGAACCTTTACTCATAGAGGTATGGAGTATTTTTATAGTTTGACTGCCATTTATTCCTACGTTCAAGTTTTGGATGTTACCTTTAACTAAAATTTCTAAGTTGCTTATATCACATTCAGCAAATTTTCTATTGATAAAAATTCTAGTTTACACTTTCATCTCCTTATACATTCAAAACTTAATACTTTTTAGACTACCTAATATTGCCAGTCTAAAATCTTACCCTTCTCTAGTTTTTAGACTGTCTAAAAACCAAAATCAAAGTTTCTAGACAAATAATATAGATTTAGCTCTGTATCATCATTGATAATTTATTTTTATCTTCAGGAGAGTTTCTAAATAAAGCTACTTAGTATTGGATAGGATGTTTAGAATTGGTCATTTTTAAAATACTGACCCAACTATGAAACGCCATCTACTCTATATCACGTGTATTATTGCAACTCAAAGCCTTGAATCTATAGCTAATATAAGAGACCCTCACGAAGGAGGGATTTGTCACGTTGAAGCAGAATACTTTTATCCAGGAGTATGGGAAAAATATGGCGAAAAGGAGTTGATTTGTAACTACTGGAAATTTTTAGGTGATGAAGACCGAAGAACATTAGAATCAGAATTAAACGAAGATACAACTGAATCAGAGAATGAATATAGCGATTATGATAGCCCGGATGAAATGTATAGTGAATAAATCTATCCATTATGAACTAATTAGTTTAAAATAAAGACTAATTTTTAATAAGTAACAATTTGATTTTATTAAATTTTTGTAGGAATTTTATAAAAACTATATCTAGATATTGGGGTCATATAAAGATAAATATACCGTATAAAAATTTATATGGGAGTTTATCAATATGCAAATACAGAGATTTTTATCATTAATCATGACCGTTTTATCAAACTTCAATTTAGATCATTTATCTACCTTTGTAACTGAATTAACCGATCTTTCAATTGGTATTGGATTTATGTTCTTATGTATGAGTCTATTTTTATGGGTGTACAAAAAAAAATGAAATATTGGTCCAAAATGCCGAGTAGATGGGTTATTGACGGTGGTCTAAAAAAATTTAGATACTCATCTAATAACCAAAATCAAATGAATGCAGCAAATATTGCTGCATTAATGATGTTTTTAATTATCGTAAGTAAGGCACAAAAAGATGAATTTAATGATGAGTTGATAACAAATTTTACTTATAAAGAATTTTCAGAGAGTCTAGGTATTAGTAGGCAATCTATAAGCATGGGATTAAAAGTATTGGAATCCAATAATATTATTTCAATTAAGAGAATTGGAAGAACAAACCAATATATAGTGAATCAAAATGAAGATAAAACGTGGTGTAAAGTCCCAATTCATGAGCTAGAAGGCATATTTTGTAGAAGCTTCTCGTTGCGTTCACAAATTGAATTGTATGCACTAAAATTATTCATTTATTTTTCTGCAATAAGAGATAAAAAGTTTAAGTATTCAATGGCATCTTATCTCAAGATAACTGAAAAAACAGGAATTCCAAAAGGGTTTATAAAAAAGACATTATCATTCATGCTGGTAAATGAACTACTCAGCAGAATTGATAGAGGATACGATAAGGTTAATGGAGAGAAGGTTAATTTACCTAACCAATATTACCTAAAAAATTATAATGAACTGATATATCCTAATAGATAAAATGATGGGGAGCCAAGCTCCCCATTGTTTCATTATTTTTCTAGCCGCTGCCTAGAACTC
Organism: Haemophilus parainfluenzae T3T1; assembly: GCF_000210895.1. Taxonomy (NCBI): domain Bacteria; kingdom Pseudomonadati; phylum Pseudomonadota; class Gammaproteobacteria; order Pasteurellales; family Pasteurellaceae; genus Parahaemophilus; species Parahaemophilus parainfluenzae. The sequence continues at coordinate 1,157,314 of NC_015964.1, read as the reverse complement.
CTTCTACTTGCTCATTATAAGCTGGCCGAAGTTGCACTCTGCGGGTCCCTGCTATGTTTTATGACCGAGGGGACATTTACCCTGTCAATCTAATCTCTTAGATGTGCTTAATGTTAAGTATTTACTAATTAAATGTCAATCTAATTTTAACTCTTATGATTAACTCTTATGATTAACTCTTATGATTAACTCTTATGATTAATTCTTATGATTAATTTTATGATTAATGACAATAGCTAATCGTTACTTAAAACTCATTTAATCGGTGCAAATAATGTAACTGCTGAGATCATTTCAACTTGTTTGCAATATTGTCTAATCACTGCTGCTGCGCTTTCAAATGTTGTTCCTGAAGAAGATATATCGTCAACGAGTAATACATGTTTAGCATCAGCTGGTAATTTTACATGATCACCACAAAAAATATGTAAATAGCATCTATTCTTCGGAGCTATGTCTTTTATTGAGAATACCCCTTCGCTTCTCTTTAATGCAGTAATTAAGGACTGTTTTTTATCTGAGGGAATTGTGTTATCACTTATAACATCCTCAATCAATGTTTGAGGCGTTTTTTTTCTGAGAAAATTATCAATAATATTTATGTTAAATTTTTGCTGCAATAAACAAGCTAAATTACGCCCAATACTATGTTTAGATGGCATGAGTATGATCACATCAAATGGTTGTTCGATATGTTCTTCAAATGGATATTCATCAATCAGTTTTTTAGCGTATTCATATACAGCATCGATAGTTTCAATATCTGTTGTTAACCCTTCATCTCCTTTCATGGCATACAACATAGGGCAATTATCGCCGATAGGTCTGCATTTCCCTCTTCGTTCTTTATAACGCCTAATTATAGAGTATATAGTTATTTCTCCATTATGTTTTAATATTGTTTCTTTGCTAGGGTAAGAAGCTATAACAACCTGGTTATCTTTAATTTCAAACTTCATATTTTTCTTCTTTTTTTGTAATTGTTATTATTGTAGCAAAAAAAACAAAAGGTTAAAGGAATCCCTAACGGGATTAAGGGTAATGTAATAAAGGTAACCTTTCCAAGGGAAAGGTCTTACCTGAAAAGGCCAAAAGGCTTTCAAAATGGCTTTAATATTTATCTCCGATTTAGAATTATTTATTTATTGAGATCGATGCATAAATCAATATTCTTTTACAAAAAAGGTTCTGAGTTATGCTTTCATCTATTTTTCATAAAATCAGAGGGAAAAAACAAGATTCCCTTAATATCACATCCTCTCTAAAAAATCTTAATTTATCAACATTCAAAGTGGATGATGAGGGATGGATAACCCCCTTTACTGCGTCAGAATTACTCAATTCTGAATTACGCCAAAAATACTTAAATTTACTTTGGCAACAAGTATCAATGACGCAAGATATGTTTAATGAGCTCTATAAAAAACCTATCGAGCGCTACGCTGAAATGGTTCAACTATTACCTGCCTCAGAATCACATCATCACTCACATTTAGGTGGTATGCTTGATCATGGCCTAGAAGTTCTTTCATTTTCAGCTAAATTACGACAAAGTTATGTATTGCCACAAAATGCTGCTCCGGAAGAACAATCTAAGCAACGTGATGCTTGGACTGCAGCTGTTATTTATGCGGCATTGGTTCATGACATTGGTAAAGTTATTGTTGATATAGAGATACAATTAAAAGATGGTTCTCGTTGGTTCCCTTGGTTGGGAATCCCGACTCAACCTTATAAATTCAAATACATTAAAGGGCGAGATTATGATCTTCACCCTGTTATGGGAAGTTTCCTTGCAAACTATTTAATACCAAAAGAAGCGTTTGCATGGTTAGCTGAATACCCGGAAGCTTTTTCATCATTAATGTATGCGATGGCTGATCATAAAGACAAATCAGGTTTACTATCTGAAATAGTACAAAAAGCAGACCAAAACAGTGTAACGCTTGCTTTAGGTGGTGATGTATCAAAATTAACTCAAAAACCTATAACATCATTTGCGAAGCAACTGGTTATGGCTTTACGTCATTTACTGCAACATAAATTTAAAATTAACACCCCTAAAGGCCCTTCAGATGGCTGGCTTACAGAGGATGCTCTATGGTTAATGAGCAAGCCAACTGCAGACCAAATACGAGCTTATTTACTAGAGCAAGGTATCTCCGCCCCATCTGACAATCCTAAATTATTTAGTGAAATGCAATCATTAGGTATTATTGAAAGTACAAATGACGGTACGGCAATTTGGCACTGTCGAATTAAAGCTGATTCAGGCTGGTGCCCACCTAAAGCATTTTCTTTACTCAGAATTAAACCGGAAGTAGCTTGGGAAAATCTTAATGACAGACCAGGTATATTTTTAGGTCGAGTCGATATTGAAAATGAAGAACAATTAAGTTCAGGTGAAGAAATTAAAGAAGAAAACTCAATAATTACAGAATCTGAAGTAAAACTTCCCGTAATAACTGATACAGTGAATAAACCCGCTTTATCTGAAAATATCCCCTCTCAAAATACTCAAAATTTTGAAACTGAGACGGATATGACTGATTTGGTAATGAATTTATTTTCACCTGTAGAAGAATCTCAAGACTCTACTGATAAAAAACTATCTCAAGAAAGCGAAATAAATAAAATCGCCTCTACCCCATCTATAACAACGGGGGATGATACAAAGGAAACTGAGGCTGTCTCAGGAGAGATTTTTGTTGAATGGCTAAAATCCGGAATTATCGGGAATACCCTAACTATTAATAATTCAAATGCTAAATTACATATAGTCAAAGGCAAACTTTTCCTTGTAACACCTGGAATCTTTCAGCTCTTTTTCAATAGTAAGGGCATTACCAACTTTACTAAAAAAGATATCGAAAATTTGCAATATAGTTTCCAAGAACTTAAATTACACAAGAAATACCGTCAATCAAACAACGATAGTATTAATTTTTGGCGCTGTAAGGTTATTGGCCCAAGAAGAACCTCTCAATTGATTGGGTATTTGATTGATAAAACTGACTATTTTTTCGGTAATAGAATTCCAATTGATAATTTGCATTTATCACTTATTGAGGAAAATGAAAGTGAATAGAACCACATTTGATATGTTACTTAGTAATTTTTTTTTATACCGTCATTTACGTATAGATACTATTAAAAGCTATGAAAAAGCAATTAGACAATTACAGAAAAATTGTAGTATTCAATATCCTGATGAAATATCAGACTCATTAATACTCCAATGGAGAAAGAGAGTTGTTGGACAATCTATCATTGAAGTGACTTGGAATAGCTATATTCGTCAGCTAAAGACTATTTTCAAATTTGGAATTGAAAAACAACTCCTTCCATTTACAAAGAACCCTTTCGATAGTTTGTTCATTAGAGAAGGAAAGAAGAAAAGGAAAGTATATACTTCTTCAGATTTAAAAAAACTTAGCTTTGGAATCACTGAATCAAAGCATCTTCCTTCTATTCTTCGCCCATTATGGTTTACTAAAACCATAATTATGACTTTCCGCTATACGGCAATTCGACGCTCTCAGTTAAATAAATTAAGAATTAAAGATGTAGATTTGCTGAATCAAGTTATTCATATTCCATCTGAGATAAATAAAAATCACGAGTATCATATACTTCCTATATCAACTACACTTTATCCTTATCTAAAGAAATTATTAACTGAACTAAGTAAATTGAATCAGCCTGTAGAATCTCAACTATTTAACATTAATTTATTTTCAAATGCTGTTAAACGAAAGGGAGAGAAAATGACCAATGACCAGGTGAGCTATATCTTCAAAGTTATTTCAAAATATACAGGAATTATTAGCTCCCCTCACAGATTTAGGCATACAGCAGCAACAAATCTAATGAAAAAACCTGAAAACCTATATATAGCCAAACAATTACTAGGACATAAAGATGTCAAAGTTACATTGAGTTATATTGAAGATAATATTGATTCAATAAGAGAATATACAGAATTACTTTAGATAGGTATGCAAGGAGCATCTAAAGGGGTTCCTTGCAAAATAAATTTAAATCGCTCATTCTCAGCTTATTCATCCTTATAAAAATATTTTTAAAATTAGTACATTCAGGCTTTACAAACTAGTATTTTTGTGTAAGATCTAACCTATCCACAGAGCGTTAGTGGGTAGATCATGGTGTATTGGCTAGGTACACGGAATTGGTCTAAACAAATAGTTTTCAAACTTAAATGATGTACACAAGGGATTTAAAATCCCTCGCCTTTCGAGGCGTGCCAGTTCAAGTCTGGCTTCGGGCACCATTTTAATTTCAAATCCAAATCCAATCTCATTTTTCACTTTAATTTTTAAAAACTTATTTTATTAGTTATTTCTTATACTGAAAGTATTTCTACGAAAATATAATTATTTTATTCTTATATTGCTCTTCTCATTCCAAGCCAAAAAGATCAAACTTAAGTTTGATCCGGTCTATATCTTTTTTATATTCAAGCATATTAAGTATGCGTTATCAGCGCTAAACAAGAGAACATCTCTCATAAAATGAAATTTATTCTTGTTTTATTCTACATTGAGATATACAATCGTTTTCAACTTTAGTCGGGGTGCCACAAAGTGGCTGAGATAATACCCGTGAACCTGAAACAGTTAGCACTGACGTAGGAAACTAATATGCCAAAATACTTTTCATTCTTCATATCTATTTTCAATCCTTTTTTTCTCAAAGCCTTTAGTTATTAATCAGTAAGGTTAATACTATGGTGCATATTCAGGATCTTAGTCTTGCTTTTGGTAAGCAGGTACTATTTAAACACCTTGACTTAACGCTTTTGCCTAATGAGTGGGTAAGTTTACTTGGCTGTTCTGGTGTAGGTAAATCAACGCTTTTAAGATTAATTGCAGGGCTTGAAATACAAGGGAAGATTCAAGGTAATATCATCTTTCATCCTAATATTCGAGTGGCATGGCTACCACAAAAAGATACTCTTTATCCCTGGCTTTCAATTATTGATAACGTCCAATTAGAAAACGTACTATTCGGGAATAAATCTGCAAAAACAACTCTTCAAGCAAAAGCACTACTTGAACAAGTTGGCATGTCAGAACATATTCATAAAAGCTGTGCTCAATTATCTGGAGGACAGAAACAAAGAGTGGCTCTCGCTCGAGTATTAATGCAAAACGCTGATTTAGTTTTACTTGATGAACCTTTCTCTGCCCTTGACGCGATTAGTCGTTACCAATTACAAAACTTGGCCCATGAACTATTAAAAGATAAATCAGTGTTATTGGTTACACATGATCCTCAAGAAGCATTACGCTTAAGCCAGCGTATTTTTGTATTACGCTCACCGCAGCCTAATCAACCAGCATTATCTGATGTCATAAAACCTGAAGGTAAAGCACCACGAGATCTAAACCAAAACAATTTGTGGATGCTCCAACAGCAATTATTGAACGAGTTATTAGAGGGAAAAAGATGAAACTTAGCCTTCTTAAACCGCTCTTTGTTGGAATTATATTGCTTTGTCTTTGGCAACTTATTGGTGTATTCGGTGATTTTCCCCATTACATATTTCCTTCTCCGCAAGCTGTATGGCTGCAATTAACTTCTCATTCAGAACTACTTTGGCAACATACACTAATCACCTTAATTGAAATTGGCTTAGGGCTGCTACTGGGTTTTCTTTTTGGATTGTCATCAGCCCTATTACTCTCTTTTTCGCCTAAAATATCATCCTTACTGTTACCAGTTTTAGTGATTTCTCAAGCAATTCCTGTTTTTGCTATCGCTCCGATACTCGTACTTTGGCTAGGTTATGGAATGCCATCAAAAATTGTTATGGCTATTCTGATTATCTATTTCCCTGTAACGGCAGCTTGTTACGATGGCTTACGCAATACGCCTAAAGCTTGGATTGATCTCGCCAAAACATTCAAGCCATCCCCTTGGCGTTTATTACTTAAAGTACGTTTACCAGCCGCTTTACCCGCATTTGCATCAGGCTTTCGCATTGCTGTTTCAGTCGCACCAATTGGCGCTGTAATCGGAGAATGGGTGGGTTCATCTGAAGGGCTTGGCTATTTAATGATCCACGCCAACGCTCGTATGCAGGTGGATTTAATGTTTGCCGCGTTGCTGATATTAGTGGCAATTTCACTTTGTTTATATTTCAGCATCGATTGGCTACTACGTCGTTTTATTTGGCACGTTTAACATTTCATGACAAAAGGAGACAAAAATGAAGAAAATCATCCGTTATTTCAGCCTTGTAATTGGACTCACCACTAGCTTTTCCAGCTTGGCAAAAGAGAAAATCAGCTTAATGCTTGATTGGTATGTGAATCCTGACCACGCAGCAATCATCGTGGCACAACAAAAAGGCTTTTTTGAAAAAAATAACTTAGAGGTCGAGATTATCGAACCAGCCGATCCATCATTACCGCCTAAATTGGTTGCTGCAGGAAAAGTGGACTTAGCTATTAATTATCAACCTCAACTTTATCAACAAGTCGCAGAAGGATTGCCTTTAGTGCGTGTAGGCTCTCTGATTTCCAGCCCATTAAATAGCGTAGTAGTGCTCAAAAATAGCAATATCAAAACGCTTGCCGATCTGAAAGGGAAAAAGGTAGGCTATTCAGTCAGTGGCTTTGAAGATGTGTTGCTCGACACAATGCTCCGTTCTATTGGACTCAGCAACCAAGACGTAAAATTAGTAAACGTGAATTGGTCACTTTCCCCTTCTCTTTTAACGGGACAAGTTGATGCGGTCATCGGGGCTTTCCGCAATTTTGAACTCAATCAAATCCATTTAGAAAAACAAGAAGGCCTAGCATTTTTCCCAGAACAATATGGTGTGCCGGCTTATGATGAATTGATTTTAGTGGCTAACAAAAACAGTCTTGCTTCTAAAAAAATTTCTGATTTTTTGACCGCACTTGAACAAGCTACAACCTACCTACAAAACAATCCAAATGACGCATGGCAAGCATTTGTGAGCTATAAACCAAAAGAACTTAATACGGAATTAAATCAATTAGCATGGAAAGATACTCTGCCTTTATTAGCAACCAAACCTCACCAATTAGATACCAAACGTTATCAACAAATGGCGGAATTTATGCATCAGAAAGGCTTGATTCCAAAAGCACTTGAATTGAAAGACTATGCTGTCGAATTACAGTAAGGGAAAATGATGATTGAACAACTCATTCAGCAAGCGCAACCTTATTGGAAGCAATATGTTGAGCATGAATTTGTGCAACAACTTGCAAAAGGCACCTTGCCAAAAGCTTGTTTTCAACACTATTTAAAACAAGATTACATCTATCTTTTCCATTACAGCCGTGCTTTTGCCTTGGGCGTCTTCAAGGCAAAAAATTTCACTGATATGGAAATGCCACGTAAAACGCTCGACATTCTTTGCCAAGAAATCCAATTACATTTGGATTACTGTCGTCAATGGGAAATTAGTGAGCAGGAAATATTCCAAACACCAGAAAGTGCGGCATGCATTTCCTATACACGCTACTTGCTTGATTGTGGAATGACGGGCGGCTTACCAGAGCTATATGCAGCCGTTACGCCTTGTGCTTTAGGTTACGCACAAGTCGCCCGCTACATCACAGAAAATTATCCAAAACTACCAAGCAATCCTTATCAAGCATGGATTGACGCATATTCATCGCCTGAATATCAACAAACGGCACAAGAAACGGTTGATTTTCTTACCGCACTTTGTGAGCCACTTGATGATTCCCAATTCGCTCATATCCAACAAATTTTTACTACGGCTACCCGAATGGAAATCGGATTTTGGCAAATGGGATTGGATTTATCATAAAAATAAAGGCGTGAAATGAAATCTATTTATTTATCAAAAATTCGTGAGCAAAACCCGCTTATTCATAACATAACCAACATTGTTGCGGCAAATTTTAGTGCTAATGGTTTACTTGCATTAGGTGCGTCACCATTGATGTCAGCGAACATAGAGGAAATGGTTGAGGTGCCCAAAATCAGCCAAGCATTGGTAATCAATATCGGCACGCTTATCGGTAAAGAACGAGAGGCTATGTTATTAGCAGGTAAAACCGCTAATTCAATAGGCATTCCTGTCGTCCTTGATCCTGTAGGAGTGGGGGCCACTAGCTACCGACGAGAAACTATCCGTCAGTTACTGTCTGAAGTGAAATTTGCCTTAATTCGTGGTAATGCAGGTGAGCTAGCTACGATTGCTGGTGAAGACTGGCAAGCAAAAGGCGTGGATGCAGGACAAGGTAAAACGAATCTACAAGAAGTCGCTCAACGTGTAGCACAACGCTATAGTTGCATGGTATTAATTAGTGGCGAAGTCGATATCATCAGTGATGGAAAGCAAACAGCTACCATCCATAACGGCACACCATTATTCCCCAAAGTCACCGCATCGGGGTGTTTATTAAGTGCAGTATGTGCAGCATTTTTAGCCGTTGATGAAGGAAAACATTTTTTAGCAACAATCGAAGCCTGTGCCGCTTACACCGTTGCAGGGGAGATTGCGGCTAAAAACTTAACCACGCAAGTCGGTCAGTTCCAAATTCGCTTGCTTGATGAATTGGCAGCCTTAACACCTGATTTAATAGAACAAAACGCGGAGGTGAAATATGTCTAACATTCCACAAACATTGACTATTGCTGGTTCGGACAGTGGCGGCGGCGCTGGCATTCAAGCAGATTTGAAAACCTTTCAAATGCAAGGTGTATTTGGAACCTCAGTGATTACAGCTGTCACCGCACAAAACACACTTGGCGTATTTGATATTCACCCTATTCCACTGAAAACAATTCAAGCACAACTGGAAGCGGTAAAAAATGACTTTCAGATTGCAAGTGCCAAAATTGGTATGCTTGGCACAGCAGATATTATTGAATGCGTTGCTGATTTCTTAAAAAATCGTCCATTCGGCACATTGGTTATCGATCCTGTCATGATTGCAAAAGGTGGAGCGCCATTATTGCAACAACAAGCGGTATCCGCATTAATCAAACATTTATTGCCACTCGCAGATGTCATTACCCCAAATATTCCTGAAGCAGAAGCGTTAACAGGCATCAAAATTTCTGATACTACAAGCATTCAACAGACCGCATTAGACTTGCAAAAACAAGGTGCGAAGAATGTGATTATTAAAGGCGGGCATTCACTCAATTCACAAAGTGAGCAATGCCAAGATTGGATCCTTTTACAAGATGGTGAACTTTTTGTTTTGGAAAGTCCACGTTTCAATACCCCACATACTCATGGCACAGGTTGTACTTTTTCAGCTTGCTTAACGGCAGAATTAGCCAAAGGGGCACCTCTAAAAAGTGTGGTCAAAACAGCCAAAGATTTTATTACGGCAGCCATATCTCATCCATTGAATATTGGTCATGGACATGGACCGACTAATCATTGGGCTTACAGTCGCCTTTAAGGAGTGAAAGATGAAAAATATTCAAGAAATTTTACCGCTCTATTTTGTAGCAGGTACACAAGATTGCCGACATTTAGGTGATAATCTAGCAGATAACTTGCTTTCTGTTCTTAGACAAGCTTTAGAAGGAGGCATTACCTGTTTTCAATTTCGCGATAAAGGCAAATTCTCATTAGAAAATTCTCCAACAGAACAACGAGCCTTAGCCATTAAGTGCAGAGACTTATGTCGTCAATATAATGTGCCATTTATTGTCGATGATAACGTTGATTTAGCTTTAGAAATTGAAGCGGATGGCATTCATGTTGGACAAAGTGATACGCCTGTAAAAACGATTCGAGCAAGAACCCATAAACCATTCATTATTGGTTGGTCCATCAATCGTTTAGACGAAGCCAAAATCGGAGAGGAATTATCTGAAATCGATTATTTCGGTATTGGTCCAATTTTTCCGACTCAGTCAAAAGAAAATCCTAAACCTACTCTAGGAATGGCGTTTATTCAAACCTTGAGAAAAGCAGGTATCACAAAACCACTTGTAGCCATTGGTGGCGTGAAATTGGAGCATGTGAAAACGTTGCGAAAATACGGCGCAGATGGTATCGCGGTAATAACCGCAATCAGTCAAGCCAAAGATATAAAGGCAAGCACCAAAGCATTAAAGGAAGCTAGCGGATGCAACCACTGAATAAGCCAAATAGTTTGAAAAGTGTAGCAATGGCAACAATGATTGGCACCGCTATTGAATATTTCGATAACTATATTTATACCATGGCTGCAGTGCTCGTTTTCAATCATCAATTTTTCCACGCAGCTGACCCACTTTCGGGACAAATTGCTGCGCTTTCTACACTAGCACTGACTTTTATTGCTCGTCCTCTGGGGGCGGTATTATTCGGACATTTTGGCGATCGCTTAGGAAGAAAAAATACCTTTGTTATGAGCCTGTTAGTAATGGGGATCTCAACCGTAGTGATCGGCTTATTACCAACTTATGACAGTATCGGAATATGGGCTACGATCTTACTTTGTTTATGCCGTATCGGGCAAGGCATTGGTTTAGGTGGCGAATGGGGCGGCGCTGCATTAGTGGCAATCGAAAATGCACCTGAAGGGAAACGTGGTTGGTATGGCACTTTTCCACAATTAGGCGCTCCTCTAGGATTACTACTTGCCAATGGTGTCTTTTTACTCATTACCGCGCTTTTTGGACAATCCGCAATGACTGACTGGGCATGGCGAATTCCATTTCTTTCCTCTTTTGTATTAGTTGCTATTGGGTTGTATGTTCGATTAAAACTTACAGAAGCGACAATATTTATTGCAGCACTTAACAAGCCTAAACCTAAAGCTTTACCGATGATGGAAGTGATTGTTACTCATTTCAAACCATTCTTCTTAGGTATGTCGATCTGCATTGCAGGCTATGTGCTCTTTTATATTATGATCGCTTTCAGCCAAATTTATGCAAAATCTACCCCAACCGTATCTGAAGCCGGTTATGCAATGGGATTAGGTTTCTCACCACAAATTTTTACTGCTTTATTAATGTGCAGTGCGATTTCATTAGCCATTACAATTGCTATTTCAGGCAAATATATCGATATCGTTGGACGAAGAATTTGGTTAATTTGGACAACCTTTGGCGTGGCTATTTTCGGCTTAGCCTTGCCATATTTTCTCGATAATGGAACAACTACCAGTTTATTTTGGTTCTTGATGATAGGAATGGGGTTAATTGGCATGGGATACGGCCCCCTTGCGAGTTTCTTACCTGAATTGTTTCCAACACATGCTCGTTATTCCGGTGCATCGTTGACCTACAATATTTCAGGCTTATTCGGTGCCAGTGTAGCAGCAATTATTGCGTTACCACTGAATGCAAATTATGGCTTAAAAGGTGTTGGAATTTATCTAACCTTAAATGCTGTATTAAGTTTGATTGGACTTTGGTTTATTACGGAAACAAAGGATAAACACTTAGCATAAAATAAGGGAAAAGAAACTCATCGTTTTGTTTTATAGTAAATCTCAAAATAAAACACATAAAAAAACGACCGCACTTGCGGTCGTTTCTATTTACAGATCAAAGGATTATTTCAATTTTTCACCTTTAAATTCACCTGTCAAACTTTCTAAGAAAGAGGTGATGTCCTCCACATCTTTTTGAGCAGGCTGTTTCACGTTACTTTGGTATTTCAACATTGCACTCACAGCATCTTTTAGCTCTTTTGCTGACGCATCATGGAAATAGGGTGCAGTAAGTGCGATGTTACGTAAAGTTGGCACTTTGAAGCGATGCATATCGAAAGGATCTTTAGTTTGTGCAAAGCGACCTTCATCCGCATCAGTTAATGGCGTACCACGATCTTTAAAGTAATCGCCGTAGAGTCCCATGTATTCATAAGATTGTCCGCCCATTGCTACGCCAGTATGACAAGTATCGCATTTATGTTGTTTGAATAACTCATAACCGCGAACTTGTTGTTCGGTCAAGGCTGTTTTATCCCCTTTCAAATAACGGTCGAAATCACTATTTGGCGTAATTAATGTTTTTTCATATTCACCAATCGCGTGAGTTAAGGTTTCTTTCGTCACTTGTGGATATTCTTTTAAGAATTCTTTTTTGAACTCTTCATCCATTTCAAAACGTGCCACGATGTCATCCCAAGAGTGTGAGCCCATTTCTACCGGATTTGTTGGAGGACCTTTAGCTTGATCCGCTAAATCTGCTGCACGGCCATCCCAGAATTGCACAAAGTTAAACGCAGCATTAAATACGGTTGGTGCGTTAATTGGACCTTTTTTACCTTCAATCCCTGTTGAGGTTTCAAGTCTATCCACACCACCTTTGTCTAATTGGTGACAAGTATGACATTGAATAGAACCATCGCCTGATAAACGTCCATCAAAGTAAAGATCATGACCTAACGCGACTTTTGCTTTATCAGTCTCAATGCTGTCTGGAATCGGTTGAACTAAACGATCGGCATCAACATTTGGTGTTTCTTTTGGTAAAGACATTTTACGAGCTTCACGAATCCAGTTAAGCAACGCCACTTTTTCTTGCTCATCTGGTTTACTTCCCCAGTGAAGATGTCTGAATTTAGCAATTGGCATTTCGTTATTTTCAAGTACACGTTGTAATTTTGCTAAATCAGCTTGGGATAATTTGCTCGGATCTTTTAAGCCTTCAACTAAACGATCTAAGCGGAAAGCACGAAGCCCATTCTGAATATCCGATTGCATTTGGTCACCCACAATCGGGAATTTTGAATAAAATGGAAGAGGTGTGTTTGGACTATGACAATATTGGCAGCTGTTATCAAACAACGCCTTTGCCACTTTTTCTTGTTCTCCCGTATAGTGATTTTCCATTAAAAGTTGGGTCGCGTTCTCTTTATCAAATTGATGTAATACCCCACAACACCCAAATAACCTAATACTGCAATGGCTGCTCCGCCAATAATCAGTTTTTTCATCTAATCCTCCAAATGATCAATAAAATATAAAAAGAAAGAAAAAGCTTAAAAAGCAAGGTGATTATGCCAAAAAATTGGCTTATATTTTATGTGGATTTAATTTGATTTGGCTATGGATACGATTGATTGCATTACAGGTGTTTTTAACTTATAAATAGAGATCTCCCTAAAATTCAGCAATAAAAAATGCGGTTATTTCTAACCGCACTTTACGTTTTATTATCTCTCGTTTATTTCTTTGGCGCTTGCATAAAGCGGAAGAAATCACTGTCTGGTTTCAAGATCATCATATTACCTGAACCTTCAAAGCTACTTTCATACGCTTTTAAACTACGAATAAAGCTATAAAACTGTGGTTCTTGAGCAAAAGCTTGAGAATACAATTTCGCTGCTGCCGCATCACCATTACCACGTAATTCTTGTGCAGTTTTATTTGCATTCGCTAAGATCAAGGTCACCTTACGATCCACGTCTGCTTGAATGAATGCTGCTTTTTCTTTACCTTGTGAACGGTGTTCACGGGCAACCGCATCACGTTCTGCACGCATACGTTGGTAAATCGAAGAAGAAACTTCATCCGGTAAATTGATTTGTTTTACGCGAACATCGACAACTTCAATCCCTAATTCAGAGGTACTATCCTGCCCTGAATTTAACGCTTTTTTCGCCCCCGCCATTAATTCACCACGCGTACCAGAAACGATATCTTTAATTGTACGTGTACCAATTTCTGAACGCAGACGGTCATTCACTTTACGGCTTAATAAGCTTGAAGCTTGGTTATAATCGCCACCACCCGTTGCAGTATAGAAACGACCGAAATCGCTGATTTTCCATTTCACATAGGAATCCACCAACAAGTCTTTTTTCTCGACTGTCACAAAACGAGTAGCTGAGCCATCTAAGGTACGAATACGCGCATCAAGCACTTTAATGCTATCAATTAAAGGCAATTTGAAATGCAAACCTGGCTCATACACCGCCACTTTGTTTTCTGCATCACGTTGTACTTTGTTAAAACGCAACATGATGCCACGAGTGCCCTCAGTTACAACCACGATGCTGGAATATAGCACCGCAGCAATCACCACAATAATCGGAAGTAAAAATTTACGCATTAGTTAAATCTCCCTTGGCGAATGCCTTCATTTGATTGAACTGGTTGGGTCGTTTGCGTTTCTACACGACGTTCCTGTGTTGAAACCGGTGCAGAACTAACCGCACTTTCAGGCGTTGTGGTCGTCGGTTGAGCCGCTTTTTTACCCATTAATTGTTCCAATGGTAATACGGTTAAATTGTTACCATTATTTGCATCTAACATCACTTTCGGCGTATTTGCCATGACTTTTTCCATGGTTTGAATATAAAGACGCTCTTTTAACAAATCAGGCGCAGCTTTAAATTCAGGTAGAAGACGTTGTAAACGTTCCACTTCCCCTTGTGCATCAAGCACAACACGATCTTTGTAAGCGGTCGCTTCTTCTATAATACGCTGTGCGTCACCGCGAGCGATTGGCTCTTTCTCACGAGCATAAGCTTCTGCTTCACGAATATAACGTTGTTCGTCTTCCTGTGCTTTAATCGCATCATCGAAAGCATCTTTTACTTCTTCTGGTGGACGTGCGGATTGGAAGTTCACGTCAATCACTTCAAGCCCCATGTCATAAGGTTTGATAATATCGTTCAACGCTTTCCAAGTATTTTCACGCACCACTGCACGACCCGTTGTCAGAATATCATTCATGGTCATATGGCCGATCACATAACGAAGCGCACTGTCCGTCGCTTGTCCGAGACTATTATCTGCATTGCTCACGCTAAACAAGTATTTTTCTGGATTTTGCACGCGATATTGTACGGTCATTTCCACTTTAACCATGTTTTCATCTTTGGTTAACATTGCACCTTGCGTTTTAAGCTCGCGAACTTGTTCTACATTCACTGGAACCACTTTATCAATGAAAGTCGGTTTCCAGTTCAAACCCGGTTGAACGGTAGAATGAAACTCACCAAAACGTAACGTCACACCACGTTCCGCTTCTTTGATGGTGTAAAAACCGCTTGCACCCCAAATAATTCCCCCGATCACCGCGGCGATCGGTAAAATTTTACCTAAATTGAATGAAGGTATATTCGGCGAAGTATTATTTGAACCGCCTTTTTTATTACCCCCACCTAATTTTTTCAACAGATTATTGAATACTTCTTCAATATCTGGTGGTGATTGCTCCTGATTTTTATTGTCTCGCGAACCCCAGCCATTTTCATTTTGCTTATCTGATGAATTATCTGACTGTTTTGGACCGCTGCTCTGTCCCGGTTTACCCCAAGGATCTTGATCTGGACCGTTTTGCGACATTACGTTCTCCATTTGTCTAAAAATTTTAATGAGTTTATCGAAATAAATGGGGTTAGTCTATGAAAATACAAGTGACGAATCAAGTTTTATAAAATAAAAAATCCTTGAATATTTTCAAGGATTTTCTTTTATTCATTTACTTGGTAAATCAAGGATTTTTTTATATTTTTTTCGAGTAATTTTTTTCCATCCCAGTGATAAAAGTGCGGTTGGATTTTTGACTGATTTATAAATGCCGCAAAGTAAAAAGGCAATTCATTCGTAAAGATCAACGCACCTTTCGGGCAATAATCTGAAAAGATCTGCAGTTGTTCTGGCAAATGCGTCACACTTGATAACTTCACTATTCCTACGCCTTGTGATTTCAATACCGCTTCACGCAAACACCAACAACGATAAAAGGCCAGCTCTGCATCAGGCTGTTTAGCAAACCATTCTTGTTCTGCTTGTGGCGCGAAATGCGCCATGAGCGCAGAAAAATTCCGTTTTTTCAAAAATTCAATATCAATACCGACCGCACTTTTTTCTGATTCATTAATATGCAGCAATACGGCAACCCAATCGCCAGAGTGACTAATATTAAAATCGATATTCTCGACAGGAGATTGTGGTCTGCCACTTTGCGTACGATAAATTTGCCCTAAAAGTGCGGTTGATTTTTCCGCCACTCTTAGCAACTGCCAAAGTAAAAAATGCGCTAATCGACGACATTGATGACGTTGCGTTATCCGAGAATTTCCCTGCGGTTCCGTATGCAAATTCTCAGGGACGAGTTCCCTAGAAATTTTATCAAAAGGAAAAGGTTGTTGAATATTGGCGTAGGCAATAAAAGTTGTCATACAAATAATAAATAAACATATCAGTTTGATTGCATTATAAAAGGAAATCCACCACACGCCAACATAAGCTAAAACTCATCAAAGCAAGGTGTTAGATTGAAACTGTGAGCGGTTTCACAGATTTTTCCCTTCAAATACGTTACATTTCAAAAAAGTAATCACAGGAGGTTCTATGTTTAAACAACTTCAACAAGTCGGTAAGGCATTCATGTTGCCGATTGCTATTTTGCCTGCTGCAGGTCTTTTACTCGGGATCGGTGGGGCGCTTTCCAATAAAGCAACGGTGCAAGCTTATCCAATTTTAAATAATGAGGCACTACAAGGTCTATTTCAGATTATGTCAGCGGCTGGTAGCGTGGTGTTCGCTAATTTAGCCTTATTATTGTGTATTGGTTTAGGTATCGGCTTAGCTAAACGTGACAAAGGCGTTGCCGCTCTCGCTGCGGTTGTTGGTTATCTCATTATGACGGGTACCATTACTGCATTAATTCCGATTTTCTCTCCTGATGTAAAAAGTATCGATACGGGAGTGATTGGTGCATTGGTGATGGGCTTGATTACCGTTAAATTACACAATCGCTATCACAACATTCAATTACCACAAGTATTAGGTTTCTTTGGCGGTTCTCGCTTTGTGCCGATCGTGACGGCTTTTTCAGCTATTTTCGTTGGATTAGTTTTCTTCCTCATTTGGCCAACTTTCCAACAATGGCTCGTATCTGCAGGTAAAAGTATCGCATCCATGGGAACCTTTGGAACATTCTTATATGGTTTCTTAATGCGATTATCTGGTGCGGTTGGCTTACATCACATGATTTATCCGCTGTTTTGGTATTCTGAATTAGGTGGTGTGGAAATGGTCAATGGCGAGATGATTGTTGGGGCACAAAAAATCTTTTTCGCTCAATTAGCTGATCCAAATCACCATGGTTTATTTACTGAAGGAACCCGTTTCTTTGCTGGCCGTTTTGATACTATGATGTTTGGCTTACCCGCTGCCTGTTTAGCCATGTATCACTGTGTACCGAAAAAACGTCGTGCACAAATTGGCGGCTTGTTCCTTGGTGCAGCTCTAACCTCTTTCATTACTGGCATTACTGAACCGATCGAGTTTATGTTCTTGTTTGTTGCACCATGGCTTTATGTATTCCATGCATTCTTAGATGGTGTGTCTTTCTTTATTGCCGATTATTTAAATATCTCTATCGGGAATACTTTCTCTGGTGGTTTTATTGATTTCTTGCTCTTCGGTATCTTACAAGGTGATGAAAACACCCATTGGTTGCGTGTCATTTTCGTCGGTATTCCTTGGGCACTGCTCTATTATTTCTCTTTCGTTTTCTTGATTCGCATCTTTAATGTGATGACGCCAGGACGTGGTGAAGAAACCGAAGAAAATGTAGAACAAGAAACCAGTTCACTGACTGAAAATGCACATAAAATTATTGCAGCATTAGGTAACGCTGAAAATATTGAAAACGTGGATGCGTGTATTACTCGCTTACGCGTTTCTGTTAAAGATGTCAAAGCCGTTGATAAAGCCACATTGAAAAAATTAGGTGCGATTGATGTGCTTGAAGTCGGCGGTGGTGTACAGGCTATTTTCGGTGCTAAAGCGGTTCTCTATAAGAGTGAAGTGAATCAAATCTTAGGAAAAGAAGATTAACTCCTAAAAATAAAGGGCGTTTATCCCGCCCTTTTGAGTGACAAAATAAAAGTGCGGTCAAAATCAACCGCACTTTTTTATTATTTCAACAAATATGCACGTAGTTGTGCAAAATCGTTATCCATTTCATCAGAAAGTAATGGCAATTTATTGTGTTTATCCAACGCTTCTGGCAGTGGAAGATCGAGCGAAAGAATACGCTCCACAGACTCTTTAAATTTCGCAGGATGTGCCGTACATAAGAAAATACCAGTTTCATCCGCTTTAAGTTGGTCTTTCAATACTTGATATGCGATCGCACCGTGTGGTTCACATAAATAACCTTTTGCATACATTGCTTTTAAGGTTTCTTCTGTTTCGCCATCGCTTAACATACCAGAACCTAAATCAGCTAAATTCCAGCCATTGCGTTTGAATAGTTCTTCTACACGCGGCCAGTTGTTCGGACGACTGACATCCATCGCATTAGAAAGCGTGGCTACAGTTGCTTTAGGTGCCCAGTCACCTGATTCTAAATAACGCGGCACAGTATCGTTCGCATTGGTTGATGCAATAAAGCGTTTAATTGGTAAACCTAATGTTTTTGCAATTAAACCTGCGGTTAAGTTACCAAAGTTACCACTTGGTACAGAAACTACTACGTTATCACGTTTTTCTTTTGGTAATTGAGCTACAGCTTCAAAGTAATAACAAACTTGCGCTAATAAACGGCTAATGTTGATAGAGTTTGCTGAGTTTAAACCAATCGCTTGACGTAGCTCTGCATCATCAAACGCTTGTTTGACTAACGCTTGGCAGGCATCGAAATCGCCATTAATCGCCACAGTGCGGATATTCCCACCTAAAGTACAGAATAGTTTTTCCTGTAATGGGCTGATTTTGCCTTTCGGATATAAAATCACCACATTGATATTTTCCAAACCGTAAAATGCGTGGGCAACCGCTGCGCCAGTATCTCCAGATGTCGCTGTTAAAATGGTAATTTTGCCATCGCCACGCACTGCAGCGAGCGCCTGCGCCATAAAACGACCGCCAAAGTCTTTAAATGCTAAAGTTGGCCCATGAAATAATTCAAGCGCATAAATATTGTCTTCCACTTTTTCTAATGGTGCCGTAAAGGTGAACGCATTTTTCACCATTGCATCCAAAGTGGCTTTCGGTAATTCTTCACCGATTAAGGCGCCAAGAATTTTTTGGCTACGTTCAACCAATGGTAAGGCTAATAACTCATCAATATTGGTTAAAGCGGGGATCGTTTCGGGAAAGAACAAACCTTGATCTTTGCCAAGCCCTTGACGTACTGCTTGAGCAAAATTTACTTGTTCTTCAGGGTGTTTGATATTGTACAAATTCATTGTATATCCGTTAATTATAGAGTTTTAATAAAATGTTATTCCCCTCTTATAAAAGAGGGGATAAAGCGATTTGTTATTTAACCTAGCTCTCTCGCGCCATCATTATCGACCTTACAAATATGAACAAAGCCTTCATTGTTTTGTAAATAATGATTTTCTAAATAAGTGGCCAATTTTGTTGCGGTTTGTAAATCAGGTGCAATTGAGAAAATCGTTGGGCCTGAACCAGAAATTCCCGTCGCTAATGCACCTAAATCACGAGTAGCTTGTTTCACTTCTGCGAAGTTGGGTAATAAAGCCTCACGATAAGGTTCAGCAATCACATCTTTCATCATCATCGCTGCAAGGTTTTCTTGATGCGTGTGACATGCGTGCACAAAGCCACCTAAATGACGACCATGAGAAATCACATCTTGACGCGTGTAGCTTTTCGGTAAAATTGCACGCGCTTCAGCGGTTGAAACCTCAATGCCTGGGTAAGCTAAAACCCAGTACCAATTATCAAAAAATGGCAGTTTTTGGCAAATGTTACCGAGGGATTGTACCATAAATTGCACACCACCGAGATAACAAGGCGCAACGTTATCATAATGGATTGAACCTGAAATACGACCTTCTAGCTCCCCCATCATCTCTAACAATTCCATTTTTGAGAATGGCTCATCGTGGAATTTATTTAATGCCACTAATGCAGCCACGATAGAGCACGCACTTGAACCTAATCCCGAACCAATCGGCATATTTTTCTCAAGGGTCAAACGCAATGGTTTAACTCTCACATTGCGTAATTTTAATTGCTCACTAAACAGTACATAGGCCTGATACACGATATTTTTTTGCGGCTCTTTTGGCAATTTACGTACAAAATAGCCCGCACTTTCGAGCTCGAAACCACTTGGAATAGACTCAATCTGTACGACATCACCTAATAATGAACCATCAATCGGTGAAATGGCTGCGCCTAATGTGTCAAACCCTACACTAATATTTGCACTTGATGCTGGAGCATAAATTCTTAACATATTATGTCCTTTTAGTGGTGTAATGTTCTTAAAATATCCGCAAAGATGCCGGCTGCAGTCACTGCGTTACCTGCACCATAACCACGTAATAACAACGGAATTGGTTGATAATAACGCGTATAGAACGCAAGGGCATTTTCACCATCTTTTACCTTATACAATGGATTATTTTGATCCACGGCAATGATTGACACTTTGCAATGGCCATCTTTAATTTGGCCTACGTAACGCAATACTTTGCCTTCTGCTTTCGCGGCTTCAACGCGTGCTTTAAATTCCGTGTCTAACTGTGGCAACATTGCCATAAATTCATCGGCTGATTTACCTTCAGAGAAGCCTTTCGGTAACACACCTTCCACTTCTACATCGGAAAGCTCAAGTTCTAGCCCCGCTTCACGCGCTAAAATCAGTAATTTACGTGCCACATCTTGACCTGATAAATCATCACGAGGATCTGGTTCTGTAAAGCCTTTTTCACGTGCAAGTGCGGTCACTTCTGAAAGAGAAAGTCCTTCTTCCAATTTACCGAAGATGAAAGAAAGTGAGCCAGATAAAATGCCTTCAAAATACTCAAGTTCATCACCTGCCGCCAATAAATTCTGTAAGTTTTCAATAACCGGTAAGCCTGCCCCTACGTTGGTTTCATATAAGAATTTATGTTGGCTCGCTTGTGCATTGCGACGTAATTCGTGGTAATACGCTAATTCACGAGTATTCGCTTTTTTGTTTGGGGTTACCACGTGGAAGCCTTCTTTTAATGCACGAGCATAAAGTCCTGCGACTGATTCAGCCGTTGTACAATCAACAAAGACTGGGTTCACCACGTGATGTAATTTAATGAAAGATAACAACACATCGAAATCAGAAGGTTGGGTTGCATTTTCAAGATCAGCTTTCCAATTATCTAAATTCAATCCGTTTTCATCTAAAAGCATTTTTGTTGAATTCGCTAAGGCACAAACACGGATTTCAATATCCTTCTTTGCAAGGTACTCTTTTTGCTGTTTGATTTGTTCAATTAACTCACCACCAACACCACCAACGCCGACTAGAAACATATCAACGACTTTCTTATTATTAAAAAGGGCTTGGTGAGTCGCTTTCACAGCTTCAATTGCTTTATTTTGTGCTACAACTGCTGAAATTGAACGCTCAGAAGAACCCTGTGCAATCGCGACTAAGCTGATATTCGCTTGAGCCAATGCAGAGAAGAAACGAGCCGCGATACCTTTAGCTTGTTTCATACCATCGCCTACAACAGAGATAATAGAAAGATCTTTTGCAACTTCAATCGGTTCTAAGTCATGAGCTTTTAATTCTGCAGCAAATTCTTGTTCTAAAATCGCTTTCGCTGCATCTGCCGATTTCACTGGCACACAGAAACTAATACTGTATTCAGAAGAAGACTGAGTGATTAAAATGACTGAAATCCCTGCTTTTGACATAGCAGAAAAGACACGAGCGGCCATTCCCACCATACCTTGCATACCTGGTCCTGAAACGTTAAACATCGCCACGTTATCAAGGTTAGTAATTCCTTTCACCTGTAACTCTTCAGATTTTACATGGCCATCGATCACAGAACCTGGCGCAGATGAGTTACCTGTATTTTTAATTACACATGGAATTTGTTTTGGTAATAATGGGCCAATTGTACGCGGATGGATCACTTTCGCCCCAAAATAGGAAAGCTCCATCGCTTCACGATAAGAAAGGCTTGGTAATAAACGTGCATCTGGTACTAAACGAGGATCACAGGTATAAACGCCGTCTACATCAGTCCAGATTTCGCAAACAGATGCGTCTAAACAAGCAGCTAAACAAGCGGCTGAATAATCAGAACCGTTACGACCTAATAACACTAATTCACCTTTGTCATTACAAGCAGTAAAACCAGCCATTAAGACAACTTTATCTTTTCCGATACTTTTCGCATCAACGCGTTTTGTGGATTCTTCAATATCAACTGAAGATTCTAAGTAACCGCCTTGTGCTAATAATTGTTTAACTGGATCTACAATGTGAATACTGTATCCGCGTGCTTCAAACCACGCTTTCATCATGGCAATCGATAATTTTTCACCACGGCAGTCAATGGTTGCTTTAACTTTATCTTCTACTTTGCCTGCTTGGCGGATTTCTTCTAATAAACCTTTAATTTGGGCAAATTCTGCATCAATGAGGGCTTTGGTACCCGCAAGATCAAATTTATTATTTTCAGCGTGCAAACCATTAATGATGTTATAGAAAATTTCAATGGCTTCGTTAAAGTGGGTATCGGTTGGTTGGTTTAATGCGGCTTTTTCAGAGAGGGCTACAAGATGATTTGTAATTTTAGCAGGAGCGGATAACACACCGGCTGCTTGTTCTTCTAAATGAGCTTTTTCGATTAATTGAGCTGCTTGCGAGAAACGCTCAGGGTTGGCTAATGAAGTGCCACCAAATTTTAATACGCGCATGATAATATCCTCAGATGTTGTGATTTTTAAATATTAAAAAACCCGCACTAGACTGAATGCGGGTTTTCCTGATCCTGTTTGCTACGCACTAACCCGCCCCATTAATTGTCGTAATGGTCATAATAATGGTGGTAATAGTGAAAGTGCGGTTATTTTTCATCGTATTTTTACCTTGAAAAAAAGATGTGTTTAGAAATACCGAAAAAGCGCGAGCTTGTCAAACATAAAATCGAAAAAATGAAGATTTTTTTCTAAAAATCATTACTTTGGTATAGAATAAAACGAGTTTTACATTGTTCAGGAAGAAAATGATGACAATTCAACAAGCACTCGAAACCATTCATCAACAAATCCAAACCTCCACTCAACTCGCTCATCGCCCTGAAAGTGCGGTCACTTTATTAGCGGTTTCTAAAACTAAACCCAATGAAGCGATTTTAGAAGCCTATCACGCAGGACAAAAAGCATTTGGGGAAAACTATGTTCAAGAAGGTGTAGATAAAATTCAGTATTTTGAAGCACAGAATATTCAGCTTGAATGGCATTTTATTGGCCCATTGCAATCCAATAAAACGCGTCTTGTGGCTGAACATTTCGATTGGATGCAAACGCTAGAACGTGCAAAAATTGCCGATCGTTTAAATGAACAACGTCCAACCAATAAAGCCCCTTTGAACGTTCTAATCCAAATTAATATCAGTGATGAAGCCAGTAAATCAGGTATTCAACCGAGTGAAATGATTGAGCTTGCAAAACACATCGAAAATCTACCGCACTTACGTTTACGTGGATTAATGGCGATCCCTGCACCAACAGATAATATTGCTGAACAAGAAGCGGCTTTTAACCAAATGGAACAATTATTTGAGCAATTGAAAATCGCTTTTCCTCATCAACAAATTGATACGCTTTCAATGGGGATGACCGATGATATGCAAAGTGCCATTAAATGTGGCTCAACGATGGTACGCATTGGTACAGCCATTTTTGGGGCGAGAGATTATTCGAAAAAATAATGAATAGAAAATAAAAAAGCGGTCAAAATTGACCGCTCTTTTTTATCTGGATTTCATTAAACTTCTTCGCTCTTTTCAGAGAAACGTTCAATCTTCGCACCTAAACAACGAAGTTTATCTTCAACGTGTTCATAACCACGATCGATGTGATAAATACGATCCACGATAGTTTCACCACTTGCGATACATCCTGCTAACACAAGACTAATTGACGCACGTAAATCCGTTGCCATCACTTCTGCACCAGAAAGATGCTCAACACCATGACAAACTGCGGTGTTACCTTCAATTTCAGCTTTACCCCCCATACGAATTAATTCTGGAATGTGCATAAAGCGGTTTTCAAAGATGGTTTCAGTAATGATACTGGTGCCTTCTGCCACCATGTTTAGCAAGGTGAACTGCGCTTGCATATCTGTTGGAAAACCTGGGTGTGGTGCAGTACGAATATTGACGGCTTTCGGACGATTGCCATGCATATCCAATGTAATGCTATCTTCTGTGACTTCAACTTCGGCACCCGCTTCACGAAGTTTATCAATCACCGCATCCATGGTATCCGCTTTAGTATTTTTACATACCACGCGACCACCAGAAATGGCACCCGCAATCAAGAATGTGCCGGTTTCAATACGATCTGGCACAATGCTGTGCTCGCAGCCTGTTAAACGCTCAACACCTTCAACCACAATGTGATCGGTACCGGCACCTGTAATTTTAGCGCCCATTTTATTGAGGAAATCTGCTGTATCGACGATCTCTGGCTCACGAGCAGCGTTTTCAATAATTGTTGTACCTTTTGCAAGCGTTGCCGCCATCATGATAGATAAAGTTGCACCAACGCTCACTTTTTCCATCACAATACGTGTACCCACAAGACGATCTGCGACAACTGCTTTTACGTAACCTTCATCAAGCTCAATGGTCGCACCGAGTTTTTCTAAGCCACTAATGTGAAGATCGACTGGACGTGCACCAATTGAACAACCGCCAGGTAAAGAAACTTGACCTTGATGAAAACGAGCCACCAAAGGTGCTAATGCCCAAATAGAGGCACGCATGGTTTTTACTAATTCATACGGCGCAACGAAATGATCAATTTTAGAACAATCTAATAATACTGCACCTTCAGCATCACGCTCTGCCACAACGCCAAGTTTACGTAAGATTTTTAAAGTGGTATCAATATCTTTTAGTTCTGGTACGTTTGTTAATTTAACCGGCTCAGTTGCCAAAATTGCGGCAAAAAGAATAGGAAGTGCAGCATTTTTTGCACCAGAGATGGTTACAGTACCAGTTAAGCGAGATTGCCCGCCATAAACACGAAATTTTTCCATAGAAAATCCTAGCTTGCTTGATGTAATAGACGATCCATTTTCCACTTTGCAGTGGTATAGGTTTTAATAGTTAAAGCGTGAATTTCGCCAGTTTGGAAATAAGGCATTAATGGCGCGTAGATGGTTTGTTGCTGCTTTAATTTAGAAAGTGCTGAGATTTCATCACTTACTACAATCACACCAAAATGAGCATTTTCACCTTGAGCATAAACTTCATCTACATTCAGGCTTTCTTTTAAAATATGTTCAATTTCTTGCAGTTCCATTCGGATTTCCGTTTTAATTATGGTCGATAAAAGTGCTAATCCAATGAGATAAATTCACTAAATCAGCAAGGGTTAATAACTGTTCTGGAGGGTTTATCAACCGCACTTTTTTATTTGGTAACTGCTCACAATCATGTAAAAAATCACACAATAATGCAAAACCGGCAGAATCAATTCGATTGATTTCAGTTAAATCAAATTCAATGAGACTTTGATTGTTTTGCTTTTCTGATAAAAAAGAAGCACGTTGTTGCCATAATGGTAACAACGTGTTGCGGGATAGCTCCCCCGATAATTGGAGAGCTATCTTATCATTATTTTGGATTAAATCCCACTTTAACGCAGTCATTCGCTTATTTGCTCAATGTCACTGGTGCAGCAGCAGATTTTTGAATTTGAGCAGTTAATGCATCAATACCTTGTTGACGTAAGATACCGCTCCATTCATTTTGTTTGGTGACAACCATGCTCACGCCTTCAGCAACCATATCATAAGCTTGCCATTCGCCCGTTTTACTGTTTTTACGCCATTTGAAATCTAATTTAATTGGCGCTTGTCCACCATTTTGCATGATGTTTACACGAATGCTCACAAGGTTTTTGTCGCCTACTTCTTTGGCCGGTTCAATTTGAATATTTTGATCGGTGTAAGCAGTTAATACTTGTGCGTAAGCTTGTTCGATAAAATCACTGAATGCTTTAAAGAATTTTTCACGTTGTTCTGGTGTGGTTGATTTAAAGTGTGAACCTAACACCAAAGAACCTGCATAGTTTACTTGCACGTAAGGTAATAAATCGTTACGCACGATGGTACGTAAATAGTTTGGATCCTTTTTAATTTTTGCCTGATTGTTTTTGATATCGGCAAATAACTTATCTGATGCTTGTTGCATCAACACATAAGGGCTTGTTTCTGCACGTACAGTTTGAGTCACAAAAAGTGCGGTCACTGCAAATGCCATTACGCTAAACCATTTTTTAAACTGAGTAAATTTCATCATAAATCTCCTAAATAAAGATTATTATTTTACATCTGATTCTGCTTTGTCAGCATTACCGTCTGCTTTTTTATCACCGTAAAGGAACTGGCCGATTAAATCTTCCAATACCATTGCGGATTTAGTGTCTTGAATTTGGCTACCGTTTTTTAACATCGCGGTTTCACCATCATCAAAGCCCATACTTAAGGCGATATATTGTTCGCCCAATAATCCCGATGTTTTGATCGATAACGAACTGTTTTCCGGAATTTCTTTATATTCTTCATTAATCGCAATACTGACTTTTGGCAAGTAAGATTTTTCGTCTAACGTAATGTCAGACACGCGACCAATGACTACCCCACCAAGTTTAAGTGGTGCACGGACTTTTAGTCCACCAATATTGTCAAAAGTTGCAGTCACTGTGTAAGATTTTGTTTCACCAAAACCTTGTACATTCGCTACGCGTAAGCCTAGAAACACTAACGCGGAGATACCGAGTAGTAAAAATAAGCCTACCCAAAATTCATATTTAATTGTTTGTCGCATAAAAATACCCTATTAGCCTGCCCCAAACATAATGGCAGTTAAGATGAAATCGAGCCCAAGTACCACAAGTGATGCGTGGACAACCGTTCTGGTTGTAGCCTGACTGATACCTTCAGATGTTGGAATACAATCATAACCATTGAATAACGCAATCCACACCACCGCAATGGCGAAAAATACGCTTTTAATAAATCCGTTTAGAATGTCATAGCTCCAGCTGACGGCATTTTGCATCACAGACCAGAAGCTACCTGCATCCACACCTTTCCAATCCACGCCAACAAGCGAGCCTCCCCAAATACCAATCGCGGTAAAGAGAATCGCAAGAATTGGCATCGCAATCACGCCCGCCCAAAAACGCGGGGCAATCACACGACGTAGTGGATCGACTGCCATCATTTCAAGGCTGGAAAGTTGTTCTGTGGCTTTCATTAAGCCAATTTCAGCCGTTAACGCTGAACCTGCACGCCCCGCAAATAAAAGTGCGGTCACTACTGGGCCTAATTCCCGTAATAAAGACAGCGCCACAAGTTGTCCAAGGCTGGTTTCTGCAGAAAAATCCACCAAGACCACATAGCCTTGTAAGCCTAACACCATCCCAATAAATAAACCTGAAAGCAGGATAATTAATAAAGACTGTACACCTAATGCGTATAACTGCTTCACTAATAAAGGAAAATGCTTACGAATTTGTGGTTTACCGACTAACGCACCAAACAACATAAAGCCTGAACGGCCTAATGCACGGAAAAATTTGATTACGCTTCGTCCAAGTGAAGAAATCATATCAACGATCATTTAAATAATTCCTCCACATAATCTTTTGCTGGATAATGGAATCTCACCGGTCCATCCGCTTCGCCTTTTAAGAACTGCACCACTTGAGGATCTTGACTCGCGAGCAGTTGTTCTGATGTTCCTTCAGCAATCACATGCTTATCCGCAATAATATAGGCATAATCTGCAATACTTAATATTTCATTCACATCATGGGAAACCACGATAGAGGTTAAATTCAGCGCCTCATTTAAGCGTTTAATTAAACTCACGATTACACCCATGCTGATTGGATCTTGCCCCGTAAATGGCTCATCAAACATGATTAAATCTGGGTCAAGTGCAATCGCACGCGCTAATGCAGCACGACGCGCCATCCCCCCAGAAAGCTCTGAAGGCATCAAATCTGCCGCACCGCGTAAGCCCACCGCTTCTAATTTCATCAACACAATTTGACGAATTAGACTTTCTGGCAAGCGAGTATGCTCGCGAATCGGAAATGCCACGTTATCAAACGTTGAAATATCCGTAAATAATGCACCTGATTGGAATAACATTCCCATGCGTTTACGCACTTCATAAAGCTCTCGATTTGAAAGACGACAAATATCTTGTCTATCAAACAAAATCTCGCCTTGTTCAGGGTGCAACTGACCACCGATTAATTTTAGTAGCGTGGTTTTCCCGATCCCTGATGGCCCCATAATGGCCGTAATTTTGCCCTGTTGGACTTTTAAATTCAGGTTATCGTAAATCACACGCTCACCTCGTTTAAAGGTCAGGTTTTTGACTTCGATTAGATTTTTATTCATTAAAATCTCATTGGTTTTATAAGAAGAAATTTATTTTTTCTCACGTTAAAAAAGTGCGGTCGTTTTGACTGCTATTTTTGTGAAAGGTTCAAGCGACGTTTTAATAACGTCGTGAAGCCACGTAATAACACAAAAATCAATGACAACACATAAATAGGTAAATTACCTAATGCTGCATAAGGCGTTTTGCCTTCTGTTGGCACCATTTTATGGGTCAGCGTTGTTTCCTCAAATTGAGGCGCTTGCGCTTCAATGTTGCCTTTTGCATCAATAAACACTGAAATACCCGTATTCGTTGCACGAATTAATGGTTTGCCTAATTCGAGCGCGCGCATTCTAGCCATTTGTAAATGCTGCCAAGGGCCAATACTATCACCAAACCAGGCATCATTAGAAATAGTCAGCAAATAATCGGTTTCTTTTTTCAGATTTTCACGAAGTTGCTCACCAAAAATAATTTCATAACAAATAGCCGGTGCAAAAGCATGTTGTTTTGTCATAAAAGATGGCTGTACCGCATCGCCACTTTGGAATGCAGACATTGGCAAATTAAATACGGAATTAAGTGGACGCAACAAACTTTCTAACGGCACGTACTCACCAAATGGCACGAGATGATGTTTGCTGTAACGATTTTTTGTCGTTAATTCATAAGGGAAATCAGGATTCCCTGCCGTTACAATGGAATTTAATAATTTACCGCTTTGCTCATCACGATATACGGTGCCAATCATCACTTCCGTGTTTTTCTCTTTCGCGACTTTATCTAAAGCTTCAAAAAATGGCGTAATCGCATTTTCCAAAGTTGGCAATGCCGACTCAGGCAAAATAATCAAATCAGACTTGCCTAAATGCGCCAAAATTTGTTTTTGATAGATATCCACTGTGGCATAAAGGTATTCAGGATCCCATTTTAAATTTTGCTCAATATTGCCTTGTGCAAGTGTAACGGTTAGCCCTTTATCTTCTTTTGGTTGAACAAAATTCACCTTACCTGCATAAGCACTTAATCCACCCACAACCAATAATAGCAATGCATTCACACTGACTAAATTCCATTGTTTTTTCGATAGTGCAAAAATAAGATTAAAAATGACCGCACTTGCCCAAACAGTAAAGAATGTCAGCCCCGTGACACCAAAGATCGGCGCGATGCCGAAAAATGGACTGTCAATTTGGGTATAACCAAATTGTAACCAAGGAAAACCGGTAAACACCCAACCGCGCAAGAATTCAGTCAATGTCCAAATCGCGGCAAAAATGACTGCACTTTGCACCTGAAAACGCTGCACTAAATAAGTGAAAAGCATTGGATAAAGTGCAAGGTAGGCCGAAAGTAAGCCCACCAAGAGATAGCTCACACCAAGGGAAGCACCACCAAATTGATGAATGCTGACATTTAACCAACTTACACCAAAACAGAAAAAGCCCATCGACCACAAAAAAGTAGCAAAAAGTGCGGTTGATTTTTTGGCATTTTTTGCGACAAAAAGCAATCCACCCAACGATACATAGGCTAATCCCCAATAATCAAACGGCGAAAAAGCAAATACGCCAATCACACCAGAAATCAAGGCTATAAGATAAACGACTAATTTATTCATTTTATCAATACTACAAAAAAATATTCCCCCTCTTTAGTAAAGAGGGGGGGCTAAGAACACGGTCAAACTGAGCAACTTACTCAGCTTGTTCTTCCACGCCTTCCATATCCGATAAATGCTCATCTGGCACGGTTACACGTACCTGAATTAAACGGCGACTATCGGCAGAAGTCACTTTAAATTGAATATTTTCTAAGGTAATTTCTTCACCGCGTTTAGGCAAATACCCAAAGGCTTGCATGATTAAACCACCAATGGTATCTACTTCTTCATCATCAAAATGCGTATTAAATTGCGCATTAAAATCATCAATGTCCGTTAGCGCACGCACAGCATAAGTGTGACGAGAAAGCTGACGAATATCCGCGACATCTTCCTCATCAAATTCGTCTTCAATATCACCAACAATTTGTTCGAGAATATCTTCGATGGTCACCAAACCTGATACCGCACCAAACTCATCCACCACAATCGCCATATGGAAACGCTCTGAACGGAAATCTTTTAACATACGATCGACACGTTTACTTTCTGGCACAATCACAACTGGACGTAACAACTTGGAAAGCTCGAATTCTTCTGCATCTTCACGTAAAAACTTAAGCAAATCTTTTGCGTGCAAAATACCTTCAATATTATCGCGGTCATCTGTATCTGCAATCACAGGAAAACGAGAGTGGGCCGATTCAATAATCGTATTCAAGCAAGCATCAAGATCTTGATTTGATTCAATAAATACGATTTGTGAGCGAGGAATCATGATATCGCGTACACGAAGCTCGGCGATTTCCATTACCCCTTCAATCATCTCACGAGTGTTTTGATCGATTAAATCATTTTGTTCTGAATCGCGAATCACTTCCACGAGTTCTTCACGGTTTTTCAGCTCACCTTGGAAAAATCGGCCAATAAGTGATTGGAAAAAAGATTTTTTAGTTGTTTCAGTTTGATTACTCGAATGTTCTTCGTTCATAAAATTAAATGTGTTACTGTCGGATTGA
This sequence comes from Haemophilus parainfluenzae T3T1, assembly GCF_000210895.1. Classification (NCBI taxonomy): domain Bacteria; kingdom Pseudomonadati; phylum Pseudomonadota; class Gammaproteobacteria; order Pasteurellales; family Pasteurellaceae; genus Parahaemophilus; species Parahaemophilus parainfluenzae. The sequence continues at coordinate 1,126,344 of NC_015964.1, read as the reverse complement.
CTGTGTAAAAAGTAGCATATTTTGACAAAAATCGCAAAAAACTTAAGCTAAATAGCTGAAAATAAAGTGCGGTTAAAAACACCAACATTTTTAACCGCACTTTTATTACCAGATTAATTATTTGAACCTAAACTCTGTCCACTGGTAATAGCGTTCACCAGCTTTTTGAATACCGCCATAATTTTGCCATTCTGGATGGTTTGGGGTATCGGGTAGGCATTGAGTTTCAAGTGCGATGCCGCTGAAATCTTGATAAGTGCCACCTTCACGAGTTGGAGTACCTGCAAGATAGTTTCCCGTATAAACCTGTAATGCAGCTTGGGAAGTAAGCACTTCAAGGCTTAAATCTTCATTAGGGAAAGTCAATAATACACAAGGCTTTTGCCATGCTTTATTGACGATAAAAGAATGATCGTAACCTTTTGTCACCACTTGATCGCCTTGTTGGAAATCTTGTGCGATGGGTTTTGCTACACGAAAATCAAAGCTAGTATTCACCACATGTTTAAGTGGTGAATTAGGGATACCTTCGCCATCAACCGGCAGATAAAAATCCGCATTAAGGCGTAGTGTATGATTTCGTACATCACTGCCCAGCTCAGCATTTTCTAAATTGAAATAAGCGTGGTTCGTTAAATTAAGTGCGGTATCTTTATCGCTTTCTGCTTCGTATTCAATTTTTACACTATTTTCATCAGTCAGTGTGTAAAGCACATTAACTTGTACATTACCTTCAAAACCTTGATCACCATCGGGAGACACAAGGGAAAAGCGCACAGAATTTTGACCACACTCTTCGACTTTCCAACGGCGTTTATCAAAGCCTTCTTTACCACCATGTAATTGATGTTTGCCTTGATTTGCAACCAGCTGGATTGTTCGCTCACCCAATTCAAATTGAGCGTTAGCAATACGGTTCGCATAGCGTCCTATGCTTGCGCCCAAATAAGCAGTTTGATGAGGATAATCTTCCACTTTGCAGCCGAGTAACACTTCTCGCAACTCGCTATTCACAGGGACTTTACATGAAAGCCAAGTGGCTCCCCAATCCATAAATTGCACGGTCATGCCATTTGAATTGGTGAGTTGAACAAGTTGATAAGGCTGTCCATCTGGTGCATTGAACGCCGTTTTTTCTAGCATAAACTCACTCCTTGTGAGGCAGTGCAAACGTAGAAATCTTCTTTTAAGCCAGTTTGTTTTTCATAATTATCGGCAATGATTTTACGCACGGCTTCGACTTTATCATGAGGCGCAAGGGCAACAATGCAACCACCGAAACCACCGCCGGTCATTCTCGCACCACCGGTTTTACCAATGACTAATTGAGCGAGCTCAACAAGATAATCGATTTGCGGCACGGTAATCTCAAAATCATCACGCATTGATTCGTGAGATTGCCCCATTAATTCGCCTAATTTTGTTAAATCGTTATGTTTTAATGCTTCAACAGCATCAAGTACACGTTGGTTTTCAGTCACCACATGGCGTGCACGTTTAGCCACTAAAGCATTAAGTGCGGTCAATTCTGCTTCTCTTTTTTGGAATTCTTCTACTGACACATCACGTAACGCTTTTACGCCAAAAAACTCTGCGGCTTTTTCACATTGCCAGCGGCGTGTGTTGTATTCACCCGTGACCAAATCATGTGGTACATTTGAGTTCACAATAATAACAGCAACATCTTTCGGCACAGGCGTTGGTTGTGTTTCTAAGCTACGGCAATCAATCATTAAGAGATGATCTTTTTGTCCTAAAGCGGAAATCAATTGATCCATGTTTCCGCAATTTGCGCCTACAAATTTGTTTTCAGCTTTTTGACCAATTAAAGCAATCTCTGTATGTGTTAAAGGTAAATCACTCAATTGTTGGCAAAACTTACCCGTCGCCACTTCAAGCGCTGCAGAAGAACTTAAACCGGAAGAATGAGGCACATTGCCAGAAATGACCAAATCAGCGCCTTGTTTAAATTGTGGGCAACGTTCTTGAATAAATTTTACGACACCACGCACATAATTCGCCCATTTTTGCTCACTTTGAGGGAAATCTTCATCAAGAGAAAAGGTATCCTCAAGATCAAGATCTGCGGCATAAACATTCCAAATATGATCAGCACGTTTTGATCCCGCAATGGCTGTACCATAATTGATCGCACAAGGCATCACAAAGCCATCATTGTAATCCGTATGTTCGCCGATAATGTTTACACGACCTGGCGCATACACAGTCAGTTCAGGTTGCTTGTTATATTTTTGCGTAAAAATGTGTTGGGATTTTTGGACTGGAGTCATATTATTTTCCTTTATCTTTCACACTCCCTCTTAACTCAAGAGAGAAATTATTGCTTAACGTTCTTTATAATGCACTTCGCTTAACGCACGTAATCTTTCTGCGGCTTGTTCTGCGGTGAGGTCACGTTGGCTTTCACCTAACATTTCATAACCCACCATAAATTTGCGAACCGTAGCAGAACGCAACAACGGTGGATAAAAATGCGCATGAAGCTGCCAATGTTCATTATCTTCACCATTAAATGGTGCAGCATGGAAGCCCATCGAATAAGGGAAAGAGGTTTCAAATAAGTTATCGTATTTCGTTGCTAATTTTTTCAATATCACGGCAAGATCTTTAGCTTGAGCTTCAGTTAATTCTGTTAAGCGTTTTACATGTACTTTAGGCAACAACAGGGTTTCAAACGGCCACACCGCCCAATAAGGCACCACCGCAACCCAATGCTCAGTTTCCACCACAATACGTTCTTTTTTCTCTAATTCTTTTTGAACGTAATCCACTAAAAGCACCGAACCGTGTTTTTCATAATAATTTCGTTGAGCAACATCTTCACGTGCGACTTCATTTGGTAAAAAGCTATTTGCCCAAATTTGTCCGTGCGGATGTGGATTGGAACATCCCATTGCTGCGCCTTTGTTTTCAAAAATCTGTACCCATTGATATTTTTGACCCAGTTCACGCAATTGCGCTTGCCACACTTTAATCACTTCTTCAATTTCAAGTGCGGTCAATAATGGCAAGGTTTTGCTGTGATCTGGTGAAAAACAAATAACACGACTTTCACCACGAGCTTGGCTCATTTGGAAAAGAGGATCGGCTGATTGCTCTGGCGCGGGTGTATTTTCTAATAAAGCCGAGAAATCATTTTTGAATACATAAGGTTTATGGTAATCCGGATTAGGTTCGCCAGTGATACGTTTATTACGCGGGCAAAGATAACAATTTGGATCGTGGCTTGGCTTTTGTTCCTCACTCACTTTTTCTTGTTGCCCCTGCCATGGACGTTTAGCACGATGTGGTGAGACTAAAACCCATTGGTCAATTAACGGATTATAACGACGATGCGGATGATCTGTCGGTTCAAATACGGTTTCGCTCATATTTTTGCTCCAAAATGTAAACGATTACAAAAAATTTTCTCATAAGATAACAAATTAAAAAAAATAAACCGTGATCATTATCACAAAATCAGGAAATAAGCCGCTCATCCAATCACTTTTTTGTGACGAATGTAGCATTTTTGAAAGTAACCGCTTTCAATTTTATTCAAATTTACTATGATAATTGCTATGAAAAAATGAATGAGAGCCCTGTTATGCCTACAATTCGAGATGTTGCTGAATTAGCTTGCGTGTCGGTTGCCACTGTTTCTCGGGTGATTAATCGCTCCCCATCTGTGAGTGAAAAAACCCGTTATTCGGTACAACGTGCAATGGAAGTCTTAAATTATCAACCCAATGCAAACGCACAAGCTCTGGCCGTGCAAAATACCGATACCATTGGCGTGGTGGTTACCGATGTAACGGATCCGTTCTTTGCTATCTTGGTTAAATCGGTCGATAAAGTTGCTGAAGAGCATCAAAAAACGATTTTGATCGGCATTGGATACCATCATGCAGAAAAAGAGCGTGAAGCCATTGATACCTTGCTACGTAAGCGTTGTAGCTGCCTGGTTGTTCATTCCAAAGCCCTTTCTGACGAAGAGTTACAACATTATTTAGAAAATGTACCCGGTATGGTGGTAATTAACCGTGTGATTGCAGGCTATGAAAATCGTTGCGTCAGCCTTGATAACCGCCAAGGTACCTATCTTGCCACTGAAATGCTAATTCGTTATGGCCATAAGCAAATCGCCTATATTGGTTCCAATCACGGCATCTTAGATGAAACAGAACGTAAAGAAGGCTACTTAGAGGCCTTAGAAGCGCATAACTTCCCCATTGTAGAGCAAGCCATTGTGCATAATTCACCTGATTTTGAAGGCGGTGAAAAAGCCATGATTGATTTATTGAGCTACAACTCCAATTTAACCGCTGTGGTAGCCTATAACGACACGATGGCAGCCGGTGCAATTTCTGTTTTAAATGAAAACAATATCAAAGTTCCGAAACAATTTTCCATTGTGGGATTTGATGATATGCCGATTGCTCGATATTTAATTCCAAAGCTCACTACCGTTCGCTATCCAATTGATTTAATGGCAAATTATGCAGCAAAACTGGCATTAAGTTTAGTCGATTCATCTATTGTCACACCGACTGTTGTTCAATTTAATCCAACATTGGTGAGACGTTTTTCCGTAGAAAATGCAATAAAACCGTGATGGAGATCACAAATTTAAACATTGCTATGTAATCGTTTTCATTTATGTGAGTTTGATCACAGATTAACGGTTTTGATTTCGTTATGATGGATTCAGTTGCAATAGATGTACGCAACATTCCTCTATTTGATATATAAAAAATCAACAATAAAATCTCTTTCTCTACATAGGAGCGTTTTTATGAAAAAAACAGCAGTATTAAGTGCAGTCGCTTTAGCAATCGGTTTAGGTTCAGCAACTTCAGGTTTCGCAGCCGATAACCGCATTGGTGTTACCATTTATAAATATGATGACAACTTCATGTCATTAATGCGTAAAGAAATCGATAAAGAAGCGAAAGCGCTTGGTGGCATTGAGTTATTAATGAATGACTCTCAAAATGCACAATCTATTCAAAATGACCAAGTGGATGGTTTGCTTTCTAAAGGTGTAAAAGCTTTAGCGATTAACTTAGTAGACCCAGCAGCAGCTTCAACTGTTATCAAGAAAGCTAAACAAGATGACATTCCTGTTGTTTTCTTCAATAAAGACCCAGGTGCAAAAGCAATTGGTAGCTACGATCACGCTTACTATGTTGGTACAGACCCAAAAGAATCTGGTTTAATCCAAGGTGACTTAATTGCGAAACAATGGAAAGCAATGCCAGCCTTCGACTTAAACAAAGATGGTAAAATCCAATATGTATTATTAAAAGGTGAGCCAGGCCACCCAGACGCAGAAGCACGTACTAAATATGTAATTGAGCAATTAAATGCTAAAGGTATCCAAACCGAACAATTATTTATTGATACCGGTATGTGGGATGCAGCAATGGCTAAAGATAAAGTGGATGCATGGTTATCTAGCTCTAAAGCTAACGAAATTGAAATGATTATTTCAAACAATGACGGTATGGCGTTAGGTGCATTAGAAGCAACCAAAGCACACGGTAAAAAATTACCAATCTTTGGTGTAGATGCATTACCAGAAGTACTTCAATTAATTAAGAAAGGCGAAATTGCTGGTACTGTGTTAAACGATGGTGTTAACCAAGGTAAAGCAGTTGTTCAACTTTCTGCAAACCTTGCTAACGGTAAAGCAGCAACAGAAGGTACACAATGGAAATTAGAAAACCGTGTGGTACGTATCCCTTATGTTGGTGTGGATAAAGATAACCTAAGTGAATTCTTAAAATAAGAAAATCTATTGCTTTTCTTTAATTTTAGGGGGAAAGGAAACCCAAATTCCCTTTCCCCCTTTTTGATGAGGTTGGATATGACAACTCAAACCCAAGACAGTGATGTACTACTGACGATGACGGATGTCAGTAAGTCTTTCCCCGGTGTAAAAGCCCTTGATCACGCCAATCTAACAGTTCGTTCTCACTCTGTTCACGCCTTGATGGGCGAAAACGGGGCGGGTAAATCGACATTATTAAAATGCCTCTTCGGAATTTATGCAAAAGACGAAGGTGAAATTTTATTCTTAGGCAAGCCTGTTAATTTTAAAACATCAAAAGAAGCCCTTGAAAATGGGATTTCAATGGTTCACCAAGAACTTAACTTGGTGCGTCAAACTAGTGTAATGGATAACTTATGGTTGGGTCGCTACCCACTTAAAGGTCCTTTTGTGGATCACGCCAAAATGTATCGTGATACCAAAGCGATTTTCGATGAATTGGATATTGATGTTGATCCAAGAGAAAAAGTGGCCAAACTTTCCGTTTCACAAATGCAGATGATCGAAATTGCGAAAGCGTTCTCTTATAACGCTAAAATCGTAATTATGGATGAGCCAACATCCTCACTTTCAGAAAAAGAAGTGGAGCATCTTTTCAAAATTATTCAAAAATTAAAAGATCGCGGTTGTGGCATTATCTATATTTCACACAAAATGGATGAAATCTTCAAAATTTGTGATGAAATCACCATTCTTCGTGATGGTAAATGGATCAATACCGTTCAAGTTAAAGGCACCACCATGGAAGAAATTGTTTCAATGATGGTTGGCCGTGAATTAACACAACGTTTCCCTGAAAAAACTAACGTACCAAAAGAAGTCACGCTTGAAGTGGAACATTTAACAGCAGTTAACCAACCTTCTATTCAAGATGTTTCCTTTAATTTACGCAAAGGTGAAATTTTAGGTATCGCAGGTCTTGTTGGTGCAAAACGAACCGATATTGTGGAAGCCATTTTTGGTGTACGCGAATTAAAAGAAGGGACGATCAAGCTCAACGGAAAAATCGTGAAAAATCATACCGCACTTGAGGCGATTAACCACGGTTTTGCTTTGGTGACTGAAGAACGTCGTTCAACCGGGATTTATTCAAACCTAAGTATTGAATTTAACTCTTTGATTTCAAATATGAAATCTTATCTCACCCCATGGAAATTGCTCAGCAACAAAAAAATGGCAAGCGATACACAATGGGTGATTGATGCGATGAACGTGAAAACACCTTCTCACAAAACAACGATTGGATCGCTTTCTGGTGGTAACCAACAAAAAGTCATTATCGGCCGTTGGCTTTTAACCCAACCAGATATCTTAATGCTCGACGAACCAACTCGTGGTATTGATATTGGGGCAAAATTTGAAATTTATCAGCTCATTCAAGAACTCGCTAAAAAAGATAAAGGCATCATTATGATTTCATCAGAAATGCCGGAATTATTAGGCGTAACAGACCGAATTTTGGTCATGAGTAATGGTCGTGTTGCCGGCATCGTTGAAACAGCAAAAACGTCTCAAGAAGAAATTTTGCAACTTGCCGCAAAATATTTATAAATCATAAAGGAACAAATTATGAGTGCCTTACCAAAAAATAAATCATTCGATTTCTTAAAACAAAATGCGATTTATTTTGTGTTGTTGATTTTACTTGGCATCATCATCGCACAAGATCCAACATTCTTGAATGTTCGCAACTTTAGTAACATTTTAACTCAATCATCCGTCCGTCTTATTATCGCCCTAGGTGTTGCAGGCTTGCTTGTCACTCAAGGTACCGACTTATCAGCCGGTCGCCAAGTAGGTTTAGCAGCGGTTATTTCTGCTACCCTCTTACAATCAATGGAAAACATGAACCGTGTATTCCCGGATTTAGGTGAAATTCCTATTCCAGTAGTTATCCTGACTGTTTGTGCGGTAGGTGCTGTAATCGGCTTAGTGAATGGTTTAGTTATCGCTTACCTCAATGTAACCCCGTTCATTGCAACTATGGGTACCATGATCATCGTTTACGGTTTTAACTCACTTTATTATGATGGCGTGGGGGGTTCACCAATTGCTGGCTTCAGCGAATCTTTCTCAAACTTCGCACAAGGCTTCTTCAGACTCGGTTCATTCAAATTATCCTACATCACTATTTATGCCGCAGTTTGTGCATTCTTAGTATGGATAATGTGGAATAAAACACGCTTCGGTAAAAATATCTTTGCTATCGGTGGTAACCCTGAAGCAGCAAAAGTATCTGGCGTAAACGTGGCGCGTAACCTTGTTGTGATTTACATGATTGCAGGTATGTTCTATGCATTCGGTGGTATGTTAGAAGCAGGCCGTATCGGTAGTGCTACCAACAACCTCGGTTTCATGTATGAATTAGATGCGATTGCTGCCTGCGTAGTAGGTGGTGTATCTTTCGCTGGTGGTGTGGGTACTGTTATCGGTGTAATCACAGGTGTGATCATCTTCACCGTTATTAACTACGGTTTAACTTATATCGGCGTAAACCCTTACTGGCAATATATCATTAAAGGTAGTATTATCATCCTCGCGGTTGCTATCGACTCCTTAAAATACGCGAAGAAAAAATAATTAAAAACAACGATAAAAATAACCGCACTTTAGTAATAAAGTGCGGTTTATATTTAATCAATCTAAGGATTTAAAATGTCAAACAACATAACTAAAGATAATTTAACTGTCAATTTCAGTACTGACTGGTTTACTCATAATATCCCTTCTCTATCCTATATTTTTGAACAATTTACACCTCAAAGAATCTTAGAAATTGGTTCATTTGAAGGGCGTTCAACTCATTTTTTTACTGAGGAAATGCTTAAATACCATAATGAAATAGAGATTCATTGTATTGATTCTTGGGAAGGTGGATTAGAGCATCAAGGAAAGTGGGATATGGGTTCTGTTGAGCAATCTTTCAATGAGAATATTCAAACATTAATGATTTATGCCAAACAATGCGGAAAATCCCTTAACATTATCAAACATAAAGGATATTCCCATACTAAAATGATTGAACTATTAGCAAAAGGAGAAGCTGGAAAATTTGATTTTATCTATGTAGATGGTTCTCATGAAGCCCCAGATGTACTGTTCGATGCTATTTTAGCCCATAAATTAGTAAAAAATAATGGGATTATTGCTTTTGATGACTATTTATGGAGCCCAGAAGAAAATGGAAAACAAAACTACTACCACTTAGTAAAACCTGCTGTTGATGCTTATGTCAATATCTATCAGCAAAAACTCCATGTTTTACAAATGTTACCAGTTTACCAACTTTATATACAAAAACTATCAGATTAACTAATTAAAAATATAATAAGCCTGTGTAATCAGGCTTATTCGTATTCATCTAACCATTTCAATAAAATTGCTTCAAGAATACTCTCGTTAGATTTCATTGGATCATCATCAAAATCGTCTAGTTCACAAATCCATTTATGCAAATCCGTAAAACGTACCGTTTTAGGATCTAAATCTGGATTACGATCATAAAGCTCTTCTGCAATAAGTTGGGCATCAGTCCATTTCATTAGTGAGCCGCCTCATTCGCATGGTTAATATTATATTTAGGGATTTCCACCACTAAATCTTCATCACCCACAACACATTGGCAAGAAAGGCGGCTATCCATTTCTAAGCCCCATGCTTTATCCAACATATCTTCTTCTTGATCGCTTGCTTCATTTAATGAATCAAACCCTTCACGAATAACTACGTGGCATGTTGTACAAGCACAGGAACCATCGCAAGCGTGATGAATTTCTACACCCGCATTATGTGCCACTTCTAATAAGTTGTCGCCTGCTGCTGCATCCACTACCATACCCTCGGGACAGAATTCTTCATTCGGTAAAAAAATCACTTTTGGCATATTACTTTCCTCAATATAAAAAACTCGTTTATTTATAACCGCACTTTATTGCTCAATATCTGATACAGATTTACCTGTAAGCGCTTGATTAATGGATTTATTCATTCGTCTTGCCGCAAATTCTTGAGTCGCGACATCAAGGATTTTGATCCCTTGAACGATAGCATGACGATCTGTACCTTCTTTTACATCCATTAACTGTTTCAATGCATTTTCAATGTGGTGGAATTCGGCTTCGGTCAATAATTCCGCCCCATCTTGTTGTAATGCCACAATCACGCTTTCAATCACACGGTCAGCCTCAACACGTTGTTCAGCTAATTCACGGGCTTGCATATCATCTTGTGCATTATCAAAAGAAGCTTTAATCATTGCCGTTACTTCTTCATCCGTTAAACCATAAGAAGGCTTAATTTGAATCGATGCTTGGACTTTAGTGGATTTTTCCATGGCTGTCACACTTAATAAGCCGTCTGCATCCACTTGATAAGTTACACGAATATGTGCCGCCCCCGCTACCATTGGCGGAATGCCTCGCAATGTAAAACGACCTAAAGAACGGCAATCATCTACTAATTCACGTTCCCCTTGTACCACGTGTACCGTCATCGCAGTTTGACCATCTTTAAAGGTGGTAAATTCTTGCGCACGAGCCACAGGAATCGTAGTGTTACGTGGAATAATTTTCTCCACTAAACCGCCCATGGTTTCAATACCTAAAGAAAGCGGCACAACATCGAGTAACAACATATCACTGTCATTCTTGTTGCCCACTAAAATATCCGCTTGAATTGCTGCACCTAAGGCCACTACTTTATCTGGGTCAATCGAGGTTAATGGGGTTTTACCAAAGAATTCACCCACTTGCTCACGTACGTAAGGCACGCGAGTTGAACCACCAACCATAACCACTTCCTGTACATCTTCATCTTCAACATGCGCATCTTTCAATGCACGACGACAGGTTAATAAAGAGCGTTTTACCAATGGGTGGATTAATTCATTGAATTGCTCACGACTTAACTCACCTTCAAATCCGCGCCAAGAAATGACCGCACTTTGTGCACTTGTTAAGGCAATTTTAGTTTGAGTCGCTAAGCTTAAAAGCTCACGTTGCTCATTCACATTTTGTGGTTGAATACCTACTTGCTCAACAATCCAATCGGCAATTAAATGGTCAAAATCATCACCACCTAAGGCAGTATCCCCACCCGTTGCTAAAACTTCAAATACACCTTTAGATAAGCGTAAAATTGAGATATCAAAGGTACCGCCACCTAAGTCATACACAGCAATGACGCCTTCTTTTCCGCTATCTAAGCCATAAGCGACTGCTGCAGCAGTGGGTTCATTTAATAAACGTAATACATTCAACCCTGCAAGGCGTGCTGCATCTTTCGTACTTTGGCGTTGAGCATCATCAAAATAAGCAGGTACGGTAATCACCACGCCAGAAAGCTCACCTGCAAGGCGTTGTTCTGCAATATGATTTAAACGAGATAAAATATCCGCAGAGACTTCAATCGGGCTTTTTTTGCCTTGATGCGTGATCAATAATGGCAACCCATTTTCACTTGCTACAAATTCATACGGCAAATTGGTATAACGAGCTTGCACATCACCAAGACTACGACCAATCAAACGTTTAACCGAAATAATCGTATTTTTAGGATCAATTGCAGCTTTGGCAAATGCTTCGGTACCCACAAGTTTTTCATTTTCACCATAATAAACGACCGAAGGGACAAGGCTTCTGTCTTGTTCATCATTTAAAATGGTTGCTTGACCGCTACGTACAGCAGCAACTAAAGAGTTTGTTGTACCTAAATCAATCCCTACCGCAAGACGATGTTGATGGGGTGCGGCCGTTTGTCCTGGCTCTGCAATTTGGAGTAATGCCATATCTCTTTTTATCTCTAATAATTAATTCGTTAAGGGCTCGTTATGCCACTGAATAAGCTTGTGCAAATTTATCTTGTTCGGTGAAACTTGCGTTGTAATGGGTTTCTATGTTGACTTCGCGTCGTTCACGCTGATTAATATCAGTCGTCTTATCTTCTGAAAGCTCGGGTGTAAAAACAATCATGTGGTTACCATCGAGTTGTTTTACATCCTCTTGCCAATTTTGCCAAAACAGATTTTGGTAAAATGCTTCAATGTCACCATTTAATGCCCAAACCAAGAAATCTGTATAGGTAAAATTTAAATCATACCAAGTTAAGTCTTTTGGTGAAAAATAATAAATCTTACCGAGATTAGAACCTAAAGAGCCACCATTTAAAGCAAAATAACCACCAATGACATCGTCTGCAACGAGCAAATATTTGGGTTTATCACCTGATTGATTAAAGGATTTGCTGAAATTCCAATCCATTAATCCACGTGGTAATTTAAAACTGCCGGAACCCAATATACGTAACCAACCATGATGGATTAAAATACCACCCGTTTCATAAATTACCGCACCCATCGGAGAAGAAGTGGGCATTTGCATGGTGAAAAGCTCACGTTCTGCACTAGATTGATCTTTTTTAATTACTTCACAATGATTACGAGCATGCTCAATCCATTGGGAAATAGTTCCCCAAGCAGATTTTGAGGCATCAGTCAGTTGTTCTAAAGTTTGCATAATCGAGTTTCATTAGTATGAGGGCGATTGCCCATTTATCAATAGCGAAAAGGGCGTATTAAACGCCCTCAAGATTATAATTCAAATAGACGTTCTTCTACTTGGCTAATTTCATCCGCCAATTTTTTTAGAAAACGTAATTTATCACAGAACTGTGCAGCAGTTGACCATTGTTGCTCATTTAGTTGTTCTTCAAGTGCGGTCAACATTTCTTTTGTTTCTTTTTTAACGCGTTTCGCAAAGGATTCTAATGCATTTTCATCCTGGCTTTGCTCAATGTTTTCGAGCTCTTCTCGCCATTCTAATTGCTGCATTAGGAATGCCATATCTTGAGTGCTCTTTTGCTCTAAATCCTGTGTTTCTCCCGTATTTAACGCAATAATTGCTTCAGCACGTAAAATCGGGTCTTTCAAGGTTTTTAATGCATCATTAACTTCTGTGGATTTTTGCATTGCGATACGTTGTTCTTGCGCATCTGCCGTAACAAAATTATCAGGGTGCAAGCTCTTTTGAAGTGCTAAATAACGTTCAGACAAAAGGGCTTGATCAACATTGAAAGCAACTGGTAAATCAAAAATAGCAAAAGGATTTGTCATTTCTATTCCTTAAACGTGGAAACTCTCACCACAACCACAAGATTCTTTCACGTTCGGGTTGTTATATTTAAAGCCTTCATTCAAGCCTTCTTTAACGTAATCTAGCTCAATGCCATCTAAATAAACCAAGCTTTTTGGATCGACGATGACTTTTACGCCATGCTGCTCAAAAACAAGATCGTCATCATTGAGCACATCCACGAATTCAAGCACATAGCCTAAACCCGAACAACCTGATGTTTTCACACCTAAGCGTAAACCAATGCCTTTTCCACGATTTTCAAGAAAAGTGCGAACTCGTTCTGCTGCTTTTTCAGTTAATGTTATAGACATGATCTATTCCTACATAGTTTTAAATATCATTATTGCTAAAGGTGCCGCCAATAGGTTGATAATGAGTGTTGAGAAAAATGCTGATTTTGCGGAGCGGATAAAAATTGCAGGCTTAAAGAGTACAATTAAACTTGACAATACAAAACAAGCCGCACCCCAAACAGAATATAGAAGCCAGATAAATTCGCCACCTAAACCGCCATCTTTTGCAAGTAAATAAGAAAGTAATGCATGAAGAGCAAAAGCCAATAAAGCTGAAGCCGTTACAGCAGCACTACGTAATCTCGTATATAAAATAAACGATGCGATCATTGGGGTCCAAAACCGAGCTAGGTTAAGAAAAAATAACTGAATCCGAAGTGAGGTTTTAATCTCATAGGAATTTGTAAACTCAAAATAGAGCAAAAGTGCAAGTGGTGTAAGCAAACATAATGCCACACTAGCAATAGCCATTTTTTTCTCTAATGTCATAGACATAAATTGTTCCTACATAGTCTAAAGTATCACAATTGATAAAGAGGCTGCGTTGATAATGAGTGTTGAGAAAAATGCTGATTTTGCTGAGCAAGTAAAAATTGCCGGCTTAAAGAGCACTATTAACATTGACAATACAAAGCAAGCGACACACCAAACAGAATATGCAAGCCAGATATATAGGCCACCTGAACCGCTATTTTTTACAGATAAATAAATAAATAGTACATAGATAGCAAATGCAAGCAAAGCGGCCGCTGATACTGCTGCACTACGTAATCTCGTATATAAAATAAACGATGCAATCATTGCTCCCCAAGACAAAGCTAGGATACCCAAAAATATCTGAATCCGAACTGAAGTTTCTGCTTCATCCAAATAGGAAGCTACAAATACCAAATAAATGGAAAATGCAAGTGATGTAAGCAAACATAATGCCACACTAGCAATCGCAATTTTTTTCTCTAACGTCATGACAACTGCGCCTTTCTAAGAGCTTAATTTCTCGACGCTCATATATTAAGTATAAAGTGCGGTCATTTTCGGCCGCACTTTTGATTACTTACCTTGTTTATTTTTGTAGTCAGCAATGGCGGCTTTAATTGCGTCTTCTGCTAAGATTGAACAGTGAACTTTTACCGGTGGTAATTCAAGTTCTTCCGCAATTTGGCTGTTTTTGATTGCACCTGCTTCATCTAAAGATTTGCCTTTTACCCACTCGGTAATTAAAGAGCTAGAAGCGATCGCAGAACCACAACCATAAGTTTTGAATTTTGCATCTTCAATAATGCCGCTGTCATTTACTTTGATTTGTAACTGCATAACGTCACCACAAGCTGGCGCACCCACCATGCCGGTTCCCACAGAATTATCTTTTTTGTCCATTGAACCAACATTGCGTGGATTTTCGTAATGATCGATAACTTTTTCGCTGTATGCCATATTCTTTTCCTTTCCTAAATAAGTTGCTATCAGGCGGTCAAGCCGCCTTAAAAATTAGTGGGCTGCCCACTCAATAGTGTTTAAATCAATGCCTTCTTTGAACATATCCCAAAGTGGCGATAATTCACGAAGTTTCGCTACTGCACCATGCATTAAATTAATGGTGTAATCAATTTCTTCTTCAGTGGTCCAACGACCAAGCGTGAAACGAATTGAGCTATGCGCTAATTCATCATTACGACCTAATGCACGTAATACATAAGATGGCTCTAAACTTGCAGACGTACAAGCGGAACCAGAAGATACTGCGATATCACGTAATGCCATCATTAACGACTCACCTTCAACATAGTTAAAGCTAATGTTCAAATTATTCGCTACGCGGTGTTCCATTGAACCATTTACATAGGTTTCTTCAATGTCTTTAAGACCATTGTATAAACGATCGCGTAAAGCACGAATACGTGGAATTTCAGTATCCATTTCTTCTTTTGCAATGCGATAAGCTTCACCCATACCAACGATTTGGTGTACCGGTAATGTACCTGAACGCATACCACGTTCGTGACCACCACCATGGATAATTGCTTCTAAACGAACACGTGGTTTACGGCATACATATAATGCACCAATCCCTTTTGGTCCGTACAATTTGTGGCTAGACATTGACATTAAATCAACCTGTAATTCCGCAAGATTGATTTCGACTTTACCTACACTTTGTGTTGCATCTACGTGGAAAATGGTTTTGTTTGCACGGCAAAGCTCACCAATTGCTTTAATATCTTGAATTACGCCAATC
This sequence comes from Haemophilus parainfluenzae T3T1, assembly GCF_000210895.1. Lineage (NCBI taxonomy): Bacteria > Pseudomonadati > Pseudomonadota > Gammaproteobacteria > Pasteurellales > Pasteurellaceae > Parahaemophilus > Parahaemophilus parainfluenzae. The sequence goes on along the minus strand of NC_015964.1, from coordinate 1,110,852 downwards.
TCATTATTTACATGCATGATTGACACAATAATTGTGTCTGGACGCAATGCTGCTTTAAATTTCTCAAGATCGATTAAACCATCTTCTTCTGGATCTAAATAAGTGACTTCAAAGCCTTCACGCTCTAACTGACGACAAGTATCCAATACGGCTTTGTGTTCAGTTTTACAAGTAATAATGTGCTTACCTTTTGTTTGATAAAAGTGCGCTGCGCCTTTAATTGCAAGGTTATCTGCTTCTGTTGCGCCAGAAGTAAACACGATCTCACGTGAGTCTGCGCCAATCAAATCAGCAATTTGATTACGTGCAATATCAACGGCTTCTTCAGCTTGCCAGCCAAATTTATGTGAACGAGATGCTGGATTACCGAATACACCATCAATGGTTAAATATTCCATCATTTTTTTAGCCACACGTTCATCAACCGGACATGTTGCTGCATAATCTAAATAAATTGGTAATTTCATTTTCACTCCTAAATAACTACCAAAAATGCCATCATTTTGACCGCACTTTGATCTACTTTCCTATTATTGGTTGACTACAACCAAATCATCAAAATCTTTGTGAGCTTTATGTTTTCCTGATTTTTTCTCCACAAGCTCAGCTAATGTAATCTCATCTAAAAAATCAGAAATGCGATCACTTAAATCTTGCCATAAAGAATGAGTTAAACATTCAACCCCACCTTGACAATTTCCCTTTCCAAGGCATCTTGTGACATTAATGTTCTCATTTACGGCAGAGATCACCATACCGATAGAAATTTGATCAGTTGGTAAAGCTAAACGATAGCCACCACCCGGACCTCGAACACTTTTTACTAATCCACCACGACGCAATTTTGCAAATAATTGCTCAAGATAAGAAAGTGAAATATTTTGACGTTCTGAGATATCCGCTAAACAAACTGGATCTGTCCCTGCGTGTAATGCGATATCTAAAATTGCGGTAACCGCGTATCGTCCTTTAGATGTAAGTTTCATAAAGCATCCCTATTAATCGTCGTTTGGATAGTTTACATATCTGACTATGATAGTCAATTTTAGTCTTTTTGCAGATTAAGGCGTTTTTCAACCGCACTTAACATTCCACGCAAAATATTTAATTCATTTTTTTCGAGAGAAGAACGGTTATAAAGCCGTCTTAACTTTTGTATAACACCTTGATTTTGAATAAAACCAAGTGATTGATATACCTGTTCCGTATGCGCAAAAAAATACTCCATTTCTTGCGCTGTCGGATAGATATTTTCTATTGTAGAAAGTGTACTTTCCGTTCTTTCTTTAGCTAAAAATGCCATCCGCATTTCATAACTCACTAACTGTACGGCCATCGCTAGATTTAGCGAGGAATATTCAGGGTTAGCGGGAATATTTAAATGATAATGACATTTAAGTAATTCTTCATTTGTGAGCCCAACACGCTCACGACCGAACACAATCGCGACTTGGCCTTGATAAGCACAGGCTTTCTCTGCACATTCTCTAGGTTCAATCAACGTACTCTGTAAATGACGCAATCTCGCACTGGTACCAATTACCAAAGAGCAATCTTCTATTGCTTGCTCAAAACTATCGACAATTTGGGCATTTCGCACGAGGTCATCTGCGCCAGCGGCTAATGCAATAGATTGTTCATCCACCGATTTTGGTGATACTAAATAGAGATTGGATAATCCCATCGTTTTCATCGCACGCGCAGCAGAACCGATGTTCCCACTGTGTGATGTTTCAACCAAAATAATACGAATATTTTGTAACATTTTTATGCCCGACTTAAAGTTGTGGATATTCTACCATAATAACCGCCAAATATAGTCAAGAATTTTGAAAATATTTTAATTTTTTGTAAATTTTTTAACAAACAGGAGGAATAAGATGTTGACTGGTGGGCTGTGAGAGGCTCGAACTCTCGACCGACGGATTAAGAGTCCGCTGCTCTACCAACTGAGCTAACAACCCAACCGGTTAAAAATGATTTGATAAATGGATGGTGGGTCGTGAAGGATTCGAACCTTCGACCAACGGATTAAAAGTCCGCTGCTCTACCGACTGAGCTAACGACCCATCAGGGAATGCTTAAAAATAAAAGTGGTGGGTCGTGAAGGATTCGAACCTTCGACCAACGGATTAAAAGTCCGCTGCTCTACCGACTGAGCTAACGACCCACATCATTTCGTAACAGGTGCGTATAATACCGATTTTATTTTCTGACGCAAGAAAAATCTGAAGAAATTGTGCTAATTGCGTGAATACTCGTCAATTTTTAAGAAAATTTGAGATAAAGAAAAACAGAGAGCTTATTGCTCTCCGTTTTATATAAGAATCAAGATTCTCTAAAAATTAGTATGCTAACACTGCACGACGGTTTTTAGAGTATGCTGCTTCATCGTGACCTAACACTGCAGGTTTTTCTTCACCGTAAGAAACAGTTGATACTTTACCAGCGTCAACACCTTTACCAGCTAAGAAACCTTTAACTGCGTCAGCACGACGTTGACCTAAAGCGATGTTGTACTCTGGAGTACCACGTTCGTCAGTATTACCTTCAACAACAACTTTAGAAGCTGGAGTTGCATTTAAGTATGCCGCGTGAGCATCTAAGATTTGAACGTATTCACCTTCGATGTTGAATTTATCGAAACCGAAGTAAACGGTGTTGTAACGTTGTTGAAGATCTTCAACAGAGTAACCACCGAAAGTTTGGCCGTTGTTGTTAGCACCGTTGCCTGCTGCATCGTTGTTTGATGAGCTACATGCTGCTAATGCAGCTACTGAACCAGCAACTAATAATGATTTAACAAATTTGTTCATTAGATTTCTCCTCAATGAGTTCTTTTATTTAGTCAAATATGGCGACCAAGCAGGAAATTTCACTTGGCCATTACTTCCTGGAAGACTCGCCTTAAAGCGACCATCTGCAGAAACTAATTGTAACACCTTTCCTAACCCTTGTGTAGAGCTGTAAATGATCATGATACCGTTAGGCGAAATGCTTGGGCTTTCACCTAAGAAAGATGTACTTAATACTTCAGAGCTACCGGTTGTGAGATCTTGTTTCACCACGTTGTTATTACCATTAATCATCACAAGTGTTTTACCATCACTACTGATTTGCGCACTACCGCGACCGCCTACTGGTGACGCGCCACCACCGCTTGCACTCATACGATAAACTTGTGGTGAACCGCTTCTATCTGAAGTAAAGAGAATTGAGCTACCATCTGGAGACCATGACGGTTCTGTATTATTACCCGCACCGCTAGTTAATTGAGTAGGTTTTCCGCCATTTGAGCTCATTACATAGATGTTTAATAAACCATCTTGTGAAGAAGCAAAGGCAAGTTTAGAACCGTCTGGAGAGAACGCTGGTGCACCGTTATGACCAGGGAAAGAAGCAACCACTTTACGAGAACCTGAACCTAGGTCTTGTACAACAAGTTGTGATTTCTTGTTCTCAAAAGATACGTAAGCTAAACGTTTACCATCTGGAGACCATGCTGGAGACATAATTGGTTGTGAGCTACGATTTACAATGAATTGATTATACCCATCATAATCTGCTACACGAACTTCATAAGGTTGTGATCCACCATTTTTTTGTACCACATAAGCAATACGAGTTCTGAATGCACCACGAATACCAGTTAATTTTTCAAATACTTCATCACTCACAGTGTGCGCACCGTAACGTAACCATTTATTAGTCACGGTATAGCTATTTTGTGCAAGTACTGCACCTGGCGTACCTGATGCGCCCACAGTATCAACTAACTGATAAGAAATGTTATAACCACTACCAGTTGAAGTCACTTGACCTACAACAACAGCATCAATACCTAAAGCAGTCCAAGCCTCTGGTTTCACTTCAGCTGCAGTTGTTGGTTGTTGTGGCATTTGGCTTACTGGAATTGGATTAAATTTACCACTATTACGTAAGTCATCTGCAACAATTTGACCAATATTTTCAGGTGCAGAACCTGCGAAAGGAACAACTGCGATAGGACGAGCCCCATCAACCCCTTCATCAATCACAATTCTAACCTCATCTTCTGCCATTGCTGTGCTTGCAAATGCAAACATCACCACAAATAGCCCCATAACACGTTTGATCAATTTCATTTAATCACCTTATTTTAACGTTGTTATTTTCCTAAAACCGATTATCGAGCATTGATATCAAAATCGATAGCCGGCGCTTTATATTTCTCATACACTGCATCAGATGGTGCCGCTGGAACTTTTTTCGTTCTTGCTACCGCACTCATTGCCGCAGTACAGATGTCATCAGGTCCAGAAACTCGTTGGTAAGCTAAAATAGTACCATCTCGACCGAGTTGAATTTTAATGCGGCAAACTTTACCGGCAAAACTTGGATCTTTTAAGAAGCGGCGTTGAATTTCACGCTTAATTACACCTGCATATTGGTCACCAACCTTGCCACCGTCTCCAGCCCCAAGTCCCGCACCACTACCTTGTGTACCGCCTTTATTCGCATTGCCACCTTTAGATGCGCTACCACCACCGATGTCACCACCGTTCATGAAATCATCTAAAGCTGCTTGATCCGCTTTACGTTTTGCTGCATCAGCTTTGGCTTTCGCATCAGCCTTCGCTTTAGCTTCTGCATCCGCTTTAGCTTTTGCTTCTGCTTTGGCTTTTGCTTCAGCCTCTGCTTTCGCTTTTGCATCAGCCTCTGCTTTCGCTTTTGCATCAGCTTCTGCCTTAGCTTTTGCTTTAGCGTCTGCTTCTGCTTTCGCTTTGGCGTCTGCCTCAGCTTTTGCCTTCGCTTTTGCTTCAGCCTCTGCTTTAGCCTTCGCCTCAGCCTTGGCTTTAGCATCTGCTTCTGCTTTTTCTTTCGCTTTTTGAGCTTCAGCTTGTGCCTTCGCTTTTGCCTCTTCTTCAGCCTGTTTAGCGGCTGCCGCTAAACGTTTCGCCTCAGCTTCCGCTTTCAACTTCGCTGCCTCTGCAGCTTGTTTTGCTTTTGCTTCTTCAGCTTGTTTCTGTTTTTCTAACGCCTCTTGACGAGCAAGCTCTTGTTGCTGTTTTTGCTTTTGCTTTTCAATTTCTTGCTGCTTTTGTTTTTCAAGTTCTTTTTGACGTTGAATTTCCTGCTGACGCTTAATCTCTTCTTGTTTCGCAATTTCTTGCTGATTTGGTTCAGGTTCAGGCTCTGTTTTTTTCTCTTCAACTACAGGCTCTGGTTTCTTCTGTTTATCAGTTTGACCTTTTTTCTGTTGTTGAATACGTCCCCATTCCTGTGCTGCGCTGCCAGTATCGACCATCACAGCTCCCATGGCATCACCTTCACCTTCTCCACCACCCATTATTTCAACGGTTTGATAAAGAGAGCTCCAAATCAACAAACCAAACAATGCAAGGTGCATCGCAATAGAGATGACAAACTCATTTGCACGTTTTTTTCGTCGATTATTCTGCACGGTTTTACCTACTTATTCTTAAATTGGGTTGGTCATTAAACCCACAGACTTAATGCCGGCAAGATGTAGTAAATTCAGTGCTTTAATCACTTCTTCATAAGGTACATCTTTTGCTCCGCCCACTAAGAACATTGTGTTATTGTCTTTATCAAATTCTTGTTTTGATAATTGGGTTACCATTTCTTCGTTAAGGCCTTCTTGGCGTTGACCACCAATCGAAATCGAATACTGCCCAATACCTGCTACTTCTAAAATAACCGGTGTTTTATCTTCATTTGATACATTTTGACTTTGCACCGAATCAGGGAGTTCTACTTGAACGCTCTGACTGATAATCGGCGCGGTTGCCATAAAAATTAACACTAAAACTAAAAGAACATCGAGAAATGGCACGATGTTAATTTCAGATTTAATGTCTTTACGCTGACGACGAGCCATAATTTCCTCTAAAACTTCGCTAAAACCCACCGCACTTTTCGTTTTATTTATTAAGTGCGGTCAATTTTTCATTTATTTTTAATGGGGCGCTTTACCAAAAGCTTGACGATGTAAAATTGTAGTAAATTCATCAATAAAGTTACCATAATTTTGTTCAATCGCATTTACACGTAAGCTTAAACGGTTATACGCCATTACAGCTGGAATCGCCGCAAACAAACCAATTGCAGTTGCGATCAAGGCTTCTGCGATACCTGGAGCAACCATTTGTAATGTCGCTTGTTTCGCACCACTTAATGCCATAAATGCGTGCATGATCCCCCAAACGGTACCAAATAAACCGATATATGGACTAACAGAAGCTACTGTTGCTAAGAAAGGTACACGACTTTCAAGCGCTTCTACTTCACGATTCATCGCAAGGTTCATCGCACGAGTCGTACCTTTGATGATTGCTTCTGGCGCATTCGCGTTCACTTGTTTTAAGCGAGAGAATTCTTTAAAGCCGACAAAGAAAATTTGTTCGCTACCGGTTAATACTTCACGACGATTAGATAAACCATCATAAAGTTTATTTAAATCTTCACCAGACCAGAAACGATCTTCAAAAGTGTTCGCTTCTTTTAACGCAGTCGTCAAAATACGGCTACGTTGAATGATGATTGCCCAAGAAATAATTGAGAACGAAATTAAGATCACAATTACAAGTTGAACAACGATACTCGCTTTTAGAAAAAGATCTAAAAAGTTCAATTCTGCAGTCATTGCATACTCCGAAAAGTTATTTACTTTAAAAATGCCGCTTTTAATTCTTCAGGAATTGCGACAGGTTTCATTTTGCCTAGATCAACACAGGCTACCTTAACAGTAGCCTTTGATAACACCACCGTCTCACGAACTAACCGCTGTTCAAAGAGGATTGTCGCCCCTTTCACTGCCGTTATTTCAGTTTCGACAATAAGATAATCATCCAATTTTGCCGGAATACAATAGTCAATAGACATGGTTTTGACCACAAAAGCGACTTGTTGTTCCTGCAATAATGATTGTTGGGAAAAATTAAGCGTTCTTAAATATTCAGTTCGCGCACGTTCAAAGAAATGTAAGTAACGTGCGTGATACACTACTCCGCCTGCATCCGTGTCCTCATAATAAACACGAACCGGAAAGGTAAAACATTGGTTATTCAAAATAATGCTCAAATTATCAGCCATAACAAGCCGCTTATTTTAGAACCTGTTCATTAGATGTGCAAGCTCCAAATAATAATATTTGTCTATCGTTCTTATAAAAACCAATGCTGAACAATAGCAATTATTGTGGTGAAATAACCAATAAATGGCAAGAAAACGAGCTGCCATATTGCTCGGCGAATATCGAATCCGATACCGTGGATCCACAAATTAATCAATCCCCAAAAAATCGCAAGAATCCAAGCTGGATGTGCAGTACGAAGTGCGGTCGAAAATTGATTTAAATTTAAAAAGAAAGCCGCGGTTAAAAATAACGCTAAAATAAACGAAAGGGTTCGCAAGGAACCCTTATTACTTAATTGATAGAGTGAATTAATCATCATTACTCGTCAAATTTACCTGACTTTTCTTTGCCAATGGTTAATTTAGCACTCACCATAACTGCAGCCAACACACCCACTACCCAAATTACATATAACATATTGTTTCTCCTTAGTATAATGAGTTTTTGTTGTCTTCAACAAAGCTTTCATCCAAGCGACCAAACATTTTGTAGTATGACCAAATGGTGTAAAGCAATGAGATGGTAACAAATACTAATGCCAAGTAGAACATTAAGGTTAATGTTAATTCACTTGACGTTGCATCCCACATTAACAAGCTTTGTTCTGGATGAGTACTTGAAGGCATTACAAATGGGAACATTGATACTGCCGCAGTGATGATCACACCAGCCATGGTTAATACAGAGAAGAAGAACGCAAAACCACAACGATTTGCTTTAGATGCAACCACATTCAATAACGCACCAACCACAGCTAATACTGGGAATGCCCATAAAGCTGGATTTTCATTGAAGTTTTTGAACCATGCACCTGCCTCAACTGCCACTTGTTTACCTGAAGCTGGCGCTGATGCTGCAAAGTGATCAATCGTGCTAGTCACCACATAACCGTCTTTGAAAGAAAGCCACACACCTGCAAGCACAAAAGTAATTAATGTCACTAATGCACCGATTTGTGTAATTGCTCTTGCGCGATCACGCAATGCAGCAGTGGTTTTCATTTGTAACCAGTTTGCACCGTGAGTCACTAACATTGCAAGGCTTAACACGCCACAAAGTAATGCGAATGGGTTTAATAATGCAAAGAAAGAACCGGTGTAAGTTGCTTGTGAAAGCTCGTTTAATTCGAATGGTACACCTTGTAATAAATTACCAAATGCCACACCGAATACTAATGCAGGTACAAAACCACCCGCAAATAAGCCCCAATCCCACACAGCGCGCCATGTTGGATTATCAATTTTCGCACGATATTCAAAACCAATTGGACGGAAGAATAACGCAGCTAACACAAGGAATAAGGCAATATAGAAGCCTGAAAACGCTACAGAATAAACAATCGGCCATGCCGCGAAGATTGCACCACCAGCAGTTAATAACCAAACTTGGTTACCATCCCAGTGTGGCGCAATAGAGTTAATCATAATACGTCTTTCTACTTCTTTCTTACCTGCTACGGGTAAAAGTGCGGTCACGCCCATATCGAATCCATCTGTTACAGAGAAACCGATAAGCAATACAACAACTAGCACCCACCAAATAATACGTAGAATTTCATAATCAAGCATAATCCATCTCCTGCTTATTTAGATGATTGCTCAAAATAGTATTTGCCGGTTTTCAATGCACTTGGACCTAAACGTGCATATTTAAACATCAAATACATTTCCGCAATGATGAAGAAGAAGTAAAGTACACAAATTAAACCGATAGAGAACCATAAATCACCTACACTCAAGTTAGAGGCAGACACACCTACCGGTAATACTTCATAAATCGCCCATGGTTGACGACCAAATTCAGCTAAGAACCAACCAAATTCAATCGCTAAGATTGGCAATGGGATACCCCAAAGCAATGCTTTAAGTAATAAGCGAGAAGAAGTGACTTTGTTACGTAAATTTTGAACAAATGCACCAAAGGTCAGTAAAATAATTAAACCACCTGCCGCTAACATACCACGGAACGCCCAGAAGTTAGGACCTACGTTTGGAATAGTATCACGTGCTGCTTGTTTAATTTGTTCATCCGTTGCATCTACAACTTTATCTGTGTAACGTTTTAATAATAAACCGAAACCTAAATCACCTTTGACTTCATCAAATTTTGCTTTAGTTTCTGGATTTACTTGGCCTGCTGATTTTTTCTCTGCTTTTAATTGTGTGAATAAATCATAAGCAACCATACCGTTACGAACACGACCCTCATTTTTTGCTTGAATTTCTTTTAAACCAACGATTTCAGTGTCTAAAGAACGCGTTGCAATTAAACCACCTAAATATGGGATTTCAATCGCAAAATCATTTTTCATTTCTGCAGTATTTGGAATCGCCACTGGGTGGAATGGGGCTGGTGCAGGATGAGTTTCAAACTCAGCTTCCATTGCAGCTAATTTCACAGGTTGTGCTTTACCGATGTCGTAACCTGATTCATCACCCATAATTAATACTGCTGATGCCGCGATAAAGCCAAAGGTTGCCGCTACAGAGAATGAACGTTTAGCAAAACCAATATCACGGCCTTTTAATAAATAGAATGCACTAATACCTAATACAAACATTGCACCAGTTGAATAACCTGCTGTTAATGTATGTAAGAATTTACTTTGCGCAACTGGGTTTAACCAAAGATCTAAGAAGCTGGTCATCTCCATACGAACGGTTTCAAAGTTAAATTCTGCCGCTACTGGATGTTGCATCCAACCATTTGCCACTAAAATCCACATTGCAGAAAGGTTTGAACCAAAAGCTACGCAGTAAGTTGCGAGTAAGTGTTTACCTTTAGTTAAACGATCCCAACCGAAGAAGAATAGACCCACGAAAGTGGATTCTAAGAAGAATGCAAGTAATGCTTCGATCGCTAATGGTGCACCGAAAATATCACCTACATAGTGAGAATAATAAGACCAGTTTGTCCCGAATTGGAACTCCATAATAATACCGGTCGTTACCCCTAGAGCAAAGTTAATACCAAATAACTTACCCCAGAATTTAGTCATATCTTTATATACTTCTTTGCCCGTTTTAACATAAATGGTTTCCATGATCACAAGAACGAAAGATAAACCTAATGTTAATGGTACAAAAATGAAGTGATATAACGCAGTTAACGCAAACTGCAAGCGTGAGAGATCAACAACGTCTAACATCTCAACTCCTTGTATAAATCTACAAGATTTTCACTTTATGATTACCAAGGACAATCCCAAATAATCACCCCAAACTACTCAACAAAAATCGTTAAGAAACATTGAATTATTTACGTAATAATTGCCTTTTCTATTCTCAAAACAGAATGCGGTAACCGATTACAATATAAACATTCAAAATTTTGCCATATTCTACTACTATTTATGAGGATAAAAAACAGAAAAAACCGTTATCTTGATCACATTTTTTGATATAAGTTACAAAATACCCTATTTTGCATAACAATGACAAAATTGATCCACATCAAATTTGATGTTTTTTACTCAAAATGAAAAAATTTATCTATCACAAGGAAACTTTATTCAAAAGAAATGGACAAAATAATCACTAGACAGGGCTGCAAGATTTTGCTATTTTTTAGCCTAATAATATTTGGAGAGATTTGTAGGGATTTACAATGAAAAAAATTTGCGTAATTTTCACCGCACTTTTCGGTTCTATGGCATTATCTACCACCGCAGCACCTCTTACAGAAAACAAAGCTGCTCTTCCACAACAATGTACACTGTTATTTAAAGAAACAGAAAATTTGATTGCCCAAGCAGAAAAACAGCCAGGCACTCATACTCAAGTAGGTAAAATCAAAAGCAAACTTAATCAAAGCAAACAGCAAATTCTTGAGATGGAATTAGCGACTCAACAAAAAAGCTGTGATGTAGGTTTAGCAAGATTAAATAGCATGAAGAGCTATACTGAAGAAACTAACTAAGCAGGTTTCAAGAAGAAAGGACATATTGATATCAATATGTCCTTTTTTATATCCCTTATTCTGACGGCTTCTGAAGTCCGAAGTGTCGATAAGTTAACGAAGTTGCAATTCGACCTCGAGGCGTACGTTGTAAAAATCCCTGTTGAATCAAATAAGGTTCTAAAACATCCTCGATAGTATCTCGTTCTTCACCTATTGCAGCGGCTAAGTTATCTAATCCAACTGGCCCACCATCAAAACGTTCAATCACAGCGGTAAGCAATTTTCTATCTAAGTAATCAAAGCCTGCATCATCTACATCTAACATTGAAAGCGCTTGTTTCGCAATGTCTGCCGAAATAATGCCATCATTACGCACATCAGCAAAATCTCGAACGCGACGCAATAAACGGTTTGCAATGCGAGGCGTGCCACGTGAACGACGCGCCACTTCAAAAGCCGCTTTATCTTCTAATTCTAGATTTAAGCAAGAGGCACTTCTTGTCACAATAGAAGTTAAATCTTCAACGGAATAAAATTCTAAACGCTGAACAATACCAAAACGATCACGTAGTGGCGAAGTTAAAGAACCCGCTCGAGTTGTTGCACCAATTAATGTAAAAGGTGGTAAATCCAATTTAATCGAACGTGCGGCCGGGCCTTCGCCGATCATAATGTCCAGCTGATAATCTTCCATTGCTGGATAAAGCACTTCTTCAATCGCAGGGGAAAGACGGTGAATTTCATCAATAAACAACACATCATGGGGTTCAAGATTTGTCAGCATTGCCGCTAAATCTCCCGCTTTTTCAAGAACAGGACCCGATGTTGTGCGAATATTTACACCCATTTCATTCGCGACAATATTAGCTAGCGTCGTTTTTCCTAAACCTGGAGGGCCGAAGATCAAAAGATGATCTAAGGCATCTTGCCGCAATTTTGCCGCCTTAATGAAAATATCCATCTGCTCTCGCACTTGTGGCTGCCCCACATAGTCCGCTAAAAGCTTTGGACGAATCGCACGATCGATGACATCTTCATCCATCTTTGCCTGACTGCTAATAATTCTATCTGCTTCGATCATATCTGTTTAATCTTTATAATGCGGCTTTTAAGGCTTCGCGAATTAATTGCTCACTACTTAAATCCGCTTTAGCCACTTTTTTCACCATTTTTTCAGCGTCGGTTGGTTTATAACCTAACGCAATCAATGCAGCAATCGCTTCATCAGCTGAGCTTTCAGCTTGACGTAATTCTGAAGTTGAAGGAATGTGTTTGCTCTCCACGAAGAAATCACTTTGGCGAACATCCTTAAACTTCCCTTTTAACTCTACTAATAAACGTTCGGCCGTTTTCTTGCCCACACCAGGAATTTTAACTAATTTTGACAGTTCTTCTCGTTCAATAGCATAAGCAAACTGATCTACTGACATTGCAGATAAAATCGCGAGTGCCAATTTAGGACCAACACCATTGGTTTTAATTAATTCACGGAATAAAGTGCGGTCAGTTTTTTGGGCAAATCCAAAAAGAAGATGAGCATCTTCACGCACAACAAGATGAGTAAATAATGTGGTTTCTTGCCCGATTTCAGGTAAGTCATAAAAACTGGTCATTGGTAACAATAATTCGTAACCGACGCCTTGTACATCAAGCAAAATTTCAGGAGGTTGTTTTTCTAATAAGATGCCTTTTAAACGACCGATCATAAGATTTCCATGTAAAAAAATTTTGCATAGAATAAAATAAAACTGGATATTAATCCAGTTAAATTTTTAATCTAAATCGACCTCGGCTGTACCTTGTTTTTAAAAGTGCGGTCATTTTTTCGTGTGTTTCTGTCGTTTTGACCGAGCCAGCAATATGCAAAGAATGTTGAATGGTATGAGCATGAGTGATCGCAATGGCCAAAGCATCTGCCGCATCTGCTTGTGGTTTATCTGAGAGCTTCAAAATTCGTGTCACCATGTCTTGAACTTGAACTTTATCTGCTGAACCAATCCCAACGACAGTCTGTTTCACCAAACGAGCCGCATATTCAAATACGGGTAAATCATGGTTTACTGCCGCCACAATCGCCGTACCACGTGCTTGCCCCAGTTTTAAAGCTGAATCCGCATTTTTAGCCATAAACACTTGTTCAATGGCAAACATATCGGGCTGAAATTGTGTGATAATTTCTGTCACACCGGCATAAATTCGTTTTAAGCGTGTAGGTAAATCTTCTACCTGTGTGCGGATTGCTCCACTGCCGAGATATTCTAAATGGCGACCATTTTGTCTAATCACACCATAGCCCGTTACACGAGAACCTGGGTCAATGCCTAAAATAATACTCATAAACTCTCAAAAATAAACGGCCGGTCAATGCCGGCCGTTTTTAGCGTTAATTATTGGTTTGCTTTTGCAGTTGCTTTTGCATCTACATCACAGTTTTTCACAACAATTTTATCTGCTTTTTTGCCTTTGATTAAAAGATTTACTGGCGCAACAGAATCAAATTTATCTAAAGTTAAACCACTATCTACGTTCCAAACATATTTGCCTGAAGTAAATGAAGTGAAGTCTTTTTGAGCTGCATCACGAGCGAAATCTTTCGCAACAACTTTGTTGCCTACCATTACCATTGCCGCTGTTGGCTCTTGGTTTTCAAATTGATAAACTGCAGTTACAGTTTTCTTGTTACAAGTATAAACTACTGTTTTATCCGTTACAGTAGGTGCTGCAGCTTGCTCTGCTTTGTTTTCTACTTTTGGTGCTTCGCTTGCACAAGCTGATAAGACAACAAGAGCAGCCATTGCAGGTAATACTTTAGCTAATTTCATTCTAAATCTCCTTAAAATTACAGCTGAGCTGCAACTTCATCACTAATTTCACCGTTATGATATACGTTTTGTACATCGTCACAGTCTTCTAACATGTCAATTAAACGCAACAATTTAGGCGCAGTTTCAAGATCAAGATCAACTGTTGTTGATGGAATCATTGTCACTTCTGCGTTATCAATTTTAAATCCTGCTGCTTCGATTGCATCGCGCACAGAACCTAAATCTTCCCACGCAGTATAGATTTCGAATGAACCATCATCTTGTGGTTGAACATCATCCGCACCGGCTTCAATTGCCGCTTCCATTAACGCATCTTCTTCACCTTCGCTAATTAAAATCAAGCCTTTTTTGCTGAATAAATAGCCCACAGAACCTTCAGTCCCTAAGTTACCACCACATTTAGTGAAACTTGGGCGAACCTGTGAAATGGTTCGATTTGCGTTGTCACTTAGACACTCAACCATCACAGCAGTTCCACCCGGACCATAACCTTCGTAAATTCTTGTTTCCATATTGGTATCATCACCACCGCCCACACCGCGTTCAATCGCACGGTTAATGGTGTCGCGAGTCATGTTGCTTGATAAGGCTTTATCTACTGCCGCACGTAAACGCGGGTTCGCACCGACATCACCGCCACCAATTTTTGCAGCGGTTACTAATTCACGAATTAATTTTGTAAAAATTTTACCGCGTTGCGCATCTTGTGCTGCTTTACGGTGTTTAATATTTGCCCATTTACTATGGCCTGCCATGTTGTTTTCCTTCTTATCTTAAAAACGTTTGTAAATTATACCCTCTTCTATAGAGGAAAGCTGTTCATCAAATATTTTTTGATGGCCTCGGCATTATTCGGCGATTTTGTCATTTGGATCGCTTGTTCAGGTAAAACCCATTGATACGTCAAATGCTCACTTAATATCGGCTCAAATTCCTGCTCAACTGCCAATAAAAACCAATGTTCATGACAGTGAGTCACATTCGGTGCGTATTTATAGCGGAAATGCGGGAAAATTTCAAATTCTATGCTCTCTTTGCAATCAAAAAGTGCGGTCGAATTTTCTTCTATTTTTAATCCTACTTCTTCCCAAACCTCTCGAATTGCTGTTTCTCTTGGTGTTTCATTAGTTTCCAATGTCCCCGTAACAGATTGCCAAAAAGTAAGATCATCTTGGCGCTGAAGCATAAGAACACGATGTGTGTTTTCCGCATAAATTACCACGAGAACCGATTGATTATTTTTATATTTCAAGCTCGTTATCTACATAATTGAGAATGGGCAGCATCATACCTTTTCTACTAAAAACTTTCAAAAAAATTACCGCACTTTAAAACTAAAGTGCGGTAATTATCTCAATTATTTTAGTTTAACCAGCCAGCTTGTTGGGCGATAAATAATCCAGCAAAGGCTGTTAAGTAGAATAAACCAATAAGGGATAACCACAATAATCCGCCTTTTACACTGTGTTTCGCGTGCTTAGTCAGAGATAAATTCAACCAAGCAAAGATTGGTGCAGAAACAAATGAAGCAATCATCGCGAATTTTAACATTGGGCCTACTGCATTATTAAAGTAGAAAATAATCGCTAAACCAGATAACGCTGCAAAAATCATACCGATATTAAGAATTCTCACAGAGCTTTCTTGTTTGCCAAATAAGATACGCAAAGATTCAACATTAGTACGAGAATAGCCATCAATTACTGTAATCGTTGTACCAAACATACACATAAACGCAATTACGGCAATTAATAAGCGAGACCATTCACCAATAGTACTTGCATACATATTGATAAGTTGTGCGATATATTTTCCACCTACCATCTCTACGGTTTCTGGAGAACCATATTGTACCAATGCACCAAGCGCTAAGAATACGACAGCTAAAATTGCTGTACCGATATACCCCACATTGAAGTCAAATAAACCATCTTCATAAGATACTTTCGTTAGACGACGTTTTGCCACCACCCACATAGAGTTAACAGCAGAAATTTCAATTGGTGCAGGCATCCAGCCCATTAATGCAACTAAAAATGCTAACTTGCTTAATTCCCATGGTGAAGGCGCTACAAAATCAGGTGTAGCCACGCCATTGATACCATTACGCATAAAAGCAATCACGACAGCGCTCACGGTTGTCACCGTTAAAGCAATCATGATGATTTTCGATAAACTATCTAATAAACGATATTTACCCAACAATAAAATGCCGGTTGTCACAAGAATCACTAATGAGCTTAATACTGGCATTGGTAGAGGAATTGGCGTAATGAAGGTTAAAATTGCGGCTGTTAATAATCCTACTGCAGCAGTATTAATCACCGTAGCAAAAACGTTTAAAGCAAGGAATAACCAAAGATAGAATTTCCCTTTTTGACGGTAACCTTCTAACAAGGTATTACCCGTATCTAGGGTATATTGAACACCGAAACGGAAGAAAGGATATTTAAATAAGTTAGCAAGAATAACAATACTCACTAATTCCCAACCATAGATCGCACCCGCTTGGGTAGATGCAATAATATGTGAACCGCCAACAGCTGCTGATGCCATCACGATGCCCGGACCTAAGGCAGAGAATTTACTCGCCCACGTTGATTTTTCTACTGGAGTTGAAACTTCACTCATAAAATGTTCTCTTATAAATTGACCATAAACTGAAAAAGGCCTTATTTATAATAGAATTTTATCCTTGAGTAAAGTAAATAAAATCCACTTAAAAGCGCAGGTGAAAAATAAAAATCTAATTATTTTAATATTTCAGAATATAACTCTAAAACAAATAAATTTCCCCAGTATTCATACCAAAAAACGGATGTCTTTAAGTGAATAAAATTTTTTCAATAAAAAGAAAGTGCGGTCAAAATCAGTTGAATTTTTGACCGCACTTATATCACATTAGCTCATACTAGATACTAGATACTAAAAACTAGAATAGTCATGAGAAACAAGTCCCCCTCTACTCTGGCACTTTTGAAGTTTGAGTAAAATATTTATTTACACTTGGTCGATAGAGAATTAATCCAAACACAACTAAGCGAACGACTGAGCCAATAAATAAAGTTGAGTCAAGACCGTAGCTAATCCAGCTCCACACAATATATAAAAGAGCTGATATTATAAATAAGATCCGACCACTATTTTGCCCTTCAAGCAATTTAATACCTGTAAGAAAAATTAATACACCCAGAACAAAATTTATTAGGTATAGTCTCAAAATCTGATCGAAACTTAAACTAAATGTTTCTTCAAATAATGAAAAAAGTAGGGAAAAGCAACCACTAGCTCCCCCCAGTATGTATAACCAAGCAATCACACTTACAGATATTGGGCGTTCCATTTTATACCTTGCAATAACACCTATAACTTAATAAACCAAAAAATCGACCGTAAAACTACGGTCGATTTTAAAAACAGAAACTACTCAGCTTTAGTCACTGCGATACTCAGCTCAGCTAATGCCTGCGGATTCGCAAAACTTGGTGCCTCTGTCATTAAACAAGCTGCTGCCGTTGTTTTCGGGAATGCAATCACATCACGGATATTTTCAGTGCCAGTTAAAAGCATCGTTAAACGGTCTAAACCAAACGCTAAACCTGCATGTGGCGGTGTACCGAATTTTAATGCATCTAACAAGAAGCCGAATTTCTCGCGTTGTTCTTGCTCATTGATACCAAGAATGCGGAATACGGTTTGTTGCATTTTTGGATCGAAAATACGCACGGAACCACCACCTACTTCATAGCCGTTAATCACCATATCGTAAGCATTTGCTACCGCACTTGTCGGATCTGCTTCTAATTGCTCTGGGCTGAAATCTTTTGGTGAAGTGAATGGGTGGTGCATTGCTGCGAGATTACCCTCTTCATCACGTTCAAACATTGGGAAATCAATCACCCAAAGCGGTTGCCATTCGTCTAAACGAGTTAAACCAAGATCTCGACCTAATTTCAAACGTAATGCGCCCATTGCATCCGTGGTAGTTTGCCACTTGTCTGCACCGAAGAATAAGATATCGCCAGTTTGAACTTTCACACGTTCAGCTAAAGCTTTCCATACCTCTTCATTTAAGAATTTCGCGATCGGGCTTTGTACGCCTTCAAGACCAGCATTGATATCATTTACTTTCGCCCAAGCTAAACCTTTTGCACCGTAAATGCCAACAAATTGTGTATATTCATCAATTTGTTTACGAGTGATTTCAGTACCATTTGGTACACGAATGACTGCCACACGGCCGTTTGGATTATTTGCAGGCTCATTAAATACTTTAAATTCAACGTCTTTAACGATATCAGCCACATCGACTAATTCAAGCGGGTTACGCAAATCCGGTTTATCTGAGCCAAAACGAGTCATCGCTTCTTGCCAGGTCATTTGCGGGAATTTACCTAAATCCACACCAATGATGTTTTGCCATAAACCGTGTACCATGCGTTCCATGATCTCACGTACTTCTGGCGCAGTTAAGAAAGAGGTTTCCACATCGATTTGAGTAAATTCAGGCTGACGATCTGCACGTAAATCTTCATCACGGAAACATTTCACGATTTGATAATAACGATCAAAACCAGACATCATTAAAAGCTGTTTGAAAAGCTGTGGTGATTGTGGCAATGCATAGAATTTGCCTTTATGTACACGGCTTGGCACTAAATAGTCACGCGCACCCTCTGGTGTTGCTTTGGTAAGCATTGGGGTCTCGATATCAAGGAAACCATTGTCATCCATAAAGCGACGCACAAAGCTGGTGATTTTTGCACGAGTTTTTAAACGTTGAGCCATTTCTGGACGACGTAAATCTAAATAACGATATTTTAAGCGTTGTTCTTCTGTGTTGTTTTGGTTGAAGTCTAGTGGTAAAGCGTCAGAAGCATTGTAAATGCGTAATTCTTTCGCCAATACTTCTACTTCGCCTGTCGCCATATTTTTATTAACTTGATTATCAGGACGCGCGATTACTTCACCTTTAATTTGAATACAAAATTCATTACGTAAGCCTGAAGCTGCAGTTAACGCTTCTTGATATTTCGGATCAAAACAAACTTGCACGATACCATCACGATCACGCATATCGATAAAAATTAAACCGCCTAAATCGCGACGACGATGAACCC
The DNA here is from genome assembly GCF_000210895.1 of Haemophilus parainfluenzae T3T1. Classification (NCBI taxonomy): domain Bacteria; kingdom Pseudomonadati; phylum Pseudomonadota; class Gammaproteobacteria; order Pasteurellales; family Pasteurellaceae; genus Parahaemophilus; species Parahaemophilus parainfluenzae. The sequence goes on along the minus strand of NC_015964.1, from coordinate 1,091,869 downwards.
AACCGCTTAATGTTACTTCTTGTCCAATATGGTTGCGGTTTAATGCACCGCAATAATATGTACGCATCATTTCTGTATTCCTTTCATTTTTCTAAAAATGGATAATTAACGCGTTGATTATACGGAAAAAGACGGGGCATTTAAATTGAAAAGCGAAATTTATTTGATCCTTTAAAAACTTTCACTAAAATGACCGCAGTTTTTTGCATTTTATCTAACTAAATGCTCTCTCAAGACAACAATAGAACTCAAGAATGATGAAAGATACAATTTTTGCCGCCCCGATTGAAAAACTGGGCGATTTTACTTTTGATGAAAGCGTGGCGGAAGTTTTTCCCGATATGATTCAACGCTCGATTCCGGGCTACTCCAACATTATCACGGCGATTGGTATGTTGGCTGAACGTTTTGTGACGGCTGACAGCCAAGTCTATGATTTAGGCTGTTCACGCGGTGCGGCAGCTCTTTCTATGCGACGTAATATTAAACAACCTAATGTGAAAATTATGGGTGTCGATAATTCTTTGCCAATGGTGGAACGCTGCCGCCAGCACGTTGCGGCTTATCATAGTGATGTGCCCGTAGAAATTCTTTGCGATGATATTCGTCAAATTGAAATTAAGAACGCCTCAATGGTTGTGCTCAACTTCACATTGCAATTTTTACCACCAGAAGATCGTGTAGCCTTGCTCACCAAAATCTACCAAGGTTTAAACCCAAATGGTGTATTGGTGCTTTCTGAAAAATTCCGTTTTGAAGATGAAAAAGTGAATGAGTTGCTTATTGACCTCCACCACCAATTCAAACGTGCTAACGGTTACAGTGAACTTGAAGTAAGCCAAAAACGCACCGCACTTGAAAATGTAATGCGTACTGACTCGATTGACATCCACAAAGAGCGGTTAAAAAACATTGGATTTTCACACGTCGAATTATGGTTCCAATGTTTTAACTTTGGATCGATGATTGCGGTGAAATAATCATAACCTAATCAATCATCTAAAAAATAAGGGCGTATCAAATACGCCCTTATTTGTCACCAATGCTTTATAGCCCTTTTAAATCCTTATCTAATAAACGAGCTAGCAACAAAATACCGTCTTTAAAGCGATATTCTGCATATTCCGCTTGTGCATAATATTCACCTTTCCCTTCCGCAAAGAAATAATCTTGGCTTGGTAATTCAGGAAGCCAACCTTTATAACGAATTGGCAAATAAACATTTGGTGTGCAATGTTTAAAATCTGTTGGTATCTCTGATTGCTCCTCACAAAATGTCGCAACATGATTTTTATCAAGATGAACAAGGATATACGCTTTTTTTCCCGAAGGACTTGATTCATCTATACCAATGGTTTCATTCGCTTCACCGGCATCAATAGACTCATTGCTTTCAAGGGATTCATTCGATTCAGATAAAAACTGACTTTGCTGAATCTCAGATAAAATAGCATAATTCAATACCATATAATCGCCTTGCATCAATGAACGAGGATCCACTGGGGCGATTTTTAAGACAACAGGCTTACCGGTAGCCAGCACATCTTCAAATTGCTGCACTTTATAGTTCACCGCCCCCAATAACGCAATCACAAAGACACCAACAAGCCAAATCGGTGCTTTAAAAACAGAATGGTTTTCGACCGCACTTTGTGAAGGCGTTTTATAACGAGCATGCAAGAATAAAGTAACAATCGCAAAAATAACGGCAAAGCTCACTAACAATGCTCCTTTATAGAGCAATGGGATGCTCAATTGGTAATAGAACCCACCTAAATAAACAACAAAGGCAAATACCAAAAGGCCGAAGAACGCACGACTGTCTGTCCAATAAACGAGCAATAATAATGCTGTTAAATATAAAATGGCGGGTATTCCAACAAAGCCTAATGCAAACAAGCTTAATGCCAATAAAATTAGCACTGCTTCCGTGTGTTTGGATTCACTATGCTTATTCATTAGTGCATAGACAATTAACGGTAATGCACAGATAAGCAGATATAAGATATGGCTAACATCAAACTGAAAGTGTGTCCAAAATTGTCTACTTAAAACTTGCAATACATTATCAAGATTCATCGTGTCTGCTGACATGACATCACTTGAAATATCTGTATCAATAAGACCATAATCTACCCAAGGAAGCGCCATATACGACGGCATAGAGATCCATAGAGAGAATAATACGGTTCCCCAAGCAATAGGCTTTAAATGAATTCGCGCTGATTGATTAGGTCGCATGACCCAATAAAAGAGTGCAATCGAAATCAGTAGCTGAATTTTATTAAACCATGCGTTATTAAACCATATGTCATTCAAGCTGTAATTATGGAAATATAGATTATAGGAAATTTGCCAAAAAACGAGAAGCTGGGTAACCAGAAGAATTCTCACTAAAGAATTCGGCATCAATTTGTAGCTAACGATAATAATGACTGTAAAAATCAGTACGGAGATAAAGATAGCGAAATTTGAATCCTCGCTAAATTCATATCCTAATAAAAGAAAAAAATCATCAAATTTAACAAGCAAATAGAATCCTAAAAAACTGTTTGCGATTAGAAAAAATAAACCTGCTAAAATTGTAGCGTATTCATTTTTATCTTTATTTAAGGTAATCGACCAAGCTATACCAAATAAAAGAATACCAACAATGAATGCACTAGACGCATCTAAACCTAAAGAAAAAAATAACCAAACGCCTATCGTCACTAGTGCTATTAATAAAGCTATCATCCATAGTATTGAAATCGCCCAATGGAATTTCTTATTATTTGGATATTCTTGTTTATAGAGTTTCACTAACCACTTGATTGCCATGACAGTGAAAATAAAGCCAATCAATCCTAAAACCACCCCCTCTTCTACACCACGAATCAAAAGAGATGCCAAAAAGCAATAAGCGCCAAGCAAGGCTATGACTGAAATAATTAAATTAATAAAATCAAAGCGATATTTGTGATATACATAAAGTGTGATTAAGGCAGGAATAGCAATTAGCAAAGAACTGAGTGGTGAACGACCAAGCTCACCCCAAGCATAAGCATAAAAGTACACATCATAAATTACTATTAAACCGAATAAACTGGCAAAAGTCAGTACTAGAAATACTTTGGGTAAAATGCGCCAATGTTGGTCATGAAAAGCTTTACTGAATAATTCCGATATCACAAGTAATCCAGCATTAATCAGCACGGCATAACACATTGAGTTATAAGCGTTTTGTTCATTAAATAGATAAAACGCAACATTGGCGGTGGCGGCAAATAATAATGCAGAGGCCACATTCGGAAATAATAATAAAAATGGAAGTTGGCAAAGTGTCCAAACTGCAAATAACTGCCATACATCAGCCCCCGTTTGATAGGTTTGGCCAACTAAGGCAAATAAACCGCCAATCAAGACAGAAACAACAAAAAAGATACTATATGTCTTCCACTTTAATTTTTCTGTGGCTTGTCGACGACTCTCTCGAATAAAGCAATAAATACCTAATACCACTGTCACCACAAGCAATGTTTGTAAGCCATAAATTTTGGCTAAATCAGAAAAATAATCTAAATTAGCTGCAATTAACGTGACTACTCCACTCGTTAAAAATCCGACGGTTAATAATAAAAACAGTAAATTTAAATAACGTTGCCAAGAAAGATTAAAAAGGCCAGTTGTATTCATTCATTTTTTCCTTTTTATAAAAAGATCAGTATTATCTTAGCATAATAGTAGGGTAAATAAACACAAAAAGAAATGTGGCTAAATAATACAATTTAGCCACATTTTAATTTAGGTAAAACTAATATTTATTACGCTGCATTCGACTTATGGAATGAGATAGCTCAATTATTTCCCCGTATAATTATCTATTAACGCTTCCAATGCAGGAATTGGTGCCGAGTTATTATCTTCTACAGCATTATCAAACTTAAATTTTAACGAACCATGATTAAGACGACCAGCACCATAATAGCCTGTTACGCGTTCAGGCACCATAGATGTTGCATCTGGTGTATAGGAATACATTAACGATGAAGTCGTATCAAAATTGTTATAAGTATTACCTCCGTTGAGTGATACTACCGAAGATGGTACTTTCTCATCACGAGAAGTTGCTTGGAAGAAATCAAAGCTTTTATTGTTAGCTGCATAGGTAATTGGAGAATAACTTTCTGCTGTTCCCTTCTCTGCAAAAATACTTCCATATTCTTTTATCATACCGCCTGCTTCACCAGAGAATTTACCTGCACCATTTGCATCATTACCTTGTCGAGAAATCAAAATAGGCTCTTTCGTTGCCCGGAAATAGTTATTTTCAGAAAATACGCTCGATCCCATCGTTGCACCAATACCATACTTAGCACAACCATCATAGAAATTGTTCCACATATGTACACTCATTGTGCGAACTCGAGCATGACGAGAATCACTGTGGTCAAACCAATTATGATGATAGGTAATGTAATTCGGTCCAGACTCACTCTTCATTCCAGCCATACTTGTTTTTCCTGTATCCCAGAAATGACAATGATCAATTGTAACGAATTTAGAATTTGTCTTCACATCAATGGCGCCATCACCTTTCGCATGATCACCACTTCCAGATTTGCCATAAAAGACATCAATATGGTGAATCCAAATATTAGAATTATCAGTATCAAGTGATATGCCATCATCCATCGCTCGCATAATTCCTAAATTGCGAAACTCGACACTCTTAGCATTTCTGACTAAGAAACCAAAACCATAGATAGTAGCATCTTCTCCAATACCTTCGATGGTAATGTTCATTTCGCTATCAGCTTTCTTTCCTTTAATTTGAATGCCTTCAGAGCTACTTCCAAAGGTATCTGTATCGCCATTTTTTATTAAACCCAGAACTCTCACTACCAATGGCGTAGTAATATTACCTTTCTGATAAGCATTGAGAATAGATTGAAGTCCAGTAAAGGAGCCATTACCTAAATGAGCAGTGACAGTCTTCGCATTGTCTTTATTCACATAAATCACTACTGCATTGGATTTCAGCGAGCCGTCATCGTTATAAGCTCCAACTCCAGAGAAGCCTTTATGGGCAAAACCTTCTCGACTGTAATTTTTCACTTGTAGAGCTGTTACTTCACTAAACAAGGTTTCAACCCCTCCTTTTATCGCCACCACTTTTAATGAATAGCTACCCGCCTTAAGTCCTGGAATATCTGCTCTCATATATCCACTATATGCACGTATCAATTCAGCATCAATAGGCATGTAATCCGTATATTGTCCGCCTTTGATATAAACACGATAGGAATCTACTCCTTCTAAAGGCATCCACTTAACATAAACACTTTCTAACCATCCTTTCGCTTCAATAATACTTACGCCATTGTCAGCAACGTTAGAACTAGCACTGTTATTAGTACTTTGACCATTCGTTGCAAATAAATTTACGGGATGTTCAACATTCGAGTGAGCCTTATTTACTGAAGGTGATGAACTATCATTCAATGATTGTGCCCAAATAGACATACTCGTACATGCAAGAAGCACTGAGAGTAAAATATTTTTTTTCATATAAATACCCATATTTACTTTAGTTTGACTTAATAGTGATATCTATGAGCTATTTTTCTTATTACAAAGATAACCATATTTTACAATTCGGCATCACTATCGATATTTGTCAGATTATGCCTATAATTTCACCAAAATAGAAGTATAAAAAAATATTTTTCTTGAATCTAAATTTTAAGTTCCATTCGCGCCAAATCGCATTCTATGGCATAATTTAGCAAACACAATTAAAGAAGGAAAACAACATGAAAATTTTACACACGATGCTTCGAGTAGGTGATTTAGACCGCTCTATTAAATTTTATCAAGATGTTTTAGGTATGCGTTTATTACGCACAAGTGAAAACCCTGAGTATAAATATACGCTTGCTTTTTTAGGTTACGAAGATGGCGAAAGCGCTGCAGAAATTGAATTAACATACAACTGGGGCGTAACGGAATATGATCTTGGTAATGCTTACGGGCATATTGCTATTGGTGTAGATGATATTTACGCGACTTGTGAAGCAGTACGTGCTAATGGCGGTAAAGTGACTCGCGAAGCCGGCCCTGTTAAAGGTGGCACAACTGTGATTGCATTCGTTGAAGATCCAGATGGTTATAAGATCGAATTTATCGAAAACAAAAGTGCAAAATCAGCTTTAGGGAATTAAGGAATACATTGTGTCAGATACACCTGAAATTCCTTATCATCACCAATTAAAAAATCGCTTCCGTGGCTACTTTCCTGTCATTATTGATGTGGAAACGGCTGGGTTTGATGCAAAAAAAGATGCACTTTTAGAGCTTGCAGCTATCACCTTAAAAATGGATGAGAATGGCAATTTGCAACCTGATCAAAAATGCCATTTTCATATTGAACCATTTGAGGGGGCGAATATTAATCCCGAATCTCTCAAATTCAATGGGATTGATATTCACAATCCATTGCGTGGTGCCGTATCTGAATTAGATGCGATCACGGGATTGTTCCAAATGGTACGTCGTGGACAAAAGGATGCGGAATGTCAGCGTTCTATCATCGTGGCTCATAACGCGGCTTTTGACCAAAGTTTCGTGATGGCGGCGGCTGAACGCACAGGTGTAAAACGCAATCCATTCCACCCTTTTGGGATGTTTGATACAGCAACGCTTGCCGGTTTTATGTTTGGGCAAACGGTGCTCGTCAAAGCATGCCAAGCGGCAAAAATTCCTTTTGACGGCAAACAAGCACACTCTGCGCTATATGATACTGAACGTACGGCGGAATTATTTTGCTATATGGTCAATCACTTAAAAGATCTAGGTGGATTTCCCCATATTGCTCGAACAGATGAAGCGGAAAAAACAGCTGAAAATCAGACCGCACTTTAATTTTTAAAATTTTTTAGAAAAAAACTTGCAATCGTTTTCGCTTTACCGTATTTTAAAAGGTAATTCAATTTAGTTATCTAAATAAGAGAGTTTCCAATGAACTTTATCCTTCGTCACCATCATCGCCATTCAACTGAATAATCTTTCAGGCTGTTGGCGTGCTTGGAAGATTTCTTCCGAGCTGACAAGATAAAGATCAAAAAAATCTTACCCCTCGGAAGGCAACTTTCGAGGGGTTTTGTTTTATTATTAATTTACAGGAGTTTATTACTATGCGACATTTAACCTTAAATCAATTTTCTCTTATGCGACCTTTTTCTTTTAATTAATCAATAAGGAACAACAATATGTTATCGAATCCCGTTGTTATTTCAATTGTCGTGCTACTGGCGTTAAGCTTGCTGCGCGTAAACGTGGTTATCGCACTTGTGATTTCCGCTCTGACTGCAGGCTTATGTGGTGACTTAGGTCTAGGAAAAACCATTGAAGCCTTTACTGGAGGCTTAGGTGGGGGTGCTGAAGTGGCAATGAACTATGCCATGTTAGGTGCGTTTGCCATTGCGATTTCAAAATCTGGCATCACTGATTTGCTTGCTTACAAAATCATTACCCGAATGAATAAAACACCAACCGGCAAAAATTTAGCTTGGTTTAAATATACGCTACTGAGCATTTTACTTTTATTCGCCATTTCATCCCAAAACTTACTCCCAGTGCACATTGCGTTTATCCCGATTGTTGTGCCACCGTTACTTTCTATTTTTAACCGTTTAAAAATCGACCGTCGTGCAGTTGCTTGTATTATTACCTTCGGTTTAACGGCAACCTATATGATCTTACCGGTTGGTTTCGGGAAAATCTTTATTGAAAGCGTTTTAGTTAAAAATATCAATCTTGCTGGTGCACCACTCGGTTTACAAACCAGTGTTGGTGAAGTTTCTTTTGCTATGCTTATCCCTGTTATTGGTATGATTCTTGGTTTACTCACTGCTGTGTTTGTTACCTATCGCAAACCACGCGAGTATGTTGTAACAACGACTGAACCAACTACAACTGAAATTGAACAGCACATTGCGAACATTAAACCTATTCAAATTACTGCAAGTGCGGTCGCCATTGTCGCCACTTTTGCCACACAGCTTTTCACAAGCTCTACGATTATTGGTGGTTTAGTCGGTTTAACAATTTTCGGTGTATTCGGTATCTTCAAACTCAAGGAAAGTAACGATATTTTCCAACAAGGTTTACGCTTAATGGCGATGATCGGCTTTGTTATGATTGCTGCTTCTGGTTTCGCCAATGTGATTAATACCACAAGCGGTGTGAAAGAGTTAGTTGATGCACTTTCAACCGGTGCGATTCAAAGTAAAGGCGTTGCGGCATTCTTAATGTTACTCGTTGGATTATTGATTACCATGGGTATTGGTTCTTCTTTCTCAACTGTACCAATTATCACCTCAATTTATGTACCACTTTGTCTCTCTTTTGGTTTCTCACCACTTGCGACAGTCGCTATCGTAGGTGTAGCAGCAGCATTAGGAGATGCGGGTTCACCGGCTTCTGACTCAACACTTGGCCCAACATCCGGTTTGAATATAGATGGTAAACACGACCACATTTGGGATTCTGTTGTGCCAACCTTTATTCACTACAATATCCCACTATTAGCGTTCGGTTGGATTGCAGCCATGACCCTTTAATCGTTATAATCCCTGCATTCATTATGCGGGGATTTTTTTATGTCTATTCAATCATTACTCAATACGCTCGAACAAAAAGTACAGCAACTGACTCACGCCTATCAAGCTGACTCTGATAAAAAAATCAACGCTAAATTTAACCGCACTTTATTTACTGAAGATTTTGAAACTGTCGGTTTTTATCTCAAAGAAATCCAGCAAAGCTTAACGAAGCTATGCAGCCTTCCCCATCAAAATGAAGAACAAATTGTATTTATGGTTGAACACCTTTTAGGGCAATGTACCGCCTTGGCTGAAGCCATGAATCGCAAACATAAAAAGCACATTCAGCCGAAAACAACGGAAGCTCAAGTGGCAAGTAACAAATCACAACATAGCATTCATCGTCTTCCGCCAAGAGAGCGTTTAGAGAAGTATTATGAAGCCTTACAGCAACTCACGGAAAAATACGAAGAAGCTAAAGCACAAGCGAATACGGCTCAAACAGATATTCAACGAGATGTACATAAGCAAACAGCCGCAATTTATTTAACGCGTCGTCAAAAATGTTTAGAAGCCATTGAGACCTTAGAAGAATACCTTGCCTTCAAAGAAGCACAAGAAAGTGCGGTCAAGAAATAAGATTTTTTTTGAAATAAACTGAAAAGCAAAAATCCCTAAATCTTTCGACTTAGGGATTTTTTGAATTTGATGGCGGAGGAAGTGAGATTCGAACTCACGGAGGGCGTAAACCCTCGCCGGTTTTCAAGACCGGTGCCTTCAACCACTCGACCATTCCTCCGTGATTTAAGCGAGGTGAATAATACGTTTTTTCCCCCACCCCGTCAAGCAAGAAAATAAAAAAATTATCTGACTGACTACTTTTAAATCACAATGTTTTAAAAATACACAAAATAAAAAACGGAACCTATTGGTTCCGTCTTTATTATTAGGATATTACTCTGCTTTCGCTTGTGTCGGTTCAGAATAAATATGGCTAATTGCACTATGATGGCCTGCCGCGCCTTTACCATTAAAGTAATAACGAGACTCCATCCATTCTACAATTGGAAATGGTTTAGACTCATCATCAGGTGCTTTCGCTAATGTCATGGCTGCTTTTGTATGTGGTACGGCTGAAATAGTACCTGCACGACCAGTGAACACATAAGAACTTACAAATTTTGCTTTTTCTTGTGGTTCAACTTCCGCAGTTGCGACTTGAGCAACAGGTTCTGATTTATGATGCAAACGTTCTAATGATTCTTGCACTTTCTGTTGAACCGCTTCATTTGCCGGTTGAGTAATAAAATCTAACGCAGGTTGTGCTTCAACTGATTTCTCTTCCACAACAATACCTGTTGCAGGCGTAATCACACCTTTTTTCGTTTTTTCTTGCTCAAGCAACTCATCCACCGATAAGAAATTATTTTCTTTCGGTGCATTCACAGCAGAATAATCGACGCATACTTTACCGCTTGCTAATTCTGGTGAAGCCACCGCAGCAAATAATGGCATTGGGGATTTCACTTCATTACGACGACGGCGTTGATTATTCGATGCACGTAAATGACGAGGTGTACGGCGCTGACGTTCTTGACGTGGTTTATCTTCTGTATTATCAACAATGTTGTTTTCAACCACTTCATTTTCAATCGCAGGAACTTCAACGGCCTCAATCACATTCTCATTTGCATTATTTGCACTGTCATCAACACGAACGCGTTTACGTAAATCACGACGTTGACGACGCTCTGCTACCGGTTTCTCTGCTTTTTCTTCTTGACGATTATCATCAGAAACATTAGCAAAATTAACCGCACTTTCAGATGTCACTTCTTCATTCGCGTTACGACGATTGCGACGATTATTTACACGCTCGCGAGTTGGACGTGCATTTTCTTCATCTGTATTCTTCGCATTATCGTTGTTTTCGTTGCGAGAACGACGATTATTACGACGATCTTGATTGCGACGATTATTACGATTTCCGTTGCGATTATTACGATTGTTTTGGTTTTTCTCTTCTTCTTTTGGCTCAGAAGCAAATAAACCTTTAATTGCAGCAACAATTTTCGCAAACAAGGATGGCCCCTCTGGTTTGCGCTCAACTGGTGCTGGCGCTGCCGTTGGGATCGATAGCGATACCGCAGCACTTTCCATCACTTGTTCAGACGTCACGGCCGCTGTTTCAATATTACGTGAAACAAGGGATTCTTCTGGTACGAATGCATCATCTTGTGCTTCATGGAATTTTGCTAAGTTGTAGCTTAATTCGTTCAGCTCTTCACCTTCACGTACGCGGAACACGCTGAAGTGCGGGGTTTCCATCGCTTCATTTGGCACCACGATAATCTCTACATCATGGCGTTTTTCGATGCTATGAACAGCTTTACGTTTTTCGTTAAGTAAGTAAGACGCAATTTGTACAGGCACGATGGTGTGCACTTGTTTGGTATTTTCTTTTAACGCTTCTTCTTCGATTAAACGTAAGATAGAAAGTGATAAACTTTCGTTATCACGCACTTTACCTGTACCTTGACAGCGTGGGCAAACATGGTGAGAAGACTCACCTAATGATGGACTTAAACGCTGACGCGACATTTCCAACAAGCCGAAGCGAGAAATACGGCTAATTTGAATACGCGCACGGTCTTGACGCACGGCATCACGGATACGATTTTCTACTTCACGTTGGTGACGAACCGGTGTCATATCGATGAAATCGATAACCACTAAACCACCTAAGTCACGTAAACGTAATTGACGAGCAATTTCATCCGCCGCTTCAAGGTTGGTATTTAATGCGGTTTCTTCAATATCACCACCACGAGTTGAACGCGCCGAGTTGATATCGATTGCCGTTAACGCTTCTGTCACATCGATCACAATCGAACCACCAGAAGGTAAACGCACTTCACGTTGGAAAGCTGATTCAATTTGTGACTCAATTTGGTAGTGGCTAAATAACGGCACTTCGCCTTGATACAGTTTCACACGATTGATGAAATCTGGACGCACAAGTTTGATGTGCGCTTTTGCTTTTTCAAATACTTTCGGGCTATCAATTAAGATCTCACCGATATCACGACGCAAGTAATCACGGATCGCACGAACGATCACATCACTTTCTTGGTGAATTAAGAATGGCGCCGGACGACTTTGTGAAGCTTGTTTGATCGCTTCCCAATGATGTAAAAGTACTTTCAAGTCCCATTGTAATTCTTCTGGTGATTTACCCACACCCGCTGTACGCACGATAAGGCCAACGCCTTCTGGTACATCTAAAGAACTCAATGCTTCTTTTAATTCGATACGTTCATCGCCTTCAATACGGCGAGAGATACCACCTGCACGCGGATTGTTTGGCATAATCACCAAATAACTACCAGCAAGGGAAACAAAAGTGGTTAAGGCTGCGCCTTTATTGCCGCGTTCTTCCTTGTTCACCTGAACGATCACTTCTTGACCTTCGGTCAAAATATCACGGATATTTGGACGACCTTGGAACACATAATCAGCAGGGAAATACTCACGGGCAATTTCTTTTAAAGGAAGGAAACCATGGCGCTCTGCACCATAATCCACAAAGGCAGCTTCTAAACTCGGCTCTACGCGAGTGATTTTCCCTTTGTAAATATTCGCTTTTTTCTGTTCATGACCCGGACTTTCAATATCCAAGTCGAATAAACGCTGGCCATCGACCAACGCAACGCGTAACTCTTCTTTTTGAGTCGCATTGATTAACATTCTTTTCATTGTCAATTTCTCATTTGAATTATCTAAAATACCTTGAAAATTAACCGCACTTTACAGATTTACTGACCTTAGCCATCGACCTCGTGTTTCTCGCGAACAGTCAATCTCACGACTGTGTGTTGCTGGGTGCATTGATAGCATACTCAATTGTTATCTAAGACAATTTTCGTAAAACAATGCGATGTGTTAATTACGCATTGCAAGGAAGCGTCAATCTTCAAGAAAAACATGTTGATTATCAATGTCTTATGCCATTTGCTGCATTGAGTTTTGACCAACATACAAAATCGCTTTCTAAATGCCAAATTTGAGGCGCAGAAAGACGCTCTATTATCCACATTCGGGGCTAAATTAGCAAGGCATTCTTGCTATTATCACCAGGGATATTGTGATATGATTCAGCCCAATTTTTAAAGGACAGATTCAATGACTGAAAAACAAGAAAAAATCATCAATCAATCCGTCAAAATGCTCACCATTTCTGAGGATGAGGCAGGACAACGCATTGATAATTATTTATTGGCAAAATTAAAAGGTGTGCCAAAAAGTTTGATTTATCGCATTCTGCGTAAAGGCGAAGTGCGTGTGAACAAAGGGCGAATCAAACCTGAATATAAATTGCAAAATGGTGATGTGGTGCGTGTGCCACCTGTTCGTGTTTCTGAAAAAAATACTGCCCCAATTTCTAAAAACTTGAATAAAGTCGCTTCCCTTGAAAGCCATATTCTTTTTGAAGATGACTGTTTATTAGTATTGAACAAACCTTCCGGCATTGCGGTTCATGGTGGGAGTGGCTTGAATTTTGGTGTGATTGAAGCCTTACGTGCATTACGTCCTGAAGCCCGTTTTTTAGAATTGGTTCACCGTTTAGACAGAGATACATCGGGTATTTTATTAGTCGCCAAAAAACGTTCTGCCTTACGCAACTTACACGAACAACTTCGTGTTAAAACGGTACAAAAAGATTATCTCGCGCTCGTGCGCGGCCAATGGCAATCTCATGTAAAAGTCGTGCAAGCCCCTTTATTAAAAAATGAACTGGCCAGTGGCGAACGCATCGTTAAAGTCAGTGAACAAGGTAAACCTTCGGAAACTAGATTTAGCATTGAAGAACGCTATCAAAATGCGACCTTAGTAAAAGCTTCACCCGTAACAGGTCGAACCCATCAGATCCGAGTTCATACTCAATATGCAGGCCACCCGATTGCGCTAGATGATAAATACGGTGATAAAGAATTTGATAAATACATGCAAGATCTCGGGCTTAATCGCTTGTTTTTACATGCGTTTTCTATTCGCTTTGAGCATCCTAAAACGGGTGAAACATTGCGCCTCAATGCTCAACTAGACGAAAAAATGAAAGCAATTCTGAAAAAACTGCGTGAAAGCAAAGAGATAAACCCATAGACAAGAAAAATGTTTATTGCTATATTTGATGACGGAGACAACTCGTTTCTATCATTAATTAACATATAACAACAAAGGATAGCAAAATGGCAAAAGGACAATCATTACAAGATCCTTATTTGAATGCGTTACGCCGTGAACGTATTCCTGTTTCGATTTATCTCGTTAATGGGATTAAATTACAGGGTCAAATCGAATCATTCGACCAATTCGTGATTTTATTAAAAAACACTGTTAATCAAATGGTGTACAAACACGCTATTTCAACTGTGGTTCCAGCACGTTCTGTTTCTCACCACAATAATAACGGCGGTCATCATGCAGCACAAACGTCTGACGCTGTAGCGGAAGTAGAAACACAAGCAGAATAATTCTGTTCAATGAACGATTTCATCAATTTAAGTGCGGTTGAAAATTCACCTGAAATTTCAACCGCACTTTCGTCATCTAAAACAGGCGACAATAGCCAATCGGCAAAAGATAAAGCTGTCGTCGTGCATGTTTTCTTTTCTCAAAATAAAAACATTGAAGATCTACAAGAATTCCAACTTTTAGCGGAATCTGCCAATGTTGAGATTTTACAAATCATCACCACAAGCCGAGCAACACCACAAGCAAAATATTTTATCGGTGAGGGGAAAGCACAAGAAATTGCAGATGCAGTGAAAACTTTAGATGCCGATGTGGTTTTGGCGAATCATCAATTAACCCCTGCTCAAACCCGTAATTTGGAAAGCATCTGCCAATGCCGCGTAGTGGATCGCACTGGGGTCATTTTAGATATCTTTGCCCAACGAGCCCGCTCGCACGAGGGGAAATTGCAAGTTGAATTAGCTCAGCTTAAGCATTTATCCACTCGATTAGTTCGTCGAAAAACAGGCTTAGATCAGCAAAAAGGTGCAGTTGGATTACGTGGTCCAGGCGAAACGCAATTAGAAACGGATCGCCGTTTAATCAAGGTTCGTATTGCACAGTTGCAAAATCGTTTGGCCAAAGTCGAAAAACAACGCAATCAAAATCGCCAAACCCGACAAAAAGCGGATATTCCGACCATTTCTTTAGTGGGTTATACCAATGCGGGGAAATCAACACTATTCAATTTCATCACGCAAGCCAATGTCTATGCGGCGGATCAGCTTTTTGCTACCCTCGATCCCACATTAAGACGTTTACAAATTCAAGATATTGGTACGGCAATTCTCGCCGATACCGTGGGTTTCGTTCGCCAACTTCCCCATGATTTAGTTTCCGCTTTTAAATCTACGTTGCAAGAAACGGTAGAAGCCAGTTTGTTATTGCACGTCATTGATGCGGCAGACGCTCGAAAGATCGAAAATATCGAAGCCGTGAATTTAGTGTTGGAAGAAATTAAAGCAGACAAAGTGCCTGCATTGCTGGTGTATAACAAAATTGATTTATTGGAAAATGTGACGCCTCATATTGAATATGATGACGAGAATAAGCCCGTTGCCGTTTACCTTTCAGCACATTCAGGTGAAGGATTAGATCTACTGCTTGAAGCCATTAAAGTGCGGTTGAAAAATGAGATACTTTCTTTCACCCTCACGCTGCTCCCACAAGAGAGCAAAATCCGCCACGCGCTCTATCAATTAGATAGCATTCGTCACGAACAAATTTCAGATGAGGGTGAATTTATCCTCAATGTACAAATTGATAAAGTCGAATGGCTTAAACTTTGTAAACAATTCCCTAAACTGTCAGAAATTATTTACTAATACCGTATTGTTTTAATTTATTGGCAATCGCTGTGTGTGATACACCTAATCGTTGTGCCAATTTACGCGTACTTGGATACTGGGCATAAAAAGCGCGGAGTACACTCGCCTCATATTGCCCCATGATCTCATCCAGTGTTTGCTCACCAAAATCATCTGCAGAAATGACCGCACTTTGTACAGGTTTTAAATTTAAACTTTCAATATCAAGCTGGTTATTCTTCGCTAAGGAACAGGCACGATACAAGACGTTGTAAAGCTCTCGCACATTACCTTGCCAAGGCTGCCCTTTTAAATAATTCAGAAAATCAGCATCATATTGCGACATTGAAATCTTAAGCTGTGTGCTGATTTCTTGTAAAAAACCGTCCGTTAAAGGCTGAATGTCCTCCACTCGCTCACGCAATGGCGGCACATTTAGTGCTAAAACATTTAAACGATGGAATAAATCACTGCGTAATTTCCCTTGTTCTAACAGTTTTTCCATCGGTTCTTGTGAAGTACAAATCACACGAACATTTGCATGATGTTCTTTTTCTTCACCTACTCGACGGAAAGAACCATCCGTTAAAAAACGTAATAATTTTGCCTGTAAACTTAATGAAAGCTCAGCAATGCCATCCAGCAACACCGTACCTTCGTGAGCATATTCAAAAAAACCGATGGTTTCACTATCACCCACTTTACGCCCAAACATTTCGCTTTCCGCATCTTCATCTGGCAAACCTGCACAATTTACCGCAATGAATTTTTTCTCACGACGCAAGCTCGCAAAATGACAAGCTTTTGCTAATAAGTCTTTACCCGTGCCTGTTTCACCTTGAATTAAAAGCGGTACATCAAACATCGCAAAACGTTGTGCATTTTCGACCGCACTTTTCATGGAAAGGCTTTGAGTGACAAAGCAAGAAAAAGGATCTTGTGGATTAAATGTCAGCATAAAATAAGCTCAATTTTATTGAATGATGCCGATATGATAGGGAGTTTATTGATATGTGTAAAGATTAATTTACATATAAAAAGGGCAATCGTTGACTGCCCTTTTAGATGTTTTTTTGTATTATTTTTTCACTGCACGATCAAGTTCTTGTGCGATGATTTCCATGCTTTCTAAACCACCAAACGCAAGATACCAATTGGCTGCATCAAGATACACAATGTGTCCATCTTTATACGCTTTGGTTTGTTTGATGATATCGTTATCCAACACTTTTTGTGCATTGTTGGCTTTTTCTGTAATCGCCGCGGTACGGTCCACGACAAGTAAAAAGTCTGGATTTTTTTCTAAGATATATTCAAAACCAACACTTTGTCCGTGCGTAGAGGATTTGATGCTGTCATCAATCGGTTTAAAACCAAATTTTTGATACACCATTCCATAACGAGAACCGTCACCAAAGGCACTGATTTTACTTTCATTGACAAGTACCAATAAGGCGGTTTTGTCTTTTGCATCTTTTGCTACTTCAGCAACCTTACTCTCCAACGCTGAAAGTTTTTCTTTCGCAATATTTTCTTTACCAAAGATCTGACCAAGTGCGGTCACATTTTGTTGAAAACTCGGGTAGTAATTCGTGTAGTCATTTTCAACATTAAATACTGGTGCGATTTCTTTAAATTTGTCGATCATTTTTTCTTGACGTTTAGACGCAATGATCAAATCCGGATTAAGTTCGTTAATTTGCTCCAATGATTGTTCTTTCAAATCGCCGACATTTTTATATTTTTTGTCTGCAAATTCTGAAAGGTAGCTTGGAATTTTTCCACTTTGTGGGAAGCCCACGATTTTATCTTGCACACCTAATGCACGAAGTGTGTCTGCCGCCCCAAAATCAAGCACAATGACTCGCTGTGGATTTTGTGGCACAACCTGTTTTCCAGCAGCATTTTCAACGGTAATATCCGCCGCTTGTGCAATACCGGCAAATGCAAAGAGTGAAAGTGCTAAAGTTGATAATGTTTTTTTCATGAAGATTTCCTTATTTATCTAAAATAAACGGCAATTTTATGGTCGTCGATATCCTGAATAGGTATCGTCATATCGTAAATATCTTGTAGCACGGGTGATTGCATAATGTGGTTAACTTCCCCTTGGTGTACCAATTTTCCATTTTTCATGGCAACAATGTAGTCTGAGTAACAAGAGGCAAAATTAATATCGTGAATCACAATCACCACGGTTTTGTTGAGTTCTGTCGCTAATTTACGCAAAACTTGCATAATCTGCACAGAATGTTTCATATCCAGGTTATTTAATGGTTCATCCAATAAAATATAATCCGTATCTTGTGCAAGTGTCATCGCAATATAAGCGCGTTGTCGCTGCCCACCACTTAAGTTATCGATATATTGATGACGAATATCATCTAAATTCATATAGGCAATGGCATTATCAATAAAAGTGCGGTCAGTTTGGGTTAAGTTTCCTTTGCTATAAGGAAAACGCCCAAAAGCGACTAAATCCTCAATGGTTAGACGCAAATTAATGTTGTTAGTTTGCTTTAAAATCGCAAGTTGTTTCGCAATATCGCTACTTTTCTTACGATTGAGCAATTCACCGTTGAGATAGATCTCACCACTATCAGCATTCAACAAACGGCTCATAATAGACAGCACCGTACTCTTCCCCGCGCCATTCGGCCCGATAAAAGACGTAATTTTCCCCGTAGGAATGGTGATTGATACATTATCCACCACCTTTTTGCTTCCGTAACTTTTAGTAATATTGCGAATTTCTATTGCCATTTTTTGTTTGCTCTTAATAACAAATAAATAAAGTACACGCCACCGACAAAATTAACGATGATGCTTAATGTCGTGCGGAACGTAAAAATATGCGTCACCAATAATTGCCCTAAAACCAAGGTAATAATGGAAATTAACATCGCGGCAGGAATGAGTACCTTGTGGCGATAATCACGAACAAATTCAAAGGTCACATTCATCACCAATAACCCCAGGAAAGTAAGTGGACCAACAAGTGCGGTCGACACTGACGTTAAAATTGCCACGAGAATTAAGAGGACTTTTAAAGTCTTTTGATAATCGATTCCTAAGTTAATGGCATTTTCTCGTCCTAACGCCAACACATCAAAGCAATGCCAATATCTCAGGCTGAAAACAATCGTCGCCACTAAAATGGCTAATGCTACCCACAAGATTTGTGTATTGATTCGGTTGAAGCTTGCAAAGCCAATATCTTGTGCGATCTGGAATTCATTTGGATCAATCAACACTTCCATAAACGTCGTTAAACTGCCAAAGAAGGTGCCGAAAATAATCCCAACAAGCAACAAGAAGAAAATATTTTGATTTTCTTTCTTAAACAGGAAGTGATAAAGCACTAATGAAAAGGCCATCATTAATCCCGTACACAATACAAACAAGGCAATGGAATTCATTGAAAGCAATGTGGTCGAACCGAAAAGGAAAATAATCGTCGTTTGAATCAGTAAATACAGCGAATCTAACCCTAAAATACTCGGGGTGAGAATTCGGTTATTCACAACCGTTTGGAAGATCATCGTAGCAAGTGCAATTGCCGCGCCTGTAATAACAATCGCAATTAAGGATAAGGCACGATTTTCCAAGGCATATTGCCAACGGTTTGGTAAGTTGTAGCCTAAATAGAGTGCAAGAGAAACAATGGCTAACAACGACAATACAATCAGTTGAGAAGAAGATTTCTTAGCCATTTCTATACCGTTTTAATAATAAAAATAAGAAGATACCACTGCCAAATACGCCAACCACGGCATTAATGGAAATCTCATAAGGATAAATCACACTTCGACCTAAAATATCGCAGAATAAGACAAATACCGCACCTAACAAGGCGGTATGAGATAACACTTTCTTCAAGTTATCCCCTAAATAAAGCGTGACGATATTTGGAATAATTAGCCCCAAGAAAGGGATCACGCCAACAGACACGATAATAATCGAGGACACCACCGCCACAATGAGCAGACCGAGATAAAGTACCTGGTTGTAATTTAGACCTAGATTAACCGCAAAATCTTTCCCCATCCCGACAATAGAAAAACGATGGGCAAATAAATAAGCCACGATGAGTGTAGGAATACTGAAATACAACAATTCATAACGGCCTGACATCACAAGAGAAAAGTCCCCTTGTAACCACCCGGATAAGTTTTGCAATAGATCTTCTTTATAAGCGATAAAGGCAGTAATTGAACTGATGATATTACCAAACATAATCCCCACTAAGGGCACAAAAATCGTGTCCTTGAATTTCAAACGGGACAGAATCGTCATAAATAATAATGTGCCAAGGAAAGACACGATGACCGCAATGGCGGTTTTTAACAACATTGAAGCTGTTGGGAAAAACAGCATGGCCATTAAAATGCCTAATCGTGCGCTGTCCATTGTGCCCGCCGTGGTGGGAGAAACAAATCGGTTTCGGCTGAGTTGCTGCATCACCAAGCCACAAATACTTAAAGAGGCACCCGCAATCAAAATACTGATTAAACGCGGCACACGACTGATGAAAAAAATCTGCCACTGATTACCTTCAAAATTCAGTAATCCTTGTAAATTAACGGTACTTACCCCGAGAAAAAGTGAAACAAAGGAAAGCACGATTAAAAGAAAAATCAGATAACGCCGCTTAATCATAATAAATGAGAATAATTTCGAAATGCAAAAAGAATAGCATATTGAAGGAAAAGAGAAAAGATGAAGTGCGGTCAGTTTTCGGCTAATTTTTAGGCGTATAAAAAATGCGGTCAAATTTGACCGCACTTCATTCGCTATAATTTTAACGTTCTTTCAACTTCTTTCGCTCGGACTAAGAATTGCTTACGTTCTGCCGTTGCCATTCCGCTGCTGGTACCCGGCAATTTCACCGTAAGCGGGTTCACCGCACGTTCATTAATATGAAACTCGTAGTGCAAGTGTGGGCCGGTTGAAATCCCTGTATTACCGGTTAATGCAATGCGCTCCCCTTTCTTCACAGTTTGACCTGCACGTACTAAAGCACGACTTAAATGCATATACACCGTTTGATATTCACGACCATGGCGTATTACCACATAACGTCCTGCACCACCGGCTTGATAAGCCACTTTTTCTACCACACCTTCTGCTGGCGCAATAACTGGCGTACCCGGTGAAACAGCAAAGTCCACCCCTTTATGCGGACGAACACGCCCTGTTACCGGATGGCGACGATTTGGGTTAAATGGTGACGAAATACGCGCTTGACGTTGCAATGGATAACGCGCGAAACCTTTGCCAAGGGTTTCCCCTTGCTTATCGTAGTAACGACCATTGGCTGCTTGAATACCATAATAGCTCTTCCCCTCTGCCATGATGTGAATCGCTTCAACGTTACCTTGACCGGTTAATTTATCGCCTAAATATTCACGTGATACTAAAATCGCAAATTTGGTGCCTTTGCTGAGTTTTTGAAGGCTTACCTGCCATTGTAACGCAGAACTTAGTTGGCTAATTTGACGACCATCCAAACCTAAATCACGCAAACTTGATGCAAAAGATCCGTTAATCGTGCCTTTTAGCACCTCTTTCTTCCAGATACTTTTCTTCTCTAGAATTTGGCGTTTAAACTTACCGTCTTCCGTGCGTTCATAAATGCGTTCTTCTTTTTCAGACACCAGCCAGTTTAAATATTCCAGTTGATCTTCTTTATCTAAGATCCAATAGAACTGCTGACCTGCACGCAAGGTTTTTAATTCAGGATACTCGGCAATTAAATTCTTCGCCGTATCATCTTCTAAACCAGAAAGCTCTAACACATCTTTTAATGAGTCACCACGCACCACGGTATGACTAAATTGATCGGTAATACGTAATGCTTGATCGGCTACATCTAAAATACCACTCAGCGCATCTTGAGCGTCTTTTGGTAAATCATTAAGATCGTCAAACTGTGGTTTGATTTCATCTACTTCATCATCTTTGGCTTGAAGTTCATCATCATAAGAAGTTGCATCTTCCGTGTTAGCCTGTTGTTTTGCTTCAGGATGTTCACCTTCTTGAGATTGAGGATTGCCCGATTCTGTTTTTTCAGGTGTAAGAGATTGATATTGAACGTTATCCACCATCTCTGGCTCAAGATTACTTTGCAGAGAAGGATCATAATCAGCGGTATCTTTAAAGGCGAGGAAAATGCCCGTTAAAATAAGCAAAAGTGCGGCAAAAAAAATCGCCGCTTTTATGCGGGATTTTCGTTTCCGTCTATCTCTGGCTAATTTAACGTGTTGGACCATTTGATACCTTTAAAATGAATAAAAAAGATTTTCGTTTTTCAGACTACAAACTCTGGGAAAAATTCATTTTACCCTAAAAATGTCAAATCTTATGCCTAAATATTAGGCATAGTCAGAATTTCTTGAGAAAAAGGAGGAAATGAGCTATTTTAGGGAGCTATTTTTAAAGGGGGAATTATGCAGATTCGCGCCATTCAACCAGCCCAACCCACACCATTAATTACACTGAAAAATATCAATGTGGTCTTTGAACAAAAGACGGCATTGCGGGATATTAATCTCAGCATTTATCCCAATTCGATTATCACCATTGTCGGGCCAAATGGTGGGGGAAAATCGACCCTCTTAAAAACCTTATTAAAATTGCAAACGCCGACATCGGGTGAGGTGATTTATAGCGCTAATGTCAGAATTGGCTATGTTCCACAAAAAATTCACCTCGATCACAGCTTACCGATGACAGTTGAGCGTTTTCTTGCGCTCAAAAAAGGCGTTAAAACACAAGAAATATCAACCGCACTTGAGCAACTCTCTATCACTCATTTGAGAAAAAATAATATGCAAAAACTCTCTGGTGGCGAAATGCAACGTGTGCTATTGGCTCGTGCAATTTTGAATAAACCCAATTTACTGGTGTTAGATGAACCGACTCAAGGGGTGGATATTAATGGTCAAGCTGAACTTTATCAGCTGATTCATCGCACTCAACAAGCCTTAAATTGTGCGGTTTTAATGGTTTCCCATGACTTGCATATCGTGATGGCGGACAGTAAAGAAGTGTTGTGCATCAATCAACATATTTGCTGTGCCGGCACACCCGAAAGCCTATCGAATGATCCCACATTTATGCGCCTTTGGGGCAATCAAATCTCACAAAATGTGGGCTTTTATACGCACCATCATAATCATCACCATAATATGCATGGTGATGTTTGTAGTTGCAGTGCCAATCCATCAGAATGCCAACAATAAGGAAAAACCATGTTTGAGATTTTATTTCCCGCCTTGCTTACGGGCTTACTGCTTTCCTTAATTACCGCACCACTCGGTGCCTTTGTGGTGTGGCGTAAAATGGCTTATTTTGGTGATACCCTTTCCCACTCGGCCTTGCTTGGTGTGGCATTAGGGATTTTCCTACAAATTAATCCTTATGTTGCCATTGTAATTTTGACGATTATTCTCGCCGTATTAATGGTATGGCTCGAAAGTAACACGCAATTTTCAGTGGATACCCTTTTAGGGATTATCGCGCACAGTTGTCTTTCTCTTGGTGTGGTCACCGTTGGCTTACTTAAAAATGTCCGTGTAGATTTAATGAGTTATCTTTTTGGGGATTTGCTCGCCATTAATTTTAACGACTTACCTTATATTGGCGCGGGTGTTGTTATTGTATTAGGCACACTGCTTTACTTCTGGCAAGCCTTACTCTCCACCACAGTTTCACCTGAACTGGCTCAAGTAGAAGGCATTAACATTAAAAAAATGCGATTTATCTTAATGATTTTGACCGCACTGACGATCGCATTAAGTATGAAGTTTGTTGGGGCTCTGATTATTACATCACTCTTAATTATTCCAGCCGCAACAGCAAGACGTTTTGCAAAAACGCCTGAGCAAATGGTGCTTATTGCGATTTTAATCAGTATGCTTTCCGTCGTTGGCGGGTTATTCCTTTCTGCTTTTTATGATACGGCGGCAGGACCTTCTGTCGTAATTTGTTCCGCATTTTTGTTTTTGTTATCATTACTAAAAAAGGAATATTTATAATCCGCTCCAACCAGTGAAAACCATTTGCACCACACCTTAAATCTTGATAAAGTGCGGGCAACTTTTGACGATATTTTTAGGATAAGAAATGAGCCAAGAATATTTAGATTTTGAATTACCTATTGCTGAACTTGAAGCCAAAATTGAAGCGCTACGTTCAGCATCTGATGACAAAATTGATTTACACGATGAAATTAAACGCTTACAAAAGAAAAGCGATGAATTAACCAAAAAAACCTTTGCAAATCTTGATGCATGGCAGGTTTCTCGTATGGCGCGTCACCCAAATCGTCCATACACTCTTGATTATATCGAACATATTTTTACTGATTTCCAAGAGCTTGCGGGCGATCGTGCCTTTGCAGATGATAAAGCAATCGTAGGTGGTCTTGCGCGTTTAGATGGTCGTTCTGTGATGGTTATCGGTCATCAAAAAGGTCGTACGGTAAAAGATAAAGTGGCACGT
Source organism: Haemophilus parainfluenzae T3T1 (assembly GCF_000210895.1). Classification (NCBI taxonomy): domain Bacteria; kingdom Pseudomonadati; phylum Pseudomonadota; class Gammaproteobacteria; order Pasteurellales; family Pasteurellaceae; genus Parahaemophilus; species Parahaemophilus parainfluenzae. The sequence continues at coordinate 1,067,898 of NC_015964.1, read as the reverse complement.
AACTTTGGTATGCCAGCACCAGAAGGTTATCGTAAAGCATTACGTTTAATGCAAATGGCTGAGCGTTTCAACTTACCTATTATTACCTTTATCGATACACCAGGGGCTTACCCAGGCATCGGTGCGGAAGAACGTGGTCAATCTGAAGCCATTGCTCGCAACTTACGTGAAATGTCTACCTTAAAAGTGCCAATTATCTGTACGGTAATCGGTGAAGGCGGTTCCGGCGGTGCATTAGCCATTGGTGTGGGTGACAAAGTGAATATGTTGCAATATTCAACTTATTCCGTTATTTCACCAGAAGGTTGTGCGTCTATCTTGTGGAAGAGCGCAGAAAAAGCGTCAACCGCAGCAGAAGTCATGGGCTTAACCGCAACTCGTTTAAAAGAGTTAGGTTTAATTGATAATATCGTTCCAGAACCATTAGGTGGTGCACATCGTAATTATCATGAAATGGCACGCAATTTAAAACAATGTCTTGTTGAAGAACTAAACGAATTAGATACTTTCGACAAAGATGGCTTATTAGAAAGACGTTACGAACGTTTAATGTCTTATGGCTATTGTTAATAATATATAAAAAGAGCGGTTAATTTAACCGCTCTTTTTTGTGTTTAAAGAATAATACATGGATGCCAGAAAATGCATCAATGCCTAAAATAATATAAAAGGAGAACTCAAAATGAAAAACGTATTAGCAATCCAATCCCACGTAGTTTATGGTTTTGCCGGTAATAAATCCGCCACTTTCCCAATGCAGCTATTAGGCGTAGATGTGTGGGCACTCAATACCGTACAATTCTCTAACCATACCCAATATGGTAAATGGACTGGCATGGTGATTCCACAAGAGCAAATTGGTGAAATTGCCAACGGTTTAGATGCCATCGGAAAACTTCAAGAATGTGATGCGTTACTTTCTGGCTATTTAGGTTCAGCTGAACAAGTTGACCAAATTATCTATTCTTTAGAGAAAATTAAAGCTCGTAACCCAAATGCACTTTACTTGTGCGATCCAGTGATGCCAAATGCCGAAAAAGTCTGTGTCGTGGCGGATGGTGTACGTGAACGCTTAATTGAAAAAGCCATTCCACGTGCGGACATCATGACCCCAAATCTTTCCGAACTTCGTACACTTTCTGACTTCCCTATCAACACGTTTGACGATGTGCTCAAAGCCGCCAATGCATTAGTGGCCAAAGGTGTGAAAAAAGTCTTAGTTAAACACTTAGGTAAAGCAGGTAAATTAAATGATCCTGATACCTTTGAAATCATTATGGCGACACCTGAAGGCGTATGGCATTTAAGTCGTCCGCTTTATAAATTTAACTTTGAACCAGTTGGTGTGGGTGATTTAATTGCGGGGACTTTCTTGGCGCATTACTTAAACTGTGGCAACGATGTTGAAGCTTTTGAAAAAATGAATAATGCCGTTGCTGGCGTAATGAAAACTACCTTTGATTTGAAATCTTACGAACTCCAACCCATTGCTGCACGTTTTGAAATCTTAAATCCAAGTACAAACTACAAAGCTGTTAAAGTTGCCTAATGGATCTCTTTTCATTATTCCAAGCACAAATTCCAACCCCCGCCAATAAGCTTCTCATTGCTTTTAGCGGTGGTTTGGATTCAACTGCACTGCTCTCTTTAGTTAAAAAACTCAGCAAAAAACGACCGCACTTAAGCCTGCGAGCTATTCATATCCATCATGGATTAAGCCCGAATGCGGATACTTGGACAGCTCATTGCCAACAACTCTGTAAACAATTTGCCATTCCACTTATTGTTGAAAAAGTCAAAGTGGAAATGCATGATGGCATTGAAGCTGGCGCAAGAGAAGCCCGTTATCAGGCCATTTCGACACATATTCAACCTGACGAATATCTGGTCACTGCACATCATTTAAATGATCAAACTGAAACCTTTTTCCTGGCGCTAAAACGCGGAGCAGGGTTACAAGGTTTAGGTGCCATGCAAAAAGAAAGTCAATTATTTGGGATGCCTATTTTACGGCCTCTTCTTTCTTTTAGCCGTAATGAATTAGAAGATTACGTTCAGCAAGAAAATCTGTCTTGGGTCGAAGACGAAAGCAATCAAGATAATCATTACGAGCGTAATTTCTTACGCAACCAAATTTTGCCTGAATTACGCCAACGCTGGGGGCATTTTGATTATGCGGTTCAGCGTGCCGCACAACATTGTTTTGAGCAACAGCAACTGATTAATGAATTATTACAGACCTGCTTTGAACAGCATATTTTTGAGGATCAAAAACAGTTTTCGCTCCTAAACTTTCTAAACTATTCATCGCAAAAACAAACCGCACTTTTGCGAATGTGGCTGGCTAAAAATCAGATTGCCATGCCAACGCAGATTCAATTAATGCATATTATTGATGATGTGATTCAGGCTAAAGCGGATGCATCCCCACAATTTCAACTAGGGGAGCATATTATTCGCCGTTATCAGGAATGTCTTTATTTAACGGGAAAATTCTCTGATTTGTCGCAAACTTGTCTTGATATGCCGTTAAATCAACAGATTACCTTGCCTGATAATCTTGGAACAATTTATGCTGCCCACAATACGAAAGGCATTTTAGTGCATTGGAATGACAAACAAGTTCAACTTGCTGATACACAAGAGCCGATTCAAATACGATTTGCTTATACTGGCAAAGTAAAACGCCAGCATAATCGCCCTGCCGAAACCATGAAAAAAATTTGGCAAGAGCTCGGCGTTCCGCCTTGGCAACGAAATCGTATTCCTCTCATTTTTTATGGTGAGACTTTACAAAGTGCGGTGGGATTTTTCCGTGTTTTTCAAAATGAAGAAAAATAAAAAATGGGTGATGATTCACCCATTTTTATGATTAAGAAAAGCGTTTAAAATGCCTGCTGTAAATTCTTTCCGTAAATAAAACCCCAGCGGCAAGGTATCAATCACTTCCCCATTTTTCCCAATGCCTTTCGTAATGGCTTTACTATTGGCGCCTTTTGGACGCAGTTGCATAACTTCACCAATACGTGCTGTAATCTGATCCAACTTCCCGAGCACAATATAATCCATCAACTCTTCCCAATCTTGGCGTAATTGATGTTCTTGTTCAGTCGAAGGACGCCATAAGATAGGCTGACCAATATGACGCTCACGCAAAGGAATGTCTCGACTACCTTCAATAGGAATCCACAAGACTTTCGATAATTTATGACGAACATGCGAATTTTCCCAATTTACTCCTGAGTTTTGAACCAAGGGCGCAAGGCTCACAAACGTGGTTTCCAACGGAAAACCTTCGGCATTGATGGGTAAGGTTTTTAATTCGATGCCTAAATGGGAAAAGTCCTGCTCTGCTTTACTACCAGCAGTCGCCCCCAATGCACTTTCAAGCAACATTCCAACCCAACCTTTATCGCGTTTTAAATCAGGCGGAACGGGAATATTTAATTCATCTGCAAGTTCGCCAAAAGTTAACCCCGCAATAGATTGCGCTTTTTCTAATAAGGCTTGTTCGGTTTGTGGGATCATTCGTGGTATTTCTTCAATAATTTCGGTTTAACGTATTCTACGCCTTTGTCGATGTAAGGAATATTTTCTAGTTTCAATAAAAAGCGTTTTGCCGGCAATCCACCACCAAAACCCGTGATTTCACATTTTTTCCCTAATACACGATGACATGGAATAATAATACTAATGGGATTACTCCCTACTGCACCACCAACGGCACGCACCGCCTTGGGATTATTAATGCTTTCTGCTAACCCGCCATAACTCGCCGTTTTACCATAAGGAATTTGACGCAATGCTTTCCAAATCGCTTGTTGAAATGCGGTACCTTTAGGCGATAAAGGAATATCGGAGAAACTTTCTGGCTCACCATTAAAATAACGCATTAAAGCGCACCGCACTTTTTCAAAAAGCGGTAAATCTTCTCGTAAAATCCAATTTGGATTTGGCGTGGTTTGTTCTAACTCACAATCTAAATTTGTAAGATGTTCACCATCAGAAAGCATTAATAACCGACCAATTGGTGAATCCATATAAGCATAAAAAAGTGCGGTCATTTTTCTCTCGTTTTTTATAGCGTGATATAAGAAAAAAGCACACCGAACATACATTCGGTGTGCTGCGTATTATGCTAAATTTTTAACAAATTAGAAACTGTAGTTTAAGTTTAAACCGTAAAGGTTAGCACTTGATTTAACTTTAAATTGACCTGATAAACCTTCTTTAAAGCTATTTTTCTTACCATGTAAGTGTGCATATCCAAAATCAGCTGATAAGTTCGGGGTAAAACGATAAGTTGCCCCTAAGCTATACCACATACGATCTGTATCTGGAATTGAGATTGATGGATGATTGACACTTGCATTCTTATCATAAGCAACACCAACTCTCACTGTTAAGGCATCTGTTGCATCATAAGAGAAACCTAGTGCATAACGTGAAGAATTACTGAATTTTTCATCTTTATGGAATAAAACATTACCACTTTCACCATAAGCAGTTAAGCTTTTCAAACGCTTCCATTCAGTATATTTATAGCTATATTGAACCGCTAATTTATCCGTTAATTTATGGAATCCAGAAAATTCCCAATAAGCTGGCAAGTGTAAAGTTAAACTACCCGGAACGATCTCACCTCCAGTTGCCTGAGTAATTGGCAAGGTAACTCCTGTATTTGCTAATTGAGATAATAATGCATTATATGTAACAGGGAATTCATTTGAATAATTACCTTTAAATTTAACATTTACTGCAGAGTGATATGCTAAACCCCAACGATGATTTTCATTGAGTTTATAAGTTAAACCCGCATTCCATCCTAGGCTCCATTTATCACCTTTAATTTTTGATACAGATGTATTTGCTGGGGCGTTTGCTAATTGTTTAGCAACTGCTGATAACTGTGTTGCTTTAGCTGTTTGTCCAGCAGCACTTAATTTTGCTGCCATTGCACCTAATTGCTGTGCAACCGCTTTACCACCGATACCTAAATGACGTTGAACCTCTGCATCAGAATAAATTGCATTTACACCTACACCAAAACTAAAGCCATAGCCTAAATCATATGCTCCACTTAAATTAAAATTTAATGCTTTTAATTCTGTTCTACCACCATACACACCAGCAGCATAGGTATCATTATATTCAGATTTTAAACCATAATTAACATTCATACCGCCACCCAATGCAAAGCGGTCATTTACTGGCACAACCACGTACATATTAGGAATAATGGCATTTGGAATGACATTTTTATGATTAGCTGGTACTCCACCAATAGTACCTGTGACATCAACATCTGCATCAACTAGAATTCCACCAGCAGATAACTCTGCTTTTTTAAACTCCGTCATTAATGCTGGGTTACTTGCAACTACTGAAGCATTATCAGTAACAGCTGCATTTCCAGCGTAAGCCATTCCTAAGCCTGATGTAGAAACTTCTGCTAATTGGAATGCTGCTGCATTTGCACCGCCCGCTGCGAGTAATGTCGCTGTTGCTAATAGCGTTTTATTAAATTTTGTCATTTGGAACCTTTGTTATTAATAATAATGAAAAAATCCGCGAGATTCTAAAACTCCAATAAATGGAGTGCAAATTATTTCATACTAATTTGTAAGTGTTCCGACCAGTGGTAAACAAATGATATTTAAATTAAAAAAATGTAGTTACTTTTGCAGGTGGCTCAAAAGTGCTAAAATACGATCAATCTTAATTTTAAAATAAGGAAATCCTATGACAGTAACATGCAAAGCAGAAGAATCTCTCACTTGTAGTTGTGTTGATGTGGGTACTATTATTGACGGTTCAGATTGCGCTGTTGATATTCATCAAACCTATGCGAATAAAGCTGAAGCTGAAGCGGCACTTAATCGTTTCATTGAAAAAGCACGCAAAACAGAAAGCGATCCTTGTGACATTAAAAGTGAAATCACTGAAACTGAAAATGGTGCAAATTTAACGGCTCGTTTTACATTTAGCTGCCAAGCTGAAGCGATGATTTTCGAATTAGCGAATCGCTAAAAACACTTTTGAAATTGACCGCACTTTATCATGCAAAATAAAGTGCGGTTATTTTTTTGCTTAAATCCTGATTAAATCACTATCGCAAACGTTTGCTTAATCTGATACAATCACGCCGTTTTTCATTTAACCTAAAAATATAGGACAACATTGTGAGCAAACCATCATTAAGTTATAAAGATGCAGGCGTGGATATTAATGCCGGTAATGAATTAGTTGAACGTATTAAACCACACGTAAAACGGACAACTCGCCCTGAAGTCATCGGGGGATTAGGTGGGTTTGGTGCACTATGTGCCATTCCAGGCAAATACAAAGAACCAATCCTTGTTTCTGGTACAGACGGTGTAGGAACCAAATTACGTTTAGCCATTGACTTAAAAAAACACGATACCATCGGTATTGATTTGGTTGCAATGTGTGTTAACGATTTAGTCGTACAAGGTGCAGAACCACTATTCTTCTTAGATTACTATGCTACGGGCAAACTTGATGTGGATGTTGCTTCTGATGTGGTCAAAGGCATCGCAGAAGGCTGTGTGCAATCGGGTTGTGCATTAGTCGGTGGCGAAACCGCTGAAATGCCAGGTATGTATCACGCAGGTGATTATGACCTTGCTGGTTTCTGTGTGGGTGTCGTTGAAAAATCAGAAATCATTGATGGTAGCCAAGTTAAAGTGGGTGATGCCCTAATCGCGCTTGGTTCAAGTGGTCCGCATTCAAACGGTTATTCTTTAATTCGTAAAGTCATTGATGTTGCTGGTGTAAATCCGGCCACAGAGCAATTAGATGGTCGTCCATTAAGTGAGCAAGTGCTTGCACCGACAAAAATCTATGTAAAATCTGTTCTTGCGTTAATCAAACAAACGGAAGTCCATGCTATTGCGCACTTAACCGGTGGCGGTTTCTGGGAAAATATCCCTCGTGTATTACCGAAAAATACTAAAGCAGTCATTGATGAAAGCAGCTGGGAATGGCAACCGGTGTTCAAATGGTTACAAGAAAAAGGCAACATTGAAACCTATGAAATGTACCGTACATTTAACTGTGGCGTGGGCATGGTGATTGCATTACCACAATCAGAAGTAGAAACCGCTTTAGCGATTTTAAAGCAATCAGGTGAAAATGCCTGGTTAATCGGTCATATCGAAAGTGCGACAGATGACGAACCACAAGTTATCATTAAATGATATCTCTTTTCCATCTCAGGGCGAAAATTTCAGAATGAAAGGTTCGCCCTTCTTTTATGTTGAATAATATGAAAAAAATTGCCGTCCTAATTTCAGGGCAAGGATCGAATCTTCAAGCGATAATTGAGGCTTGTCAAGCAGGCTTTATTCCAGGAAAGATTGTGACTGTCATCAGTAATAAAATCGATTCATTTGGCTTAGAACGCGCTAAAAGTGCGGGCATTCCTAGCCGAGTTTTTTTGCGCCAAGATTTTGCCTCTAATCTCGATATGGATAAGGCTATCGGTGATTATTTAGACGATCTCAATGTTGATCTCATTGTATTAGCTGGTTACATGAAAATCTTAACCAAACCATTCACACAACGTTTTACGGGGAAAATTTTAAATATTCACCCTTCCCTTCTGCCAAAATATCCTGGGATACACACTTATCAAAGAGCACTTGAGAATGGCGACAGCGAACATGGTACAACCGTGCATTTTGTCAATGAAGAGATCGATGGCGGTGCCATTGTGTTACAAGCTAAAGTACCTATTTTCCCTGACGATACAATTGAAGAAATTGAACTTCGTACACGTGAACAGGAATATAATATTTATCCTTTAGTGATTAAATGGTTTATTGAAGAGCGATTAAAACTCATTGAAAATCAAGCCTATTTAGACGGCAAGCCGTTACCACCGAATGGTTACGCTAATGAGTAAAGCGATATGTGATCTTGAAAAGAGTGACTCAAATCACCATTAAACAACCTGATTTTATGAAAAAAACAATAAACCCTGTATAATCGGGGTTTTATTATTGTGGGATATAATATGCCAATTAACTTTACTCAGATTTTTCAAGATAGTCTCAACTTTATGCGTAATCAGCGAAAAACCGTGCTGCTTTTCGTTGGGGTTTTCATTGCATCACAATTTATCAATGCATTAGTCAGTGTCCCAATGCCGAGTTTGGGTAATAATCCTGATCCATCGCAACAGGATATTATTAATGCGTTGAGCAAAGTGGAGCCAACTGCGCTGATTGGATCTTTTGTATTTCAACAATTGTTGATGTCTTTTATTGCAACCTTCGGTATTGCAACTATTCATCATATTAGTCAGCAAAATCAAAATCCGATTAATCAAGGTCTCATGCTGACATTGCGCCGTTTTTTAGGTGTGGTCGTTTTAGATATTTTTATGAGTTTGCCACTTTTATTTGGCCTTGCTGATGTTATGAGCTCATTTTTAAGCAAAAATGCCCTCTCCCCTCTAGCCTTTGTTTCAATGGTATTTGGTTTATTTTTCTTTGTTCGCCTATGCTTATCGCCTGTGCACTATATTGTCTCCAATCAATCTATAGGACAAAGCGCTTTACAAGTGTGGCGTGCGGGTATTAAACGAAATGGCGTACTCATTACTTATGCCTTGATCACTTATTTACTTTTACCTCTATTAGCGAATAGCATTGGCACAACACTAGGCACATCATTTTTAAGTGTGATTTTTGGCATTTTGGTAGCATTATTTCAAATATTTATTTTGGTATTTACTTACCGTTTTTACAGTTTATTTATGAAGGCATAATATGAAGCAACTTCTTGAATTTATTCCTCTTGTTCTCTTTTTCATCACCTACAAAATGTTTGGGGTGCGTGAGGCAGCGATTGTCTTAGTTATCGCGACCATCATTCAGATGGTTGTACTAAAACTGAAATATGGCATGATTGAGAAACAACAAAAAATCATGGCGATTGCTGTCGTCTTTTTTGGTTTACTCACTGCCTATTTCAATGAAATCAAATACCTACAATGGAAAGTCACCATTATTAATGCCCTCTTCGCCATTGTTTTATTGGTTGCACAATTCCAATTTAATACGCCACTGGTGAAAAAGTTATTAGGCAAAGAAATCCAATTACCAGATAATGTGTGGAACAAATTGAATTTAGGCTGGGCAGGATTTTTCATTCTGTGTATGCTTGTAAATATTTATATCAGCCAAAATATGTCTGAAGATGCTTGGGTTGATTTCAAATCTTTTGGTTTACTTGGTATGACCTTTGTTGCAACAATCGTCAGCGGTGCTTATATTTACCGTTACTTACCTAAAGATGATCAAAAAAATGACGGGGAAAAATAATGGCTTTAAATCTTACTGATAAAGAAGGTCGTCAATCTAAAGGCGTATTATTACTACGTACCTTGGCTATGCCTTCAGATACCAACGCCAACGGCGATATTTTTGGTGGCTGGATTATGTCACAAATGGATATGGGCGGAGCAATTCTAGCAAAAGAAATCGCTCATGGCCGTGTGGTCACTGTTGCTGTTGAAAGTATGAACTTCATCAAACCAATCGCCGTTGGTGACGTGGTGTGTTGTTACGGCCAATGCCTCAGCGTAGGCCGCTCTTCTATTAAAATCAAAGTAGAAGTATGGGTGAAAAAAGTGGCCAGTGAACCAATTGGCGAACGCTATTGCGTAACGGAAGCCGTATTTACCTTTGTGGCTGTTGGGAAAGATGGCAAAGCTCGCGGTATTCCACGCGAAGGCAATCTTGAATTAGAACGTGCGTTAGCCACCATCGAAGAATTACAATTAAGTTGTTAAAAGGAAAAATGATGTATTACGTGATTTTTGCCCAAGATATTCCTGGCACTTTAGAAAAACGCCTTGCTGTACGTGAGCAGCATCTCGCTCGTTTAAAACAATTGCAAGCTGAAGGTCGCTTATTAACCGCCGGTCCCAATCCAGCCATTGACGATGAAAATCCAGGTGAAGCTGGCTTTACAGGCTCGACTGTGATTGCTCGATTCGAAAGCCTGTCTGCAGCAAAAAACTGGGCGACACAAGATCCTTATGTTGAAGCTGGCGTTTACGGTGATGTGATTGTGAAGCCTTTCAAAAAAGTTTTCTAAATAAAACGAACTCTACACTCAAAGACGGATCTAAATATCCGTCTTTCTCTTTATATGGAATCTCCTATGCGAGCACTTAAACACACGACAATTTCGTTATTAATTTTAACTGCACTTTCAGGCTCAGCTTTGGCTAATCAGCATGCCCATAAAAGCAAAAATGAAACGGTGCCACAAATTAACCTTGCAGAAGAACAAACCAAATGGGCGCAGCAACAGCATGCTCATGAATTAAAGTTGATTGAACAACGCGCGACTTTTCTGCAATTAGAATCGCTCCTAAAAAGTGCGGTCAAAAATAATCATGTTTCTAATAATGCCAAATTATTTCTTGGGCTTATTGATTCTTTAAAAGGCTATCCATTGCAAACTGATGCTATGGCGGCTTATTTAGATGCGCGTGTAAAAACCGTTAATCGCGATACGCCTCGTGAAGAAGTAAATGCATTACGAACAGACATTGAACAATTTATTCAGCAGCATGCCTCTCATTTTCTACGTGGAAAATTAGAACAAAGCATTTTTACATTATTCACCAATGCTGAAGATACTCAAGCGCTCGCTAAACTCACGCCAAATAATTTGGAAACACAAATTGCCGTGCTCACAGCTAAATATCAAATAGAAACAGCTAATACTAGTCAAACAGCAGAAAACCAATCAAACGACAAGAATAAATCGGCTATTTTATCTGAGTATGAACAACTTTGGCTTAACAATGCGGAGCTTCCTAATGATGCTCAGCTATGGGCGGCTTGGTATTCACAAGGTGGACGCACTGAAGAGAAGATCTATCAAAAAGCGGAAATGCTTTTTAGTAAGAATAACGCGAAAGGTCTCGAAATACTCGCTAAAGAATTAGAAAAAGTTGATGGTGCAAAAGAAAATGCTCAGGTAAATATCGATTTGGCTCTTTATTTGGATCTCTTAAAAAATCCAGCTAATTTGAAAACACTCGCTGAGTCATTGCCATTAATTGATGGTAATACGAATAAAATTATCCATAAATTTGCCGTAGTGCTAGGTTTTTCTCGTTATTTGCGAACCATTCCAGAAAATATGAATGAGCCAACCTTCACCCCTTACGAGCAATGGGCTAAGACTTGGCAATTAAACGAAACTGAATTACGTGATTGGAAAATCGCTTTTATTAGCCGTTTCTTTGATAACGAAAGTCCTAATTTTGTGCAATGGCGCGATCAGGAAATTCTTAAACTCAATGCAGATAACCTCATTGAACGTCGTTTACGTACGGCTATTTGGCAACAAACAGATTTACTCGCCTGGTTAAATGCACTTTCAGATGAAGCAAAACAAAAACAAGAATGGCGTTATTGGATGGCTAAAATAGCTGCTCAAGCATCCGATAAAGATGCGAAACAACGATTAGAAGCTTTATCGAGAGAACGTGGGTTTTATCCAATGTTAGCAGCCGTCAAATTAGGTCATTCCTACAAACTGGAAATGCCTAAAATTCCTCAAGAGTCCAATATCCAAGAGAAATATGCAACTGAATTAGCTGAGATTGCAGAACTACGTCAATTAGATCGATTAGGTGCAGCCAAACAACGCTGGCGTTCTCTATTAGAAAAACTACCGCAAGAGAAACAACTTGCATTAAGCCAATATGCAAATGAACAAAATTGGTTTGAATTAGGCGTGGATGGCTCAATTATTGCGAAAGCATGGGATTATATCGGATTACGTTTACCAAATGCTTACAGTCAATATTTTGATATTGCCCTCAGTAATGTGAATCTCAGCGCGACGGAACCACAAGCCATTGTAGATAATCGTGTCACCAAAACCTTCGCCATGGCAATCGCTCGCCAAGAAAGTGCTTGGAATCCAATGGCACAATCTTCTGCGAATGCGCGTGGATTAATGCAGCTATTGCCAAGTACTGCGCAAAAAACGGCTGAGAATCAGCAACTTCCTTATAACGGCGAATCAGATCTATTCAAACCGCTTAATAATATTTTACTCGGTACAGCTCACTTAAATGAGCTGAATGCTAAATATCCAAATAATCGTATTTTGATCGCCTCTGCTTATAATGCGGGAGCAAGCCGTGTAGAAAAATGGCTTGCGAGAGCCAATGGCAAATTGGCCATGGATGAATTTATTGCCTCTATTCCGTTCTTTGAAACGCGAGGTTATGTTCAAAACGTATTAACTTACGATTTTTACTATCAACACCTACAAGACAAAGAAAAATTACAAACCTTTAGCAAAGAGGAATACGATCGGCTATACTAGTCGCACTAGTTTAATAGTATAGGATTGTTGATATGTATATTAGTCGCAATTTAGAACAATGGAATGCTTTCCTCACAACCTTGCAAAGCGCATTTGAACAAGGGAAAGCACAAGATTTCTTAACGCTTCTGCTCACGCCTGATGAGCGCGATGCAGTGGGTTTGCGTTTACAAATCGTGGCTCAGTTATTGGATAAGAATCTCTCACAACGAGAGATTCAACAAAATCTCAATACCAGTGCGGCAACCATTACGCGTGGTTCTAATATGCTCAAAACAATGGATCCGGATTTTATAAACTGGGTGAAAAGCCAACTCGATGAGCAAGCTGCAAAAAACTAAGCGAATTCTGACCGCACTTTTACATTTTTTTCGCCCATCTTGGTGGAAAAAAAATTGGCAACGGGTTGCGTGGCGTTTCTCTCTCGCAATCCTGGCGTTTTTCATTTGTTTTCGCTTTATCCCTGTTCCCTTCTCTGCCTATATGGTACAGCAAAAAATCGGCCACTTATTACAGTTAGATTTTAGCTATTCAATCAAATATGATTGGGTGAGTCTTGATGAAATCTCACCGAATATGCAGCTTGCGGTGATTGCTGCTGAAGATCAAAAATTCCCCCACCACTGGGGCTTTGATTTTGAGGCAATTCAAAAGGCTTTTAAATTCAATGAAAAATCTCGCCGAACCCGAGGCGCTTCAACGATTTCACAGCAAACTGCGAAAAACCTCGTTCTCTGGCATGGACAAAGTTGGTTTCGTAAAGGGTTAGAAGTTCCCACAACAGCATTAATGGAAATCTTTTGGTCCAAAGAACGGATTTTAGAAGTGTATTTAAACATTGCAGAATTTGGTAATGGCATCTTTGGTGTGGAAGCTGCCAGCCGTTATTACTTCAAAAAATCGGCAAAGAATTTAACGCAATCAGAAGCGGCATTACTCGCAGCAGTTTTACCAAACCCTATCATCTATAAAGTGAATAAGCCTAGTGCGTTAGTTCGTCAAAAACAAAGTTGGATTATGCGGCAAATGAATGGATTAGGCTTGAATTATCTAAAAGAAATGTAGATTCGTTATAAAGAAAAAAACCTTGAAACTCACTTTAAGTTTCAAGGTTTTAAATTTGGTGGAGATAATCGGGATCGAACCGACGACCTCTTGAATGCCATTCAAGCGCTCTCCCAACTGAGCTATATCCCCAAATAACGCAAGCTATGATAAATTTCGGCTGATAAACTGTCAATATTGAAATAATCAAATCCCGCTTATCAGCCTAAATATTAAGCGTTTTGAGATTTAATAAAATCAATGGCACGTTGGATACGCGCTAACACGCGTTCACGGCCGATGCCTACTAATGTCACATCCATTGAAGGTGATTGACCTGAGCCTGTTACAGCCACGCGTAACGGCATCCCAACTTTACCCATCCCTACTTCTAATTCAGCTGCGGTTTGTTCAATCGCTTCATGAGTAGAATGTAAATCCCAGCTAGAAAGTGCGGTCAATTTTTCTTTTACTTTTTCAAGTGGTTCAATCGCCGCTGCTTTAAAGTGTTTCTTCACCGCTGCTTCATCAAAACTTTCAAACTCTTCAAAGAAATAACGGCTTGCTGATGCCATTTCTTTTAAAGTTTTGCAACGTTCTGCAAGCATCGTCACGATTTCAGTTAATGCCGGGCCATTTGAAGTATCAATACCTTGATCTTTATAGTGCCATGCAAGGTGTTTTGCCACATATTCAGGTGGTAATTCACGAATGTAATGGTGATTTAACCACAATAATTTTTCCGTGTTAAATGCACTTGCTGATTTACTCACATGATCTAATTCGAAGTATTTAATCATTTCTTCACGCGTAAAGATCTCTTGGTCACCATGACCCCAACCTAAACGAACAAGATAGTTGATTAAGGCTTCTGGTAAATAACCATCATCACGATATTGCATTACACTTACCGCACCATGACGTTTGGAGAGTTTTTGACCATCATCACCATTAATCATGGAAACGTGCGCATACACTGGAATTGGTGCGCCTAACGCTTTTAAGATATTAATTTGACGAGGAGTGTTGTTAATGTGGTCTTCACCACGTACAACGTGAGTAATACCCATATCCCAGTCATCCACCACTACACAGAAGTTATAGGTTGGTGAACCGTCAGTACGACGAATAATTAAATCATCTAATTCACTGTTGCTGATTTCAATACGACCACGCACCGCATCATCAAACACGACTGAACCTTCTGTTGGGTTTTTAAAACGTACTACGTGTGGCTCATCGGCTGCATGATTGTGATCATGTAAACAATGGCGGTCATAACGTGGTTTTTCTTTGTTTTGCTCTTGTGTATGGCGTAGTTCTTCTAAACGCTCTTTAGAGCAATAGCAACGATAAGCCAAGCCTTGCTCAATCATTTCATCAATCACTTGATTGTAACGATCAAAGCGTTTGGTCTGATAATAAGGACCATGCTCCCAAGCAAGGTTTAACCACTCCATCCCTTCAATGATTGCTGCTGTTGCTTCCGGTGTAGAACGCTCTAAATCGGTATCTTCAATACGTAATACAAACTCACCGTTATTATGTTTTGCAAATAACCAAGAATAAAGGGCTGTACGTGCGCCGCCTACGTGCAAATAACCTGTTGGACTTGGAGCAAAACGCGTACGTACTTTGACATTCGGATCTAATTCAAAAGGAGGATCAATTTTCATTTTCTTAATAACCTATTCATTTACAAAAATTACCTTTATTTTACTACGACTTGCGTGAGTTCTAAATAAAAAATCTGATTTTATGCCTATTTTTGCAACAACTAGACGCTTTTTCATAAAAATATATTGACTGAAATCTCATTATACTTATAATGCCAATCCACAACATTAAGGGCGATTAGCTCAGTTGGGAGAGCACCTCCCTTACAAGGAGGGGGTCACTGGTTCGAGACCGGTATCGCCCACCACTTTTTCCAAAGTTGGCTTTAATGTTGTAAAAGTTTGACCAAGCGGGCGATTAGCTCAGTTGGGAGAGCACCTCCCTTACAAGGAGGGGGTCACTGGTTCGAGACCGGTATCGCCCACCACTTTTCTAAAGTGTTCTTTCCGCTCAAACTTTCCCATTATTTAAACGCTTTTCTTATGTGGGCGATTAGCTCAGTTGGGAGAGCACCTCCCTTACAAGGAGGGGGTCACTGGTTCGAGACCGGTATCGCCCACCACTTAATTTTAGTGTTTAAATAAATCCGAATACCTTTTCAGGTGCATCGGGCGATTAGCTCAGTTGGGAGAGCACCTCCCTTACAAGGAGGGGGTCACTGGTTCGAGACCGGTATCGCCCACCACTTTTCTTAAAGTCCTTTTTTAAATCAGTCAAATTAGCATTAGTTCTGTTTTATCTTATAAATAAAAACGGCCACAAAACGTTTCGTTTTATGACCGCACTTCTATCTAATTTTTTGGATTAAACAGGCTCTAACCCTAACACTTTACGTCCATTGATACTGGCAATATCAACCATCGCATCAAGATGAGGGAAACGGCAGCCCGCAGCCAGCAAGCTTAGTTCTTGCCATAAATCCCCTTCACAAAGTGGCACCATGTAATCACAGATATTATCGGTACCTAACGCGACTGTAATTCCTTCCGGAATCATTTCATCTGCCGGTGTCAATGCGTTATGGAAAGGCATTAAATCTTCTTTTCGGTTACTATCAATCCACGCCATTGGGCAAGCAATCATCATCATTTTTGCCTGACGCATTTTTTCATAAAGTTTATAACGATATTCTCTGCTATGCGCACCAATGGAAATACCATGTATCGCCACGACTCGACCTTCCATACCATGTTCGATAGTTTTATCGCAAAGCTGCTCTGTTTCTTTTTCTTTTGGAGAGTTGAATTGGTCCACATGCACATGACACATAATGCCGCGAGATTTAGCCGCATCAAGTAAAATATCCATTGCTTCAAGGCCTCGACCATAGTCAAGCTCATCGCGATAAGGTAAACCACCAATCATATCCACCATATCAGAGCCAATATCAAACCATTTGCGTGCTTCTGGCTCAATCACCCCTTTTAAAGTCTGATTCGCAAATTTTAAAATAATGTCATGCTTATAGACTTCGCGAGCTTTATGCGCAGCAATGATGGCTCGGTCTTCACAAATCGGGTCGATATCCACAAAAGTCCCAAATGCCGTCACCCCTTGGGAAATCATCAACTCAATCGATTGACAGAAACGGGCGTAATAATCATCAACACTTGATGTACGTTTAACTTCGTCCACTAAATCCCATTTTTGTTGAAGATTACTATTGTGATAAATGCCGATTTTTTCGGGTGTCATTGTAAAAGCACGATCTGCGTGAGCATGAGCATTAACCCAGCCACCTTTTTTAATAATTTCGTCTCGAATAAACGTTTTAAAGCTACGAACGTGATTTCTCATAATAACTCCGCCAAAAAAGAAAGGAAAAGAGAGACGAGAAGTGTATTAATTGAAAAGCAAACCCAATAAGGATCTGATCTATTGTGAATTGTTTGCAATGTTATGAAAAATTCGCAGATTTTAATTAATAACATCTTTTCAGTCTTTCAACTGAATGCAAAGTATAAGATTTTAAGCGCAAAAAAGCTATCTATTTATTGATAAAAGAACGCTCTTGTTTGAAAACTTCCAAGAACAACCCAAGTGGTGGGCGGCTAGAAGATTGCTCCGTATAAGTGCGGTCAAATTTCTTATAGTTTCCTTTGCGATCAATGTGATACTGTGTGCCATCGGGCTGAATAATGACATTCCAACGGAAATTTGATGCCAACACCCAAGGATCGCCATTAAGCTCAAATAAATTGCGACCTTGTGCATAATCCGAAACTGGATTTTTCACTTTAAAGATCGATGACATCAATGCCGGTAATAAATCCGTATGGCTCGTTAATTTCGAGACTTCTTGCACCGGTAAATCTTTCCAGTAAACAATAAACGGCACTTGAATTTCATCACGACCAAAATAGTTTTCTTGCTCTTTTTCATCCAGCTTATTAAACGTTGTACCATGTTCTGCCGTAATAATGACAATCGTATTCTCTAAAGAAACTGATGCTAAGATTTCGTCAATCTGTTGGTCTATATCTGCAAGCGATTTGGTGTAATTTTCTTCCGTTTTATCCGTAATATCTAAATCCACATAAGCAAACCAAGGCTTATCATTTTTTAAGAGTGATAAAACACCATTTCTCGCTTCTTTTGGCGAAGAAGCTTTCACTTTAGGCAATTTCACATTACGGAACAAGGCTTGTTTAAATAAGCTATCTTTAAATGCCGTGGACGAATAAGCGACAAATTGATATTTCTCATCTTGTAGCTTTTTAATTAATACCGACGGTGTGTGATTACTCAAAATACTGTCCGTATAATTTGCATTCAGTCCATAGAATAAGCCCACTAGGCCGGCATTGTTCGTATTGCCGCTACTGTAATGATTCGTAAATTGAGTAGAACTTGTGGCAAATTCAAACAATTTAGGCATTTTCTCGCTAGTCAGTGCGTCATAACGTAAACCTGAAACGGTAATCACGAGGATATTTGGTTTGTTCTCAACTTGCTCAAACTGAAGGTCTTTTTTCGGATAATCAAGTTTTAATGCATCTAAACGCCCTTCTTGCTCTAAGCGCTGAGAGTATGTTTCCGCATTAATAAATCCTTGTTTTTCCAAAAAGGTTCGAGCAGTCATTGGATAAGAAAGCGGGAAATTTGAGCGTTGCATGGTAATCGGGCGATATAAAAAGGCATCCGCCCAAGCATAAATTAAGTGTGTAGCGACAAAAGTAGAAGTTAGCACTAATCCGACTTTTTTCAGCCATTTCTGACGCTCTAAGCTACGTAACTTTTCCCAACTCCAACGGGAGAAAAGCATTTGAATCAGTAAAATAATCGGCATTGGCGCGAAGAAAATTTGCCAATCTCTTGAAAGCTCTCCCTTTTCAGGGTTCACTAACAAATTCCAAACGATAGAAGAAAGGTGGATATTGAAACGGTTAAAGACTTCCGTATCAAACAGCAATAAAGTGGTGCAAATTGTCGCGATAATCACCGTTAATCCACGGAAAGTGCGGTGATTTTTGATGATAAAACTCAGCGGGAAAATCACTAGCAAATACAAGGCAAAAACACAAAAACTGAAATGACCTAATAAGCTGATAAAGAAATAAATTTTGCCGAGTAAGGTGTCTGGCCAGTCAATGAGAAAGGCGTAACGACTACCAATAAGAATTGCGATGATAATGTTAAAAAAAGCAAACCAATGCCCCCACGAAATTTTTCGCGAGGTTTCTTCACGGTATTCACGTCCGTTGAATTTGCTCTTTTTAAACCACCACATTTTATTTTGTTTTCACCGAATTCATCAGAGAGTTGGCAAAGGCTTGTGCTAATGCTTCACGCTGTGCAGCTGGCACGCTAGTGGTTAATAAATTACTAGCCATATTACCTAAAGCGATAAGAGAAAGATCAACGGGCGCTTTGTGAGTTTCAAGCACGCTAATCATGTCGTTAATGATGGCATTAACTTGCCCATCTGAATACTTTGAATGTTGAGCCATTTGGAATGTTTAAGCCTGTTCTGAATACAAAAAAACTTCTTATATCATACCCGATAATTTGCTCAATCTGAATAATTTCTTTTTTCTTGCCTAAAAAGTGCGGTTATAATTTAAGGCAAATTTTACGAAGGAAAAAATTATGAGCATTACGGTTAATCAAATCGTGCTACATCAATTAGTTAAGCACGCTGGAAATGAAACCACTACAATGGAAAGCGTGTTACGTGATGAACTTCTCACCATTACGCCAGAAGTCGAACAAATGATGTTGCAATTACATCAAGGTTATCAAAATAAAGGCAAAGCTTTTGGTGTCTTCCAAGAGAATTCCATTTTTGCACAAGATCTGAATCGTTTATTAGAAAATGAAATCAACTTTTTAAATTTCAGCCAACAATCCACAAAATTATTAGCGCAAGAATTGGGCAAATATAATTTTGCAGACAGCGGTACGCTTATCCTATGCCAATATAACTTTTTAGCGACGGATTACCTATTCATTGCTTTGTTGGATAGCCGTATCAGCATGTTAGTTGACGAGAATCTTGAAATTCGCCGTACAGAATACTTAGATATCACACAATTTGATATTGCGGCACGAATCAACTTAACGGATTTACAAGTAAATGCAAACTCAAACCGCTACCTTACCTTCATTAAAGGTCGTGTAGGCCGTAAAATTAGTGACTTTTTTATGGATTTTTTGGGTGCAGAAGAAGGTCTAAATCCACAAGTTCAAAACCAATGCTTATTACAAGCGGTAAGTGATTACTGTGAACAAGGTGAGCTAAATAAAGAACAAACTCAGGCGGTGAAAAAACAGGTATTTGAATACTGCAAAGGTCAATTAGCAAGCGGTGATGAGATCGCATTAACTGAACTTTCAGCCAATTTGCCGACTCTAAACGAGCGCCCTTTTGTCACCTTTACAGAAGAGCAAGATTACGGCTTGGAAGAAACGATTCCGCCAGTACGCTCAGCCTTAAAAACATTAACGAAGTTTTCAGGTTCCGGTAAAGGTGTCACATTAAGCTTTGATGCGGATTTATTGAATAACCGTATTGAATGGGATCCACTTACAGATACTTTAACAATCAAAGGGATACCACCAAATTTAAAAGATCAACTTCAAAAAGCATTAAAGTGCGATAATTAATTTGGCAAGATCATAAAGTTTCGGTATCATTCGACATAACTTTGCAGTAAAAGGTAAAAAATATGCAATTAAAAACATTTTTAGGTGCAGTTGTTTTAGCATTAAGCTTAACTTCTTGTTCAACTGTACAAAAAGTAGTTTATCGTATTGATGTACCACAAGGTAACTATTTAGAAGCGGCCACTGTGGCACAAGTAAAACCTGGCATGACAGCCCAACAAGTACAATATTTACTTGGCACACCGGTTTTAATTGATCCTTATAGTAACTTAACTTGGTATTACGTGTTCTTACAACAACACTCTTACCAAAAACCTGAGCAGCACACATTTACTGTGAAATTCGATCAAAACGGTTTAGTGAGCAGTGCAGAATTAGATAAGCCATTACCTGAAGTGGCAAAACAAGACGAAAATAATACTATTATCAGCACACCTGAAAATGCAGGTAAGAAAAGCTGGTGGAAATTCTGGTAGTCATAAAAAAATAGTACCTGCTTGTTACATCAAGCAGGTTCGTTGTATTACAAGGGAATAAAAATGTCAAAAATTCTATTAGTTGATGATGATATTGAACTAACAGATTTGCTTGCAGAAGTTTTACGACTGACTGGTTTTGAAGTCGAAATTGCAAATAATGGTCAAGAAGCATTAGACAAATTAAACTCAAGTCACCAATTAGTCTTATTGGATGTTATGATGCCTGTATTAAACGGCATTGAAACACTCAAGAAAATTCGTCAAACATCAAATGTCCCTGTAATGATGCTAACTGCGCGTGGTGAAGAAATCGATCGTGTACTGGGCTTAGAACTTGGTGCCGATGACTATTTACCAAAACCATTTAACGATCGTGAGTTGGTTGCCCGCATTAAGGCGATTTTGCGTCGCGTTAGCCCATCAGAAAGTTCTCAAAATTCGACCGCACTTCCATCAGAAGAGAATACATTGGAATTTTGTGGTTTAGTCCTTCATTCTGGTCTTCAACAAGCCTCTTATAAAGGGCAAGATCTCGGTCTAACCGGCTCTGAATTTGCCCTACTTCATAAACTTGTGCTTCGCCCTGGACAAATTGTTTCTCGTGAAGAATTAAGTATGAATGTGCTTGGCAAACACCTTTCTCCTTTCGATCGCTCGATTGATATGCATATGTCAAACTTGCGCAAAAAACTTCCAGAAAGAGACAATGGCTTACCATGGCTGAAAACGCTACGTGGCCGTGGTTACTTATTGGTTTGTGAATAATGCTCATTAAGAAATTCAGCTTAAATCAGCTCACTATACGCACATTTACTGTCTTTTGGTTGGCATTCTTTGCCATGACCGCGCTTTTAGTCGCACTTCCTTATTTTGATAGCCGCTTATACTCAGATTTAAATCAAAATGAAATATCGAGTTATCAAAAGAAACTCGTCGAATCAATTCGTAATAATAGAATCAATGGCATCCTCGCTGGCGTTCCTGTGCTTCCAACAGATAAATTCGACTCTGCTCGCCCAGTTATTATGACGCCTGAAAAAGAAATCTTCGGTGCTTTAGGCGAAGAAAGAATGCATATTGCTCAGTTCGCCCAAGAATCAAGTAACTTTGCCCAGCCACAACGCAAAACATTTAAAGATATCCAAATTGCAGGACCTTTTAAAGTCTATATTGGCGATTCCGACCAAGCATCCGAATTATTCTTTGTGTCTCGAGCAAATGGCCAACAAGAAATTTTGCGTTATATGCTTGATCACCCTTGGATCTTACTGCTCTTAACATTAATTATTACAACACCTTTGCTTTGGTGGTTCACTCATACCATCGTCAAACCTATTACCAATTTACAAAAAGCCGCTAATAGCGTGGCATTAGGTAACTTCAAAGTTGATAATGAGTTAGCAAATCATGGTCCAGCAGAATTGCGAGAAGTAGGTCAAAGTTTTAACAAAATGTCGATTGCGATTGATAATCTAATTTCAAACCAACACAATCTACTTTCGTCCATCTCACATGAATTAAAAACACCATTAACGCGTTTACAACTTTCTACTGCACTGGTTCGTCATCAAACGGGTGATATTGAACCGGTAAAACGCATTGAAAAAGAAATACAACGAATGGATAAGATGATCAGTGAATTGTTGCTCATTTCCCGTCAACAAATGCATTCTCAAATGGAGCACAATTTATTTTCCATTGTTCAACTCTGGGACGATGTCATAAAGGATGCCCTATTTGAAGCAGAACAACGCAAAATAACTTGTGATGTCAATATCTCTATTTTACATCCTGAAAAACACATGATTTATGGCAACCTAAGCTTACTCACCAGTGCAATTGAAAACATTGTTCGCAATGCGTTGAAATACACTAAAGACCGTATTTTTCTCACTATTAACTTACAAAAAAATGAACAGGATGAGAACTGCCTACAAATTCGAGTGGATGATAATGGCTTAGGCTTACCACCTGAAGAGTTTGATAAAATCTTTAAGCCATTCTATCGTGTAGATGAAACCCGAACACGGGCCACTGGTGGAACAGGGTTGGGATTAACCATTGTTTATAATGTAGTTAATGAACACAATGGAAAAGTATGGGCCGAATCCAGCAACTTGGGCGGGCTTGCCGTCACGATTCAACTTCCCTTATGGAAGCAACATTAATCAAAAAATAAAAGGCGATATTTTCATATCGCCTTTTTCTTATTTAATTTTCACTCGTTTTAATCGCAATGCATTGGATAGCACAGAAAGCGAACTCATTGCCATGGCTGCTCCTGCCAAAACAGGACTTAAGTAGCCTAATGCCGCAAGTGGAATACCTAGCACATTGTAAATGAGGGCAAAGAATAAGTTTTGTTTAATATTCTTTAATGTTGCTCGAGAAATCATTAAGCCATCGACTAACTGATCAACCGAATGCTGCATCAGTGTCGCCGATGCGGTTTGCTCTGCAACATCAGAACCCGATTTCATCGCAAAGCTTACATTAGCCATCGCTAACGCTGGTGCATCATTCACACCATCACCAACCATTGCCACCACTTTGCCTTGCTGGCGTAATGCCTCAATATAAGCGGCTTTGTCACGTGGACTACAATTACCTTTCGCGGTTTTCACACCTACTTGCTGAGCAACATAATCAACGACAGATTGCTGATCGCCACTCATCATCACCACATCAATATTATGTTGATGTAAGCGTTGAATCGCTTGCAAACTATCCTCTTTTAAACTGTCTGCTAATGCAAAGGCGCCAATTGGACTGTTATCTACAGATACCGCAACAATACTCGCAATTTGCCAAATTTGAGGCATATTATCTGGTAAGGTTAATTCACAATAAGTCGGCTTACCTACTTTAACCAAACCTATTCCGTCAATGTGAGCTGAGATGCCCATACCTACTTCTGAATGAACTGAAAATGCGGTCGGAATTTCAAGTGATTTTTCCTGTGCTGCCAGGACTATCGCTTTAGCTAAAGGGTGATTGGCATTTTGCTCAACGGAAGCCGCAATACGATATAAATCTTCCTCAGAATAGACCGCACTTTGTGGTTGCCAAACAGCGGTGATTTTGAGGTCTCCATGAGTTAGCGTACCAGTTTTATCTAATACCACCGTATCCACATGGGCTGCCTCTTCCATAGATGCAGCATCTTTAAACCAAATCCCTGCATTAACTGCTTTTCCCATACCAACCATTATGGCAGCAGGTGTAGCAAGCCCTAACGCACAAGGACAAGCAATAACTAACACAGCAACCGAATGAATTAAAGCGGTTACCCAATCTCCTTTTATCCACCAGGTTAATCCAAATGTTATCGCAGAAATTAATAACACGGCAGGTACAAATACTGCAGCGACTTTATCAGCAAAACGAGCAATCGGTGCCTTTGTACCTTGCGCCTCAGAGAGCGCTTTCATCATATCGCCCAATAGGGTTTGCTGACCGAGTTGATTGGCTCGATAAATAAGGCTACCTTGTGTCACCATTGCCCCCGCAAGCACAGGACTTTGAGACATTTTTTCTAATGGTTGAGATTCACCGGTTAAATGACTCTCATCGCACCAACCACTCCCCTGTTCAACTATACCATCAGCTGCAATACGTTCACCTTGATTAGCTCGTAAAATATCACCTATTTTTACTTGATCTAGAGGAATCGTTTCCCAACGATTTTCACGTTGAACACTAACTTGTTTTGGGGTGAGTTGTAATAATAGCCCTAAACTGTTTAAGCTTTGTTTCTTCGTTCTTTCCTCAAGAAATTTCCCAAGGCTGACGAAACCAATGACCATCACCGATGCTTCAAAATAAACATGAGATGCACCATCATGCCCCATTGGCTGATGATAAAACAGCATAAAGACCGAATAGAGATAAATCGCCAATGTACCTGTACTCACCAGTACATCCATATTAGCCAAACCACCTCGAATACTACCAATCGCACCTTTATAAAAAGGGATGGCTAACCAAAGTTGTACAATGCTAGCAAGAACAAATTGCCACATTGGCGGCATCATCCAAGAATGATGATTAAGCATCATCCCGATCATTCCGATTAAAAAAGGAATATTAATCAACAAAAGCAACCATAAACGCAGACTAATCTTCGTTTCATTAGATGCACTAGGCAGCACATTTTGCTTTAGAATGCCATTAAATCCAGCTTTTTGAATAATTGTCAAAATATCTTGTTCTGAAGCCTGAGATGAATCAAATACGACATGCGCTTCCTCTGCCGCAAAATTCACACCCGCTTCAGAGACAAAATCTTTTCGATTCAGCACCTTTTCAATTCGATTCGCACAGGATTGGCAAGTCATTCCCTCGATTTGAATGGCTATTTTTTTATTCTGTTGCATCAAAACCTGCGTCTTCAATTGTTTCAATTAATTGTGGAATACTGACCGCACTTTCATCAAAGGTAACCACTGCTTTACCATCATCAAGTGTTACTACGGCTTTTTCTACGCCATTAAGTTCTTCCAACACTCTTGTGACGCTTTTCACACAACCACCACAAGTCATTCCTGTTACATGTAATGTAATTGATTTCATATTTACTCCTTAATTATTGATATAGATTGAAATTAAGCTTACTATAAACCTTAACATAAGGTTAAGGTCAAGGATTTTTTATGAACATTAGTGAAGTAGCAAAATTAGTGGGTTTATCAAGTAAACAAATTCGAGATTATGAAAAGTCCGGCTTATTAAAGCCTGCCCAACGAAGCCTTTCGGGTTACCGTCATTATGAAGAAAAAGATTTAGAACGACTACGTTTTATTCGTCATTCTCGAGATGTTGGGTTTTCACTCCAACAAATTCACCAACTTTTGCAATTACAGGATAATCCTAATCGTAGTAGCCGAGAAGTTAAAGCGCTCACGACGCAGCATATTAAAACATTGAATGAGCAAATTCGTCACTTGCAAAAAATGGTAGAGGAATTAGAACGATGGCATAACGCTTGTCAGGGCAATGATTGCCCTGAATGCAGTATTTTGGAAGGATTAAAAGGATAAATTAATATTCCCAGCTTTCAGGATCGATACCTAAATCACGCATGATCTCTTTGGCATTTTCAGGAATCTCATCATGGCGTTCTTTCATTAAATCTGCATCAGTCGGTAATGGCTGCCCCGTAAAAGCATGCAAGAATGCCTCACAAAGCAATTCACTATTTGTTGCATGGCGCAAACTTTTCAGCTGACGACGCGTACGCTCATTCGTCAAAATTTCCAATACTTTAATTGGAATAGACACTGTAATTTTTTTGACCTGTTCGCTCTTTTTGCCATGCTCTGCATAAGGGCTAATATATTTGCCATCCCAGTTTGCCATAATGCACCTTAAATAACCTGATAATTTATCCGTATTTTAATGAAAAATAAGCAAAATGACAATCTAGACGGCTAAAAGTATAGCATGCTATTTCCCTTACATTCACTTACAAACATTTACAATAATTTGCAGAACTAAAAACCATTACCTTTGACTAAATGCCTGTTGCATTCGCAATACATTATTGTTATTTGAAGATAACGACATGTTTAATATTGAGGTCTATTATGTCAAAAAAACTTTTTGCTGAATTCTTCGGCACATTTTGGTTAGTGTTTGGTGGTTGTGGTAGTGCAATCTTTGCCGCTTCTGTCAACCTAGGTATCGGTTATGTAGGCGTTGCATTTGCGTTTGGTTTAACCGTATTAACCATGGCTTATGCTGTAGGTCACATTTCTGGTGGTCACTTTAACCCAGCTGTAACACTTGGTTTAGTGGCAGGCGGTCGTTTCTCTGCGAAAGATGCTCTTCCATACATCGTTTCTCAAGTAGTTGGTGGTTTAGTAGCGGGTGCTGCACTTTATCTTATCGCATCAGGTAAAGCGGGCTTTGATGTGACTGCAGGTTTTGCATCTAATGGCTACGGCGAACACTCTCCTGAAGGTTATTCTTTAGAAGCGGTATTCGTAGCAGAAGTATTATTGACTGCATTCTTCTTATTAATCATCATGGGTTCAACTCATAAAAATGCAGCTGCAGGTTTTGCGCCAATCGCAATTGGTTTAGGTTTAACTTTAATCCACTTAATCAGCATTCCTGTATCAAATACCTCTGTAAACCCGGCTCGTAGTACTGCAGTTGCGGTATTCCAAGGTTCTTGGGCAATCGACCAATTATGGTTATTCTGGGTTGCGCCAATTATCGGTGGTATTTTAGGTGGTATTATCTACCGCACTTTATTAGCGAAAAATAACTAAGATTTCGTTTATAGAGAAAGAAGAAGGCATCATCAGATGCCTTCTTTTTTATCTTTTATATTGTCTAATCCAAATATATAAATAAAAACCACCTTTCGGTGGTTTCAGTCAATTATAAGGTTTTTGCAAGATCTTTTAGGAAAGCTTTAAACTCTTTGCCTAATTTATCATGGCGAAGACTATATTCTACAAAGGCTTCCATATAGCCAATCTTGTCACCACAGTCAAAGCTTCTGCCTGTCATATGGAATGCTTCAACGGTCTCTTTCTCAATAAGCATATCGATTGCATCCGTTAATTGGATTTCATCACCTACACCAACTGGTGTTTTTTCTAATAAATCCCAAATCGCCGCAGAGAAGACATAACGTCCAACAACAGCAAGATTTGATGGTGCCTCTTCAACAGATGGTTTTTCAACAATGCTGTTAATTTTAACGCTATCACCACCTTTTAATTCTACTCCACCACAATCCGCGATACCATAGCTACTCACTTCATCGGCAGCAACAGGCGCTACCATGATTTGGCTTGCTTGTGTTTCTTTAAAACGTTTAATCATTGCTGAAAGATTTTCTTTCTTTTGATTTGCCGTAAAATCCGCTAAAAGCACATCAGGTAACACCACTGCAAACGGCTCGTTTCCAACGACAGGACGACCACATAACACCGCATGGCCCAAGCCTTTCGCATTCCCCTGACGAACATGCATGATAGTTACATCTTTAGGACAAATAGAACGAACCTCTTCCAAAAGTTGACGTTTAACACGTTTCTCAAGCATTGTTTCCAATTCAAAAGACGTATCAAAGTGGTTTTCAATCGCATTTTTAGAAGAATGTGTGACTAAGACGATTTCTTTAATGCCTGCAGCAACACACTCATTCACAACATATTGAATAAGTGGTTTATCCACAAGCGTTAACATTTCTTTTGGAATCGCTTTCGTTGCGGGTAACATTCGAGTACCTAAACCTGCTACGGGAATAATGACTTTCATTGATTTTCCTTTTTGTTTAAATATTCAATGACCACACTTCTGTAACACAAAAGTGCGGTCATTATTTATTAAATTTTGATAGATTTAAGTTGGAAAAGTTCCTTCTCTACCTTTATAACTCAAATTTCCGTTATTTTTAAAATCTTGCAAACCAATGGGTTTAATTTTTTGAAAAACGTTAATTAAATTATAAACAGAATGTAAAACATTCATTAAACTCGTTGGTCTAAGATGCCTCATCTATATGTTCATCTTTTGACTGCAGAATTCGTTGGTAAATTTCCTCTCGGTGAACGGATACTTCTTTAGGCGCTTGTACACCGAGTTTGACCTGGTTTCCACGTACACTCAAAACCGTGATAGAAATATCGTCTCCAATGAGAACACTTTCGCCAACTTTTCGAGTTAAGATTAACATCTTTTATCTCCTTAGTTTGCATTTATTAGATATCCCTATCAATCAAGTAAAGATCGGCATCCCACCGACCTGCTTGTACTACAGATTATTGCTTAACCAGTTTTGTGCGACAGTTAATGCTAGATTCACATTTTCTGGTTGGGAGCCTCCTGCCATTGCCATATCCGGGCGACCACCGCCTTTCCCACCAACTTGCTGAGCCATTAAATTCACTAGCTCACCAGCCTTCACTTTAGTAGTTAAATCGCTTGTTACGCCAACGACGAGGTTGACTTTATCATCTAAAATAGATGCAAATACAATTACGCCTGAACCAAGTTGATTTTTTAAATCATCAACCATCACACGTAACGATTTAGTTTCAATTCCGTCTAGTTGATGTACGATTACAGAAACATCATTAATTTTAACCGCACTTTTCACTAAATCGGACCCCGCTTGCATTGCGGCTTTTTCTTTTAATCCTTGTAATTCTTTTTCTGCTTTCTTCGCTTTATCTTGAAGTTGCTGAATTTTCTCAACAAGGGTATTAACGTCAGATTTAAATAAATCTGCACTTTGAGTAAGAATGCGTTGTTGATTATGTAACCAATTAATTGCATTTTCACCCGTTACCGCTTCAATACGACGAACACCTGCTGCAACTGCAGTTTCCGCCACAATTTTAAATAAACCGATATCACCGGTACGTTTAGCATGAATGCCACCACAAAGTTCAACGGAGAAATCTCCCATTGTTAAAACACGTACCACATCAGAATATTTTTCACCGAATAACGCCATTGCACCTTTTGCTTTTGCCGCTTCGATATCCATCACGTCCGTTTGAACCACAAAATTCTCACGTACTTTCTGGTTTACCAACGTTTCAATTTCGTTAAGCTGTGCTTTGGTAATCGCTTCCGGATGAGCAAAGTCAAAACGTAATGCGGTATCGGATACTAATGATCCTTTTTGCACTACATGGTGACCTAAAACTTGACGCAATGCGGCATGTAATAAGTGTGTTGCAGAATGGTTAAGCGACGTTTGATGACGTCTTGCTGCATCCACAACCGCGTTGACTGTTTGCCCAACTTTTAAGGTACCCTGTTCTAACTCACCAATATGACCAAATACTTGACCATATTTTTGAGTATCTTTTACATTAAACTGAATACCTTGAGAGGTTAAATAACCACTGTCACCAATTTGACCACCTGATTCCGCATAGAATGGAGTATTTTCTAAAATCACCACAGCACTTTGGCCTGCAGTAATACTGTCTACTGATTTTCCATCATGGAAAAGTGCGGTCACTTTGGCTAAAGATTCTGATTCAGTATAACCTTCAAATTTCGTTTCACCTTCTACACGAATAACATTGTTGTAATCCATGCCGAATTGGCTTGCAGATTGTGCGCGTAAGCGTTGTGCTTCCATTTCACGCTCAAAACCTGCTTCATCAATTGCAATATCACGCTCACGACATACGTCTGCAGTTAAATCAAGTGGAAAGCCATAAGTATCATAAAGTTTAAAGGCAACTTCACCTGACAACACACCATCTTTCACTTGAGCAAGCGCATCGTCTAATAAGCTTAATCCGCGCTCTAATGTACGAGCAAATTGTTCTTCTTCTAAACGAAGTAATTTTTCGACATTAGCTTGTTTTTCTTTAACTTCTTTTCCTGCTTCCGCCATGACTTCAATTAAAGTCGGCACAAGTTTGTAGAAGAAGGCTTCTTTTGCCCCTAACAAGTGGCCATGACGCACTGCACGACGGATAATACGACGTAATACATAACCACGACCTTCGTTTGATGGAATTACGCCATCTGCAATCAAATATGCACAAGAACGAATGTGGTCTGCAATTACACGTAATGATTTATTAGTTAAATCCGTTGTTCCTACAACTTCTGCCGTTTTCGCAATTAGTTTTTGGAAAATATCGATCTCATAGTTAGAGTTTACATGTTGTAATACAGCAGAAATACGCTCTAAACCCATCCCGGTATCAACCGATGGACGTGGTAATTTTTCCATTGTGCCGTCTGCTTGACGGTTAAATTGCATGAATACCACGTTCCAAATTTCGATATAGCGGTCACCATCTTCTTCTGGAGAACCCGGAGGCCCCCCCCAAATATGATCACCGTGATCGTAGAAAATTTCAGTACATGGACCACAAGGACCTGTGTCACCCATTGCCCAGAAGTTATCTGATGCATAAGGCGCACCTTTGTTATCACCGATACGAATAATACGTTCTGCTGGCACACCAACTTCTTTATGCCAAATATCATAAGCTTCATTATCGGTTTCATACACGGTTACCCATAATTTTTCTTTTGGTAACCCGAGCCATTGTGGAGAAGTCAAATACTCCCAGGCAAAATTAATCGCATCATGTTTGAAATAGTCACCAAAACTGAAGTTGCCGAGCATTTCAAAGAAAGTATGGTGACGCGCCGTATAACCGACGTTTTCTAAGTCATTATGCTTACCACCTGCGCGCACACAACGTTGTGCTGTTGTCGCACGTGAGTAAGGACGTTTATCCATACCAAGGAACACGTCTTTAAATTGGTTCATCCCGGCATTGGTAAAAAGCAATGTCGGATCGTTTTCAGGCACAAGTGAACTACTTGCGACGACCTGATGCCCCTTGCTATGGAAAAAATCAAGGAATGACTGTCTAATTTCTGCTGTTGTTTTCATTGATAAAACCTTGTGTCTCTATCTCGATCACGATTTATAAAATAAGCTCACTATTCTTGCATATTTTGACCTAGAGAAAAAGGCTTTTTCACTGATCTTAAAAAGAAAACCGCACTCTACTGCATTAATTGAGAAGTGCGGTTAAAATTTACGTTATTTTAATGGGGCTAAAATAATTTTTGATCACTATTCGTCGCGAAGTGGCACAACCAACATATCAATTTTAATCGTATTCATCACTTGACGTGTTGAAGACATTAATTTACTCCAGAAATCTTGGTGATGACCTGTCACTAGTAGATCTACATCATACTGATCAATAGCGTCCGTCAAAACTTGACCTAAATCACCGCTACCGCTCAATTTTTCTTTTACTGGATAACCAGCATGTTCTGCTAAATTAATTAGCGCTTTTTGTGTTTCGCTCGAAATTCTATCTTGCATTGATGACATATTGACATCAATTAAACCAGTATAGAGATCCGAGAAGTTTACATCTACGTGGATAATGGAAAGCTGCGCATCATTGCGTTTTGCAATTCCCACGGCTTTTTTGAGTAGAAATTCACTTTCATCAGAAAGATCTACCGCAACTAAAACGTGTTTATACATAATCAACTCCTTACCGATTTAATTGACTTTTTTTATCTGACTGCATAGTAACACTTTGGTTGTAGGAAAAACTTGCACTAGATCACAAATTTGAGAATTTTTCTCAATTTTTCATTAAATTCTCAATGTCATTGATTTCTTTTGGTGCCGCAGCTGTCAGATTTTTGTTGCCGTATTCAGTCATCAACAAGTTATCTTCAATACGGACACCAATGCCTTTATATTGAGCTGGTACATCCGCCTCTTCTGAAATATAAATACCTGGCTCAACAGTGATGATCATCCCCACTTCAAGCGTACGGCTACGATCATCATCATAGCGACCAACATCATGCACATCTAAACCAAGCCAATGGCCTAAACCATGCATATAAAATTGGCGATAAGCTTTCTCTTCAATCAGCTTATCTACATCCCCTTTCAGGATGCCTAAATCAACCAAGCCTTGAGTTTTAATACGAATCACTTCGTCATTCGCCAGTTTAATCGAATTTCCTGGCACTAATAGCTCAATCGCGCGTTTTTGAGCCTTTAAGACTAATTCATAAATCTCACGTTGAGGCTGGGTAAATTTACCATTCACAGGGAAAGTACGCGTGATATCCCCTGCATACATAGCAAACTCACACCCTGCATCAATCAACACAAGATCACCATCTTTTAATGGTTGATCATTTTCAGTGTAGTGCAATATACAAGCATTATCTCCTCCCGCAATAATCGAATTGTAAGACGGAAATCTAGCACCATGACGATTAAATTCATGCAGAATTTCGCTTTCTATTTCATATTCAAAACGATTTGGGCGAGTCACTTGCATCGCTTTAATATGTCCGAACGCAGTAATCTGTCCCGCTTGCTGCATTAAGCGAATTTCGTTTGGAGATTTGATTAAGCGCATTTCACTTAACATCGGCTGCCAATCAAAAACAGCGTAAAATTTCACCGCACTTTCAGCTAATAATTGATCGCCCCAAGGATGACGATCGGCCACATGATAAAGAGCGGTCAATTTTTCCGTTAATTTTGGAAATTCTGTTTTGAAATCATCAATAGAATAGGCTTCATCGACATTGAGTTTTTGCGGTGCTCGCTCAACGCCTAATCGGCGACCATTCCAGGTTTCAAGCAAAGGATCTCGCGGACGAAGAAATACAACCGTTTTTTCTGACTCTTCCGTTTTAATCAATAATAATGCTGCATTGGGCTCATTAAATCCCGTTAAATACCAAAAGTAACTGTCCTGACGGAAAGGAAAATCACAGTCGTTATTACGACGTTTTTCAATTTCAGAAAATAGCAACAAGGCAGAATTTGGCTGCATTTGCGCGAATACTTTTTGACGACGTTCTGTAAATTCCTCTTGCGGTAATGCCGCCATATATGCGAGATCCATGTTTCGCTCCTTTTAATGTAATATCGGTTTTATTTCTTGTGCATCATCGTTGAAATGGGTGTAAAACAACATCGCAATGGTGCGAACATATTCAATAATTTCTTCTAAGGCTTCGGCAAGCTCTTCTTCGTCATCTTCTTCATCATAACCAAGCTGACAAATATCTTGTAAATCATCTACCGCTTCGCCAATTTCGCCTTTTTCCTTATCCAATTCTGTCTGAACAAGCCCTAAACCCAGTAAAAATTGGTTTGCCCAGTCTGATAGACTGTCTGCGCGAGCAAACACGCTATCATCTTCTGTTAAGCCCAATTCAAAATCAAACCCTTCTACATCCGATAAGGTTTTACCAATCTGCTCATAAATTTCGGTAATTGGCTGAATTAATGCGGTTGGGTAGGCGTGATTATCGTTACTGAATTGATATAGAAGTGGTAACCAGCTTTGGTCTTTCAGTCCACCACAAATTAAGCCACTCAAAAAACCATGTAATTCAGTTGCATTAATACCAATACCGGCAGATTTGAGTTGTTGATTAAGTTCAGTTTGGGAAATTGTCATTGTTATACCTATAAAATCATCGAAAACCATTAAAGTGTAGCACCACACAAATAAAAATGCGATCGCATTTCTATAAAGAAAAACGATCGCACTTTCTTTTGCAAAGGGGAATTACATCATTCCGCCCATGCCTCCCATACCGCCCATTCCGGCAGCACCTAAATCGGCTTTATCATCTTTTGGAAGATCAGTAACCATACATTCTGTGGTGATCATTAAGCCCGCTACAGAAGCCGCGAATTGTAACGCAGAACGAGTTACTTTAGTTGGATCTAGAATACCCATTTCGATCATATCGCCGTACTGTTCAGTACCCGCGTTATAACCGAAGTTTCCTTCGCCATTTTTAACCGCACTTGCCACAACCGATGCTTCTTCACCTGCGTTAGTGACGATTTGACGAAGTGGCGCTTCCATTGCACGTAATGCAAGTTTAATACCTACATCTTGTTCTTCGTTATCACCTTTTAAGGTTGCCGCTACTTTGGTTGCAGCACGAACTAATGCAACACCACCACCCGCAACGATACCTTCTTCTACCGCTGCACGAGTTGCGTGTAATGCATCATCCACACGATCTTTTTTCTCTTTCATTTCAACTTCAGTTGCTGCACCAACTTTGATTACAGCCACACCGCCAGCAAGTTTAGCTACGCGTTCTTGAAGTTTTTCTTTGTCATAATCAGACGTTGATTCTTCGATTTGCTGACGAATTTGAGCTACGCGACCTTTGATTTGTGCTTCATCACCCACACCATCGATAATCGTGGTATTGTCTTTGTTGATAACAACACGTTTCGCTTGACCTAAATCTTCTAATGTCGCTTTTTCAAGTTCCATACCGATTTCTTCAGAAATCACAGTACCTGCTGTTAAGATCGCAATATCTTGTAACATTGCTTTACGACGATCACCAAAACCAGGTGCTTTCACTGCTGCCACTTTCACAATACCGCGCATAGTGTTCACTACTAAGGTTGCAAGTGCTTCACCTTCGATATCTTCAGCTATAATTAATAATGGTTTACCCGCTTTTGCCACACCTTCTAATACTGGAAGTAATTCACGAATGTTTGATACTTTTTTATCTACTAAAAGAATGTATGGATTATCTAATTCAACAGTTGCCGTTTCTGGTTTGTTGATGAAATAAGGTGATAAGTAACCACGATCGAATTGCATCCCTTCCACAACCGCTAATTCATCATCAAGGCCTGTACCGTCTTCTACGGTAATCACGCCTTCTTTACCCACTTTTTCCATTGCTTGAGCAATTAATTGACCCACAATGCTGTCAGAGTTAGCAGAAATTGTCCCTACTTGCTCAATTTCTTTAGAGGTTTCGCAAGGTTTAGATAAATTTTTAAGCTCAGAAACAACCGCACTTACCGCTTTATCAATACCGCGTTTTAAATCCATTGGATTCATGCCCGCAGCCACAGCTTTTAAACCTTCATTTACGATAGCTTGAGCAAGAACTGTTGCAGTCGTAGTACCGTCACCGGCTGCATCATTGGCTTTAGAGGCAACCTCTTTCACCATTTGAGCACCCATGTTTTCAAATTTATCTTCTAATTCAATTTCACGTGCGACAGATACACCATCTTTAGTGATGGTTGGTGCACCAAATGATTTATCTAAAATGACATTGCGACCTTTAGGGCCAAGGGTCACTTTTACTGCATCTGCTAATACATTCACGCCTTTAAGCATTTTTACGCGTGCATCGTTACCAAATTTTACGTCTTTTGCTGCCATTTTCTTTTTTCCTTAATTTAAATTATTCCACAATCGCCAAAATGTCGTTTTCAGAAATGATTAACACTTCTTCACCATCGATTTTTTCACTTTTCACGCCATAACCATCATTGAAAATGACTGTATCGCCAACTTTTACATCTAAAGGTTGAACGGTGCCATTTTCCAAAATACGGCCTTTACCCACTGCCAATACTTTCGCACGGGTTGATTTAGTCGCTGCTGAGCCGGTTAATACGATACCGCCAGCTGAACGAGTTTCTACTTCTTCACGTTTAATGATTACACGATCGTGTAAAGGACGAATATTCATGATTAATTTCCTTCTTATTAAAATAAAGTGTCTTAAATGTGGGGATAACTTTTCTGCTTTCAAGGGGATAAATAAAAAAATTTTCCCCTAAAAAAATTTATGCGAGAAATGAAAATATCTCTTACACCTTTTATTTGAAATGTGATCCATATCAAATTTATTTTCAATGTAAATTCCTATAATTACCTCAAATTAATTAACAACCAAAAAAGGTGATTAAAATGACTCAATACAGAAAAGAAGTGGATTTATTAGGTGAACGTGATGTGCCAGCTGATGCATACTGGGGTATCCATACCTTAAGAGCGGTTGAAAACTTCAATATTTCTAATGTAACCATTTCTGATGTACCGGAATTTGTTCGCGGCATGGTAATGGTTAAAAAAGCAACTGCCCTAGCGAATGGTGAATTAGGTGCTATTCCAAGTGATATTGCAAAAGCAATTGTAGCAGCTTGTGATGAAATTCTTACCACAGGGAAATGCTTAGATCAATTCCCATCTGATGTATATCAAGGTGGCGCTGGTACTTCTGTCAATATGAATACCAACGAAGTGGTTGCTAACCTCGCGCTTGAAAAAATTGGTCATAAAAAAGGTGAATATGATGTTATTAACCCAATGGACCACGTGAACGCTAGCCAATCTACCAACGATGCGTATCCTACCGGTTTCCGTATTGCGGTATACAACAGCATTTTGAAACTTATCGACAAAATCCAATACTTACATGATGGTTTCGATAATAAAGCAAAAGAATTTGCTAAAATTTTGAAAATGGGCCGTACTCAATTACAAGATGCTGTACCGATGACCGTTGGTCAAGAGTTTAAAGCCTTTGCCGTATTACTTGAAGAAGAAGTACGTAACTTAAAACGTACCGCTGAGTTACTCCTTGAAGTCAACCTTGGTGCAACAGCAATCGGTACTGGTTTAAATACACCAAAAGGTTATACAGAATTAGTAGTAAAATACCTTGCTGAGGTAACTGGATTACCTTGCGTACCTGCTGAAAACTTAATCGAAGCAACATCTGACTGTGGTGCTTATGTCATGGTTCACGGTGCATTAAAACGTACCGCAGTAAAACTATCTAAAGTATGTAACGACTTACGTTTACTCTCTTCTGGTCCACGTGCAGGTATTAAAGAAATTAACTTACCTGAATTACAAGCAGGTTCTTCTATCATGCCTGCAAAAGTGAATCCTGTTATTCCAGAAGTGGTAAACCAAGTTTGCTTTAAAGTAATTGGTAACGATACTACTGTTACTTTCGCATCTGAAGCGGGTCAATTACAATTAAACGTAATGGAACCAGTGATTGGGCAAGCAATGTTTGAATCTATCGACATCTTAACTAATGCTTGCGTGAACTTACGCGATAAATGTGTAGACGGTATTACTGTAAACAAAGAAATTTGTGAAAACTACGTATTTAACTCAATCGGTATCGTGACTTACTTAAATCCATTTATCGGTCACCATAATGGCGACTTGGTGGGTAAAATCTGTGCTCAAACCGGTAAAGGCGTACGTGAAGTGGTATTAGAAAAAGGTTTATTAACCGCAGAACAATTGGATGATATCCTTTCTGTAGAAAACTTAATGAACCCAACTTACAAAGCGAAATTAAATAAATAATCTCGCAGAGAGATAAAAAGAGCGGTCAATTTTGACCGCTCTTTTTTCTTAACATCTCGTTAAAATATGATTAATGGCACTCAATTACCATTGATGTCTCGCACTAAATGCGCCACTGAAACCTTCTCTCTGATTGATATAAACACCACCCATTTCATTAGCATTTTCACCAAAGAATGCGCCTTGCAGTTTTGTATCATTTTTTGTACCACTGAATTGGTTTCCAGAGATAGTTCCTTCTAATTCAGCGAGTACATTATTATTCTTCGCTGCACTGGTATGAACTAGGTGGCCAGCAACTGTTTTATCTTCAAAATTTGCCGTCATATCAACACCCACAATACCAAATCTTGGAGGAGCGCCCTCAACAGGATCAAGAGCACCTTCAAGTAGTGTATCATTATTCACATGGTAGCTACTCAGGCCAAGATAACGAGCTGTGCCACTTTTCGGAATATTATCTGTCGGAGTGAGTTCACCTTGGATATAAACGTAGGTTTTTCCATCTTTTTTGCTTTGATAAATCCCATTTTGCATACTGTCTTGGAAAACTACACCATTAACAAAAGCCCCTGTACTTAAATGAATTTCTCCATCCTTATCCACATAAGTATATGCTGGATTCACACCCTCTGGCGCAATATCAATGCGTTTACCATTAATGTTTAAGACGTAGATATTATCCGTTGATAATTGATGTACTTTTGGATTCTCAATTCTGTCAGTGTTATAGTGGCTGCGAAACTCATAAGCAATCCCATTAAATTTACCAGTTGTTGGAATAGCGTAATCTTTCGCTGATGATGGGTGCCCTTTACTTAACGGTCCCTTTTCAATTATTGTCAAGTGAGGTCGGGTTGATTGTTTTTGGTTATTTGATTCGTTTGTTTGATTTGCTGAATCATTTTCTGATGCAGATTGGTTTGACGAATTATTTTCTGATGAAGATTGGTTTGACGAATTATTCTCTGATGAAGATTGGTTTGACGAATTATTCTTTGATGAAGATTTATTCGGTTGGAAAGTTGCAACATCATTAGAAGATGGGTCATAACTTTCTTCTTGGCTAGATGAACAAGCAGATAATCCCATAGCAAGAGCTATAGCTAATGCGGAAAGTGTTACTTTTCTCATAAAGGAATTCCTCGACTAAACGGTTAAAAATAAAAGATAATCACTATTTATCATCATAGATGATGCAAGGTAGCATAACAAAAAATAATCTAGTAAACAACTCAAGAATTAATAAAGAGTAAACTATGAGTAAATGAATTTATATTGTTAACTAGTCTTTCATTTAAAATGGAAACAATATTGGCACGATAAAAACAGTCACCAGCATAACAATTAAGGTAAAAGGTACGCCAATTTTAATAAAGTCAGCAAATTTGTAGCCACCAGGTCCCACCACCATGGTATTTACCGGAGAAGAAACTGGAGTCATAAATGCAGCAGAAGCCGCAATCGCGACCACCATCGCAAATGGCACAGGAGACACATTAAGTTGCTGAGCAAGAGAAATCGCAATGGGTGCCATCAAAATTGCAGTGGCTGTATTCGAAATAAACAGTCCAACTAATGCACAAAATATAAAGAGCACAATCAATACAGGATACATTCCCCATCCATCAATGATTTGTGTAAACCATTTCACAGCAAACTCTACTCCTCCAGTTTTTTGAAGTGCGGTCGAAAATGGCATCATTCCGATAATCAGAATAAGGCTCGGCCATTGAATGGAGTCATAAGCACTTTTCGCATCCACACAACGGAAATAAGCCAACATTAAACAACCAATCAAGGCAGCCACAACATTCGGCACAACACCTGAAACCATTAATACCACCATGGTTAAAATGGATAGTAAGGCAAGTGGTGCTTGACGTTGAGCTGGTACAGCGCGTTCCATTTCTTTCGGATAATTCAATACCAGGAAATCTTTTCGACGATCACGCATCGCTTGAATAAGTCGCCAATCGCCAATCACTAAAAGCAAATCACCTGAGCGATATTTTTCTTTAAAAGCATCACTCAACACCACACCATCTCGTTTAATCCCAACCACATTTAAGCCATATTTTGTACGGAATTGTAACTCTGCAGTGGTTTTACCAATACAGGCAGAGTTCGGCACAATAATTAACTCGGCCATTCCAATGGAACGTGCCTGCTGATCAAACGATTGTGATTTAATTTCGGCTGGCTCTAGATGAAATTCTTGGCAAAACATATCGAAATTAAAATCACAGCGTTCCAAATCCACCATGAGAATATCTTTTGCTTTTATCTCTGAGGTGCCAAGTGGCATGATGTAACTTGGACGGAAATGTTTCCAACGCTCAATCGCCAACACATTTAGTTGATAGCTAGAACGCAAATGAAGTTGGTCTAAGGTTTTACCTACGAAAGGA
Organism: Haemophilus parainfluenzae T3T1; assembly: GCF_000210895.1. NCBI lineage: Bacteria > Pseudomonadati > Pseudomonadota > Gammaproteobacteria > Pasteurellales > Pasteurellaceae > Parahaemophilus > Parahaemophilus parainfluenzae. The sequence continues at coordinate 1,028,178 of NC_015964.1, read as the reverse complement.
GACGTGCTTTTCACCACCAAACGTTTGGTACGATCTTTTAAACCATATTCATTAATTAGCTCATTCATGGAGCTCTGCATGGTATCTTGATTGCTTTCATCACTATTATCCGAAAGCCATCGACGAGCGATAAGCATATAGCCCATACCCAACACTAAGATCAGTAATCCGATCGGGGTGAAATCAAAAAACTCAAGACGAAGATTGGTATCTTTTACTAACTCTGCATTCACCACAAGGTTAGGAGCTGTCGCGATTAACGTCATCATCCCACTGATTAAACCTGCCACACTTAATGGCATCATTAAGCGTTTTGGGGAAATATTCATTTGACGGCAAATCATCATCACAACAGGGATAAACACTGCAACCACGCCAGTAGAACTCATAAATGCACCTAATCCAGCCACTGAAAGCATCAGTAAAATAAGTACCTTGGCTTCACTATTTCCTGCTACTTTCAAGATGCCATCGCTCACGCGATAAGCAATTCCTGTACGGACTAAACTTTCCCCTACAATGAAGAGTAAAGCAATGAGGATAATATTAGGATCACTAAAGCCAACTAAGATCTCCTGGATACTGAGAATACCGCTTAGATAAAAGGAGAGCATCACCAATAATGCCACCACATCCATACGAATTTTATTATGTACAAATAAAATAATGGCCGCACCAAGCAGTATTAATGTCCAAAACAATGGACTCACCCAAAGTGCATGCTCAAAAATGGTATTCATACGCTATCCTTCAATCTTAAAATCTTTCAAGCTCGCTAGTCTTCTATGCCTAGCGCTTTCTTCACAGGTGAAAAACTTCGACGATACTCTGGTAAAGGGCCCAGTTCCGCTAATTTTTCCAAGTGTAATTTGGTTGGATACCCTTTATGTTGAGCAAAAGCATATTCAGGATACTTTTTATCTAATTCTTCCATTTCCTGATCGCGTGCGACTTTTGCCAAAATAGAGGCGGCACTAATTTCCGCCACAAGTGAATCCCCTTTCACTACCGCTTGAGCTGGTAAACTAAGGTTAGGCGGAATGCGATTGCCATCCACCAACACAAAGTGCGGTTGAATTTCTAAGGCTTTTACGGCTCGTTCCATGGCTAACATAGAGGCATGAAGAATATTCAATTCATCAATCTCGGCTGGCTCTGCTCGCCCCATTGCCCAAGCTAAGGCTTTCTCTTTAATTTCTGCTGCGAGTGCAAGACGTTTTTTCTCGCTGAGCTTTTTAGAATCTGCTAAACCAGCAATCGGGTTATTCGGATCTAAGATCACTGCAGCCGTTACAACTGCCCCCACTAAAGGGCCTCGGCCAACTTCATCCACTCCTGCAAATAATTGATAACCTTCAGGATAAACAAAATCAGTCATGTTTTTGCTCCAATAAATCAATCACAGCTTGTGCGGCTTGGCTATCCGCATCACATTGAATTAATTTATGCAACTCTGTAAAACGCTGAATTAAAACACTGCGAGATTTGACCGCACTTTCGTCATCGCCTAAATACTGAGAAAGTTGTTCTGCTAATTTTTGCAGTTCGCAATCTTCTTGAATCATTTCTGGCACAAGCATTTCATCCGCTAACAAATTAGGCAATGAAATATATTTTGTTTTGACCAATCGTTTTGCCAAGAAATACGTGAAAGGTTTCATTCGATACCCCACTACCATTGGCGATTTACACAACATTGCCTCAAGCGCTGCGGTACCCGAAGCAAGTAAAGTCGCTTCGGCAGCAATCATCACTTGGCGTGCTTTACCATCAATTAAATGCATATCGAGATCAGGTGCAATCCGAGCCTTTATTTCCTCAAATTGCTGGCGACGTTTTTCATTCACCAAAGGGACTAAAAACTGTAAGTCTGGATATTTTTCTTTTAATAACAAAGCAGTTTTTAGAAATGGTTCAGTAAGAAACCCGACTTCGCTACCACGGCTTCCCACTAAAATGGCAAGGTACCGTCCTTTTTCATCAATACCTAAGGTCTGGCAAGCTTCCGTTCTATTTGGTTTTAATGGAATCGCATCTGCCATGGTATGGCCAATAAAACGACAAGGCACATTAAAACGATCATAAAAGGCTTTTTCAAAAGGAAGAAAGGCTAATACTTGATGGGTCGCTTTGGCAATTTTATAAATACGATTTTGACGCCAAGCCCATACAGATGGACTCACGTAATGAATGGTTTTAATCCCTTTTTCTTTTAATTTTAGTTCAACGGTAAGATTAAAATCCGGCGCATCAATACCGATAAATACATCCGGTTTAATAGCAGAAAGTTGTTCGATGACACTGCGACGAATTTTAAGCAATCGAGGTAAATGTTTAAGTACTTCTACTAGGCCCATGACAGAGAGCTCTTCCATATCAAAAAAGCTTTCAAAACCTTGAGCAATCATTCTCTCTCCGCCAATCCCGACAAACTTAGCTTGCGGATAGTGGCATTTAAGCGCTTGAATAAGACCTGCACCAAGAATATCACCAGACACTTCACCGGCAACAATCGCAATAGTCGGATTTTCTTTTATCATTAAATTTATCCTAAAAAACGACCGCACTTTGAACAAATCATAGTGCGGTCTCTCTGTTATTCATCATTTTCTCTTAATGAGAAAAGAAACGTTAATTAACGAATAATGCCACGGGTAGAACGTTTGAAGAACTCCACAAAGAAACTAATTGCAGATTCAGTTTGTGCAATTTGTTCAATTTCCGGCAATACTTCTTCAAGGGTTTTACCGCTACGGTAAATCATTTTATAAACATTACGGATAGCATGCATGGTTGGTTTATCAAAACCACGACGTTTTAATCCTTCAAGGTTAACACCAAAAGGCTGTGCATGGTTACCTTGTGCCATCACATAAGGCGGCACGTCTTGGCTAACCATAGAGCCACCACCTAGCATTACGTGCGCACCGACGATCACAAATTGGTGAATCGCAGACATACCACCTACAATAACAAAATCATCTAATTCAACGTGACCTGCAAGGGTTGCATTGTTTGCCAAAATACAGTTATTTTTGATTTGGCAATCGTGGGCAATGTGGACATTGATCATCAATAAGTTGTTGTTACCAATACGTGTTACACCACCACCTTGGATAGTACCACGGTGAATTGTCACATGTTCACGAATCAGGTTGCCATTACCAATAATGGTTTTAGTTGCTTCGCCCTTATATTTTAAATCTTGGTTTACTTCACCAATGCTAGCGAATTGATAAATCTGGTTATCTTCGCCAATCACGGTGTCGCCTTTCACGACAATGTGAGAATTTAAAACTGTACGCGCTTTAATCTCAACGCTCCCTTCAATAATACAAAAAGGACCGATAACAACGTCTTCGCCAATAACTGCGCCATCAGCAACAAGCGCGGTTGGGTGAATTTTTGCACTTGGGTGGATCATACTTACCCCTTAATTTTCTTTAATTATCGACGAGCACACATTAATTTGGCTTCACAAGCTACTTCACCGTTTACGGTTGCAATACCTGTGAATGCTGTAATACCACGACGTTCTTTAATCACTTGAACGTTCAATTCCATTTGATCTCCAGGTAATACTGGGCGTTTGAAACGCGCTTCATCAATACCTGCGAAATAGAATAATTCGCCACCTTTTAATTCATGGGTTTTAAATGCAAGGATCCCCATTGATTGCGCCAAAGCTTCAAGAATTAACACACCTGGTAAAATTGGCTCTCCAGGGAAATGACCGGTAAAACAAGGTTCGTTTACGCTGATATTTTTAATTGCTTTTAACCATTCACCTTCTTTGTAGTCTAACACACGATCCACTAATAAAAATGGATAACGATGTGGCAATAAGGTCATAATTTCTTTTGCTTCAATTACTTTACTTACTTGATTCTCTGACACGTCTAATACCTTTAAAATAAATAACAATAAAACGCTGGAATTATACGATATTTCTGTATAAAAATAAAACGCACCCTAGGGTACGTTTTAAAATCTTAGCCAAGTTTTTTCTCAAGAGCTTTCAATCGTTTATTCATACCATCAATTCCCAAGGTAAGTGCGGCTGTTTTTCGCCACTCTTTATTGGTTTGCAATGGAATACCCGATGAGTACACACCGGGTTCAGTAATTGGGCGCATCACCATACCCATGCCTGTCACCGTTACTTTATCGCAGATTTCCATGTGACCATTAATCACACTTGCTCCGCCAATTAAACAATAACGACCGACTTTTAAGCTACCCGCCATAATTACACCGCCAGCCACCGCTGTGCCCGTGCCAATATGAACGTTATGGGCTATTTGACAAAGGTTATCAATGATGACGTTATCTTCAATGACTGTCGCGTCTAAGGCACCACGGTCAATACAAGTACAAGCACCGATTTCGACATTATTACCAATAATCACTTGCCCTACTTGTGGAATTTTCACCCAGCGGCCACGATCATTCGCATAGCCAAAGCCATCACTACCAATGACTGCACCTGATTGAATTAAGCAATTTTGTCCAATTTCTACTTCATGATAAATGCTTACGTTTGCCCAAAGCTGTGTACCTGCACCAATTTTGGTGAATTTACCGACAAAACAACCTGTGCCAATAATCACGTTATCGCCTAATACAACACCTTCTTCAATAACGGCATTTGCACCAATTGATACATTTTCACCAATTGAAGATTTTTCAGAAATAACCGCACTTGGGTGGATATTTTGAGCAGCTTTCGGAGTGGTATCCATATATTGAGCTAATACGGCGTAAGCAACATAAGGATCTTTAACGATAAGTAAATTACTTTCAGGTGAGCAAAATTCCACATCCGCTTCTGACACCACAAGAATACCTGCTTTAGATTCAGCTAATAAAGGGCGAAATTTTGCATTAGAAATGAACGTAAGCTGATTTGCATCTGCTTTTGAAAGAGCAGCAATACTATTAACGACAACGTCGGCGTTACCGCGAGGGGTGCCGCCGACTTTTGTTGCTAATTCCTGTAAAGAATAGGATTTTTGCATTATGAGAACCTATTATTTTTTCTCTTCAGTTTTCGCTGGTTCCGCTTTTTCAGTTGCTGGAATAGATTTTAATACTTCTTCAGTAATATCTTTACCATCTACCGCAAATACGACAGAGTTTGCATCTAAAACATAAGTATAACCTTTAGCTTTAGCTAAATTATTCGTTGCAACTTGAATGCTTTCCAATAATTTACCACGCTCTTCAGTTTGACGTTTTTCGTTTAACTCTTGGAACTCTGCCACTTTTTTATCTTGCTCTTCCATTAATTTACTTAATGCAGCTTCTTCATCTGAACCGAATTTAGTAATTTCGTCTTGACGCTTTTGAATTTCAGCTTGACGTAAACGAGGTGCATCTTTTTGTAACGCTGCAATTTTTGCTTCTACTTTTTTACGAGATGCCACGATTTTATCATCAATTTCTTTTTTGCTTGCAGCAAGTTTATCTGCCATTGGTTTAAATTCAGCATCTAATTTATCAGCTACAGCTTGGCGATCTGGGTGATTTTGGAATAAATAACCCGCGTTGATGAATGCGATATTTTCATCTGCAGCAGCAAAACCTGATGCAAGTGCTAGACCTAAAGAAAGTGCGGTAACTTTTAGTACGTTTTTCATATTTGAATTTCCTTAAATTAGTTTAGTAAATTTTTCTGTATCAGCTAACTCACTGACACAGAACAAAGATTTTGACTTAAATAGAATATAAAAGTTCAATTTATTAGAAAGAACCACCAATACTAAATTGGAATTGTTCTACATCATCATTCTCATATTTTTTGATTGGTTTCGCGTAAGAGAATACCAATGGTCCAATTGGTGATTGCCATTGGAAAGCAACACCAGTTGAAGCACGAACTCTACCTGCTTTGCTGTAATCAGGTAGTGTTGCATAAATCGGAGATGATTTTAAGCCTTCTTTATCTGATTTCCATTTTGTATTCCAAACGCTCGCTGCATCAACGAAAAGGGAGGTTCTTACACTATTTTGACTTTTATCTCCAACAAATGGTGTTGGAACAATAAGTTCCACGCTTGCTGTAGCCATCGCGTTACCACCAACAACATCAGTGCTTTGATACCATTGACCATATTTGTCTTGATAAATCGCATTCGGACCTACCGCACCGTAAGCAAAGCCACGTAATGAACCGATACCACCAGCCGTATAAAGTTGATAGAACGGTACACGTTTACCACCTAAGCCATTTGCATAAGAGGCGGTTGCTTTTCCTGATAACACCCAACGGTGATCACGATCTAATGGGTAGAAACCTTGAAGCTCAGCGCTTAATTTATAATATTTATTGTCAGATCCTGGAATGGTTACGCGACCACCTAGATTTGCTTTTACCCCTTTAGTTGGGAAATAGCCACGGTTTAGGCTGTTATAGTTCCAACCAAATGAGAAATCAAAATCATTAGTTTTGATTGAGTTTCCAGTCAAATTCATTGACTTCATGTATAAATCACGGTTGTACTCATACGCGAAGTTGCTAATTTTATTGTAAGTATAACCTAATCCCACATAATACGAGTTATTCTCATTGACTGGGAATCCTAATGTTACATTACCGCCATAAGTCGTACGCTTATAGGTTGATGAAGTATCACTTTTCGAGTTGTCGTAAGTTTCATAGAACACGTTTCCACCTAAACTTACGCCATCTTTAGTAAAGTATGGTTCCGTATAACCTAAGTTTACACTTGTACCGTAGTCATTACGTGTACCTGCTAAACTTACCGCAGCGCCCGTTCCCAAGAAGTTATCTTGTTTCACACTTGCTTGATAGCTAAGTCCACTTTCTGTACCATAACCGATACCAAAGTTGATACTACCCGTATTACGTTCTCTGACCTTATATACTACATCTACTTCATCGTTAGAACCTTGGATTGGTTCAATACGATTTTCTACGCTTTCAAAGAAGCCTGTTCTATCTAAACGCACTTTACCTAACTCAACTAATTGTGAGTTATACCAAGTTCCTTCTTGCTGACGCATTTCTTGACGCAATGTACTATCCGCAGAAACCGTATTACCTTCAAAACGAACTTGACGTACAGATAGACGACGACCAGCATCCACAACAAATGTTAAAGCCAGTATTTTATTCGCATCATCAAAAGTTGGTACAGAATTAACTGTTGCGCTACCATAACCTCGCTCGCCTAATTTATCTTTAATTAAGCTTTCTACGTATTGCACATCTGAACGTCTGAATGTTTCGTTTAAGTGAAGCTCGCGCAATAATGGTTGTAACTCATTAGCCATACCACCTAAGTTACCAACAATACGGGCAGAACTTAAATTGTATTTTTCACCTTCACTTACATCAATGGTCACATCTGCTTTTGTATGATCTTCATTTAATTGAACATCTGTTTTAGTCACTTTTGCTTTTGCGTAACCATTATTTTGGTAGTAATCTTGGATAGCTTGAACATCTTTATCAAACTGAGAACCATCAAACTTATTACCCCAAAGTTTCCACCAAGAATCTGGTTGAAGCTCCATTTGTTCTTGTAACTTACTGCTCGAAATCGCTTCGTTTCCATTAAAAGTCACTGAACGGAGTTTTGCCGTATCATCTTCATCAATTTGAAGAGTAATTTCTGCGCGATTATTTGGTAAAGTCGTCACAATTGGTTCAACTTTCGCATTATAACGGCCTACACTCTTATAATGTTCTCTTAAGGTTTTCGCAAACTCTTCTAATTTCGCACGATTTAATACATCACCACTTTTGAACCCATTTGCATCAAGATTTTGTTTTAAAGCTTCTGTTGGAATAGATGAATTGCCTTTAATATTCACTTCAGAAATGATTGGTTTCGCGATAACGCTCACAACTAACGCATCACCATCTTGGAAAGCTTTGACATCATCAAACTGTCCACTTACAAACAATGAACGTACAATATTGGCTACGTCTTTATCCGTTACACGCTGACCGCTACGAACAGGAAGGCTCGCTAGAATTTGTTGTTCTAAGTCTCCTTGAGCACCGTCAACACGAATGTCTTTTGCTACAAATGGTGCCGCAAATACACTCGTTGTAGTACCGAATAATAAACTTGCGATTAGAAGTTTTTTCATCGACTTTATCCTATAAAAAATAATAGTTATAAACGTAAGAAATCATTAAAAAGCACAAAAATTGTTTCAATTAACAAGATTGTTAGCCCTATACGATAACTTAAATTTTGTACCCGTTCTGAAACAGGTTTTCCTTTGATAGCTTCTGCCGCCAAAAATACGAGATGTCCACCATCTAAAACTGGCAACGGAAATAAATTCATTATGCCTAAATTAACACTAATTAACGCGAGAAAACTTAAGAAATAAATCACGCCAGCGTTAGAAGATGCTCCCGCACCTTGGGCAATTGAAATTGGCCCAGCCAAACTGGAAAATGAAAGTTCACCACTAAGCAATTTCCCGATTGCCTTCACAATAAACCACGAAATTTGGCCTGTCTTTTCCACACCTTTTTGTAGCGCATCAAGAATACCATATTTTAATTCAGTTCGATACTGTTCGCCAACTTTTAAGAACGTCGGACTTAACCCCACAAACCATTTACCATCTTGATTCTTCTCCGGTTGCAAGGTTTTGTCAAAAATTTCCTGATTTCGTTCAACCTTGATTGTAAAAGGTTGGCCTTGTTGTACCTGTGCGACAAAAGCTTTCCAATCAAGTGCGGTCGAATTTTCTGCTAAAATTTTATCGCCAATCAATAGGCCTGCTTTTTCAGCTGGTGAGTTCTCCACCACTTTTGATAAAGTCATCTCCACTTTACTTGAAACTGGATTGATTCCTAATGTTTCAAATGCTGTTTCTTTATCTGGCTCAAATGTCCAATTTTGCAGATTAATGATTCGTTGATAAGGTCGGTCTTCACCAAAAGGCGTTAATGTGAGCTCAACAGTATCAGAACCTAACTTATCAGTGAGCAATAAATTAATGGTTTCCCAATCTGGTGTATTCTTCCCATCAATTGCCAAAATCTGGGTATTCGGTTCAATTTGAGCCATTGCAGCCGGAGAATTGGGTGTTATGTTTTCAATAACCGGTTTAACACTCGGAATCCCAACGGAATAAATTACCCAATATGCCAAAATCGCAAAAATAAAATTGGCCAAAGGGCCTGCTGCAATGACAAAAGCACGTTGAGCGACAGATTTACTTTCAAATGCCTGCGATTTTAATTCTGCTGAAACCTCTTCATTTCGCCCGTCAAGCATTTTGACATAACCACCAAGTGGAATGGCTGAAATAGCAAATTCGGTGCCCAATTTATCTGTGCGTCGCCAAATCACTTTACCAAAGCCAATCGAAAAACGATGAACTTTAATACCGCACTTTCTCGCAGCCCAAAAGTGGCCGTACTCGTGCACGGCAACCAGAACAGCAATTGCAACAATAAATGAGCCAAGCGACCACAAAAATGACATGTTCTATCCTATAATACAAAGAAATAGAAGTATGTGAAGAATGGTACTGCGGCTGTTAAGCTATCAATACGATCTAAAATACCGCCATGACCTGGAATTAATTGACCACTGTCTTTAATGCCTGATTCACGTTTAAACATACTTTCTGCTAAGTCACCTAATACAGAAATAGCCACAGTTGCTACAGAAAGCACAACAAAACCGCTCATTGCACGGCTACCTAATAAGGTTTCACCTGAGAAATGGATAAATACAAACGCCAATACCGCCGCGGTGATCATGCCTCCAAATACGCCTTGCCATGTTTTTCCCGGTGATACTTTCGGTGCAAGCTTGTGCTTACCAAAGGCTCGTCCGGCAAAATAGGCACCAGAGTCCGCTGCCCATACCAATACAAACACATAGAGCAATAAGAATAAACCATGATGAGGATCAGCAGTATAATTATCTAAACGTAAACGTAAGACAGCGGCAACAAAAGGAATCAGCGTAGAGAAAGCAAACAAGAGTTGTAAAGGTATATTTTTACCCCAAAACTTCGCTGAACTTGGATAAGTCACCACTAATACTAATGCAAGTGCCCACCAACCGACTGAATTTAGCAATAAAAGCGGTAAGTAGTTTTCAAACACTCGCCCAGCATCTAAATAATTACCTTCGTTATAAAGCCAGAGGAAGATAAATGCCCCTAAAAATGCCGCAATACAAAGGCGCGCCAAAGGATTTTTAAAACGAGCAAATTGAGCCCACTCCCAAATACCAAGCGTCGCCACAAAGCCTAAGGCTAGAGCAAAATAAAATGGGGTAAATAAGAACAAGGCACATAATACCAAAGCAATCAACACAATGGCTGATAATACACGTTCTTTAAGCATAAGTTCTCCGCTTATTCTGTCCCGCCAAAACGGCGATGACGTTGTTGATAGCAGGCAATTGCCTGATTAAAATCTTTTTCACTAAAATCCGGCCAAAGCACATCTAAAAAACACAATTCCGCATATGCAATTTGCCAAAGCAAGAAATTACTAATGCGTTGCTCACCGCTCGTCCGAATTAACAAATCGACCGGCGGCTCATCTTGTGTGACTAAGTGTTGCTGGAAAAGTGATTCATTAATATCACTCACCGAAATCTCATTATTTTTTACTTTTTCAGCTAATTGTTGAGTGGCTTGAACAATATCCCAACAACCACCGTAATTAGCCGCAATATTTAAAGTCAGTGCGGTATTATTTTCCGTTAAATTTTCTGCTTTTGCGATCTTCTCTTGCAATTTTTCACTAAAACGAGAAACATCACCGATAATCTTTAAACGAATATTATTTTTATGTAATTTTTTGACTTCTCGATCAAGCGCTTGCATAAAGAGCGTCATTAAAGCGCTCACTTCTTGCTCAGGGCGATTCCAATTTTCGCTGCTAAACGCATATAACGTCAAAAACTTAACGCCAGTTTGTCGTGCATAACTCACCGCACGGCGTACGGCAGCCACCCCATTTGTATGGCCAAAAATACGTAGCTTATTTTGTTGTTTCGCCCAGCGCCCATTACCATCCATAATAATGGCAACATGCTCGGGAATATTATTGTTATCAAGTTCTTTCATTCTAAAATATTCGGATTTTATGACCGCACTTTGGCGTATTCTACATTAACTTTTTAATCAGCGAATCGGCTAGCTCACGTGCTAGCTGATCTACGGCTAATACATCATCAATGCTTGAAATGATAGAAGATGGCATTTGCTCAACCGATGCTTGGTTAATTTTCGCAATATCTGTAAATTTAATATATCCATCTAAAAAGGCTTGTACTGCAATTTCATTTGCTGCATTCATTGCAGTTGTCGCATACTGCCCTTCTGCAAACGCATCAATCGCTAATTTTAAATTTGGATAACGATTAAAATCAGGTTCTATAAATGTCAATTCTTTGATTTTAAAGAAATCTAATGGTTCCACACCACTGACTGTACGACTTGGATAAGCCATGGTTTCCGCAATGGGCGTGCGCATATCGGGATTGCCCATTTGAGCAATGACTGAGCCATCTACATAACGCACCATTGAATGAATAATAGATTGAGGATGAATAATCACTTCCATTTCATCTGCCGATGCATTAAATAGCCAGCGTGCCTCAATGTATTCTAAACCTTTATTCATCATCGTGGCAGAATCCACGGAAATTTTTTTGCCCATTGACCAGTTTGGATGTGCAACGGCCTGTTCTGGCGTAATATGCTCAAACTCGCTTAACGACGTATAACGGAAAGGCCCACCAGAACCCGTTAAGACAATTTTACTGACCCCTAATTCTTTCAAAGGACAAAATCCAATCTTTTCTTGTGCCTCAGGCGGTAAGGATTGAAAAATCGCGTTATGCTCACTATCAACAGGCAATAATTTTGCTTTTGACTGCTTCACTGCATCAATAAAGATCTGGCCACACGTCACCAAGGATTCTTTATTCGCAAGCAAGACTTTCTTACTCGCTTTTACTGCTGAAAGAGTCGGCAATAATCCCGCTGCCCCAACAATGGCTGCCATAACTTGATCAGCATCTGGATGCGCTGCCAACTCACAAATGGCTTTCTGTCCGGCTAAGACTTCCGTTTTAATGTAGTGTGAAGCTAATTTTTCTCGCAATACCTTTGCTGCATTTTCGTCATCTAATGCAGCAAAGTGCGGTTGAAATTTCACGCATTGTTCAAACATCGTCTCAACATTTTTGCCCCCTACTAACGCAAAGGCATGGTATTTGTCAGGATTATGTTCGATAACAGAAAGGGTGCTATGACCAATAGAACCGGTTGATCCTAAAATAACAAGATTTTGTTTTTGCATAAAATTTCGACCGCACTTTGTGCTTTTATTTTTTTATCAGAATAGAACAAGGGCAGACACTTGGTCTGCCCCAAAACATGGTTCGACTATTAGAAATCCATTAATTCTTTTTCTTTATCTGCTAAGATCTCATCCACTTTTTTGATATAGCTATCAGTCACTTTTTGAATGATTTCTTCTGCTTTGTGTTGATCGTTTTCGCTGATTTCTTTGTCTTTTAATAATGCTTTGATTTTATCATTTGCATCACGACGTACGTTACGAATCGCGACTTTACCTTGCTCACCTTCGCTTTTTACGATTTTGATTAAATCACGACGGCGTTCTTCAGTTAATGGCGGAAGAGGCACGCGAATTGTTGTACCTGCTGAAGATGGGTTCAAACCTAAATCAGACGTTAAAATTGCTTTTTCTACTGCACTGATTAAAGAACGGTCAAATACTGTTACCGCTAAAGTACGTGCATCTTCTGCAACAACGTTAGCTAATTGACGAAGTGGTGTCGCTGCACCATAGTATTCCACTTGGATTGCATCTAATAAGCTTGGTTGTGCACGGCCTGTACGGATTTTTGCAATATGCCCACGCAACGCTTCGAGGCTTTTTTCCATGCGAGCTTCAGCATCTTGTTTGATTTCATTAATCATTCATCTGTCCTTTTTAATAAATAAAGATAAAACACAGTGATTTTACTGGATTTTTAGGGAGTTTTGAATCTTTTATTTTGAATATAAATTCCGATTGCTTAAAGTATGATTTGATAGTATCTTGGCTCTCAATTAATAACAGAGGATTTTAGTATGATTTATAACATGAAAAACGTATTCCGTATTGCTGCTATAGTTTGCACTTCAGCGTGGTTATCAAGTTGTTCCACTTATGTTAATCCTTTTTCAAGTTTATATTGGAAAGGTAAAAATATTAAGGAATTTATAGAAGATAAAGAGTTAGCAGTTAATGAAACAAAAATTTGTAAAGAAAAAGATAAAGCATTTTTTATCTATAGTTTTGCAAAACCTATGTATCAAATTTTTGATCGAGAAGTTGGCCGATCTTATAATGCTTTTGGTACAACTATTTACACTCAAAGAGAAAATGTTTTTACTGGTAATTATTGGACTTATGCCTTTACAGACCTAAGCGGTAACATTACATCTTATCGTGCCGCAACAGGATTTGGAGACTTAGATAAAGAATTTAATTGTCGTGCACTTGGGCAAACAGATGACAAAGAACTTACCTCTATATTAACTCGAGAAAGTTTATGGATGAGTATAGTTAATTCAGCAGATAACAATAAAATGGTCTGGGCTTCTAATAAAGCACATTCCACTCAAAAAGCAGCTGAAAAAGATGCGCTAGAACAATGTAAAGATGAAGGTAACAAAAACTGTAAAGTAATGGCTTCTTATAGCAATATTTGTTTATCAAGTGGAATTGGTGCTCGCAATGGTACTTATTTTGATATTTTTGGCTTTGGTTGGAATAAAGAACAAGCAAATAAAGATGTCATTGAGCAATGTAAGTCTAAAGGAGGAAAAGATTGCAAAATTGTCGTTGAGGGACTCTGTGCAACAGCTTGTGACATGGAGCATGAGACGGGATGTATCTTACCTGAACCCAAATGGATTAAACCATAATATAAAACAAACCGCTTATCATTAAGGTAAGTGGTTATTTTTTAACTAAAACATTCGAAAGAATCTAAAATACAATATCTTATTTAAATTTAATAATGTTTGTTTAAATATCGCCAATATATCTAAAACTGATGTTAGTGCACAAAAAACGGTAGAAATCATTTCTACCGTTTTTCATTTTGACTTTATTAAATTAACAAATCGTTGTGCCTTCTTCTGTGCCTAGCACCACTTGGCGCAATGCACCTGGTTTGCACATATTAAATACACGAATTGGCATACCGTGGTCACGAGCAAGCGTGAATGCTGCCAAATCCATCACTTGTAACTCTTTTTCGATTACTTCTGCATAAGATAAATTACGATATAACACGGCATCAGGATTTTTAGCAGGATCGCAGTTATATACGCCATCTACCTTAGTCGCTTTTAATACGATATCCGCTTCAATTTCAATACCACGTAAACATGCTGCAGAGTCAGTTGTAAAGAATGGGCTACCCGTACCTGCAGAGAAAATGACCACACGTTTTTCACGTAACATTTTAATTGCTTCAGACCAGTTATACGTATCGCAAATACCATTTAATTGGAACGCAGACATTAATTTCGCATTGACATCTGCACGGTGAAGTGCATCACGCATAGCCAAACCATTCATCACGGTTGCAAGCATCCCCATATGGTCGCCCACTACGCGATTCATCCCCGCTTTAGCTAATTTTGCGCCACGGAATAAGTTACCACCGCCGAGCACAACACCAACTTCCACGCCCATTTCAATTAATTCTTTAATCTCTAAAGCCATACGATCGAGGATAGAAGGATCGATACCGAAGCCCTCATCACCTTGTAATGCTTCACCACTTAATTTCAATAAGATTCGTTTGTAAATTGGTTGGCTCATTGTTTTTTCCTTTGTCGGTTACAAAAATTGGCTTATTCTAGCAAAAGAGTGAAAAAGTTAAAAATGGAAATTGGTCAGAAAAGTGCGATAAAATGGTGCACTTTTGATTTTATAGGCAAACTTTATGAAGATATCAAAAACCTCACAAATTTTAACCGCACTTTTTTCTTTGGCTTGTGCCATTCTTGCGGGTTACCTGATTTTACGAGGTTCAGGGATGTTTCCTGAGCCATCTATTAGTCTGATTTTACTCACGGCTATTTTCATTATTTTATTAAGTAGTAGCCGAAAATCTTTCTATTTTATTTTATTACCCTTAGTTTGCTTACACGCAATTTATACGCCGACAGGCTTAAATTTTGGTGCGCCAAGCTACCAATATATTGCATCGGTTCTCGCGACAGATATGTTAGAGACCAAAGAGTTTCTCATGCAAATCCCTGTGAGCAGCTATTTAGCAGCATTAGCTATTCCAGTTTTAGTCTTTTTACATTACAAAAGTGCGGTCAAGTTTGGGGTGAAATTTTATCGCAATAAAACATTCATTGCCCTCGCTACCCTGTTGATTGGCTATAACTTACCGATTGCTGCGCCATTAAAAGAAACGATAGATTCGAGTGTACAAATCGTTAATGAATGGCAAAAATTGAAAAAAATGTCACAGGAAAGCAGCTGGGGACAATCCACATTAGAAAATTCTAAATACCAAGATTATGTGATTATTTTGGGTGAAAGTGCGCGAAAAGATTACTTGCATGCGTATGGATACCCCGTCAATGACACCCCCTTTATGTCATCTGCAAATGGTACACTGATTGATGGTATGACATCTGCCGGAACAAACACTGTCGCCTCATTGCGCTTAATGTTAACGTTACCTGATAAAGAAAAATGGGAACCAAACTATGATTTAAGCTTAGTGGATCTCATTAAGTCTGCAGGTCTGAAAACCTACTGGCTGTCTAATCAAGGTTTCTTAGGTGAATATGACACACCAGTGGCCTCTCTAGCCTCAAAATCTGATGAAACCATTTTCTTGAAAAAAGGCGGGAGCTTTAATTCTACAAACTACAGCGATTTTGATTTAATCCCTAAATTTGCCCAAGTTTTAGAAGATCCAACGCAAGGTAAACGCTTTATTGTATTACACATTTACGGTTCGCATCCGCTTGCTTGCGATCGCGTTGAAGATTACCCGAAAATTTTCAATGACAATGACATTGAGAAAAAGAACGAATACTTAAATTGCTATATTACATCCATTAAGAAAACCGATGATTTTATTAAGAAAGTGTATGAAACCCTCAAAGAAAACGAGCAAAAAACACACCGCACTTTCTCGATGATTTATTTTTCAGATCATGGTTTATGTCATCAGGAAGATGATAAACATGGCGTAACCTTGTTTAACCAAAACTGTCACAGCCAATTACATCATAATATTCCGCTCTTTAAGATTTCATCTGATGATACGGCACGTAAAGAATACAAAGCCTTTAAATCTGGTCTGAATTTCTTAGAAGGTATTGCTAATTGGATAGGGATCAAAAATCCGAAGCTCACATTAGAAGAAGATTTATTCTCTGAACAAGCTGACAAAAATGATTATGGTCTGAAAAAACTGATTGAAGAAAAATATCGTAAAGATGCAGACCCTGCCATCGATATTCGTCCAAAGAAATAGAAAATTTCAAATTTCAGACAACAAAAAAGCCGATATTCAATATCGGCTTTTTTATATCTCAATGGAGAAAATTAAGCGTTACCGCCCGTGATTTTTGCAACTTCAGCTGCGAAATCTTCTTCTTTTTTCTCGATACCTTCACCTACTTCTAAACGGATGAAGTTAGACACTGAAGTGTTTACTGATTTTAAGAAGTCACCTACAGATACTGAAGGATCCATTACGAATGGTTGACCTGTTAATGAAACTTCACCAGTGAATTTCTTCATACGACCTTCAACCATTTTCTCTGCGATTTCTTTTGGTTTACCAGAGTTGATTGCGATGTCGATTTGGATTTGACGTTCGTGTTCAACTACTTCAGCAGATACATCTTCTGGGTTCACAAATTCAGGTTTAGATGCAGCAACGTGCATTGCCACTTTTTTAAGTTCATCTACAGAACCTTCACCTGCAACTAATACACCGATTTTTGCACCGTGTAAGTATTGAGCGATAACTTGACCATCTAAGTAAGCAACACGACGGATGTTCATGTTCTCACCGATTTTAGCTACTAATGCAGCACGTTTTTCTTCAAATTGTGCTTGTAATGCTTCGATAGTAGTACCTTTGTTTGCTGCTGCGAAATCAGCCACTTCGTTTGCTAAACCTAAGAAACCAGCATCTTTTGCTACGAAGTCAGTTTCACAGTTCATTTCAACTAATACACCGAAACCATTTTCTACACGAGCAAGGATAACACCTTCAGCTGCAACACGGCCTGCTTTTTTAGCTGCTTTAGCTTGACCAGATTTACGCATGTTGTCGATTGCTAACTCGATATCACCGTTTGCTTCAACTAATGCTTTTTTACATTCCATCATACCGGCACCGGTACGTTCACGAAGTTCTTTTACTAATGATGCTGTGATTTCAGCCATTTTAAAAATCCTCTGTCGAAAATGCGATTTATTTTGACCGCACTTTTAGATAAAAATATAGGGGCTAAATTTTAGCCCCTATGCCAATTAATCGTTTGATTATTAAGGGCTTCGCCTTATTGCAAAACTTAAATTATTCTGCGTCAGCTGCTAATTCTTCAGCAACTTGAGCTTCGTTACCACGACCTTCTTTAACCGCTGCTGCAGCTGCAGAAACGTAAAGTTGGATAGCACGAGTCGCATCATCGTTACCAGGGATAACGAAATCTACGCCAGCTGAAGTTGAGTTAGTATCAACGATAGCAAACACAGGAATACCTAGGTTGTTTGCTTCTTTAACAGCGATATGTTCGTGGTCTGCACCGATAACGAATAACGCATCTGGTAAGCCGCCCATATCTTTGATACCGCCAAGGCTTAATTCAAGTTTTTCCATCTCACGGGTACGCATTAACGCTTCTTTTTTGGTTAATTTGTCAAAAGTACCGTCTTGAGATTGAGTTTCTAAATCTTTTAAACGTTTAATTGATTGACGAACGGTTTTCCAGTTAGTCAACATACCACCTAACCAGCGGTGGTTTACATAATATTGTTGACAGTCTAATGCTGCAGCTTGTACTGCTTCTTGAGCAGCGCGTTTAGTACCAACAAATAATACTTTACCGTTGTTGCTAGCAATACGGGTTAATTCCGCTAAAGCTTCGTTGAATAAAGGTAAAGTTTTTTCTAAGTTGATGATATGAACACCGTTACGAGCACCAAAAATGAAAGGTTTCATTTGTGGATTCCAGTAACGAGTTTGGTGTCCGAAGTGTACGCCCGCGTTGATCATGTCGCGCATTGAAACTTGTGCCATAATATTTTCCTTTTGTTGGGGTTGAGCCTCCACATATCAGCTAATCGACCGTTTGGCACCCCGATTAAGCCTTAATGATATGTGTGTGTTGTTAATAATTAAAAACGCTGCTTTTGAAACCCAAAAACAGCGGTGCGATTTATACCATAAAGTGCGGTCAAAAACCAGTTTATTTTGTCAAATTTATTACTTTTCTTGCTTTAATAAACAATAAAGGGGGACGATGCCGCAAATCTTTAAATTCATCATGCCATTGTGGCTGCTCGGCCAACATGGGTTCAGCCATTTGTTCAATTTGAAAACCTGCAGCAATTAAATCATTAATAATCGTTGCCGTCGTGCGGTGATAGGTTTTAAAAGGTTGTTGAAACCAATTTCTCTCTCTTAGCCCTTCATCACGGTAATGATTTAAACGATAAGCGACTTGCTGCTTTTTCTCATTTTTTTCCCAGCGCTCCCCTTCTTTATGGCAAGTTGTAATCGGATGCTCTTGGGAAAAAACTAATGTACCATTAGGCTTAAGTTTGTTGGCAATGGAAGCTAATAAAGCAGGAAAATCTTCAATATAGTGAAAAGCAAAAGAGCTGGTAATGACATCAAAATCACTTTCTGGCAATTCCGTTAATTTTTCCATCGGTAACTGATATAACGAAAAACATCCAGAAAATTGACCGCACTTTTGCAGCTCTTGTTCAGCTTGTTCGAGCATTTTAGCTGAAAGATCCGTTCCCACTACACTCGCCACATTGCGTTCTAGATAGAGTTGCAAATGTCCGCCAGTTCCACAACCTAGATCGAGCAATTTTTTCCCTTGTAAATCGGGTAAGAGGGAAAGCATAGTCGGCTTTTCCACTATTTCATTGAGACTGATTGGGTTAGATCGAAGTTTTTGATAAAGCGCAAAGAAGTTTTCTTTATCGTAAACGCTCGTTTTGTTATTCATCTCGTTTCCTATGTAAAATTAAAAAGGGCGTATTCGATACGCCCCTACAATATTAACGCGAAAACTTATCCTGCGAAACTTGCAAACCATCCTAAGTTTGCGCCTACTTGTGCCACAATATTTAACACACCGAATAAGATCACAAAGCCAATCATAAAATTACCGCCATACACTTTATAAGTTGCATTTGGGAATTTTTGACGACTTGCTTTCGCAAGCAGTGCCGGCACGATTGCTGCCCAAATGGTTGCCGCTAATCCCGCATAACCAATAGCAATCACGAAGCCATAAGGGAATTGTAAACTTAACAATAGTGGCGGTAAAAATGTCACCAATGTGGTTTTTGTTCTGCCTAATAAGCTGTCATCAAATTTAAATAAGTCGGCAATATAATCAAATAAACCTAACGTTACCCCTAAGAATGAGGTTGCAATAGCCATATAAGCAAAGAAATTCAATACAACCGCAATGTATTCCACTTCAATATATTTGTGTAATGCTTCTAATAATGCCGATACATCGCCGCCTTTTTCAATCACGGGTGCAAATTCTGTACGTGGTAAATTACCTTGCACCGCAAGCTGCCATAAGATGTAAATCACTAAGGCTAAGCCCGTACCAATAAAGATCGATTTCATTACACGGCTACCATCACGATCGTAATATTTGACGAGGCTTGGTACATTTCCATGGAAACCGAAAGACACTAAGCAAACAGGAAGTGCGGTCAATAAATAAGGTAAATAAGTTTGCTCGCCTTCTGCAATGCTATTGAATAACACCTCTGTTTTCACAGAGCTCAATAAACCTGCAGTAGAAAGGAAGAAAGCAACTACCATTCCAACAATCAATACCGTCGTGAAACGATCCACAGCTTTAGTGGAAAGCCACACGAAAGCCGCAAGAATAAAACAGAAAATTAAGGATCCAGAAGTACGTCCAATATCGACCGCACTTTCAGCAGAACCAAAGGCTTGATTGAGCAAGTTTTGTGTAATACCGCCGCCAGAGGTGATATAGGCATAGGTTAAAATGTACAACACGAAAGCAACGGAAAGACCATTGATAATATTCCAACCTTTTCCTAACAAATCTTTCACTATGGTGTCAAAGCTTGAGCCGGTAGGATAATGTAAGTTAGCTTCTAAAATCATCAAACCTGATGTGGTCATACAAAACCAGGTATAAACCAAAGCCAGAATAGAGCCGATAAACCATACACCAGCCGTTGAGGTTGGATTAGCAAGCATACCTGCACCAATCGCGGTGCCCGCAATAATCATGGCGCCGCCTAATAAAGAGGGAGATTTTTTTATTGTCATAGTAAAGTCCTAGAATATAATTCTGCACTATTATAATAGTACAAAATTAAAAGGCAATCTTTTTATATCGACAACAATAAAGAAACTTATATAATATTGATATTTTAACCAAAAAGGACTTAATTATGAAAAAACAAATTAAAAGCTTTGCTTTTGCTACGTTAGCGGGTGTTGTATTAACTTCCTGTGCTGATTCAGCCTCTATCAATCAACAAGCGGCAAGTAGCTATACCCAAGAAATGGGTAATATGCGTGCACATGGTGTAATTGATACTTCATCAAAAACTGCAAAACGTGTTCATGCAGTGTTTAATAAAATGGTGCCTTATGCAGACCAAGCGAATGAAACTGGACAACAATTTAACTGGCAAATCAATGTCATTAAATCAAAAGAACTGAATGCTTGGGCAATGCCAGGCGGTAAAATGGCTTTCTACACAGGTTTAGTGGATACCTTACAGTTAAACGATAATGAAATTGCTGTTGTAATGGGTCACGAAATGGCACACGCTTTAAAAGAACACGGTAAAGCGAAAGTGAATTTTGGTATGGCTACTAATATTGCAGCAAGTTTAGGTCATGCTGCACTTTCTACTGTTATCGGTTCAAGTGCAAGTGAATTAGCAGTAGGTTTAACCAAAGACTTTGCTTTAGATAAACCTTACTCTCGTAGCGCAGAAACTGAAGCGGATGAAGTTGGATTAATGCTAATGGCTCGCTCAGGTTACAATCCTCAAGTCGCACCAGGTTTATGGCAAAAAATGGCTAAAGCCTCAGGTGGTTCTAAAGGGGCACTTGATGTGTTAGCTTCTACTCACCCAAGTGATGAATCCCGCCAAGAAAACTTACAACGCTTATTACCTGAAGCGATGGAACTTTATAAAGCGGCAAAAAATAAAAATGGTTAAATAAAAACGGTTAAAAATTTGACCGCACTTTCATAAATAAAAAGCGAACATTATGTTCGCTTTTTTAATCTCTAAAAGAAAACCGCACTTGAAAAATCAAAGTGCGGTTTGTTTTTATAGTATTTTCAATTAATGTTGTTCGTTAATGTGACCTTCAATTGGTTTTACATTTTCATCAAACACTGGTAACGGTTTGTGTTCGCTTGCAATGTAAGAATAAATCACTGGCAACACGAACAAGGTAAACAATGTACCGATTGCCAAACCTGCCACGATAACGATACCAATACTGAAACGAGATACCGCACCTGCACCTGTTGCATAAAGCAACGGTACAAGACCTGCAATCATCGCTGCGGTTGTCATCAGAATTGGACGTAAACGTACTTTAGCCGCTTCGGTAATCGCTTCAACACGCGTTTTACCATGATTTAACTGCTCTTCTTTCGCTACTTCACACATTAAAATACCGTGTTTTGTGATAAGACCAACTAAGGTAATCAAACCAACCTGTGAGTAGATATTTAGCGTTGTCCCTGCAATACCAATAAATCCGAAAGCATTTAAGGCCAACAATGCACCACTCACAGCTAACGGAACAGAAATCATAATCACGATTGGATCGCGAATTGATTCAAACTGAATCGCCAACACTAAGAAAATAATTACTACCGCAAGTAAGAACGTTACAGCAAGTGCATTACCTTCTTGTACTAACTGACGCGCTTCACCTTTAAAGTCATAGTTATAACCCTGTGGTAACGTATTTTTCGCATTGTCTTGCAACCATTGGATTGCATCACCAATTGAAGTACCAGGCATTGGCACTGCACTGATTACCGCTGAGTTCAATTGGCTAAAACGCGGTAATGAACTTGGTTGAGGTTCTAATGTTGCTGTTACTAAGCTACTTAATGGCACAGAGGTACCATTTGCTGCAGTAATATAATACTTATTAAAACTTTCCGGAGATAAACGATTGTCACGTTTTACTTGGGAAATGATTTTATAAGCACGGCCGTCAATATCCACACGTTCAATGGTTGCGGCAGATAAGAAACTCCCTAACGTACGGCTGATTTGTTGCATCGTAATACCGTAAGTCCCCGCTTTTTCACGGTCGATCTTAATACGCATTTGAGCAGTATCAAATTTAAGATCGAGGTTGGTATAAACGAACTTACTGGATTTCTGCATATCCTCTAAGAATTTACCTGCCACATTCGCTAAATCGCCATAGTCTTGTGAAGTACTAATCACAAAACCGATTGGAGGACCTTGCTCCCCGGTATCAATTTCTGGGAACGCGAAGCCTTGCACTGACACTTCAGGAATCGCTTTCGCCTTTGCATTTAATTCATTCATGATAGCCGTTTGGCTTTTTGAGCGTTCTTTCCAATCTTTTAAAGTCACAACGTTTAAAGATTGGTTAGAACTTGGAGCCCCTGCAATCGTCATCGCAAACTGTACTTCTGGCGTATTGGTTAAAATCTCTTGATAAGGTGCCATCGCATTTTGCACATAATCCACGTTCACGTTAGAAGGTGCAGAACCGATTGCCAAAAATGCGCCCTTGTCTTCCGTTGGTGTTAATTCACTTGAAAGTGATTTAAACAACACGGGTAAGGTTGCAAAAATGATTGCCGCAAACATCAACATACATTTACGGTTTACCATCACCAAATCAAGAACATACGCATAAGCTGCATTCACTTTACTAAGGGTATGCTCTACTCGTTGTTCCAATTTACTTGGAGCCTCATTGGATTTTAGCAATTTACTGGTCATCATTGGTGAAAGCGTTAATGCTACGATACCGGAAATAAATACTGCTCCAGCAAGGGTTAAAGCAAACTCTTTAAACAACGTACCCGTAATACCGCCCATTAACGCCATTGGAGAATATACCGCAATCAAGGCAATGGTCATGGAAATAACCGGAACGGCAATTTCACGCGTACCGATAATCGCCGCACGGAATGGCGTTTCACCTAACTTAATGTGGCGGTCTACGTTTTCCAATACCACAATCGCATCATCCACCACCAAACCGATGGCTAGAATCAATGCTAGCAAAGTCATCAAGTTAATGGAGAAATCAAATGATTGAAGCAACATGATTACCCCAATTAATGAAATCGGAATAGTGATAACCGGGATTAAAATCGCGCGGAATGAACCAATAAACATGGTAATCACCACCAACACGATTATCGTTGCCTCAACAATCGTTTTGATTACTTCATTAATTGAGTTATTAATCGCAATTGTACGGTCATATAAGATGTCAGATTCAATAGCATCCGGTAGATTATTTTTAATACTGTCATATAGCGGACGTACTTTCGCCGCTACCGTTAATGGGTTTGCTGACGAGGTTGGGTTAATCGCTAATACAACAGAATCTGCGCCATTGGCTACCGCACGTGAGTTATCGCTTGATTTATTTAACTCAATATCAGCGATATCGCGTAAACGTACTAACTTATCACCGTTAGACGTCACAATTAAATTACCTAATTCTTCAACTGATTTTGTCGTGGTTTCTACTTTGTTTTTATAGGTCACAAAATAGCCGTTATCATTACCCGCCGCTGTTTGAACGTTATTCGCTGATAATGCGGACATCACTTGTGTAGCAGAAAGGTTTTGAGCCGCCATTTTTTCTGGGTCTAACCAAACACGAAGTGCGTACTCCGAAGCACCAAAGATCTGTACGCTTGCTACACCTTCTACGGTAAAGAATTGTGGTTTCACCACGCGTTGAATGTAGTCAGTTACTTGGCTTGCATCAAGTTTGTTAGAACGGAAACTAATATACATAATCCCCGAACCACCCGTTGATGAAGAAATCGTTGGATCTTCAATACCACTTGGCAATTCAGAACGAACCGAGTTAACTTTAGCTAAAACATCTGCTAAGGCCGCATTCGGATCCGTATTTAATTTCATTTTTACGGTGACAGTTGACGTACTTGGGCTAGAGCTTGAAGACATATAGTCCACATTATCCGCTTGCGCTACCGCCTCTTCAATTTTGGAAGTAACAAACGCTTGAATTAAGTTTGCATCCGCCCCTGGATATACTGTGGTCACCGTAATCACCGTCGTGGTCATTTTCGGATATTCGCGCACAGCTAATTTCGAGATTGCTTGTAATCCTAAAATAATGATTAACAAGCTAATCGAAACTGCCAAAACAGGACGACGAATAAATATATCGGTAAATTTCATTCGCTTTTCCTAATTAAAGATTCGTTTTATTCGCAGGTTGCTCAGTACCTACGCCCGCTTTATCTGCAACAGACACTAATGAGCCGTTACTTAAGTTTTGCTGACCGCCAGTCACAATTTTATCGCCAACTTTGACTTCATCGCCTTTTAATTGCGCATAAATGCCTTGACGATCTTTCGTAAACACAGTGATTGATTTTGCACGGTACATATTTGCCGCTTTTTCTGCGCCGCCTAATTTCTCAATATCTTCATCAGAAAGTGCGGTCAAAATATAAAGCGATTCGCCATACATGTTGTAGCTCACTGCCACTTGTGGCACAACGATTTGATTATGCTCAGTCGGTAAAGCGACATTTAAGCGAGTAAACATTCCGGATAATAATTTTGCACCATCTTCTGGCTCAAATGTTGCTTGAACATCAACTAAACCCGTTGAAGAATTAATTGCCGGCTCAATTGCGGTAACTTTCGCTGCAAAGGTTTCACCTTTACGCGCATCTGCCGTAGCTGTTACTTTTTGACCAATATGCAATTTATCTAATAGGTTTTGAGCAATCGCAAAATCCACTTTCATTGAAGAACGATCTTCAACACGTACAATTTCAGTACCATTTGAAACGTACTGACCGACATTCACTTTCACAATACCGGCTTTACCATCAAATGGTGCCACGATTTGGCGACGTTCAATTGCCGCTTTTAATGACTCAATATTTGCCGCTTGTGCTTCATAAGCTGCTTTTGCATTATCTAATTCTTGACGAGAAACAGCCCCGCTGCCCGCAAGGTTTGCATAACGTTGATAAGTTTGACGTAATGACACCACCTGAGCTTGTGCGGCTTGTAAGCTTGCACGCTCAACTGAGCTATCTAACTCAACTAACAAATCCCCTTTTTTCACGCTCTGTCCATTTTGCACGAGCACTTTAGACACGGTTCCTGCACTTTGAGCGCTTAACATCGCCCCTTGATTCGGACGAACAATACCTGTCGTTTCAATGATTGGCGTCCATTCTGAAGCCTTAACTGTCATTGCAGTCACAGGAGAGGCTGTTTCTGGTTTATTTGCCAAGAAATCAGCAATGCCTTTTGCCTTCATTTGATTAAGGAAAATCATTGCGGCAAAAATTAACACAAATACGCCTAACGCTAATTTCAAAAAGAAAACGTGTGAACGCTTTGGTCTATTAGTTTGAGTTATACTCATTTGGAAAACTCCATTAAGACAATAAAATCACTACTTCTGAATTGCACGCCAAGAGCGTTCAATGACAGATTCTAACATCGTATCGGTAACCGCTATACCGAGAAATTTGATATCTGAGGCTAAAACGATTGCAGTATCTAGACTCAGCAAAAATAAAATTCGAGGTTCTAAATCAGCTAATACACTTGCTGCTTGTCCCTTTATACAAAATTGATCCCAGCACGAATGCTCCATTTCGTTGCAGATTTCAATAAACTCCGGCAAAGATTTATACTGGTTCATATTTGACAAAATCGTTGGATTTTCTTGAAGAAAATGCCAAATATTCCACCACATTTTTCTGTATTGTTCGAAAAAAGATTGATTTTCATCAACACCTTCTTCAACTGCTACAACTAACTTATTGAACACTCGACGAGCAAATTGTGCTAATAACTCGTCTTTACTCTTAAAATAAAGATAAATCGTACCCGCTGCGATGCCTGCTTCCTTGGCTAGCTTATGCATAGAAAGATGATGTAATCCTTCTTTTGCCATAAGACGATCTGTTGCATCAAAGATCTGCTCGCTGACATCAAGCTTCGTTTTAGAGGCTTTTACTTGTCGCATAATAAAAAATTAAATTCTTAGGGTTATATATGAGAAAGGTCATTTAAGATGAATACTTAAAATGAATGAACGTTCATTTTATTGATTTTTCGTTTTTTGGCAAGTGAAAATATAAAAAAAGTGCGGTTATTTTTAACCGCACTTTTAAATTCTGAATTACATTCCAATCACAACGCAACTTGCCACAGATTTTGCTTTATCTTGTGCTGCTGTTGCGGCATCTCGACTACCAAATGGTCCCACGCGTACACGGTTCCATTCTTCACTTGTCGCAATTTGTGCATTCACGCCAGCCATTGCGAGACGACCTTGTAAGCTTTCTGCTTGCGCACGATTTTTAAATGCACCACATTGTAAGCCAAATTTTTTACCGCCAGCCTGTACTTGCTGTTCAGCTGGTTTCGGTTCTACTTTTTTCGGTTGCTCAGTTTTAGCTGGTTCCGCTTTCACTACTTCTACTTTTTTAGGCGGTTCTGGCTTTTTAACTGGCTCTGTTTTTTTAACTGGCTCAGGCTTTTTCAGTTCCGTTTTTGCTGTTTGCTGTGGCTGTGTTGGCTGAGCTTGCACTGTCTGTGCTGGTTGAGCTTGCTGTGCTTGAGCCGCGGCTTTTTCCGCATTCGCCGCTTCTTGCTCTTTACGTTGAGCTTCTAATTTTTTCGCTTCTTCTGCCGCTTTTTGTTCTTTTTCCATTTGAATAAGCACTTGACGCTGTTCTTCCGTCAAACGCATATTTTTTTCAACTGAAGAAGGATTATTATCCACCGGTACCGTACGGGTTTCTAATTCTTTAATATAGTGCCACACTTCTTCTGGGCGATTTGGTAGCACACTTTTCGGTTGCGGTTTTTCCGGCTGAACATTTGTCGTCACTACGGGTGCTGGCGTTTTACTTTTTAAGAAGTAAAGCCCTAACCCAAAACCTAATACCGCCACCAACGCAAGAACAATTAAGGTATTGCGATTAAAACTTTTCTTTGCTTTCTTTTTATTATTTTTTGAGCCGCTTCGACCGGCAAAATCTCGATGAGCCACGATAAAATCCTAAAATATTCGATAAATTAAACTTAGAGTATAAAAAAACGCTTAATTCTACTGAAAAACTGTGCATTTTTCTAGGGAATTTTTGCTAACTCAAATCCAATGGATCCACGTCTAAAATTAACCGCACTTGAGAAGACTTTATCAGCTCTGGCGAATATCGACTTAATGCCGCCTGTAATTGTTTCCGAGACGCGTGCTGTAATAGTAACTGCCAACGATATTGCCCCGCTTTTTTGCTGAACGGTGCGGGAATCGGCCCCAACACTTGCAAGCCTTCTATTTTTTGTTCATAGAAGAAAGAGGCTAATTGCGACAATGCATTTTCCGCCTCTTCAGAATGACGACATTGTGCTTTAAACAACGCTTGGAAACTAAACGGAGGCAAGCCCATATTATGACGTAGCTTCAAGGTTTCTTCTGCAAAGGCCTGGTAGCCTTTTTCAAGCAAGGTGGTTAATAACGGATGATCCGGATAATGGGTCTGCAAAACCACTTCACCCTGTTTTTCGGCTCTGCCTGAGCGCCCCGCCACTTGAACATAAAGCTGTGCTAAACGTTCTTCGGCTCTGAAATCAAGGGAAAACAAGGCATTATCAACATTCACTAAAGCAACCAAGGTGACATTCGGGAAATGGTGTCCTTTGGCTAACATTTGGGTGCCAATTAAAATCTGACTTTTACCTTGCTGAATATCCTCTAAATAACCTTCAAGCTTGCCTTTTCGCGCCGTACTATCGCGATCAATACGTGCAATATTGTATTGTGGAAAACGTGCTTTTAGGGTTTCCTCCAGTTGTTCCGTGCCTAAACCCGTTGTGACTAAATGCGTTGAACCGCAATGACCACATTGCATCGGCACTGTTTTTTGCGCACCACAATGATGGCAGCGTAAAACACGCTGATGTTGGTGATAAGTATAAGGTTTTTCGCAATGATGACACTCATCAATCCAACCACACTCATGACATAACAACACTGGCGCAAATCCACGTCGATTAAGGAATAACAATACTTGGTTGCCTTTTTCTAAGTGTTCTTGCATACGTTGTAATAGTGGTTCGGATAAGCCGTTTTGAATTCGTTGATGTTTTAAATCAATCACAAATTGACGAAGTGCGGTCGCATTTCCGGCTCTTTTTGATAAGACCAAATGACGGTATTTACCATTTTGTACATTATTCACACTTTCCAAACTTGGTGTGGCGGAACCTAACAAAATAGGAATATTGAGCTTTTGAGCAAGCACAATGCCTAAATCTCTTGCATGATAACGCCAACCATCTTGCTGTTTAAACGAGCCGTCATGTTCCTCATCTAAAATGATTAAGCCAAGATCTGAAAACTGGGTGAAAAGCGCCGATCTCGTGCCAATTACGATTGCACTCTGTCCTGTTCTTGCTCGCTCCCAAACATTTAAGCGCTGTGTATCGTTCAAGTTGGAATGCAATACATCAATTTCCACATTAAAGCGAGCTTGGAAACGTCTCACAGTTTGAGGGGTAAGCCCAATTTCAGGAACAAGCACTAAAACCTGTTTGCCTTTCTTTAAGACTTCTTCAATATATTGTAAGTAAATTTCAGTTTTACCTGAACCGGTCACGCCCTCTAACAACCACACATTAAAGCCTTCTTGGAAAAGCAACTGGCTAAATGCAAGGGCTTGTTGCTTGTTTAAGGTCAATCGGTTATCAAGATTAACTAAAGGATTATCCCCTAGAGCTTGCTGCCAACTTTTTTGTTCAGTAGGCACAATAATCTCTTCCACATAATGTTTGCCCTTTAAGGCTGACCAAATCGCGGAACTGATCTCATTGTTACCTTTTTCTAGATCTTGCGTTAGCAATAAATTTAAGGCTTCAATTTGTTTTTTAGCGCGTTTTAGATCACCTGATTCTAACGCTTGTTTTCCAAGGTCCGTAATACGCCAAAAAGTGCGGTCATTTTTAACCGCACTTTCTCCATTACGAAGTTTGACTGGCAACGCTTGAAACAACACATCGCCTAATGCTGCACGATAATAATTAGCCGACCAAGCTAACCAATCCCACGTTATCGAATTAAAAAGTGATTCAGCATCAAGTACATCAATAATCGGTTTTAATTTCTCTTTTGCTACATCCGAAGAAGTGGGCAAATCCACCACGATCCCGACTCGTTTTTGCGAACCGAAAGGCACCAACACTCGTCCACCAACAATTGGTGTCAAGTGGGGCGAATAGAGATAATCAAAGAATCGGGGAAGCGGTACGGCTAATGCAACTCGGACAATATTCATAACAAAAAACAATTAAAAATTTTCGCTATTATACGGGAATTAGGTGGAAAAATCCCACAACCTTGCCTTTTAGTGTATAATCGCCGCCAATTTTAATTGAGCGAATAAAAACCATGACAGAAGAGCAAAAAACCTTTGCTGATCAAAAACGTAAAACCGTTGAAACGGCTGAATTTACAGAAGATGGTCGTTATAAACGTAAAGTTCGTAGCTTTGTGTTGCGGACAGGTCGCTTAAGTGATTTTCAAAAAAATATGATGAACGATCACTGGGCTGATCTTGGATTAGATTATCAAAACGCCCCTTTTGATTTTGCCGTGATTTATGGCAATACGAATCCCGTTATATTAGAAATTGGCTTCGGGATGGGTAAATCTTTAGTGGATATGGCTGAAGCGAATCCTGATAAAAATTATCTCGGTATTGAAGTACACACGCCTGGTGTGGGTGCCTGTATTGCTTATGCGGTAGAAAAAGGCGTGAAAAACCTTCGCGTGATTTGCCATGATGCCACTGAAATTTTACGTGATTGTGTGAAAGACGGCGAATTGGGCGGTTTACAACTTTTCTTCCCTGATCCTTGGCACAAAGCAAAACATCATAAACGCCGTATTGTTCAACCGCACTTTGTCGAGCAAGTTGTACAAAAATTACAACCCAATGGCTTTATTCATATGGCTACGGACTGGGAGAACTATGCAGAACAAATGCTCGAAGTGCTTTCAGCCAATGAAAATTTAGTCAATGCTGCCGAACAAGATTATATTCCACGTCCTGATTTCCGTCCTCTTACAAAATTTGAGGCGCGCGGCCATCGCTTAGGTCACGGTGTGTGGGATTTATACTTTAAGAAAAAATAATCATCGAGATGATGACTATACCCCATTACCTTAACATAGGAGAACATTGAAAATGAAAACTCGTAATCAACGTCAACGTAAAAAACTTCACTTAGCTGAATTCCAAGAATTAGGCTTTTTAGTGAATTGGCAATTTGCTGAAGGAACCAGCATCGAAACTATCGATGAAACCGTTGATCGTTTTATTGCTGAAGTGATTCAACCAAACGGCTTAGCTTATGAAGGTAGCGGCTATTTACATTGGGAAGGCTTAGTTTGCTTAGAGAAAATCGGTAAATGTGATGAAAGCCATCGCCAATTAGTACAAAAATGGTTAGAAGAGAACAAATTGCAACAAATCGAAATCAGTGAATTATTCGATATTTGGTGGGATTACCCAACAAAAAACGCGTAATATTTTAAGCACTCTTCAGGGCGGATTATCCGCCCTATTTAATAATCATTTTCACTTATGTTTTAACAATTTATTTACACTTCTAAATTCCTTTCAAAATATCCTTGATCTACCTCAAGAAAAGTGTATATTTCTTAAAAACTACTCCTTTTAGGTAGTTACTATTTTGTTATCGGAGCTAGATAATGCTCCCCTTGAAAATACCGAACTTTAAAGAAAAATATGGCGATTGAAAATCCTTCTCGCAGGCAATTATTACGTGGGCAATTTTTACAATCGTTACATTCTGAAAACGCTAAAATTCAAGGTATAAATGCTATCCGTCCACCTTGGTCGGTAAACGAAGCAGACTTTACAGATAAATGTACTCGATGCGGTGATTGCATACTGGTATGTGAAACCCAAATTATCGTAAAAGGCGATGGCGGCTTTCCTGAAATACAATTTGACAAAGGCGAATGCACTTTCTGCCAAAAATGTGTTTTAGTCTGCGAACAACCGATTTTTCGTTCATTAGAAGAAGAGCCTTGGGCACATAAAGTTGAGATTACAACGCAGTGCCTAACAGAAAATCGAGTGGAATGTCGAAGTTGCCAAGATAGCTGTCCGATGAATGCCATCCGTTTTCGATTACAGCTTGGTGGTGTGGCAAAACCCATTTTAGATTTAGAAAGTTGTAATGGTTGTGGTGCTTGTTTAAGCATTTGCCCAACAAGAGCAATAAAAATTCTTAATTTTGAAACAAATACAGATGAGTCAATTTAGCGAAAATGAAAACTGGTATGTATGCAGTATTGTTGTGCAAGCCAGACCAGAAAAACTCAGCCAAGTCAAAGAAGCTATTTTAGCTATTTCAGGTGCTGAAATTCATGGTGAAAAATCTGAAGAAGGCAAATTGGTGGTTACCCTTGAAAGTAACCGTCAATTAGCGTTAGCGGATCTTATGGATGAAATTAAAGATATCCCAGGAGTAATTGTCGTGTCTTTAATTTCTAATTACTTAGATGAAAAATAAATAATTTAGTTATACATGCCATTTTGTATATTCTAAAAAATTCAACAACGAGTGGGGAAAACTATGGAACTTAATCGTAGAGATTTTATGAAAGCCAATG
The DNA here is from genome assembly GCF_000210895.1 of Haemophilus parainfluenzae T3T1. Classification (NCBI taxonomy): domain Bacteria; kingdom Pseudomonadati; phylum Pseudomonadota; class Gammaproteobacteria; order Pasteurellales; family Pasteurellaceae; genus Parahaemophilus; species Parahaemophilus parainfluenzae. Next base: position 995,932 of record NC_015964.1, on the reverse strand, counting down.
CTGCGCTTGCAGCAGCTGCGGCTGCCGGTATGACCATCCCTGTTAAACAGGTTGATGCGGCAGAAGATATGGGCATCAAATGGGATAAAGCGCCATGTCGTTTCTGTGGTACAGGATGTAGCGTATTGGTAGGAACCAAAGATGGTCGAGTTGTCGCAACTCAAGGTGACCCGGATGCAGAGGTAAACCGCGGTTTAAACTGTATCAAAGGTTACTTCCTTTCTAAAATCATGTACGGTGCAGACCGTGTACAAACTCCGTTATTACGTATGAAAGATGGTAAATTCCATAAAGAAGGTGACTTTACACCGGTTTCTTGGGATCAAGCTTTCACTATCATGGCGGAAAAAATCAAAGATATCCTGAAGAAAAAAGAACCAAATGCTGTAGGGATGTTCTCTTCCGGTCAAACCACCATCTATGAAGGCTATGCAAAAGTAAAACTTTGGAAAGCTGGTTTCCGCTCTAATACTATCGACCCGAATGCTCGTCACTGTATGGCATCTGCAGCAGTGGCGTTTATGCGTACATTCGGTATGGATGAACCTATGGGTTGCTATAACGACATCGAAAAAACTGATGCATTTGTGCTTTGGGGTTCAAACATGGCAGAAATGCACCCTATTTTATGGTCTCGTATTTCTGACCGTCGTCTTTCTTCTGATAATGTGAAAGTAGTGGTTATGTCAACATTCGAACACCGTTCGTTTGAACTAGCTGATGTGCCTATCGTGTTTAATCCACATTCAGACCTTGCAATCCTTAACTACATTGCAAACTACATTATCCAAAACGATAAAGTAAACTGGGATTTCGTTAATAAACACACTAAATTCAAACGTGGTGAAACTGATATCGGTTATGGTTTACGTCCAGAACACCCACTTGAAGTTGCAGCGAAAAACCGTAAAACTGCAGGTAAAATGCACGATTCTGACTTTGAAGAATTCAAGAAAATCGTTGCACCTTATACATTAGATGAAGCACACCGTATTTCTGGTGTACCAAAAGATCAGCTTGAAACTCTTGCGAAGATGTACGCCGATCCAGAACAAAACTTAGTATCTTACTGGACAATGGGCTTTAACCAACACACTCGTGGTGTATGGGTTAACCACATGATCTATAACGTACACTTATTAACCGGTAAAATTTCTAAACCAGGTTGTGGTCCGTTCTCATTAACTGGTCAACCTTCAGCTTGTGGTACCGCGCGTGAAGTAGGTACTTTCGTTCACCGTTTACCTGCGGACATGGTAGTAACCAATCCGAAACACGTTGAAATTACAGAGAAAAAATGGAAATTACCAAAAGGCACTATTCCAACCGTACCAGGCTATCCAGCAGTACAACAAAGCCGTGCCTTAAAAGACGGTAAACTAAATTTCTTATGGCAAATGTCCACCAACAACATGCAAGGTGGCCCGAATATCAATGACGAAATTTTCCCTGGTTGGCGTAACCCAGAGAACTTTATCGTTGTTTCAGACCCTTACCCATCCGTTTCTGCGGTTGCAGCTGACTTAATTCTTCCAACTTGTATGTGGGTAGAAAAAGAAGGGGGTTATGGTAACGCTGAACGTCGTACCCAATTATGGCGTCAACAAGTAAAAGGCCCAGGTGAGTCTCGTTCTGACTTATGGCAAATTGTTGAATTCTCAAAATACTTCAAAACTGATGAAGTATGGGGTGAAGAGTTATTAGCTCAAATGCCTGAATATCGTGGCAAAACCTTATACGAAGTGCTTTACGAAAATGGTGAAGTAAACAAATTTAAAGTACCAACCGACATTCCTGGCTATATCAACGATGAAGCTGATTACTTCGGTTACTACTTACAAAAAGGTTTATTCGAAGAATACGCTGACTTCGGTCGTGGACATGGTCATGACTTAGCACCATTCGATACTTATCACCAAGTACGTGGTTTACGTTGGCCGGTTGTGGATGGTAAAGAAACCTTATGGCGTTACCGTGAAGGCTTTGACCCGTATGTCAAACCAGGTGAAGATATCGCATTCTATGGCTATCCAGATAAAAAAGCGATTATTCTAGGTGTACCTTATGAAGCGCCAGCAGAATCGCCAGATGAAGAATATCCATTATGGTTATGTACTGGTCGTGTTCTTGAACACTGGCATACTGGTACCATGACACGTCGTGTACCTGAATTACACCGTGCATTCCCGAACAACTTAGTGTGGATGCACCCAGCAGATGCGAAAAAATATGGCTTACGCCATGGGGATAAAGTGAAATTAATCACTCGTCGTGGTGAAATGATTACTTACTTAGATACTCGTGGTCGTAACAAATGTCCTCCAGGCTTAATTTACACCACCTTCTTTGATGCAGGTCAGCTTGCTAACAAATTAACATTGGATGCAACCGACCCAATCTCTGGCGAAACCGACTTCAAAAAATGTGCGGTTAAAGTGGTGAAAGCGTAGGTTTTCCCTTTCGTTTCTAGTCTCTCCTCTCTTTAAACAAAGGGAGGAATTTAAAAAACAAGAGCGGTCAAATTTTGCAACGTTTTTACAAAATCGGACCGCTTATAAAAGGAAACGCAGATGAAACTTGATCCTAACCGTCGTCAGTTTCTAAAAAACGTGACAAGAACGGCAGCTGGAGTATGTGGAGTTGGAGTGATTCTTGGCTTACAGCAACAACAAGCTAACGCCAAAGAAGGGGTTGCCTTACGCCCACCTGGTGCTTTACCGGAGAAGGATTTCTTGGCAGCTTGTACCCGCTGCGGACAGTGTGTCCAAGCATGTCCATACGATATGTTGTATTTAGCTTCGCTCATTTCCCCAATGGAAGCTGGCACACCTTACTTTATCGCTCGGGACAAACCTTGCGAAATGTGTCCTGACATTCCTTGTATGAATGCTTGCCCAAGTGGCGCATTAAGTGAAGAGCTCAAAGACATCAATGATGCAAGAATGGGATTAGCCGTATTGCTAGACCATGAAACTTGTCTTAACTGGCAAGGTTTACGTTGTGACGTTTGTTATCGTGTTTGTCCATTAGTGGATAAAGCGATTACACTTGAGCGCGTTCATAATGATCGTACAGGTATTCATGCGAAGCTTATTCCAACCGTCCATTCCGATGCTTGCACTGGATGTGGAAAATGTGAACAAGCTTGTGTATTAGAGGAAGCTGCAATTAAAGTATTGCCAATGGATCTTGCTAAAGGTCTACTCGGTCGTCACTATCGCTTAGGTTGGAAAGAAAAACAAAACGCTGGAAAATCCTTAATTGAGGAGCAACATCCAGATGGTTTACGTCCATCATTAGACGTTCGTATGCCAGAAGGACAGCATGAACCTGTTTATCAACCAATGCAGGTCGTACCGAATCAAAAAGTGGCAACACCGAGTCGCGCGACAATGGATTATGTACCAAGCCCAACTACGGTACCGGAAGCTGAACAGTTCCCGAATTTGGATTTAAACATTAAGGGGGTTAAATAATGGCTGAAAAATATACCCCGAATAAGCCAAAAGATGCTGGCTTAGAAGCACGTCAAAAACTTGGTTGGTGGCATGCTTATCGCTTTTTAATTCTACGTCGAATCAGTCAATTAAGTATTATTTTAATGTTCTTAAGCGGCCCGATTTGGCAAGTTTGGATTCTAAAAGGCAATTATAGCTCAAGCATGCTTTTGGATACTGTACCATTGACAGATCCATTGATTACCGCTGAAAGTTTAGTGACAGGTTACCTACCAGAAATCACAACGATTATTGGTGCCTTAGTGATTGTCATATTCTACGCCATTATTGCGAGCAAAGCCTTTTGTAGTTGGGTTTGCCCAATGAATATTGTGACTGATGCTGCAGCTTGGTTACGTAGAAAATTAGGTATTCGACAATCATTAAAAATTTCACGTCAACTTCGCTATGTGATTTTAACCGTGATTTTAGTTGGTAGTGCAATAACGGGTACGCTCTTATGGGAGTGGATAAATCCTGTCGCGGCACTTGGACGTATCTTTGTCTTTGGAACAGGCGCAACCCTTTGGTTGGTTACAGTCATCTTTTTATTTGACTTACTTGTTGCTGAGCATGGCTGGTGTGGTCACCTTTGTCCAATTGGTGCGATATATGGTGTCATTGGTGCTAAAAGCCTGATAAAAATTAATGTAGTCGATCGCGATCGCTGTGACCGTTGTATGGATTGTTATAATGTTTGCCCAGAGCCGCAAGTATTAAGACTTCCTTTACACGGTGGACCAGAAGATAGCCAAATTGTATTGGCAAAAGATTGTATTACTTGTGGACGCTGTATTGACGTGTGCGCAGAAAATGTATTTACATTTGGATCTCGATTTGAGAAACAAATAAAAATTAAAAATATTTAATTATTTAATGGAGTGGATTTCATGAAAAAATCATTTATTTTCATGCTGGCTTTATGTAGTGGATTGGCATTTGCTGATGCACCACAAGTTGCAAACAGCATCGATAAAACAGCAGAAAGTCTTGCACCTGCATTTAATAATCCTTATAAAGATGTAGGCAATATTCCTGTTACTTTTCCTCACCAACCACCACTTGTTCCACACAGCATTCGTGGTTTACAAGTGACGAAAAATGTTAACCAATGTTTAGGCTGTCACTCTCCGGATGTTGCCCCAACAACGGGTGCGCCACGTGTTCCTGAGAGTCATTTCTTAACACGTGATGGTCAAAAAACAGAAGGTACCTCACCACGTCGTTATTTCTGTTTACAATGCCACGTTCAGCAAACTAACGTAAATCCAATTATTCAAAATAAATTCGAAACCATTCGTAAAACGCAAGGTAAATAAGGAGCTAAACCATGATTAAATCAAGCATTCAAAAAGTTTGTCGTTGGTTACGCTCTCCGAGCAAAATGGCAATTGGTGGGGTTATTTTATTAACTATCATTGGTACTATCGTTGGCACTAACCTGTTTAATGCTGGAATGGCGACAACTAATACAGAGCAATTCTGTTCAGACTGTCATACTAATGACGTTGTACCTGAGTACCAAGCGTCAATCCACTTTAGTAACCGTTCAGGTGTGAAAGCAATTTGTTCAGACTGTCACGTTCCGCATGAATTCGTACCAAAAATGATTCGTAAAATGCAGGCATCGACTGAAGTTTATGCTCACTTTACAGGTAAAGTCGATACTAAAGAAAAATTCGAAAAACATCGTTTAGAAATGGCAGAACGCGAATGGGCGCGTATGAAAGCGAATAATTCACAAGAATGTCGTAACTGCCATAACTTCAATGATATGGACTTTACTCAACAAAAAACTGTGGCACAACAAATGCATGCACTTGCACAGGAACAAAACAAAACCTGTATCGATTGTCACAAAGGTATTGCGCATAACCTTCCACACATGGAAAAAGTACAACAAAGCTTTATTCCTGCGGATATGTTAAAAGCAAATGAAAAACCTGCTGATAACAAAGATGCTAAATAATCTTATAGCAAAATAATAAATCGGCACTCATTTTGAGTGCCGATTTTATTTTTATTTTTTAAGGAAGTCTTTATCAGATAATACCCTTAACGGTTGCATATCGCTATTTCCCATGATGACCAAACTCGGGTCTGAGCGTAAACAGCTACCACCATAATGACCGCCCACAGTAAAAGTACAGACCTGAACATATTGGTCTTCCACTTTTGGTAAACACCAAAGTTGTTGGTAGATACTCTCCTGCTTACCAAAACGCCCATCTTTGCTATCAAGCACCGACTTACACTCACCAATCAATTTCACATTATCACCACGGCGACCTGCAATTGGCTTTTGTGCGTAACCATTTTTAATCAGCTCAGGCGTCAATTCAAATCCTGCTTCTAGTAGATAACGATGGTTTGGGAATAGTGACCACAACACTGGTAAGATCGCTTTATTACTCGGAATAGCCGTCCACAGTGGCTCATAAACTAGAACTTCTGGACGAAGTAACACATCAATCAACCGCACTTTGTCTTCTGGATATCCCGTACGAATTGGTGGAGCCACTTCCATACCTGTTGCATCTTCACGAAGTTGCTCCAACATGGTTTCCCAGGCCCACGTTTTCCATACGGTTTTGACCTGGTTATCTTCATCATCAATCAAACGACCACGGCTATCCCAATGCAATCCCTCGGTCCCATGAATAATTTTAGCTTGAAATCCTGCTTGAACTAGTGCATTGCGCATAAATAATGCGTGATAATCTTCTTCATCATCATGATCTTGCATAATATGAACAAGCGGCGTAGCTTCACTGTGTTTCCAACAATCCGCTAATGCATTACGTAAACCATCAGCAGGATTTTCACCCATATTCAATCCACCTTGGATTGCCCATCGATTCATAAACTCACCGGCTTCCGCATGACAAGAGGCTGAATCTGCGTTGTATTCATACACTTTCAATCCACGACTATCCATACAGAAATCTAAACGCCCCGTAATGGTTTGATAACGGCGATTTTGCCAAGATAAACGTAAGCGAGGCCATAATAATTTTGGAATATTGAAATATTCTAATAACTTATCGTCTTTTAACACTTTATCTGTGGCATGCAAATACATTAAATGTAATTCATTGGTTGCACGAATCAACTCATGCTGTGCTGTTTCAGACATCGTAAAGTAACGATATTGATCAGAATGACTGACTTTATGCCCTCCCATGGCTTTCACATAGGCAGCTTCAAATTCATTTTTCTCATTCAGCCATTTATGCTCAAACTGACCATTGTTTTCTATATGTTCAGCATGAATTTCAAGCTTCTCTTTTTCTGGTGTTGGCTGCGGCAGGCTGTATTCTGTATCTTCTGTTTGGATCATCCAACCTAAAATTTCTGTATCATCAAAGGTATCATGCAGAAAATAACCACTTTCGGAAACCGTCATCGGTAATTCACGAGTCCATTGCTGTCCACTTGGTAAGCGAGAGTGAATCACGTTTTGCTCGGCAATGCGAATTTTATCTTCTAATACCTCGGTAATGATTGCCACATGCCCCGTATGTTTAAATTCACCGCCCTCCTGCCAAATTAACAATGCACCTGCTTCAGGCTTACGTTTACAACCATTTGCAAAGGCTTGTAAAGGTAATAAGGCATCATTCACCACTTGACGTAAAAATCGTAAAGAAAAGATCTCGTAAGCCATTCCTACATCAGTAAATACCATGCCATGGTTGAGATAGAGATAGCGACGTGCAAACTCCACACACTGCCATTTATATCCCATATACTCTCGCCCTAAATAACTGCGAAAGGCGGCATCATCGGGATACTCTTTCTCATCTGCTGTATGATAATCGGATGAATAAATCGCAATTCCCCCCGGCGCATAGCCTAATAAGCTCCCGAAAGGATCGTGTGTACTGATGTTTGCTGAACGTTCAGGCATAAAAACTCCCTGTTAAATAACTACTCGGAATAGTATAGATCTTTTGTCTAACTTCCCCCAAAAACTTTATGAAAGAAAGATGAAAAATTGAGTGACACACATTTTAAAAAAGAAAAAAGGCTGACATCTGCCAGCCTTGAAAATAAGTGTAAAAATAACCGCACTTGAGGTTATTTTACATACCAATGCGCTAATAAAATTCCTGTATTTACCGCAATATTTAATCCGGTTTTTAATGGATTACTTAAAGAAAGACGTACATTCACATCTTCTTTCTCACGAATATCATCTGTGCTGCCTTCACTCAATACTAATGCAACTTTGGCTGCAAATTTGAGTTGCTCCAACGCAATACCCTGTTTATTGGTTGATACATGAATAATCTGATAACCAGCCTTACGTAAAGCCTCTAAAGCAATTTCAGTACTTTCTGTTTCTAAAATACGAATATGCTCCATTCCGCCTTCAGCTACACGCATCGCAGCCGGTGCATAAAGCTGTTCAACTTGATTTGTTACCACATTTTTAATGCCATAGAAGACGCAAGTACGCACAACGCCACCTAGGTTTTGCGCATTATTAACTTGATCAAGCACCACTAAGCAATCTTCTTGACGCGGGACATCTAAATAACCTTGCAAAGAAAAAGTACGTTGTTTTTTCACTAACATACAAATGCCGCCATGATGCTCAGTGCCACTTACTAAGCTTAGCTCATCGCTATCCACCACGTGATATACTTTTTTATTCGCGGCTAAATAACTGAAAATCTCGCCAATTCGATGCGCCATTTGCACCGTTGCCCATACGCGAACGATGCTCTCTGGACGTTCTGCAAACAATTCCAAGCACGCATTTTCGCCATACACTTTCATTTCTTCAGCACGGTTCTTTTTAATTTTCTCTGGTGCGCGTGGTGATAATGCACCCGTTTTCTTTTCTTTCGGTTTATAACTCACGCCCGTACTTTTCACCATTACTTTTACCGAGCCACTTTCACCATTGGCTTTATTTAATGAAAGCTCTGCAATTTTCGGTTCTCTCACTTCTTGCTGTTGGAAACCACGAGAAGGTTTGCGATCATCCCGTTTTTTATCAAAGTGCGGTTGATTTCCCTCACGTTTTTCATTATTACGACGATCATCAAAGCGACGTTCTTTATCATTAAATGCACGTTTGGGGCTACGCTCTTGAAAAGATTTGGTGGAATTTGTTTGGAATGATGGTTTGCGTGAATTGCTCATAATTTGCTTCTCGAAGGAAAAATTGGATAATAATTCGCCAAAAAATGCGAAAATTTGTGAGCATTATAACGAAAAAAAACCTTTTTTCTATCAATCCTCAAAGGAAATATTGTAAACTAGAGCATTAATTTTTAGTGTAGAGATAGATTATGTTAATCAATAAAGCTAAACGAGCAGAACAAAATTTAAAAAATTTACCTTTTCTTCCTTTACAGGCAGAGCAGGTTGAGTTTCTGTTTAGTCCGCTTGAATTCAAAGCACAAATTATAGAATTAATTCGCCAAGCTAAAAAACGCATTTACGTGACCGCACTTTACTGGCAAAAAGATGAAGCGGGACAAGAAATTCTCAATGAGATTTATCGCGTAAAACAAGATCATCCTGAATTAGATGTGAAAATTTTAGTAGATTGGCATCGCGGACAACGCAATTTACTCGGTGCAGAAAAATCTGCCACTAACGCTGATTGGTATTGTGAACAACGCCAAACCTATCAACTTCCCGATGAACCCAATATGTTCTTCGGGGTGCCTATTAATACCCGTGAAGTCTTCGGTGTGTTGCATATTAAAGGCTTTGTCTTTGATGATACAGTGCTTTATAGCGGTGCAAGTATTAATAACGTGTATTTACAACAACAAGATAAATACCGTTACGACCGATATCAAAAAATTCACAATGCGGCACTTGCCGACTCTATGGTGAATTTCATCAATGATTATTTATTGGATTTCAGTGCGGTACATCCATTAGATGTGGCTAATCGTCCTCGCACCAAAGAAATTCGTAGTGCAATAAAAGCTTATCGTAAAAACTTAGCGGCTCACGCGGAATATCAGTTGGAAAGTGCGGTTGGTTTTTCCGATGTTTTAACCATTTCACCACTTTTTGGTTTGGGTGCATCGGGCAATGAATTAAACCAAGTTATCGAAGATTTATTCTTACAAGTGCAGGAAAAACTGGTGATTTGTACGCCTTATTTCAACTTCCCTCGCACGTTAAGAAGTAAGCTAGCACGCTTATTAGAACAAGGAAAGCGTGTCGAAATTATCGTGGGTGATAAAGTCGCGAACGATTTCTATATTCCACCAGAGCAGCCATTTAAAATGGCAGGTGCATTGCCTTATTTATATGAAAGCAATCTTCGTCGTTTCTGCGAGAAATTTGATGCTTACATTAAAAATGACCATTTAACGGTGCGTTTATGGAAAGATGGCGATAACACTTATCACCTCAAAGGTATTTGGGTGGACAATCAGTATATTCTTTTAACAGGGAACAACCTGAATCCTCGCGCATGGCGTTTAGATGCGGAAAATGGATTATTAATCCACGACCCGAAAGAAGAACTTCTGCCACAAGTGGAAAAAGAATTATCGCACATCCGCCAACATACCAAAGTATTGCAAGATTATTCTGAATTAGAAGAATTGACGCAATATCCTGAACCGGTGCAAAAACTGTTGAAGAAATTTGCTCGGATTCAAGCAGACAAGTTAGTCAAAATGATTTTATAAACATAAAAAGAAGCCGACAAATGTCGGCTTCTTGCTTTGATCTTACGCAAAAACCTCGGCTAACATTGCACAAGTGAAATAAGTTGTTATAATCGCCCAACTTTTTAATCTTATCGGAGAAATCAATGAACCCAATTTCTTATTGGCAACGCCTAAAAGTTGCATTTCAATATGTGATGCCACAAATCTATATGACACAAGCAGCAGGTTGGTTAGCTAAACAAAAATGGGGCGCAGTGACACATTTTGTGATTAAAGCGTTTGCAAAAAAATACAACATTGATATGAGCATTGCTGAAAAAGAAAAATTCAGTGATTACGCTAGTTTTAATGAATTCTTTATCCGTCCATTAAAAGAAAATGCACGACCAATTAACCAAAATCCAACCGCACTTTGTTGCCCTGCGGATGGCCGTGTAAGTGAATGTGGACACATTGACGATGACCGCCTATTACAAGCGAAAGGTCACTTCTTCAGCTTAAATGATTTATTAGCGGAAGATAAAGATTTAACCGAGACCTTTAAAAATGGGGAATTCATCACCACTTATTTATCACCACGTGATTATCACCGTGTGCATATGCCATGTGATGGTACTCTTCGCAAAATGATTTACGTACCGGGTGATTTATTCTCCGTCAATCCGTTTTTAGCGAAACATGTGCCGAACCTCTTTGCGCGTAATGAGCGTGTAATTTGTGTCTTTGATACTGAATTCGGTACCATGGTACAAATCTTAGTGGGCGCAACAATCACTGCGAGTATCGGCACTGTTTGGGCTGGCGTGATTAATCCGCCACGTCATAACGAAGTGAAAGAGTGGACTTATGAAGGTGAAAGTGCGGTTAAATTAAGCAAGGGTCAAGAAATGGGTTGGTTCCAACTTGGTTCTACCGTAATTAATTTATTCCAAGCCGGACAAGTACAAATTGCCGATCATTTAAGTGTTGATGAACCTGTTCGCATGGGTGAAATCTTGGCATTGAAAAAATAGTTTTACAACAAAGGAAAAAACAATGACAACTCAAATTTTTGAACAAGTAAAATTAGAAAGTATTTCTGAAAAAGGCAGCTACGGTATCGGTTTACAAATCGGTCAACAATTAGCAGATAGCCAAATGGATATTTCTGTTGAAGCAGTAGCAAAAGGCATTTTTGATGCGTTAAATCGTAATCAACCAGCATTAGAAATTAATGATTTAATGCATTCTGTTCAAGCGCTTCAACAACAAGCAGCTGAAGCACAACAAGCGCAATTTAAAGCGATTGAAGAAGAAGGTAAAAAATTCTTAGAAGAAAACGCGAAAAAAGCGGGCGTAAACGTCACTGACAGCGGTTTACAATACGAAATTTTAAGCGAAGGTAACGGTAACAAACCATCTGCAACTGACAAAGTACGTGTTCACTACACAGGTACATTACCAGATGGTACCGTATTCGACAGTTCTGTTGCTCGTGGTGCACCAGCTGAATTCCCAGTAAATGGCGTAATTCGTGGTTGGGTTGAAGCATTACAAATGATGCCTGTTGGTTCTAAATGGAAACTCACTATTCCACACGAACTGGCTTACGGTGAACGTGGTGCGGGCGCATCTATCCCACCATTCTCACCCCTAGTGTTTGAAGTTGAATTACTCGATATTCTTTAAAAAGAAAAAGTGCGGTTAAAATTAACCGCACTTTTTTATTCTTCTTCGTCTTCGCTATAACGATCATCATCGTCATAATCATAGGTTAAGAGAGCATCCTCATCATAACCCTCTATATCAATCTGAACGCCATTTGAGCCTGCATCAAAACCGTTAAACCATGCGGTTCTCAGCTCTTCAGGTACACGTCGGCCACAATAATTAATTCGTTTATTCAATTGAGATTGGCTTTGCGCTTGGAAATCTTTTCCTACACGATAACCATCTAAATACCAGTCATCTTTATCATGACAAACCGTCGTATTTAAACGCTTTACATGTTTGCTCACTGGAATTGGGCTACGATGTTTTACATAATAGCCCTGCGTACAAGCACTTAATAGCCCAACAGCTAAAACGGTTGCTATTAATCTCATGTTGTCTCCTTTTACTACTTAATATCGGGCTATTGCCCTTTTTATGGTTTTATAGACCAACAAAATAAAAGGAAGGTTCAGAAAATATAAGAGATCCGATTTCTATTTTAAGCTATAGCACAATCATGTCATCACGATGTAACGCAACTGCACCGTACTCATAGCCAAGAATTTGTTCAATTTCTTGGGATTTTTTCCCTTTGATTAATTCCAACGCATCGCTGTTATAACGCAGCATACCAAGTGCAATCACTTTACCTGAGGTATTCTTAATTTTGACGACTTCACCACGTGAGAAACGCCCTTCCACAGCCGTAATCCCTGCAGGCAACAACGATTTATTCTGTACTAACATGGCATTTTCAGCACCCTCATCAATCGTCAGCATACCCGCTGATGGAGCTGCAAATAACCACTGTTTACGACTTTCGAGACGATCTGAATGATGTGCAATAAATTTCGTGCCAATTGGTTTATCGTAGGCTAAATCCACAATCACATCAGGTCGGCTACCTGGTGCAATTATCGTTTCAATACCTGAACGCGTTGCCACATCTGCTGCAATAATTTTTGTACTCATCCCGCCAGTACCAAGGTTTGTACCACTACCGCCTGCAATCGAACGAATATGATCAGTAATTTGCTCAACCACTGGAATCAATTTCGCATCTGGATTTTTACGAGGATCGCTTTCGTATAAGCCTTGTTGATCCGTTAATAAGTAAAGTTGTTCCGCTTGCACTAAAATCGCAACTAACGCCGATAAGTTATCGTTATCCCCTACTTTAATCTCAGCCGTTGCTACCGCATCATTCTCGTTAATCACTGGAATAATGTGATTGTCCAACAGCGCATGTAATGTATCGCGCGCATTTAAAAAACGTTCACGATCTTCAATATCGGCACGAGTTAATAAAATTTGTCCAATATGAATATCATAAATTGCAAATAATTTTTCCCAGGCTTGAATCAGTTGACTCTGCCCTACTGCAGCTAAAAGCTGCTTTGACGCAATGGTTGGAGGAAGTTGAGGATGATTTAAATAATGTCGTCCAGCAGCAATCGCCCCTGATGTCACAATCACGACACGAAAACCCGCTTGATGAAGTTGTGCAATCTGGCGAACAATATCGACCATGTGAGGCGCATTCAATTTTGGGGAACCATGTGTTAATGTGCTAGTACCAAATTTTACGACGATTGTTTTGCGATTTGCCGACATAGTTTATCCCCAGTGAAAAAATAGAAAAGTGCGGTTAAATTAGCACTAAAATTAATAAAAATCACGAAAAATCCAACCTCATATACAGATTTTGTGAATAGCTATGATATAGTGCAAAAAAATAAAAATAGGATAGAAAATATGACATTAAGTTTGATCGTTGCGACAACAAAAAATAACGTCATCGGAAAAGATAATCAAATGCCTTGGCACTTACCTGCTGATTTAGCCTGGTTTCGTAAAAACACCACGGGCAAACCAGTGATTATGGGCCGTAAAACCTTTGAAAGTATTGGTCGCCCATTGCCTAAACGCACCAATATCGTCCTTTCACGCACGCCTTACGTATATGAAGGTGTCATCTGGAAAGAGAATTTTGAAAGTGCGGTCGATTTTGTCAAAGAATTTGATGAAATTATGTTGATTGGCGGCGGCGAGTTATTTAAACAATATTTACCTAAAGCAGATAAACTATATCTCACGCAAATTCAAGCTGACATTGACGGCGATACCTTCTTCCCTGAAATTAATTGGGCTGAATGGAGCATCGAGTTTGAAGAATATCGCCAAGCAGATGCAGATAATCCCTATGATTGTCGTTTTTTAATTTTGCAGCGTAAGAAAAATAAACTAAAAGCCTAATCTAGAGCATATAAAAATCGGGCTAAAACAATGATTGTTTTAGCCCGATTTCTTTTGTTTTAAATAAACCTTTAGAAGATTATTCTAAGCGTTTAGCCATTTCTAACCAATCTGCTTTAAATTCACGACGCATATTGTTGATTGCATCAATAATATCGTGGTGAACTAATTTTTCGTTTTGAATACCCACACAGTAGCCACCTTTACCCTGTAGCAATATATCTACCGCATATACGCCCATACGTGAGCCTAAAATACGGTCGAAGGCACAAGGCGAACCACCACGTTGAATATGGCCTAATACGGTTGCACGGGTTTCATGACCTACACGAGCTTCAATTTCACGAGCAAGAGAATGCACGTCAGTGATTAACTCAGTAATCGCAATGATGGCGTGGCGTTTTCCACGAATAATACTGCGCTCAATTTGGCGAATTAATTCTTCGCGGTTAAATTCCATTTCAGATGCCACAATGTATTCACAACCACCAGCAATACCTGCAGAAATGGTTAAGTCACTACAGTGACGACCCATGATTTCCACGATAGAAATACGTTGGTGAGAACTTGAAGTGTCACGTAAACGGTCAATGGCATCCACCGCTGTTTGTAGTGCGGTTTCATAACCGATTGTGTAATCTGTTCCAGCCACATCGTTATCAATTGTGCCAGGGATACCTACGCAAGGGAAACCATGTTCTTCAGTAAGCAATTTAGCCCCCATGTAAGAACCGTCACCACCAATAACAACTAAGGCATCAATACCATGTGAACGTAAAATTTCTGCACATTTCTCACGTACGGCAGGATCCTTAAATTCAGGGAAACGAGCAGAACCTAAGAATGTCCCACCACGGTTAATAATATCTGATACATTATAACGGTTTAACTGTTGGATTTTATTATTATATAAGCCTTGATAACCGTCATAAATCCCAAATACTTCAAGCCCTTCTGCAAGAGCTGCACGAACAACGCCACGGATGGCAGCATTCATACCTGGTGCATCACCACCACTGGTTAATACAGCAATTTTTTTAATCATATTTACCTACTTTGAATTCTTAAGAACAATTGGTGCTAAGATTACACTATCCATAATTTCTGCTCTAGCAAAATTTTGAAAATTTACTTGAGATTTGATCTAGTTATACATTTTAGTGATTGAAATAACTTTCACATTTCCAAGAAAGATCCGCTTTTTGTAATGTTTTACTTTCTTTTGCGACAAGATACTTTTGTAAATTTTTCACAATTTTTACTTTGCTTAAGCGCTGAAACTTTTTCATTTCCATTTTTTGGGAATATTGGTATTGCACAAAACCACAATGGGAAATATTTTTCCCTTTCGCAATATCCACCTGCCAAGACGGATTTTGTTCTGTTGGTGCATAAATGACATAACCGTTTAATTCTGTCGCGGGCTTTTTCGGATTCGTTGAATTGGCACGAATTTTGAAATCTTGCACACCCAAATTACGATACACTTTTTCACGTAATGCTACACGTTGCTCAATAGAACGGGTGACATCACGATCAAGCAATACTTCAATTTGAGATTTCCAATTTTCCAATGTTTCCGGCTCAGCAATATAAACGTAACGTGCAATCGTATCTAAATCTTGGCTTGCGGTAAGCTTATAGGTTTTACCGTTATACTCAATTTTTTCAGGTGTTTGAAGCTGACTCACTTTTGCCGCACAACCTGAAAGTAAAAGTGCGGTCAATATAACCAGGAATTTATTCATTGATATCTCGCTTAAATACAAATTCTTTTTCAGTTGAGGATGTCGCATCAAACCAATAACCACCTAGGTCAAACTCTTTCAGTTGTTCAACACGTTCCAAACGATTTTGAATGATAAAACGACACATTAAACCACGGGCTTTTTTCGCATAAAAGCTGACCACTTTGTATTTACCATTCTTATTATCTAAGAAAACAGGCTTCACAATCTGTGCATCTAATTGGTTTTCTTTTACTGATTTATAGTATTCATCAGAAGCTAAATTGATCAAAACACGATCGCCTTGCTCATCAAGTGCCTGTTGCACGGATTGAGTGATAATGTTCCCCCAAAATGCATAAAGATCTTTCCCTTTTGGATTCGCTAACTTCGTGCCCATTTCCAAGCGGTAAGGTTGCATTAAATCAAGGGGTTTAAGTAAGCCATATAAGCCAGAAAGCATACGTAAATGGCGTTGTGCGAATTGCACATCTTCATCAGATAAGCTATCCGCATCCAAACCGGTGTAAACATCACCTTTGAATGCCCAAATAGCTGCACGTGAATTTTTTTCGTTGTGAGATTTTGTCCATTCAGCAAAGCGAGCGGCATTTAAGCCCGCAAGTTTATCGCTGATAGACATTAAGGAAGAAAGATCTTGGGGAGATAATTGACGACAGATTTCAATCAGTTGCTCACTATAATCCGTCAAGTGCGGTTGAGAAACAGGAAGATTTCTGACCGCACTTTCAAAATCTAAGGTTTTTGCCGGGGAAATAATGGCTAACATAGGTTCTCCTTTCTAAAACTGAACCGTATCTTAGCACAGGATTGCCTCATCACTCTACCCCGTTTATGCTATCCGCTTATAGAGTCCATTCTCATTGACGATTAAATCTTGTAACTCCAAATCTAATAACTGCACTAAAAGCAAATCCACCGGCAAATTCAATGCTGCAGATAAATCATCAAGACTTATCGGTGTATAAGTAATATATTGATAAAGTTCAGGATGACTCGGCTCTACCGCAGGTGCTTTTGCGGTGAGTGGTTTAGTCATCGACTGATTGATTGGCGTATGTACTGGAGGCTGAAAAACAACGTTATGATTAAGACAATCTAAAATGTCTTTGATATTTTCCACCAACATCGCCCCTTGCTTAATCAGTTTATGACAGCCTTGACTGTATTCACTTTGAATATTCCCCGGCAACGCAAAAATGTCGCGGTTTTGTTCTAAGGCATAGCGTGCTGTAATGAGTGAACCGCTTTTCTCTGTGGCTTCAATCACTAACGTTCCTAATGAAAGCCCGCTGATAATGCGATTACGACGAGGAAAATTTTCAGCAATCGGCGCTTGTGTAGGGATAAATTCGGAAACTAATGCCCCGTTATTTTCGATAATTTGCTCGGCTAATCGGCGGTGTTTGGCGGGATAAATATGATCTAATCCACTGCCCAATACGGCAATGGTTTGTCCTTGAATATCTACCACCGCCTGATGACTAAATCCATCGATACCTAAAGCCAGCCCACTCGTGACCGTCAATCCTGCAAGAGAAAGTTCTGTCGCAAAATATTTTGCCCAATATTCACCATAAGCCGAACAATAACGGCTCCCAACCATGGCAATTTGCTGGGCAGAAAGTGCGGTCAAATTACCTTTCACAAATAATAAGGGCGGAAAGCCACTAATTTGTTTAAGTAAAAAAGGATAGTCATCTGAAAAACAGTGGATTAAATGATGTCCTTCTTTTTCTGCCCAGCTCAAAGCAGGTTCAATAAATTTCATTTCTGGCTGAAACCAACGACGAATCTGTAACGCATCCCAGCCCATTTGTTGAAATGCCACTTCATCATAATTTAACAAATCTTCTATATTCACATGGGCCAAAATTTGTTGAATCCGCACACTGCCCAATTTGGGCACTTGAGCTAATCGCAACAAAATCGACGTAAAATCGCTCATTTATTCTCTCCTTTAAAAAGAGAATTATGACGAGATTGGTGTTAAAAAATGAAAGATTTGTCTTAATTTTGCGATTCAGATCGCAAAAAGAGAAAAAATTTTAGAAAAAATCGGCATACCAGAAACGAGGAATAAAACAGGACAAAAATAACTTCTTGAAAGCCATTTTTAGATATTAATTCCAGTAAAATCATTACATTTAGATAAATAAACTTTTAAGATTATGTCGAGATATTTATTTTAGATATAAATCACTAAAAAATGGTTTGACAGCGAAACTTTTATCCGTAATATGGACAGTGTTTTACAGAATTTTTTATAGGATTATCTTTTTTATGTACCAAGTTGTTTCTTTATCTCTCAACCTCCTGCTCTCACATTCTTTGTGCGGCTAAGTTGTGGATAAAAAATACCTTTATGTAAAAAAATCTATTATCAACCCGCACTTTTAAGATTGCGGGTTTTTTGTTTCAAAAACAGTGCTAAAAGCGACCGCACTTTGAGTGACAACAGAAGGAAATTATTATGTCAGATCGCGTTATTATTTTTGATACCACCTTGCGTGATGGAGAACAAGCATTAAAAGCAAGCTTAACCGTAAAAGAAAAGTTACAAATTGCTTTAGCGCTTGAACGTTTAGGTGTGGATGTGATGGAAGTGGGTTTTCCAGTTTCTTCTCAAGGCGATTTTGAATCTGTTCAAACTATCGCGCGCCATATCAAAAATAGTCGTGTTGCGGCACTTTCCCGTGCGGTAAATAAAGATATCGATGCGGCTTACGAAGCCTTAAAAGTCGCGGAAGCGTTCCGTATTCACACCTTTATCGCGAGCTCCGCATTACACGTTGAAGCCAAATTAAAACGTACCTTTGATGATGTCGTTGAAATGGCTGTAGCCGCGGTAAAACGTGCACGTAACTACACGGATGATGTGGAATTTTCTTGCGAAGATGCTGGTCGTACGGGCATAGATAATATCTGTCGTATTGTGGAAGCGGCAATTCATGCGGGGGCTACCACCGTAAACATTCCAGATACCGTTGGTTTCTGCTTACCAAACGAATACGGCAATATCATTGCTCAAGTGCGTAACCGCGTGCCAAATATTGATAAAGCAATCATTTCTGTGCACTGCCACAATGACTTAGGTATGGCAACAGCCAACTCCTTAACCGCAGTACAAAATGGTGCTCGCCAAATTGAATGTACCGTAAACGGCATCGGTGAACGTGCGGGTAATACTTCACTTGAAGAAGTCGTGATGGCAATGAAAGTTCGCCAAGAATTTATGGGCGTGGATACACGTATCAACACGCAAGAAATTCACCGTGTCAGCCAAATGGTAAGCCAACTTTGTAATATGCCAATTCAACCAAATAAAGCGATTGTAGGTTCAAATGCTTTTGCTCACTCTTCCGGTATTCACCAAGATGGTGTGTTGAAAAACAAAAACACCTACGAAATCATGTCGCCAGAAACCATTGGCTTGAAGAAAGAGAAATTAAACTTAACTGCACGTTCTGGTCGCGCAGCAGTGAAAGGTCATATGGCGGATATGGGTTACACCGAGCAAGATTATGACTTGGATAAATTGTACGAATCTTTCTTGAAATTAGCAGACAAAAAAGGCCAAGTGTTTGATTATGACTTGGAAGCGTTGGCGTTTATCGACATGCAACAAGGTGATGAAGATCGCTTAGTGTTAGATAAACTTTCGGCACACTCCACCAAAGAATATCCAGCAACCGCTTTTGTTCAAGTGGAATTAGATGGCAATAAATTAAGCACTTCGTCAATTGGTGGTAACGGTCCAGTCGATGCAGTTTACAATGCGATCTTGAACTTAACTGGCTTAGAAATCAAAATGTCTCACTATAACTTAACCGCTAAAGGTGAAGGCGCTGAAGCATTAGGTCAGGTGGATATCGTGGTTGAACATGACGGCCGTAAATTCCATGGCGTTGGTTTAGCGACAGACATCGTTGAATCTTCCGCGCTTGCTTTAGTCCATGCGATCAATGCGATTTACCGTTCACATAAAGTCGCAGATATTAAGAATCATAAACATCATTAATCTATCGAGTTACTCTCTTTACCAAAGAGGGATTAGGGAGATTTGGCAGAAGTAACATCAACCTCAGCAGTGAATTTTATATCGTTAAAATCTCCCCCTCCCCCTCTTTATAAAAGAGGGGAGAAAATTAACCGCACTTTAGTGTGAAAGAAATAGGAAAAATAATATGCAATCATACAACATCGCAGTTCTACCGGGAGACGGTATTGGTCCGGAAGTCATGGCTGAAGCCATTAAAGTATTAAACAAAGTCCAAGAAAAATTCGGTTTTAAACTTAACTTCAATGAATTTTATGTAGGAGGTGCTGCAATTGATCATTGTGGTTGCCCATTACCAGCAGAAACCTTAAAAGGTTGTGATGAAGCTGACGCGATTTTGTTTGGTTCTGTGGGTGGCCCAAAATGGACAAATTTACCACCGGATCAACAACCTGAACGCGGTGCATTGTTGCCATTGCGTAAACATTTCAAATTATTCTGCAATCTTCGCCCTGCTACCCTTTATAAAGGCCTCGAAAAATTCTGCCCATTACGTGCAGATATTGCGGCAAAAGGATTTGATATGGTGGTTGTGCGTGAATTAACGGGCGGGATTTATTTCGGTCAGCCTAAAGGGCGTGAAGGTGAAGGCGCACAAACCAAAGCATTCGACACTGAAGTTTATTACAAATATGAAATTGAACGTATTGCGCGTGCGGCTTTTGATGCCGCAATGAAACGTCGTAAACACGTGACTTCTGTGGATAAAGCTAACGTACTGCAAGCCTCAATCTTATGGCGTGAAACCGTAACTGAAGTGGCGAAAGACTACCCTGAGGTCACCTTAGATCACATTTATATCGACAACGCGACCATGCAATTAATCAAAGCGCCTGAGTCTTTCGATGTGCTCCTCTGCTCGAACATTTTCGGCGATATTATTTCTGATGAAGCGGCGATGATCACGGGTTCTATGGGCATGTTGCCATCTGCAAGCTTAAATGAAGAAGGTTTCGGCTTATATGAACCAGCTGGCGGTTCTGCGCCGGATATCGCAGGCAAAGGTATTGCTAACCCAATCGCACAAATTCTTTCTGCCGCGATGATGTTGCGTTATAGCTTCAACTTAAATGATGCCGCAGATGCGATTGAAAATGCGGTACAAAAAGTCTTAGCAAATGGTCACCGTACCGGTGATTTAGCCGATGACTCTGCCCCTGTTTCAACGGCAGAAATGGGTACATTAATCGCTAACGCAATCTAATAAAAACAATTAAAGTGCGGCTTAAAAACACCCTCAATTTTGACCGCACTTACTACTCTAACAAAAGCCTCTAACGAATTGAGAAAAATTATGGCAAAAACTCTTTACGAAAAATTATTCGATGCCCACGTGGTATACGAAGCTGAAGGCGAAACGCCGATTTTATATATTAACCGTCATTTAATCCATGAAGTGACCAGTCCACAAGCCTTTGACGGTTTACGTGTGGCAGGCCGTCAAGTGCGCCAAGTAAGCAAAACTTTCGGCACCATGGATCACAGTATTTCTACTCAAGTACGTGATGTGAACAAACTTGAAGGCCAAGCGAAAATTCAAGTATTGGAGCTCGCAAAAAATACAAAAGCGACCGGTATTCAATTATTCGATATGACCACCAAAGAACAAGGTATCGTGCATGTCATGGGGCCTGAACAAGGCTTAACCTTACCAGGCATGACTATCGTTTGTGGTGACTCCCATACCGCCACTCATGGTGCGTTCGGTGCTTTGGCATTTGGTATTGGTACATCTGAAGTCGAACACGTATTAGCCACACAAACCTTAAAACAAGCTCGCGCAAAAAATATGAAAATTGAAGTGCGCGGCAAAGTAGCGCCAGGTATTACCGCAAAAGATATTATTCTTGCCATTATCGGTAAAACCACCATGGCAGGTGGTACAGGCCATGTGGTGGAATTCTGTGGGGAAGCCATTCGTGACCTTTCTATGGAAGGCCGTATGACTGTTTGTAATATGGCGATTGAAATGGGCGCGAAAGCCGGCTTAATCGCACCAGATGAAACGACTTTCGAATACTTAAAAGGTCGTCCACATGCGCCTAAAGGTAAAGATTGGGATGATGCTGTTGCTTATTGGAAAACCTTAAAATCCGATGATGATGCAAAATTTGACACAGTCATCACATTAGAAGCCAAAGATATTGCACCACAGGTAACTTGGGGAACAAACCCTGGCCAAGTAATCGGTATCGATCAACGTGTACCTAATCCAGCAGAAATGACCGATCCCGTGACTCGTGCTTCAGCAGAAAAAGCCTTGAATTATATCGGTTTAGAACCGAATACCGATTTAAAAGACATTCCGGTGGATCAAGTGTTTATTGGCTCTTGCACCAATGCTCGTATCGAAGATTTACGTGCCGCAGCGGCTGTCATGAAAGGTCGTAAAAAAGCCGACAATGTAAAACGTATTTTAGTGGTACCAGGCTCTGGTTTAGTGAAAGAACAAGCAGAAAAAGAAGGTTTGGATAAAATCTTTATCGAAGCGGGCGCTGAATGGCGTAATCCGGGCTGCTCAATGTGTTTAGGGATGAACGATGACCGTTTAGGTGAATGGGAACGCTGTGCTTCCACTTCAAACCGTAACTTTGAAGGTCGCCAAGGCCGTAACGGTCGCACTCACTTAGTGAGCCCTGCGATGGCTGCCGCAGCGGGAATGTTCGGTAAATTCGTTGATATTCGTGACGTAACATTAAACTAAGGAGCAGAAAATGGCAGGATTTAAACAACTTTCAGGCTTAGTAGTGCCATTGGATGCGGCAAACGTGGACACAGATGCGATTATTCCAAAACAATTTTTACAAGCGATTACCCGCGTAGGTTTCGGTAAACACTTATTCCATGAATGGCGTTATTTGGATGTGGAAGGCACCAAGCCAAACCCGGATTTCGTATTGAATTATCCGCAATATCAAGGCGCGACCATTTTATTAGCGCGTAAAAACCTTGGTTGTGGTTCTTCTCGTGAACATGCGCCTTGGGCATTAGCCGATTACGGTTTCAAAGTGATGATCGCACCAAGTTTTGCGGATATTTTCTATAACAACAGTTTAAATAACCACATGTTACCGATTCGTTTAAGCGAAGAAGAAGTAGAAGAAATCTTCCAATGGGTGTGGGCAAATGAAGGTAAACAAATCCATGTGGATTTGGAAGCGATGACGGTCACTGTAGGTGACAAAGTCTATCACTTTGAACTGGATGAATTCCGCCGCCATTGTTTGTTAAACGGCTTGGATAACATCGGTTTGACGTTACAACACGAAGACGCCATCAGTGAATACGAAAAAAATATTCCGGCATTTTTACGTTAATCTGTTTTTTTACTCGGACAGCAAATATAGCTAACCATTTGGCGGACAATTTGTCCGCCTTTCTTTTTGAAAACATTCCATTTTTTTACCGCACTTTCTCCCCTTTTATTTGACAGTATCCATGCTTATCCCTATTATTCCGACCAATATTGATTGATTTTAAAAAGAGCTGTCTATGTCACATAATCAAACCGAATTACTGAAAAAATCCCTCGCTGAACGCATCCTTATTTTAGATGGTGCGATGGGGACGATGATCCAAAAATATAAACTCACTGAGGCTGATTTTAGAGGCGAGCGTTTTAAAGAAAGTGCGGTTGATTTACGTGGCAATAATGACTTGCTCACCTTAACCCAACCGCTGTTAATTTCTGCGATTCATGAGAAATATTTACAAGCGGGCGCCGATATTATTGAAACCAATACCTTCAGTTCTACCACTATTGCACAAGCGGATTATGATTTACAGTCTATTGCCTACGAACTGAATTTCGCAGGGGCAAAACTAGCGCGTTTAGCCGCAGATAAATACAGTACACCAGAAAAACCTCGCTTTGTTGCGGGCGTGTTAGGGCCAACCAACCGTACGGCCTCTATTTCTCCTGATGTAAACGATCCAGGTTTCCGTAACATTACCTTTATGGAACTGGTGGATGCCTATGCT
The DNA here is from genome assembly GCF_000210895.1 of Haemophilus parainfluenzae T3T1. Taxonomy (NCBI): domain Bacteria; kingdom Pseudomonadati; phylum Pseudomonadota; class Gammaproteobacteria; order Pasteurellales; family Pasteurellaceae; genus Parahaemophilus; species Parahaemophilus parainfluenzae. The sequence continues at coordinate 972,045 of NC_015964.1, read as the reverse complement.
GAAGCGACTAAAGGCTTAATTGAAGGTGGTGCAGATTTAATCATGATCGAAACCATTTTCGACACGTTAAACGCAAAAGCCGCCATTTTCGCCATTGAAACCGTGTTTGAAGAATTAGGTGTGGAATTACCGATTATGATTTCCGGCACCATTACCGATGCTTCCGGTCGGACGCTTTCTGGGCAAACCACAGAAGCGTTCTACAACTCACTTCGTCACGCTAAACCGCTAACTTTCGGTTTAAACTGTGCGCTCGGCCCGAAAGAACTCCGCCAATATGTTGAACAACTGTCTAAAATCAGCGAAACCTATATATCTGTTCACCCGAATGCGGGCCTACCAAATGCTTTTGGTGGCTATGATTTGGGGGCTGAAGAGATGGCGGCACATCTGAAAGAATGGGCTGAAAGTGGCTTTGTAAACATTGTCGGGGGTTGTTGCGGTACGACGCCAGAACATATCAAAGCCTTTGCCGATGCAATGCAAGGTATTGCACCGCGTAAATTGCCTGAAATTAAAACTGCGATGCGTTTATCAGGCTTAGAACCACTCAATATTGATGATGAAAGTCTATTCGTGAACGTGGGCGAACGTAATAACGTGACAGGTTCAGCGAAATTCAAACGCTTAATTAAAGAAGACAAATTTGCCGAAGCCATTGAAATTGCCATCGACCAAGTGGAAAACGGGGCGCAAGTGATCGACATCAATATGGATGAAGCTTTGCTAGACAGCAAAAAATGCATGACCCGTTTCCTTAATATTATGGCGACGGAACCGGATGCTGCCAAAGTGCCTGTGATGATCGACTCCTCCAAATGGGAAGTGATTGAGGCGGGCTTGCAGTCGGTACAAGGTAAACCGATTGTGAACTCTATTTCGCTTAAAGAAGGCGAAGAAATCTTTATCGACCACGCCAAATTGGTACGTAAATATGGTGCAGCCGTGGTGGTCATGGCGTTTGACGAAGTGGGGCAGGCCGATACCGAAGATCGCAAAGTGGAAATTTGTAGCCGTGCTTATGACATTTTGGTGAACCAAGTCGGCTTCCCACCAGAAGACATTATTTTCGACCCGAATATTTTTGCCATCGGTACAGGGATTGAAGAACACAACAACTACGGTGTGGATTTCATCAATGCTACAGGTCGCATTAAACGTGCCCTACCGCATGCGAAAATCTCGGGCGGGGTGTCGAATGTGTCTTTCTCATTCCGTGGTAACAACGTGATGCGTGAGGCTATCCACGCTGTTTTCCTCTATCATGCCATCAAGCAAGGCATGGATATGGGGATTGTGAATGCGGGACAACTTGCGATTTATGACGATCTCGATCCTGAATTACGTGAAATTGTGGAAGATGCAGTATTAAACCGCAGTCCTGATGCCACTGAAAAATTACTCGATATTGCGGAGAAATATCGTAACCAAGGCAACGATGAAAGTGCGGTGGATTCTGTCGCAGAATGGCGTACTTGGCCAGTGGAAGAACGTTTAAAACACGCGCTAGTGAAAGGGATTACCACTTACATTGTGGAAGATACTGAAGAAGCCCGCCAACAATTACCAAGCCCATTAGATGTCATTGAAGGGCCGCTGATGGAAGGGATGGATGTCGTCGGTGATTTATTCGGTGACGGTAAAATGTTCCTGCCACAAGTGGTGAAATCTGCGCGCGTGATGAAACAATCTGTGGCGTATTTAGAGCCGTTTATCAACGCCACTAAACAAAAAGGTTCAAGCAACGGTAAAGTGGTGATTGCGACGGTAAAAGGCGACGTGCACGATATCGGTAAAAATATCGTGAGCGTAGTGATGCAATGTAATAACTTTGAAGTGATTGACTTGGGCGTGATGGTGCCTGCAGACAAAATCATTCAAACCGCTATTGATGAAAAAGCGGATATCATCGCGTTAAGTGGTTTGATTACCCCTTCTCTAGATGAGATGGAATACTTCTTGGGGGAAATGACTCGCTTAGGCTTAAATCTGCCAGTGATGATTGGCGGTGCGACCACATCTAAAGAACATACGGCAATTAAACTTTATCCAAAATATAAAGAACACGGCGTATTTTATACCTCAAATGCCTCTCGTGCGGTGACGGTGTGTGCGACATTGATGAATCCTGAAAGCCGTGCAGAATTATGGGAACAGTTTAAAAAGGATTATGAGAAAATTCAGCAATCTTTCTCTAACCGTAAACCACTGCGTAAACAGCTCAGCATTGAAGAAGCGCGTGCAAACCGCTTTGATGGCTTTAGTGGTGAATGGGCAGATTACGTGCCGCCAACACCAAACCAAACAGGTATTGTGGAATTTAAAAACGTACCGATTGCCACATTACGTAAATTTATCGACTGGTCGCCATTCTTCCGCATTTGGGGCTTAATGGGTGGCTATCCTGATGCCTTTGATTATCCAGAAGGTGGCGAAGAAGCACGTAAAGTATGGAACGATGCGCAAGTGGTATTAGATGAATTAGAGCAAAACCACAAACTCAACCCAAGCGGTATTTTAGGCATCTTCCCTGCGGAACGTGTAGGCGATGATGTGGTGCTTTTCGCTGATGAAGAACGCACACAACAAATTGGCACCGCTTACGGCTTACGCCAACAAACAGAACGTGGCAAAAACAGCAAAAGTCCGTTTAACTTTGCCTTAAGTGACTTTATTGCTGATCGCGAAAGTGGCAAAAAAGACTGGATGGGTATGTTTGCCGTCTGTGCAGGAATTGAAGAAATGGAATTAGTAGAAGGCTATAAAGCGGCAGGCGATGACTACAATGCTATCTTACTACAAGCGGTGGGCGACCGCTTAGCGGAAGCCATGGCAGAATACCTGCACTTTGAGCTTCGCACCCGCATTTGGGGCTACACGCAAGAAGAATTCGACAATCAAGGTTTAATCAATGAAAACTATGTCGGCATCCGCCCTGCACCAGGTTATCCAAGCTGCCCTGAGCATACCGAAAAAGCATTGATTTGGGATTTATTAGAAGTGGAACAACGCATCGGCATGAAACTCACCGAAAGCTACGCTATGTGGCCGGCAGCTTCCGTCTGCGGTTGGTACTTCACCCACCCGGCAAGTAACTATTTCACTTTAGGTCGCATTGATGAAGACCAAGCTCAAGATTATGCCAAACGTAAAGGCTGGGATGAGAGAGAGATGATGAAATGGTTGGGTGTGGCGATGAAGTAACTTTAATTATTAATAACTTTATAATGCGTCCTATATTTATAACTTTTTAACAAGGAATCAATCATGAAAAAAATCCTCCAAAAATGTACAAATAATGACCTTGAATACATCTCTGAAATTCTAGATAGTTATGTAGCTTTTACTAATGACTCAAAACGAAAAGAGTTGTTAAAAAAAACTATTAAGGATGGAGATATTACCACTAAAAATGAACTCATTAAGTTAATAGATAAACAAATTAGATATTATGGCTCATCTGATGTTGCATATTTATTTAGAAGTTTATTTAATGATGATGGAGGAGTTTCTGCTGAAGAAGTAATTAGCGATGTTGCTAATAAATTGAAAGTGAAGGTTAAACTAGGAGCCTCTACTGAAAAAATGCTTGAATTACTGGTGCTAGCTGTTGTTGACAAAGAACTTCTATCAAAATCTCCAGAAGAATTATCAGCGTATTTTAAAAAAGCAAAGATTTGTGATGCAGATAGTGAAAAAATCATTAATTACTTAAAAGATAATGGAAAAATTGCTGTTCTACCAATACTATTTAAGATCTTAGGACCTGAAATGACTGCAGCAATAATTCAATCTATAGTTATCTCCATTATTGCTCAATTCGTTGGTAAAGATATAGCAAAAAAACTTATTCAAGAGCTCGTAAAAAGAAATCCTTGGTTAAATACCTTGGGGCCAATAATATGGGTTCTTTCTGGAGCTTGGTTTGCACTTGATTTGCAAGGTGAAGCATATAGAAAAACTATTCCAATTTGTTTATATATTGGTATTGTGGCACTTAGAGATGGTGAAGAGGAAAATTAACTTTAATAGTTTATAGAATAGGAGAAAAATATGTTAGGCGATGAATGCTATACTTGTGAAGGGCGAGGCTATTTTGACTACTGCCCAATTGATATGGGAGATAACTCTCGAGAAGGTCATTCTGATTGTGCGTTTTGTGGTGGAGACTACTACGGTGAATTTATTTGTCCTGATTGTGATGGAACAGGTAAATCATAATATACTCCCCACGATGGCGCAAGCGTCCTCGCTTGTGCCTAGCAACTAAAAGTGCTGTCAAAAAATCCAAAGAATTTTGAATATTGGTTCTGCCGACAGCTTATGGGTAAAATTCGCAATGTTTTTATTAAACAGCACCTGAAAAACTGACCGCACTTTGATCTGCCTCATACAAGCATAGAAGTTTAGTGAATAATTCTCCCCCCATTTTTTAATCTCTAACACTAATATGAGGAAAGCGTATCCTAAAAACAAATAGCAAAACAATTCTGGATTAAGTAAACTAATTCCAAAATCCCACCGCTTGTAAGGAATCCTATGAAAAAATTTATCTCTTTGCTTTGCTTATTATTAGTAGCTTGTTCGAGTAACAATACGCCACCTGCTTACGACAGTACGACGCCCTTTTACGAATATATGACTCGCTTGAAAGGTGAAGAAATATTAATTCGAGGTATTGTTAAAACACCGGATAATAAAACTTATTTGCTTAGTGATAACGAAGATTATGAGTTTTCAGGTATTGATGCGCATTATTTACAACCTTTATTCCAACCTGAATACATGACAAAGCTGTTAAAATCCAATAGAAGGGATGATAAATTTTATCTAGCGCTTTCCTTTGATGCTGACCGTAGTAATAACTTTGTTAAAATATACTATAAGCTAGTATTACCGATGAAATACCTTAATACGCTTCGTCAAAGTTTGAAAGGATTAGAGCAACGTTGGCGAATAATTTATGATGATGGTAATTGTGGAGTAAGCGATTTCTTCCATCAAGAACCTTCTGAATGCAAAGATAATAAGCCTAAAACCAAAATTACCCTTTATATGGGATGGGTAGAGAAGCCAATAATCAATGGGCGTATCGTGAAATTGAATAACCGTGATGAAATTTTGAAAAAATCCTCACGCTCTATACCAATACCTGCATATCTTGATAATTATCGTCTAAAAACAGATGAAGAAATTCGATCAGAGAAACGAGATAAGATGAAAGAATCAGCCAAATATAGAGCAAAAGAAGCCTTTGACATCATTACTGCACCAATTTACTACCTTATGTTGATAGGGGTGGGTCCTGTTATGGGCAAGTAGTTACTTATCATATTTCATTTTCTTTATAATGGCGCACGCTCGCAGCGTGTGCCAAATTTTACTAAAAAACACTTCAAAAACTCACCGCACTTTCCCCTTTGTATATTGCACTATCCCCAATTTCCGCTATTATACTCCCTTTCTCATTCACTCTACTCTCGGAACTTTATCAATGAATAAATTCAAAATAGCATTACTCACGGCTGCATTCGTAGGGTTGTTTGCTTGTACCACAACACAACAACCAAAGAAAACTGTTAAAACACGATTCCTTAAAAATAATATTAGCCAAACGGAATTAAACAATCCTAAAGACTACAAGCGTTATTACTATTCTTGCCGTAATTCAGAAACGGGTTCAAGTTCGTATTTAACCACTTACTTCCCGCTTTCAAGAGAAAGCCGCATGAAAGATAACTTTGGTATTTATTTCCAATTAGATGGTGGAAAAGCCGTGCCGTTTGATCATGTGGAAAATCGTACCTTAAATGCACGTGGAAATCGCTTTGAAGTGATTTATCGCTCTTATGAGCCGATTGATGGCAGTTATGTTGATTTAATCGCTCGTGAAAATAATTCCGTGTATTACAAGAATAATCAAGGCATGAAAACCACTTGGTTAAACTGTCGAGAAGGCTAATTCTCACTGAAAGTGCGGTCATTTTTAGACGCATTTTTCCAAACAAAAAAGCACGAGATTAAACTCGTGCTTTTTCTTTTTTATTTCAATTATGCTTTTGCTTGTGCGCGTTTCACGAAAACGACTGAAAGCGTGAATGCCACCACAAATGAAATCACCATACCGAGGCTATACATCGCAAGGCTATCCGGTTTGATAGATGGGATACCTAAGAAACCTGCTGCCCCTAATGCAATGGCTTTTACATTAAAGAACGCGATAAAGGCACTTGCAAGACCTGAACCAATCATCGCCGCAAAGAAAGCTTGACGATAGCGTAAGTTCACCCCGAACATCGCCGGTTCAGTAATTCCTAATAATGCAGAGATACCAGATGGTACTGCTAAACCGCGTACTTTTGGATCTTTTAATGCCACTGCCACACCTAAACAGGCTGCACCTTGTGCGATATTTGACATTGCAGCGATTGGGAAAATAAAGGTACCGCCTGTATTTGCCATTTCAGCTAATAATTGTGTTTCAACCGCAATGAAGGTTTGGTGCATACCCGTGATAACAATTGGTGCATAGAATGCCCCGAAGATCGCGCCGCCCACGAAACCTAAGGTGTCATATAACCAAGTTAAACCTGATGCAATTAATGAACCCGCTTCACGACCAATTGGACCAATTACAGTAAATGCTAAGAAGCCCGCAATAAAGAGCGAGAATAAGGGGGTAATGAGGTTATCTAAATAAGAAGGCACAAACTTACGGAAGGTTTTTTCTAAGGTTGCTAATACCCAAGCAGAAACTAATGTTGGGATAACCGTGCCTTGATAGCCGACTTTTTCAATTTCAAGACCGAATACATTCCAGTATTGGATTTTGCCTTGCGCAAGGGTTAATGCGTAGTTCCAACCATCTGCTAATGCAGGGTGAACTAATAACATCCCAAGCGCTGCCCCTAAGAATGGGTTACCGCCGAATTTACGGGTGGCTGAGAAACCAAGTAATACTGGTAAGAATACAAATGGTGCATTCGCGATGGTGTTAATAAAATCCACCAAATCCGCAAGACCTGGGTGCATATCAATCACGCTTAATTCATCAACGAAGAAACCTTTCGCTGTCAGCATGGAGTGAATACCCATTAACAAACCGCCTGCTACGATTGCCGGAATGATTGGCACGAAAATATCTGCCAAGCCTTTCACCAAACGTTGCAATAAGTTTTGATTGCCTGATGCTGCTTCAGCCACTTCGGCTTTACTCACATCGCCGATACCAAGCAATTTGGTGAGTTCAGCATGGACTTTATTCACCGTACCTGAACCGAAGATAATTTGATATTGACCGGCGACAGCAAACTGCCCTTTCACGCCTTCAATATTATCAATACCTTCTTTATCCACTTTGCTTTCATCGTTTAACACAATACGTAAACGCGTTGCACAATGTGCTGCTGTGGCGATGTTTTCTTTGCCGCCAAGCTTATCAATCACTTGCTGGGCAATTTGAGGGAAGTTCATAGTGCTCTCCTAATGGGGTTTTAGAAAAAGAAATTGACCGATTGTAACCAAAACAGGGGATAATAACTAGCTATTCAGGCAAATTTTAGGCGAAAAAAAACCGACTTGATTAAGTCGGTTTATAGTTGGTGCTCTGGGCGAGACTTGAACTCGCACGGCCTGCGGCCACTACCCCCTCAAGATAGCGTGTCTACCAATTCCACCACCAGAGCGTTTATTCTGTTTTTATTCCTTATTATTGCGGAATGTCATTATTTTTGTTTTCAACTGCTGGAGCAGCTTGTTGTTGCTGTTGTTGAACTTGTTCAGCAGTTTGAGATAAATCGTCAAATGAACCTTTTTGTACGTTACCACGGTGAGAGTTGATATTACCCAACACTAAAGCAATCACAAAAAAGCCTGTCGCTAAGATTGCGCTGGTACGGGTTAAAAAGTTACCTGCACCTGCAGAACCAAACATGGTACCTGATGCACCGCCGCCAAATGACGCACCTGCGTTCGCGCCTTTACCTTGTTGAATAAGGATAAAGCCGATTAAGGCGATACAAATTAATACATAAACAAATAATAAAATATTGTACATTATTCTTTCTTCTCTAAATTGCGATTTCGCAAGAAAACTGGGAGCAAATGTTATATAAAATTCACGCTTTTCGCAAGCGCTTTCCCATTTTTTTTACTTAATTGTATTAAGTTTAATCAATTTTCAGCGTTTAAATCTTCCGATTTTTTGACCGCTCTTTTTCGTTTCGTTGCTGGTGTGCTTAAACCTTTTGAAATCTGACTTAGACGACGTAATGCGGTGAAATCCACAAAGCGCACTAAATCCGGCAACATTTGATTGAGCGTAAACATAAATTGCTGATAACTCGCTTGTTTTTGACTGATATCCGTTAATTGCGCTTCCCAATGTGCCGTCATATCAGGTTGTGTGGCAATATCTGGTAATGCTGAAATGAGGATCCGCCCCGTTTCTGTGCTGTGAATATTTCGTCCTTTTTTGGTCAAAAAGCCTCGTTTAAACAGCAATTCGATAATACCTGCGCGCGTGGCTTCTGTGCCAAGTCCATCTGTTTCTCGCAGAATTTTTTTCAATTCTTTATCTTGCACAAAGCGCGCAATCCCTGTCATGGCGGAAAGCAACGTCGCATCAGTAAATGGTTTCGGCGGTTGCGTTTTTTTGCTCACCACTTCGCCTCGTTCGCAGTACAGGATCTGCCCTTTCTTCACGATCGGCAATAACGGCTCTTGATTTTCATCTTCGTCTTCTTTACCAAGCAATTCTTTCCAACCCGCAGTTTGCAAGTTGCGCGCTTGAGCCACAAAAGTACCGCCCGCAATACTTAAGATAATTTTGCTTTTACGATATTCCGCATCTGGACAGAATTGCAATAAATACTGACGCGCAATCAATTCATAAATACGTTGTTCATCAATACTTAAATTGATCGAGCGCGTGTTAGCTGTCGGAATAATGGCATGGTGCGCTTCCACTTTTTTATCATTCCAACAACGATTACGTTGCTCAGTATCTACCACCAATGGCAAGGTTTGGTACGTCTGACAATGCTGAGAAATGGCATTCATCACTTTATGTCGTTCAGCAAAATGCTCTTCCGGCAAATAGCGACAATCCGAACGTGGATAGGTAATCAAACGATGGGTTTCATATAACCGCTGACAGGTATCCAACACGCTTTGCGCTGACATGCCAAAACGTTTTGCCGCATCAATCTGCAATGCTGACAACGAATAAGGCAAAGGCGCCGTTTCTTTCTCGCGCTTATCTACATATTCTGTCACTTCGGCAGGTTGATCGGTAATACGCTTCACTACATTTTCGGCTAAGCCTAAAGACAGCACACGACCATCTTCATCTTGGTAGTCTTCGCAAGCTTTACTTGGTTGCCAAAGTGCAGAAAAAAGTGCGGTTGGATTTTCAGATGTTTTTTCTTCTTTTACCCACGCCAACACTTCATAGAAATCTTTTGGTTGGAAATTTTCAATTTCCAAATCACGTCGAACAATCAAACCTAATACGGGCGTTTGCACTCGCCCAACAGACAGCACGCCATCATAACCCGCTTGGCGACCCCGAATGGTATAAGCGCGGGTCATATTAATGCCATAAAGCCAATCGGCACGAGCACGCGCCAGTGCGGAGGTGGCTAATGGGATAAAGTTACGATTCGGTTGGAGCTTTTGTACGGCTTTTTCGACCGCGCTGGGGTTAAGATCGCTAATCAGACAACGCAAAATGCCATCACGTTTTTCGGCTGATAAATTGGCATAGCTGAACACTTCATCCACCAGCAACTGCCCTTCTCTATCCGGGTCGCCTGCGTTAACTAAAACATCAGCTTGATGAATAAGTTTTTCCACCACGGAAAGTTGTTTTTTAACTTCTTTTCGCGGTAACAAAATCCATTTTTCAGGAATGATGGGTAAATGTTCTAAACGCCATTGTTTAAATTTAGGATCGTAGGCATCCGGTTCTGCTTGTTCGAGCAAATGCCCCACGCACCAAGTCACAACATCATCATTGCCACATTTAATAAAACCATCACCCCGCTGATGAGGTTTTGGCAATACATCGGCAATCGCTCGCCCAAGACTGGGTTTCTCGGCAATAAACAGGCGCATAAGATTAGTCGATCTGACGACGACCTAAGAAAGAATGGGTTAAGGTGGTGCCGTCCACGGTTTCTAATTCCCCACCGACAGGGATCCCGTGAGCAATACGACTCACTTTAATATTATGTTGATGGCAAATTTCCGCAATATAATTGGCTGTGGCATCGCCTTCCACCGTTGGATTGGTCGCTAAAATCACTTCGTGGAAAGATTCTTCTACCAGACGTTTTTGCAATAAATCTAAACCAATCTCTTTTGGGCCAATACCATCTAAAGGCGATAAGTGCCCCATTAAGACAAAATAACGCCCAGAAAATTGGCCTGTTTGCTCAATAGCCTGAATATCCGCCGGCATTTCCACCACGCAAAGCAAACCTGAATTTTGACGGCGAGGATTGTTACAAATATTGCACGTTTCCTCTTCGGTAAAATCACGACACTGTGAACAATGCCCAATTTTAGACATCGCTTCCGTTAATGCACGTGCTAAATTCATCCCACCGCTACGATTGCGCTGTAAGAGATGATAAGCCATGCGCTGCGCTGATTTCGGGCCAACACCCGGCAAGCAACGAAGGTTTTCAATAAGATGTTCTAAAAGTGGACTGCTTTGCATAATATTTATGATGGGAGAAAATGAATGGTGTGTGAACGTGTAAATTCACACACCCGATGAATTAAAATGGAAGTTTCATTCCTGGAGGTAATGGCATGCCTGCGGTTACAGACGCCATTTTTTCTTTTTGTAATTCTTCTGCACGACGGACTGCATCGTTGAATGCGGCAGCAATTAAATCTTCCAACATTTCTTTATCGTCTTCCATTAAAGAAGGATCGATCTCAATACGACGGCAGTTGTGCGCACCATTAATCGTGATTTTTACTAAACCTGCACCACTTTCGCCTGTTACTTCTAATTGGGCAATTTCTTCCTGCATTTTTTGCATTTTTTCTTGCATTTGTTGGGCTTGTTTCATCAAGCCGCCTAAACCGCCTTTTCCAAACATTGGATTTTCCTTCTTAAATTAACTAAAACGAGCCGCATTTTAGCGAAAAAATTTGCCTTTGGGAACAGAGAAATTTATTATTCAATACTTCAAAACTTGGTCAAAAACGACCGCACTTTTATTTAGGAATTGCAGATGGAAACTCGTTATTACTTTATATTTACGGCAGCCATTATTTTGTTACAACTGCTGATTTATATTTTTAATAAAACGCTGATTTGGTGGCTTAACAAACAGCTCTCTCAAAAGGCAAGACGAGCAATTACTTTTGTCAGCTTTTTGCTTCCTAATGTCTTGGTTATTTGCCATTTTTTAAAGCTTTTTACGATATTTCGACTTATTGCTTTAGTGCTCGCGCTTCTCCTTTTTTCAGCCTTTGCGAGTATCGCCGTGGGAGGTATTCATTTTCTTTTCCGAAAATCCAAATCCATCACAAAAATCGACCGTACTTTACGCATTACTTACCCGATTTTATTTATTGGTATCACTGCCTTAAGTGTGTATAACGCCTATGTCACACGTGTTATTCATTATGAAATTACGCTAGATAAGCCCATTAAACCGCTGCGAATTGGTATGGCAAGCGATCTCCATTTAGGCAAATTATTTGGTGGGAAAGAATTGGATAAACTGGCTGATATTATGCAGCAGGAAAAGGTGGATATCATTTTACTGCCTGGCGATATTATGGATGATAACGTCAATGCCTATTTAGCCGAAAAAATGCAGCCTCATCTGGCGAAACTCAAGGCCCCAATGGGCGTGTATGCCACACTAGGCAATCATGACTTATTCGGTGACCAAGATCGAATTGATCAAGAAATTCGCAAAGCGGGTATTACGGTATTAAGAGATGAAACATTAACATTAAATAATGAATTGGTACTGATTGGACGAAATGACAATCTTGCTCACGATAGACCAAGTACCGAGGCGTTATTAAAACAAGTGAATACTGACTTACCGATTATTCTATTGGATCACCGACCAACAGATATCGAAAAACATGCTTCACTCCCTCTTGATATTCAAGTTTCAGGGCATGCACATAAAGGGCAAGTATTCCCCGCCAGTATAATCACAAAAATGATGTATCGTTTGGATTATAGTCATGAAAAAATTGGCAATCCACATGTTTTTGTCACTTCTGGTTATGGTTTCTGGGGTATTCCAATGCGCTTAGGATCTCAATCAGAAGTAGTAATTATTGATGTGAAAGGAAAATAAAAAAGAGCGGTCAAAAATGACCGCTCTTTTATTATCAATGAAATCTTAAGAACAGACCACTTTCACCGCTAAGCCACCTTTCGATGTTTCGCGATATTTGGCATTCATGTCTTTACCTGTTTCATACATGGTTTCGATCACTTTATCCAAGGTTACGCGAGGGTTCGTGGTTCGGCGTAATGCCATACGGCTAGCGTTAATCGCTTTCACTGAAGCAATTGCGTTACGTTCAATACAAGGCACCTGTACTTGTCCACCAACAGGGTCGCAAGTTAAGCCCAGATTGTGTTCCATCGCAATTTCAGCTGCAATACATACTTGTACTGGCGTACCGCCTAGGATTTCAGTTAAACCTGCGGCAGCCATTGAACATGCCACGCCTACTTCACCTTGGCAGCCAACTTCTGCACCAGAAATAGACGCATTCATCTTATAAAGTGAACCAATCATACCAGCTGCCAATAAGTAGCGCTCAATCACATCCTGTGTTAAAGGTCCTACAAATTTTTCATAATAAGAAAGCACGGCTGGTACGATACCACAAGCACCGTTCGTTGGTGCGGTCACGACGCGTCCACCGGCAGCATTCTCTTCGTTTACCGCGAGGGCAAACATATTCACCCAGTCGATGACATGCATTGGATCATTTGCAAGACGATTACTATTGGCTTGCAAGAGACGATAAAGTGACGGTGCACGACGTACTACTTTTAATGGTCCTGGTAACACGCCTTCTGTATTGACACCATGCTCAATACAATCTTTCATGGTTTTCCAGACATTATGTAAATGTGCTTCAACCTCTTTTTTATCACGTAATGCTAACTCATTTCTCATCATCACCGTAGATAGCATTAAGCCATTTTCCTGACAATGTTTCAAAATATCTTCAGCATATTGATAAGGATACGGCACGGCCACAGGATTCTCTTTCTCTTGACCAAAATGCGCTTCATCTACGATAAAACCACCACCGATAGAATAATAGGTTTGACGATAAAGCACATTACGTTCAGCATCTAATGCGGTAATTGTCATGCCGTTTTCATGCAATGATAAAAAGGAATTATGGAATACCATATTGGCATCCCAATCGAAATTAACCGTTTTTTTACCCTGTGCAATCGACAGTTTTTTGGTTTGTTTAACCTGGTCGATAAATGTTGGGATTAAATCAATATCTACATCGTGTGGTAGATAACCTGCTAATCCCATAATGATGGCGATATCTGTATTATGGCCAAGTCCTGTCATTGAGAGAGAACCATACACATCAACATGCAAGGTTGCAACAGCATCAAATTTACCTTGCTCGATTAAATCATCAATAAACTGCTTGCCTGCTTTCATCGGGCCAACAGTATGGGAGCTGGATGGCCCAACTCCCACTTTAAACATATCAAATACACTAATCATATTATTTTAAATCCTAAGCTAAACTAAAAAGCCGCTTATAATAATCCATATACGACCGCGGAGATAGCAATTAATCCCATAACTGTAACAAATATATTGCTAAAACGACCTTGATAGCGTTTCATTGCTGGAACATTGCGGATTGCATACATAGGCATAATGAAAAGGATCATCGCAATGATTGGGCCGCCAAGGGATTCAATCAAACCTAAAATACTTGGATTAATGATCGCCACACCCCATAAAGTCAATAAGAAGAAAACTGCAGTACCGTAATTTAATTTTTTACGATTCACGCTTTCACCTTTCATTTTGAGGTATAAACCTTCTAAACCTTCACGTGCGCCTAAATAATGGCCAAAGAATGAGCTTGTAATCGCGAAGAAAGCCACTAATGGTGCAAAATAAGAAATGTATGGGTTATCAAATTTGTTAGCAAGATAAGACAAGATACTGATATTTTGTGCTTTTGCTTCTAATAACTCTGCTGGTGTTAAAGTTAATACACAGCTAAATACAAAGAACATCACGAAGAAAAGTAATACGGTTGAAGTGCCTTTTTCTGTACGACCAATGTGATATTCCGTTGTATTAAAATCTTTATATTCACGTTGTTGAGAAAGCGTGAAAGATGAAATTGCCGGAGAATGGTTAAAAGAGAAAACCAATACTGGGATGGTTAACCATAATGTCGTGATAAAGCCACCAGCAGTAGGAAGTTCATAAAGCATTGAAGCATTCCATTGCGGAATGAGATAAATTGATAACGCAAAGAGAATCAACACCAATGGATAAACCAGTAATTCGGTGATTTTCAACATCACTTTTTCACTGAACAACATGACTGAAATCAATATCGCAATTAATACAAAAGAAAGAATCACACGGTTTGGTGAAGCCATGCCTAATTGGTTGACGATAAAAGAATCGACCGTATTAGTGATCCCGTTTCCATAAATCAATAAAATTGGGAAGATCGCAAAGAAATATAATAAGGTAATTAATTTCCCAGCGGTCGGGCCGAAATGTTCTTCTACTACTTCGGTAATATCACTGCCTGGTTTAGAAGAAGACAACACGAAATAAGCCAAACCACGATGCGCAAAATATGTCATCGGTCCAACTAAAACCGCCATCACAATCAAAGGCCAAAAGCCGCCCATCCCTGCGTTGATTGGTAAAAATAATACCCCTGCACCCACCGCAGTTCCAAATAAGTTTAATACCCAAGCTGTATCAAATTTATTCCATTTTTTATTAGTTGTAGTGTCCATACATTACCCTCTAAAGTTAAATTATAAAATCTTTACCCAATGAATATTCATTCATTAAATTAATGGTGGCATTATGATAACGTTAGGGGGTGATCGCAAAGTGCAAAATAATAAAGTGTGATCTTACTAACAATTTTATGTAACTTTTTTACATAAATATTTATCTAAATCAAAAAAAGTGCGGTACAAATTGAAATCATTTTTAGGTAAGAGTGAGTAACGCACACTATATAAACTTAAGCACATTCCACCGAAAATGAAATCACTTCTTTAATACTTTCAGCGCCTAATGCAATCATAATTAGACGATCGACACCTAAAGCCACGCCTGATGTATTGGGGATTCCTGCTTGTAATGCCGCCAGTAAACGATGATCAATTTCACGTTGTGGCAAGCCAGCTTTTTCACGTAGGCGGTTGTCTTGCTCAAAGCGATGTTGCTGTTCACGCGCATCGGTGAGCTCATGGAAACCGTTGGCTAACTCTAAGCCTTTATAATAGAACTCAAAACGTTCTGCCACGCGGCTATCTTCTGGGCTAAGTTGTGCAAGCGCTGCTTGGGAAGAAGGGAAATGATAAACGGCAACAGGCGCTTCTTGTCCGATTTTAGGTTCTACCACTTCGCTGAATAAAAATTGTAGTAAAGTATCACGATCTTCATCTTCATCTGCCATAAAGTTGTGCTTACGCGCTGCCTCTACTAATTCTTGACGAGTCGCTGATAATGGATCTAATCCTACATATTCTTGGAAGACAAATTGATAACTTAAGGTTTCTGCAGGTTTGCAATCGAGGATCTGTTGTAATAAATCATCCACTTCATTCATTAGGCGGTACATATCAAAGTGCGGTCGATACCATTCAAGCATGGTAAATTCTGGATTATGGCGATTACCTGCTTCTTCATTACGAAACACTTTGCCAATTTGAAAAATCGGTCCACTTCCTGCCGCTAATAAACGTTTCATGTGATATTCCGGGCTGGTAGAAAGCCACAGCGTTTTCGACAACTCATCAAAAGGGGCAACAAATTCTGTATTAAAGGTGGAAAGGTGAAGATCCGTTACGCCAAATTCACTTAAAACGGGCGTTTCCACTTCTAGTAATCCACGTTCAGTAAAGAACTGGCGGATATCTGCAATGATTTTGGCACGCGCCAATAAGTTTTGAATTGATGCAGAAGGTTGCCATTCTGTTTTTTTATCGCTAAGTGCGGTCATTTTTTTCTCCGTTTTCACCTTTAAAATGAATAAGACTATTGTAAACAAGAGCGATTTTTAACTCAATAATCCGACTAAATCATTCTTAAACGAAAACGGTTATCATCTAAAAAATATAAAAAAAGTAACTTTTTTGAGTTAGATCACACTTTTGATATTTTATCCGTTTATTCCAGAAAAAAGGTTACTAATTTGTAAACAAAAATGGCAGAATGGCAATATATCCCCTATTTATTTAGGGCATTTTATTTTTTTACTTTCTATTGATTGGAGGATATCGTGCAAACGGTTAATGTCGATATTGCTATTGTTGGTGCCGGTGGCGGCGGTTTACGTGCAGCAATTGCAGCAGCAGAAGCAAACCCTAACTTAAAGATCGCATTAGTTTCTAAGGTTTATCCTATGCGTAGCCATACGGTTGCAGCAGAAGGTGGTGCGGCCGCAGTAATTAAAGAGGAAGATTCCTACGATAAACACTTCCACGATACCGTTGCCGGTGGTGACTGGTTATGTGAACAAGATGTGGTGGAATACTTCGTTGAACATTCTCCAGTGGAAATGACTCAGCTTGAACGTTGGGGCTGCCCT
This sequence comes from Haemophilus parainfluenzae T3T1, assembly GCF_000210895.1. Lineage (NCBI taxonomy): Bacteria > Pseudomonadati > Pseudomonadota > Gammaproteobacteria > Pasteurellales > Pasteurellaceae > Parahaemophilus > Parahaemophilus parainfluenzae. The sequence goes on along the minus strand of NC_015964.1, from coordinate 955,206 downwards.
TGGAGCCGTAAAGCAGATGGTGATGTGAACGTGCGCCGTTTCGGTGGGATGAAAATCGAACGTACTTGGTTCGCGGCAGACAAAACCGGTTTCCACTTATTACATACTCTTTTCCAAACATCCATTCAATATCCACAAATTCAACGCTTTGACGAGCACTTCGTTTTAGACATCTTAGTTGATGATGGTCATGCTCGCGGTATGGTGGCGATGAATATGATGGAAGGTTCACTTGTTCAAATCAACGCAAATGCGGTTGTGATTGCAACGGGTGGTGGTTGTCGTGCATTTAAATTCAACACCAACGGCGGTATCGTAACTGGTGATGGTTTATCAATGGCATATCGTCACGGTGTCCCTCTTCGTGATATGGAATTCGTCCAATATCACCCAACCGGCTTACCAAACACCGGTATCTTAATGACTGAAGGTTGTCGTGGTGAAGGCGGTATCTTAGTGAATAAAAACGGCTACCGTTATTTACAAGATTATGGTCTAGGTCCTGAAACCCCAATCGGTAAACCTGAAAACAAATATATGGAACTTGGTCCGCGTGATAAAGTTTCACAAGCATTCTGGCAAGAATGGAGAAAAGGCAACACCTTAAAAACGGCAAAAGGTGTCGATGTGGTTCACCTTGACTTACGTCACTTAGGTGAAAAATATTTACATGAACGTCTTCCATTCATTTGTGAATTGGCAAGTGCTTATGAGGGTGTAAACCCAGTTAATGAACCAATCCCTGTTCGTCCAGTTGTTCACTACACTATGGGTGGTATCGAAGTGGATTACAACAGCGAAACTCGCATTAAAGGGTTATTTGCTGTGGGTGAATGTGCGTCTTCTGGTTTACACGGCGCAAACCGTTTAGGTTCTAACTCGCTTGCAGAATTAGTGGTTTTAGGCCGTGTTGCGGGTGAATATGCCGCACAACGTGCAGCAGAAGCGCAACCTGCAAATCGTGCAGCAGTTGATGCGCAAGCTCAAGATGTTGTGGCTCGCCTTGAAGCACTTTATAACCAAGAAGGTAATGAATCTTGGTCTGAAATCCGTGATGAAATGGGTACCGTAATGGAAGAAGGTTGTGGTATCTACCGTGACCAAGAAAGCATGCAAAAAGCAGTAGATAAAATTGCTGAGCTTAAAGAACGTTATAAACGTATCCGTGTAACAGACCGTTCAAGCGTATTCAATACCGATGTGCTTTACACAGTAGAATTAGGTTACATCCTTGATGTGGCACAATCTATTGCAAACTCTGCAATTGAACGTAAAGAGTCTCGTGGTGCACACCAACGCTTAGACTACACTGAACGTGATGATGTGAATTATTTAAAACACACCCTTGCTTACTACAATGGCGATGATGCACCGCGTATTGAATACAGTCCGGTGAAAATCACTAAATCTCAACCAGCAAAACGTGTTTATGGTGCTGAAGCAGAAGCGGCAGAAGCGGCTGCGAAAGCTAAGGAGCAAGCAAATGGCTAATTCACCGGTAATGACTGTTGAAGTATTACGCTACAACCCAGAAAACGATCAAGAGCCACATTTAAGCTCTTATCAAGTACCTTATGATAACCAAACCTCTCTTTTAGATGCGTTAGGTTATATTAAAGATAAACTTGAACCGTCTCTTTCTTATCGTTGGTCTTGCCGTATGGCGATCTGCGGTTCTTGTGGGATGATGGTCAATAACAAACCAAAATTGGCTTGTAAAACGTTCTTACGTGATTACAGCGGCCACATGCGTATTGAACCATTAGCAAACTTCCCTATTGAACGCGACTTAGTGGTGGATTTAAGCCACTTCATCGAAAGTTTAGAGGCAATTAAACCTTATATTATTGGTAACGAAGCGCCAGCATTAGATGGTAAACCACATCCATCGAAAGAATTGCAAGTAAGCCGTACTAAACAAACTCCGGCACAGCTTGAAAAATATCGTCAATTCTCAATGTGTATCAACTGTGGTTTATGCTATGCCGCTTGTCCGCAATTTGGTTTAAACCCTGAATTCTTAGGCCCAGCTGCAATTACAATGGCACACCGTTACAACCTTGATAACCGTGACCATGGTAAAGCACAACGTATGCCATTATTAAATGGTAAAAACGGTGTTTGGAGCTGTACTTTCGTCGGTTATTGTTCTGAAGTGTGTCCAAAACACGTGGATCCAGCTTCTGCAATTAACCAAGGCAAAGTGGAAAGTGCCAAAGATTATGTTATCTCAATGCTAAAACCAAAAGGCTAAGGGGAAGAATATGTCAGTAACAGTAAGTAAACGTAAAAAATATGTTCGCCCAATGACGGCTACTTGGTGGCAAAAATTGGATTTCTACAAAGCTTATATGGTGCGTGAAGCAACTTCTATCTTTGCCGTATGGTTCTGTATCGTATTGCTTTATGGTGTACTTTGCCTTGCAAGCAATCCTATACCAGGCTTAGGTATTGTTGATTTCATTGGCTTCTTAAGAAATCCAATTGTGGTGATCTTAAATATCATTACATTAATTGCGACTTTATATCACACTGCAACTTATTTCGTGATGACACCAAAAGTGATGAACATCATTGTTAAAAATGAACGTTTACCACATCACGTGTTAAGAAATGCACTTTGGGCAGTTACAGCGGTGATTAGTGTTATCGCATTAATTTTAGTTTATATGTAGGGAGAGAAAAAATGGTCGAACAAAATCCAAAACGCTCTGGTGAACCACCAGTATGGTTGATGTTTGGTGCTGGCGGGACTGTCAGTGCGATTTTCTTCCCTGTGGTAATCTTAATCCTTGGTTTATTGTTACCATTTGGATTAATTGATCCACATAACCTAATTACATTCGCTTATTCTTGGATCGGAAAATTAGTTATCTTAGTTTTAACAATTTTCCCAATGTGGTGTGGTTTACACCGTATCCACCACGCGATGCACGATCTTAAAATTCACGTGCCTGCAGGCGGATTTATCTTCTACGGTCTAGCAACCATTTACACTGTTTGGGTGTTATTTGCCGTATTAGGTTTGTAATTTAAAAGTACTAAAGTGAAGAAATAAAAGTGCGGTCATTTTTGACCGCACTTTTTTCTTGAATTTTTCGTTCATCTCTATAAGATCTGCGAACATTTATTCTAAAAATAACTTTATATGAAAGAAAAATCTCAATTAACCAATTTACAAACAGAAATACAAACTCGTTACGATAGTTTAAGTAAAAGACTTAAACAAGTTGCAAAATATATCTTAGATAATAGCGACAGTATTGTTTTTGATACCGTTGCCGTTATTGCAGAAAAAGCTGATGTTCCCCCTTCAACGCTTATTCGTTTTGCTTCTGAATTCGGTTTTTCCGGTTTTAACGAAATGAAACAAATCTTCCGTGAAAATCTTATGGAAAAAACCACTAATTACACGGAAAGACTTCAACTTTCACATAAAATTGCTAAATCAGAAGGTGAAGAATCACCAGAAGATATTTTGACTATTTTCTCACAAGCCAATAGCCAAGCGTTACATCAGTTAGCCGAACAAACCACAAATGAACAAATTAATGAAGCAGCCAAAATTCTCAAAGAGGCCAATAATATTTTTATCATTGGATTAAAGCGTTCTTTTAGTGCTGCCTGCTATTTAAACTATGCCTTACAACACTTAGATTGTCGTTCTTTTTTAATTAATGGATTAGGTGGAATGTTTGATGAACAGCTTAATCAAGTCAAAGAAGGAGACGTTGTTGTCGCAATTAGTTTCTCACCTTATGCAGCTGAAACGGTTAATATTAGTAAGGTTTGTGCTAAAAAAGGGGTTAAACAAATTTCTATTACAGATAGCCAAATTAGCCCATTACTCGCATTCAGTGATATTGCATTTGTTATCAAAGAAGCACAAGTACTCGGCTTCCGTTCTCAGTGTTCAACAATGACCTTAGTGCAAACACTTGCAATTGTATTAGGTTTAGAAAAAGAAAAAGATAAAAACACCAAATAATAAAAATGCCCCAAGATGGGGCATTTTACATTTACAATTATTGACGAGATTTCCAAAGCTTAATGAGTCTTCTGTATCTTTCGCTCACTTCAGCAATAAGCTCATCATCTGTTAATTTTCCACTTAACCACTCTCCTGATGGTTGCCCGAAAATTGTTCGTCCTACAGCAAAACCTTTGACTAAAGGTGCATTGGTTGATGCATCAAATACTGCTTTAAACTTATCTTCCGGTGCATCCAAACCTAAAATCAAGATTCCACGGCAATATGGATCATTTGCTTGAATGACTTCGCTAATATGCGCCCAAGCTTTTGCTGAAACACCTGGTAATTTCCACCAATCTGGTTTAATGCCTAAATGATAGAAATGCGTAATAATTTCAGCATAGTATGCTTCATTTTGTTCCATATCTAAAGGTAAAATCACTTCTAATAGCAATTCATGTCCTGTTCGACAGCAAGCTTGATACACTTGTTTTAATGTTGCATCTTGCTCTGTTTTCATTTCAATACTGTCTTTCGGATGGTAAAAGACCAAACATTTCACCACATGTTCTTGTGGCCAGCTTGCTAATTGACTACCTAAATCACCATATTCCAAACGTAATGGGCGAGAAGCAGGAAGTTCAATTGGACGGCCAATCCACCAATGTTTACCCGTAATTTCATTTAATGCAGCTTGCCCAAAAGTAGTATCAGCAAGAATTCCTGCTTGTCCATCATAAATCCCCTCTTCTTGTGCTGTTCTTTCTGCAGCTTGTAAGAGAAGTTGTTTCAATTTAGGAATTCGTTTGACATCTGCACCACATTTCTCAGCGAGATCAACTAACTGTTTGCGATGATCAAAAGCAAAGATACATAAATTATCCCATTTTGCTTTTCGGGTTGTCACTCGATGTAAATGATTTAATTGTGGATCTAAATCTGGACGAGGTACTGATTCTGCTCGAGCTAAGTAATTATCTAACTCGGCTTTTGTAGGCATTGCCGGAGCACAACCGTGGCGAGATACCACTAATGCACCACAAGCATTGGCATAACGACAAGATTGTTCCCAACCTTCATTATTAATGTAACCTCGAATGAGTCCTGACATGAATGCATCACCTGCTCCAAGTACGTTCAGTACTTCCACTCTCACACCATAAACATTTAACCCGCCATCCAAATCATCAGGGATATCCCCTTCAAATACTGAACAACCTAATGCGCCACGTTTACAAACCAAAACAGCATGGCTGAACTTACGCACATTTTTAAGTGCGGTTAATGTATCAGTTGAACCTCCAGCAATATGAAATTCTTCTTCGGTACCCACGAGTACATCAAAATGATGTAATACTTCTTGTAACGATTTTGTCACAGCTTCTGAATCAATAAAGCGAGTTTCACCATCACCAAGAGAAGTTAGTCCCCATAATACCGGGCGATAATCAATATCTAACAAGCGTTTCGTATTATTTCTACCAGCATACTCTAATGCGGTTAACACGGCTTCTCTGGTTTTCGGATGGGATAAATGAGTCCCTGTTATAGCTAATGCTTTAGCAGAGGCAATATAGCTTTCATCAAAGTCTTCTTTTGTAATAGCCATATCGGCACAATTTTCACGATAGAAAATTAATGGGAATGTGTCCTGATCTTTAATACCTAAAATGACAAGTCCGGTTAGGCGTTCTTTATCCGTAATAAGATGGCTGGTATCTACGCCAACACGCTGTAATTCTTCACGCAAGAAACGGCCCATATGCTCATCCCCAACACGTGCTAGCATTGAGGATTTCACACCTTGCACAGCAGTTCCATAGGCAACATTACCTGAAGATCCACCTAGATATTTGGAAAAAGAAGATGCATCTTCTAATCTTGCACCAATTTGTTGTGCATAAAGATCAACAGCTACGCGACCGAGACAAATGAGGTCTAGTGTTTTTTCTACCGTTTTCATAATGCCATTCCTTCTAATTAATAAAGTTGCTTCGCTAACACAAATTGAAACATATATTTCAAAAAAAGCAATAACGAAATTTCATTTTTTAGACATTAATCACAAAATCAATATCTAAAAACTGTTCTACTACATCTAAAACAATCCTGTTTACTACACTGTCTAACCTTCATTTATAAAATCGAATTCTCGTGCTAAAAAAAGTTTGATCTATGTCTCAAAAATGAAATTTTTATTTCAAAAATATTTAAAATTAGAAGAATGCTTATATACTAGCACTAATGCAAGTTACCCTAAAAGGAGATTACAATGAAAACTGTAAGACTAACTGTGGCACAAGCGCTAATAAAATTCCTTGATAATCAATATATTGAGTTTGACGGTAAAGTCACTAAATTTGTTGAAGGTATCTTTGGTATTTTTGGACATGGCAATGTATTAGGCATTGGTCAAGCATTAGAACAAGACAGCGGTAATCTCATCGTTCGTCAAGGGCGTAATGAACAAGGTATGGCCCATGTGGCCATTGGTTTTGCAAAGCAAAATCTACGTAAAAAAATTTATGCTTGCACCTCTTCTGTTGGGCCTGGTGCTGCTAATATGATTACAGCAGCAGCAACCGCAACAGCCAATCGTATCCCACTTCTTCTTTTACCGGGTGATGTGTTTGCAACCCGCCAACCAGACCCTGTTTTACAACAAATTGAGCAATTTCATGACTTAAGCATTAGCACAAATGATGCATTTAAAGCAGTAAGCAAATATTGGGACCGTGTTAGCCGTCCTGAGCAATTGATGACTGCCTGTATTAATGCCATGCGAGTATTAACTGACCCAGCAGATACCGGTGCAGTAACTCTTGCGTTACCTCAAGATGTTCAAGCTGAAGCCTATGATTTCCCTGAATATTTTCTACAAAAACGGGTTCACAGAATTGAAAGAACACTACCAACTGAGCCGATGTTGAAATCTGCTATTGAGCTTATTATGAGCTCGAAAAAACCATTAATTATTTGTGGTGGTGGTGTGCGTTATTCAGAAGCCGCAGAACAACTCAAGCACTTTGCAGAAACATTCCATATTCCTTTTGCAGAGACTCAAGCGGGTAAAAGTGCGGTTGTTTCTGAATATAGTTTTAACGTTGGCGGTGTAGGCGAAACAGGTTGTTTAGCCGCTAATCTCTTGGCAAAAGAGGCGGACCTCATTATCGGTATTGGTACTCGCTATACAGATTTCACTACTTCCTCTAAATGGATCTTCCAAAATCCAGAGGTGAAATTCCTAAATATTAACATTGCCCGTTTTGATGCTTATAAATTAGATGGTGTCCAAGTGGTGGCTGATGCTAAAGAAACCCTAGAAAAACTGACCGCACTTCTATCGCCAACAGGTTATCGCTATCGTGCGCAATGGGGCAATTCAATTAGTGAAGCTAAAGCGCAATTTAAACAGGAATTACAACGTATTTATCACGCGACTTACACTGAAAAAGATTTCATCCCAGAAGTGAATGATGCCTTAGATCGAGAAAAAGTTTATGAGGAATTTATTAAGCTCACTCAATCTTGCTTAACACAAAGCCGTGTTCTAGGCATTCTCAATGAGACCTTAGGTGAAAACGATATCATTGTAGGGGCGGCTGGTAGCTTACCTGGCGACTTACAAAGAGCGTGGCAATCTAAAGGCGAAAATACCTACCATTTAGAATATGGTTATTCTTGTATGGGCTATGAAGTCAATGCGGCTTTAGGAGCAAAATTAGCTCAACCAGAAAAAGAGGTTTATGCCTTATTAGGTGATGGTTCTTATATGATGCTTCATTCTGAACTTGTCACATCCGTACAAGAAAATAAAAAAATTAATGTCGTGTTATTCGACAATATGACTAACGGATGTATTAACAACTTACAAATCGGCAATGGTATGGATAGCTTTGCGACAGAATTCCGTTTCAGAAATCCACAAACCAACAAATTAGATGGTGGATTCGTACCTGTCGATTTTGCCATGAACGCAGCTTCTTACGGATGTAAGACCTACAAAGTTACAACAGAAGAAGAATTGTACGCCGCCTTAGCCGATGCTAAAAAACAAAATGTTTCCACCTTAATTGATATCAAAGTACTACCAAAAACCATGATCCATGGCTATGGTAGCTGGTGGCACGTCGGCGTAGCAGAGGTTTCTGAAAAAGAGACTATCCGTAAAGCTCATGAAAATAGTGTGAAACACATTAACGAAGCGAGACGCTATTAGTCAAAGACTTGATTTATCTCCAATTTAACCACTCTTTCGAGAAGGAAATACTATGAAAGCTGAAAACGTGAAATTAGGTATCGCGCCAATTGGTTGGACTAACGATGACATGCCTGATCTTGGCAAAGAAAATACCTTTGAACAATGTGTTAGTGAAATGGCGCTGGCCGGTTTTACTGGATGCGAGGTCGGAAATAAATATCCGCGCGATGTGGAAGTGCTAAAACACAAATTGAGTGTTCGTGGAATTCAAATTTGTAATGCTTGGTTTAGTACCTTTTTTGTAGATGGCAAAAAAGAAGAAACGATCAAAGAATTCATTAAACATCGAGATTTCCTTCATGCTATGGGAGCCAAGGTTATTGGCTGTTCTGAACAAAGCCGTAGTATCCAAGGCACAACAAAAGCTGTTTTTAAAGAAAAAACTGTTTTTACTGAAGAAGAATGGCAGCTCCTTGCTGAGGGCTATAATGAACTAGCCAAATTAGCCGCCGAAAAAGGCATGAAAGTATGCCTACATCATCACATGGGCACTGGTATTCAAACGCCAGCTGAAATTGATAAATATATGGCTGTCGTTAACGATGACGTGTATTTGTTATTTGATTCAGGTCATATCTATTATTCTGAAGGCTCACAAAAAGCGATGCTAGACGTATTAGAAAAATACATAGACCGAATTTGCCACGTGCATTTAAAAGATGTGCGTGATGAAGTCGTTGCTGAAGTAAAAGCAAATGATCTTAGCTTTTTAGAAGGTGTTCGCAAAGGCACATTCACCGTACCAGGTGATGGTGTAATCGATTTCAGACCAATTTTTGATATTCTTGAAAAACACAATTATAAAGGCTGGATGGTGGTTGAGGCAGAACAAGACCCAGCCATAGCCAACCCATTTGAATACGCCGTCAAAGGCCGTAAATACATTAAAGAAACAGCGGGGATCTAATTATGATTAAAGTAGGTATTATCGGCGCCGGTCGTATTGGTCGCGTACATTCTGAAAGTATTACAAAATATGTGAAAGGTGCTGAAATTAAAGCAATTTCTGACGTCAAAGTGACGGATGAGCTCAAACAATGGGCGAAAGGCATGGGCATTGCTCATGTTTATGAGGATTACAAACAAATTCTACAAGATCCTGAAATTGATGCTGTATTAGTCTGTTCATCTACCAATACCCATGCGCCTATTTCTATTGAAGCCGCTCGAGCAGGCAAACACATTTTCTGCGAAAAACCAGTTGATGCAGATGTCAATCGCATCAAAGAAGTGTTAGCAGAAGTAGAAAAAGCTGGCGTGAAATTCCAAGTTGGCTTTAATCGCCGCTTTGACCATAACTTCAAAGCGATTAAAACTCGTGTAGAAAATGGTGATATTGGTGAACCGCACTTAATTCGAGTGACCTCGCGTGACCCTGATGCACCACCAATTGAATATGTAAAAGTATCTGGTGGAATGTTCTTCGACATGACCATTCACGACTTCGACATGATTCGCTATTTATCTGGTAGTGAGGTTGTAGAAGTGTACGCAGCTGGTGGCGTACTAGTCAATCCAGAAATCGGTAAAGCTGGCGATATCGACACCGCTGTTATCACCTTAAAACTGGCTAACGGTGCTATTGGCGTGATCGATAATAGTCGAAAAGCTGTTTACGGTTACGATCAACGAGCAGAAGTATTCGGCTCAAAAGGGGCGGTGCAAACTCGCAATGATACCGATTCTACTGCGGTTTATTCCTGTGAAGCCGGTGTGATTGCCGAGAAACCTAAATACTTCTTCTTAGAACGTTATATGCAATCTTTTGCTGACGAAATGGCTTGTTTTGTTGATTCCGTAGTAAACGACAAACCGACTTTAGTGAATGGTAATGATGGATTACAACCGGTAATTATCGCTCTTGCGGCTAAACGTTCATTAGATGAAGGACGCCCAGTTAAATTAGCAGAAATTGCTTAGAACTAAACATATAAATATGGAAAGAGACCTAAAGAAATTTAGGTCTCTTTTCATATCCTAAAACGACAAAAAATGGTGGGAAACATTCCCTCATTTACCATAGAGATTTAGTTCTTAATAAGTCCACTTAGCATTTCAGATAATTACTACATCATTTCAAAAACGCCCTTTTTTTGACCGCACTTTTCTTAATAAAAACGCATACATGTATTCTCTTTATGCTTTAAATCTTAATGCCAATAAAAAAGGCTACCATAGGTAGCCTTTTCTGAAATCAATGGGTATTTGTCTCCATTACCCTTTTTTACGACGTTTTAAAGTATCAAGTAATACTGCGATTACAATAATCGCCCCTTTAACAATTTGCTGCCAGTATGGGTCCACACCTAACATATTTAAGCCTTTATTGGTGGTACCGATAATTAAAGCTCCAATCACACACATTGGAATAGTACCGAAGCCACCACTTAAAGAAACTCCACCAATAACGGCTGCCGCGATAGCATCAAGCTCCCAAGCTAAACCGTAAGATGGGTTACCCGCATAGGTTCGTGATGCGAGTAAAGCGCCTGCTAATCCAGATAATGCTCCACCTAGAACATAAACCCAAATTAATGTTCTATTTGTGTTAATACCACAAATTTTAGCTGCATTCAGATTTCCACCTACTGCATAAACATGACGACCAAAAGTTGAACGGCTAAGTAAAATATGAGAAGCAATCACAATTAAGATATACAACAAAACCAGCCCTGGAAGTCCAAAAATATTCACATCAGCAATCCAGGTAAATGCTTCTGAAGACGCATCAATTGGGCGACCATCAGAATAAAGCTGTGCAGCACCACGTGCAATAATCATCATACCTAAAGTTGAGATAAACGGCGGAATGCCACCAAGCGCGGTAAATCCACCATTAAACAATCCCAATAAAGCACCAATTAAAATTGAGGCAGCAAAAGCCAGCAGCGCAGATGATACGCTATCACCACCAGTCACAATTGAAGCTGAAACGACTGCTGTAAGTGCCACCACTGAGCCAGATGATAGATCGATACCCGTTGTGATAATGATGAAGGTTACACCAATTGCAATAATACCAAACATGGATACTTGTTCGATAATACTCCATACTGTTCTAGCTGAAAAAAAACCGTCTATTGAAACAGACAATGCCAAAAAGAGAAGAATTAAAATTAAGACCATTCCATACGCATTAATTATTTTCTTCAGTGTCACGTTTTCCATAATAAACCTCTCACTTTTTTAATCTTAATAAATAAACCATTCTAATTAATAGACACTAACCCGAAGCCAATTCAAGTACTCGCTCTTGAGTCAATTCTGTATGTGGAATGATGCCAACTTGATGCCCTTCATGCATAACCATAACGCGATCACTCATTGATAAAAGCTCCAACATATCTGACGTAATCATAATGATCGTTTTACCTTGTTTTGATAACTCAACCATCAATTTATAGAGCTCAGCTTTAGCCCCGACGTCAATCCCTTTTGTTGGTTCATCTAAAATCAAAATTTCAGGCTCTAGTAATAACCAACGAGCAAGCAATACTTTTTGTTGGTTACCGCCAGACAGATTATTCGTAATCACATCCACATTTGGCGCTTTTATTTTGAGTTTTGTTTTTTGTTCATTTGCCGTTTTTTGTGCTCTTGCAACAGATACAAGGAAATTCTCTAAATAAGGCGACATTTCCGGCATGATCATATTGTCTGTAATGCTCAGATTTAGGAACAAGCCTGTCAATTTTCTGTCTTCAGTTACAAAGCCAATTTTATGCTTCATGGCATCTAGCGGATTATTAATAATCGCTTTTTCGCCTTTAATATAAATCTCACCACTATCCGCAGGTTTATAACCAAATAAGCCTTCTACAATTTCCGAACGACCTGCACCAACTAATCCAGCAATACCAAAGATCTCACCTTTACGTACAGCAAAATTAATATCTTGATATTTTCCTTCTCGGGTAAAATGTTTAATTTCTAAAACAATCTCATCAGATAATTCAAAACGCTCACGTTGGAACATTTCTGACATATCACGGCCAACCATCATGGAAATGAGTTGTTCTTTGGTCACTTCTTTTGTTGGCTTCGTATCCACATATTGACCATCGCGAATTACCGTGATCTCATCAGATACTCTAAAGACCTCATCTAATTTGTGAGAGATGAAGATAATCGCAATACCTCTCGCTTTGACCGTTTCAATAATGCGATAAAGTTGATCTACTTCATTTTCAGTTAATGCCGTTGTTGGCTCATCCATAATGATCACTTTCGCATCATTAGAAACGGCAGTCGCAATCGCAACCAACTGAGCTTTTGCTACCGATACATCTGACATTTTTTCTGTCACGTCCATCGGCACACCAAGCTCTTTTAGAATCGCGGAGGCTTGCTCATTCATTGCTTTTTGATTAAGGAAAAATTTACCTTTCGTTATTTCCCGACCTAAATAAAAATTATCCGCAATCGTCAAATTAGCAGCAGGAGAAATTTCCTGAGGCACCATAGTTAGACCACGACGAATTGCATCAATAGGACGCCCCGGTTTAAAAGGTTTATCATCTAGAATAAGTTCTCCACCTTCATCAGGAATATAAATTCCATATAGAATTTTCATCAATGTGGATTTACCTGCTCCATTTTCCCCCATCAGAGCGTGAACACTTCCACGCTTGACTCGGAGATTGATCCGATCTAATGCCTTAACCCCAGGAAATGTTTTCGATACATTTCTCATTTCTAAAATATAGGGAGAATTTGAGCTATTACTATTAGTCATGTTTAACTCCTTGACTCGATAAAAATAAATACGGAAATAACGTTATAAAGTGCGGTCAATTTACTCCTTATATTTGTTGATATATTGTTCCTTCATTTCTGGGGTAACCAATTCAAAAGGAATCCAATTATATTTGGGAATCTCTTCACCAAGCGCAGCCTTATAGGCCATTTCTGCACTCAATCGTCCTTGTCCTGATGCAGATTGATAAACGGTCGCATCCAAGCCATTACCTAAATAAGCTAAAGCGTCTGGTGTAGCATCAATTCCTACAATGAGCATGTCTTCATCTTTGAAGCCAAGTTTCTTCGCAGCCAATAAAGCCCCGATCGCCATTTCATCATTATTACTCAGAATTACATTTGCATCTCGGTGAGCTGAAAGCAGATTTTCTGCGACTTCCATCCCTTTAGCTCTATCCCATTTTGCCTCTTGTTCTGCGACCACTTTAATTTCAGGATGCTGTGCAAAGATCTTTTTATTACCCTCTGTTCGTTTAATTTGAGCTTCTAAACCCAATGGTCCAAGTAAAATAATGGCTTTAGCTGGTTTACCATTCAATGAATTAACAATAAATTCTCCCTGCATTTCACCACTTTTAATTTCTTCAGAACCAACGTAGCTCGCTACATATTGCATGTCTTCTTCATTCGGTTTCACTGTCACCACAATTAAAGGAATCTTCGCTTTTCTTGCTTTTAATCCAATGGCTTTTACGATCTTTTGATCTGTTGGCATAATGATCAAAGCATCGACCTTTGAATCAATAAAATTTTCCACATCATTTAACATCTTGGCGGGATCGCCATTCGCATCGGCATATTTAAATTTAAGATTAGATTGGGAGGCGACAAACTTATCCATGGAATCCTGCAAATAAGTGGGATATTTATCTGCAAGGCTATACATTGAAACGCCAACTACTATCGACTTGGCTAAAATAACTGGGGCAAAAAAGAGACTAATAACTAAAATGCATACCTTTTTTAACATTGTTCATCCCTCCATTAATAAATCTCTTTAGCTTTAACCGGAAGGGTTGTCACCCTTCCGTTATTTAGATGAGAAAATCTATTTTTTATATCTCGCTTGATATTCCTCTTTTTTATCTGGTGTAACGAGTTCAAAAGGTACCCATTTCACAGCTGGAACTTTTTCACCTTTTGCAGCAAGATAGGCCATTTCAGCCCCCGCAGAACCTTGTCCTACAGCTGATTGGAACACTGTTGCATCTAATCCTTTACCTAAATAATCTAATGCATCAGGTGTTGCATCAAGACCAACAATAATTAAATCTTCATCTTTAAGACCTAATTTTCTGCCAGCTAATACCGCCCCAATCGCCATTTCATCATTATTACTAACAACAACATTTAAGTTTTTATTTGCCGCAAGTAAGTTTTCTGCAATTTCTAGGCCTTTAGCTCTATCCCATTTACCTTCTTGTTCAGTAAAAATTTTAATATTTTTATGCTGACCAAAAATTTCCTTATTGCCTTGTGTACGCTTAATTTGAGCATCTTGACCTAAAGGTCCCATCAAGATTGCAGCTTCAGCAGGGTTACCTTTTAAGGTATCAACAATAAAGTTAGCTTGAATACGTCCACCTTCGATTTCATCCGATCCTACATAACTGGTAACGTACTGCATATCTTCATCTAATGGTTTACGATTGATAATAATGAGAGGGATACCGGCTCGTTTAGCTTTTTTGCCAATAACCTTAACAATATTTGGATCTGTTGGAACAACAAGTAATGCATCAACTTTTTGATCGATAAATGTTTCTGCATCATTTAATAAACGAGCGGGATCACCATTCGCATCTGCGAGTTTAATTTCCACATCATCATGAGCTTTATCAAACTCACGAATGGCATCTTGAAGATAGGTTTGCCATTTATCAGAAAAGGCAACCATTGGTGCACCAATCACAACATTTTTAGCGATAACAGCTTGAGACGTTAATAAAACTCCACCGCAAAGTAACGCAAGCAATGTTTTTTTCATAATGCTACTCCCTTTATTAGTTAAACGAATAACAAAGATTGAAATACAGCTATACTCTCACAGCATGCGAATATAAATTTCATCGAGGTACAAATTGGAATAAATCATCCAACACTATCTATATCATTAAAAGAAGATTTTCTGCAACTGTCATTTTTTGAAAGTGTGAAGTAGATCTTACTTTTTAGTCGAAAATATTTACTATTCGCAAAATCTTCCGATTAATAATAAAAAAATAAGGGGCACTATAATTGAATGCCCCTCATCGAATTACGCTATTTCTTCCACATTAACCCAACGTTTTTGGTGATACGATAATGCTATTGCATCTAACACGCGAGACACCTTATATCCTTCTTCAAAATCAGGATATAAAACACCTTCAGGTGAAGCTAAACCATTTACTAAATCTCTGATCTCCACCGTTTTCTGATCGTTAAAACCAATACCATGACCTGCGCTCACACAAAAATTCCTGTAATCCGGATGCAATGGTCCAGTAAGGATTGTTTTAAATCCTTGTCTTGCCGGATCTTCATCATGTAAATAAAGCTTTAATTCAGCCATTCTTTCTTGAGTATAAGAAATACTACCTTTTGTCCCCGTAATGACATAACTCAGTCCCATTTTTCGTCCACAAGCAATTCGAGATGTTTCAATCGTGCCCATGCATCCATTATCAAATCGAACCAATGCTGTCGCCTGATCTTCATTCTCAACATCTAAACGCTCTTGTAAATTATGAGGGTTTGGGCGATTTTTAATTACTGTTTGCATATCTCCTATAACCGCCCGAATATCCTGCCCTAATAAATACTGAGACATCTGTACAATATGAGCGGCTAAATCTCCTAATGCACCTAATCCTGCTTTTTCTTTCACGCAGTGCCAATCCAATGGTGTATTTTCGTTAGCAAGGTAATCTTCATTATGAGTACCATAAAAATGTACTACTTCTCCAATTTCACCATTAGCAATAATTTCTCTGGCTAATTGAGTAGTTGGATTTTTTATATAATTAAACCCAACCAAGGTCTTAACATTTGCTTTCTTTGCCGCTTCATACATTAATTTTGCATCTTCTGCTGTGAGCGCTAGCGGCTTTTCAGAGTAAACATGTTTACCATTAGCAATAGCCGCTAATGCAATTTCTTTATGGAGAAAGTTTGGAGTGCAAATATCTACTACATCCACATTTGGATCTTGCACAATATCCTTCCAATCCCCTGTAAAACGTTTAAAACCGAATTCTTTTGCCTTTTCCTCGGCTAATTCTGGCGTAATCTCGGCTAAATATTCCAGAACCAATTCAGCATCAAGTGGAAATACTGTTGGCGCCTGAGCATAAGCAATGGCATGGCAACGACCGATATATCCAGTACCTATCAAACCAATACGAACTTGTTTCATATGATATCCTTACTATTTATTGCATAGAACAAGAGGAGATAACATCCTCAACGCAATTATCTCCTCTTTATGATTTAAAAAATTATGTTAATTACAGTGTCGGCATACTAAATGCAGCGTTTTCAATTACATATTTATTTGGCCAACGTGTTGTCGTTGTTTTCATCTTCGTATAAAAACGAACACCATCCGGACCATAAACGTTCAAGGTACTGTAAGATGAATGCTTCCAACCACCGAAACAATGGAATGACATCGGTACAGGAATCGGCACATTAATGCCCACCATTCCCGCCTGAACATGATATGCAAACTCACGAGCAGCACCACCATCAGAGGTAAAGATAGCGGTACCATTTCCATAAGGGTGTTCATTAATTAACTTCATTGCTTCTTCAAAGCTTTTTGCTCTGACAATACCTAATACAGGTCCAAAGATCTCTTCTTTATAAATCACCATATCGGAAGTGACATTATCGAACAAGGAACCCCCGATAAAGAAACCATTCTCATGACCAACTGGCTTTTTACCTCGACCATCAACAAGAAGTGTTGCACCTTCTTCCACACCAGTTGTAATATAATTTGTCACATTGTTGAGATGTTGCTGAGTAATTAATGGACCAAAATCCATTTCTTTTTCACCATCTTTTGGAATACCTGGACCATAACGAAGTGCTTCTACTTTTGGTTTTAAAGCTGCCACTAATTTATCTGCAGTTTCATCATCAATCGTAACCGCCAATGCCAATGCCATACAACGTTCTCCCGCCGCACCAAATGCGGCACCTAATAAAGCATTTGCAGTAGATTCAATATCTGCGTCTGGCATAATTAATGCATGGTTTTTCGCTGCACCAAAAGTTTGTACACGCTTGCCAAATTCTGAACCAACTTTATATACATGCGCTGCCGCTGGTGTAGAACCCACAAAACTCACCGCATGAACACGCGGATCTCGCAATAAAATTTCATTATCGTGACGATCACCATGCACCACATTAAATACGCCATCTGGTAAACCTGCTTCTTTTAACAGTTCAGCTAAACGAATAGATAAGGAAGGATCTGCTTTAGCTGGTTTTAAAATGAAGGTATTGCCGCAAGCTAATGCAATTGGGAACATCCACATTGGCACCATTGCAGGGAAGTTAAATGGCGTAATACCAACTGTTACCCCTAGTGGTTGCAAAGATGAATGAATATCGATGCCACGTCCTGCTTGCTCTGAAAATTCACCTTTTAATAAATGAGGAATACCGCATGAGAATTCAACAACTTCCAAACCACGAGTCAATTCACCACAAGCATCAGAATAAACTTTACCATGCTCCTCTACGATTAAACGAGCTAATGAATCCCAATCTCTTTCCAACAGTTCTTTAAACTTAAACATAATCCGGGCACGACGTAGCGGAGAGGTTGCTGACCAATCAGCAAAAGCTTTATGTGCTACTTCGATAGCTTCATTTACATCATCCGGAGTACTCATAATCACTTGGCGAATTTGCTCACCTGTTGCAGGATTATAAATTGGATGCGCTTTTGTCCCTCTGCTTGGCACTTGTTTACCATTAATAAAGTTATAAACAGTTTCCATTTTGAACTCCTTCATACAGTTTCAGAAATTAAGATGCGACAAATGAATAACAACTTGCATAAAAAACAATACTCATTCTTTAAATCTAGTATAGAGTAGGCAAATAATTTGAACTTTTCAATCCACTTTATGGGGTATTGGATATTTTATTTCATTTATGTGATCTATGTCTGATTTTTTAGAAATCTCGCTAGATTAATTTAGTGAACAGAGTATTATCTTAAGAAGTTATTCGGCTATTTTAGGAGCATGAAATGAGTTATTTACTATCCAAATCACGAAAAGATCATCCTGAAAAGAATGGTGAAGTACAAAAAATCACCCCAAAAACAGCAAATTGGGAGTACGTTGGTTTTGAAATGTACCATCTACAAGAAGAGCAAGAACTAACTTTTGATACTGAAAATACTGAAACTTGTTTTGTTCTCGTTGCTGGTAAGGCTACTATTGTTACATCCCAAGCCACTTTCGAGCATATTGGTAATCGAGCCTCCCCATTTGAGCGCATTCCGCCTTATTCTGTCTATGTTCCACACCAACAAAAAGTACAAATCAAAGCTGAAAGTTATCTAGAATTAGCTGTCTGTAGAGCACCAAGTCAAGGTAATTTACCAATTCGCTTAATTAAACCTGAGGATGTTGGTGTAGAAAAACGCGGATATGGAAATAATAAGCGCTTAGTACATAATATTCTCCCTGAAACTGAAACCGCTGATGCCTTATTGGTTGTTGAAGTATTTACAGATGAAGGTAATACGAGTTCTTTCCCTAGCCATAAACACGACGATAAAAACTCTCCGACTGAAACCTATTTGGAAGAAACCTACTATCATCGTTTCTCACCATCACAGGGTTTTGCATTACAACGAGTTTATACCGATGATCGTTCACTAGATGAATGTATGGCGGTGTATGATGGGGATGTTGTTCAAGTACCAAAAGGATACCATCCAGTCGCAACTATTGCAGGTTATGACAATTATTATTTAAATGTTATGGCTGGTCCTGTAAGAAAATGGCGGTTTACTTGGGAACAAGATCATTCTTGGATTAATAGTGAAAAATATGCAGATAAATTTAAATAGCTTGAGATATTATCTTTGAGTAAAAAAATATTTTTCTAAATCTGTATAAACAAAAAACCCGACATTACGTCGGGTTTTCTTTTTTTTATCAAAAACTTTGATAATTATTCTGCAACAACGATAACATCTAATGTTGCAAATACTTCGCCGTGAAGTTGGAAACGAACATCGTGATCACCAAGAGTACGGATTGGACCGTTTGGTAAACGAACTTCGCTTTTCGCAATTTCAACGCCTGCTGCAGTTACTGCTTCTGCTACATCACGAGTAGTGATTGCGCCGAATAAACGACCTTCATCACCTGCTTTAGATGCGATAGTTACAGAACCTAACGCAGTCACTTGTGCTGCACGAGCTTGAGCTGCTGCTAAACTTGCTGCTGCCGCTGCTTCTAACTCTGCACGACGTGCTTCAAAGTGTTCAATGTTAGCTTTAGTTGCCATAACTGCTTTACCTTGTGGGATTAAGAAGTTACGAGCGAAACCAGATTTAACATTAACTTGATCACCTACGTTACCTAGGTGAACGATTTTATCTAAAAGAATTACTTGCATTTCCTAACTCCTTCTTAATTGTGATGAGAATCAGAGTAAGGTAATAACGCTAAATAACGAGCGCGTTTGATTGCGCGTGCTAATTGGCGTTGGTACTTCGCACGAGTACCGGTAATGCGGCTTGGTACAATTTTGCCGCTTTCAGAAATGTAGTTCTTTAATGTAGCGATATCTTTGTAATCGATTTCAACAACATTTTCCGCTGTGAAACGGCAGAACTTACGACGACGGAAATAACGTGCCATTTGGCTGTCTCCTAATCTATAAATTCGATTTGCTCGGCATGCAATACTAACTGTGTTAAACCATTTGAGGTTTTATGTGAAGTAATAAACCCCACCACAAGAAGTTTACTGCCGACCGTAATGCTTTGAGTTTTTTCTATTAACTGATTGCCACTGACGTGAACTGGCATCTTTAACCACGCTTGGCGTGATAAACCACTTTCGACTTGTTCAGAACGATGTTCCAACCAAAATTGGCAATGCGCAATCCCGTTAGGGCTTTTGCTTCGCTTGGGTAATTGACACACTGTGCCGATTAACGAGAAGCGATTATCAAGTTTTGAATTACTCTTCAGCATCCTCAAAATCGTTGTTTTCAACTTCAGCTAAAGGTTTACGTTCTTCTTTAGCCGCTTTCATTGGGGACGCTTCGGTTACGGCGTGCTTAGTATGGATAACAAGACTGCGTAATACAGCATCGTTATAACGGAAAGTCGTTTCTAGCTCGTCGATGACTTGTTGAGGCGCTTCTACATTCATAAGCACATAGTGTGCTTTGTGTAATTTGTTAATTGGGTACGCTAATTGACGACGACCCCAATCTTCTAGGCGATGAACTTGACCACCAGCTTCTTTAACAGAACCTGTGTAACGTTCGATCATACCTGGTACTTGCTCGCTTTGGTCCGGATGAACCATAAACACGATTTCGTAGTGACGCATTACTGCTCCTTACGGGTTAATCAGCCTTTGACGTAGATTAGCCACCAATCTGCAAAGGCAAGGAACGAAAAAATGAACGTGGCTAAGGGCGCTGATTATACAGATTTTTTTCTAGACTTCAAATAATTTGTATGCTTTTCAAACAAAAAAAGCCGATATCAACATATCGGCTTTTCTTTTATTTCTAAATTAACGGCTACGGAAAATGATACGACCTTTGCTCAAGTCATAAGGTGTCATTTCTACTGTTACTTTATCGCCCGTTAAGATACGAATATAGTTTTTACGCATTTTGCCAGAAATATGTGCAGTCACCACGTGACCATTTTCTAACTCAACGCGGAACATGGTATTTGGTAAGGTTTCCAAAATTGTGCCTTGCATTTCAATGCAATCTTCTTTTGCCATTTTATCCTCTAAAATTATGATTTTTTTGACCGCACTTTTTGCGGGTTATAAATGAAAAACGGGCGGATTATAGCGGTTTTTGGCGTTAGACGAAAGATTAAAATAAAATTGAACAGAAAAAAATCACTTTTTTTACCAATTTGTACGTTGTATCAAGACTTAGGAATGATTTACAAAAGAAATACAGGCTCTATAATAACCGCACTTTTCTTATTAAATAGCACTTATGAATTCAAAAAAACACTTAGGCCATACAGCGCGTAAACGCTTTGGTCAAAACTTTTTACATGATACTTCTGTGATTCAAGGTATCGTGGCCGCGATTTACCCACAACCCAATCAATTCTTAGTGGAAATTGGTCCGGGACTTGGTGCATTAACAGAGCCGGTTGGTGAACTTGTCGATCATCTGACTGTGGTAGAGCTTGACCGAGACCTTGCAGAACGTTTACGTCATCATCCATTCTTACATCAAAAGCTCACCGTTATTGAAACGGATGCAATGCAATTTGATTTTGGTGAGCTTTATACAAAAGAAAATTTAGCAGAAAAAGGGCAGAAATTACGTGTATTTGGTAACTTGCCTTATAACATTTCTACCCCATTGATGTTCCACTTGTTTAAGTATCATGATGTGATTCAAGATATGCACTTCATGCTGCAAAAAGAAGTGGTGAAACGCTTATGCGCAGGACCAAATAGCAAAGCTTACGGCCGATTAACCATTATGGCGCAATACTTCTGCCAAGTGATGCCTGTACTTGAAGTGCCACCTTCCGCATTCAAACCTGCACCTAAAGTGGATTCAGCGGTTGTGCGTTTAATTCCGCATAAAGAATTGCCGCACCCTGTAAAAGATTTATATTGGTTGAACCGTGTTTGCTCCCAAGCGTTCAATCAACGTCGAAAAACATTACGCAATGCACTTTCAACACTATTTTCACCTGAAAATCTGACCGCACTTGGTATTGGTTTAAATGCACGTGCAGAAAATTTGGCTATCGCAGATTATGCGCGCTTAGCAAACTGGTTGACGGATAATCCTCCAGCTGATATTAATAAAGATGAAATCTTAGATTCAGAAGAGTAAAGAGCGGTCAAAAATGGCAACCTATTTCGTCGGTGACTTGCAAGGCTGTTATGATGAATTACAGCTTTTATTAGAGCGTGTAGATTTCAATCCTACGCAAGATAAACTTTATCTTGTGGGGGATCTTGTCGCGCGAGGAGATAAATCACTTGAATGTCTTCGTTTCGTAAAATCACTTGGTAATGCAGCGCAAACCGTGCTAGGAAATCACGATTTACACTTAATTGCGACCGCACTGGGTATAAAAAAAGTAAAACCGCGTGATCGTGTCGATGCCATTTTTAATGCACCCGATTTTGATGAGCTGATTCATTGGTTACGCCATCAGCCCTTACTTGTTCATAATGAAGAATTAAACTTCCTGATGGCGCATGCAGGCATTTCGCCTGATTGGAATTTGGAAACCGCAAAATCTTGTGCAGCTGAAGTTGAACAGATTTTACAAAACGGGGATTTTCATTATCTTATTGAAAATATGTATTCTGAACAGCCTGATCGCTGGTCGCCGGATTTGCAGGGCTTAGAACGCCATCGTTACATTATTAATGCTTTCACTCGAATGCGTTTTTGCTATTTGGATCATCGCTTTGATTTTGCCTGTAAATCCCCTTTAAAAGATGCGCCAGCTGAGCTCACGCCTTGGTTTAATTTAGATAACCCACTTTATAAACAAATTCCCATTGTCTTTGGGCATTGGGCAAGTTTAGTCGATGAGCCAACTCCAAAAGGTATTTATGCCTTGGATACAGGATGTGTGTGGAATAATCGAATGACCCTATTGCGTTGGGAAGACAAACAGTTCTTCACTCAAAGTGCGGTCAAAAATTACAGTGATTTTTAAGGAAACGCTATGCTCTCGCTTACGGCTGAATCTTGTGAACTGTTCAATATTCCTTTCTACCAATTCGCCCAAATGAAAAAATTCTGTCCGGAAGACATTCCAGCGATTAAAGCGGATTACAAATTACATTGGGATAACTGGAAAGCGATTATTCAAGAAGTCGCAAAGCAACTTGGCACACCTTTTGCGAAACCACATATCGAAAGTTGGACCAATGGTTGGCAGGTACGCGCGCATTTCTTCGCTTATTTTAAATACGAGTTTAACCAAAATTCTGCAGCAATCTTTTCTGTGCTATTAAATCGTCGCCGACTAAGAGTGTGTTTAGATTGGCATTGCTATCGTGCGGATCGCTCACAAATTAATGTTCAACAATATAATCAGTGGCTTGATCAATTTGATTTCAAACAATTTGCTGATTTTGATATTTGGCGAGAAGATGAAAGCGAATATGATGATTTTCGCCAAGTGAAGGACATTTCTGAAAAAGATCTCCTCTTACGTTCAGATGAAGATTTTTGGTGCATTGGAAAAAGCATTGAAAAAGCTGAACTTCATCAAATCGACCCTGTTTCATTTATCACCCAAACCATTCAACAGTTACAACCGATTTACGATCGTTGCCATCAATAAAGTGCGGTCATTTCCATTAAATTTTTTCGTCTTTTTATTTGTTATGCTATCATTACATTAGTTTAACATTTTTAACAATTTTGCTTTTAGGAGTACTTTATGAAAAACGTCGTGATCGTTGGCGGTGGCGCCGGCGGCATAGAGTTAGCGACATTTTTAGGCGATAAATTAGGTCGTAAAAAACAAGCTAAAGTAACGCTTGTTGACCGCAATGCGACCCACTTGTGGAAACCTCTATTACATGAAATTGCAACAGGTGTGATGGATGATGGTATGGATTCTCTGAGCTATCGCGCTCACGGTAAAAACCATCATTTTAGCTTCGAGCAAGGCTCAATCACACGCATTAATCGTGAACAAAAATATGTTGAGCTTGCCCCTGTTTATGGACAAGAAGGCGATATGCTTGTAGTTGCGCGTCGCATTCCTTATGACTACTTAGTGATTGCAATCGGCAGTAAATCGAATGATTTCAATACAAAAGGCGTCGCCGATAACTGTATTTTCTTAGACAGTTCGGACCAAGCACTTCGTTTTCAACAAAGAATGTTGGAATTATTCCTTAAATTCTCTGAGAACCGTGCATTAGATGATATCGGTGAAGAAGAGTTTAAACAAAAACTAGTGGATGAAAACAAAGTCAATATTGCAATTGTTGGCGGTGGCGCAACTGGTGTGGAATTAACCGCTGAGCTTTATCATGCGACTGAAGACTTGTCTTCTTACGGTTACGGTAAAATTGATAATTCTTGCTTGCAAGTCACTTTAGTTGAAGCGGGTCCTCGATTACTGCCTGCTCTACCCGAAAATTTATCTGCAGCAGTATTAGATGAATTACAAGAAATGGGTGCAAATGTGAAATTAAATACGATGATCACGGAAGCCCAACCAAACACTCTTATTACCAAAGATGGCGAAGAAATTAAAGCTGATCTGATTGTGTGGGCAGCGGGTGTTCGTACCTCAACGGTGACACAGCAATTCGATGGATTAGAGCTTAATCGTATCAATCAATTGGTGGTAAAAGATACCCTTCAAACTACGGTAGATGATAGTATTTTTGCCATTGGCGACTGTGCAGCATTAATGCAACCAAACGGTAAATTAGTTCCGCCAAGAGCGCAAGCGGCACACCAAATGGCAAAAGCTTGTGCAAAAAATATCTTTGCACTTTTTGAGCAAAAACCATTAAAAGCATTCAAATACAACGATAAAGGCACCTTGGTTTCTCTTTCAAGCTTTACCGCATTGGGTAGCATCTCAAATAAATTTGGGAAAAACCCTCTGACTGTTCAAGGTAAATTTGCACAATTTGCGTATGTGTCTTTATATCGTATGCATCAACATGCTTTGCATGGATGTATTAAGATCGGCTTGATTATTTTAGTGGATAAACTTAACCACTATTTAAAACCAAGATTGAAATTACATTAAGACAAAAAGTGCGGTCAAATTTAACCGCACTTTTTTATTTCTTAAACCAGTTGATTGTTATGCTCATAAGCATAAAGTGTATTAAACATCAGCATGGCAACTGTCATTGGCCCTACTCCACCCGGTACTGGCGTAATATAAGCCGCTTTTTGTATCGCCACATCATATTCCACATCGCCCACTAATTTGCCATTGATACGGTTAATCCCCACATCAATGACTGTTGCCCCTTCTTTAATCCAATCGCCCGGAATAAAACGAGGTTTACCCACAGCTACCACTAAAACATCCGCCTGACGAATATGATGTTCTAAATCTTTGGTAAAACGGTGCGTTACCGTGACAGTAGCGCCTGCCAATAATAATTCAAGCGACATTGGACGCCCTACAATATTTGATGCACCAACGATCACGGCATGCTTACCGTGTAAATCAATACCTGTAGTTTCTAATAATTTCATCACACCATAAGGGGTGCAAGCGCGTAAAGTTGGGATACGTTGGCATAAACGCCCAACATTATAAGGGTGGAAACCATCCACATCTTTTTCAGGGCTAATACGCTCAATCACTGATGTGCTATTAATTTGTTCAGGCAATGGAAGCTGGACGAGAATACCATCAATGCTTTCATCGGCATTTAATTGATCTATCAGTTGTAGTAGTTCTGCTTCTGAAGTTGTTTCAGGTAAATCATAGGATTTTGAAACCATCCCGATTTCCTCACAACTTTTTCGCTTACTGCCCACATAGACTTGAGACGCGGGGTCCGCCCCCACCAAAATTACTGCCAGCCCTGGTGCACGTTTACCTTGAGCACGATAATGTTCAATTTTACTGGCAACATCAGATTTGATTTTTTTTGATAGTTCAGTACCTGAAATAATTTGGGCAGTCATGCATTTTTCCTCAAGGTGGAATTAAGTAAACGTTTGCTATTTTAACTGACAACGCCTTATTTTACAAAGACAACAAAAGTGCGGTTGAAAAAACTGGAATAATTTTGAGCAGTTGAAAGAGGAATCTAAAAAATTAATTGACTGAAAAGAAAAGCTCACTATAATTGTGCTCAATCGTCGGCGAGTAGCGCAGCTTGGTAGCGCAACTGGTTTGGGACCAGTGGGTCGTAGGTTCAAATCCTATCTCGCCGACCACTTCTTTTATATTTCCCTCGAAATTCCATACAAAAGATGTAACCCTTGAAATGCGCCCTTAGCTCAGCTGGATAGAGCAACGCCCTTCTAAGGCGTGGGTCAAAGGTTCGAATCCTTTAGGGCGTGCCATAACTCATCTCAATCTATTATTGTTTTTCTATTTACTTTTTCAGCGAAAGTAATAGCTCTATGCATATTTTATACAAAGAAAAATAACGTCAATTCTAGATTTCAAAAATGATTGATTTAAAAGATGATTTTAAATTCAGAAAAGAAAATATTTGAATGGCGGTGAGAGGGGGATTCGAACCCCCGATGCACTTTCGCACATACACGCTTTCCAGGCGTGCTCCTTCAACCACTCGGACATCTCACCGTTTTGAAGTGCGTGAAATATAAAGATTTATCCAAGATTAGTCAAGTTTTTTGAGCTAGAACATAAAAAATCCTTTTCCTTTTAGCTAAAATATAAACTTATCTCTTTTCTATCGTCGTATTTTTATGCAAATCAAATTACTCTTTTCTAAAAATGTGTTTCTGGCTGTAAAACCATTTAGCGCATTGAAAGAATCCTTCCGTGAAGGTTACGGAAAACAAAAATTGATTAAAGATATTATCGCGGGTCTGACTGTGGGAGTTATTGCGATTCCGCTCTCCATGGCCTTAGCCATTGCCAGCGGTGTTCCACCACAACATGGTCTTTATACCGCTATCGTAGCGGGGATCGTGATTGCGTTAACTGGTGGATCTCGTTTTAATATTTCAGGGCCAACCGCCGCATTTGTTGTGATTTTATATCCCGTCACCCAACAATTTGGGCTCAGCGGGTTACTTATGGCGACACTACTTTCGGGGATTATTTTAGTCATCATGGCCTTGTCTCGATTAGGGCGATTAATTGAGTACATTCCTCTCCCCGTTACACTTGGCTTTACCTGCGGAATTGGGATCACTATCGGAACCTTGCAAATCAAAGATTTCTTAGGTTTAGACATTGCCCAGATGCCACCTCACTATATTGAAAAAGTGCAAGCTATTTTGACCGCACTTCCGACGATTAACTGGGCAGACACTGCGGTTGGCGTGATCACCTTATTTGTCCTCACCCAATGGCATAAACTTCGTTTACCCGTGCCGGGCCATTTACCTGCGGTCATTATTGGGACACTCATGGCATTAGCCTTAGGACAATTTGGTTTCTCCGTTGAAACTATTGGTACAGCATTCCAATATACCTTATCTGACGTTACAACAGGACATGGTATCCCTAATGTCTTGCCTGAATTTGCCTTACCTTGGAATATTCCTAATGCACAAGGTGAAGTCATCAATTGGAATTTTGATCGCATACAAGATATCTTGCCTGCCGCCTTTTCAATGGCTGTATTAGGTGCGATTGAATCGCTACTTTGCGCGGTCATTTTAGATAACATGACGGATACTAAACATCATTCCAATAATGAATTACTCGCCCAAGGTTTGGGTAATATTATTTCACCATTCTTAGGCGGCATTACGGCAACTGCAGCCATCGCACGTTCCGCAGCCAATGTAAAATCGGGTGCGGTATCACCAATAGCCAGTGTAATTCATGCACTCTTGGTTTTATTCTCGCTATTATTCTTTGCGAATGCCCTGTCTTATTTGCCACTCTCTTCTATGGCGGCATTGCTATTAATGGTAGCTTGGCATATGGCAAATGTACCTGAAATTATTCGTTTGGCGCGTCGCTCCACAAAAAACGAAATTGCTGTGTTGTTCACTTGCTTAATTCTCACTGTGTTATTTGATATGGTAATTGCCATCTCTGTCGGCGTATTATTAGCGAGTCTCTTATTTATCCGCACCATTGCAGAAATGACAAAAGCGATTGAACAACCTGCACCAGAAGATTTAAATGATGTATTAGCTTATCGTATCAGCGGTCCACTATTCTTTGCTGCGGCGGATAAACTCTTTGCGGATTTGCATGATAAAACTGTCCATACGGATCACGAGATCAAACATATCGTGTTGCAATGCGATGCCGTGACTGTTCTGGATACAGGGGGCATTCATGCACTCACCCACTTTGTACAACATATGTTGCCACATCAACAAATCTACTTGTGCAATATGCAATTCCAACCACTCAGAATGTTAGTAAAATCTAACTCTGTGCCTGAATTGCAAAAAATTAACTATGGTACAGATTTACAAGATGTGTTTAATAAAATTCGTGAGTTTGAACAAGCAAATCAATAAAACACTAAAAAGCGTGCTAAAATAAGCACGCTTTTTATCAATAAAATAAAGGAATTCAGAATGCGTCCAAATAATCGTGAAAATCATCAGCCTCGTCCAATTAAAATCACCCGCAATTACACGAAACATGCTGAAGGCTCAGTATTAGTGGAATTTGGTGATACTAAAGTTTTATGTACGGCGAGTGTTGATGAAAGCGTACCGCGTTTCTTAAAAGGACAGAATCAAGGTTGGGTGACAGCAGAATATGGCATGTTACCTCGCTCTACACACAGCCGTATGCAACGTGAAGCGGCAAAAGGCAAACAAGGTGGACGCACCATGGAAATTCAACGCTTAATCGCTCGCTCATTACGTGCGATGGTTGACTTAGAGGCTCTTGGCGAACGCTCTATTACCTTAGACTGCGACGTAATTCAAGCGGATGGCGGTACAAGAACAGCGTCTATCACCGGCGCAGCAGTGGCATTATGTGATGCTATCAATGGTTTGATTGCAAATGGCACATTAAAAACCAATCCAATCAAAGGTCTGATTGCTGCAATTTCGGTTGGGATTGTTGAAGGTGAAGCTGTGTGTGATTTGGAATATGTGGAAGATTCAGCCGCCGAAACAGATATGAACGTTGTGATGATGGAAGATGGTCGTATGATCGAAGTGCAAGGTACTGCAGAAGGTGAACCGTTCAGCCACGAAGAATTACTTACCTTATTAGGCTTAGCCAAACAAGGCTGCGAACAAATCTTCGCTGCACAACGTGAAGCATTAGGTTTATAGGAACAAAAAATGGAAAGCTACAAAATCGAATTTATTAAATTCGCCTTGAGCCGAAACGTGCTTAAATTTGGTGAGTTTGCACTAAAATCAGGTCGAAAAAGTCCTTACTTTTTTAATGCAGGATTATTCAGCACTGGCGCAGATCTTGCTCGCTTAGGTGAATTCTATGCGAAGGCAATTCAGTCAAGTGCGGTCGATTTTGATGTTATTTTTGGACCTGCCTACAAAGGCATTCCAATTGCGACGAGCGTTTCCATTGCACTATTCAATCAATTTAACCGTGATACGCCTGTTTGCTTTAACCGCAAAGAAGCCAAAGATCACGGTGAAGGCGGTAATTTGATCGGCAGCCTATTAACCGGCAATGTGTTATTAGTTGATGATGTCATCACTGCTGGCACGGCTATTCGTGAATCCATGGCACTTCTTGAAGCCAATCACGCGAAATTAGCCGCTGTCTTTATTGCATTAAATCGTCAGGAAAAAGGCAAAGGGGAACTTTCTGCCATCCAAGAAGTAGAACGCGACTATCAGTGCCAAGTGCTTTCCATTATTGATTTGGATGATTTAATGCAATTCATTGAAAAAGAACCCGATTATCAGCAATATTTACCTGCGATGCGGGCTTATCGTGAAAGTTATGGTGTGTAATTCATCACTTGAAAAATAAGAATAAAGCCATATTAATGTAGGGGCAGACATTTGCGTCTGCCCATTATTGTCAAAAGACCTTTTGACCGCACTTTAGGGGAAGAGAATGTATTTTTTTGGAAAGATTATCGGCGTTTTTCTCGGTTTTAAATGGGGGGGCTTTTTCGGCGCCATCGCTGGACTGATTTTAGGCTCTATCGCAGATAAAAAACTTTATGAGCTTGGTTCAGTTAACTCTAGCTTTTTTAAGAAAAAAACAACTCGACAAGCGCTCTTTATGCAAACTACTTTTGCGGTACTTGGACATTTAAGTAAATCCAAAGGTCGTGTGACAGAAGAAGATATTCAACTGGCGAATCAGTTGATGAACCAGATGCAATTAGATGAGAGCCATCGCAAACTTGCTCAAGAAGCCTTCCGTCGTGGTAAAGAAGCGGATTTTCCATTGCGTCAGGTGATTCGTGAGTTCCGCATTGGATGTGGACAACGTGCTGACTTACTGAGAATGTTCTTACATGTGCAAGTGCAGGCTGCCTTTGCTGATTCTCAATTACATGACTCAGAAAAAGAAGTGCTTTATGTGGTAGCCGAAGAACTTGGTCTTTCCCGTATGCAGTTTGAGCAAATGCTGGCCATGGAAATTGCCGCTCGTCAATTTACCCAAGGTAGATTCTATCGCCAATACCAACAAGGCAGCTATCAACAGCAAGGTGGTTACCAATACCAACAACAAGGCGGATACCAACAATCTTCAGGCCCTACATTAAGCGATGCTTATAAAGTATTGGGCGTGAGTGAAAGTGATGATCGCAATGCGGTAAAACGTGCATATCGCCGTTTAATGAATGAACATCACCCGGATAAATTAGTCGCGAAAGGCTTACCGCCAGAAATGATGGAAATGGCTAAAGAAAAAGCGCAACAAATCCAAGCCGCTTATGATTTAATTTGTAAAGCAAAAGGCTGGAAATAGTGCGCGTTATCCTCGCCCCTATGCAAGGAGTGCTTGATCCTTTTGTTCGCCAGCTTTTAACCGAAGTGAATGAATACGATCTCTGCATCACCGAGTTTGTTCGCGTGGTGGATCAACTCTTACCCGAAAAAGTCTTTTATCGTCTTTGCCCTGAACTCAAAAATCAGGGCTTTACCCCTTCTAAAACACCTGTTCGTGTCCAACTTTTAGGTCAACATCCAAACTGTCTTGCTGAAAATGCTAATCGCGCCATTGAGCTTGGCTCACATGGTATTGATTTAAATTGTGGCTGTCCATCCAAAACCGTTAATGGGAGCAACGGAGGAGCAGCACTTCTCAAACAACCTGAATTAATTTATCAAGCGACTCTAGCCTTGCGACAAACCGTACCTAGTCATTTACCTGTCAGTGTGAAAGTAAGATTAGGTTGGGATTGTACTTCACAAGCGTTTGAAATTGCTGATGCCGTACAACAAGGTGGCGCCACTGAAATCACTATTCACGGTCGAACTAAAGCCGATGGCTATCGTGCCGATCGCATCAATTGGGAAAAAATCGGTGAAGTGAGATCTCGCTTGACGATCCCAGTGATTGCTAATGGTGAAATTTGGCGTTGGGAAGATGGTCAAGCATGTTTGAAAGCGACAGGTTGCGAAGATCTAATGGTCGGGCGTGGTGCATTAAATATCCCAAACTTAAGCCTTGTACTCAAACAAAATTGCGAAAAAATGCCTTGGGTGGATATTCAAAAAATCTTGCAAAAATATGCGGAAATGGAAAATTTCCATGATTCCGGTTTTTATCATGTTGCCCGGATCAAACAATGGCTACGCTATCTTAATAAAGAATATCCTGAAGCAGATATCGTTTTTGAACGAATTAAAACCAGCAAAACTGCAGAAGATCTGAGAGAAAGACTCTGTCAGCGCTAAAAAAGTGCGGTCAAAATAGACGGCTTTTTTAGCATTACCCCCACTCGTACGATGAGTGCTTACACTCAAACAAAACTTGACCAAAATCAAAAAGCTATCATACAGAATCAGTAGAATCGATGAGGCATATACCACAAAAAAGGAGAGGTGCCTTATGAAGACTCGTCTATTGCTTTCTAGCTTAATTATCGCATTAAGCGCAACATCATTTGCCCAAACGCATAAAGCGCATTGGTCTTATAATGGGAAAGAAAGCCCTGAACATTGGGGTGATTTGCTCACCGAATATCAAACCTGTAAGCTAGGGAAGGTTCAGTCGCCTGTTAATCTGGAAGCAGATAACGGCATGAAAGTGGCAAATAAACCACTTAAGATGAATTATTTCCCTGCGGCTTATCAAGTAGAGAATAATGGGCATACCGTGCAAGTCAGCGTTGCACAAGAAAATGCGCCATTTATTACGCTCAACAATAAACCATTCTATTTAAAACAATTTCACTTTCACACACCAAGTGAACATACTTTTAAACGCCAACATTATCCTTTAGAAATTCATTTTGTTCATCAAAGTGAAGATAAAGCATTATCGGTTGTTGCCGTAATGGTCAATGAAGGTGAAGCGAATCCAGCATTAGCACCAGTAGTTGAGAAAAAACTCACCGTTGGACAAAAAGAAAAATTGGCTCAACCGATTGATATTAAAGCGCTAATGCCAAAAGAGATGGCACGCTTCCGCTTAAATGGATCACTCACAACTCCACCTTGTAGTGAAAACGTGGCTTGGACCATTTTTAAAGCACCAATTCAAGCAAGCAAAGCACAAATTGCTGCGATAGAAGAAATGGAAGGGAAAAACAACCGCCCAACGCAACCATTAAATCAGCGTGATGTAGAAGTTGAACAATAAATAAAAAATGCGTGGATAATCTCCACGCATTTTTTATTCAGATTAGAAAGATTAAAGGTGAATATTGCCATCATAGATATGAGTCGCATCGCCAGTCATATAAAGCGGTGAGCCTACGCCTTCCCATTCAATAAGTAAGCTACCACCAGGTAGATCGACTTGCACTTTGTTATCAAGTAAACCTTGCATAATCCCTACAGCTGCTGCAGCACAAGCACCACTGCCACAAGCTTGCGTTTCACCTGCACCACGTTCATATACACGCAACTTAATGTGGTTACGATTGACGACTTGCATAAATCCAGCATTTACCCTTTCCGGAAAACGTTCGTGATTCTCTAATAATGGACCTAATTCTGCTACATTGGCCGTTTCAATATCGTCCACTTGAACAACACAATGCGGATTACCCATTGATACTGCACCACAAAGCACCGTTTGAACATCGGTACGTAGAATATAATTTTTTTCAAATTTATTGGCAGTAAAAGGAATTTTATTGGGTTCCCAAATCGGCTCGCCCATATTGACGCGAATTTGCCCATCTTCTTTTACCGTTAAAACCATTTTTCCTTTTTGCGTGCTTACTGCAATATCCTTTTTATTGGTCAACCCTTTTAAGGTGACAAAACGCGCAAAACATCTTGCCCCATTTCCACATTGCGACACTTCACTACCATCTGCATTGAAAATACGATAATGGAAATCTAAATCTGGATCATAAGGTGGCTCAACAATTAAAAGCTGATCAAAACCAATACCACGATGACGATCGGCTAAGCGTTTAATGGTTTCAGGGGTAAAATAGGCATTTTGCGTCACAGCATCAACAACGACAAAGTCATTGCCAAGGCCATGCATTTTGGAAAACTGCATGTTTCCTTCCTTGATTTGAAAATTTTTTGGCATTATAGAGAGCAATAAGCCGAATGGCAAATAGCCAGAATAGACAAAGTGCGGTCAAAAAACACTTTATTTTCTCACCGCACTTTCATCATTACATCCAGGCGTTATTACGAATGATCCCTACTGCAATCCCTTCAATTTCAAAATGAGGTTGTTCTTCAAGATTAACGACAATCGGCTGAAACTCTTCGTTTTCTGCATGCAGATAAATAACGGAACCTTTACGCTCTAAGCGTTTTACTGTCACTTCATCTTCAATTCGTGCGACAACAATCTGTCCATTTCTCACATCTTTTGTGCTATGAACAGCAAGAAGATCGCCATCTAAAATGCCGATATCTTTCATAGATTGACCATATACTTTTAATAAAAAGTCAGCTTGTGGTTTGAACATATTAGCATCAACACGATAAGTGCCTTCAATATGTTGCTCAGCCAAAATTGGTTCCCCTGCGGCTACACGACCAATGAGCGGTAATCCCTCTTCTTCCTCATCATTTGCACTGTCATCAATAATGCGAATACCGCGAGAAGCCCCCGCGACAATTTCAATTGCACCTTTACGAGCAAGTGCTTTTAAGTGTTCTTCCGCCGCATTAGGGGATTTAAAGCCTAATTCACGAGAAATTTCTGCACGAGTTGGCGGCATACCCGTGGTTTCTAAATGGCGTTTTAAGAGTTCCAGCACTTCTTGTTGTCTGGCAGTTAATGGCCTCATATACACTCCTGTTACTTTATACAGAATAACTGTTAGTATATACAGAAAGATGGCGATTGCAACAACTATTTTTTAGAGATAAAAGTGCGGTCAATTTTTTTCATCTTTTGAGTGTTCATCATAAATCTCAAATGTAAATTTTTAGAATTTGACTGGTCGAATGTGTTAAAATGCCTGACAATACCTAGAAATGTCTAACAAAAAGAGAATATTAATTATGTCTGGCATCGTAAGTACTTATCGTAAATTATTAGAATTACCGCTTTCGGTTTTAGTAAAAAATAATCCTATTCCCGCTCAACCAATCGAAGAGCTTCAACTCAACATCAATCAACCTATTCTTTATGTTTTGCCTTATACCTCTCAAACTGACTTCGTGATTTTCCGTCGTAACTGTTTGAGCGTCGGTCTGCCCGATCCAGCTGAAAAGAATGTGATTGATGGCATAGCATTACCACGTTATGTCTATTTAGACGAAGGTCGCCGCTTTTTTAAATCAAAAGGCGCAAAAGATGAAACTGCCAAAGTCTTCAATAAATATTTAGAGTTGCACCGTGATGTTGCTGATTTAGATGTACAACTGATCCCTGTTTCTGTGCTTTGGGGGCGTTCACCAGGTAAAGAAGATAAAGCAAGCTTACCTAATCTTCGCTTATTAAATGGTCTTCAAAAAACCTTTGCGGCAATTTGGTTTGGACGTGATACTTTTGTGCGTTTTTCTCAGGCACTTTCTTTGCGTTACATGGTAAATGAGCACGGTTCAGATGAAAAAATTGCACAAAAACTGGCTCGCGTGGCTAAAATGCACTTTGCTAAACAACGCATTTCCGCGACTGGACCTCGTTTGCCAAACCGCGAAGCGATGTTTAATAAGCTATTAAATTCTCAAGCAATTCAAAATGCGATTGAAGATGAGGCAAAATCAAAAAATATCAGCCGCGATAAAGCTTACGCTGAAGCCGAAAAAATTCTTCATGAAATTGCAGCAAATGTAAGCCATTCAAGCCTTCGTGCGGCAGATCGTTTCTTGCGTTGGTTATGGAACAAACTGTATTCAGGTATTGATGTACAAAATGCTGACCGCGTGCGTAAATTAGCATTAGAAGGACATGAGATTGTTTATGTGCCTTGTCACCGTAGTCATATTGACTATTTATTACTTTCTTATGTGCTCTACCACCAAGGTCTTGTGCCACCACACATTGCTGCGGGGATTAACTTAAACTTCTGGCCAGCGGGACCTTTATTCCGTAGCTGGGGGGCATTCTTTATTCGACGTACCTTTAAAGGTAATCGCCTTTACTCTGCGATTTTTCGTGAATATTTAGGGGAATTATTCCACCGTGGTTATTCCGTCGAATACTTTATTGAAGGTGGTCGTTCTCGTACAGGTCGCTTGCTTGCACCGAAAACCGGTATGATGTCGATGACGCTACAAGCACTTCAACATAACCAAACACGTCCAATTTCTGTGGTGCCCGTGTATATCGGTTATGAACACGTACTAGAAGTGGATACTTACGCGAAAGAATTACGTGGTGCAGCGAAAGAAAAAGAAAATGCTGGCTTAGTTTTACGTGTGATTAAAAAATTGCGTAATTTAGGTCAGGGGTTTGTGAATTTCGGTGAACCAATCACGCTTTCCAATTACCTCAATCACCATTATCCAGAATGGAAAGAACAACATCATGAAGATAAGCCACACTGGTTTAACCATGCAGTTGGATCTGTTTCTAATCAAGTGATGGTAAATATTAATAAAGCCGCTGCTGTTAATGCGATGAATTTAGTGGGAACTGCCCTCCTCTCTTCTCGTCAGCGTGCACTTTCTCATGAGCAACTATTAGAACAACTCTCTAGTTATCAAGAAATGTTAAAGAATGTACCATATTCTACTGATGTGGTACTGCCAACTGATACACCAAAAGCGATGCTTGACCACGTATTAAGCTTAGATCGTGTTGGCGTGTTAGTTGAAAAAGATAACTTTGGGGAAATTATTCGTTTAGAACGTAATTCCGCTGTTCTCATGACGTATTACCGCAACAACATTCAACACTTATTTGTGTTGCCTTCACTTGTTGCGAGTATCGTTTTACATTATGAAGCAATCCAAAAAGATTTATTATTGGATGCAGTACGTAAAATTTATCCATTCTTAAAAGGCGAACTCTTCCTTCATTTCACTGAAGAAGAATTAGATACACAAATTAAAGCCATTATTGATGAATTTGCGCGTCAAGAAGTTATCCAATCCAATGATAATTTCTTATCTATCCACCGCTCTAAAGTTCGCATTTTACAACTTTGGTCTGCGGGTATGCGTGAAATCTTACAACGCTACTACATTACAGTAAGCATTTTACGTAGAGACCCTGGAATTGCCCGTGGTTTACTAGAAAAAGAAAGCCAATTGGTGGCACAACGTCTTTCTGTATTACATGGTATTAATGCGCCAGAATTCTTTGATAAAGCAGTATTCTCTGCCTTCATTGCTCACTTGAAAGAAGAAGGTTATTTCGATGATGACAAAGAGAAATTACACGAACTTGCCACAATTTTAGAGCATTTGATTTCTAGTGAGATTTGCTTAACGATCAACGGTGCTGCAGATAAAGCAGATGAAGTTGAGATTGAAGTAGAGGAAGAGGATAAATCAAATAAAGATGAATAATCTTTATCTCCTTGAAGGATAAAAAAGGCGTGTTAAACACGCCTTTTTATTTACATCATGATTTGTCGTCTTATCAAAAAACTTCTGATGTTATTTTATGTAACATTTTCTTCTAAAAATCCTTTGTGATCCATCTTGAATTTCAACGCATTATGGTGTTAAATCTGCACACATTATAAGGTTATAAAAAATATAAAAATAAGCTGTAGGAATTTATGTGCCAATTACTCGGAATGAACTGCAATACGCCGACGGATATTGTCTTTTCTTTTGAAGGTTTCCGTCGTCGTGCTGGTCTTACTGACTGCCATTCAGATGGCTTCGGTATCGCTTTTTTTGAAGGTCGTGGTGTGCGTATTTTTCGCGATAACCATGCTGCGTCTCAATCCCCGATTGCGGATTGTGTAAAACAATACAACATTAAATCACTGAACGTGATTGCCCACATTCGTAAGGCAACACAAGGCGGTGTTACCATTGAAAACACCCATCCCTTTATTCGTGAAATTTGGGGACAAAATTGGGTATTTGCTCACAACGGTAATTTAAAAGAATTACCAGATATGTCTGAGAGTTTCTGTCAGCCTATTGGCTCGACCGATTCAGAAGCCGCATTTTGTTATATGGCGGAATATTTGAAAAATCGCTTCCGTCGTAAACCGTCTGAAATGGAAATCTTTGAAGCTATTCAAGACATTACCAAAGAGCTCTCACAAAAAGGCACTTTTAACTTCATTCTTTCAAACGGAGAATGGATGATTGCCCACTGCTCAACCAATTTGCATTATTTAACGCGTAAAGCCCCTTTTGGTAAAGCACACCGCATTGATGATGATGGCGTCATTGATTTTAATGATTACGCAAAAGATGGTGACAAAGTCACAATCATTACAACTTTTCCACTCACCAAAGATGAACCTTGGGTCAAAATGGAACATGGTGGTTTTGTATTCTTCAAAGAAGGAGACAAAATTGCTGAAGTTGTCGGTGTGGCGAAAGAAATGGAAGATGATGGTACATTAGGCAATCGCGCAGCAGCCTAATAACAAATCACAATAAAAAGTGCGGTCAAAAACATCAGAAGTTTTGACCGCACTTTCTTTATCTGCAATTAACGCATTGTGACAAATTCTTCTGAACCGGTTGGGTGAATCGCCACTGTATTATCAAAGTCTGCTTTAGTTGCACCCATTTTGATCGCCACCGCAAAACCTTGGATCATTTCATCCACTCCAAAACCAATACCGTGTAAGCCTACGATTTTCTCTTCTTTGCCGACACACACTAATTTCATGCGACAAGGTTGACGATGTTCAGTCACCGCTGTATACATTGCTGTGAAAGAGGATTTATACACTTTCACATTTTCTTCGCCATATTGCTCAATCGCTTGTGGCTCAGTTAAACCGACTGTACCGATTGGCGGATGGCTGAATACAACGGTTGGTACAAGATTGTAATCCAAATGTTCATTCGGTTTGTTATTAAATAAACGCTCAGACAAACGACGACCTGCCGCCACGGCAACTGGTGTTAATTCAATACCACCTTCGATAATATCACCTACCGCATAAATGCCAGGTACGTTTGTATTTTGATATTTATCGACAATAATTTGTCCGCGTGAATTAGTTTTCACACCGGTTACTTCAAGATTAATCACATCCGTTGCTGGTTCGCGACCAATCGCCCAAATTAACGTATCCACTGTGGTTTCACGGCCATCTTGTAATTTCAAGGTAAGCGAACCATCCGCATTTTTAACCACTTCTTCTGGCAATGCTTTGGTATGTAATTGGATACCATCTTGTGCTAACACTTCAACTAAGGTTTCTACAATCAATGGATCTTGATTACGCAATGGAGCATGTTGGCGCACAAATAAATGGGTTTCGCTACCTAAGCTATTTAAAACGCCTGCTAATTCAACTGCAATATAACCCGCGCCTACCACTGCAACACGTTTTGGTAATTCATTTAAAGCAAATACACCATTTGAATCAATTCCGTATTCTGCACCTTTTACTGCAGGAATACTTGGGCGGCCACCTGTCGCAATTAAGATATGATCTGCGGTCACTAATTCTGTTGAACCATCTGCATAGCTCACTTCAATCGTTTTCGCATCTTTAAAACGTGCAAAACCATTTAGAACATCTACATTATTTTTTGCTAACACATTATTGTAAGACGTATGAATACGACCGATATAAGCTTGACGACTCTCAACTAATTTCGCGTAATCAAACTTTTTCACTTCTACATCAAAACCATAAGCTGGTGCATAGCTATTAATGGCTTCTGCAATTTGTGCGCCATAGAACATCACTTTTTTCGGTACACAACCTACGTTCACACACGTGCCACCGAGATGTTTTGCTTCGATAATCGCACATTTTTTGCCATAGCTTGCCGCACGGTTAATGGAAGCAATCCCGCCGGAACCGCCACCAATTGCAATATAATCGTAATGTTTAGTCATTTTCATTATCCTTTTTTACTCATTGGAATTTTGCTCTATTGTGCCTAAAACTGAACGAGAAAGCTATAAATTGATGTGATTGGAATTGTCTATATGAAGATTAGGAAATATTGAAACTGGAAAGAAAAAAGCCGCTAAATTACTTTAGCGGCTTCTTAGAATTTGGCTCCTCCTGCGGGACTCGAACCTGCGACATATGGATTAACAGTCCACCGTTCTACCGACTGAACTAAGGAGGAAATGGTGCCTCGAGGCGGAATCGAACCACCGACACGGGGATTTTCAATCCCCTGCTCTACCGACTGAGCTATCGAGGCGTTATCGTTATTGGCTACTGCCTGACAACGGAGCGTATTAAACTATTTTTTCGGGTATCGGTCAACAATTAAATTCAAAAAAAGTAAAAAAGTTGGTGTGTTTGAGTGGTTAATAACCAAAACGACTATAAAAAGAACGTATTTTGTAAAACTCAATCAAAAATAACCGCACTTTATAGAAAAAATAATGCCCGAGAGAAAAGTCTTTCGGGCATGGTATTTAATCGCTGAAATTATCGTCTTACACGGAATTTCTTCTGAGCAGCATCCACTTTCAACAAGTAGTTTCTAGCTTGTGACGATGGATGTGCTGTGGTTAAGATGCGATATACCTGTTCAGGATACATCTGGTTGATTTTATAAATCGCCTCATCTTTATCACTATCAAACACTCGCAATACCGCACCTGCTCCACTGTTATAAGCAGAAATCATCGCAAAGCGTTTAGAGGTAGGGTTTGTAATACCATCTAAATATTGATTTTGCAGAATCCATAAGTAAGAAACCCCCGCATCAATGTTATTTGCAGGATCATAAAGGTAACGCGCAGATGGTTGTCCACCTTTACCTTTCATCGCAAACACATCTCGACCAGCCGTGCTTGGTACTACTTGCATTAAGCCGATTGCATTTGCATAACTGATCGCGTATGGGTTGAAGCTAGATTCTGTTTGCATAATACCTAAGATCAAGCTTTCATCGATACCATAACGCTCTGCGGCTTTACGTACCAATGGAAGATATTTTTGTGCACGCACTTCAACGTGGTTCGCAATCATCGAAATCACGACAAATTGCACGGTATTACCATTTTGTAAACGGCGAGTTTGCAATTTATTTTGGATTAAATAGGTGGCGAAGTTGCTTGCGATAACTTGGTTAGCAATTTGTTGGCCATTATTATCTACAACCTGTCCTAATAAGAAAGGACGTGTACTGATCGGCACATCACCAGAAGCAAATAAGTCGATCCCTTTTGCATCGGAACCCATCAATAAGGTATGCACAATCGCATTATGTAAGCGATTAAGATCTTTTTGTGTTTCAATGATGATTGAACCTTCATCAAAGCTTACGTGGCTACGCGTATAGAAAGAGTCTGTGTATTTTACGTAGTCTTTACGGCTCGCAACTAAGAGCTCATTCACCCCCCAAATACGATCGATATTATGAGAGAATTGACCTGTTAAAATATCTAAACCTTGTGTGTCTTTTGCAAACACTTCGTCATAATTAACACCACGTCGATGGGTTGGCGAATCGCTACATGCATACAAAAGCGGAAGTAGCGCCAATAATAAATACTTTTTCATAATCTTTTGTTATTTAGATGGGGGAACGTAACCTTCAATATGCACTTCTTTGCCTTCAAATAAGAAATTCACCATTTCTTCTTCTAATAATTTTCGATGTTCAGCATTCATCATATTGAGTTTTTTCTCGTTCACTAACATGGTTTGCTTTTTGATCCATTCGCCCCATGCTTGCTTACTAATTGAATTAAAAATACGTTTGCCTAATTCACCGGGATACAGTTGAAAATCCAACCCTTCCGCATCTTGTTTCAAATATTCGCAAAAAACGGTTCTAGCCATAATAATTCCTCACAAATTGCGTTAATAAATTTTTCACAGGCTGAGCTAACCCGATCTGTTCAGGTGACGTTGGATCATACCAATATTTGACCGCACTTAATAGACCAGATTGAGATTCTTTTCCTTTTTCTGACAATTTTTTCCAATCTGAACGATCGCCATCTTCAGATTTTCGATCGACTTCAACATAAATAGGATGGATATCTAAATGAAAATGACTAAACGTATGACGGAAAGTCACCCATTCTTGATACTCGGTAATCCCTTGTTCTTTCAGAAAATTCAGCAATGTTTGTTTATCATCAAACTGAGGGAAACAATATAATCCACCCCATAAGCCTTTGCTTTCACGCTGTTCCAACCAGACTTTTCCTTGATAAGATAAAATCAAAAAATAGCTCTGCTTTTCTGGCAATGATTTTTTGGGTTTCTTTCCTGGAAATTCCGTCCACTTTTCGTGTTTATTGGCTAAACAATCGTTACTTAGAGGACACAAATCGCATTTAGGTTTTGTTCGAGTACAAATAGCCGAACCGATGTCCATCATGGCTTGATTAAATTCAGCGACTCTCGTTGTTGGTGTAACCTGCTCACTCAACTGCCATAATTGATTTTCGACTTTCTTCTCGCCAGGCCAACCTTCAACAGCAAAATAACGAGAAAGGACACGTTTTACATTGCCGTCTAAAATCGGATAAGGTTGATTTTGTACGGAAGATAAGATTGCACCAGCCGTCGATCGCCCCACGCCTGTTAATGCCCAAACTTGCTCAAATTGTGTAGGAAATTCGCCTTGATATTCATCTCTGATGGTTTGAGCGGCTTTATGCAAATTTCTCGCACGTGCGTAATAGCCTAGCCCTGTCCACAAATGCAATACTTCGTCTTGCGATGCATTAGCAAGTTCGGTCACATTAGGAAAGGTTTTAATAAATCGCTCAAAATAAGGGATGACTGTGGAAACTTGAGTTTGTTGTAACATCACTTCGGAAAGCCAAACACCATAAAGAGTTTTATTTTGTTGCCAAGGCAAATTTTTACGCCCAAACTTTTCATACCATTGTAAAACAGAATGGGCAAAAGGGGCATCAACAGAGGATTGGGCTAACATAACTTTCCTAAAGTGCGGTCAAAAATAAGCAAAAATTTTGCGATGATTCTATCACTAAAGCACACCTCTTGATCAATTTGATTTTTTCAGTATAATTCGCAGTCTATTTGGTGCCGGATTGTCGGCGATTATTAACTCACGCGGTGTAAGTGGAAAGCATTTATAGCGGCGTGGCTTCAATTTGAGGTTTTCTATGAAACAAGGTATTCACCCAGAATATAAAGAGATCACTGCAACTTGTTCTTGCGGTAACGTGATCAAAACTCGTTCAACTTTAGGCAAAGACATCAACCTTGATGTGTGCGGTAGCTGCCACCCATTCTACACTGGTAAACAACGTGTTGTTGATACTGGTGGTCGTGTTGAACGCTTTAACAGCCGTTTCAAAATCCCAGGTACAAAATAATTTGAATCTGTGTGAAGAACCCTGCCGATGCAGGGTTTTTTATTATCTGACATTCACCATTTTTCAAATTCAATCAATAAAAAAGTGCGGTCAAAATCGACCGCACTTTTAATTCCCTGTTAAGCAATTAGAGATTTATTT
The DNA here is from genome assembly GCF_000210895.1 of Haemophilus parainfluenzae T3T1. Classification (NCBI taxonomy): domain Bacteria; kingdom Pseudomonadati; phylum Pseudomonadota; class Gammaproteobacteria; order Pasteurellales; family Pasteurellaceae; genus Parahaemophilus; species Parahaemophilus parainfluenzae. The sequence continues at coordinate 912,237 of NC_015964.1, read as the reverse complement.
AAAAGGTATAATTAACATTTAAACGAATGTCTCGACCTGGTTCAGGTAATGTTGATACACCTGCACGTTGGCTGTGGCTTCTATAATATTTGTTAAACGCATTATCTAGCGCAAGGTTCACATTGATATTTTCGGCCGGTTTCCATGTAATATAGAAATCACTTACCCCATAGCCTGGACGTTTAGTGGTTGTTGCACCACCTCCACGGTTATTTGTTGTTGCGTCATAACTGGTATGTTGTACAAAGCGACCTTTCCAGCCAATTTCAATATCAGGTTGAGTAAAGCGATAAGACACACCTGTCGTCCAAGTACGTCCAATCGGAATAGCTGTCACAGTACTATCCACTGTTCTGCCATCTAATTCAGGTTTACTATAAGCCACGCCTGCACGTAATGTTAAACCTTCATATTTATAAGCAGCACCGACTTCATACCCGTGGTTTCTTAGCTTACCTGCATTTTGGATTTCATAAAAACCAGGGCTTACTTGCGTAAATGCATGTGTATCTTTTACCGTTTGCCAGAAATAGCTTCCGTTTAAAGAGAAATTATCAGCAAGTTTGTAATTGAAACCCACCTCTGCATTGCGTGATTTCTCTGGTTTGATATTCGATGCAATTGAATAAACGGATGATCGACCTCGAGTTTCACCTGAAGATAACATCACTTCATGGAAACGAGGACTACGTGTTGCATAGTTTAAGCTCGCATTAAAGCTTAGATCATTATTCACTTCATAAATTAAACCAACGCTTGGGTTTACACTTCCCTTATGCGATTTTTTGCCATTCATTGCTCGGAAATCAAAGTGATCATAACGTAATCCAGTTGTTAAGGTAAAAGCACCTAAGCCCCAAATACCTTCAGCATAAACACCTACATCACGTTTCTTTTGAGTTTTCATTTGAACACCGTTTTGTACGGTTAGCGAATTAGGTTTACCCTCTTGATCATGATAATTAACACCGTATTTAATAAGATGAGACTGACCCACTGCGCTTTCTAAATTTAAATTTGCCCCATTCGCAATTAAGCGCGTTTTCGAATTCTCACTAGGCTCTTTACGATTAATCACAGAATGATATACATTAGCTTTAGCGTGCGTCACAAAGCCCATGTCCTTACCATTCCATTCTACGCTTGTCGTATCATTTTGTGTGATACGATAGCGAGGAGCATTATTCGCCTCATTATTGTCTTGTGCAAAATCAAACTCTTCACGAAGTGCACGGACACCATAATGACGTTCTTGACGGTGACTGATTTCAATTCGGTGATTTTCATTCAAATCAAAACCAAGCTTAGCCAATAAACCACGCTGTCCTAATGCACTATTTTTTACTTTATATCCATTACCGGCTTTATAATCACGTTCAGTCACAAAATTAGCAGAAATTAATGCATCTAATGGGCCTGCTTTAGAATAAACGGTCGCACCTTTAGACCAACCACTATTTGAACTTACACCTGCGTGAACTTTGAAGCCAATATCTTGCCCTTCTTTGAGCAAATCTTTTGCGCTCACTGTTTCTGCAACAATCGCACCACTTGTTGCCCCGATCCCTGCACTTGCTGAACCTGTTCCTTTTTGCACATCAACACGTTTCAATAAAGACGGATCAAACATGAAACGACCTTGGTGATGGAATAATTGTGCATCGGTATAAGCACCATCAATTTTCACATCAACTTGATCTTGTCCCATACCTCGGATCGTAAACCATTGTGATGTACCACGACCACCACCAAAATTAATTGCTGGCTCATCTTTTAATAAACCTTTTAATTCAGTCTCAGTGCTACGCTCCATTGTTTTTGTCGTAATCACATTGGTTTTACTTTTTGCCCCGCTATTCTCAGACACAACATTAATCACATCTAATTGTTCTTCAGCTTGAACATTCGCTGCAATAAACACAGCAAGTGGCAATAAGGCAAAATTTGCTTTCTTCATCATGTACACCTCACAAAATTAAATGATAATGATTATTATTTATTTTATTATATTAAGTCAAGATATCTTGGCTTTTTTATTGTCTAAAAGTTAGCCACTCATAAAAAAAAGCCCTGTATAAACAGGGCTTGAATCATCTATTCTTACTTAGAAAGTATATTTTACCGTTGCGTAATAGGCACGACCAGGTTCGTTATAAGTATGAGCATTGTAATTTGTACTGCTTGATGAACGATAAATGCGTTTATCAAATAAGTTACTTACGCCAACACGAATGCTGATTGTATCTTTCCAATTGTAACCTGCGCTTAATCCCCAAACTGCATAACCACCAATATCTTCTGAGCCAGCAAGCTGATTAATATTTTTATCGTTACCATTTTCCATACGGTTCTCTGGATTTTTACGGGATTTTTGTTTACCGTATTGCGTATAAGTTAACATTGCATCCAAACTATCAGTGATTTGATAACTTAAACTTGAATTCAACGTATATTTCGGCACGATAGAAAGCGGGTTACCCGTATCTTTATTTTTGGTTTTATGCATATAAGTGAAGTTATTCACCCAGTTTAATTTATCTTGGATTAATGGTAATGTCAGATTACCTTCAAAACCTTCAATCACTGCGCGGTTCGCATTACCCCATTTATACACATAGTTACCTAAGTTGCTTAAACCGATAAATTCACCATAAGACACGATTTTATTACGATAATCATTACGGAAGTAAGCCACAGATGCAAGAAGTCCGTCTTTATCATACTCAATTCCGATTTCTTTATTCCAGCTGGTTTCTGGTTTAATGTCACTATTACCTTGGAAATAACAAGTTTTATTATTTGGTACATTCGTTGGACAACCTTGACCTAACGTAAATAGTAGGTAATTTGGGTTAGTTTGATAAAGATTCGGTGCTTTATAAGCTCTTGCAATCCCACCTTTAATTCTCCAATCATCGTTGAGACTCTGTAAGAAGTTTAATCCACCACTTACGTTAGAACCAGAATAACTGTTGTAATCATAACGCAAAGATGGCGTTAGGATGGTAGATTGGGTTGCTGAAATATTATCTTCAACAAATACTGCCCATTCAGTTTGACTACTATGACCTCCTCGTACATTTGAAATGCTAGTTGGTAAATGTTCTTTCAAATCATAAAGTACTTTCCCTGTCTTTTTATCTCGTCGTCCACCAAGTAACTGTGTCATAGAAGCGTCATCATCTAAACTGCTGTGTGCACCTTCAAAACCAACTGTCAGCATATGATCTACACCCAAGGTAAATGGGATATAGAATTCTGAACTAAAACGCGTATTTTTAAGAATAGAATCGCTAAAAGCTGACGTGCTAGAATAACTACCTTCTGGACCACCCGCTAAATATTCTGGTAAACGGCTGTTTTTAGTTTTATCAAAAGTAATATAAGTTTTATTGTCAAAATGATCGAATTTACCTTCATAGGTTAAAGCATAGTTCTGACGATATAAACGAGCAGTTTCAGCTTTACTTCCTGCCAACGTTTTGGTTTCAGGATAGTTTTTATTATTGTAAAGCCCTGCTGAGCTATTTTGCGTATCACCGTTATAAATATTGCCTTGACGACTGAAACCAGAATCCAAGGTTAATTTATTTTTCTCATTGATATTCCACACTAAACGGCCATTAATATCTTTATTACGTACGCCTTCACGACCGGCAATCGCAGGATCGCCATTAATACCAACTTCATCCGCTTGCGTTTTGTTCCAGTTACCATATAAACGGAATTGCAATACATCTTTAATTAACGCACCGCTTAGATTAAAACCGACACGGTTCGTTGCGCCTTCATCGCTGTCTTCTGGTTGATTAGTGTAATAACTTAAGCTACCGTGTAAATCATTGGTAACAGGCTTAGTGATAATATTAACCACCCCACCCATTGCACCTGAACCATAGCGTGCTGCTGAAGGGCCACGTAATACTTCGATTTTTTCAATGGCTTCAACTGGTACCCAGTTACTGTCGCCACGAGAGTTACGTTCACCACGCACACCATAACGTTCTGCGTTACGAGAGGTGACTGGTTTACCATCCACTAAAATCAATGTATTTTCTGGCCCCATACCACGAATATCAATTTGGCGTTTATTTCCGCGTTGTCCTGTAGATGAGTTACCCGTTAAGTTCACACCGGGCATAGTACGTAATACTTCAGAAATATCATTTGTCGCAGGACGTTTCTCTAAATCTTTTGCCGTCACAAGAGAAGAACCAAGTGATTGTTTTACCTGATTTTCTGCTGTAACTTTAATTTCCTCAAGTTTCTCTTCGCCATAAGAATAGCTTGAAAAAAGTGCGATGGTTAACGTGCTTAATGCGAAGAATGATGTTGTTTTTAAATGATTGGTTTTATACATTGAATGCTCCCCAGGCATATGTGAAATAAAAATGCCTGAGAATTCTAGTATAATATCACTTTAGTGTAAATGAAAATTCTTATCACTGTTATTAAAATCAAACTAAAACAAATAAAATGCTTAAATTTTTGACCGCACTTTCTTGCAATCCCAATAAATTCTAGTATTATTCACGGCTCGCCAATTTGGCGGATTTATTTCTCATGTCGGGTTCCCTACCCCCGATTAACCAACTAAAAAGGTCTTAAAATGAAAATTAATACTCCGATCTTCAATGATCAACAAAAACGTTTTGCTTTAATTTTATTAAGCTTATTTCACATCTTTATCATCACAGCCAGTAACTATTTCGTTCAAATTCCATTTGAAATCAATTTAAAATTGACCGCACTTGGTTTTGCTGATGATTTCTCATTCCACAGCACATGGGGCACACTCACTTTCCCATTCATTTTCTTAGCCACTGATTTAACAGTACGTGTATTTGGGGCGAAAGAGGCACGTTGGATCATCTTTATCGTAATGATTCCAGCACTTATCGTGAGTTATATTGTTTCGGTTGTTTTCTCTAATGGACAATATCAAGGCTTAGGAGCTCTCAGTGAATTCAATATGTTTGTTTTCCGTATTGCATTTGCGAGTTTCTGTGCTTATGTTTTCGGACAATTATTAGATGTTTTAGTTTTCAATCGCTTACGTCAATTAAAAACCTGGTGGATTGCACCGAGTAGTTCAATGACATTTGGCTCTCTTGCTGATACCTTTATGTTCTTTGCCGTAGCGTTCTATCAAAGTAGTGACCCTTTCATGGCCGAACATTGGTTTAGTCTTGGATTCGTCGATTACTTATTTAAATTATTTGTTGGCATTGTTTTATTTGTACCCGCTTACGGTGTGGTACTCAGCATGATTTTGCGCAAACTTCAATCACTCGCGAATTCCCGACAATTCGCTTAACTTAAGGAAATAAAATGGCTGACACGCTTTCTCTTAGAGCCAAAATAGAAAAAAGCCCAATGGGTGCCTATCAATGGATGATTGTGGCAATGGCCGCCATCATGAATTTACTTGATGGCTTTGATGTACTCGCCCTTGCCTTTACTGCAACAGCCATTCAAAACGAATTTGGTTTAACAAGGATTGAGTTAGGTTATTTATTAAGTGCCGGCTTATTTGGTATGGCTGCTGGCTCGCTTTTCCTCGCCCCACTCGCCGATAAAATCGGTCGCCGCCCGCTGTTATTGATGGCGGTATTATTATCCACTATCGGGATGTTAGGTTCAGCGTTTATTTCACAATACCAATGGCTAGGTTTCTGGCGAGTTATCACCGGTCTTGGTGTAGGTGGTATTTTGGTAGGTACCAACGTTATCACCAGTGAATATTCCTCTCGCAAATGGCGTAGTTTTACGATCAGTGTCTATGCTGCAGGCTTCGGTGTCGGTGCGGTATTAGGTGGGATGTTCGCCGTAATGCTACAAGGTGAGTATGGCTGGCGTTCAGTGTTTCTTGCAGGCGCGATCTTAACGGGGCTATTTTTAGTGATTTTATTTATTTGGTTACCAGAGTCCATTGATTTCCTCACAACCAAACAACCTAAAAATGCTGAAGTGCGATTAAATTTAATTGCAAAAAAAATTGGTTTAGCCGACGATTGGAAACTTCCTGCAAAAACAGAAAGAATTAAAACTAAATTACCTATTAGCCAATTATTTAGCGAAAAATACGTACATTCCACTTTGCTAATCTGGACAGCTTTCTTCGCCATCATGTTCAGCTTCTATCTTATTAGCTCATGGACGCCTGCGTTATTAAAAGAAGCGGGCATGACAACAGAACAAAGTGTGAGCGTAGGGATGATGATCTCATTAGGCGGCACTTGTGGTGCCTTAATCTATGGCTTACTAGCTAGTCGCTGGACTGCACGTAGTGTGTTAATTTTATTCACCGTGTTATCTTCTGCGGCAACCATCATCTTTATCTTATCCTCGTCCGTTTTATGGATTGCGATGGTATTCGGTATTTTAGTTGGCGCACTCATGAATGGTTGTATCAGCGGGCTTTATACCTTAAATCCTCTCACTTATGATGCCGATATTCGTAGCACCGGTGTGGGCTGGTCAATTGGTATTGGTCGTATTGGTGCAATTCTTGCCCCAACGATTGCCGGTCAATTATTAGATATGGGTTGGGATAAACAGAGTTTATATATCGGTGTTGGCTTTGTTATGCTAATCTCAACGATTGCCATCTTCTTATTAAAAAGCCGTGCGGAAATTAAAGCATAATCTTTGTAAAAAATAATAAAAGGGCGTGTTGAATATATCCAACACGCCCTTTTCTTTTATACGATTAATTCAACCAGAAATAATATCCTATTGTCGCGATAACGAGTATACACACAATATTTAAGATAAACCCAGCTTTCACCATATCACTCTGACGAACATGTCCCGTACCAAATACGATTGCATTTGGCGGTGTCGCCACTGGTAACATAAAGGCACAAGATGCACCTAAACCAATAATTAACGCAAGACCAATTTCCGGCATGCCGAGAGATTGTGCGATAGAAATAAAGATTGGTACTAATAATGCTGCACTTGCCGTATTTGAAGTAAATTCAGTTAAGAAAATAATGAAGGTTGCAACCAATAAACCGATGAGGTAGTAATGTTGTCCTTGAACCAAAAATACAATGCCGTCAGCTAACACTTTACTTGCACCAGAATCTTTTAACACCGCACTCAAGGTTAAACCGCCACCGAAAAGCATCAATACACCCCAGTCAGTGCTTTCTTGGATTTGTTTCCAATTTGCCACACCGGTTGAACAAATAATGACAGCCGCAAGTAATGCAACGACGCTATCAAAACTACCGATATTTTTAGCAAGACCAAATACACCTGAAATGATTGGATTAATATAACTACTAAATACCCAACAAAGTGCAATAACACCAAAAATCACAAGCGTTAAAACGCGTTGGCCATTCATTTCAATACGTTCAAAGTTTTGTTCAAAATGTAAATTAAGTTTTGGTTTAAAGACGATGAAAAGTGTACCAATCATCAACGGCATCAAAATGAGCATAATTGGTAAGCCATACCATAACCAATCAGAGAAAGTTAAATGTAAGTTACTTGCAACGATAGCATTTGGTGGGCTACCTACTAATGTTCCCATACCACCAATACTTGCACTATACGCAATCCCTAATAAGACGAAGACATAAGTATTATGTTCTTTTTCTTTATCAAGTTTGCTTAAGATCCCCATCGCTAAAGGTAACATCATGGCAGCTGTTGCTGTGTTACTCATCCACATGGAAAGGAAAGCAGTAATAGCAAAAAGATACATCACAGCGACAAATAAATTACCACGGGCCATCGCCATAATTTTATTGGCTATCATTTTATCTAGCTTTTGCATATGCAAAGCAGTCGCTAAAGCGAACCCACCAAAAAATAAGAAAATAGTTGGATCGGCAAAGGCAACCAAAGCTTGTTTAGTTGTCACCAAATCAAGTGCAATCGCAAGCAATGGCACCAATAGCGCGGTAACTGTTACATGTAATGCTTCAGTTAACCAAAGGATTGCTACCAAAGCTAATAATGCTAAACCTGCATTTTCCTTAGGTGCAAAAGGTAAGGCTTTAAGTAAAATAAAAAAACAGGCTATCGCTAGCAGAAAGATAATCCCACTTTTATAATTTTTTGTTGTGTTTGTTTCGTTCATGAGTCCCTCCAAACTGATTACAGATGAACTATTTGCGATGTTAAATGAATGTTACAAACTTTCAACCAACAAATGTTTAAAATGTGATCTTGTTCAAAAAAATTTTAACAAAAAAAGTGCGGTTATTTCTAACCGCACTTTAAAGAGGTCAATAATTTCAAAATTATTCTTCTTCGACGTCTTCTAAATCTAATGCTTCCTGTGAAAGAATGATACCTGTTAAATCGGCATAAATATAATCTTCAGGGAAGAATGTTACACCACCAAAATTCACTGGAAGATCACTTTCACCATAATTATTTTCATCTGCGCCAACTGGAATTGGAGCAAGCGCATGAATACCGATATCAATATTTTCAAGTTGTTGAATTTGACGCACTGCACCGTAAACAATAATGCCCGCCCAGTCATTATCTGCGGCAAGTTGTGCAAGCTCAGCATCAATTAAAGCACGACGTACCGCACCGCCACCATCTACGACAAGTACTCTGCCATTACCATTTTCTTCGAGAATTTCGGCAATTAATCCATTATTTTCAAAACATTTTACTGTCGTCACTTTGCCGTAGAAATTGCTGACACCACCAAAGCTAGAAAAAATTGGCTCAACCACATCCACTTGATCAGCATAAATATCACAAAGTTCTGAAGTATCGATATACATAATGTACCCCTTGTCGTTAAAATTTTTTCTCTAGTATAAGCCGATTTAGCCGATAAGCAAGCCTAAACTAAACAAGATATTGATAAATAAAGAAATCATAGACATCTGAGCCAACATCGGACGCAACACTGCAGGTTCTTTGCTGCGATAAACAAATAATGCGTGTTTTAATAACAGTGGAAATGCCAATAAAAATAAGAAATGCCAAGGACTAAATGCTGTTGATGCCGAAAATAGCACATAACATAAAGCGGCAACGCTTAATAAAATACAATGATAAATACGTCCCTTCTTCGGTCCAATACGTACCACCAAGGTATTTTTCCCTACTTTCGCATCTTGCTCAATATCTCGTAAATTATTGATATTTAAAACCGCTGTTGCTAATAAACCTGAGCCAAGCGCAGGTAAAGTAATTAAGCTATCAATGCTGTGAGTTTGGAGATAATAAGTTCCACCTACACCTAATAATCCAAAAAAGAGCAACACTGACAGATCGCCTAAACCTAAATAACCATAAGGTTTAGCGCCTACGGTATAAGTAATGGCAGCTATAATGGCAAGAATACCCAAGCCAGCAAAGGCCAATAAATCAGTAAGACTTTGATATGCGATACCAATTAAGAATGCGCCGGAGAAAAATGAACCTACCGCCATTAAAATTAAGCCCCATTTAAGCTCATTCGCAGAAATTGCACCTTGCTGAATACCACGTAAAGGCCCAATGCGCTCTTCGGTATCTGATCCTTTTTGATGATCACCGTAATCGTTAGCAAAGTTGGAAAGTACTTGCAATAAGATAGTGGTGAGCAAGCAAAGTAACATCACGGTAAGATTAAAACTTTCTTTATCTGCCCAATATGCCAATGCTGAGCCGGTAAAAATAGAAGCTAATGCCAAAGGCAAGGTTTTTGGGCGAGCGGTTTCCCACCACATTTTCAATTTATGATTTGTCATTTTTTTTGACCGCACTTTTGATTACAATAAAGGGCGTATTCTACACGGAAATTGCCTTTTTATGAATGATTTAACACTGACGCTTCACCCAATTGCGGTGATTCACACGCCTTACAAAGAAAAATTCTCGGTGCCACGACAGCCAGATTTAGTACAGGATGGCATTGGTATTGTGGAACTGCTCCCTCCGTATAATTCGCCAGAAGCTGTACGAGGATTAGAGCAATTTAGCCATCTTTGGCTTATTTTCCAATTTGACAAAGTACCCCATGGGAAATGGCAATCTACTGTTCGCCCCCCTCGTTTAGGCGGAAATCAACGTGTCGGTGTCTTTGCTTCACGCGCGACACATCGCCCAAATCCGCTAGGCTTATCCAAAGTTGAATTACGCCAAGTGGAATGTATTCATGGGCGTGTTTTTCTGCATTTGGGCTCCGTGGATCTTGTCGATGGCACACCTATTTTTGATATTAAGCCTTATATTGCCTATGCTGATAGTGAACCTGAGGCAAAATCAAGTTTTGCACAAGAAAAACCACCTGCAAAATTAAACGTAGAATTTACAGAAATCGCCCAAAGTGCGGTGGAAAAATATCATAAAAATCGACCGCACTTAGCGAGATTTATTACGGAAGTGATCGCTCAAGATCCCCGTCCCGCTTATCAACAAGGTAAAGAAACCGATCGCATTTATGGTATTAGTCTCTACGAATTTAATATTAAATGGCGTATTAAAGCGGGGACAACAGACTGTGTCGAAATTCTGGATATCCAGAAATTAAAAGAACAAAAAAGCTGACTTCCGTCAGCTTTCTTTTTATCGTTTTAATTATGTCTAATCTGGCAATGCATTCAGCACAGCTTTGACGAGCGTTGCCAATGGAATAGCGAAGAATACTCCCCAGAATCCCCATAATCCGCCAAAAATCAGCACGGAAATAATGATTACTAAAGGGTGTAAATTAACGACTTCAGAGAATAAATACGGTACTAACAAGTTTCCATCTAGAAGTTGACTCACCGCAAAGGCCACAATTAAATACCAAAACGTTGGGGAAATGCCAAACTGGAACATGGCCACTAACGCAACAGGAATCGTCACCAATACCGCGCCGATATAAGGCACTAATACAGACAACCCAACGGCAACAGAAAGTAAGAGCGGATAATTCAAACCAAAGCTTAAAAAGATGATGTAAGTCACCACGCCGACAATCAAAATTTCCAACAGCTTACCATGAATATAATTCGCAATTTGTTGCTGCATTTCATTCCATACTTTAGAGGCTAAAAGACGATTTTTAGGTAAAAATCGGCTCACGCCAGCAAGAAGTTCAGTTTTGTCTTTCAACATAAAGAACATCATTAATGGCACTAAAAATGCATAAATACCCAATGATACAAGGTTCATTAATGAGGTAATCGACAATTTCACCGCCGATTCACCAAAGCCCAAAATCTTCGCTCGAGCCGCACTAAAAAAAGTGTCAATCATGGTGTAATCGATGAGTTCAGGATAATGCTCAGGAAGGGCTAATAACCATTCATGTAACTTATTGAACATAGCTGGCAAATCGCTTAATAAGGAAATCGTTTGATTCCATAATGTTGGCACTAACCCGAAGAAAACTAATAACGCCAAGGTTAGAAAGCCACCAAAAATGACTAACGTAGCGAGCATTCGAGGAAATTTTAATTTTTTCGTTAGAAAATTAATCGGCATTTCCAATAAATATGCTAATACAATGGCAATCAGCAACGGGGCGATTAAATCACTAAAGAAATAAATCGCAATAAAGCCAAACAACAAAATGGCAAGTAGCCCCATCGCCTGCGGATCGCTTAAGCGACGGCTATACCAATTTTTTAGCATTTCTAACATAAAGTCTTCCTAAACAAGTATTTTTTGTCATTATAAGTTAAAATTTGAATCAATCCTATATCCACTCATTCAACATAAAATAGAAGGAAACGTTATGTCTGTGACGATTTATCATAATCCGCGTTGTTCAAAAAGCCGTGAAACCTTAGCTTTATTAGAAGAAAAAGGCATTCAACCGACGATTGAACTTTATTTACAACAACACTACTCCGTTGAAGCATTGCAGCAACTGGCTAATAAATTAGGATTAGATGATGTCAGAAAAATGATGCGTACCAAAGATGAGCTTTATCAATCATTAGAGTTAGATAATCCTGCATTAACTAAGGATGATTTATTAAAAGCCATCAGTGAAAATTCAGCCCTATTAGAACGCCCGATTGTGGTAAAAGGTGAAAAAGCTAAAATTGGACGACCGCCTGAAAGCGTACTCACCATTTTGTAATTCTATTCATTTTCGCTATAATGACTTGCCGTGAACGACTTCACGGCAATTTTTTAGAGGTAAATATGACGAAAAAAACAAAAAGTGCGGTTGAAAATCAGCCCATTTATCAACACACCAAAGGTGTCGTGAAAGATAATGCCGTGATGGCACTATTACACGACAAATTATTCCGCCAACGCGTTGAGAAAAAACGTAAAGGCAAAGGCAGTTACCAACGAAAAGCAAAATATGCGAGCAATTGGTTTGAAAAGCCCGATGATAAAGTTTTTGATTTCAGAAATTTTATCATCGGGTTTTTCGTTTCAATTTCAGTATAAAAAATAACAAACAGAGGAAGTCTATATGTCAATCAAAACAGAAGTTTTATTTAACAATACTTGGAATGTCCGTATCAGTGACCCAGGTGAAGAAGGTGCTCAAAGCCACTTTTTTGAAACCATTTATCTCACGCTCACGGCTTATTTTGAAGGCGAAAATGTGCGTTATGAATTTGTGCGTAAAGTAGAAGATCAAGTAAAAATCAAACGCTCATTTACGGAATTAGGTGAGTTATTCAAATTCTTAGGGGATTATCTGGATCCAGTTTCACTCGGTAACCTCGGGGTAAAAATAGGTAACTTAGGCGTAAAAGCTGAATAACGTCTCTACCAATAAAAAAGTGCGGTCAAATTGAACCGCACTTTTTATTTCTCAACTTACTGTAATTATTGCGCAAGTAACACGCCTAGCGCTGAATAGAGGGATTGAGCCGCTTCATTTGGTAGTGTCTTGCCATCTTCATCAGTGATCACAACCGCACTTTGTTTACCCACTGCGGAGATTTGCATTTGGTAAACCCCTTTTTCGAGATTAGGCGGATTCACACCTAAACGTAGCCACTCTTGTTTATCTAATGGCTTATATTTCAATTCGCGATAACCACGTCCAGCTGATTCAGATGTAGCTTTAAAGCCTAATTTCGGTAAGGCTGAACCTAAACGTTGCCATGCTTGACCAAAGCTTGCATCCATACCTAATGCCATTCTACCGTTCGTATCAGTAATTAAACCTGATTGGAACGGTCCTGCTGAGGCATTATTTAAATCTTGTTGTTGCTTGTTATAAGCGTTAGTGAGCGCAGCAACAAAACGATTTAAACGATCAGACGCATAACGTTGTTTATCTGCTTGATTTGGTGTGTAAATCACACCATCACGACGCATTTGCTCCACAGAAACCGCTAACGCACTCGCATCTTGTGCCATAACTTGTTCAATTTTATAACGAATCTCTGTGTTGGCTTTATCATCTGCACGACCCGTTGGCGCCCAATCGCTAATTAATACCGCACCATTTAAAGTTGAATTCGTGCCTTCTTCTTTCAATAAACGCTCAATTTGTTTGAGATTATAAAGCTCTGCTTGTGCATCCGTATAAACAATCAATGCACGTTCACCATCAAATTGTGTCAAAGAATTTTTGATAATCGCTAATGGGGTTGAAGGCGGACGAATATCCACGCGTTCTTTTTTCGCATTAAGCTGAGGAAGTTCATAAGTCGGATCGGCTTGCGGCAATGTTACACCACCGCTTGCTAAAGGAGAAAAGCTCGGTATTTCACGATCAGAATTTTGATAAGTGTCATTAGCCGTCTGCATTTTTTCTACGCTGTTTGAACACGCCGATAACAATGCTGCTGCGACTAAACTCAGTACGATTTTTTTCATTCCTTAAATCCTTCAATAAAAATAATTAAAATAATGACCGCTCTTTGACAAATAAAAAAGTCGAAAGTTTAAAGGGCTGTAAAAACAACCCTTTAATTCATTAAATTAAGCCAGCAATTTTTAATGCTTCTTCTACTTTTACTTGCGCGTTTTCGCTTAACACAGTAAGTGGTAAACGTAAGTGTGGAGTCTTAATTAAACCTAAACGATATGCAGCCCATTTAACTGGAATTGGATTTGATTCAATAAATAAATCTTGGTGTAAAGGCATTAAACGTGCATTAATTTCTTCCGCTTTCGCAAAATCGCCCGCTAAAGCATAGCCACACATCGCGGCCATATCTTTTGCTGCAAGGTTATTTGTCACAGAAATAACACCCTCTGCGCCTAATTTCATCGCTTCTAATCCTGTGGCATCATCTCCACTTAATACAATAAAATCTTTACCGGCTAATTCTTTAATCGCAGTAATGCGAGTTAAATCGCCTGTTGCTTCTTTAATCCCTACAATATTCTCAATTTGAGACAAACGTGCGACGGTTTCAGGTTTCATATCACTACCGGTACGACCTGGTACGTTATAAAGAAGCTGTGGTAAATCCGTGCATTCTGCAATCGCTTTAAAATGTTGGAACATGCCTTCTTGAGTTGGTTTATTGTAGTAAGGAACAACAGATAAACAACCTGCAACACCGCTATCACGTAATAATTTTGTCATCACAATGGCTTCACTCGTTGCATTAGCACCGGTACCAGCAATGATTGGAATACGTCCTTTTGCTAACTCAACTGTCTTTTCAACCACCTTCACATTTTCTTCAATGCTTAATGTGGCAGATTCTCCCGTTGTACCCACAGATACAATTGAATCTGTACCTGCATTGATATGAAACTCGATAAGTTTTTCTAATGTTTCAAAATCAATGTTTCCGTGGTTATCCATCGGGGTTACTAAAGCAACAATACTGCCTGAAAATAAGGGGTTTTGCGTAGTCATAAGGCGCTCCATTTACATCTATTTTGCGTTTTAACAATAACATTTGAAAATATCTGGTTATAATCGCTAAAATAGCTTGAATTTACAAATCATTTTTTACATTTTTAAGGATTTTTTATGAAAACATTACAAGCAGGTGACTTAGCACCCCAATTCTCACTTTTAAATCAAGACAATCAACCCGTTTCACTTACTCACTTCAAAGGTAAAAAAGTACTCGTGTATTTTTATCCAAAAGCCTTAACGCCAGGCTGTACAACTCAAGCCTGTGGTTTGCGTGATGCTAAACGTGAGTTAGAAAAATTAGGTGTAGTTATTTTAGGCATCAGTACAGATGCACCCAAAAAACTCGCTCAATTTGTCGAGAAAAAAGCACTCAATTTCACCTTACTTTCCGATGAAGATCACCAGGTTGCAGAACAATTTGGCGTATGGGGAGAAAAGAAATTCATGGGCCGTGTTTATGATGGTATTCATCGCATTACCTTTCTCATTGATGAACAAGGCAAAATTCAGCACGTTTTTGATAAATTCAAAACAGGCGAACATCATCAAGTTGTCCTAGATTACCTACAATCCCGTTAAAATACCTCTCAAAAACAACCGCACTTTTCTGATTTATCTCAAAGTGCGGTAAAAAAATACTCATTTTTTTAATTTATATTTACGCTCTATTTTCCATTTGATAGAATTCACATCTAATTGAAATTCATTCTCAATTCAATTTGTGTTTTTTTATTACCCATACAAGGACTATCAAATGCTACAACTTTTTGAGTTTTTAGAACAATATAGCGATTACGTGATTATCGGAATTCTACTTCTGATGAGTGTGATTATGCTCACCGCCGTAATTGAGCGTTTTCTCTTTTTAAAGCGTGTGAACGTAGCGAAATATTCCAATATTCACGCACTTGAAATTGATTTAAATCGTAATATGACCGTAATCTCCACTGTTGGTGCCAATGCGCCTTATGTTGGCTTACTCGGCACAGTAATTGGGATTTTATTAACTTTCTACCAAATTGGTCATGGCGATGGCGAAGTCGATGCAGGAGCCATTATGATGCACCTCTCTCTTGCATTAAAAGCAACTGCAATAGGTATTTTAGTCGCGATTCCTTCCATGATGTTCTATAGTGGTTTAGGTCGTAAAGTAGAAGTAAATCGCTTGAAATGGAAAGTATTAAACGCTCAAAAAGATAAGGAATAACCGTGAAAAAATTTGATGAAATCAACATTATTCCTTTCATCGACATTATGTTGGTGTTATTAGCGATAGTGTTGGTCACCGCATCCTTTATTTCCCAAGGGAAAATTAAGGTAAATGTTCCCAAAGCGAGTTCAACGGTCGCATTCAAATCAGATGAATTAACAAAATTATTAACCGTTACGGCTGACAAGCAACTTTATTTTAACGATAAGCCCATTTCACAAGAAGCGCTTGAAAAAGAAATTATGAGTTGGAATAAAGACCAAAAAGTAACGTTAAAAATTGATGCTGACGCCTCTTTCCAAGATTTCGTGACCATTACCGATATGTTATCGAAAAATGAAATCAAAAATGTCGCCATTGTTTCCATGAAAGATAAAGGCGCCCCAAGCAAAACGACTCAAGGAAATGAATCAAAAAATACGCCTGAAGTAGGTGGAGTTGCAAGCGGAGGCGTTGGAGTAGGACGTAGTCAATGAACAGCCAACAAACCAAACGATCATTATTAGGTTTGCTTATTTCTTTATTGGTTCATGGTAGCATCCTTGGAGCGTTATTTTGGAACTGGCATACGCCACATGAAGCGGCGAGTAATGCTCCGGGTGAAATATCCACGACGATTTCAATGGAAATGATTCAAGGGATGAGAGTGGAAGAACCCGCTCCTGAGCCGGAACCCGAACCTCAACAGGCAGAGCCGGAACCTGAAAAACAAGAAGTTGTCTCAGATCCAACGAAGAAACCAGAGCCTGAGAAGAAAAAAGAACCTGAGAAAAAGCCAGAAAAACCAATAGAAAAACCGAAACCAAAACCGAAAGAGAAGCCAAAAGAAAAACCTAAAAATGAGGTAAAAGCAGAGAAAGCGGTGGAAATGCCGAAGAATTTACCGATTGGCGATAAGAATATTAATTCAACGGCTACGGCAAATTCTAAAGCGACAACTACTGGTCAACCTGGCACAAATGGTATTCAAGGTGGTTCTGGTGCCAATACAGATGAACATAATGCCTATCGTGCGGCTATTCGACGTGAAATTGAACGGCATAAACGCTATCCAGCACGCGCAAAAATGATGCGTAAACAAGGTATTGTTAATGTCAGTTTTAGTGTTGGAGCAGATGGCTCGCTGTCTGGAGAGCGTGTTACTAAATCTTCTGGTGATGAAAGCTTAGATAATGCAGCACTTGAAGCTGTGAGAAGTGCGAGACCTGTCGGCCCAAAACCTGCTGGATTTGCATCTTCAGTAAGCGTACCAATTAGTTTCACCATTCAATAAATAAAAAGGCGAACATGATGTTCGCCTTTCTTTTTGCTAATTTTAATTAGCCCATACCGTATTTTTTCAATTTCTTACGCAATGTACCACGGTTGATACCGAGCATATTAGCTGCGCGGGTTTGGTTACCACGGGTGTATTGCATAATCATATCTAACATCGGGTGTTCAACTTCCGCTAATACTAATTCGTAAAGATCATTCACATCTTGACCATCTAATTGTGATAAGTAATTGCGTAAAGCTTGTTTTACTGAATCACGTAATGGTTTGTTTGTTACTTGTGATTGAGAGTTTAAAACTGAAACGGTTAACGCTTCAGACGGACTACGTTGTTGTTCTAACATTTTTCTTTATCCAAAATTGAATTTAAAAAATCTTCCAGCACAATTAACTGCTCTTTCGGTTCATTAATTGCGTTAAAAGTCTGTCTAAAAACGGAATCGGGTTGAATTCCCTGTAAATACCAAGCTACATGTTTACGGGCTATTCGATAGCCTTTTTGCTCACCATAGAACTGATGGAGTTCCTGAATATGATGCAAAATATGACCGCACTTTTCACGCAAACTTGGTGTTTGAATTATCGTATCATGTTCAACTAAAGCCTCGACGGCTTGAAAAAGCCATGGATTGCCTAGTGCGGCACGACCGATCATTATTGCATCGGCACCTGTGTACTCAAGTACCTTTTTCGCTTTCGAGGCAGAATCAATATCACCATTCGCAATAACAGGAATTGAAATGGATTGTTTGACTGCTCGAATATTGTCGTATTCCGCTTCCCCTTCAAATAAGCATTCTTTCGTCCGCCCATGAATAGTTAAAGCTTGAATACCAGATTGTTCTGCAATTTTGCCGATTTGCACACAGTTTCGATTTGCTTTATCCCAACCTGTGCGAATTTTTAACGTCACAGGTACATCAACGGCATTCACGACTTCTTTTAAAATTTTTTCCACTAAATCGGGAAATTGAAGCAGTGCAGAGCCCGCCAGCTTTCGATTTACTTTCTTTGCGGGACAGCCCATATTGATGTCGATAATTTCAGCACCATAGGCTACATTAATTGCTGCAGCTTGGGCCATTTCCAAAGGATCAGAACCTGCGATTTGCACCGCATTTAATCCTAGCTCTTCACTGTGTGCTAAACGAAGTTTCGATTTCTCTGTATGCCAAACTTGTGGATTAGTGGACATCATCTCTGAAAACGTTAATCCCGCGCCGTAATGAGCACATAAACGTCGAAAAGGTTGATCCGTAATACCTGCCATGGGCGCCAATAAAATACGATTTTTTAATTCATAAGAACCAATTCGCATTTTATGTTATCCCCAATTACAAGTCCTAATCTCTAGTAAGTCAGGCAACAGCAGTCACCGACAAAGGGTCTATATTACGCATTTTTCTTTTTTTTGCAAAGGGAAATTTGTTCAAAAAATGCACTTTTTTTAATTGACAAAAAGAAATTAAGCCGATTTTAATTTACCTGTAATACGGCACCATTCCTCTTTCACTGCAACAGGATCTAAATCAAAGGATTGTGTATAAGCATCACATACCGATTGTGCTTGTGTTTCTAAAATACCCGATAATCCAAGATCGCCCCCCTCTTTTACTAATTGGGAGATAATCGGGTAAAGTTCTTTTAATGGACCCGCAAGAATATTCGCGACAACGACATCTGCTTTTAAATCTGCAGGCTTATCATCTGATAAGAAAAGTTGCAGACGATCCGCCACCTCATTCTGTTCTGCATTATTACGACTGGCAAGAATCGCTTGTGGATCGATATCAATACCGATCGCATTTTTCGCACCTAATTTAAGGGCAGCAATGGCAAGAATGCCTGAGCCACAACCAAAATCGATGACGGTTTTGCCTGTTAAATCCAAACCATCTAACCACTCTAAACAAAGTGCAGTTGTCGGGTGGGTACCTGTCCCGAAAGCTAAACCTGGATCAAGCATTACATTAACCGCATTTTGATCTGGCACTTCACGCCAGCTTGGGCAAATCCATAAGCGTTTGCCAAATTGCATTGGGTGGAAGTTATCCATCCATTCACGTTCCCAGTCTTTATCCTCGATTTGCTCGATTTTGTAAGCGGTATTTTCATCTAAATGATGCGCTTGTTTAAGCAAACTCACAATCTCATTCATATCGGTTTCTGCATCAAACAATGCAATCACATCGGTATTTCCCCACAGACGCGTTTCGCCTGGAAGTGGTTCAAAAATCGGCGTATCTTGGCTATCCATAAATGTGACCGAAACTGAGCCAATTTCTTCTAAAAAATCGCTAATTTTCTCAGCTTTTTCATTTGTACTATTTAAGCGAATTTGAATCCACGCCATCTTCTTTTCCTTTTAATTAATTTCTTTATGTAACCATTTCGGTAATAAACTTACGCCTAGGGCTGAAGCCACAATAATGATAATCCCAAGTGCTGAAACAAGTGAAACCTCTTCGTTAAGCAATAATACCGCCAAAAAGACACCGAAAATCGGCTCAAGTGCGGTCAAAATTCCAGAGATTTTTGCATCTACTGAATTTAAGCCTTTATTCCACAACCAAAAGGCAAACCAACTGCATGCTACGCCGAGATAAATCAAACCGAAGAAACCAAGCCAGTTAAAATGGATATCCCAGCTTTCCGTCAGTAATAAAGTAAATGGCAGCATGGTGATGGTCGCTAATACGATAGAAATCGATGTATAGGCTTGAGCAGAAACCGTTGCTACCACTTTTTTCGTCCAACGTAAACAACAAGCAAATACAATACTTGCCGCAACCACTAATGAGCAGCCCAATAAGCTAATTTCACTTGAGCCTTCATTGCCCTGCCCACCTAGAATTAAAATGGCCACGCCTAAAAAGGCAAAAGCGCCACACAACCAGTGATACCATTTCGCACGATCTTGAAAGAAAAAATGCCCAATAAAAATCACACATAATGGCTCTAATCCAATCATGGTCGTTGCGCTCGCCGCGCTCGTATATTTTAAGCCAATAAATTGTAGCAAAAAGGTTGCGGTATAATTAAAAAAACCTAGCCACCAAAGCTGTTTTCGCATCGGTTTAGACACTCCTTTCCAACGACGAAAAAAGAGTGGCATCACAATAATTGCCGCCATTAATAAACGAACTTGGATCATCAAAATGGTGTCCATCATTGTAAAGGTGTATTTAGCGGCTACAAAGGCACTACTCCAAATAAACAATGCTAGGATTTGATAAACCATAAAGTGCGGTCCGTTTTTACTGTTTTTTTGTACCGAATTGGTTACCCAAGATGAAAGCTATCAAACCAAATACAAGTGCAGGCACAATCGCATTAAAACCAAATAGTTTGATACCAAATTGAGTCAGAAGCACATAACTGCTTAATCCCACCACCATTGAACTTATTGCCCCTGCTGCATTTGCTTTATCCCAATAAATGCCTAATACAATCACCCAAAGGAATGCGGCTTCTAATCCCCCGAAAGCAAATAGATTCAACCAAATAATCATATCTGGTGGATTCAGTGCCGCGAGAATTAGCAACGCCGATAAAATCAGTGTGATGACTGATGAAATACGGCTAATTCGTTTTTCATTCTTCGCTGCTTCAGGTTTGCTTGCAAGATATAAGTCTTTCACAAAAATTGAGGAGGATTGAATGAGTTGTGCATCAACTGTGGACATGATCGCAGACATCGGCGCCGCTAAGAAAATCCCTGCAACAATAGGTGGGAGCACTTCCAACATTAAGGTTGGAATGACTTTATCTGATACGGTCAAATCAGGCACAACGGCACGTCCTAAAGCACCCGCCAAATGCATCCCTAACATAATCACAGAAAGGACAATCGTCCCAATGAGCATACCTCGATGTAAGGCTTTACTGTCTTTGAAAGCCATACAACGGACGGCTGTATGTGGTAAACCAACCACACCGAAACAGACTAGGATCCAAAACGATGCCATAAATTGAAAATCAAGCATCTCATTCGGGCCGTAAGGACTTACTAAACTCGGATCAATTTCAGTTAATTTATTGACCGCACTTTCTACGCCACCGAGATGGTAAATAACGCCCACTAATAGCACGATTGTACCAAAAATCATTACCGTACCTTGAATCGTATCAGTTAATACGACGGCTCGGAAACCACCAATAAACGTATAAATACCAACCGTTAAGGCGAAAATAAGCAAGGCATGAGTGTAAGGAATCCCTATCGTGGTTTCAAGCAATCTTGCGCCACCAATAAATTGCACGACCATAGCGGCAAAGAAGGCAAGCAACAATGCTAGACTGGAAATCCAAACGAGATATTTATTTTTATAACGATAGAGAAATAAATCATTGATAGTAAGCGCATTAGTTTCGCGAGAAAGTAATGCAAACTTTTTGCCCAATGCACCTAAGGCTAACCACACAGCCGGCACTTGGATCATGGCGAGCAATACCCAACCTAGCCCATATTTATAGGCAGCCCCTGGTCCACCAACAAAAGAACTTGCACTGGCATAAGTGGAAGCTGTTGTCATCGCAAGCACAAAGCCCGTCATGGAGCGATTTCCCACATAATATTCTGTTAGGAAATCCCCTTTACTTCGTTTTACATAAGCAAATAATGCCGCACCAAAAATAAAGACTAAGTAGATTACTAAAGGGAGAATAATACCTAAATTCATTATTTATTCTCCTTTGATTCAACATCTAGCGGGATATCTAAAAAGACAATTTTGACAATCCAATACCCAATCACTACAAACAAAATGGGTAAATAAATACAGGATAATTCAAACCACAACGGAAAACCTATCGGCCCAGGCGAGTCTTTCGGTAAATAAGCACATACACACCATCCAATTACATAAAAAATAGCTAAACCTAATGCCCAGCGAGCCTCCTTGGCTGCTTGTTTATAACGTTGTGAAAGTTCCATTCTGAGTTCCTGTTAAAAAATTTTATCTATTATAAATCTAAATTAGATATTTATTTCTATCTCAAGTATAAAAATAAAGCAAGCTCAAGGCTTGCTTTTAAATTGACAGAAAATTTCTAATTTTTTCTAGCACCAAAGACACCCATAGCATCTTTTCCTTTGTAAGTTCCAGCGACTTCTTCAGCATCTTTTCCATAGAACCCACCTTCGGCATGAACACCTTTCTCGCTTGTTCCACTAAATTTATTGCCTTGAATTTGGGCAGATAAGGAAACATCATCGAAGTGTATCTCTGGAGAAAGCGCGCCTCCAGCAAGCCTATTTGATACAAGAACATCCTTATAGCCTGTGTTTGCTAAAGAAATTGTTCCATTTAATGTTTTATCTGCGAAATTAGCTGTTAGTTTTACGAATGATAAGTTAGAGTCTAAGTGTTCAGCACGCTTCTCTACATGCATACCATTTCCAATATAATTTGCAGTACCTGATTGTGGCATTTCTGTTGTTGGATTTACACCAAATGCAACATAATAATCAGAACCTAAAGTAGGCTCCGTAAATTTCCCCCAACGAATATTTTTATAGTTTTTGCCACTAATAGAACGCAATTCAGGAGAATCTGCCTGTAGTACTTCTTTCTCATTAGTTCCAATGACTGGACGTTCGTAATACCCTGATGGAATAATTTCAATTGCTTGACCTTCAACATTAACAAGATTCACATTATTGTCATCATGTATTTGTCTTTCAATTGTAGTAACTACTCTAGTCTCTTTATTAACCTCAAATCCTACTCGACTAAGCACAATTTGTTCTTCATTTTTTGGTTGTTCAGCTGGTTTTACTGTCTCAGCCGGTTTTACTGTCTCAGCCGGTTTTACTGTCTCAGCCGGTTTTACTGGCTCAGCCGGTTTTACTGGCTCAGCCGGTTTTACTGTCTCAGCTGGTTTTACTGTCTCAGCTGGTTTTACTGGCTCAGCTGGTTTTACTTGCTCAGTTAGTTTTGCTTGATCAGCTGGTTGAGTATTGCTACCACCGCTACTTCCACAGGCGGCTAACGTTACAGTTGCAAGAATTGTTAAACTTAATTTAGAGAGATTAAATTTCATTGTTTTTCCTTAGGTAAAAATAAATAGGTGCACATTATAAAGAGATTTAAGATATCTTTTCAAAGAAAATATATTAATTATCAAAAAGATATAAAAATGGCTAACTTACGTTAGCCGTTTCATTTTAATCATACATCCCTAATTTCTTCTCTAAATAGTGGATATTTGCACCACCTTTTTGGAAGTTTTCATCTTCAAGAATGAGTTCATGAAGTGGGATATTTGTTTTGATACCGTCAATAATCGTTTCAGACAATGCATTTTGCATACGACGGATTGCGACATCACGAGTATCACCGTATGTGATTAATTTTGCGATCATAGAATCGTAGTGTGGTGGAACGGTATAACCAGCATATACATGAGAATCCCAACGAACACCTAAGCCACCTGGTGAGTGTAAGTGTGCCACTTTACCTGGAGATGGTAAGAATGTTTTTGGATCTTCTGCATTGATACGACATTCCATCGCATGGCCTTTTACTTTGATATCTTCTTGTTTATAAGAAAGTGGCAAACCAGCTGCAATTCGCAATTGTTCTTTCACCAAATCTACACCGGTAATCATTTCTGTTACTGGATGTTCTACTTGAATACGGGTATTCATTTCGATGAAATAGAACTCACCATTCTCATACAAGAATTCAAAGGTACCTGCACCGCGATAACCAATTTCGATACAAGCATTCGCACAGCGAGTGCCGATGTCACGACGAACTTCTTCTGTAATACCTGGTGCGGGTGCTTCTTCTACGACTTTTTGGTGACGACGTTGCATAGAACAATCACGCTCTGCAAGGTAGATTGCGTTACCGTGTGTATCCGCTAAAACTTGAATTTCAACATGGCGTGGATTTTCTAAATATTTTTCCATATAAACCATGTCATTATTAAATGCTGCTTTTGCTTCAGCTTTTGTCATCGCAATGGATTCTTCAAGTGCATCTTCGCTACGAACGACACGCATACCACGACCACCACCGCCGCCAGATGCTTTGATAATAATTGGATAACCAATACGTTTTGCAATTTCTTTATTTTTCGCGATATCGCTACCTACAGGGCCATCAGAACCTGGAACACAAGGTACGCCCGCTTTTTTCATTGCCTTAATCGCAGAAACTTTATCACCCATTAAACGAATGACATCTGCTGTTGGACCGATAAAAGTAAAGCCTGAACACTCAACTTGCTCCGCAAAGTCCGCATTCTCAGAAAGGAAACCATAACCTGGATGGATAGCATCTGCACCTGTTACTTCTGCCGCTGCAATAATAGCAGGAATATTCAAATAACTTTTTACAGATGGTGCTGGCCCGATACAAATCGTTTCATCCGCAAGTAATACGTGTTTTAAATCACGATCAGCGGTAGAGTGAACCGCCACAGTTTTAATGCCTAATTCTTTACAGGCACGTAAAATACGCAGTGCAATTTCACCACGGTTAGCAATCACAACTTTTTCTAACATAACAATTTCCACTTGTGTGAAAAAATGGCGAGAAAGCTCGCCATTTCAGATTGATAGGGATTATTCGATAACGATCAATGGTTGATCAAATTCAACCGCTTCGCCATCATTGACTAAGATTGCTTTTACCACACCAGCTTTGTCTGCTTCGATACGGTTCATCATTTTCATCGCTTCAACGATACAAAGTGCATCGCCTACTTTGACTGTTTGTCCCACTTCAACGAAAGCTTTCGCTTCTGGGCTTGGGCTACGGTAGAATGTACCTACCATTGGTGAACGCACTTGGTAGCCAGAAATTTCAGCCGCAGGCGCTTCAGCAGGCGCGGCTGCCACAGGAGCAGCTGCTGGTGCTGCAACAGGTGCTACAGGCGCCGCTGCATATTGAATTGCAGCAGGTGCAACAGCTGGTGCCGCACGACTAATACGTACTGTACCTTCTTCTTCTTGCACTTCTAATTCAGTGATGCCCGATTCTTCTACTAATTCAATCAGTTTTTTGATTTTACGAATGTCCATACGCTCTTCCTAAAAATATTAATGAATTTTCAACCGCACTTTCAAAATTCACTCCAAAGTGCGGTCATTTTGAAACCTGTTTTTTGTGTCGGCAAGATTACCGCAAAATCATGAACTTTGCGATAAATTTCTGCGAAAATCTGTAAATTTTGTGAAATTTTATGCTTTTTTATTTAAAAAATCTAACGCGAATTGGAGAGCAAACTCATAACCTTTCGCACCTAAGCCACAAATTACCCCTTCAGCCACATCACTAAAGTAAGAATGGTGACGGAATGGCTCGCGCTTATGTACATTAGACAAATGGATTTCAACAAAAGGAATTGACACCGCAAGCAACGCATCACGCAATGCAACACTGGTATGCGTATAAGCTGCCGGGTTAATTAAAATAAAATCCACTTTTTGAAAACTTTGATGAATCTTATCGATTAACTTTTCTTCGCTATTTGCTTGAAAGCACTCCAAATTCACATCATGCTGCGCCGCAAGTTTTGCCACATTTTCTTCAATGGCAGATAACGAAAGCGAACCATAATGTTTTGGCTCTCTTGCGCCCAACATATTTAAGTTCGGGCCATTTAACAGCAAAATATTGAATTTTTTTGACATTTTCACATCCTTTAACTTGTGCGAATTATAGCGATTTTTTATGTAATGGTGGTCGTATCTCTAGACAATTTTGGTAATAAATTCTGAATTTAAATCAATTAGCGGTAAATCTGAGCCCGGCCACGCACGTAATACTTGATGTCGCATTAAATTCAACGTATCTAATCCTGGCGTCACATTGGGTGTATATTGTGCCGCGATACGAGCGAGTTGCGTTAATCCAAGACTACTTTCAATACTCGAGCTAATCACTGCTTTTATGCCTAAACTATGCGCTTGAGCAATCAGCTTTTGACAATCTTGTAGCGAACCAACCAATGTTGGTTTAATCACAATGGCACTTAAGTGCGGTTCTTTTTCTAAAAGAAAGTCAGGCTCTCGCAAACTTTCATCCCAAGCAATATTAATGCCCGTTTGAGCTGCAAACTGACGACTTTCTTCACGGGTTTTACAAGGTTCTTCCAGAAATTGAATACGCGAACGATGTTGCGTTTTCACTTTCTCCGCAAATTTTAACGCCTTTTCCAAGGTCCATTGGCGATTCGCATCTAGACGTAATTGCAAATCAGGAATGGCTTCAAGAAACATATCCGTAATCAAACCATCACGATTCGCTTCATACATACCGACTTTGATTTTAGCGACTTTGTCACCTGACATTTGATTCAGTTCTGCATATAACTCATCAGGATCGCCATAGCACAACGGTGCAGTATGATAGTTGCCTTCCTCATTTAAATAACGCTTCATCTCATCCATCGCTGTGCTAATACCGAAAGCAACAGAAGGATAGCAACCGTCAAGGGGCACTCTTGGCGCTTCACAGCTTGCATGACACCAATTCGTCAGCCATTCAATGGCTTGCTCTTGCGCTTGTTCGATGATTTCTTCACTAAACCCAGGTAAAGGTGCAATTTCTCCCCAGCCATCACGGCTGCAAGCTACACGCACAATCAAGCCTTCACGGCGTTTTAAAAAACGTCCACGTAAAATCAATTGGCTGTCGACGGGAATAGAATAACGATAAAGATTAAATGATTTGGTTTCCATCTTATTCTCCTTGATAACAAAAGTGCGGTTAAAAACACACTGATTTTAACCGCACTTTTTATGGCCCAATTAAGGATTACGTCTGAATTTGCTAAAGTCTGGTGCGCGTTTTTCGTTGAACGCGTTACGACCTTCTTGCCCTTCTTCAGTCATATAGAACAACATGGTTGCATTACCCGCGAGTTCTTGTAAACCTGATTGACCATCACAGTCTGCATTTAATGCGGCTTTCAAGCAACGTAATGCAATTGGGCTGTTACGTAACATTTCACGACACCAACGCACAGTTTCTTTTTCTAAATCAGCATAAGGCACGACAGTATTCACTAAGCCCATATCTAATGCTTCTTGCGCATTATATTGACGACATAAGAACCAGATTTCGCGCGCTTTTTTCTGACCAACTAAACGCGCCATATAACTTGCACCCCAGCCACCGTCAAATGAACCTACTTTAGGACCCGTTTGACCAAAAATCGCATTCTCTGCTGCAATCGTTAAATCACATAACATATGAAGTACGTGACCACCACCAATTGCGTAACCTGCCACCATTGCTACAACTGGTTTTGGACAAGTACGAATATCACGTTGGAAATCCAATACATTTAAATGATGCACACCGCTTTCATCTTTGTAACCGCCGTAGTCACCACGAATTTTTTGGTCACCACCAGAACAGAATGCTTTTTCGCCTTCACCGGTTAACACAATCACGCCAATTTTTTCATCGAAACGCGCGTTAGAAAATGCATGGATCATTTCTTTAACTGTTTGCGGACGAAATGCATTACGCACTTCTGGACGATTAATGGTGATTTTTGCAATACCGTCAGTCGATTTGTGGAAACGAATATCAGTATAACCTTCGCTATGATCAACCCACTCAACTGGTGCATATAAAACATCATCTTTTGGATTTTGCATTGTTCTTTCCTTTATAAGTGTAAAAAGTGCGGTCATTATAGCGGAAGTTTTTTAGTTCGGGAAAGAAAATCACTTCTCAATTAGAGAATCACTTTACAATCAGATTGTTGTTGCTAAAATTTTGCCATTCTAGATGTTATAAGGAAATTTAAGTGAGAAAATTTATTATTTTCGGTGCAACTGTACTCTTAAGTGCTTGTGGTTTATTTGGCCCATCACAATCGCCGATCCCCGCAGAATTTGCACAAGCGGATTACCTCCTTTCAGATGTGAATGCGAAAACATGGGCTACGGCAAGTAAACAAGCTGAACAATGTATCTACCCGAATTTAACCCGTATTCAGCAACAACATTTTGCAAAAGAAGATAGCTACATTCATTCTCAATATGTCTTTTTCTATCCGTTAGAAAAAATCATCGGTGAAGACTATGTGAAAATGATTCAAAAAGATGAAAAATCGATGAATTATGCGACCTATCAATTCAAGAAATTCCGTACAGAAATCGGTGATGTTGATGCATTAGAACCAAAAGCTTGCCAAGTCTTACGTACTCAGGCAAAAGAAGATTTGGATGTCGTTAAAGGGCAATATGTAAATGGTATGGTGGATGAAACCAAAAATGATGATGGCACATTGAAGAAAACGGGTGATGGCATTGCCACCAATCAGAACAAATTCTTCTTTGATATTATCAAATGGGGTTCAGCTCTTCTTCTCTAATTTTTTCATTATTTTCTATAAAAACAACGGCGTAAATATTTTTTACGCCGTTTTTGTATTCAGCGAAAACGATTACGATCAAAAAAAGCTTAGATTTTAAGTAAAAAAGCAAAATAGCCATTTAAATTAAAGTCATTTTCAGCTAGTCTAACTGGAAATATTTTTTACAAGGAGAAAACATCATGACAAAGCTTTTTGATATCGCACAAAACTGGTTAAACCAAGATCCTGATGCTGAAACTCACGCAGAATTAACCGCACTTTTAACGGCGGCGAAAAATGGTGATGAAAAAGCACACGCTGAATTACAAGCTCGCTTTAGTGACCGTTTACAATTTGGTACTGCAGGGCTTCGTGGACCTTTACAAGCAGGTTCTATGGGTATGAACCGTGTTTTAGTGGCACAGGCAGCAGGTGGTTTAGCGGATTATTTAAAAGGTTACGACAAACAACCCTCTATCGTGATTGGTTACGATGGTCGTAAAAATTCTGATGTTTTCGCACGTGATACCGCTGAAATCATGGCGGGTGCAGGCGTGAAAGCTTATTTACTTCCACGTAAATTACCCACTCCAGTATTAGCTTACGCAATCCAATATTTTGATACCACTGCTGGTGTCATGGTGACTGCAAGTCACAACCCACCGGAAGATAACGGCTATAAAGTTTACTTAGGTAAAGCGAACGGCGGTGGCCAAATCGTTTCTCCTGCTGACAAAGATATTGCCGCATTAATCGATAAAGTAGCAGCGGGCAACGTAAAAGATTTACCACGTAGCCAAGATTATGTGGTGTTAGATGATGAAGTGGTTAACGCTTATATCGAAAAAACCGCTTCTCTTGCTAAAGAACCTCAAGCAGACATTAACTACGTTTATACCGCAATGCACGGTGTAGGCTATGAAGTATTAAGCAAAACCTTAACCAAAGCAGGTCTTCCACAACCTCACATTGTGGCAGAACAAGTATGGCCCGATGGCACATTCCCAACGGTAAACTTCCCTAACCCGGAAGAAAAAGGTGCATTAGATTTAGCCATTAAAGTGGCAAAAGAAAACAATGCTGAATTCATTATTGCGAATGACCCTGATGCAGACCGTTTAGCTGTAGCTGTTCCTGATGCGCAAGGTAACTGGAAACCTTTACACGGTAACGTAGTAGGTTGTTTCTTAGGTTGGTATTTAGCAAAACAATATCATGCAAAAGGTGAGAAAGGCGTATTAGCGTGTTCTTTAGTATCTTCTCCTGCACTTGCTGAAATTGCGAAAAAATACGGCTTCCAATCAGAAGAAACCTTAACTGGTTTCAAATACATCGGTAAAGTTCAAGGCTTATTATTCGGTTTTGAAGAAGCGCTTGGCTACTTAGTTGACCCAGATAAAGTACGCGATAAAGATGGTATTTCTGCAGCGATCGTGTTCTTAGATTTAGTGCGTCACTTAAAAGCACAAGGTAAAACCTTAGCGGATTACGCCAATGACTTCACGCAAGAATTCGGTGCTTATGTAAGTGGTCAAATTTCTATTCGTGTAAGCGATTTATCTGAAATTGGTAAATTAATGGCCGCACTTCGCAACACGCCTCCAGCAGAAGTAGGCGGTGTTAAAGTGGCACAATTCATCGACCACACTAAAACAGATCGTCAAAGCGACATCCTTGTATTCGTATTAGAAAACGGTAGCCGCTTAATCGTTCGTCCATCTGGTACTGAACCGAAAATCAAGTTCTATCTTGATGCGCGCGGTAAAGATCCAAAAGACGCGGATCAAGTTTTAGCACAATTTGATGAAGGCGTTCGTCAAATCCTTCGTCAAGATGCTTACGGCAAACAAGATTGCTAATTGAGCAAACTATTACATGATAAAAAAACGCTAGGTTTGATGCCTAGCGTTTTTATTTTCCTTTATTTCAATGCAAGTTGTAACTTTCCGTGATGTTTTTCTAATAACGCCTCTGCTTGAGCACGATCTAGTCCACTCAAAATCATCATAATCGCTAATTTCGCATTTTGATCAGCCTGCTTTAATGTCTCTTCTGCGAGTGCCTTATCGCAATCCGTGGCTTGCATGACGATACGAATGGCACGAGCTTTCAGCTTTTCATTGCTTGCCTGCACATCCACCATTAAGTTTTGATAGCATTTACCCATTAAGATCATAGAAGCCGTAGTGAGCATATTCAGTACTAATTTTTGTGCCGTGCCTGATTTCAAGCGGCTCGAGCCAGTTAGCACTTCTGGTCCCACTACCGTATCAATGGCAATATCCACAATATTCGCCATCGCTGAATTCGGGTTACTCGCAATCGAAGCGGTCACTGAACCTAAACTTTTCGCATATTCCAATGCACCGATCACATAAGGGGTTCGGCCACTAGCTGCAATACCCACCAAGACATCTTTTGAGGAAAATTGAATGGTTTGTAAGTCAACCACGGCTTGCGTTTTGCTGTCTTCTGCGCCCTCAATTGGATGACGTAATGCGCGCTCACCGCCTGCAATAATACCTTTCACCATTTCAGGTGACACGCCAAATGTTGGCGGGCATTCAGAGGCATCCAGTACGCCTAATCGACCACTTGTTCCGGCGCCAATATAGACTAATCGACCGCCTTGTTGAAATGCTGCAACAATACGTTCGACCGCTTGAGCAATTTGAGGTAAACATTTTTCAATTGCCAAAGGTACTTGTTTATCTTCCTCATTCATCAACTGCACAATTTCCAATGCAGACAAGCTATCTACATTCATGGAATTGAGATTCCGTTGTTCAGTAATTAAAGTTGAAAGGGTTTGTAATAAATTTTCTGCCATGGTTTATTCCTTTGGAAAAATCGCCCCTAAACTGACCGCACTTGTAGCGCCTGTCACACTCGGCAAATTAGCTGGCAAATTATGCATGCGACGATAGGCCAACCAAGCAAAAGCCGCCGCTTCCACATAATCGATATCAAGATCTAATTCAGTCGTCAGTTGAATACGCCAACTTGGCAATGCTTGTTTTAAGCCATTCATGATCGCCTGGTTTTTAGCACCTCCTCCACAAACAAGTAATCTGCATGGTAATGTCGTCTGAATATTGTTAAGGGCTAAAGCGATGCTTTGCACGGTAAATTCTGCCAACGTAGCTTGCACATCTTGTGGTAAAAGTGCGGTTGTTTTGCCTGCTATTTTTTGAACTTTACTCTCTAGCCAAGTTAAATTAAATAATTCACGCCCTGTGCTTTTCGGTGGTGGAAGTTGAAAGAAATCTTCATCTAATAATGCCGCTAACAAATCTGAATTCACTTGACCTGAAGCCGCCCATTCACCATTTTTGTCGTAAGCTTTGCCTTGAT
This sequence comes from Haemophilus parainfluenzae T3T1, assembly GCF_000210895.1. Classification (NCBI taxonomy): domain Bacteria; kingdom Pseudomonadati; phylum Pseudomonadota; class Gammaproteobacteria; order Pasteurellales; family Pasteurellaceae; genus Parahaemophilus; species Parahaemophilus parainfluenzae. The sequence continues at coordinate 880,312 of NC_015964.1, read as the reverse complement.
GTTTTTCGATCCATTGGTCGAGCAAGGTATTACCCGTTCCCGTATCAAATCCAATAACAGGCTGTTCGGGTATCAATAAGGATACATTACTAATGCCGCCAATATTAAGCACCACCGTTGCCCAATGAGGAGCAAAAAACACCGCTTGATGAAAAGCGGGTACTAAAGGCGCCCCTTGTCCACCAAACGCCATATCTTTACGTCGCAAATCACCAACAACCGTAATGCCTGTTTTAGCGGCTAATAAATTCATATCACCGATTTGCATGGTAAACGGAAATTGACCTTTTGGAGAATGCCACACCGTTTGACCATGACAACCAATGGCTTCAATCTGTTCTGGTTTTAACTCGTGTTGACGTAAAAAGGCATTTACGCAATCCGCATAAAGTAAGCCAAATTGGTGATCGAGTTCCCCCAGAGCTTGTAACGAGGTTTCGCCCGATTGAATAAGTGCGGTCACTTTTTCGCGTAAATTTGCTGGCATCGGCGTAAAATCAGCCGCAATTAATTTGGTTTGATTAGATTGGATGTCAGTAAGAGCAATGTCCACCCCATCAAGGCTGGTGCCGGACATAATGCCAAGATAATAAGTCATAGTATTTAATTCGTGAGTTTTTCAGAATTATAGCGGATTTTAAAAAAATAAAAAAAGAGAGAACATTGTGGTTCTCTCTTTTCATCATAGATGACTCTTATAAGTCGTCAATGACTAAATCGTTTTTTAACTATTGATGGAATAAGGTAATGGTTCAATTTTCAGAATGGTTCCATCTTCTGGCAAACGGAAATGCGTCCCTTCCTCTAAATCGTTATTCATCACGACTTGCAACCATAAAATGCCGTCAAAATTGACCGCACTGACGATTGTGCCGGTTTTACGCCAAGCCGTTTCTAACTGCATTTCTATCTCGCTGCCGATTTTCGGTGTAACCGTTGTTTCCCCCGAAAGCACATACATCGCACGTTTATTGGCACCACGATATTTGGCTCGCGCGACAGTTTCCTGCCCGATATAACACCCTTTAGTAAAAGAAATCGCTTGTTCAATCGCTTGTAGATTTAATGCCTGCGGAATAAATTCATTTTGCGTTTCCGCACTCAAGCTTGGTAAGCCCGCTTGAATATCTGCACAAAGCCATTGTTTTTCATCGCCATTAAAGGTGACATCTAACGGTGTAGGATTGAGCAAAATTGCACGATTTTCATCAATATCTAATTCAATCTGCGCGTGAATTCGACCGCACTTTTCACCAATCAAGCCGACAATTTGCCAATCCAACACTTGGAAAGTGACTTTGGAAAACACCGCGTATTTTTTTAAATGATCGAGTGGAGCCAACAAGGCTTTCGGCATTAAAATCAAAAACTGCTCTGTTGAAAGCTTAATTAAGCGGAACAACGAATTCATTTTGCCTTTAGGATCGCAATGCGCTGTAAGCGTTGAAGCACCAGCTGCCAAATGCACCACATCACAAGTTAATTGGCCTTGCAGATATTTCTCCGCATCGACTCCAGCTACTTCCACCAAATCATAGTGGTTTAATGAAATAAATGTTGACATGATTTTCCCTATTCAAGGTTTTGAATTTGCTCACGCATTTGTTCGATTAATACTTTTAATTCCACGGCGGAAGCGGTGATATCAGCATTAATGGATTTCGATGCCAACGTGTTAGATTCGCGATTGAGCTCTTGCATCATAAAATCCAGTTTACGTCCCACTGCCCCACCTTTTTTCAAGATATTGTTGGTTTCTTTCACGTGCATTTGCAGACGATCTAATTCTTCCGCCACGTCCACACGTTGCGCCAGTAAAATCATTTCTTGTTCGACTCGTTGTGGATCAAGTTGAATCTTCGCTTCTTCAAAACGTTGCAATAAACGCTCACGCTGCCATTGTAAAACCGCCGGCATTTGTGACCGCACTTTTTCAGCCTCCACCGTAATGCCATCAAGACGTTGTTGAATAATGGCTTGCAATTTTTCGCCTTCACGTCCACGCATTGCAATAAATTCCACCAACAATTCATCAAAAGCTGTCAACAAATCTTGACTGATCGCATCTAAATCTTGCTCTGCCGCTTCCACCACGCCGGGATAACGCAACACATCCGTTAAATTGATTTCGCCCTCGCCAGCTTGCGACTTAATCCATTGTAAAGATTGGATAACTTGATTCGCTAATTCTTTATTTAAATTGAGCTCAGCCGCCGCTTGTTTTTTGCTATCAATACGTAACGAACATTCAATTTTACCGCGGGTGAGATTTTGACGAAGTTTCTCACGCAAAGCATTTTCCAAACCACGGAATTGCTCTGGCAAGCGGAAAAAGTTTTCCAAATAACGTTGGTTAACTGAACGAATTTCCCAAACTGCATCGCCCCAATCTTTCTTGATTTCAAGGCGTGCAAAGGCTGTCATACTATAAATCATAAGCGCTCTCCTACTATTGTCTCTCGTCTTAATTGATTTGCCGGCTATTTTATCGGGAAAGTGCGGTCATTTCTACCGTACATTTTGTAGAAGAATTTTGTTTCTCCTACTTTACACAATGTAAAGATTAAAATACAATCATCGTAAATTTATCATTACAACCAAAGGAAAGTAAAATGAACAAGACTGTGGGAAGTACCTTGCTTGTAGCAGGAACCATGATTGGTGCGGGGATGTTGGCGATGCCGCTCACCTCAGCAGGGATTGGCTTAACGGCGACGGTTTTCTTATTAATTGGATTGTGGGCGGTACTCACTTTCACTGCTCTATTATTCGTGGAACTGTATCAAACTGCTGACAGTGATGCAGGGATCGGCACACTTGCTGCACAATATTTTGGTAAAGCAGGGCGAATTATTTCCACTGCGGTTTTAATTGTCTTTTTATATGCCTTAATTGCCGCTTATGTAAGTGGTGGTGGATCCTTATTAATGGATTTACTCCCTGCCATGGGGGATAAAGACACCATGAATAAGATCGCGGTGCTTGCATTCACCATGTTCTTCGGCAGTTTTATTGTCATCGGCACACACAGTGTAGATAAAATCAATCGCGTGTTATTCTTTGTGATGATTGCTGCTTTTATCTTAGTACTCGCATTAATGTTACCAAACATTAAATTTGATAACTTAATGGCGATGCCAATTGATAATGCCTTAATTATTTCTGCAAGCCCTGTATTTTTCACGGCATTTGGTTTCCACGGTTCCATTCCTAGCTTAAATAAATACTTAGGCGGTAACGTAAAATCCTTACGCATTGCTATTTTAGTGGGTTCCGGCATTACGTTATTTGCTTACTTTTTATGGCAGCTTTCTACGCACGGCTTACTCAGCCAAAATGAGTTCTTACAAATTTTACGCGAAGACGCCACATTAAATGGCTTAGTGAAAGCGACCTTAGAAATCACCCAAAGCCCAATTATTGCGAATGCAGTAAAAATCTTCTCCACTTTAGCATTGGTAACTTCATTCTTAGGAGTGGCATTAGGTTTATTAGAATGTATTGAAGACTTGCTCAAGCAATCTTTTGATATTCATGCAGGGCGCATTTCATTAGGTTTAATGACCTTTATTCCACCTGTGCTTTTCTCCCTTTTCTATCCAGAAGGTTTTATTCTCGCACTGGGTTATGCTGGTCAAATGTTCGCGTTCTACGCAGTGGTTTTACCGGTAGCATTAGTTTGGAAAGCACGCTCAATTCATCCAAACTTGCCATACCGAGTATGGGGTGGTAAAGCATTGTTACTGCTTGTATTGGTACTTGGTGTGATTATTACTTCGATTCCTTTTGCCATCCGAGCGGGTTACTTACCTTTTGTTGTCGGTTAAAATGAGCGAAAAAAAGACCGCACTTTTAAGGTGCGGTCTTTTTTATTTGTTTTCATATAAATGTGTGACTAACTGACCATTCAAGTATTCGCCAATATACACTTGCTCAATCGTCATGTTCTGTTTTTCTAACTCAGCTTTAACCCATTCTTCATCACGATCAATAATTTCTAAAACATCATCATCTAATTGTCCATCAATAATTAATGGATAACGTAAATTATCATCACCGTATCGAATAATCGAAAGTTGTCCATTTTGTTCAAATACCGCACGTTTAACCGTTTTGATTTCATAAATACCGGCAGCACGTAACTTAAACATAAGGTCATGAGCAGTAATACCGTTTTTCATACATTCAGCAGTTTTTACCTTGCCGTTTGAAATCACCGGAACTGGTTTACCATCAATCAACGATTTAACTAATTGGTTATGGTTTTTGATAAAACGAAGGGTAAAAATCAATAATGTCCAAAGTACGAGTACTAAAGAGAACTGAAATACCCCAATACTATCACTATAAATCACACCACCAATGATGCCACCCAGCACAAAGTTTTGTGCCTGATCCATCGCAGAGGTCGGCGCGAGGTTGCCTTTGCCCATTAAGTGAATTTGAAGTACGAGTCCAACAATACCCATGGCCAATTTTAAGCCTAATAATGTGTAGCCATCCATTATTTATCCTCCTTATCAATTACAGTAACATTCGGGTTTACTAAGTTAATTGGGGATAAGGTATATGCGGTAAAATCATTATTAAAATGGACTTCGAAATACTGACCCCGAATATTTAAAATCATGCCGTTCGTTAATGTACGGCTATTGGTACGAATATCTTCTTTCTGTAAATTTTGACTGTCTTTCACCGAATTTAAAAATGTCACCATGCTAGAGATATCAGCTGCATAGACTTCATCTCGCTCATATTGCTTATATTACACACCGAGCAAGAAAATAATTAATAAAAGAAAGATAATACTGAGATCACGATATTTGGTTTGTAACCGATGACGCAAATATAAGCTTGTCACGACAAACAATGCACCTAACGAGACAAAAATGGCGATATATTTAAGATAACCCTGAAAAGACATCGCATTTTCTAAAAAAGCAAAAGAGAAAAAAGACATTTGTCATTCCTAATTTTAAAGAGAAAAACAGGTTACCACTGTAGCACAACGAAAACTGACTAGCTATTTTTATCACAGAAATTAAATTCGTTTTTCCAAAAATCCCTTTTATAATGACCGCACTTTTAGAATAAAAAAGAGAAAAATATGAAAGCAATTCAGCCCGAAGATCAGGGATATTGGCTGTTAACCAAAGGATCGACGCTTTATTGGCAGGAAAATGATCTGCCTTTTGGATCAGCAAAGGAACTCGGCCTCACAACGCAAAAAGCAATGTTGCTCGGGAAATGGAAATCACAACCTTTATGGCTTGTGGCAGAAAATGAGCAAGATGAACGAGAATACCTTTCCTTACGGAGTTTGTTGTCATTACCGACTGAAGATTTTCATTTATTAAGCCGAGGCGTGGAAATCAATCATTTTTTGAAAACCCACCAATTCTGCGGAAAGTGCGGTCAAAAAGCGGAACAAACTCACGATGAGCTTGCGGTTCAATGCACAAGTTGTGGCTATCGTACTTACCCAGTTATTTGCCCTTCGATTATTGTCGCCGTTCGCCGTGGCACAGAGATTTTATTAGCCAACCATAAACGCCATTACACGCCAGGCAAAGCAGGTATTTACACCACGCTAGCCGGTTTTGTAGAAGTGGGTGAAACCTTCGAAGATGCCGTTCGTCGCGAAGTCTTTGAAGAAACGGGGATTCGCATTAAAAATATTCGCTATTTCGGTAGTCAACCTTGGGCATTCCCGAATTCACAAATGGTGGGCTTTTTAGCTGATTACGACAGTGGAGAAATTCAACTGCAAGAAACAGAACTACATGATGCACAATGGTTTTCTAGCGCTGCCCCCTTGCCAGAATTACCGCCAACAGGTACTATCGCACTCAAACTAATTAATGCTACGCTTGAGCTTTGCAAAGCGGAACAAAATAAATAAAGGAAAGCCCATGTCTGAATTAAAAAATGATCGTTATTTAAAAGCTTTATTACGTGAACCAGTGGATATGACACCCGTATGGATGATGCGCCAAGCGGGACGCTATTTGCCTGAATATAAAGCAACACGTGCAGAAGCGGGCGATTTTATGTCTCTTTGCCGTAATTCGGATTTAGCTTGTGAAGTTACCTTACAGCCACTTCGTCGCTATGCTTTAGATGCGGCTATTTTATTCTCAGATATTTTAACTATTCCTGATGCAATGGGCTTAGGCTTAAGTTTTGGTGCAGGTGAAGGCCCGAAATTTGCTCATCCAATTGAAAACAAAAGTGCGGTCGAAAATTTACCCATTCCTGACCCTGAAGGTGAACTTCAATATGTGATGAATGCTGTGCGCACAATTCGTCGTGAATTAAAAGGCGAAGTGCCATTGATTGGTTTCTCTGGTAGCCCGTGGACACTGGCGACTTATATGGTTGAAGGTGGTAGCAGCAAAACCTTCAATAAAATCAAAAAAATGATGTATGCCGAACCGCAAACTTTGCATCTTTTATTAGATAAAGTGGCGGATTCCGTGATCTTATACTTAAACGCTCAAATCAAAGCAGGTGCGCAAGCCGTCATGGTATTTGATACTTGGGGCGGTGTGTTAGGTCATCGTGAATATTTAGACTTCTCTCTGCAATATATGCACAAAATCGTTGATGGTTTAATTCGTGAACACGATGGACGTAAAGTGCCGGTGACTTTATTTACTAAAGGCGGCGGTTTATGGTTAGAAGCGATGGCTAATACGGGCTGTGATGCGTTAGGATTAGACTGGACAGTGAATTTAGCGGATGCAAAAGCACGTGTGGGCCATAAAGTGGCACTACAAGGCAATATGGATCCAAGCGTGCTATATGCACCAGCAGAGCGTATTGAGCAAGAAGTGCGGTCAATTTTAGCTGATTTTGGACAAGGTAGCGGACATGTGTTTAATTTAGGTCACGGTATTCACCAAGATGTACCAGAAAGTGCTCCAAAAATCTTCGTGGATGCGATTCATGAGTTCTCTAAAGCCTATCATAAATAAGCGAGAAAAAAATGCGAAATCCAATTCACAAGCGCCTCGAAAATGTTGAAAGCTGGCAACATCTGACCTTTATGGCTTGCTTATGCGAACGCATGGCACCGAACTTTGCCCTGTTTTGTCAAATGACCGAACAGGAGCAAGCAGAAAAGACCTATCACAACATTTTAAATTTAGTGTGGGAATTTCTAACGGTTAAAGGGGCGAAAATCAATTTCGAAAACCAACTAGAGAAGCTCGAAGAAATCATTCCTGATGTGAATGATTACGACTTCTTTGGTGTGGTACCTGCTCTCGATGCTTGTGAAGCGCTAGGTGAATTGTTGCATGCGATTATCGCGGGCGAGACACTTGAAAAAGCAATTCAAATCAGCCAAATTTCATTAGGCACGGTTTGTTCTTTGTTAGAAACACAAGAAAATCGCGATCTTTCTGAGAGCGAACTGAAAAGCCGTAAAGAAATTGAAGAGGAGCTTGACCTTCAATGGCAAATCTATCGCTTACTCAAAGACTGCGAAAAACGCGATGTAGACCTGATTTTATCCCTCCGAAACGAGATCAAACAGGAGGGAATCTCCAATATTGGTATAAAAATTGAGCAATAACGTGAGATTTGTCACAATTTTTACAAATCGAGCTTTTATTTCCCGCTCAGTTAGATTAGACTTTGCCAAGCCGTAGCAGTTAAAAGCTACGCTTATTTGAATAGAGTCAAATTTTAATTTAACAGAAGGTACAAATTTATGAACAAAACAGATTTAATCGATGCAATTGCAAGTGCAGCTGAATTAAACAAAAAACAAGCTAAAGCTGCATTAGAAGCAACTTTAGCAGCGATCACTGGCAGCCTTAAAAAAGGTGAACCTGTACAATTAATTGGTTTCGGTACATTCAAAGTGAACAAGCGTGCAGCACGTACTGGCCGTAACCCACAAACTGGTGCAGAAATCAAAATCGCAGCATCTAAAGTTCCAGCTTTCGTATCTGGTAAAGCATTAAAAGACGCAATCAAATAATTAGTCTCAAAACAGATTTTAATTAAACCCTGCTTTGTCAGGGTTTTTTGTTGCCTAAATTTTAGCTTTACATTCATCATTTTGTCGATATAATTCCGAACCGAAACTTATTACGGAATATAAATAATGAAACGAAACATTCAACACCGAAATACCCAACAACGCAGACATGCCATTATGCAACTGCTACAAGAACAAGGTGAAGTCAGTGTAGAACAGCTTGTACAATTATTTGATACCTCTGAAGTGACGATTCGAAAAGATCTCACTGCATTGGAAAGTAATGGTTTCCTTCTTCGAAAATACGGTGGTGCCATTTTAATGCCACAAGAAATCATCGAAGAAGAACAAGATGATGAACTTTCGCAACGAAAGTTAGTCTTAGCAAAGGCAGCTGCAGAACGTATTCGTGATCATAATCGCATTATTGTAGATAGTGGCAGCACAACCGCCGCCTTGATTAAACAACTTAATCGTAAGCAAGGCTTGGTTGTGATGACGAATTCGCTTTCTGTGGCCACGGCATTACGTTCACTCGAAAATGAACCGACACTCTTAATGACGGGAGGCACTTGGGACACGCGTTCTGAATCCTTCCAAGGCAATATTGCCGAGCAAGTGCTACGTTCTTATGATTTTGACCAATTATTTATTGGTGCCGATGGCATTGATTTAGAACGTGGTACAACAACATTTAATGAGTTAGTTCGCTTAAGCCAAGTGATGGCTGAAGTATCTCGTGAAGTGATTGTGATGGTGGAATCACAAAAAATTGGCAGAAAAATGCCAAATGTGGAATTAACATGGCAGCAAATTGATGTGCTGATTACCGATAACAAATTATCTCAGGCTGACAAAGAAGCCATAATGGTGCAAGGCGTGGAAGTGATTTGTGTGGATGTAGCATAAAGTGCGGTCAGAAAAACAAGACTTTTAATTTTATTAAATAAGGAAAAACTATGTGTGGTATTGTTGGTGCGGTAGCACAACGTGATGTAGCAGAAATTTTAATTAATGGTTTACACCGCTTAGAGTATCGTGGTTACGACTCTGCGGGTGTTGCTGTTGTGGATCCAAACCATGAATTACACCGCGTACGCTGCTTGGGTAAGGTAAAAGCCCTTGATGAAGCCGTTGCAGTAAAACCATTAATCGGTGGTACAGGGATTGCACACACCCGTTGGGCAACTCATGGTGAACCGTCTGAAGCCAATGCTCACCCGCATACTTCAGGTAACTTTGCTGTCGTCCATAACGGTATCATCGAAAATCACGAAGAATTACGTGAATTACTTAAATCACGTGGCTACGTGTTTAATTCTCAAACCGATACCGAAGTAATTGCACACCTTGTTAATTGGGAAATGCGTACAGCCTCAAATCTTCTTGAAGCAGTACAAAAAACCGTAAAACAACTTACTGGTGCATATGGTATGGTTGTACTAGATCGTGAGCATCCAGAACATTTAGTGGCAGCTCGTTCAGGCAGCCCATTAGTGATTGGTTTAGGAATTGGTGAAAACTTCCTGGCATCTGACCAACTTGCGCTCTTAAGCGTAACTCGTCGTTTCATCTATTTAGAGGAAGGCGATATCGCAGAAATCACACGTCGTACCGTGGATATTTATGATGCGAATGGTCAAAAAGTAGAACGTGAAGTACACGAGTCTAACCTTGAAAATGATGCTGCAGAAAAAGGCAAATTCCGCCATTTCATGCAAAAAGAAATCTATGAGCAACCAAATGCATTAATCAACACCATGGAAGGACGCATCCTTCACAATAACGTGATTGTGGATGCTATTGGTAATGGCGCAGCAGAAATCTTAGAAAAAGTTGAACACATTCAAATTGTGGCTTGTGGTACATCTTATAATGCAGGGATGACTGCTCGTTACTGGTTTGAAGCACTTGCTGGCGTAAGCTGTGATGTTGAAATCGCATCTGAATTCCGCTATCGCAAATTCGTGACTCGTCCGAATAGCTTGTTAGTGACTATCTCTCAATCAGGTGAAACAGCGGATACCCTTGCAGCACTTCGTCTTGCAAAAGAAAAAGGTTACATGGCAGCCTTAACGATCTGTAACGTATCAAGTTCATCTTTAGTACGCGAATCTGATCTTGCTTTCATGACACGTGCAGGCGTTGAAGTCGGTGTGGCATCAACCAAAGCGTTTACCACTCAGTTGGCCGCATTATTAATGTTAGTCACTGCAATTGGTAAAGTAAAAGGCAATATCTCAAATGAACAAGAAGTGGAAATTGTAAAAGCGTTACAATCACTTCCGGCTGAAGTTGAAAAAGCCCTTGCGTTTGATAAAGACATCGAAGCATTAGCAGAAGACTTCGCAGAGAAAAACCATGCACTTTTCTTAGGTCGTGGTGAGTTCTACCCTATCGCAATGGAAGCTTCATTGAAATTAAAAGAAATTTCTTATATTCATGCTGAAGCTTATGCGGCGGGTGAATTAAAACACGGTCCATTAGCCTTAATCGATGCAGATATGCCGGTTATCGTGGTCGCACCAAACAATGAATTACTTGAAAAAGTGAAATCAAACATTGAAGAAGTGCGTGCGCGTGGTGGTCAACTTTATGTGTTCGCCGATAAAGAAGCGGGCTTCACACCAAGCGAAGGTATGAAAATTATCACTATGCCAAAAGTGAATGAAATTATTGCGCCAATTTTCTACACTGTTCCTATGCAATTATTGTCATACCATGTGGCATTAATTAAAGGAACTGACGTGGATCAACCTCGTAACTTAGCGAAATCGGTAACCGTAGAATAAAGTGCGGTTGAAAATCAGCACGTTTTAATGCAAAAAAGCACAGGTTTAATCCTGTGCTTTTTGTTTAAATAAACCGATAACCGTTTTCTGTCACTTCCAGAATTGAGGCATAATCCTTTCGCCAATCGCCTAACACAATGCGCGTGTACCCTTTTTCCTGATGAATAGCTTCTCGATGCGTATGACCGTGAATTAACCGTTCTACGCCAAATTCTTTCACTGTTTGTGCCGTAAACCCTAAATTCACATCCATGATATCCAGCGACTTATATTGCTTATCTTCTTTGCTCTTCGCGCGAATTTTCTCTGCAATTTTTAACCGCACTTTTAATGGCAAGCATAAAAACAATCTTTGTCGCCATTTTTGATGCACCTTTCGGCGAAATTGTTGATATTTCACATCATCAATACATAAGGTATCACCATGACAAATTAAGGTTTTCACGCCACCAAGATCAACACAATAGTAATCAGGCAATAACGTTAAACTACAATCTTGTGCAAATTTTTTCCCCAGCAGAAAATCTCGATTACCGTGAATGAAATAACAAGCAATGCCCTTTTCTGTCAGGTTTTTAATCAACTGTTTTACTTGTGAGATTAAAGGTGAAGTTTCATCGTCACCAATCCAAAAATCAAAAAGATCTCCCAAAATATAAACCGCTTGCGCTTCTTGCGCTTTGTTTTGCATAAAATCGTTAAAAAGTGCGGTTAATTCCGGATGCGTTTCGCTCAAATGAAGATCTGCAATAAAATAAATGGGTTTCATAACTATTCCGTCATTTTTTTCATTAGATTAGCACACATTTTTGTGTAATTTGCTATACTTTCCAAAAATTTTAATTAGGTATTTTCTATGTTAAAAATCGCCAGAATTCTTATCGTTGCACTTTGTTGTATTTTAATTTGTGTGCTCGGTACAATCTATTCCTTTATTCGTTTCAAAAATCCAAGCAATGTGGGCGTTATGGCTCGCTGGTTTGGTCGTCTATACCCTTTATTTGGCTTAAATGTAGAACACCGCTTCCCAAAAAATAAAGAGAATATGCCACGTTGTATTTACATTGGTAACCACCAAAATAATTTCGATATGGTAACCATCTCTTACATGGTATTGCCTCGCACGGTAAGTGTAGGTAAAAAAAGCTTAATTTGGATTCCTTTTTTCGGCATTTTATATTGGGTAACGGGCAATATTTTCTTAGATCGTGAAAATCGCTCTAAAGCACACAGCACCATGACTGAGCTTGCTCGTCGTATCAATAAAGACAACCTGTCAATTTGGATGTTCCCTGAAGGCACTCGTAGCCGTGGTCGTGGTTTATTGCCATTCAAAACAGGCGCATTCCATGCCGCGATTGCAGCTGGCGTACCAATCGTGCCTGTGGTGTGCTCGACGACACATAACAAAATTGATTTAAATCGTTGGGATAACGGCAAGGTGATTTGTGAAATGATGGATCCGATTGATACTTCATCCTACACAAAAGACAATGTACGCGAACTCGCCACTTACTGCCACGATTTGATGGAAAAACGCATCGCTGAACTCGATGCTGAAATTGCACAAGGAAAATAATATGTTGCGTCTTTCTCGTCGCCAATTATTAAAAACTACCGCAATTTCAACCGCACTTGCTGCCACACCTCAATCAGTATTAGCAGCATCCCGTGAAAAATTAACCATTCCGCCGTTGATGGAAGCAAAACGTGGTCGCCCCATTATCCTTAATATGGAAGAAACCGGCTATAAGTTAGATGGCTCCCATAGTGTCAGTGTCTGGGGCTTTAACGGCAATTATCTTGGGCCCACTATTCGCATTAAATCGGGTTCTTTTGCAAAACTCAATTATCACAACAATTTGCCACAAAGTATTGCTCTCTCTATTCAGGGATTACAAGCCAGTGGCGAATTATTTGGTGGCGCCGCAAAAGCCCTCAAAAAAGGGGAATCTTGGGCACCGATTATCCCAATAGAGCAGCCTGCCGCGACTTGCTGGTATCGCTCTGCAACCCTAGCTAACTCGGCTTATCAAACCTATCGCGGTATTGTGGGGATGTGGTTGATTGAAGATGATCAAAGCTTAAAATCTCAGCTACCTCATAAATACGGTGTGGACGATATTCCATTAATCTTGCAAGACATGGAATTTAACGGTGACGGATTACAATTATTTAAGCAAAATCAACCGCACTTTGTCGGTAATCGTCTTCTCGTTAATGGACAGGAAGCGCCTTATCTTGACGTCCCTCGCGGCTGGGTGCGTTTGCGTTTGCTCAATGCTTCATTAGCAAGAGCCTATGATCTGCGTTTAGATAATGAACAAGATATGTTGCTCATTGCGAGAGATTTAGGTTTTTTACCACAAGGTAAAGCGATTAATTCTCTTATTCTTGCACCGGGTGAACGTGCCGAAGTGTTAGTCAATTTAAGCGAAGGAGAAGGCGTATCGCTCATCTCTGGGGCTAAACGTGGTTTCTTCGACAAAATCAAAAATGTGTTCAGTTCAGGTAATGATTTTGCAGATAATACCGTTTTAGAACTTCGTCCACAAGGCGAAATCTCCGCATTCAGTAAAAAAATGAATGAGCAATTTAATACTGATGCCACGGCTATACTCGAAAGTAAAATCGCCCAAGAACGCACCTTTGAATTGGATGTAACAAATGGCTTAATCAACAAACAACGCTTCGATCCGCGTCGAGTTGATGTTTCGGCTAAAGTCGGCACCGTTGAACGTTGGATTATCAACAGCTCACTGCCTGTGGGTTTCACCATTCAAGGGGCTAAATTTGTGATTGAAAGCCAAGATGATGTTAACATCGATACATCGGAACTTGCATGGAAAGACACAGTTTGGGTGAAAAAGAAAGTACAAATTTTAGTAAAATTTGAACAACCTTCGTCAAATACGCATCCCTTCTTATTTGGCTCATCCAATTTAATGCTAGCTGATATGGGCTGCCTTGGTATAATGATCGTTCAATAAAATAATGATATAAAAAGGAATCTAACATGAAAAAAATCTTCGCATTCGCTTTAATTACAACCTTATTTTCAGCAGGCGTATTTGCTGCGGCGCCAGAATCAAAAGATACGACTAAAAAAGATACGGCAAATGAGCCTACTATTTATCTTTCTGTTTTTGATAGAACGAATGAACCCGCGCCATCACCCGATTTAAATAAAAAAGAAATATCTCGCACTAATAAAGCGGAAAAAGTATGCTGGGTAGCAGCTGGTAATTTTGGTAAAAAAGCAACGGTAAGCGAAACATTTAAAGCACAAGCTGAAATTGAATTCTCAAGTACAATTGAAAATGCAAAAGTGGTTTCATCACCAAATAAAAAACTCCATACCATCACTTATACCAGACCAACATTAGAAAATGGTAAATACATGATGAACTGTTGGATATTCGACCGTAGAGATCCAATCGGCAAATATGTGCTGACTGTAAAAATTGATAAACACGAATTTGAAAAACAAGTTTTCTACATAACAGAATAGTCAAAAACAAGCTTAAAAATAACCAAACTTACCAATAAAGCATAAAAAAATAAAAAGAGAGTCTGTTGATGTCTAAAAAAACTGATAAAAAAACAATCTGTTTAAATATGATTGTGAAAAATGAATCTGCTATCATCCGAGATACATTAGAGAACATTATTGTGCATATTCCATTAGATTATTATGTCATTAGTGATACAGGCTCTGATGATAATACCGCAGAAATTATCAAACAGTTCTTTGCTGAAAAAGGTATTCAAGGCGAAATTCATCACGATGAATGGGTGAATTTTGCCCATAACCGAAACTGTGCTCTACAACATGCACAAGGAAAAACAGATTATGTATTAATCTTCGATGCCGATGATCGTTTTGAAGGAAACTTTGTATTGCCTGAAGAACTAACGAGCGATCGCTATTATCTACGCATGGCAAATAGTGTAACGGGTGCAAATGTTTATTTCCGTACGCTTATGTTTCGTAATGATGGGTCATTCTATTGGCGTGGCGTATTACATGAATTTGTTGAACAACGTAAAAAAACCGTTGTGGAACAAAAAATCTTTGGTGATTATTATGTGATTAGCAGTCGATTTGGGGCGCGTAGCAACAATCCACAAAAATATTTCCAAGATGCTCAAGTGTTAGAAAAAGCATTCTATTCACCTGAAGATGAAGATCTTAAAAATCGCTATGCGTTTTATACTGCACAATCTTATCGTGATGCAGATATGTATGAAAAAGCTATTTAGTGGTATGCCAAACGTGCAAATTTAGGGGGCTGGTATGAAGAAGTTTATTATTCACTTCTCCAAATTGCCCTATTAAAAATTGAATTAGATGCCCCATTAGATGAAGTGCAAAATCTTTTACTCGCCGCTTATGAATATCGCCCACAACGCGCAGAAAGTCTTTATCATTTGGCGCGCCAATTACGTTTCCACGATAAAATCAAACTTGCTTATATTTATGCAACTGTGGCGGCAAACATTCCTCTAAGTAAAGATATTCTTTTTGTGGATCACGCTGTTTATGAATGGAAAGCTAAAGAGGAACTGGCTATGAGTGCCAATTCGGTGGGAAATTATCAGCTTTGCCATGATCTTTGCATCGAATTATTATTCAACCCAGCAGTGCCAGAGCAAAATAAAAAACGATTCCTAGACAATTTGATGCTGGCAAAAAAACATCTTTAAAGAAAGATAGCGGTTATCATAATCAAAAAAAGGTTACGAAAATTATTTACGTAACCTTTTTTGTCTAGCATTTCTCATTCGGGCGCATGATAAGATAAGACCAATCTAGATGGCGAAAAAACCAATATTTTTCACGATAATACAAGCTGTCATTCTTATTATCCCAAGGCTTCTGTGTGGAGCTATAATGAATAATAACTGGTTTAGAGCTTAGATTAACAAATTTATCACTGTACTTTCTTTTTATTGATTCAATGTAATGAACCTGACAATTCTCATTTAAACTATAATATTTTGCTTTATCTCTCAAAAGAATATTTAAAATACATTGATCGCCAAAAAGGACTTTATCAGAAAACTTCTCTGCAAGCGTAAGTAATATATCAACCAAATGAGTTTCTCGCCATTTCACGGTATCAATGAGCAATACACCGCTATTAAAATAATTAGTTGAAACATTCGCATCTAGATAAGAAAAAGAAAAGTTGTCCCAGGCACAATAATCTTTCACTACACCAACAGGCGCCCCCTCAAGATCACTATAATAAAAGTCAGCTAACGAACCATTTACAATAATATCTGCATCTAAATACAACACTCGCTCTTGATTAATGAGGTTGGGGATCAATAGCCTATAATAGCTGCTTGATGAAGAAATATGTGCTAAGGTTTTATAATTTTTAAAAACATCATCAGAAATATGTACCGGAAAAAGCTGATATCCCATTTTTCCCAGCTTCAGCTGAATGCCTTCAAACCATTCCTTAGGGATATCATTATGTAATACATAAAAATTAACACATTTATTATGATAACAAATAGATTTAATCAAGGTTTCTACGTGTGGTGTGTATTTTGCATCAACAGCAAACGCAATATTCATATAATCATTAGTTGAATTGGACATATTCGATTCCTAGATTCTAGTTTTAGTTTTAGTTTTAGTTTTAGTTTTAGTTTTAGTTTTAGTTTTAGTTTTAGTTTAGTTTAGTTTAGTTTAGTTTAGTTTAGTTTAGTTTAGTTTAGTTTAAATCATCAAATGACATTATAAATATTATTCATAAAAAAACCCAGCCGAAGCTGGGTTTTTATCTATTTTAATGGAAAATTAAATTACCATTGGTAACCAACACCCACAGAGCCACCTACGTCGCCTTGGGTATTTGCGTTACCTTGAAGTTTGAAGATAACTTTACCATTGTCGCTTGAACGTGAGTAACCTACTGCTACAGCGCTTTCACCTTTGAAAGTACCTGCAGAAGCAGCAACCATTGATTTACCTGGGATGTAAACTTGTGGTAAACCTGCTGCTGCGTTAGCACCTGCGATACCACCGCGAGCTTCTTTGCCTACTTTATTAATGCGGTTATTCAAGTGAGTCACATTACTACGTAATTGTGAAACATTCACCGCATCAGTATCTGCAGTACCTGCTTTCACGTTGTGAACTTGGTTGCCACCCATATTAACTGTTGAGTTTGGACCCACTGTCACGTTACCACCTTCTTTAACCGTTAAGTTATTAGTGGTTACGCTGTTGTGATCTACATCTTCAGTTGTTGAAACAAGGATATCGCCACCATTTTGCTCAATCGCAATGTTTTTACCTGCAGTGTAAGTAATTGTTTTACCTGAAGTAATTTTCGTTGTTGAGCTACCACCTTTCTTAGCAACTTTGTTGCCACCATCTTTAGTTGCAACATTAAAGTTGGTTGCACCGCTAGCGACTAATTGGCCTTTATTATTCACAGTGATGGTATCGTTATCAACGTTAACATCAAGGTTTACAACAGATGTTTTACCGTCTGAGTTCGCTGTAACTGTCACAGTACCTTTATCACTTGCAAAGTTCACATTGTTGTCGTGTGTTACCGCATCAACTGGTTTACCATTTGCTTGTAAGTTCCAGCCTGAGTTCAATACATCTCGAACTGTTGCTGCGTCTTTTTTCTTATCATCAGTGATATTTAACACGCTGTCATCCACAACTGTTGTTGGGTTTTCAATGTGATGTTCTAAATTGGTTACTGCACCATTTTTAATATGAGTATCACCAATTTGGATATCACCATCTTTAACTGTTGTACCACCAATGTTAAGGCTACCATTGTTATCTAACTTAATGTTATTTGCAAGATTCACATCTAAACCTTCACCATCCGCAGCTTTGGTCACACGAATGTTTTTCGCTGTTGTTGAATCTGCAGCACCACCTTTAATATTAAGGTTAGAACCTAAAGTACGATTAACTGTTTTGCCATCATCACCGGTGAATTTCAAGCCATCATCAAGTGTTGCAATTTCACGTTTGATGTCATTGCCATCTTTATCTTTATCTGTATAGGTAACACGGTTAATCTCTTTACCACCATCACGTTCTGCGACTGTGGTTGTGCCTTTTTCTGGTTTGATAGTAACTGATGCACCATCTTTACCATCTGCACCTTTCGGTCCAGTTAGGCCGATTGAACCATCTTTTCCGTTAATCGCTACAGCTGCACCGTCTTTACCGGTTACACCGATAGAACCATCTTTGCCATCTTTGCCATCTTTGCCAACTTTAACAGTAGTCACTTCTAAGTCTTCAGATGTAGCATAGATGATATTGTCACCAACACGTTTCACTTCTAAGTTTTTACCTGCTTGGAAGTTAACTTTATTACCAGCACCCACTTTTTTGGCTGTTCCAGTTTCAGTTTTGAATGAGTTTTGGTCATCTGCTTTACCTGTGTTAACAATCCAGCCTGCACTGTTGATTGCATCCGCTACATTTTTAACTGTTGCAACTTTATTCTCGTCTGCTGTATCAACTGTAACTTTTCCTGCGTTAGGTTGTGTTGCATCATCTGATGCTTTAGTAATGTTACCTGTAACTACAGTTAAGTTACCATTATTGTTAACAGTAACAGTTGTACCATCAGTTTTCACATCATAGGTTACATTTACAACGTCTTGACCATTTGTGGTGGTTACAGTCACGTTAGCTTTTGTGCCTTTACCATCTACATATTCAACACGGTCACCTGGGTTAACTGTGACATTTTTCTCAGCACCAGTATTATCTTTTGCTTTTGTAATCCAACCTGTGTTGTTAATGGTATTCGCTACATCACCTACTGTGGCAACTTTATTGCCTGCATTAGGAGTTGTATCTTCATTACCATCTTTACCTACAACTGCTTTACCTGTAGTGGTATTTGCTGAAACATTACCTGTTACTTGGTTAACAACATTCGTTGCATTTACAGAAAGACTAATTGTGCTGGTATTGCCATCAGTCGTTGGGGTAATCTTAACTGAACCGTCACTTGCAAAGTTCACGTTGTTACCGTGTGTTACGGCATCAACAGCGTCACCATTTGCTTGTAAGTTCCAGCCTGAGTTCAATACATCACGAACTGTCGCCGCTTCTTTTTTCTTCTCATCAGAGATATTTAACACACTGCCATCCACAACAGTTGTTGCGTTCTCGATGTGATGGGTTAAATTACTTACTGCACCATTGGTAATATGTGTATCACCAATTTTGATATCACCATTTTTAACTGCTGTATCACCAATTTTGATACTGCCGTTATCAGCGACTGTAATGTTGTTCACACTTAAGTCGTCAGATGTAGCATAGATGATATTGTCACCAACACGTTTCACTTCTAAGTTTTTACCTGCTTGGAAGTTAACTTTATTACCAGCACCCACTTTTTTGGCTGTTCCAGTTTCAGTTTTGAATGAGTTTTGGTCATCTGCTTTACCTGTGTTAACAATCCAGCCTGCACTGTTGATTGCATCCGCTACATTTTTAACTGTTGCAACTTTATTCTCGTCTGCTGTATCAACTGTAACTTTTCCTGCGTTAGGTTGTGTTGCATCATCTGATGCTTTAGTAATGTTACCTGTAACTACAGTTAAGTTACCATTATTGTTAACAGTAACAGTTGTACCATCAGTTTTCACATCATAGGTTACATTTACAACGTCTTGACCATTTGTGGTGGTTACAGTCACGTTAGCTTTTGTGCCTTTACCATCTACATATTCAACACGGTCACCTGGGTTAACTGTGACATTTTTCTCAGCACCAGTATTATCTTTTGCTTTTGTAATCCAACCTGTGTTGTTAATGGTATTCGCTACATCACCTACTGTGGCAACTTTATTGCCTGCATTAGGAGTTGTATCTTCATTACCATCTTTACCTACAACTGCTTTACCTGTAGTGGTATTTGCTGAAACATTACCTGTTACTTGGTTAACAACATTCGTTGCATTTACAGAAAGACTAATTGTGCTGGTATTGCCATCAGTCGTTGGGGTAATCTTAACTGAACCGTCACTTGCAAAGTTCACGTTGTTACCGTGTGTTACGGCATCAACAGCGTCACCATTTGCTTGTAAGTTCCAGCCTGAGTTCAATACATCACGAACTGTCGCCGCTTCTTTTTTCTTCTCATCAGAGATATTTAACACACTGCCATCCACAACAGTTGTTGCGTTCTCGATGTGATGGGTTAAATTACTTACTGCACCATTGGTAATATGTGTATCACCAATTTTGATATCGCCATCTTTAACTGTTGTGCCACCAATGTTGATGCTACCACTATTATCAAGTGTGATATTATTACTTAAAGCAAAAGTAACATTTGCACCGTTATCACCATTAACTTGTTCTACGGTTAAGTTTTTACCTGCTTTAAATTCAACAGTATTTTTATCTGCAATATTTTTTTCTGTTGCATTATGAGCATCCGTTACATTACCGCCCTCAGCAGCAGATGATTTCACATTCCAAGATGACTTCGCTTTGCTTAAATCAAGTTTTGATAAATCAACACTTAAATCATAAGTTTTAGTGAGACCGTTTTCTGAAGGAGTCACTGTAACAGAGCCATCAGTTGATTTGACAATCGTACGAGATGCATTTAACTGATTAAGATTAACCGCATCAGTACCATTAGTACCTGGTTTTAAGTTAGTGATCTTGTTACCGCCCATATCAAGATTACCGCCGGTAATATTGATTGAGTTATCACCAAAGGTAAGTTTTGGACCAGTTGCTTTATTTTGAATACTTGTGATGTTGGTTAATGTTTGGTTTAAAGAGAAACTATAAACTTGGTTTGCTTCATTACCAGTTTGTTTCACTTTTAAGTTTTCACCCGCATCAAAATTCACTGTTGCGTTAGCTTTCACAGCTTTTGCAGCTGCAGTACCGTCAACATTACCCGTTGCATTCGCATTCCATGCTGAGTTAGCGACTAATTGACCATCATCGTTAATTGTCACAGTTGAATTATCAACCTTAACCGTTACTTTGCCTTTGTTATCACCGGTAGCAGGAATTTCAATACCAGGGCCTGCATTGATATCATATTGAACTTTATAGGTTTTGTTCGCTTCATCTGCAGTGACTTTTGCAATCGTGCCAACACCATTTGAGAAGTTCACTTGGCTACCTGCAGTAACATTACCTTTAGGTGTAACAGTACCTGAATTTTCTTCACCAATTTTCCAGAATGCACTGTTAATTGCATTTACAACATTCGTGATGTTCGCGAATTTATCACCATCACCATCTTTAGCCATTACAGTACCATTGTTATTGGTATTAGTTGTAT
Source organism: Haemophilus parainfluenzae T3T1 (assembly GCF_000210895.1). Classification (NCBI taxonomy): domain Bacteria; kingdom Pseudomonadati; phylum Pseudomonadota; class Gammaproteobacteria; order Pasteurellales; family Pasteurellaceae; genus Parahaemophilus; species Parahaemophilus parainfluenzae. The sequence continues at coordinate 859,205 of NC_015964.1, read as the reverse complement.
TTGTTGCAGGAATGATTTCACCTTTATCAACTGCAGTATCTGTCGCACTGATAGTAATATCAGAACCTTGACGTTTCAACTTGATATTTTTGCCTGCAAAGAAATTAACTGTATCACCCGCATGAATAGGCTCAGCATTTTGATCTGCACTTGCAATCTCTGATTCACCAGAATTCTTCGGATCACTTGATGTACCAATTTGTAAATTCCAGTGAGCCTTATTAATCATGTCACGTGTAGTTTGGATAGTAGTTAATTTTTTACCATTATCTTTATTACCATCGGCATCATCACCAACTTTTCCTTTCTCATCCTTTGATATTGATAAAGAACCTGTTATAGGTGTAACAATATATTCTGATGGATTAGTTGCATTCTGTTTTACAGATAAAGTATTATTGTCACCAGAAACAACTGAAGATGCTGCGCCACCAGTTGATTTCGCATTAATTGTGATTTCGTCACCTTTTGTATCAAAGGTTATGCCCGTACCAGCAACGAAGTTAGCAACAATTTTCTTGTCCTCAATTTTTAAGCCTTTACCCACGTTCACATCATAAGAAACATTAGTAATATTTGGGCCACCATCTGGCGTGCTGGATTTACTTGGTGCTTTAACGACTTTAACAGTTGTTACATTACCATTCACAAAGTTCACTTGATCTTCATGGTAAACGCCATTTACTACTGCACCGTCATTGTTACCGACATTCCAATGTTGTTTATTGATTTTGGTTGCTAGTACATCCGCTACAGCATAAAGTTGAGAACCATTAATCGCATCTGTTGAATTGCTTTTCACTCGACCTGCTGCAACATTTTTAATTTGACGCTCACTACCTGCTTTACCAACAGAAACGACAGCACCTGCTCCAAAGTCACTGGTACTAGCCGCAAAACCCTCATACTTAACGCCATTAATTTCTGCACTACGGCTCTCAACAAAATCTTCACCCGCTTCAGAAGCTGCGCCCAATGACACAGAATATTCTGCATTAGCTTTAGAAGCTGCGCCCAATGACACAGAATGTTCTGCATCAGCTACAGCACTATAACCCAACGCTGCAGAATAATTTGCATTTGCCGCTGAATCAGCACCCACTGCAGCAGCAAAACTAGCGGCACTATTAGTTGCATTATTACCAACAGCAACACCTTGGTCACCTACTACATTACTCTTATGCCCTATAGCGATAGAGTAATCAACATTTGTTGACGCCTCATTACCGATAGAAATACCGGTAGCAGATGCATTTGTACCAATTGCAATTGAGTTTTCAACTGCTGCATTAGCACCTTTACCTTGAGCGATAGAGTTATCACCCGATGCATTAGAGTTTGCACCCACCGCAATAGAGTTCTCGCCTGATGCTTGAGCGGCTTCTGCTGGAGTCATTGAACCGCCGACAGCTACAGAATTAGCACCTGAAGCATTAGCAGACGTACCACCCGCAAATGAAGCAGTGCCTGATGCTTTTGAGGCCGCACCAACTGCAGCTGCACGTTCACCAGAAGCCGCAGCATATCCACCTAGCGCTAAAGCATTACGATCGGTCGCACTAGAGCTCACACCAAGTGCTACCGCGTTATCAACCGTTGCAGTCGCACTCTTACCTGCTGCAACAGTATTTGCTGCTGATGCATTTGCTAAAAAGCCCACCGCTACTGCTGCTGTCGAACCTGTACCAGAAACGGTTGCATTTTGACCAAGCGCAATTGAAGAGTTTGCATCAGTTCTAGCATATGAACCCACAGTAACAGCCTGAATACCTGATGCATTTGCACTCGTACCAATTGCAACAGCATGGTCTTTCGTTGATACGGTATCTTTACCGATAGAAATAGTGTTAGTCCAGTTCGCCGTTGCATTTCTACCAATCGCAATAGAATGTTGGTGGGACGCATTTGCATTTTGACCTACCGCAATCGCTTCACGACCAGCTGTTGGATTTGCCACATTATCCGCTGCAATATTCACTGCGTCATTAGTTCTAAGATCTGTTGCAGCCATTACTGATTGAGATGCAGCCAATGAGCCAATCACAGCACCTGCAAGTGCGGTCAATTTAACGATCTTTTTAGACTTGGTTTTACCCTTAGCATGCCCAAGTTCAGAAACAGCAGTCCACGTTTGTGTAGCATGATTCCAAATAACTTTAAACACTTTGTTCATAAGTTTTATTCCTTTTTATTAGGATTGTTGAGAAGCTGTTGCACGGACAACAGCACCAAAAAATTCAGCATCAAAAAGGTGGCGACAACAAATTTAGTCAATAGTTTCCCTTACCCTTCTGGTCAGAACGGCTTATTTTAAGCCAACTTTGTATAAAAAGAAAGCATCAAAAAAAAGATTTATTAAAAATTACAAGCAATTAAGGTAAATTTTGAGTTATGTAAATATATGTAAAGATTTTTGAAAATTTTTACGAGAAACTTAAAGAAGTGTAAATTTTTGTATGAAAAATAATCTATTTTAGAGGGGGGCGTAAGATTCCCCCTTATTTCTACTTCGTCAAATCATAGCTCCAATCGAGCAATTTAAAAATTTCTTCGCTTTCTACACCATGATCTAACAAAATTGTCAGCCAGTGAGTTTTGTTCATGTGATAGGCAGGCAAAAAAGGTGGAGATTGTCGCAAAATACTTACCATATCGGGAGGGCATTTAAGATTGATAAAATCCGTATCCCCTTTTTCTTTTAAACCCAGTTTCGTTTTAGCAATTTTGCCGATAAGGGCATACCATTTTCCTTTTGCATTGCTATGGCGCAAAATCGCATAGTCCGGAAACTTTGCCCAAAGGTATTCGGGCTGTGCGGCATAGTGATTCTCTGCGTAATCCATTATCTGCTGTGCTTGTCGCATAGTTTGTTCCTTTTATATTGCAAAGTGCAGTCAAAATTTAAAGAAATTAAAAAAACACCTAAAAATCTGACCGCACTTTTGTCTTTCTTTACTTTAATCACAGTAGTAAGATAATAAATGAAAACTATTATCAAAATACAGGTATTAGACTTGTTTCATTATAAGGAGATAACCATGACAATGAATAGACGTGATTTTTTAAGAATGAGTGCGGCATTTACAGCAGCGGGCATGTCGCCTTCTCTCTTTGCAGCAACGAAAGAACAATTTACTATTTATGGCGCACCGGCTATGCCAAGTGTGACCATTGCAGTGGCGGCAGCACAAGGTAAATTAGCCAAACAAGCGGATGTCGCATTAGAGATTTGGCGTTCGCCAGATCAATTGCGTGCGGGTGTAGCAAGTGGTCAATTTAAAGTAATGATGAGCCCAAGTAATGTAGGCGTGAATTTACGTAATCAAGGGCAACAAGTTGGCATGGTGAATATTCTTACCAATGGCATTACGCAGTTGATGTGTAAAAGTACGCCTATCACTTCACCGCAAGAATTGGTGGGTAAAAAAATCCTTGTGCCATTTAAAAACGATATGCCAGACATCGTATTGCAGGCCTTATTGAAAAAATTGAATATTGATATTAATAAAGTGGATATCACCTATGCGGCAACGCCAACTGAAGCAATTGGTTTGTTCTTGCTTAAAGATTTCCATGCGGCCATCTTGCCAGAACCGATGGCGAGTGCCGTTGTGCTGAAAGCTAAAATTGTTGGTACGGAGATTGTACGCGGTTTTGATTTAGTGAAAGAATGGGGTCAAGCATTTAATACCAAACCACTTATTCCAATGGCAGGCATTATTGCTAACGAAGAATACTTCCACGCACACAAGGCGGAGTTTGATCTACTTCACCAAGATTTAAGTGATGCGTTAAACTGGATTATGGCTAACCGTAAAAGTGCGGCTGAAATTGGCGCTAATTATCTACCAGCACCAGAAGCCGCTATTGAAATGGGCTTAGACGGTGCACGCTTAACAGTAACCAAAGCCAGTGAACTGAAAAATGAAATCATGCAATTCTATGAAACCTTGATGGAGTTCAATCCAAAACTCTTAGGTGGTAAATTACCAGATGATAAATTCTTCTTGGCTTAATTTGAAACTGAATCACATAACATGATTAAAACTGACAAAATCCGTAAACCACAACCTGTCCTGTTTTACATCATCGACTACCTCTGGAGCGGTTTTACCGGCTTGAGTGTGGCGATGATGGTGGTTGCTTTGTGGGCTTGGGGCAGCGCACTATTTGGTGAATTTATGCTGCCTGCTCCCTCGGATGTTTTTCAAAAAGCCCTTGAGCTGCTCGATCATTTCCAACAAAACGAAATCGGTATTTCATTATGGCGTTCTGTAGTGGGTATTGCCATTGCATTAGTCGCAGGCTTAGCGGCAGGGCTGATTGCGGGAAGCTTTAAAACCGCTATGGCATTGCTTAAACCCGTCATTACGATTTTGTTAGCCATGCCGCCAATTATTTGGGTTGTGATGGCATTATTTTGGTTTGGCTTTGGCAACCCAAGTGTGCTATTTACCATTATCGTATTAGTCGCCCCGCTGACCTTTGCCAGTGCTGCTATGGGCATGGCAAGTGTAAACAAACAACATGAAGAATTGTTTGATGCGTACAAACTCGGATTGTGGAAAAAAATCCGCTATTTGTATGTTCCCCATCTCACAGGCTATGTGATTTCCAGCATTGGCGTCGCGGTGGCTATGGGCGTGAAAGTGGTGATTATGGCTGAGCTTTTGGGAGCCAATGAGGGTGTAGGTGCAAGAATTGCCGATGCCAGAGCCATGTTAGATACTTCAACAGTGATGGCTTATGTGCTGTTAGTGATTGTGTTTGTTTCACTCTTTGAATATTTGATTACCAAGCCATTAGAAATCCTGTTTATGCCGTGGAGAAGATAATGCTGAGTTTAAAAAATGTGCGTTTTGAAATTCTCCGCGATCCCATCGTGCGCGATTTCAGTATGAATTTACAACCAGGCGAAGTGAAAACTTTATTCGGCCCAAGCGGTTGTGGTAAAACTACGGTACTGCGTTTGATTTCAGGTTTAGAAACACCAAAATCGGGCGAAATCAAGAATACATTCCGTAAAACAGGCTTTCTGTTTCAAGAAAATCGTCTATTAGAAAATCTCACTGCCATGCAGAATATTGCCATTTTTATGGATAATCCTAATGAAAATGAAATCATTGCGCTGGCAGAAAAGATCGGGCTTTCTTCGGGGGATTTGAATAAATATCCGACCGAATTATCGGGCGGTATGGCAAAACGCGTGGCATTTTTGCGTCTATTACTATGTGGCTGTGATTTAGCCTTATTGGACGAACCTTTTGTCGGTTTGGATCGCGATTTACGTGATATTTTAGCTGCGATGTTAGTGGAAAAAATTGAGCACCAAGGCATGGCTTGTATTTTAGTGACGCACGATCGTTTTGAAGCAGCTCGATTAAGCCGAGAGATTATGCAGCTTTCTCCAAAAGGGATGGATGTTCAAAATGTGATTACCTTGCCAACGCCATTATCCGAACGCAATTCAGCCTTTGAAGAAACCGTAGTCGCACGCGAATTTCAAGGAATCCATTATTATGAATAATTTCTTTACCCATCCAATGCGACCGTTTTTTGTTGGGGCTGCCATTCTTGCGATTGTGGGGGCGTTGAGCTTTTTCATCAACCCCGATGATCTCATCCTACACCGCAAAATTTTCTTAGAATTTATGCTGCCAGCCGCATACGGCGGCTTTCTGACAGCTTCCATGCTTGAATGGACAAATTACAAAGGCAATTTAAAACCTATTGCGACGATTTTAGCGGTACTCTTACTTACAGGATTGGTGTTATTGCCATTTTCGCCGCAAACCGCCTCGTTTTTAGTGGCAGCTTATTGGCTCGCGTTGTTACTCTTTTGTGCTTGGCTGTTTTGGTTGGATCGTAATACCGACAATTTTACTTTACTGATATTACTTGCCGCATTTACAGTTTGTCAGACAGCTTACGCCATGACTGATAGTCTGAAATTATTGCGAGCACAGGTGCATTTGAATATGGCGGCTGTAATGTTTGTATCAATTCGAGTCAGCATTCTATTAGGCGCAGAGGCACTGAAAGAAAGTACATTGAAAGATCCCGTATTTATCCCAAATGTCGTGTATAAAAATATTGCAATTACATTCTTGCTGCTCCATACCGCAGCAGAGCTTTGGTTGCCTGCGCAAACAGCCACTTTTACTGCTTTTGCCGTTGGCTTTATCTTGCTTGCCAAGTTACGCGAATTACATCATCACGAACTGCTACGTAAACATTACGTACGCACTTATTATTTCCTTCAATTGTTCGCCGCGATTGGCTATTTGTGGATTGGCATCAATAAATTAATTGATGAGCCTACTGCCGATCCATTACACATGGTGACACTCGGCGGCATTCTTGGCAGTATGATGATGATTTGGCTCACCGCGGGATTATGGCATAGTGGCTTTACGAAACTGGATTACCCAAAACTCTGTCGCCTTGCCGTGCTTTGTCTTTTTACGGCAGCACTTTCCCGAGCTTGTTTAATGTATGTGGACGAGCTGTTTTTTATCACGATTCCCGCTATTTTAATTGCCATCGTGTTTATGCTATATCTCGCAACCTTTGTGCCGATATTCCGAAACAATGCCTTTACAGATGATCCGGAATAATGACCAATCCGCACATCCACGTGCGGATTTTTAATATTTTTTGACCGCACTTAATAGGCTTTTAATTGAGCCATGGCTTTACAATCTGCAGCTTGATGATCATCTTCGGTAATTAAACTTTGTAGAAAATGTTTAATTTCGGTCAGTTCGGCAATTTTTTCTTCAACTGAAGCTAAATGCTTCGCCAACATACTATCCACTTCGCAATGTTGAGATTGCTGCGTTTTCATCTCATTAAAAAATTTAATTTCGGCTAAGCTAAAATCTAACGCTCGGCAGGTTTTAATAAACTTTAATTGTTTCAAACTGGCTTCATCATAATCTCGATAGCCATTTGCCAGCCGTTTAGGCTCCGGCATTAACCCCATTTTTTCATAATAGCGAATGGTTTCTAAATGAATACCGCTTTGTTTGCTGAGTTCATGAATCTTCATCTTTTTAAAATTAAGCCTTGACCTTGTAGTGACTACGGACTTTATACTTTATCTCAAGTTAATTAAAGACACAATGAGGAGCATTATGTCCGAACATCATTCCCATGAACACCATGACCATTCATCTCATGCGCATATTCCACAAGATAAAAAAATCTTAGCACTCAGTTTGGCCATCATTACCGGCTTTATGGTTGTCGAATTTGTTGGTGGCTATTGGTTTAACAGTTTGGCACTCATGGCTGATGCGGGACACATGGCAAATGATAGTTTATCGTTATTTTTAGCCTTGTTAGCGTTGTTTCTATCCGCTCAAAAACAACGATACATTGCCCTACTTAATAGCGGCTCGTTGATTATTGTGGCATTGATGATTTTAGTTGAAGCCATTCAACGCTGGCAAAATCCTATTGAGATGATGGCATTACCGATGCTTGGGGTGGCATCTCTCGGATTATTGGTGAATCTTTTCGTTGCAAAGATGATGTTGAACAGCGATCATGATAATCTCAATATCAAAGCGGCATATCTACATGTACTCACCGATTTATTCGGTTCCATTATTGCGATACTTTCGGGGCTAAGCGCTTATTTTCTGGGATGGTTATGGGTTGATCCGCTAGCAAGTATGATATTAAGTGTACTAGTATTAAAAAGTGGGATTGGCACATTCCGTTTGGCGCTTAAAAACATCTAAAAAATGAACCGCACTTTGTTTTGATATTTCCAAAGTGCGGTCAATTTTCAGCGATTATTTCAACTCGCCTCGTTCTACAATAATTCCGACATTATTTGCTTGAGCAACTGCTTTGGGTTTGCTTAATTTAAGACGTAACCATGAAATACCAAAACGTTGTTGTAATTGGTCTGCCACTTCATAAGCCACGCGCTCAATCAATAAAAATGGCTTAGCTTGCACATAATCTAAAATAAATTGGCTCACTTCAGCATAATTGAGACAGTATTGTACATCATCCGTTTCGGCGGCTTTTTGACAATCCCATGCCATTTCCAAATCAAAAACGAGCTTTTGTTTAATTTGTTGTTCCCAGTCATACACGCCAATTTGTGCGAAGACGATTAATTCTTCAATAAAAATTCGATCCATCTCTCATTCCTGTAAAAATATAGTGGGCTAATGCTATCAAGTTTGGTTAAAATAACGAACAAGTTTTTCAAATACAATCAAGATTGTGGAGCACAAAATGAGCCTATTTGCCCTTTTTTATATGATTTTTGCTTATTTACTGGGGTCAATTTCCAGTGCAATTTTGATTTGTAAGGTAGCTGGCTTGCCTGACCCGCGAAAAAACGGCTCTCATAACCCAGGTGCGACCAATGTATTGCGTATTGGTGGACGTTGGGCGGCGCTCGCAGTATTAATTTGCGATATTTTAAAAGGGATGTTACCGGTTTGGGCAGGGTATTATTTAGGGCTCACGCAATTTGAATTAGGCATGGTGGCATTAGGCGCATGTTTAGGCCATATTTTCCCTATTTTCTTTCAGTTTAAAGGCGGAAAAGGCGTCGCGACCGCATTCGGTGCCATCGCGCCAATCTCTTGGGGCGTAGCGGGTTCAACGTTAGGGACGTGGTTGTTAGTCTTTTTAATTAGTCGATATTCCTCATTAAGTGCGGTCATTACGGCACTTCTCGTGCCATTTTACGTTTGGTGGCTTAAACCGGAATTTACCTTCCCCGTTGCCTTAGTTTGCTGCTTGCTGATTTACCGCCACCACGACAATATTCAGCGTTTATGGCGAGGCCAAGAAGATAAAATGTGGGGAAAATCCAAAAAGAAATAAATAAAAAACCTGTCGATTATCGACAGGTTTTCTTTTTATCAAAACGGCTTAGAAATCGACCGCACTTTTAAGTTTTTTCAATGCGTTGGCTTCAAGCTGACGAATACGTTCTGCAGACACATTATATTTTGCTGCAAGATCGTGAAGGGTGGCTTTCTCATCATCTAACCAACGTGCTTTGATAATCTCTTGGCTACGTTCATCAAGATTAGCTAAGGCTGTACCTAATTTTTCTGTGGCTTGTTCTTCAAAGTTTTCACTTTCAAGTTCTGCCGCAAAGTTTGAGCTTTTATCTTCTAAATATAAAGAAGGTACATAAGCTTCGTCATCATCATCTGTTGGCAAATCAAAGCCGACATCAGCGCCAGTCATACGGGATTCCATTTCGATGACATCTTCTTTTGACACGCCAAGCTCATTCGCCACCATATCCACTTCGTTTTCATTGAACCAACCTAAACGTTGTTTGGTTTTACGTAGGTTAAAGAACAATTTACGTTGTGCTTTTGTGGTTGCGACTTTCACAATACGCCAGTTGCGAAGGACATATTCATGGATTTCAGCTTTGATCCAATGCACCGCAAAAGATACAAGGCGAACACCCACTTCCGGATTAAAACGTTTTACCGCTTTCATTAATCCGATATTACCTTCTTGAATTAAATCTGCTTGTGGCAATCCATAACCTGAATAACCACGCGCAACATGAATAACAAAACGTAAGTGTGATAAAACTAATTTTTTCGCTGCTTCAATATCACCGTCATAATACAAACGTTCTGCTAAGCTTTTTTCTTCCTCTGCAGTGAGCATCGGATATTCGTTTGCTGCTCGAATATAACCTTCGATGCTACCTTGAGGTACTAACATCATTTGAGTTTCTTTATTCATTCTTCTCCTCACAGCATGCGGAACAACGCCCCGACTCATTACTTATTTGTTATTGTATAACAACTATTGTCATTATACCTCAATTTGTTTTATTTGACAGTTTTTAACGATTGAAAGTTCAGATTAATCACTAAAAATTTTCAAATTATTTTAATGGTACAAGCGAATAAACCACATCTTCCGCCACCACTTTAAACAATAAGTCAATATTGGGATGTTTTCCAGGGTTTTGTTTCGCATCTTCAACATGTTCGGCAAACCATTCAATGCCTTGCTGCGCAGAAGTGCGGTCTAATTTCCCATTAAATTTTTCTGCTAACGCATGATAAAGACGAAGCGAACCTAACTTACCTGGCGCAGCTGGAATATGATGTATCACCGTTTCACCATTTAATACGTCTAAACCTGTTAGATGATCAATGGTGGGTAAAGTCTCTAAAATGTCTTTAAAGTTCATGATTGCTTTCCTCTATAAATTAACTGATGGCTTGCTCTGAATTCACTTCGCCATTTGCTCCCATAAAGCGTACCTCTGGCTGTAAATACACACCAAATTTATCCGCTACAGTTTGACGGATATGATGTGCTAGCTTAACAACATCCTGCCCTGTGGCATTGCCTTTATTAATCAGCACTAACGCTTGTTGTTGATGAACAGCTGCACCACCGATTTGAAAACCTTTTAAATGGCATTGATCGATTAACCAGCCCGCAGCAAGTTTCACAGAGCCATCCGGTTGTGGAAAGTGCGGTAGATTTTCGACCTGTTTTTGGATTCTCGCAAATTGCGCTGCACTCACCACAGGATTTTTGAAGAAACTGCCTGCATTGCCAAATTCTTTTGGATCGGGCAATTTACTGCGGCGAATATGGCATACCTCATCAAACACTTGTTTTGCCGTTACCGTTTGAGGATCAAAATTCACTAATGAGCCATATTTTAAAATCGGTTGCCAGTTTTTGGCTAATTTCAATCCCACTGCCGTAATCACATAACCTTGCGCATAGCGATGTTTAAAAATACTTTCACGATAACCGAATTCACATTCGTTCGCCTGTAAGCGGAATTGTTCTCCCGTGTTAAGATTCAGTACATCCACATAATCACACACATCTTTAAATTCTACGCCATACGCACCAATATTTTGAATCGGTGCTGAACCGGCACAGCCTGGAATGAGTGCAAGGTTTTCTAACCCATTAATTCCTTGTGAAAGCGACCATTCCACCAACTGATGCCAATTTTCACCACCATTGACATGCAAATAATGGTAACCGCTATCTTCTGTATGTTGAATACCTGCTAAACGGTTAACTATCACTATCCCTTGGAAATCTTCTAAAAACAGCATATTGCTGCCTTGGCCTAAAAATAAGACAGGGAGATTTTCAGCTTGCGCTTTTTGCCAAGCTTGTTGGATTTGTTCAATCGATGTGGCTTCAATGATTTCACGCGCATTTGCTGGAATATTGAAGGTATGAAAAGGCTGTAAACTTTGCATTAACTTTCCTTAAAAAAATGTGTGAGGAAGCGTGATTTTAACCATCGTACCACCTTGCTCCCTTTTTGAAATTGTAAGCTGAGCATTTAATTGGCGACTGCGTTCAGTCATGATATTTAAACCATAATGCCCTTCTGGCTCGTCTAACGTTGGAATCCCAACGCCATTATCTTGCACAAGAATCTCGTATTCCCCTTCTGCATTGATATGCGCTTTCACCTCAATCAACGTACCTTTTGAGTGTTTGATCGCATTCAATGTTGCTTCACGCACAATTTGCAGAACGTGCACTAATTCTTGTGGATTTAAACTTTGCGATGGCAAACTGCAGTCCACAGTCATTTGCATCTTCGTTTGCGAACGCAAGCTTTCGATAACTTGCTCCAAAGCAACCTGTAGGTTGGCTTCTTGCACCGTTAAACGGAAGGTCGCCAATAATTCTCGTAATTGAGAATACCCATCTGATAAAGCTTGTTCAAATTCACCAATGATGGCAATGCTTTTCTTTTTTGATTCCTCGTCTTCTTTCTTCAAATTATGCTTCAACAGCGTTAATTGAATTTGTAAGAAAGACAGTACTTGTGCCAATGAGTCATGTAATTCCCTTGCAATAATTGACCGCTCTTCCATCAGCAAAAGTTGCTCTTGTTGGCGTTGTGTTTTGTGTGAATACAACGCTTTTGCCACCATTTGTCCTAAGTTTTTCATCATGCGAGGATCAGGACAAGGCAAACCCGCTTGCCATGAAAGCACCGCTAAGTTTTCATTTTCAATGGAAAGTTCTTCGACTTGAAGTGATTGTTTAGGATCTTTTTGACCAAAAGAAATTTCCCAATGTTCTGATCCGAAAATTTCTAACTCAATGTAGCGTAAATGTTCGCTGACACGAATATGATTCAACACTTGACTGAGAATTTTATCATTAATCTTTGTTGGCGTAAGTAACTGAGAGCTTTGATAAAGTGTTGTTAAAGAGCGGTTAGTTTGGCGCAATTTTTGCGTTTTCTCATTAACGGCATCTTCTAAACGTGAATAAAGTCGCCCTAACTCAGAAGACATTTGCGTAAACACTTTCGCTAAAATACCAAGCTCATTATTACTTTCTGTATCAAGTTGGATATGTTTAAACTGCCCCATTTGCACTTGCATACTGGCTTTGGTCATGAGTTCTAGAGGTTTCACCACTTCGCGCTTCATATACCAAATCACATACGATACCATCGCAAGAATCAATAGCATGGAAACACACAATACCGAAACTGCAATAATCCATTTTAGTTCAGTAAAGCGTTGTAATTCCAACACAAAATCATCGACATCTTGTACATAACTTTTTAGTTCGGCGTGATATTTTTCAATTTGATGGCTACGCGCAAAATCGGACATCACCGCCCAGCGTTTTAGGATTTCTTGATAAGACTCTCTCACCCCTGAAGGTGCAAAAAGCTGATTTTGTACCGTCAGCAAAGCATCAGCATTGAGACTACGTTGATAACGTACTAAATTCTGTTCGACCGTATCCAGCGAACGTTCCATTTCCGTTAATAGCCGATAACTTTGCATACGCAAAGAACCAGAGATATTAATGGCTTCCGCATCCGACTTATTACTTGCCATCACGATCAAACTCAATGAGCTAATAATGCCCATGAAGATAATGACTACAAATAAATATTTAGCAATACGGGTAGAAACTGAACGTTTAGCGTACACGATAATTCTTCAAAATTAGGAAAATTACCCATAGTTTAGCATAAAGTGCGGTTGAAATTGGCTGATTTTTCACAAATAAAAAACATCGGCTTTGACACCGATGTTTTCAAAAACGTTAATTTTTTGACCGCACTTAGCTTAATTCTTTGCCTTTTAATTCTGGCACTAAGAAGACTGTCGCCACCATGTCGATCACATAAATCACTGCTAAGAAAGCAATCGCAATACTGAATGAGTACGCGGATACAATCGCCCCAACAACAACCGGTCCAAAACCACCTACGGCACGACCTAAGTTAAACAATACATTTTGTGCTGTTGCACGCGCTTCTGTCGGATAGGCTTCTGCCATTAACGCCCCATAACCGCCCATCATGCCGTTGACAAACATCCCTAAGAATGCGCCAGCCACCAACATCGCAGTTGGATCAGTTAATTGAGAGTAAGTGATGATACTGATCACAGCACCTAGTTGGAATAATAAGAAGCTTGGTTTACGCCCGATTTTATCGGCTAAGCGACCAAAAATCCAAATCCCCGCCATCATGCCGCATACGGTAACAGCGGTCCATAAACCTGATTTCGTTAAACTAAAGCCAAGTTGTTTAGATAAGAAGTTTGGCATCCAAATCATAATGCCGTAGTAACCGAAGTTTTGTACGGAAGTTAACACTACCACACCAAGGCTCACTTTTGTGGTTGCTTTGTCTTTAATTAAGAGTTTGAAAGATTCCAGTTTGGATGTTTTTTGGGTAGAAAGTGCGGTCTGTTTTCGTGAGAAAATTTCAGGTTCGTGTAAGCGGGTACGTAAATACCAAGCCACAAACGCTGGAAAGATACCGACAACGAACATGCCGCGCCAGCCGATATGTGGAAGCAATACTGGGGTGAGTAACGCAGCGGCTAACACACCAACTTGCCAACCTAACGCCACATAAGAAGCCGCTTTTGCGCGGTGTTTTGCAGGCCAAGCTTCAATGGCTAATGCCATACCGATACCAAATTCACCGCCTAAACCGATACCCGCGATGGTGCGATAAATTAATAAATCCCAATAGCCTTGTGCGATTGCACATAATCCGGTAAATACGGCGAAGAGGACGATTGTCCAAGTCAGCACACGTACACGTCCATAACGATCGCTTAATGCGCCAAATACAATACCGCCCACCACAGCACCAATAAGTGTCCAAGTGACTAATGAGCCAGATTGTGCGGGGGTTAAATTAAGATCGGCCGAAATGGCACTAAGCATAAATCCAAGAATAAGAAGATCGAATCCATCCATCGCGTAGCCGACAGCTGATCCAATCAAGGCTTTCCAGCCATATTGATTGACGTTTGTCATGATTGAGGTCCCTTTTGCTACTCACGGGTAGCGTTTAAAGTGAAATGATGAGGAAAGAAATTTTCCGACGCGTAGTTTAGAGAAATTGACGGGATTTTGCAAGAATGAGAAAAGCAAAGTGCGGTTGATTTTATTCAAGTTTTTATTTTTTCAATAAAATTCGAATTAATAAAGCAATGGCTGCCGCATCATCCACCAAACCTAATGGGCCAAGCACCGCTTCAGGCAAAATATCAATCGGACTGAACAAATAAATCAGAATAATGGCGATTTTAATTAACTTTGTTTTATTCATAGTCATTGGACGAAAAGAAAAAGATCAGGTAAATTCTACAACTTATCCGAATGGTGAATCATCACAAAACGTTCCCAAAGCTGCTCTTCGCTTTCTTGGTGTTCAGGATCTGGCTTAATGCAGTTTGTAATTGGGCAAACTTTTTGGCAGGTTGGCGTGTCATAATGACCAACACATTCCGTACAAAGTACAGGATCGATCACATAGATCTCCTCGCCGATTGAAATTGCTTCATTCGGACATTCGGGGAGACACATATCGCAGTTTGTGCATTTATTTGTGATCAGTAACGCCATACCATTCCTTTATATGAGAAAGCGGCGAATTATAGCCGACAAAAGCAAAATTGACAAAATTTAAACAGGATTTTTATGAAAAAACAGGTTTCTACTCTTTCCCTTATTGCCCTTGCCGCATTTAGCATTTGGCAATATTTTACTGAGCACAAAAAAGACACCAAACCCGCCCCAACAACCACACAACAGCAAAGTCAAAGTGCGGTCAAAAATACCAAAGATTTTGGTAATTATGATGTCATCATGCGTGATGATGCTATTGGGCAAAACAAAAACGCCCCTGTTGATTACTATATGTTGGCCTTATCTTGGTCGCCTGCATTCTGTGAAAAACAACGTGCGCAATATGGCAATAATTTACCTGATTCAGCGCAATATCAATGTAGTACAAAAAATCAATTTGGCTGGGTAGTGCATGGCTTATGGCCACAAAATGCCAATGCGCGTTCTGTTACGGATCATCCACGTTTTTGTAAGGGTGATTTAGCACCACTTCCAATTGAAACCCTCGAGCCTTACCTTTCAATCTCGCCAGGCGCAAAATTATTGCAAGGCGAATGGGAAAAACACGGTAGCTGTGCTTTTGATTCAGCAGAAGATTATTTCAAACAAGAGAAAGCATTATTTGAATCACTTTCCTTGCCAAACGAACAATTAAGCCGTAAAGAATTATTTCTATGGATGAAGCAACATAATCCGCAATTAAAAGGCGCTTATTTAGGCGCGAGCCATAATGAACTATTCATTTGTTACGATCGCCAGTGGGAAGTAATCGATTGCCAAAAATAAGCATAATTCGCTTTTTTATTTGATCTACATCGTTACAACCTAGTCAGAACTAGGTATAATGTTTAAGTTTAATTTTAACTAACCCAAGAGGAAAGATTATGTCAGTAATCAAAATGACCGACTTAGATTTAAAAGGTAAACGTGTATTTATTCGTGCGGACTTAAACGTACCAGTAAAAGATGGCAAAGTGACATCTGATGCGCGTATTCGTGCGACTATCCCGACGTTAAAACTGGCTTTAGAGAAAGGCGCAAAAGTGATGGTTACCTCTCACTTAGGTCGTCCAACTGAAGGCGAATTCAAACCTGAAGACTCTTTACAACCAGTTGTTGATTACTTAAAAGACGCAGGTTTCAATGTGCGTTTAGTACAAGACTACTTAAACGGTGTGGATGTTAAAGAAGGCGAAATCGTTGTTTTAGAAAACGTACGTGTAAACAAAGGTGAGAAGAAAAACGATCCTGAATTAGGTAAAAAATATGCCGCACTTTGCGATGTCTTCGTGATGGATGCATTCGGTACAGCTCACCGTGCACAAGCATCAACTTATGGCGTAGCGGAGTTTGCACCAGTTGCTTGTGCAGGTCCATTACTTGCAGCAGAATTAGATGCATTAGGTAAAGCATTAAAAGAACCAGCTCGTCCGATGGTTGCGATCGTAGGTGGTTCTAAAGTTTCCACTAAATTAGAAGTATTAAACTCTCTTTCAAAAATTGCTGACCAAATTATCGTGGGCGGTGGTATTGCAAATACTTTCATCGCGGCAGCTGGCCACAATGTGGGTAAATCGTTATATGAAGCAGATTTAATCCCTGTAGCAAAAGAATTAGCCGCAAGCACAGATATTCCTGTTCCAGTTGATGTACGTGTTGGTTTGGAGTTCACTGAAACTGCAGCTGCAACAGAAAAATCAGTGACTGAAGTAAAAGATGACGAATCTATCTTCGATATCGGTGATAAATCTGCAGAACAATTAGCAGAAATCATCAAAAATGCAAAAACCGTTTTATGGAATGGTCCAGTTGGTGTGTTTGAGTTCCCTAACTTCCGTAAAGGGACTGAAATCATTTCTCACGCAATTGCAAACAGCGATGCATTCTCTATCGCAGGGGGCGGTGATACTTTAGCGGCTATCGATTTATTCGGTATTGCAGATAAAATCTCTTACATCTCAACCGGTGGCGGTGCATTCTTAGAATTCGTTGAAGGTAAAGTATTACCTGCAGTAGAAATTCTTGAAAAACGCGCTAACGGTTAATTAGGGATAATTGCTAAGTATCCCCATTAATATACTACTAATCTAAGGTTTAATTATTTATGATAAATATGTCTAAAATTCTAGCACCTAATATATTAGCTAGTGCTATATTGTTGTTAACAGCTTGTAATAATGGTGGCTCAGGTGTCTACTACTACAAAGGGCAGTTAGTTGGATCTAGTTGGGACAGACAGGCTCAGTTAATGGAATGTATTTATAATATTTCAGGACAAAATGCTTTTGGTACCTTTCAAGGTTATTTACCTAGGGGGCAAACGTTATGTCCAAGATATGCCAAATGGTATTCTGACAACACAATGGACTTTATTTATCCTAATTAACCTATGTGTAGAAATTACTTTAGATTATCAAAAATTCTCCAATAGTGAACTTAATCCACACAACATATAAGGAAAAAGTAAAATGGCTAAATTATTAGATATCGTAAAACCTGGCGTAGTAACAGGTGAAGATGTTCAAAAAATCTTTGCTTATGCCAAAGCAAACAACTTCGCGATCCCTGCAGTGAACTGCGTAGGCTCTGACTCCGTAAATGCTGTATTGGAAACCGCTGCACGTGTAAAAGCACCAGTAATTATCCAATTCTCAAACGGCGGTGCAGCTTTCTACGCAGGTAAAGGTATCAAACCAACAAGCGGTGCACGTCCAGATGTTTTAGGTGCGATCGCAGGTGCAAAACACGTTCATACTTTAGCCAAAGAATACGGTGTGCCCGTTATTCTTCATACCGACCACGCAGCGAAAAAATTACTTCCATGGATCGATGGCTTACTTGAAGCGGGTGAA
Source organism: Haemophilus parainfluenzae T3T1 (assembly GCF_000210895.1). Lineage (NCBI taxonomy): Bacteria > Pseudomonadati > Pseudomonadota > Gammaproteobacteria > Pasteurellales > Pasteurellaceae > Parahaemophilus > Parahaemophilus parainfluenzae. The sequence goes on along the minus strand of NC_015964.1, from coordinate 841,449 downwards.
AAACACTTTGCAGAAACTGGTCGTCCATTATTCTCTTCTCACATGCTTGATTTATCTGAAGAGCCTATGGAAGAAAACATGGCAATCTGCCGTGAATACCTTGCTCGTATGGACAAATTAGGTATGACCCTTGAAATCGAAATCGGTATTACTGGTGGTGAAGAAGACGGCGTGGATAACTCAGATGTAGATGAATCTCGTTTATATACCCAACCGTCTGATGTGCTTTACGTTTACGACCAATTACATCCTGTAAGCCCTAACTTTACCGTTGCAGCAGCATTCGGTAACGTACACGGTGTTTACAAACCAGGTAACGTAAAATTAAAACCATCTATTCTAGGTGCCTCACAAGAGTTCGTTGCAAAAGAACGCAATCTACCAGCTAAACCAATCAACTTCGTCTTCCACGGTGGTTCAGGTTCTAGCCGCGAAGAAATCCGCGAAGCAATTAGCTATGGTGCAATCAAAATGAATATCGATACTGATACTCAATGGGCTGCATGGAATGGTATCTTAAACTTCTATAAAGCAAATGAAGCTTATCTTCAAGGTCAATTAGGTAACCCTGAAGGTCCTGATGCACCAAACAAAAAATACTACGACCCACGTGTTTGGTTACGTAAAATGGAAGAGTCAATGTCTAAACGCTTAGAACAATCTTTCGAAGACTTAAACTGCGTTGATGTTTTATAATCCATAAAAATAGACTAAAATGAGACCGCACTTTGTTAGTGCGGTTTTTTTATTTAACAAGAGAAAATATGAAAAAGATTTTAGTCATTCGTAACGATAAACTGGGTGATTTTGTTCAGGCATTTCCGGCTTTTGCGATATTGAAAGCCTCAAATCCCGAGCTAAAACTGACCGCACTTGTGCCGACTTATACCGCACCACTTGCACAAATTTGCCCTTATTTAGATGATGTTATCATTGATAGTGCCAAGAACGACAAAGCGGATTTCAATCGTCTTGTTAAAGAAATCAAAGAGCAGCAATTTGATGGCATGATTAGCTTCTTTTCCAATACCCATAACGGTAAATTAGCCTGGAAAAGTGGGATTCCTTATCGCCTTGCGCCCGCAACAAAATGGGTACAAATCCTTTATAACCATCGTTTAACACAACGCCGTTCACGTTCAGAAAAATCGGAAGCCGAGTACAATCAAGATCTGGCTCGGGCGTTCTTAAAGAAACACAACATGCCGATTGTGGAACCCAAACCACCTTACCTTTCATTTCCTGAAAGTGCGGTTAAAAATCAACGTGTTTTTCTTCAAGAACAATTAGGCTTATCGGGAGACAAAAAATGGGTATTTGTGCATAACGGAACAGGTGGTTCAGCAACAAGTCTCTCATTGTCACAATATGCTCAATTGATACAAGGTTTGTTAAGCGAATTTGATTGCCAGATTATCTTAACGGCAGGACCAGGTGAAAGTGAAAAAGCCCATGAGTTAGCGGCAAAAATCGACAGCCAAAATGTGGTGGTTTACGATAAGAATAAAGGATTAGTTGATTTTGCACATTCTCTGGCTTGTGCGGATTTATTCATTGCAGGCTCTACTGGACCATTGCATTTAAGCAGTGCATTCAATGTACCAACAATTGGATTCTATCCAAACAGTCGCTCATCTCAGCCTCGTCGTTGGAAACCGATTAACGATGCGGATAAACACCTTGCTTTCTGCCCGCCAAAAGGGAAAGACGAAATGAATTTAGGCTTAATTTCGATTGATGATGCCTTAGTGGAGATTATCCCCTTCGTGCGGAAGATGTGGCAAGCGAGCAATTGAGTTTAAGCATAACTGCACAATCCAACCTATTGCGGCGGCAAAAACAACGGTACCTATTCCGACTGTGCCGCCGAGAATATAACCTAACACACAAACCGACACTTCAAGGCTTGTTCTCACAATCCCTACTTTTAAATGAAGTCGTTGACAAAGCCCTACCATTAAACCATCTCGCGGGCCTGCTCCTTGATGACAAGTTAAATACAATGCTGTTCCTAATCCATAAAGCAAAAGCCCAATTCCACCGAATAAAATTCGGCTAAAAAGTGCGGTTGGTTCTGGCACAATTTTCGTGGTTAAGCCAAGGAAAAAGGCAATCACAATAATATTCAGAATAGTGCCAAGCCCAAGCCTTAATTTTAGGGGAATCCAGGCTAACATGACCAAACAGCTAATCCAAAATGATGACCAACCGATACTTACCTTAGCTTGTAATGCCACACCTTGAGAAAGCACGGTCCAAGGTGAGGAACCCAAATTAGCAAGCACAATCAAGCCATCTCCAATGCCCAGTATTGCCAATGCAAATAAGAGCATCGACATCGTTTTACCTTCGACTGACCATAGCGATTTGGCTGCCCAACTAGTGTGGGGAATCACCCGTGCTTTTTTCATATTATTCCCATTTCTATTTAACGCCGACATCATAATGGGAAACCCGATAAAACCCAAACATTTTAACGTCATATGATATAACCGAATTGACTGATAAATATCATAAATGTGATACAGATCACATTGTCAAAATTGTCATCACTCATTCACTGACTTAAAATAAGCTACCCTTTTTAATTAGGACATGATTATGCTTGCATCTCTTCAAGATATTTTGGATACCGTAAAATCCAATACACTCACCTATCAACAAAAACTCATGTGTTTAGGCAATATCGCCGAGCGATTATTTGATCCTCGTGAATTATTAGGCTACACGGATGAAGAATGGCAATTCCTTCAAAATCAAATGATCTGTGATTTAAACGAAGGCTATGCGATTTATCGCCCCCGCTATATTTTGCCAGATTACAATGTGTATATTGAAAAAGGCTGTGAATTCCTTGAATTGCCAGCCCCTAAGAATCTTGATGACGTATTAGATGGCTTATTGATTTTATATTCCCACGTGCCCTCCATTACCACATTCCCAGTTTACATTGGTCGTTTAGACGTGCTACTTGATCCGTTTATTACCGATGAGGAACAAGACTACATCAAAATTAAACGTTTCTTAAATCATGTGGATAAAACTGTGCCGGATTCATTCTGTCATGCCAATATTGGCCCTTATGACACCAAAGCAGGGCGCTTGATTTTAAAAGCGGTAATTGAGTTAGAAGCACCGACGCCAAATATGACCATTCGTTACGATAAGAGCAAAACAAGTCGTGAATTTGCAGAATTAGCCGCAAAAGCGTGCTTATTGGTTTCTAAACCATCTTTTGCCAATGATGCTTACTACATTTCTGACTTAGGCGAACAATATGGCATTGCAAGCTGCTATAACGCATTACCTGAATGTGGCGGGGCTTATACTCTCACTCGTTTGCGCTTAGGGACTATCGCGCGCGCCTGTAAAACCGTGGATGAAATGATCAATGAGCTCTTACCTCGTGTAGCAAAATGTGCACTTTCCACTATGGATAAACGCCATAAATTTGTAGTGGAAGAAAGCAACTTCTTCAATACCTCATTCCTCGAAAAAGAAGGTTTTATCAAACGCACTAATTTTACGGGGATGTTTGCCATTGTAGGACTTGCAGATGCAGCGAATCACTTGCTACAACAAGAAGGCTTAAATGAAACCTTTGGTAAAAGCCAACGCGGTGATGAAATTGCGACCATGATTATGGATAAATTGAAAGAAGTCACAGATAACCATGAAGGCGTGTATGCGGAACGCACGGGCAATCGTTATTTATTACATGCGCAAGTAGGCGCAAGCAACCATGAAGAAGATAAACGTAATGCGCCTGCGCATCGTATTCGTGTGGGTGAAGAACCAACGTTATTGGCTCATTTAAAACAATCCGCGCCATTCCATAAATACTTCCCATCAGGTACGGGAGATTTGTTTGCCTTTGACCAAACCTATGTGGATCATTTAGATGCCGTCGTTGATATTATCGATGGTTCATTTGCTCAAGGTTACCGCTATATCACCACTTACCTTAAAAACACCGATTTGATTCGTGTAACGGGCTATTTGGTGAAGAAAAGCGAAGTGGAAAAATACCGTAAAGGAGAAGTAGCACTGCGTGATACCACTTGGTATGGTTCGGGTACCGATGATTGTGCACAAGTCTTTGACCGTCAATTACGTGATGAACAAGATGTAAGCGCAAGCTAGAAAAAAGTGCGGTCGAAAAATCTTCTGTTTTTTGACCGCACTTATTCTTTTTCTACCTTTTCTAAAATTGCTTTATGTTCTCGAATCAATGCCATAAACGGCTGCCCAAAGCGTTCTAATTTGATCGCCCCGACTCCATTAATTTGTAGCATTTCAATATTACTTGTTGGCATATATTGCGCCATTTCTTGCAACGTCGCATCGTTAAAGACAATATACGGTGGAATATTTTCCTTATCCGCTAGCTGCTTCCGTAGGAAACGCAAGCGAGCAAACAGATCTTTATCGTAATTTGCCACCGTATTTTTATGAGATGTATGCACAATTTTATTAATGGATGAAATACGCGGCATCGCTAATTCAAGAGGCACTTCGCCTTTTAAAACAGGGCGTGCACTTTCTGTGAGCTGAAGCGTTGCACTATTAAACTCACCGATCACTTGTTGAATAAAACCAAGGTGGATAAGCTGGCGAATCACGGATTGCCAATGTTCTTTGCTTTTATCTTTACCAATGCCATAAACACTTAACTTATCATGTTGGCGTTCTAGAATTTTTTGATTATGCATCCCACGCAATACCGCAATCACATATTGCACACCGAAACACTGCCCTACACGATAAATCGTCGACATCACTTTTTGTGCATCAATTAAGCCATCATATTTCTTTGGTGGATCAAGACAAATATCGCAGTTTTGGCAAGGTGTTTGACGATGTTCGCCAAAATAATTGAGTAATACCAAGCGGCGACAAGTTTGACTTTCGGCAAATTCACCGATAGCTTCCAATTTATGTTGCTCAATTTGACGTTGTGGCGTCTCTGATTTCTCTAGCAGAATTTTCTGTAACCAAGCATAATCAGCCAGTTCGTAGAAAAGCACCGCTTCCGCAGGTAAATCATCTCTCCCCGCGCGACCAGTTTCTTGATAATATGATTCAATGCTTCTCGGCAAATCAAAATGGGCGACAAAACGCACATTAGATTTATTAATGCCCATGCCAAACGCAATCGTCGCAACCACGACTTGAATATTATCTCGTTGAAAATCTTGTTGGACGCGTTCACGTAGTGCGGTTTCCATTCCCGCATGATACGCCGCAGCCGACACGCCTTTATTTCGCAAAGTTTCTGCTATACGTTCCACCTTCGAACGACTATTGCAATACACAATGCCACTTTTGCCTTTTTGAGCTAACACAAAACGGGTGAGCTGCTCCATCGGCTTAAACTTTTCTTCCAACGTATAACGAATATTCGGACGGTCAAAACTGCCGATGTATTTGTGAGGATGGTCTAATTTAAGATGAGTGAGAATATCCTGTCTTGTCGCATAATCCGCCGTAGCCGTTAATGCCATAATTGGCGCATTTGGAAAAGCTGCTTTTAAGCCGCCAAGTTGGGTATATTCAGGACGGAAATCATGGCCCCACTGTGAAATACAATGGGCTTCATCAATGGCGATAAAGGAAATTTGAGCATAAGAAATCAGCTGAAAAAAGCTGTTTGTCATCACTTTTTCAGGCGAAACATATAATAATTTTAATTGTCCTGAAATCAGCTTATTTTCAACTTGCTGTTGTTGTTCTGGTGTCTGACTAGAGTTTAGAAAATCAGCTTCAATACCGTTTGCTTGGAGTTGATCCACCTGATCTTTCATTAAAGAAATCAAAGGCGAAATCACTAATGTGAGACCAGGAAAACAAAGTGCTGGAATTTGATAACACAAGGATTTGCCATTTCCTGTGGCCATCACCACTAAGGCATCTTGACCGCTTAATGCAGCATGAATCACTTCTTCCTGCCCTTTGCGGAAAGATTGGTAACCAAAAACAGACCGCAACATATTAAGTGCGGTCGTTTTTAAGTCTGTTTTTTGCGGGGCATGTTCCGCGAGTTCGGCCATTAGAATGTTACCGTTTCTCCGTGAGCGGCAACCGCCTCGGTTAAACAATCCCAAAAGCGTTTGCCATCATTTGCCACCCAATCATTGTTTTTATAGGCAAAATGAAATCCACCCAAGCGGCTCGCAAGCCAAAGCTCAAGAAGCGGTTCTTGCTTATTAATCACGATTTGTGAGCGGTCATCAAATGTGATCGTGAATACCGAACCTTGTGTTTCGCAATCCACATCGCAATCTTGATTCTCTAACGCTTCTTCAATTTTTTGCCAAACCTGTTCAATATTTTGGTGAAATTCTGCAACATTCATAAAATTTTCCGATTAAATCTGATAGAATGCCGTGAATTATAAAGCCTTTCGCCTCGTTGGCAAAGGCAGATTTTACTTATTAGAGAGATTGAAAAATGAAAAAATTACTTTCTATTTTGTTATTAGGTGCATTTTGTACTTTGGCTACAGGTTGCGGCGTAAAAGGGCCATTATATTTCCCTGAAAAAGAACAGCCGCAAAACACACAAAAAACACAATAAAAACTGACCGCACTTAAAGGATTCGTCATGGATTTTTTCCAATATAAAAACGAGCAACTTTATGTTGAAGATTTGCCCGTCAAACAACTCGCTGAAGAATTTGGCACACCGCTTTATATTTATTCTCGTGCCACGCTTGAGCGCCATTGGCATGCTTTTGATTCAGCCTTAGGAGATCATCCGCACTTAATTTGCTATGCCGTAAAAGCCAATTCCAATATTGGTATATTGAATGTCATGGCAAAATTAGGCTCAGGCTTTGATATCGTTTCACAGGGCGAATTAGAACGCGTCTTAGAGGCTGGTGGAGAGGCTTCAAAAGTGGTCTTTTCTGGTGTAGCAAAATCTCGTGCCGAAATTATGCGAGCGTTAGAAGTAGGCATTCGTTGTTTTAATGTGGAATCTGTCGCGGAACTACATCACATCAACCAAATTGCAGGCGAAATGGGGAAAATTGCGCCTATTTCTTTACGTGTAAACCCCGATGTTGATGCCCATACACATCCTTACATTTCCACTGGATTAAAAGAAAATAAATTTGGTGTGAGCGTAGATGAAGCGCGTGAGGTATATAAATTAGCAGCAACCTTACCTCATGTAAGAATTACGGGTATGGATTGTCATATTGGCTCTCAGCTTACGGAATTACAGCCCTTCTTAGATGCAACTGATCGCCTTATTCGTTTAATAGAACAGTTACAAGAAGATGGCATCACGTTAAAACACTTAGATCTCGGCGGTGGTTTAGGCGTAACTTATACTGATGAAACACCTCCACACCCAAGTGATTATGCCGCTGCGTTACTGAATAAATTAAAAGGCTATGAAAATCTCGAAATTATTCTAGAACCGGGTCGAGCGATCGCGGCGAATGCGGGGATTTTAGTAGCTAAAGTTCAATACCTAAAAAGTAATGAAAGCCGTAACTTCGCGATTACCGATACTGGCATGAACGATATGATTCGCCCAGCGCTCTATGAAGCCTATATGAACATCATTGAAATTGACCGCACTTTAGGGCGTGAAAAAGCCATTTATGATGTTGTTGGCCCGGTATGCGAAACCTCTGACTTCCTAGGTAAACAGCGTGAATTAGCCATTGCTGAAGGGGATTATATTGCTCAACGCTCTGCAGGAGCTTATGGTGCAAGTATGTCTTCAAACTATAATTCTCGTCCACGTACGGCAGAAGTGTTAGTGGATGGAGATAAAGCTCATTTAATTCGTCGCAGAGAAAATTTCAGCGAATTATGGGCACTAGAAAGTATTGCAAAATAAATAAAAAGAAAAACGGTCAAGATATAAGTCTTGACCGTTTTTGTATGACTAAATAATTCGAGAGAATTGTTGTCGTTTTGCGGCTGCTCTTGAATAGGTATCAAAGCATAAGCAAATATTACGGATTAATAATCGACCCTTAGGCGAAACCTGTAAGCCTGTTTCCGTTTCAGAAATTAATCCATCTTCAAGTAATGGCTGTAATAACTGTAAATCTTCAGCAAAGTGCTTTTTGAAATCAATATTATATTGTTTTTCAATTGATGCAAAATCAAGCTTAAAGTTACAAATCAATTGCTTAATCACATCACGGCGTAAGCAATCTTCTTCAGTCATCGCTAAACCTTTATGTAATGCAATTCCTGAATTTTCTACATCATGATAATAATGTTTTAATTCTTTTTGGTTTTGAGCATATGTATCACCTAATAAACTAATAGCGGATACACCTAAACCGAGCAAATCACATTCTTCTTGCGTGGTATAGCCTTGGAAATTTCGGTGTAAGATACCTTTCTCTTGGGCAATCGCTAATTCATCATCGGGTTTAGCAAAGTGATCCATACCGATAAACTTATAACCCGCATTACCTAAGGTTTCGATCGTTTTCTGTAAGATTTCTAACTTGGTTTCTGGTGGCGGTAATTGATCTTCTTTAATTTTTGCTTGCCCCGCAAATCGACTTGGCAAATGGGCATAGTTAAAGATACTTAAACGATCTGGATTCAATTCAATCACTTTATGTAATGTGAACATAAAACTTTCTACATTTTGAAGTGGCAATCCATAAATTAAATCAAGGTTCGTCGATTGGAAACCTAACTCACGAGCGCGAACAAGCAATGCATTCACAAACTCTTCATCTTGTTCACGATTTACCGCTTTTTGAACCGCTTTATTAAAATCTTGTACGCCCATACTAATTCGATTAAAACCAATATTGCGTAAATGATCAAGCATGTCGAGTTCAATCTCGCGTGGGTCCATCTCAATGCTGACTTCTGCATTATCTGCAATCGTAAAATGCTCTTTAAGCATCTTCATCAAACGAGCAGATTGTTCTTCTGTCAAATAAGTCGGTGTACCGCCGCCCCAATGCACTTGAGTCGCAACACGATTTTTGAATAATTCTGAACGCGCTTTGATTTCTTTTTCAAGATAATCAAGATAAATATCCGCCTTATGTTGATGACGAGTAATCACCTTATTACAGCCACAGAAATAGCAAAGTTTGTGACAAAACGGAATGTGTACGTAAAGGGAAAGTGGTCTTTCCGGATAACGATTAGCCGCTGCAATAAAATCTTCGTTTGTATAACTTTCATTAAATTCTAATGCAGTTGGATAAGATGTATAACGAGGTCCTGATTGGTTATATTTTTGAATTAACGCAAGATCCCAAATAATTTCAGACATTAAACTTCCCCAAATTTCTCTACGTCATTTAAAAACTGACGTAACTCCAACATAATTTCTTCTTCAAATTTTACTTCTGCACTTTCTCGCTCAAGATCGAGTTTCATTCTTTCTTTTTTTAACAATGCTTTCCGAGCTTCATGCGTAGGCATTTCTTTTACAATATTATAAAGTGCATACATCGCTTGATATGGCTTTAAAGATTGTCCAAAAGGGAGTAAAAGCATTGATAAACGAATTACCCCTTCTGAATGGTTGCAATCTCCATTTTGCATCGCTTTAGCGATAATTACCATACTCTCTTTTAGGCGTTTTGTACGCGCTATTTTAGCCTGTTTAATGAGAGTGTTTTGCTCGCGTAACTTCCTAAGTAATTTGAAAGCATAGAATGATACGCCAGCAATAATTCCCAAAGCAATAATACTTAAAATAATCGGCCACATGACACTTATCTGAATTGGTTGATATCAATTTTCTCGAAGGTTCGATAGAGATCATCCTCTGTCTCCTCTTCATCTTGAATACCTAATTCTTCCATTAATTGAGCAATACGATCTAAGCATTCATCCACAAATTGTTGATCAGCTTTACTAATCGTTTTGCCTTCATCTAAGGCATCCAATAATTCATTTAGAATTTCATTATTTTCTAAACGCTCTAACTCAATTTCGGGCGCAAGTTTTTTCGGTTCTTTTACTGCTGGAATTGTCATCCCTTTCTCAGGCTTATTCACAAATTCAACAATCAGTGGAACCTTTTTACGGCTACCAATACGCGGATCTTTTTGTTCAACGACTTGATTATGTTTATTTTGCTCTGCGTTACTATGACGAGAACCGGATGCTAAACCTTTATGTTTACGTTTTTTCTTATCTTCTCTTGCCTTAGCGTCTAATTCATAACGTGTTAATTTCTTACCTGATAGCTTCGGTGCTTCAGGTTTCTTATCCGATTTACGAATTGGCATAATATCGCTAATTTTACGAGTTTTCTTTTTACGAGCCATTTGTGTTGTTTATCCTATAAAAAATTTTGGTGATTGTACCATTCCACCTCTATTTTCTCATTAAAAGATTTAAACATCTTTAATAAAACTATTTTGATTTTGACCGCACTTTTACTTTATTAAAATCAAATCTAAAAACAAAAAACCCCAAGCCATTCAGCTCGGGGTTCTTCTATTCAGTACCTGGCGGTGTCCTACTCTCACATGGGGAAGCCCCACACTACCATCGGCGCATCGGCGTTTCACTTCTGAGTTCGGTATGGGGTCAGGTGGGACCACCGCTCTATCGCCGCCAGGATTATTCCTTTAATAACTCTATTTCTTTCTGTTCCGCTATCTCTAGCGCTCACAACCAAACAAGCTGATTTAACTTCAAAACTTTCTCTTTCTTCTCTGAGTTTGTTTCGTCTTCTCAACACCCAAAACCCTTGAGCGTTGTATAGTTAAGCCTCTCGGGCAATTAGTATCTGTTAGCTCAACGGCTCGCACCGCTTACACACCAGACCTATCTACGTCTTAGTCTTAAACAACCCTTACTGTCTTAAAGACAGGGAGAACTCATCTCTTGGCAAGTTTCGTGCTTAGATGCTTTCAGCACTTATCTCTTCCGCACTTAGCTACCCGGCAATGCGTCTGGCGACACAACCGGAACACCAGTGGTGCGTCCACTCCGGTCCTCTCGTACTAGGAGCAGCCCCAATCAATTCTCCAACGCCCACGGCAGATAGGGACCGAACTGTCTCACGACGTTCTAAACCCAGCTCGCGTACCACTTTAAATGGCGAACAGCCATACCCTTGGGACCTACTTCAGCCCCAGGATGTGATGAGCCGACATCGAGGTGCCAAACACCGCCGTCGATATGAACTCTTGGGCGGTATCAGCCTGTTATCCCCGGAGTACCTTTTATCCGTTGAGCGATGGCCCTTCCATTCAGAACCACCGGATCACTATGACCTACTTTCGTACCTGCTCGACTTGTCTGTCTCGCAGTTAAGCTTGCTTATACCATTGCACTAACCTGACGATGTCCGACCGTCATTAGCAAACCTTCGTGCTCCTCCGTTACTCTTTGGGAGGAGACCGCCCCAGTCAAACTACCCACCAGACACTGTCCGAGACCACGTTTCGTAATCTTCGTTAGAACATCAAACGTTAAAGGGTGGTATTTCAAGGACGACTCCAACAATACTGGCGTATCATCTTCATAGTCTCCCACCTATCCTACACATCAAAATTCAATGTTCAGTGTCAAGCTATAGTAAAGGTTCACGGGGTCTTTCCGTCTAGCCGCGGGTACACCGCATCTTCACGGCGATTTCAATTTCACTGAGTCTCGGGTGGAGACAGCCTGGCCATCATTATGCCATTCGTGCAGGTCGGAACTTACCCGACAAGGAATTTCGCTACCTTAGGACCGTTATAGTTACGGCCGCCGTTTACTGGGGCTTCGATCAGGAGCTTCTCTTTCGATTACACCATCAATTAACCTTCCAGCACCGGGCAGGCATCACACCCTATACGTCCACTTTCGTGTTTGCAGAGTGCTGTGTTTTTAATAAACAGTTGCAGCCAGCTGGTATCTTCGACCGGTTCAACCTTCGCCCGCAAGGGACTACAATCTACGCCGGCGCACCTTCTCCCGAAGTTACGGTGCTATTTTGCCTAGTTCCTTCACCCGAGTTCTCTCAAGCGCCTGAGTATTCTCTACCTGACCACCTGTGTCGGTTTTCAGTACGGTTTAGATAAACCTGAAGCTTAGTGGCTTTTCCTGGAAGTGTGGTATCGGTTACTTCAGCTCCGTAGAGCCTCGTCATCATCTCTCAGTGTTAAAGAAGTCCGGATTTGCCTAAACTTCACACCTACAAACTTAAACGCACATATCCAACAGTGCGATAACCTAACCTGCTCCGTCCCCACATCGCAGTTTATCCAAGTACGGGAATATTAACCCGTTTCCCATCGACTACGCTTTTCAGCCTCGCCTTAGGGGCCGACTCACCCTGCCCCGATTAACGTTGGACAGGAACCCTTGGTCTTCCGGCGAACGGGTTTTTCACCCGTTTTATCGTTACTTATGTCAGCATTCGCACTTCTGATACGTCCAGCAGCCCTCTCGAGCCACCTTCATCCGCTTACAGAACGCTCCCCTACCCAACAGACTTTCGTCTGATGCCGCAGCTTCGGTGCTATATTTGAGCCCCGTTACATCTTCCGCGCAGGCCGACTCGACTAGTGAGCTATTACGCTTTCTTTAAATGATGGCTGCTTCTAAGCCAACATCCTAGCTGTCTAAGCCTTCCCACTTCGTTTCCCACTTAATATAGACTTTGGGACCTTAGCTGGCGGTCTGGGTTGTTTCCCTCTCCACGACGGACGTTAGCACCCGCCGTGTGTCTCCTGAGTATCACTCTTCGGTATTCGTAGTTTGCATCGGGTTGGTAATCCGGGATGGACCCCTAGCCGAAACAGTGCTCTACCCCCGAAGGTGTCCGCTCAAGGCTCTACCTAAATAGATTTCGGGGAGAACCAGCTATCTCCCGGTTTGATTGGCCTTTCACCCCCAGCCACAAGTCATCCGCTAATTTTTCAACATTAGTCGGTTCGGTCCTCCAGTTAGTGTTACCCAACCTTCAACCTGCCCATGGCTAGATCACCGGGTTTCGGGTCTATACCTTGCAACTAGACGCCCAGTTAAGACTCGGTTTCCCTTCGGCTCCCCTATTCGGTTAACCTCGCTACAAAATATAAGTCGCTGACCCATTATACAAAAGGTACGCAGTCACCCTTAAAAGGGCTCCCACTGCTTGTACGTACAAGGTTTCAGGTTCTATTTCACTCCCCTCACCGGGGTTCTTTTCGCCTTTCCTTCACAGTACTGGTTCACTATCGGTCAATCAGGAGTATTTAGCCTTGGAGGATGGTCCCCCCATCTTCAAACAGGATATCACGTGTCCCGCCCTACTTATCGTTAGCTTAGTACCATGACCTGGACTTCGAGTACGGGGCTATCACCCTGTATCGCCAAGCTTCCCAGCTTGTTCCTCTGTCTCTGTCATTATCACTAACAGGCTCCTTCGCGTTCGCTCGCCGCTACTAACGAAATCTCGGTTGATTTCTTTTCCTCGGGGTACTTAGATGTTTCAGTTCTCCCGGTTTGCCTCACTTACCTATGGATTCAGTAAGTGATAGTAGATTCTTCATCTACTGGGTTTCCCCATTCGGACATCTTGGATTAAACGCCTCTTATCGACTCATCCAAGCTTTTCGCAGATTAGCACGTCCTTCATCGCCTCTGATTGCCAAGGCATCCACCTTGTACGCTTAGTCACTTAACTATACAACCTCAAAAATTCTTGATGTTGTGTTTTCAACTAAACACTTGATTGCTTTTGTTCAATCAAGATTTTATTCTTACTCAGACTTTTTCTTATCCTTAAAGGACTTGAAAGTCTCTTCAGTTTTTCAGCTTGTTTCCTGGTTGTTAAAGAACAGAAGATAATAAAGTTATCTTTATTTGGCGTCCCCACGGGGATTCGAACCCCGGTTACCGCCGTGAAAGGGCGATGTCCTAGGCCTCTAGACGATGGGGACAACAAATAAAGATACTCTATCTTACATTTTGCTTACGCACTTTTCTCTCTTCATTCATTTTCTACAATATATCAATCAA